>NZ_JBVISJ010000001.1:0-1064939 GCF_055575575.1 Streptomyces sp. NPDC034049
GAATGGTCAGCCGGGCATTACGGTGGGACACGAAGGCCTCCGTGCGGTGAAGATTCGACACCTCCACCACACACGGAGGCCTTCGCCACGATCAAATCCGACCGACGTTAACAACGCTCGTGATCAATACAGCTAGAGCGGCCGTACGATGCTTTGATGTCCCTCCCCAAAGCTGAACTGCACCTGCACATCGAAGGCACCCTGGAGCCGGAGCTGGCGTTCGCGCTGGCAGCCCGGAACGGGGTCGCGCTGCCGTACGCGGACACGGAAGCGCTCCGCAAGGCCTACGAGTTCGAGGATCTCCAGTCCTTCCTGAACCTGTACTACGAGCTGATGGCGGTCCTGCGCACCGAGCAGGACTTCGCGGACCTCGCCGACGCCTATCTCGCCCGCGCCGCCGCCCAGGGCGTACGCCACGCCGAGATCTTCTTCGACCCGCAGGCCCACATCGCGCGGGGCGTGGGGATGGGAACGGTCGTCGAAGGGCTGTGGCGGGCGCTGGGCAGGAGCGAGGAGCGGCACGGGATCTCCACGCAGCTGATCCTCTGCTTCCTGCGGGACGAGTCCGCCGAGTCGGCCCTCGACACGCTGGAGGCCGCGAAGCCGTATCTCGACCGGATCGTCGGGATCGGACTGGACTCGGCCGAGGTCGGGCATCCGCCGGTGAAGTTCCGTGAGGTGTACGAGGCGGCCGCGGCGCTCGGACTGCGGCGCGTCGCGCACGCGGGGGAGGAGGGCCCGCCGGAGTACATCACCGAGGCCCTCGACGTCCTCGGGGTCGAGCGCGTCGACCACGGGCTGCGCTGCATGGAGGACCCGGACCTCGTCGCACGGCTGGTGCGCGAGCGGATCCCGCTGACGCTCTGCCCGCTCTCCAACGTCCGGCTGCGCGCCGTCGACACCCTCGCCGACCACCCGCTGCCCGCCATGCTCGACGCGGGCCTGCTCTGCACGGTCAACTCCGACGACCCCGCCTACTTCGGCGGATACGCCGGCGACAACTACGACGCCGTACGCCGGACCCTCGGCTTGAACGAGGACCGGCTGCGGGAGCTGGCCCGCAACTCCTTCACCGCGTCCTTCCTGGAGCACGACGAGGAGCGGCGGGCCCGGTACCTCGCCGAGGTGGACGCGTACGAGTTCGGGTGACCGGGGCGGGGGCCACGGCGCTCACGCCTAGGCCGCCGGGCGGTACTCCGCTAGCCCGGCGGTCGACTGCTCCTGGTAGCGGGCGTGTTCCGTGGTGGGCGCGGTCGTGCGCAGGGCCACCCAGGTCATGGGGGCCGTGATGAGCAGCAGGCCCACCGCCAGGATCGCGCCCATCGCCGGGTAGCCGGCGTGGGCGGAGAGCAGGCTGCCGACGAGGGGCCCGGCGGCCGTGCCGAGCGAGGACGCGGAGCCGATCAGGACCGCCCAGCGGCCGCGCGGGTCGAGGGAGGCGGCGAGGCCGATGAGGTACGACAGGACGACCGGGTAGAGCGCGTTCCAGGCGATCTCGCCGGTGGCGAAGGTCGGCAGGTCGGTCGCGGTGGCGCTGAGCGCGATACAGCCGGAGATGAGGGCGGTGCCGGCGCCGATGGGGAGCGCGCGGCCGAAGCGCACGCCCAGCGCGCTCGCCCCGATCACCCCGAGCAGGCCCGCGCCGAGCGCCGTCGCGAAGACCGCGCCGACGGTGACCTCGGAGAGCCCGGCCTGGGTGGTGCCGATCCGGCCGCTGACGCCCCAGAGGGAGTTCTGCGCCAGGGACCACAGCAGGAGCGTGACGGCCAGGGTCAGGCCGTGGCGCAGGTGGGGGAGCGGGCGCCGGTCCCGGGCGACGTGGGCGGTGGCCACGGGTTCGGCGAGCCGGGAGGTCGCCGGGAGGGTGAGCAGGGCCGTGAGGGCGAGGGCGGCCAGGGGGAGGCCGTGGCCGGGGCCCAGGCGGGGAATCGTCAGATACAGCGCGCCGGCCAGCGCCGAGACGCTCAGCAGGCCCGTCGTCGACACCCGGTGCGGGTCGCGCTGCGCGGCGATCCCGGTCGCGGCGACGGCGGTCGCCGTGCCGGAACCGAAGCCGCCGAGGACCGCGCCCGCGACCACGGCGGGCAGGGCGGTGGTGAGCGCGGCGGTGCCGTAGCCGACGGCGGCGAGCGTCAGGCCCGCCCGGGCGAGGCGGCGGGGGCCGAGGCGTTCCACGTGGGCGGCGAGCGTGAAGCCGGCCGTGGCCGAGCCGAGCAGCAGCGCGCTGCCGACGGCGCCGGCCTCGGTGGTGGTGAGGGGGAGCGCGGCGTCGAGTCTGCCCACGGTGGTGGGCAGGAGGTACGCGGCGAGATACCCGGCCGTGAAAAGGGCGACGAGGGGCCAGGGCGGGGTGGTGGTGCGGGGGGACACGGGCGTTCCTGGGCGTGCGAAGGTGCGGCTCGATGAGGGGGGTTGGGCGGCTGGCTGTCGACGGACAGGGACGCGCGGAGAATTTGTATCACGGCGCGTTTGGGGTGGGGATTGGTGGGTAGGCGCGTGAGTTTTTGGGTGCGCCCAGTAGCTCGGGGGTGCCTGTTTCGTCGGCGGGTGCGGATGCGTGGGGCTTCTCGCGCAGTTCCCCGCGCCCCTGAAAGACCAGGCCCCCGTGGCCCTGAAAGGCGACCGGCGGCGGGCCTGAGAAGCACGGGGCGCAGCCCCTGCTTCTCAGGGGCGCGGGGAACTGCGCGAGCAACCACGATCCACCCGCACCCGCCGACGAGACAGGTACCCCCGAGCTATGACGCGCCCGGTCTCAGGCCGAGCGGCGGAAGCCGATCGTGGGGACCGCCCGCCGCAGCGGCCACGGGCTGACGTGGTCCTTCGGGAGGAAGTCCTCCAGGAAGGCGTACCGGCGCAGCGCCGCGGGATCCTGCCCGTCCAGCGACTGCACCCGCCGCCACCACGCCGCGATCTCCGCCCAGCCCGGCGCGGACAGCGACCCCCCGAACTCCTGGACCGACAGCGCCGCGGTCAGCCCCGCGAAGGCCAGCCGGTCCGCCAGCGGCCAGTCCGCCAGCGTGCCGGTGACGAATCCGGCCACGAACACGTCCCCCGCGCCCGTCGGGTCCAGGGCTTCCACCGCGATGGCCGGCACCTCCGCCGTCTCACCGGTCCGCCCGTCCACGGCGTACGCGCCCTCCGCGCCCAGGGTCACCACGGCCACCGGGACGTGCTCGGTCAGCGCGCGGGCGGCGGCCCTCGGGCACTCGGCGCCGGTGTACCGCATCGCCTCGGCCGCGTTGGGCAGGAACGCCTCGCAGTGGGCGAGATCGGCGAGCCCCGCCAGGTCCCAGGCGCCGGTCTCGTCCCAGCCGACGTCCGCGAAGATCCGGGTGCCCTTGCTCGCGGCCTGGGCGATCCAGGGGGCGCGTACGCCGGGCGTGAGGGAGGCGACGGCGGCGCGCGCGGGGGGCGGGCACTCCGGCGCGGACTCCTCCGGGGGCGCCTCGTGGCCGTGGGAGACCATCGTGCGCTCGCCCTCGTACGCCATGGAGACGGTGACCGGGGAGTGCCAGCCGAGGACCGTGCGGGAGGGGGAGAGGTCGATGCCCTCGCCCTGCTCCAGGGTGTCCCAGCAGTACTCGCCGTAGTGGTCGTCGCCGAAGGCCGCCGCGAGGGAGGTCCTGAGGCCCAGCCGGGCCAGGGCCGTGGCCATGTTGGCCACACCGCCGGGGCTGGACCCCATGCCGCGGGCCCAGGACTCGGTTCCGCGCACCGGCGCGGAGTCCAGGCCGGTGAAGATGATGTCGAGGAAGACGGTGCCGGTCAGATAGACGTCCCAGGGCGGGTCATCCGGTGCGCGCAGGGCCCTCAGCGGGTCGACCTGGGGCCGGTGCGGTCGCTCTCCCTTGAACGCGGTCACGATGTGCTCCCTGGCGTGGTGCGGATCCAGCCAGTCTGCCCCACCGCTCCGCTGGGTGGGGCGGGTGCGGTGGTGGGGGCTTCGGTGTGTTGTCGGGTGCGGGCCCGGTGGGGCTTCTCGCGCAGTTCCCCGCGCCCCTCAAGGGCCTACGGCCCTTTCGGGCCGAAAGGCACGGGGCGCAGCCCCTGCTTTTCAGGGGCGCGGGGAACTGCGCGACCAGCCCCCACTCGCCCGCAGACGAACAACCGGCCTCACCAGCGAGGCACCGTCGGCGTCACCCACCCCGGCTCCGCCACCCGCATCGCCGCCGCGTCGTCCCGCTCCCGCAGGGAACCGTCGTCGGACAGCCACCGCCGGTGCAGGAACTCCAGCTGGTCACGGTCGAGTTCGACGCCGAGACCCGGCGCGTCGGAAACCCGTACCGCGCCGTCCTCGAAGGTGAGGCGCGCGGTGAGGACGTCCTCGGACTGCCACGGGTAGTGGGAGTCGCAGGCATGGTGCAGGTTCGGCACGGTCGACGCCACCTGGGTCATCGCCGCGAGGCTGATCCCCAGGTGGGTGTTGGAGTGCATGGACACCCCGACGCCGAACGTGCGGCAGATCGCGGCCAGTTCACGTGTGTTGCGCAGTCCGCCCCAGTAGTGGTGGTCGGAGAGGACGACCTGTACGGCCCCCTTCGTGAACGCCTCCTCGATCTCCGCGAAGGTCGTCACGCACATGTTGGTGGCCAGCGGCACCGACGTCCGCGACGCCACCTCGGCCATCGCGGGCGTCCCGAGCGCCGGGTCCTCCAGGTACTCGAGCACGTCCCCCAGCGCGTCCGCGACCTTCAGCGAGGTCTCCACCGACCAGGCCCCGTTCGGGTCCAGCCGCAGCGGATGTCCGGGGAACGCCTCGGCCAGCGCACGGATCGCCGCGATCTCCTCGTCCGGCGGGAAGACACCCCCCTTGAGCTTGAACGAGGTGAACCCGTACCGCTCCTTGAACCGCCGGGCCTGCTCCACCACCCCGGCCGGGTCCACGGCGGCCCCCCAGTCGTCCCGCTCGCCCACGACGCCCTCGGGGTGGTCGGCCCACTTGTAGAAGAGGTACGCGCTGTACTCCACGGTGTCCCGCAGCTTCCCGCCGAGCAGCGCGTGCACGGGCAGCCCCAGCGCCTTGCCGAGCGCGTCGAGACAGGCGACCTCGAACGCGGACACGACCGACAGACGCAGCTTGTCGGCCGTCTGGACACCGCGCAGGCCGCCCACGTCGACCTGTCCGGAGACCCGCGTCCCGTCGACGGCCACCTCGTCGGCGAGCGTGAACAGCCCGTTCAGATCGCTGACCGGACGGCCCACCAGCTTCTGCGCGAACGGCCTGGCCAGCTCCAGGTACTTGGTGTCGCCGTAGGTCTCGCCCAGGCCCGTGGTCCCGTCGGCGGTCACCACCTCCACGATCAGCCGGGGGGTGTACGGCTGGTGCACGCCCTGGGTGTTCAGCAGCGGCGGGTCGGCGACGAGGATCGGGGTCAGCCGGACCTCGGCGATGGTCAGGTCACGGGTCGCGGTCACGGGGCGGCTCCTGCCAGAGGTCATCCAAGCGTGCACGTCACTTGTCTACGTATGGAGATGGAGGTTAGGTACGCGAACGAGCCAGGTCAATGGCGCCGCGTCGTCTCCTACGATCGGCGCATGCCGGAAACCATGTCGGAAACAGAGGGCGGCGTCCGTGAGGTGAAGTCCGCGGCGCGCACGGTCGACCTGCTGGAACTGCTGGCCGCGCGCGGCGACCGCCCCGCCCGCCTCCAGGAGCTGGCGGACGAGATGCGGGTCCCGCGCAGCTCGATGTACGCCCTGCTGCAGACCCTGATCGGCCGGGGCTGGGTCCGTACGGACACCACCGGGTCCCTCTACGGCATCGGCATCCGCGCCCTGCTCACCGGCACCGGCTACCTGGACTCCGACCCGCGCGTACGCGCCGTACGGCCCTACCTCGACGAGGCGTCCGAGGCGCTCGGCGAGACCATCCACCTCGCCCGTCTCGACGGTAGGGACGTCGCGTACCTGGCGACCCGCGAGTCGCACGAGTACCTGCGCACGATCAGCCGTGTGGGCCGCCGCCTCCCCGCCCACGCCGGCGCGCTCGGCAAGGCCCTCCTCGCCGAACGCCCCGACACCGACCTCCCCGACGGCCCCTACGAGGCGCTCACCCCCCGCACCCGCACCACCCGCGCCGCCCTGGCCGCGGATCTCGCGACCGTCCGTGCCCGCGGCTACGCCGTCGACCGCGAGGAGGGCGTGCCCGGCATCGTCGGCTTCGGCTTCGCCCTGCGCACCGAGATCCCCACCACCGACGCCATCAGCTGCTCGGTCCCGGTCACCCGCCTCACCCCGGAGCACGAGGAACGGATCGTGACGGTGATGGGAGAGATCCGAACGAAGATCGAGGCGACGACCCCGGGTGCGGTCGGCGGCGCGCCGGCCTGGCGCTGAAGGGCCAGGGGCGCGGGGAACTGCGCGAGAAGCCCCACCGGGCCGCAGACCGCGACGTACACGCGGCCCCGAGCTCCCCCGGTAAAAGCCCTACGGCACTGTCACCACCGCGTCGTACTCTGGAAAAGGGCAACACGAGCCCCACGGCCAAGAGGAGGAACCGCGGCCTACAGAGCCGGCCCATGACTCAGACACGCACAGCTCACACCCCCGCGCAGGGCAAGGCGAGAGCGCAGTTCACCGTCCCCGCGGCGCACCCCATGGTGACCGTGCTGGGTTCCGGCGACTCCCTCCTGCGCGTGATCGAGAAGGCCTTCCCGGCGGTCGACATCCATGTCCGGGGCAATGAGATCAGCGCGGTCGGCGACGCCCCCGAAGTCGCTCTCGTCCAGCGCCTGTTCGACGAGATGATGCTGGTGCTCCGCACCGGACAGCCGATGACGGAGGATGCGGTGGAACGCTCGATCGCCATGCTGAGGGCGAGCGAGAACGGGAAGAGCGAAGGCCAGGAGACCCCGGCCGAGGTGCTGACACAGAACATCCTGTCCTCGCGTGGCCGCACGATCCGCCCCAAGACGCTCAACCAGAAGCGGTACGTCGACGCCATCGACAAGCACACCGTCGTCTTCGGCATCGGCCCGGCCGGTACCGGCAAGACGTACCTCGCCATGGCCAAGGCGGTCCAGGCCCTGCAGTCCAAGCAGGTCAACCGGATCATCCTGACGCGCCCGGCGGTCGAGGCCGGCGAACGCCTCGGCTTCCTCCCCGGCACCCTCTACGAGAAGATCGACCCCTACCTGCGTCCGCTGTACGACGCGCTGCACGACATGCTCGACCCCGACTCGATCCCCCGGCTGATGGCCGCCGGGACCATCGAGGTCGCGCCGCTGGCGTACATGCGCGGTCGCACGCTCAACGACGCCTTCATCATCCTCGACGAGGCACAGAACACCTCGCCCGAGCAGATGAAGATGTTCCTCACCCGCCTCGGCTTCGACTCGAAGATCGTGATCACGGGTGATGTGACGCAGGTCGACCTGCCGAGCGGCACGAAGTCCGGTCTGCGCCAGGTGCAGGACATCCTGGAGGGCCTGGACGACGTGCACTTCTCCCGGCTGTCGTCCCAGGATGTCGTACGGCACAAGCTCGTCGGCCGTATCGTCGACGCGTACGAGAAGTACGACACCACGCACGGCACGGAGAACGGCACGCACAAGGGCGGCCGGGGCAAGGCCGGGCCCAAGGGGAAGTAGACAAGCACAGCACCATGTCGATCGACGTCAACAACGAGTCCGGAACCGAGGTCGACGAGCAGGCGATCCTCGACATCGCCCGCTACGCGCTGACACGGATGCGCATCCACCCCCTCTCCGAGCTGTCGGTGATCGTGGTGGACGCCGACGCCATGGAGCAGCTGCACATCCAGTGGATGGACCTCCCCGGTCCGACCGATGTCATGTCCTTCCCGATGGACGAGCTGCGGCCGCCGTCGAAGGACGACGACGAGCCGCCGCAGGGCCTGCTCGGCGACATCGTGCTGTGCCCCGAGGTCGCCGAGAAGCAGGGCAGGGAAGCCGAGACGCAGCACTCCAT
The DNA here is from genome assembly GCF_055575575.1 of Streptomyces sp. NPDC034049. NCBI lineage: Bacteria > Bacillati > Actinomycetota > Actinomycetes > Kitasatosporales > Streptomycetaceae > Streptomyces > Streptomyces sp. NPDC034049. The sequence continues at coordinate 7,930 of NZ_JBVISJ010000001.1, forward strand.
GGACGAGGAGCTCCAGCTCCTCACCGTCCACGGGGTGCTGCACCTGCTGGGGTACGACCACGAGGAGCCGGACGAGAAGGCCGAGATGTTCGGCCTCCAGGCCGCCATCGTGGACGGCTGGCGCGCGGAGAAGGGCTTCACCGGCCCCTCCCCGGCGCCGACCGTGTCATGAGCGCGACTCTCATCGGTGGTGCCGTCGCCCTGGTCGTCGTCGCCTGGCTCGCCGCCTGCGCGGAGGCGGGCCTCGCGCGCGTCTCCAGCTTCCGTGCCGAGGAGGCCGTACGGGCCGGGCAGCGCGGCAGCGCGAAGCTCGCCCAGATCTCGGCGGACCCCACCCGCTATCTGAACGTGGCGCTGCTGGTGCGCGTGGCCTGCGAGATGGCCGCCGCCGCGCTCGTCACCTACGCCTGTCTGAAGCAGTTCGACGCGACCTGGGAGGCCCTGGTCGTCGCCATCGGGGTGATGGTCCTCGTCAGTTACGTGGCCGTCGGCGTCTCCCCGCGCACCATCGGCCGCCAGCACCCCCTGAACACGGCCACGGCGGCGGCGTACGTGCTGCTGCCGCTGGCCCGGATCATGGGCCCGATCCCGAACCTGCTCATCCTCATCGGTAACGCGCTCACGCCCGGCAAGGGCTTCCGCCGGGGCCCGTTCGCCTCCGAGGCCGAGCTGCGGGCGCTGGTCGACCTCGCGGAGAAGGAGTCCCTGATCGAGGCCGAGGAGCGCCGCATGGTGCACTCGGTCTTCGAACTCGGTGACACCCTCGTGCGCGAGGTGATGGTCCCGCGCACCGACCTGGTCGCCATCGAGCGGTACAAGACCATCCGTCAGGCCCTCACCCTCGCCCTGCGCTCCGGTTTCTCGCGCATACCGGTCACGGGGGAGAACGAGGACGACATCGTCGGGATCGTGTACCTGAAGGACCTGGCCCGCAAGACGCACATCAGCCGGGACGCCGAGAGCGAACTGGTGTCCACGGCCATGCGCCCGGCCGTCTTCGTCCCCGACACCAAGAACGCCGGTGACCTGCTGCGCGAGATGCAGCAGGAGCGCAACCACGTCGCCGTCGTCATCGACGAGTACGGCGGCACCGCCGGCATCGTCACCATCGAGGACATCCTGGAGGAGATCGTCGGCGAGATCACCGACGAGTACGACCGGGAGCTGCCGCCGGTGGAGGAGCTGGGCGACGACCGCTACCGCGTCACCGCCCGCCTCGACATCACCGACCTCGGCGAGCTGTACGGCCTCGACGCCTATGACGACGAGGACGTGGAGACCGTGGGCGGCCTCCTCGCCAAGGCCCTGGGCCGTGTCCCCATCGCCGGCGCCTCCTCGGTCGTCGCCCTGCCGGACGAGCGCGAACTGCGGCTCACCGCCGAGGCCGCCGCCGGCCGCCGGAACAAGATCGTCACCGTGCTCGTGGAGCCGATCGGCCCCGCCGGGCCGCCGGAGGAGGAGAAGAAGTCCGAGTGACACCACAGGAGTTGCGTGCCTTCTGCCTCTCCTTCGACGAGGCCGTCGAGGACTTCCCCTTCCGTCCCGAGATCTCCGTCTTCAAGGTCCTCGGGAAGATGTTCGCCCTGAGCTGGACGGACCAGCGGCCCCTGAAGGTCAACCTCAAGTGCGACCCCGAGGACGCGGTCCGGCTGCGCACCGAGCACCCCGGCCTCGTCACCCCCGGCTACCACATGAACAAGCGTCACTGGAACACCGTCGCCCTCGACGCGGGCCTCCCGGGCCGCCTGGTCGAGGAGCTGATCGAGGACTCGTACGACCTGGTGGTGGCGGGTCTGCCCCGCGCGGAGCGCCTGCGGCTGGACCGGGGATGACCGGACCCCGGCGCGCGGCGGACCGGCCGGGTCTCCGTATGCTCGGTTCATGACCGACAGCAGCGCGCACGACCTCGACCCCGAGGACCGGAAGATCGTCACCCTGGCCCGTTCCGCGCGGGCCCGCAACGGGGTGCCCGAGGGGGCGGCCGTACGCGACGAGACGGGCCGGACGTATGTCGCCGGGACCGTGGCACTCGACTCCCTGCGGCTCAGCGCGCTGCGCACGGCCGTCGCCATGGCGGTGGCCTCCGGCGCGAAGTCCCTGGAGGCGGCGGCCGTGGTGACCGCCGCGGAGACCGTCTCCGACGAGGACCGGGCCGCCGTGCGGGACCTCGGCGGGCCGGAGACCCCGGTCCTGCTGGCGGGGCCGGACGGGTCGGTGCGCGCGACGGTGACGGCGGGCTGAGGCGTCCCGGCGACGCTCTAGTTCTTCTGCAGGGTGCGGGTCACTCCCGCGATGACGGCCGTCGTGAGGATCCAGCCGAGGGCGATCAGGGCGTAGGCCAGCCACTGGAGGGTGCCGTCCGTCCAGTACCAGGCCGTGCGCTGGCCCAGGCCGCCGATGGGGACCAGCAGGTCGAGGGTGTAGACGAGCGGCTGGAAGGGCGCGCCCTCGTCCTGTTTCACCGCGGTGGGGGTGGCGGTGTCGAACGCCGTCGTCCCCAGCAGGATCAGCGCGAGCAGCCAGACACCGGCCAGCCAGGGGCGGTAGCCGTAGCCGACGGTCGCGTCGAGGAGGTGGCCCCAGACGCGGGCCGCCGGGGAGAGCGTGCTCCGCCGGTGCCGTTGCTTGGCCAGCAGCACCCGGCGGGCGTCGTCGTCGTGCCCGACCTTGCGGTACCAGGCCGCGAGTTGCTCGTACGGCTGCGGACTGTAGCCCGGGCTGCGGCGTATCCACTCCACGCGGCGCCGCACGGTCGCCGGACCGCTCACCGCCTCCCTCCGCTCACCGTTCGTCTCCGCGGTCTTGATCGAGCCGTAGACGAAGCCGTCCAGCTCCACCACCTCGGGCCAGCTGTGCGCGCTCTCGTGGAGGTACGACACCTGGGCGCCCCGCAGATCCACCGCACCCGTCGGCCGCCTGGCCAGGGCGAAGTCGAAGTCGGCGGCCTGCATGAGCATGGCCATCAGGGCCGGGCCGGTGCCCGTTTCGCCGTCGTCGCCGGGTGGTCCGTTCAAAACGGCGCCCTCGAAGGACAGGTTGTCCGTGATCCGGGCGCCGCGCAGGCGGACGGTGCCGTGGGAGACGAATCCCTCGGAGCAGTCGACCGTCTGGGCGACCGCGTTGTCCAGGGCGAGGGTCACCCCGTGCGGGCCGGGCCGCTCCAGGCGGGCCCCCTGGAGGAACAGTCCGCCGGGCAACTGGGCGCCCAGCAGCCGTATCTCGCCGTCGGCGACGAAGCCGCGCCGACAGAAGAGGCCGCCTTCGACGACCAGGCCGCCGGCGGCCATCGCCCAGCCGCCGGGTGCGATCAGCCGCGCCCTGTTCAGCATGATGCCGCCGGCCACATGGGCGTTGACCAGCGACAGGGCGGTGCTCGCGCGGTGGAAGGGGGAGGACGGCGGCCCGGCCTCCACCTGGGTGCCGTGCAGGTCGAGGCGTCCGCCGATCCGGCTCGCCCCGGCCTCCAGCCGGGGCACCCGGCTGCCCATGATCGCGACCGTCCGGGTCTCCGCCCCGTACAGGTTCACCTCCTGCTCGAACCAGCAGCCCTCCAGCCAGAGGGGATGCTCGATCCGGGCGCCGGCCAGGTCGACATGGCCGGAGATCCGCGCGCCGGCGAGGGAGAGCGAGCCGACCGCGCCGGGCCGCTGGGCGGCGTTGGCCCCCAGCAGCAGCGCCATGATCACCGTCGCCCGTACCGTGCGCTCGGGCCCCCAGCCCTCGCCGCCGGCGACCCCGTCCTCCTCGGGCACCCCGGTCCTGAGGTCGACCCGCCGTCCTTCCGGAAACGCGTCCCACAGCTCACGTTCCGGCCCCGTCAACTCCTCGTAGGTGAGCACCGGTACAGCGTAGTGATCTTCGGTCCGGCGGGGGAGCGGCGGGCGCTCGCCGCATAGTGTTACGGCCGGTAACAGCCCTGCGAGCTGCATGAAAATCATGCGCGGGCGAGTGGACATCGGGGCCGCGCTACCGGCGAAAGCGTGCGGCGCGGGACAGATCGGCGCCCGCCGCCACCTCGGCGCGGAGTCGGCCGGCACCGTCAGCGAACGGCTTCGGCCACTTTCGCCGACCCTTGCCGCAACCGCCGGAGCATCTCTTGCAATCTCGGCCCGCGCACGCCTCAATGGAGCCGTTCTCTTGGCGGACCGTCACATTCCGCCGCGCGGCCGCGCAGTGCACCCCCACATGGCAACGCCCGTACCGGGACGTACGGGGCTTCCCCAGGCCCCGTGCACCTCCCGTACCAGGGAAGGGAATTCGCTCGATGACACGCATACGACTCGGAGTCGGCGCGGCGCTCGCGGCAGGGACGCTGGCCGTCACCGGACTCGCGTTCGCGCCGACCGCCCTCGCGGTCACTCCCGAGACCGCGACCATCAACGCCAGCTGCACCATCGGCGGCTCCGGCACGGCCACGCTCACGGCCACCCAGACCGGTACGACCGCCACGGTCACCCTCTCCTCCGAGGAGATCACCGCTCCGATCGCCCTCGCCGAGGACTCCATCCAGTCCACGCTCACCTTCGTCAAGGCGAGCGGCGGCACGACGGCCTTCACCGGCACCGAGAACCCGGCCCTGGCCGCCGGCGACGGCATGGTGGTGGGCCCGCTCACCGGCACCGTCGCCCCCGGCGACAGCCTGGAGGCGTTCGGCGGCTCCCTGCAGATGGTGGTCTTCGGCATCACCGTGAGCTGCACGGCGAGCGGACCGCAGTCGCCGGGACCGTTCGTCTTCGACTGAGCCGAGCGCCCATGAGTGAGGGGTGGCGCCGCCCGCGGGCCGCACCACCCCTCCTGTTCGGTTCCGTCGCCTCAGAGCGCGTCGGGACCCCGCTCTCCCGTCCGCACCCGTACGACCGTCTCCACCGGCAGGGCCCACACCTTGCCGTCGCCGATCTTGCCGGTGTGGGCGGCCTTGACGATGGTGTCGATGACGTCGTCGCACACCGCGTCCTCGACGACGATCTCGATCCGGACCTTGGGCACGAGGTCGACCTGGTACTCGGCACCCCGGTACACCTCGGTGTGACCGCGCTGCCGGCCGTAACCGCTTGCCTCGCTGACGGTCAGACCGTGCACGCCCATCTCCTGGAGGGCGGTCTTGACCGCGTCGAGGCGGTACGGCTTGACGATCGCGGTGATGAGTCTCATGCCTTAAGCCTTGGCCTTCTGCGTGGGGGACGGGGACGGGACGGACGAGCTGACCGGGGCGCCGTGGCCCAGGACGCCGTGATCGTATGCCGTCTCGGCGTGCACCGTAAGGTCGAGACCGGTGTGCTCGTGCTCCTCCTCCGCGCGGAAGCCCAGCACCTTGTCGATCAGCTTCCCGATGCCGTACGTCACGAGGAACGCGTACGTCCCGACGGCGACCACGGCCACCGCCTGCTTGCCGAGTTGGGCGAGACCGCCGCCGTACAGGAGGCCCTCGGCGCCGCCGGTCATCGACCGGGCGGCGAAGACACCGATCAGGACCGTGCCGATGACCCCGCCGACCAGGTGGACGCCGACGACGTCGAGCGAGTCGTCGTAGTTCAGCCGGAACTTCCAGCCCACCGCGTAGGAGCAGACGACACCCGCGGCGAGGCCGATGACCAGCGCGCCGAGCAGTGAGACCGAGCCGCAGGACGGAGTGATGGCGACGAGACCGGCCACCGCGCCGGAGGCCGCGCCCAGCGTCGTCGGATGGCCGTCGCGCTTCTGCTCGACGAAGAGCCAGCCGAGCAGACCGGTGCAGCCGGCGGCGAGCGTGTTGAGGAAGGCGGCGGCGGCCAGGCCGTTGGCGCCGAGCGCCGAGCCGGCGTTGAAGCCGAACCAGCCGAACCAGAGCAGACCCGCGCCCAGCATGACCATCGGCAGGTTGTGCGGGCGCATGGCGTCCTTCTTGAAGCCCAGACGGGGGCCGAGGACCAGGCACAGGGCCAGTCCGGAGGCGCCGGAGGTGATCTCCACCGGCAGTCCGCCCGCGAAGTCCAGGGCGCCGAGGTCGCTGAGGATCCAGCCGCCCGGACCCCACACCCAGTGGGCGACCGGAACGTATACGAGCAGCGCCCACACCGGTACGAAGACCAGCCACGCCCCGAACTTCGCGCGGTCCGCGATCGCGCCGCTGATCAGCGCGGCCGTGATGATCGCGAAGGTCAGCTGGAAGGTGGCGAAGAGGACGGTGGGGACGGTGCCGTGGACGCTCGCGGGGCCGACACCGCTCATGCCGAGGTGGTCGAGGCCGCCTATGAGCCCGCCGAAGGCGTCGTCGCCGAAGGCGAGCGAGTAGCCGGCGGCCAGCCACACCACGGTGACCAGCGCGATCGAGACGAAGCTCATCATCAGCATGTTAAGGACGCTCTTCGTGCGGACCATGCCGCCGTAGAAGAGGGCGAGGCCCGGTGTCATCAGCAGGACCAGGGCGGTGGCGGCGAGCAGCCAGGCGGTGTCGCCGGTGTCGACGGCCGGTGCGGCGAGGGACGCGGCCAGGGGCACGGTGGGCACGGTGGACTCCAACGGGTGCGGGGGCTCGTCAGAGGGTGATCGGCGTGCGTTTCGGGACGCGTACGGGTGTGTTTCCGTGACGTTTCGTTGCGTGAGGGTTTCGGAAAGCTCACGGTCCGTGGTGGGTGCGGCGGGGCTCCGAGGATCAGGGAGAATGGGCGCCATGAGCGTCCGTACCCAGTCATCCGAGCAGCCGGCCGAGGCCGCCCACCGCGCCGGCTTCGCCTGCTTCGTGGGCCGCCCCAACGCGGGCAAGTCCACCCTCACGAACGCTCTGGTCGGCCAGAAGGTGGCGATCACGGCGAACCAGCCGCAGACCACGCGGCACACGGTCCGGGGCATCGTGCACCGGCCGGACGCGCAGCTGATCCTGGTCGACACCCCGGGGCTGCACAAACCGCGCACCCTGCTGGGTGAGCGCCTCAACGACGTGGTCCGCACGACGTGGGCCGAGGTCGACGTCATCGGCTTCTGCCTGCCCGCGAACGAGAAGCTCGGTCCCGGTGACCGGTTCATCGCCAAGGAACTGGCGTCCATCAAGAAGACGCCGAAGATCGCGATCGTCACGAAGACCGACCTGGTGGACAGCAAGGCGCTGGCCGAGCAGCTGATCGCCATCGACCAGCTCGGCAAGGAGCTGGGCTTCGAGTGGGCCGAGATCGTGCCCGTCTCGGCCGTCGCCGACAAGCAGGTGGACCTGCTGGCCGATCTGCTCGTCCCCCTGCTGCCGGAGGGCCCGGCCCTCTACCCCGAGGGCGACCTCACCGACGAGCCCGAGCAGGTCATGATCGCCGAGCTGATCCGCGAGGCGGCCCTGGAGGGCGTGCGCGACGAGCTGCCGCACTCCATCGCCGTGGTCGTGGAGGAGATGCTCCCCCGTGAGGACCGTCCCGCCGACCGGCCCCTCCTGGACATCCACGCCTTCGTCTACATCGAGCGTCCCAGCCAGAAGGGCATCATCATCGGCCCCAAGGGCAAGCGCCTGAAGGAGGTCGGCATCAAGTCGCGGAAGCAGATCGAGGCGCTGCTGGGCACGCCGGTCTTCCTCGACCTCCATGTGAAGGTGGCGAAGGACTGGCAGCGCGATCCGCGCCAGCTGCGGAAGCTGGGGTTCTGAGGGACGGCGAGACTCCGTGCGGAGGGTGACCGTGCGAACGGTCGCGCTTTAAACGGTCGCCCCTCTGGTCAAGTTTGACTAGCGTTGCGGCATGGGCGAGAAGACGATTCCGATCCTTCCCTGTCAGAGCCTCGAGCCGCTCCTCGACTTCTACACGGCGCTCGGCTTCGAGGTCACCTTCGAGCAGCGCAGCCCCAACCCGTACGCCGTGGTGGAACGCGGCCGTATCGAGCTGCAGTTCTTCGGCCTGAAGAGCTACGAGCCGACCGCCTCGATCAGCACCTGCTACGTGGTCAGCGACGACGTCGACGGCCTGTACGCCGCGTTCCGGGCCGGGCTCCGGCAGGCGTACGGGCGGGTGCCGACGCGGGGGCTGCCCCGCATCGGGCCGCTGAAGGACATGTCGTACGGCATGCGGCAGTTCCTGATGACCGATCCGGGCGGCAACTGCGTACGGGTGGGGCAGCCGACGAGCGAGGACCAGCACCACCGGCCCGCCCCACGGGAGACCTACGCGCGGGCCCTGCACCACGCCTCCCTGCTGGCCGACTCCCGGGACGACCCGGCGGCCGCGGCGAAGGTCATCGACCGGGTGCTCGGGCCGGGGACGGGCGGACCGGGCGGACCGGGCGGACCGGCCCCCACGGCGTCCCAGCTGGTGCGGCTGCTCGTGATGCGTGCCGATGTCGCCGCCCGCACAGGCGACGAGGAGACGGCTGCGGTCGCGCTGGCGCGGGTGGCAGCCGTCGAACTCACCGACGAGGAACGGCGCACGGCGCACGACGCGCTGGTGCGGCTGGAGGACCTGCGGGGCCGGGAGCGGGCATGAGAGAAGCCGCCGCCCCGGTGCTCCGGGGCGGCGGCCGTCAGGTCGTGCGGGGGCGGGCGGTCGCCGGGGTCAGCGCGTCCACCAGGCCGCGGAGGTGCTCCGCAGGGTGTTGGTGCCGCAGTGGATCTCACCCATGCCGAGGTGGTACGTCTCCCAGTCGTCCAGGTACGACACCTTCATGCCGGCGCCCGTGTACGCGGCCGTCACCGCCTCGGTGAAGATGTCCTTGCCGCCGATGACCGGGCCCCACTGGCGCGGCGCCAGGTAGTGCGTGCGGCTGAGGACGATGCCGTTGACCGCGCCGGGGACGTACGCGCTGGTCATGACCGAGGGCGCGGGCGCCGCGGGGGACGCGGCACCGAAGCCCTCCGGGCTCTTCGAGCCCTGGTCCGCCGTCGTCTCGTCGAGACGGCGCTGCTGGCCGTAGTCCCGTGCCACGTCCGGGAGTTCGGCGCCGGCGCCGAGGCGGGTCAGACGGGGGAGACGGGTCTTGTCGTCGCCGCCCGACTGCGTCTCGCCGACCTGCTCGGTGCCCTGGGTGTAGAGGGCCGGGACCCGGACGATCTCGGCGTCGGTGACGCCGGTCTCGCGCTTGAGCACCGCGAGGTTGGCCTCGATGCGGCGGGTGGCGAGGTTGTTGTCGGAGACCAGGGTCTTGGAGGCGAGGGCCTTGCTGATGGTCTCCGTGGGGCCGAGCTTCAGGGAGAACATCTTCGTCGAGCCGTGGCCCGCGGCCTTCGCGTCACGCAGCAGCTGGAGCCCCGCCTCGGGGTCGGCGATCGCGATCTTCCAGCCGCGCGGGGTGTCGGCGGGCAGGAACTGCACGAACTCGTCGACGTGGCCCACGTGCAGCCAGGACGTGTCGAGGAACAGCGGGTCCTGCATGCCCTGGGACTTCAGGAACGTCCGCATCACCTTGGCCGGCTTGGAGCCGACGTCCGGGCGCTGCCCCATGATGATCCGGCCCGCCGGGAAGGAACGGTCGCCGTGGGCGTACGGCGGAATGGTCTCCAGGTTGCCCATGGAGTTGAGCGTCCACTCCTCCGAGTCCTTGGCGCCCGTCACCTGCACGGCACCGATGTTCGGGCCGCGCATCTTCTCGAACAGCTCCCGGCCGGACTCACGGTCCAGCTGGGCGGAGCGCAGCATCACCCGCATGGCCTGCCGCTTGCCGTCCGCGCCGGTCATGCTGACGTACGCGGGCTCGACGAAGTCCTGCGCCCAGATGTCGCCGTACTTGGTGAAGTTCACCGTCGGCCGGGTGATGCCGGCGTCCTTGGCGGCCTTGTCCAGGCCCTCGCGGAAGGCGCGGTTGAGCTTGCCGTAGTTGCCGCCGGAGATCTTGGTGACCAGCAACTGCTGGGCGTTCTGCAGGTGGTGGTGGGTCAGCAGCGGGGCCACGCGCAGGGTGACGGAGTCGGCGGTGGTGCCCTTGGAGGACTTCACGGTCAGCCGGACCCGGGCCGTCCCGTCCCACTTCGCGGTGTCCCGGATGACGTCCTTGGCCTCGACGCCGAACTCCACCCCGGCCTTCAACTCGGCCCGCGACAGACGGGTCTTGGTGGTGACGGGCTCCCACTTCGTGCCCCGCTTGACGAACACCCGGGTCTGCTGGGCGCCCGCCGTGACCTTCACGCTGCCCTGCGCCCCGGCGGGGACGCTCGCCATCGGCACGGAGCGTACGCGGGCCAGGTCGGCGGCGTCGGCGGTGCCGTTCACCTTGGTGTCGGAGGCGTCGTTGCAGGCGGCCAGCTTGGCGTCCGAGAGGGGCTTGCCCTTGGGGCCGGTCGCCGGGCAACGGCGGGTGTCGTCGTCGATGTTGGGCAGCATCAGGGCGCCGCGGGTGACGGTCCAGCCGTTCTCGCCGGAGGTGTCGGTGGTGCCGGTGACGTCGACCTTGCCGTCGCGGTTGGTGTCGACGCGCAGATCGGTCGGGGGCGCCCCGGCCGCGAACGCCGAGGGCACCGCCAGCGACGGCGTCGCGAGGAGCGTGCCGGACACCGCCAGCACGGCTATCGCCTGCCGTGCGGGGCGGGTTCGGGATGGTCTGGTTGAACGCGTAGGCACAGGGCGTCCCTTCGGCGGCGGGGGTGGTCAGCACTGAAGACGGCGGAAAGCGCGCAACCGTTGTCTGTGCGCCCGCTGTGAAACACGTGATCTGCCGCACGCCGCACGCCGGACCCGCCCGGGTGCGCGCGAGCTACTCCACGCCCCGGATGCGCCCCACCAACACCGCCCCCGCCAGTCCGATCACCGCCGCCACCAGGTACAGCGTCCGGTAGCCGCCGGCATACGTCACGATCGGGGCCGCCAGCACCGGAGCGGCCACCTGGGGGAGGGAGTTGGCCACGTTGATCACGCCCAGGTCCTTGCCCCGGTCGAGGGCCGCCGGGAGGACGTCGGTCATCAGGGCGAAGTCGACCGAGGTGAACACACCGAAGCCCAGGCCGAGCAGGGCCGAGGCGACGATCGCGCCGGGCCAGGTCGGCCAGAGGGCGATGAGACCGGTCGCGGCCGCCATCACCATCCCCGACCAGTACACGAACGGCTTGCGCCGCCCCACCCGGTCCGACCACACCCCGGAGACCACCACCGTCGCCAGCAGCGTCGAGGCGTTCACCACGGTGAGGATCAGCACGCCCTCCTCCGGGTCGGGGTACCCGACCCGGTCCCGCAGGTAGAACAGCAGGTAGAGCAGGCCGACGCTGTTGCTCAGATTGATCAGGAAACGCGTCAGCCAGGCCCACGCGAAGTCCGGATGGCGCCGCGGGCTCAGCCAGAAGCCGACCAGGAACCCCCGCCACGACCACGGCCGGGCCGCCGCCGGCAGTCGCGGGTCCCGGTGCCCCAGCACGTACGGCAACACGCCCACCAGCGTGAACACCGCGCACGCCGCGTACCCCGCGCCGACGCCCCCGCCGAGCGTCGCCAGCCCGGTGCCGCCGACCACGCCCAGGATCTGCGCCGCCCCCAACCAGCCACCCACCGAGCCCCGTTGGAGACGCGGCACCTGGTCCGGGACCGCGGCGGTGACCGCCGCCCAGGACGCGTTCAGGGTGAACTGCACCAGACACCAGCCGGCCGCCATGGTCCACAGCCCGCCCGCGCCCGCGAGCAGCAGCAGCGACACCGCCCCGCCCGCCGACCCCACGACGATCCACGGCGTACGGCGGCCCCAGCGGGACGCCGTCCGGTCCGACAGCGCCCCGAACAGCGGCGTGGCCAGCAGTGAGACGACCGCCCCGGCGCCGGTCACCCACGCCAGCATGGACTCCTTCGACATGCCCGCGCCGGGCGCGAACTCCTCCGCCTGGGAGGCCAGCAGGATCTGCAGCGGGCCGTACCAGCCCACCCAGATCGCCCCGTTGGCCAGAGCCAGGGCGGAGGTCCAGCCCCCGCCGACCCGTTCCGAGGGCTCGGCGAGGGCGTCCGTCGGCTGTGTCGTCGTCATCCTCTGCTCTGCGCCCGCAGCAGGTCCCGGTACCAGGCGTACGACGCCTTCGGGGTCCGCTCCAGCGTCTCGAAGTCCACGTGGACCAGGCCGAACCGCCGCGCGTACCCCTCGGCCCACTCGAAGTTGTCGAGCAGCGACCACACGAAGTAGCCGCGGAGGTCGACGCCCGCCTCGGAGGCGGCGTGCAGCGCGCGCACATGGCCGTCCAGGTAGGCGATGCGCTCCTGGTCGTCGAGGCCCTCGTAGGAGCAGCCGTTCTCGGTGATCACGACCGGGGGCAGCCGGTCGCCGTAACGGTCGTGGAAGGTGGTGAGGAGTTCGGTGAGGCCCTCGGGGACCACCGGCCAGCCGAAGTCGGTGGTCGGGACGTTCTCGATCTGCTTGACGGTGAAGGGGAGTTCGGCCGGGATGGAGACCCCGCCGAACTCGATGTCCTCACCCTCGGGGGCCCCGACCCGGGTCGGCGCGTAGTAGTTGACGCCGTACCAGTCGATCGGCTCGGAGATGATCTTCAGGTCGGAGTCGATGTCCGTGCCCGGCATCAACTCACCGATCCCCTCCGGGTATTCGCCCAACAGGACCGGCTCCGCGAACAGACGGTTGAGGAGCAGGTCGTAGAAGCCGGCCGCCTCCACGTCCGCCTGCTCCTGGGAGGCCGCCCAGGTCGGGCCGTGCGAGTTGGCGATGCCGACGTCCGTGACGCCGGCCGCGCGCAGGGCCCGTACGGCCAGGCCGTGGCCCAGCAGCTGGTGGTGGGCGGCCGGGAGCGCGTCGAACATCAGCTGCTTGCCGGGCGCGTGGGTGCCGAGGGCATGGCCCAGCAGGGTGTGTTCGGCGGGCTCGTTGAGGGTGATCCACTTGCCGACGCGGTCGCCGAGCCGGGCGGCCACGACGGCGACGTACTCGGCGAACCGCTCGGCGGTGTCCCGGTTCAGCCAGCCACCGCTCTCCGCCAGCGACGACGGCAGGTCCCAGTGGAAGAGGGTCGGGACGGGGCGCACACCGGCGCCGATCAGCTCGTCCACCAGACGGTCGTAGAAGTCCAGGCCGTTCGGGGTGTTCACCCGCGGCCAGGAGATCGAGAAGCGGTACGCGCCGACACCCAGGTCGCGCAGGAGGGCCACGTCCTCCGGGTAGCGGTGGAAGTGGTCGCAGGCCACCGCCGCCGTCGAGCCGTCCTTGATCCGGCCCGCCTCGGCCGAGAAGGCGTCCCACACGGACGGCTCGCGCTCGCCCGCTGCCCCCTCGATCTGGTGCGCGGAGGTCGAGACGCCCCACAGGAAGCCTGCCGGGAACCGGGGTATCGGGTTGGTCGCGTTCGTCGCCATGGGCGGATCATCCGTACCACGGGTAACGGAAGTCAACGCCCGAGGGTGAAGTGCCCGTTACGCGCCCCTGGTGCCCGCGCGGGGCTGCTCATGCCCCCTCCTTGAGCACCCTTCTGATCAGCTCCCGCTGCGCCTCGGACAGCCGGGGGTCCGCGCAGTGCACGGTCCGGCCGTCCACCGTGATCTCGTACGAGAAGCCGTCCGGCACCCCGAGCGGCGGTGAGCCCCGGCCGGCGGTGAGGGCCCGCTCGGCCAGGGCGTGCCAGTCCTGGGCATCGGGCCGTCCGGCGGTGTCCACGACCGCGTGCCGCTCGATGCCCGCGAAACCGCCCGTGCGCCGCACTTCGATACGCATGCGTCATGTGTAGTACGGAACGGGGCCGCGGCGCAGCACCGCACCGCCGCCGCGCACGCCTACAGCGTCCGTACGCCCACCTGCTCCCAGGCCTTCAGCACCGCCGTCAGCTCGTCACCCTGGCCGTAGCGGTCCTTCGCGGCCTTGACCGTGAGCGTGGCGAAGTCGACGAAGAGGGCCTGCTTGTCGAGTGCGCCGCCGGTGAGGACGTCGTACCAGATCTGTCCGGCGCGCTCCCAGGCGTGGCCGCCGAGCGCGGTGGCCACCAGGTAGAACGCGTGGTTGGGGATACCGGAGTTGATGTGCACACCGCCGTTGTCGCGGCCGGTGCGGACGAAGTCGTCCATGGTCGCCGGCTGCGGGTCCTTGCCGAGGACGTCGTCGTCGTACGCCGTGCCCGGGGCCTTCATCGAGCGGAGCGCGACCCCCGTGACACGGGGCGCGAGCAGACCGGCGCCGATCAGCCAGTCCGCCTCCGCGGCGGTCTGGCCGAGCGTGTACTGCTTGATGAGGGCGCCGAAGACGTCCGACATCGACTCGTTGAGCGCGCCCGGCTGGCCGAAGTACGTGAGGTTCGCCGTGTACTGGGTGACGCCGTGGCTGAGTTCGTGGCCGATGACGTCGATCGGGATGGTGAAGTCGAGGAAGATCTCGCCGTCCCCGTCGCCGAACACCATCTGTTCGCCGTTCCAGAAGGCGTTGTTGTAGTCGCGCTCGTAGTGCACGGTCGCGTTCAGCGGCAGGCCGTCGCCGTCGATCGAGTCGCGGGCGAAGGACTTCCAGAACAGTTCGTACGTGGCGCCCAGGCCCGCGTACGCGCGGTTGACCGTGGCGTCCTTGCCGGGCGCGTCGCCCTCGCCGCGCACCTTCCTGCCGGGCAGGTCCGTGCCGTGGCGGGCGTCGTGGATCGTGCGGTGCGGTGTGCCCTCCTCGGCGCCGACGGGCGCGGTGATGCTCGGGGCGCCGATGACGGTGGTCAGTCGGCGGTGGGTGCGTTCGAGTGCGTCGCGCTCCAGGGTGCGGCGTGCGGCGTTGGCGAGTGTCGGGTCGTCGGCCTGGGAGAGCTTGTCGAGGACGTGTGGCGGGACGACCGTGCAGAAGACGGGCTCGTGGCCCCCGGTGGTGGTCATGTCTCGCACGATTGCACTCCGTTAGGGGCGTGTCACTAGAGGCAACCATGATTGGTGAAATGTCGCCGTATGGGTCGCGAATCGTCATCGCCGTGTTACTGAGGGTCGAGGGCGGGCTTTCCCGTGTGGGGCTTCTCGCGCAGTTCCCCGCGCCCCTGGCGGGGCGCTCCTGTCGGCCTGTGTGGTCTTGCGCACCTTTTGTCCGGATCGGTTCTCTGGTCCCGCATACTGATACGACCCCGCACGGCAGAAACGGCTCGGCTAAGCTGCTCCGCATCATGCGTTTCGGGCTGCTTCTCCTTAGCTGCCGCGGCGAGGGCCTGTACTAGAGGCCGACCCCCTCCCCGCGGTGCTTTGGCGTTGTGTCGTCGGCCGTCCTTCCCGGCAGTGACCGGACCATCGAGGAGCCCACGCATCATGGCGAACCGCCAGCAGCCCACGTCCATGCCGATTCACAAGTACGGGCGTTACGAGCAGGTCGACATCCCCGACCGCACGTGGCCGAACAACCGGATCACCGTCGCCCCCCGCTGGCTCTCCACCGACCTGCGTGACGGCAACCAGTCCCTGATCGACCCCATGTCGCCCGAGCGCAAGCGCCGGATGTTCGACCAGCTGGTCAAGATGGGCTACAAGGAGATCGAGGTCGGCTTCCCCGCGTCGGGACAGACGGACTTCGACTTCGTACGGTCGATCATCGAGGAGCCGGGCGTCATCCCGGACGACGTCACCATCTCCGTACTGACCCAGGCCCGTGAGGACCTGATCGAGCGGACCGTGGAGTCGCTGAAGGGCGCCAAGCGGGCGACCGTCCACCTGTACAACGCCACCGCCCCCGTCTTCCGCCGGGTCGTCTTCCGCGGCTCCAAGGACGACATCAAGCAGATCGCCGTGGACGGCACACGGCTGGTGATGGAGTACGCGGAGAAGCTGCTGGGCCCCGAGACCGAGTTCGGCTACCAGTACAGCCCCGAGATCTTCACCGACACCGAGCTGGACTTCGCGCTGGAGGTCTGCGAGGCGGTCATGGACGTCTGGCAGCCCGGTCCGGGCCGCGAGATCATCCTCAACCTGCCCGCCACGGTGGAGCGTTCGACGCCGTCGACGCACGCGGACCGCTTCGAGTGGATGGGCCGCAACATCTCCCGCCGCGAGCACGTCTGCATCTCCGTCCACCCGCACAACGACCGCGGCACCGCCGTCGCCGCCGCCGAACTGGCGCTGATGGCCGGCGCCGACCGAGTCGAGGGCTGTCTGTTCGGGCAGGGCGAGCGCACCGGCAACGTCGACCTGGTCACCCTGGGCATGAACCTGTTCTCCCAGGGCGTCGACCCGCAGATCGACTTCTCCGACATCGACGAGATCCGTCGCACGTGGGAGTACTGCAACCAGATGGAGGTCCACCCGCGCCACCCGTACGTGGGCGACCTGGTCTACACGTCCTTCTCCGGCTCCCACCAGGACGCCATCAAGAAGGGCTTCGACGCCATGGAGGCGTCCGCGCAGGAGCAGGGCAAGACGGTCGACGACATCGAGTGGGCCGTCCCGTACCTGCCGATCGACCCCAAGGACGTCGGCCGGTCCTACGAGGCCGTCATCCGGGTCAACTCGCAGTCCGGCAAGGGCGGTATCGCCTACGTCCTGAAGAACGACCACAAGCTGGACCTGCCGCGCCGGATGCAGATCGAGTTCTCGAAGCTGATCCAGGCGAAGACCGACGCCGAGGGCGGCGAGGTCACCGGCTCCGACATCTGGGCCGTCTTCCAGGACGAGTACCTGCCGAACCCCGAGAACCCCTGGGGCCGGGTCCAGGTCCGCACCAACCAGTCGACCACCGACGCGGACGGCGTGGACACGCTGACCGTGGAGGCCGAGGTCGACGGCGTGGAGACCACCCTGGTCGGCACCGGCAACGGCCCGATCTCCGCGTTCTTCCACGCGCTGCAGGGCATCGGCATCGACGCCCGCCTGCTGGACTACCAGGAGCACACGATGAGCGAGGGCGCCTCCGCGCAGGCCGCCTCCTACATCGAGGTCGCCATCGAGGACAAGGTCCTGTGGGGCATCGGGATCGACGCGAACACGACGCGTGCGTCGCTGAAGGCGGTCGTCTCCGCCGTCAACCGCGCGGCCCGCTGACCAGCCTGACCGGCGGTTTGAACGCCCCGTTCGCCGGATTCCGGCGGACGGGGCCCGTCGTTTACCGGCCAAACCCTGTGCAGGTCGCGGGTAGGGCTCGTCCGGAGTACTGACTGCGCCTCACCGATGTGGCTAACATCACGCAAGCGCGGCGATGATGCCGAGGGGGCACTTCCCGCGCCCAAAGGGCCGTGTGTGGGGGAGTGACGGAGGTGCGACGTGCTGCCAGGACGGGACCCGATCGGCCGTGCCGCCGCGCTCGCCCGCGACGGGCGGACCAGCCGTGCCACCGGCTTCTCGCGCGTGCTGGGCACCCGGATCGCGTGGACGGGCGTCGGTGACGGCGAGTTCTTCTGCCCCGGCTGCGGAGGCGACCGCAACTACCAGCGCCTGACCGGCCGCCGCCGCTTCACCCTCCTCGGCGTCCCCGTGCTGCCCCGCGGCGAGACCGGGCCCGTGGTCGAATGCGCGGCCTGTCGCCACCACTACACCCTCGACGTCCTCGACCACCCCACCACCACCCGCTTCTCCGCGATGCTCCGCGACGCCGTCCACACGGTCGCCCTCGCCGTCCTCGCGGCCGGCGGCGCCTCGTCCCGCACCTCGCTCGCCGTCGCCGCCACCGCCGTCCGCTCCGCCGGGTTCGACGACTGCACCGAGGACCAACTCGGCGCCCTGGTCGAGGCCTTGGCCGCCGACACCGGCCGTGTCCACGGCGAACCCTGCGGCCCCGGTCTGGCCATAGAGCTCCACGAGGCCCTGGACCCGCTGGCACCGCACCTCGCCCCGACCGGCCGCGAGGCGATCCTGCTCCAGGGCGCGCGCATCGCCCTCGCGGACGGGCCGTACACCCCGGCGGAACGGGACGCGCTGGCCACGGTGGGCGCGGCGCTCACCATCTGCGCGGACGACGTGACCCGACTCCTCGCGACGGCCCGGACCCCGTCCTAGCGCCCAGCCATCACCACCCCTGCGGCTACGGCCACAGCCACAGCCGCTGACGGGGCCCCGGTCCCGGCTGCCGTCGTTCACACCCACGTACCGAAGTCGTACGCGCGCTCTGCGCCGGTCCCCGCCCGGCTTCCACTCGGGCGCACGCTGGGGGCGCGAGAGAGTGAACAGCGGCCGGAAACCGCGCCCCCGTGCGCGGCTGGGCGGGCGCGAAATGCTGCGGTATCAATGATCCCTCGGGAACGGGGAGGACCATGTCGCAGACGGGTGCGGGGTCGGGTGGCGGTGCCGACCAGAACGGGCTGACTCCGGGCAACGGAGGTGGAGGGGCAAGCGGGGACGGTGGGGACGGCGGAAGCCAGGACGCCGGTTCCGGGAAGAAGGGCATAGCCGTTCTGATCGCCGTCATCGGCGCGTTGGCGGCGGTCGTGGCGGCGGCGATCCAAGTGCTTCCGGACATGATCGGCGGTTCCGAGGAGAGTTCTGGTAATGGTCCCGAGGCCACCGTCTCCGCGACGCCGAGCAGCGACCCGTGTGATCTCGACCGGCTGGAGGGCGCGGAGGACGCCTGGGCCCGGCCCGCCGCCCAGCGACCGCACCCCAAGCTGCTCGCCGACCGGAAGCCGAGCGTGCTCACCAGGGTGGACGGCGACGCGAACCCCGGTATCAGTGTGCGGGGCCGGCTCCAGGTGTCCGTGCCCGACGGTCAGGTCCTGTACCTGGTACGGCAGCCGGACAGGAACACGCGGGACGAGGAAGGCCGCCCCGGCTCGCATCAGTACTATCCGGCCGCTCTCGTGACCCCGGACGGCGACGGCTGCTGGGAGGACACGAAACGGCAGGTCGGGTATGACGGGGCGAAGGGCATCACCGAGATCTACTACGTGTGTCTGGTCTCGCGCGAGCAGGCGGACAGGTTCGCCAGGGACCGCGCGGCCGATGGCTGGGACGGCTACGGCGCTCACCAGTGGCGGTCCGTCGGTGCGATCGACGTGCTCTCCTTCAGGGTTCCGACGGTGACGTAGACCGGGTCACTCCCCCGCGCACGGCGCCTCAGAGCAGGCCCGCCGCCGCCAGGTGCTTGCCGACCCGCTCGGTCTCCGCCTCCGACAGGGGGATCTGGGGGTCCGCCGTGGCCGGGCAGGCGATGACACCGCGCAGGTGCAGGGCGGCCTTGAAGGCGCCGAGCGCGGAGGAGGAGCCGCCCATGCGGGTCGGGTCTCCGACGGTGACCATGGCGAAGAGGGCGCACAGGCGCTCCTGTTCGGCGCGGGCGCGGTCCAGGTCACCGGCACGGAAGAGGCGGAAGAGGCGGACGTAGCCGGCGGGGTCGACGTTCGCCAGCCCCGGCACCGCGCCGTCGGCGCCCAGGGCGAGCGCGGAGTCGACGAGCAGCTCGGAGCCGGTGAGGGCGCTGAAGCCGGTGACGGCGGGGTCGGTGCGGGCGCCGGTGACGACCCTGCGGAACGCGGCCAGGTCGCCGCTGGAGTCCTTCAGGCCGGCCAGCACCCCGTCCGCCGCCAGCTCCAGGACCACCTCGGCGGGCAGCCCGCAGTGCACGGCGGACGGGATGTCGTAGGCGAGGACCGGGACGGGGGAGCCTGCGGCGAGCAGCCGGTAGTGGCGGGAGATCTCCGCCGGGTGGGTGCGCGTGTAGAAGGGGGCGGTCGCCACGACGGCCTCCGCTCCGGCGGCGGTCACGGCCCGGACGTGGTCCAGGACGCGCGGTGTGGTCATGTCGATCGCCCCGGCGAGGACGGGGAGCTGCCCGCCGACGTGACCGACCACCGTCTCGACGACGACGCGCCGCTGCGCGTCCGTCAGGAAGGCCGCCTCCGACGACGAGCCGAGCACGAACAGCGCGTCCACACCGCCCGCCACGAGATGGTCGACCAGCCGGACCAGCGAGGCGACGTCCACCTCGCGGTCCGGTGTCAGGGGCGTGCAGACGGGCGGGACGACACCGGTCAGCGGGGTGGGCAAGGTCATGGCGGCTCCCTGGTGCTAGGACATCGCTACGCGTCGGGTACGGATCCCGGCGCCGACGCGGCCACCGCCTGGGCGACCAGGTCGCGCGTCGAGTCCGTCTCCCGCACAGGATGGTGGCAGCGGAAGCGGTGTCCGGGGGCCGACGCGGCCGTGAGGTCCGGCACGATCTCCGCGCAGACCTCGTCCGCCTTCCAGCAGCGGGTACGGAACGGGCAGCCGCTCGGCGGCCGGGTCGCCGACGGGACGGGCCCCACCAGGGGGATCGGGTCGATCGGATCCAGCAGGCCGGGCGTCGCCGAGAACAGGGCGCGGGTGTACGGGTGCCGGGCGCTGCCGGTGACCAGGGCCGCCGGGGTCTCCTCCACGATCCGGCCCAGGTACATGGTGATCACCCGGTCGCTCATCCGCCGTACCGTCTGGATGTCGTGCGAGACGAAGACCAGCGCCAGGCCGAGGCGTTCCCTGAGGTCCAGCAGCAGGTTGAGGATCTGGGCGCGGACGGAGACGTCCAGCGCGCTCGTCGGCTCGTCCGCCACCACCAGCTCCGGGTCGAGCGCCAACGCCCGTGCGATCGCGACGCGTTGCCGCTGGCCGCCGGAGAGCTGTCCGGGCAGGGCGTCCGCGAGTGCCGGGGGCAGGCCGACCAGGGCCATCAACTCCCGTACCCGGTCCTCACGTTCGGCCGGGGTGCCGCGCCGGTGCACATCCACCGGGTCCCGCAGGATCCGGCGGACGGTCAGCCGGCGGTTCAGGGCCGTCGACGGGTCCTGGAAGATCATGCCGGTGCCGCCGCCGACGGTCGTCCGGCGCTCGGCCGCCGACATGGACCACAGGTCCCGCCCCCGGAACGCCACCGTCCCGGACGTCGGCCGGTCCACGCCCACCAGCAGCTTCGCCAGCGTCGACTTGCCGCACCCCGACTCGCCCACCACGCCCACCGTCTCGCCGGGCGCGATCACCAGATCGGCGCCGGTCAGGGCGTACACCCGGTCTCGGGTGAACACCCCGCCGCCGCGCGCCCGGTGCACGACATGGGCGCCGGAGACCTCCACGAGCGCGTTCACCTGGTCACCTCCCCGCCGTCCCCGAGGTCCACCGCCGGGTGGTGGCAGGCCGCCGTGTGCGTACGGGTGCCCAGCAGGGCGGGAGCCCCCGTACGGCAGACCGCGCTCGCCCGGGGGCAGCGGTCGGCGAAGCGGCAGCCCGTCGGGAAGTCGGCGGGGGCGGGGACGACACCCCTGATCTGGGTCATCCGCTCGGCCGCCGACTCCAGCGACAGGACACTGCCCAGCAGCCCGCGCGTGTAGGGGTGGGCGGGCCGCTCCACCAGGTCCGCCGTCACGCCCGTCTCGACGATCTGCCCGCCGTACATCACCACCACCCGGTCGGTCACGTCCGCGACCAGGGCCAGGTCGTGCGAGACGAGGATCAGCGCGAAGCCGAGCTCCTCGCGCAGCCGCAGCAGCAGTTCCACGATCTGCGCCTGGACGGTGACGTCGAGCGCGGTGGTGGGCTCGTCGGCCACGATCAGCCGGGGGTCGCGGGACAGCGCCATCGCGATGAGGACGCGCTGGCGCTGGCCGCCGGAGAGTTCGTGCGGGTGGCTCCGCAGGGTGCGGTCGGGGTCCAGGCCGACCAGGCGCAGCAGTTCGGGCGCGGAGCGCGTGCCGCCCCGGCGCACCACCTGCTTCAGCTGGGCGCGGATCGTCATCGCCGGGTTGAGGGAGGACAGGGCGTCCTGGTAGACCATCGCCATCTCGTGGCCGAGCAGCCGACGCCGTGCCCGCATCGGCTCGCCCACCAACTGCCGCTCCCCGAAGAGGACCTGTCCGCGCACCCGGGCGCCCTTCGGTTGCAGGCCCATCACCGTCAGCGCGGTCAGCGACTTGCCGCAGCCCGACTCGCCGACCAGGCCCAGGACCTCACCGGGGCGGACCTCGAAGCCGATGCCGTCGACGATGTCCACGCCCCGGTGCCGGGCGTCGAAGCCGATCGCGAGGTTCCGTACGGACAGCACCGGCGGGCCCTCGGGGAGGGGGCGGGCCCGCGCGCGCAGTCGCGCGGCCGCCTCGGTCAGGCCGGGCAGCTCCGTGACCTCGTCGCCGCCCGGCTCCCGTGAGATCGGCCCCGCCTCCCGTGCGACCGGCCCCGGCTCACCTGAGACCGGCCCCGTCTCCCGTGCGGCCGGCGCGGCCCACGCGTCGGAGACGCCCTCGGAGAGGATGTTCAGACAGAGCACCGTGACCAGCATCAGCAGGCCGGGGAAGACGGTCGCCCACCAGCCGCCGGTCAGCACCATGTTCTTGCCGTCCGCGATGACACTGCCCCAGGACGGGTCCGGCGGCCGCACCCCCGCGCCGATGAAGGAGAGCGACGCCTCGAAGACGATGGCCTCGGCGACCTGCACGGTGCAGAACACGAGCACCGGGGCGGCACAGTTGATCGCCACGTGCCGGATCACGATGTGCGGGGTGCGCGCCCCTATGACCCGCTCGGCGGTCACATAGTCCTCGCCGTACTGGTCGAGGACGTTGGCCCGGACGACCCGGGCGACCGGCGGGGTGAACAGGAACGCGATCGCGCAGATCAGCACGGTGATTCCGCCGCCGAAGACGGCCACCAGGACGGCGGCCAGCGCGATGCCGGGGAACGCCATGACCACGTCCAGGCAGCGCATCAGGGTCTCGTCGACCGCCTTGCGCGAGGTCGCGGCCACGGCCCCGACGACCGCCCCCACGACCAGTGCCAGCCCGGTCGCGCCGAGCCCGATCGCCAGCGACCAGCGGGCCCCGTACATCAGCCGGCTCAGGATGTCCCGGCCGAGGCTGTCCTGGCCCATCCAGTGGCCGGCGGACGGCGCGCCGGTGCCGCCGACCAGGGTCTGCTGGTCGAGCGCGTCGTGCGGCGCGAGCCACGGGGCGAGGAGCGCGGTGAGGACCACGACCGCCAGGAAGCAGACCGCGATCCGGGTCAGCGGCGGCAGCCCGCGCCAGGAGCGCGCCCGGACACCGGGCCGGGAGAGGGCCTCGGTCAGGCGCCTGCGCGTGGTCACGATCAGACCGAACATCGGGCATCAGCTCCCGTCCGGGCGTCGGGACAGCGGACCGCATCCCTCGATGGGCGTCAACTCGCCTCCCTCAGGCGGGGGTTCACCAGCAGATGGAGGACGTCGATGACGAGGTTCACGACCACGAAGCCGCAGGCCGTGGTCAGGACGACCCCCTGGACGACCGCCGGATCGCCGTTCTTCACGGCGTCGATCATCAGCTTGCCCATGCCCGGCAGCGAGAAGATCGTCTCGATGACGACCGCGCCGCCGAGCAGATAGCCGACGCGCAGCCCCAGCACGGTCAGCGGATTGATCAAGGCGTTCCGCAGCACGTTGCGGCCCACCACCACCCGGGGCGGCAGGCCGCTCCCGATCGCCGTCCGCACGTAGTCCTTGTCCAACTCCTCGACGACCGCCGTCCGCACGATCCGGGTGAGCTGCGCCGCCACCGGCAGCGACAGCGCGAGCGCCGGCAGGGTCATCGTCTCCAGCCACCCGGTGAGGGAGTCCGCCGGATTGACGTACCCGCCCGTCGGGAACCAGCCCGCCTCCACCGCCAGGTACTGGATCATCAGCAGCGCCAGCCAGAACCCGGGCGCGGCCACCCCGGTCAGCGACACCACCCGGATGAGCTGGTCCGGCAGCCGGTCCCGGTGGATCGCCGCCGTCACCCCGCCGAGCAGCGCCAGCACGACCGCGATGCCCAGCCCGAGGAAGGTCAGCTGGAGCGTGAGCGGCAGCGCGGTCGTCACCTGGTCGAGCACGGGCGCCCGGGTGAGCGCGCTGATCCCCATGTCCCCGTGCAGCAGATCGCCGACGAATCCGGCGTACCGCACGGGCAGGGGGTCCAGCAGTCCGTTCTCCTCGCGGAACGCGTGCAGTTGCTCCGGTGTGGGATTGGCCCCCTGGAAGAACGCGGACGCCGGATCGACGTCCGAGAACCGCATGACGACGAAGACGAACAGGACTATCCCGAGCAGCAGCGGGACGAGCAGCGCGATCCGCCGCAGCAGGATGCGCACGACGGCGACCACGCTAGACCCACTTGGCCTGGAGCAGGTTGATCCCCGGATACGGCTGTGCCCTTATCCCCGACAGCCGCTTCGGGTTCCACGCGGTCATCAGCTCGTTGTGCACCACCGGGTAGAGCACGGCCTGTTCGGCGACGACGTCGATGTAGTCCTGGATCATCGCCCTCTTCCGGTCGGCGTCCGGCTCCCGCGTCGCGCGGTCCATGTCCTTGAAGAGCGCCCTGGCCACGGGATCGTCGGCCCACCGCGCGTACCGCATCCACAGGTTCTGCGGGCCGTAGTTGTAGTGCATGATCAGATCCGCGTCGAGGCCGAACTGATTGGGGTTCGAGGCGGCGGCCACCACCTGGTAGTCCTGCTTCTGGTCCAGCTTCGTGAAGACGGCGGTGGTCTCCTGCGGCGAGAGCGTCGTGGCGACCCCGATCGCGTCCCAGGACGCCTTGATCGTCGGCAGGCAGTCCACGATCCAGCTGACGTTCACCGCCAGGATCTCGATCCGCAACCCCTTCACCCCGGCCTCCGCGAGCAGGGCCTTCGCCCGGTCCGGGTCGTACGCGTACACGCTCTTCGCCGGCCGGTGGCTCGGATTGCCCTCGTCGAGGAAGGAACTCGCCGGTTTCCCGTGCCCCTTCAGCGCGACCTCGATCATCTTGTCCCGGTCGATCGCGTGGTGCAGAGCCTGCCGCACCCGTACGTCGTCGAAGGGCTTCCGCGCGGTGTTGAACATGAGGAAGAGGTTGTTCATCCCGGAGCCGCCCTGGACGGACATACCGCTCTTCTCCAGCTGTCCGATGTTGGCGTACGGGATGTTGTCGGCGATCTGCGCGCCCGCGCTCGCCCCGGAGATCTTCGCGACGCGGGGGGCCGCGTCCACGATGGTCAGCCAGTTCATCTTCCCGAAGGCGGCCGGGCGGGGGCCGTTGTAGTCGGCGTACGCCTCGAAGGTGGTGTTGGACTTCGGGTGGTGCGCGGTCTGCCGGTACGGTCCCGAACCGATCGCCTTGCCCTTGATGGCCTCCTCCCACGCGCCCGGCCGGGAGAAGACGTGCTTCGGCATGATCTTCGCCAGCGTCAGCCGCGCGAGGCCGTCCGGGAAGGAAAACCTGAGCACCAGCTCCACGGTCCGCTCGTCGATCTTCCTGACCTCCTTCAACCAGCTCGCGAAGAAGCCCTTGGCGAGGGTCTGGGTGCCGGGGTCGAGGATGCGGTCGTAGACGAAGACGACGTCGTCGGCGGTGACCGGTGTGCCGTCGTGGAAGGTGGCGCCGGGCCGCAGCTCGAACCGCCAGGAGGTGCCGCCGACGTCGCCCGGCACGGCCGTCGCGAGCGCCGCGTACGGCTCGCGGGAGAGCGGGTCGGTGTCGAGGAGGCCCTCGTAGATGTGGTGGTTGGCGGCCATGCAGAAGGCGGACGCGGTCTGGGTCGGGTCCCAGCTGCCGTCGTTGCCGTAGCCGATGACGGCCGTCAGGGTGCCGTTCCCGCCGCCCGGGTCACCGGTGTCGTTGGTGGACTCCGGCCCGGCCGAACAGGCGGCCAGCGACGAGGAGACGGCGGCGGCCGCGCCCAGCGCGCCGGAGTGCTTGAGGAGCGAGCGGCGGCTCGGCGCCGGGGCGTCACGGATCACGTCGCGCACGGTTCCTCCAGAGGGGGAGAGGAGATACGACGTCCTACGTCCTACAGGGGGCAGCGTGACCTTAGGAGCGCCCGTGGGGGCGGTCAAGAGAGCGCACACGAATGGCGTACGTGCCAGAGGTGCGACCAATGGCGGATCAACTGCGGTAGGAAATAACGACAGTTGAGGGTCCGTTGGGAGAGGGTTTCCCAGGCTGATCACGGGGCGTTAACCTGGCGTTCCCCTGGCCAGTCCACGCGGTTCCCGTCCGGAGGTGGGACGTCGGATGTCCGGCGAGCGTACGATGCGGCGCATGTCTCAGGAGAGCGGCGGCACACGCCGGCCCGAGCGGCGGGTGAGCAGCCAGATCCAGCACGAGGTCATGCAGCTCATCCTCGACCGCAGGCTCCAGGCGGGAGCGCCGCTGCCCACCGAGACGGAGCTGATGGAGGACCTCGGCGTCAGCCGCAACTCCGTCCGCGAGGCACTCAAGGCCCTCCAGGCCCTCGACATAGTCGACATCCGGCACGGCTACGGCACCTATGTCGGCGAGGCCTCCCTCACCCCCTTCGTCGACGGCCTGACCTTCCGCACCCTGGCCCGGCCCGACGGCGACACCGCCGCCCTCGCCGAGATCCTCCAGGTCCGCGAAGTCCTGGAGGACGGCCTCGTACGACGGGTCGCGGGCACCCTCACGGACGACGAACTGGACGCCCTCGAAGCCGTCGTCGACCGGATGGAGGCGGCCGGGAAGGCGGGCGAACCCGTCGCCGAACTCGACCGTGACTTCCACGAACTCCTCTACGCCTCCCTCGGCAACGCCCTCGTCCCCCAGCTCCTCGGCGCCTTCTGGACCGTCTTCCGGCGGGTCGCGGGCGCCCGCGGCTGGACCGACGACCCCACGCCCGAGCTGACGGTCCGCCGCCACCGGGACATCGTGGCCGCGCTCCGCGCCCGCGACGTCGAGGGCGCCCAGCGGGCGATGTCCGACCACTTCCGGGGCATCGAGGCGAGAGCGGCGCAGGCCTCGCGGGGGGTGGGCTAGGCCATGGAGCGCTCCTCGGTCGAGCCGTGGGACCCCGCCGGCGCCGGTGTGCTGCGGCTGCCCTCCGGGCGGCTGGTGCGCGGCCGGGGGCTGCGCCGGCCGCTCCCCGACGGCCCCGCCCCCACCTACGCCGTGTACCTCCTGGGCAAGGAACCGCCCGGCGTCCCCTGGGAGTCCCGCTGGCTGCGCTGGCCCGACTTCCGGCTGCCCGGCGACCGGGTGGAGGCGGCCGGGGTGCTGCGCGAGGTCTGGGAACGGGCGGCCGTCGACCGGGTCGAGCTCGCGTGCGGCGGCGGCCGGGGCCGCACCGGCACGGCGCTGGCCTGTCTCGCGGTCCTCGACGGCGTACCGCCGGGGGAGGCC
Organism: Streptomyces sp. NPDC034049; assembly: GCF_055575575.1. Classification (NCBI taxonomy): domain Bacteria; kingdom Bacillati; phylum Actinomycetota; class Actinomycetes; order Kitasatosporales; family Streptomycetaceae; genus Streptomyces; species Streptomyces sp. NPDC034049. Next base: position 34,808 of record NZ_JBVISJ010000001.1, read on the forward strand.
GTGGCGTACGTACGCCGGCACTACGACCGGCACGCGGTGGAGACGCCGTGGCAGCGGCGGTACGTACGGAGATTCGGCTGAACCTCGTGGGGCGACCGGGGCGAGACCGGTAAATCGTTTCTTCATGGCCTCTTCCCGATATTCGGCAGGTAATCCGAGGAAAGCGGTCCGTGAGGTGAGTTCGGGCGGCACCATGAGGCGGAGATCACTCCGGCGATCCGGCCGGAACACGCCCGTCGAACCCACCTCCGAGGCCGTCAGTGACGACACCCCCTTCTCCGCCCACGCCACCCTCCCCGTCCGACTCCCGATGGCACACCGTCGGGATCATCGTCGCGGCCGTCATCACCGCGGCGGCGACCGTCACGGCGGGGTTGATGAGCGCCGACACCGAGAAGAGCGGGCCCGAGGCGGCGCCCTCGTCCGGCCGGACGTCGGCGCCGGCGCAGTCACCCACCCCGATCGCCACCCCCACCCCCACCCCTTCCGCGATATCGACACCGCCCTCGACGCCCGAACCCGCACCCACGCCCACCCCTACGCCCACACCCCCGCAGCCCGTCATCCGGTCGGAAGGGCTGCCGCCGGAGCTGGCCGGAACCTGGGTGGGGATCGCCACGGAGTCCGACAGCGGGTCGAACGGCGACTCGACCGACTCCTACCGCGTGCGGCTGGAACTGACCGGGGGCGCCGTCACCGAGGACATCGGCGAGGTCCACTACGAGATGCAGGGCTCCCGCTGCCAGGGCGACCTCACCCTGTGGGCGGTGGACGCGGTCAGCGAGGCCCTCTCCCTCGGCGAGTACATCGAGTCCGGCAACTGTGTGAAGGGCGGCCGGATCACCCTCACCCCGATGCCGGACGGCACGCTGGACTTCGCCTACACGGGTGCCAAGGTCGACGGCTCCGAGCAGACGGTGCACGCCTCTCTGGAGAAGGTCCGCTGAGGCCGGCGGTCCCTCCCCGCCACCCCTGCCCGTCCCATCCACAAGGTGCTGCCCCTGACCCCCGCTACGGGGTTTGCCGCCGAGGCGGCAGGGAGGACGGGGTGCAGCCCTCAGGGATGGGACGGGTAGGGGTGACGGGGCCGGGAGCCCGGGTCGCCCGGCGGGCCGGTGAGGTGGCGGACGCGGCTAGGGGCCGGTGCTCGCGGGGCCGTACAGCGCGTTCGGCGCGCCCGTCATCAGCGCCCAGTACCGGTCCCCGTACGACCAGTGCCACCACTCGGTGGGGTAGTTGACCAGCCCGGCCGTGCTGAGCGCCGCGGCGAGCGTGCGCCGGTTTCGGCGGGCGGTGTCGGAGATGTTCGGCGCGTCGGTGTAGCAGGCGTCGTCGCTCTCCTCGGGGCTGGCGTCCAGCCGCGTGCCCATGTCGAGCTCCTCCCCGGCGGCCGTGCACAGGGTGAGGTCGACCGCGGCGCCCGCGACATGCGGCCCGATCTCCGGCGGCGAGAGGGAACGGCTGGTCTGGACGTGGAGGTACTCCTCCGACCAGTCCGGGTTGGCGAGCCGCAGCTCGGCGGCGTACCGCTCGAAGTACTCGATCTGTAGTTCCAGCGGCCGGTACCCCTCGGTGACCAGCAGCCGCAGCCCGTCCGGCAGCAGCCGGGCCGCGCGCGCGAGGCGCCAGGCGACGCCCTCGCGCAGGTGCGCGTACGCCCCCTCGGGGTCGGCCTGACGGGAGTCGACCACCACGAAGGGCAGCTCCCTCAGATCGACGAGGGGCTCACCGCACTCCTGGACCGGGACACCGGCGACCTCGGGGTCGCTCATGAGGATGATCGAAGGCATACGTCGTCTTCCACCGGGCGGGAGATGCGATGCGTCGGGGTGTGTGGCAGCACCCCGGGGAGGGACTTGATCCCCTGATGTCCCTCCCCGGGGGCTTCCCCCCTTGAGTGGTGGTTCGTGGCCTGGCTCCGGGCGTCCCCCCAGCCCGTCCTGCGCGTGCGATCCCACTGTTGTCACGTTCCCACCGGTCCGTCCCCTGTGCGCTCCGGTGGGCCGACCGGCCGGGCGGTGGTCGCCCGGCCGATCCGTTGTTCCCCCGAGAACAACGAGAATGGCGCACTCCGCTGGAAGTTCTCTGCAAGTCGGCCGCAAGCGGGTTTCGGCCTGCGCGACAGTCCAGAACGCGCCTCCGGCACCCGTGTTCACCTATCCCCGTACGCGCTTCAGATCGGCCTGCCGCCCCGGCCGGTCCCCTACGGCGTCAGGGGGAGTGGACCCACGGCCACGGCTCGTGCCGCTCGCGCGCCTCGCAGGCGTGGAACACCGCCATGGCCTCGGCGCGCAGCGCCTGCGCCCCGTCCCGGTCCCCGAGCGCGGCCCGGACCACCGACAGATTCCGCAGGGCGCGGGCCCGGGGCAGGGGCAGCGCGAGGACGCCCCACAGGGCGGCGGAGGCGGTCAGCAGCCCCTCCGCGTCCGTCAGCCGGCCGTCGGCCAGCGCGCACTCGCCGAGCGTGCGCAGCGTCAGCGCCTCGCCGAAGCGGTCCTCGTGGGTCCGGCAGACCTCCAGGATCTCGTGCAGTTCCGTCTCCGCCTCCCGGACGTGCCCCAGCCGCATCCGGGCCTTGGCGCGGGCCCGCAGCGCGTACGCCGCCATGTGCGGGTCACCGAGGTCGCGCAGGATCTCCAGCGCCTGCTCGGCCACGCGCGCGGCCTCCTCGTACGCGCCGAGCGAGCGGTGCACCAGGCTGAGCGTGCGCAGCGCCAGCGCCTCGCCGCGCCGGCTGCCGAGCCGCCGGTAGGCCCGCAGCGACTCGTCGAGCAGAGGGAACGCGCCCTGCTGGTCGCCGAGTTCGAGGCGCACGGAACCGCCGTACCGGCAGGCGACGCCGACACCGGTGTCGTCGCCGATCCGCCGGAAGCCGTCGGCGGCGTCGGTCAACGCCCGTTCCGCGTCCCGCAGTTCGCCGACCTCGCGGCAGGCGCTGCCGAGGCCCGCGAGGGCGGCGGAGCGGCCGCGCACGTCGCCGAGTTCGGTGCAGACGCGCTCGGCGGTGCGGAAGTACTCCTGCGACTCGGCGATGCGGTCCTGTTCGTAGCGGAGCTGTCCCAGGCCGATGATCAGCAGGGCCTCGCCCGAGCGGTCCTCGGCGCGGCGGGCCGCCGCGAGGGCCGCGTCGTGGCTGCGCCACCAGGCGTCGAAGCGGTTCTTGATGGCGAACGAGGAGGAGCACAACGCCGCTGCCGCTTCACAGGCGAGGGTGTGCAGGCCCATCGCCGCCGCGCGCTCTACCGCGGTGGTGAGGGTGTCGGCTTCCGCGTCGAACCAGGCGAAGGGGTCGGTGAGGGCGCGGTGGGTGGTTTGGGCGCCTACGGGGGTGGGGGGTGCGGTCGGTTCGCGGCTTTCGGTTGTGTGGGGTTGATCGCGCCCGCGCGGCGGAGCCGCATGTGTCACGGCCCCGCGCCCCTTTGGGGTGAAGCCCTGTCGCAAAGTGACCGCGCCCGACGGGGACTTCTCCGTCACCCGGTCCATCAGCCACAGGCCCGCGCTCAGTGCCCTGCCCACCGCTGCCGTGCGGTCGTCGGACGGGTCCTCGGCCTCCGCGCGTTCGGCGGCGTAGACGCGGACCAGGTCGTGCAGGCGGTAGCGGGGCTGGCCCACCTGATCCCGGCCCGGGCAGGTGATCAACTGGGCGTCCAGGAGGCGTTCGAGGATCTCCTCGGCCTCGTCCTCCGAGGTGCCGGAGAGCGCGGCGACCGCCCATACGGCGACATCGGCCGAGCCGAGGGTGGCGATACGGCGCAGGACGCGCCGGGCACACACGTCGAGGGCCTGGTAGCTGAGGCCGAGACCGGCCCGGACCTCCAGGTCGCCCACGGACAGCTCGTCGAGGCGCCGGTGTTCGTCCGCGAGGCGCTCGGCGAGCACGCTGGGCGTCCAGTGCCGCCGGGTGGCCAGCCGGGCGCCGGCGATCCGCAGGGCCAGCGGCAGCCCGCCGCACAGCTCGACGATCCGGCGGGCCGCGGCCTGTTCGAGCGGGTCGTCCGGGGTGCGGTCGGGGCCGGTGACCCTGGTGAGCAGTTCGAGGCCGCGGGCGTCGTCCAGGACGTCCAGGTCGGTGCGCCGGGCCCCGACGAGTCCGCCGAGCCGGGCCCGCGAGGTCACCAGCACCCCGCAGCTGGCGCTGCCCGGCAGCAGCGGCCGTACCTGGGCCTCACCGTTCGCGTCGTCCAGGACCAGCAGCATCCGCCGCCCGGCGACCAGGCTGCGGAACAGGTCGCCGCGCTCGGCGGTGTCCTCCGGCGGGTCCGCGCCGAGCGCCCGCAGCAGCCGGCCGAGGACCTCGGCGGGCGGCACGGGCTCGCTGAAGCCGTGCAGTTCGGCGTAGAGCTGCCCGTCGGGGTACTCACCGGCGACCCGGTGCGCGGCCTGCACGGCGAGCGCGGACTTGCCGACCCCGGCAGCCCCCGAGACCACGACGACGGGCATCGCCTCCCGCGCGCCGGTCAGCCCCTCGACGACCCGCGCCAGCTCCTCCTCCCGGCCGGTGAAGTCGCCGATGGCGGGCGGCAGGAGCGACACCGGCCGGGGCGTCGGCGCGGCGGCCGGCCGGGGAGCGGGAGCCGGGGTGGTGGTGGCCAGCAGGGCGGGGTCGGCCCGCAGGATGGCCTCGTACAGGCGGTTCAGCTCCGGACCCGGGTCGAGCCCCAGCTCCTCGGCGAGCACCGCCCGCCCCTCCGCGTAGACGGCCAGCGCCTCGGCCTGCCGCCCGAGCCGGTACAGGCCCAGCATCAGCTGCCCGCGCGGCCGCTCCCGGGCCGGGTGCGCGCCGACCAGCGCGGTCAGCTCGGTGACCAGCTCCGCCTCGTGCCCGCCGGCCTCCAGCTCGGCGGCGATGCGTTCCTCCAGGGCCGCCTGCCGGGCCTCCTCCAGCCGCCCGGCCTCGCCCCGCAGCGCCTCCCCGACGCCGCCGAGCGCCGGGCCGCGCCACAGCTCCAGCGCCCGGCGCAGCAGCCGCGCGGCCTCCGCGTGGTCGCCCTCGGCGGCGGCCCGCCGTCCGTCCGCCGTGCGGGCCTCGAACTCCGCCAGGTCGACGCGGCCGACCCCGGGCCGCATCACGTATCCCGGTGGCCTGGTCTCGATCGCGTCCGCCGCCTCGGGCGGCAGCGCCCGGCGCAGCGCCGACACATACGTCTGCACCAGCGCCCGCGCGGTGTCCGGGGGTTCGTCCCCCCAGATCACGTCCACGAGCGCGTCGGCGGGCACCACCTGTCCGGCCCGCAGCAGCAGCACGGCCAGCAGCGCGCGCGGTTTCGGGCCGCCCAGCCGCAGGGGTCTGTCACCGTGCCATGCCTCGACCGGGCCGAGCAGTCGGAATTCCAGCTCCACGGGTCCCCATCTTCCGTGCTGTCGGACCGCCGGGACAGCGGTTGCTCACGCACCGTTCGACGCTCATGTACGGCGTGTGGTTTCCCAGGACGCGCGATGCGCCGCGGAGTTGTCGGAAAACGGGGCAACCGAAGGGAATCTTAGGTGGACGACGCGGAGATTCCCCGCGTAGGTGAGGACCACCTGTGACGATGCTGTGAGAACCCGCCCGTGGCTGTCGCGAGCACGGGCCTACGGGTGCACGGGGTACGACGCCTGGAAGGCCAGCCGGCGGTCCGCGCCGGCGCCGAGCGGTTCGAGGAGGTCGTCGAGGGCGAGGAACTCCTCCCAGACGGGCCTGCCGCTCGCCTCCGCCAGCCGGCCCACCACGAGGTCCTCCAGCTCCCGCACCCGCTTGTTCTTCCACACCTTGTCCGCCAGCGAGACCAGCAGGTCCTCGGTCCCGGTGCCCGGCTCCGCCCACGCGGCGTGCGTCCCCGCGAACCTGGCCCACTCCGGCTCGACCCCGTGCTCCAGCAGCAGCCGCCGTCCCGCCTCCTCGTGCGCGGACCCCGGGCCCGACAGCTCCCCGGTGTGGGCGACCTTGCCGATGTCGTGCGTGGCCGCGCCGAAGAGGACGGCCGCGCGGTCGAACGGCAGCTCCGGGCAGCGGCGCTCCACCCAGTCGGCCAGCTCGTGCGCCACGTCGTGCACGAGCCGCAGATGCGCCGCGAGCCGGGGTGGCGCACCGAGGCTCCGCAGCAGCGCGGCGGCCCGCTCCGGCAGGGGCCGCAGGGGCGGGTCGGTGACGGCGGTCAGGGGATCGGTGGGGTCGGTCGGGTGGGCGGGGCGCGACGCGTGCACGGCTTCTGTATACCGCTCGGCCGGGCTCGCCGGTCAAGGTCCAACGCTTCTGTGCCGACCAGGAGTTGTACGGGACAGACTCCAGCCGAGTTTAGACACGGCAGGTCATCGAGGAGATGCGAAGAGTGAAATTCGACGGGGTGGGGGAGCACCGTGAAGGCAGGTGGAGAAGGGCTCGGGGGACGGTACTCGGCGGGCGCGCCGAAGAGGCGGAGGAATTGGTGGAGGAATTGCGGCGGACGGCCGAAAAAGCGGGAATTGTTCTGCCGTCACCGGTCTTTTCGGCGGCGGCCCTGCGGTGAGCGGGAACGGGAAGAAGCCGGCGATCGGCACCTACGCCGTCGACACCCGCACCGGGAAGGTCGGCCGCGTCATGGGCCACGAGGGGCCCTACGTCCAACTGCGGCCGGTCGGCGGCGGGAGGGAGTGGGACTGCGCCCCCGAGGTCGTACGGGCCGCCACGACCATAGAACGCCTGCGTGCCGCGACCGCCTACGAGAACGCCCGCAGCCGGGGGGAGGTCCCTTGAAGGCGTGACTGTGGGCCGAGGTCCCGCCGGGGGCCGGCCGTAGGCGAGAATGGGCGGCATGAGCCTGTTCCGCGACGACGCCGTCGTCCCGCGCACCCGGAAGCCGGGTGAAGCGGACCGGATCATGCCGCGGTCTCCCGGGGGACGGCCCCCGTACCCCCGGCGGACCCCCGGGGGCGGGCGATGAGTCTCTTCCGCGACGACGGGGTCGTGCTCCGTACCCAGAAGCTGGGTGAGGCGGACCGGATCATCACCCTGCTCACCCGGGGGCACGGGCGGGTGCGGGCCGTGGCGCGCGGGGTACGGCGGACGAAGTCGAAGTTCGGGGCGCGGCTCGAACCCTTCTCCCATGTCGACGTGCAGTTCTTCGCGCGGGGCAGCGAGTTGATCGGACGCGGCCTCCCTCTGTGCACCCAGAGCGAGACCATCGCTCCGTACGGCGGCGGCATCGTGAGCGACTACGCCCGCTACACGGCCGGGACGGCCATGCTGGAGACCGCGGAGCGGTTCACCGACCACGAGGGCGAGCCCGCCGTGCAGCAGTACCTGCTGCTCGTCGGCGGGCTGCGCACCCTCGCCCGCGGCGAGCACGCCCCGCACCTCGTCCTCGACGCCTTCCTGCTGCGCTCCCTCGCCGTCAATGGCTACGCCCCCACCTTCAGCGACTGCGCCAAGTGCGGCATGCCCGGCCCGAACCGGTTCTTCTCCGTCGCCGCCGGGGGCTCCGTCTGCGTGGACTGCCGGGTGCCCGGCAGCGTCGTACCCTCGCCACAGACGCTGGAACTGCTCGCCGCGCTCCTTACGGGAGACTGGGAGACCGCGGACGCGAGCGAGCCGCGGCACGTGCGGGAGGGCAGCGGGCTGGTGTCCGCCTATCTGCACTGGCATCTGGAGCGCGGGCTGCGCTCCCTTCGGTACGTGGAGAAGTCGTAGGCACGACCGATCCACCGGCACCACAGAGGAGACGAGAAGCACATGGTGGTACGCGGGTTCCTGGGACGTCAGCGCCGCGAGTACAGGGCGCCGACGCCGCACCCGTCCGGCGCCCGCGCGCCCAAGCTCCCCGGCGAGCTGGTCCCCGAGCACGTGGCGATCGTCATGGACGGCAACGGCCGCTGGGCCAAGGAGCGCGGGCTGCCGCGCACCGAGGGCCACAAGGTCGGCGCCGAGCGCGTCCTGGACGTCCTCCAGGGCTCGATCGAGATCGGCGTGCGCAACATCTCCCTCTACGCCTTCTCCACCGAGAACTGGAAGCGCTCGCCCGACGAGGTCCGCTTCCTGATGAACTTCAACCGCGACTTCATCCGCAGGACCCGCGACCAGCTCGACGAACTCGGCATCCGGGTCCGCTGGGTGGGCCGGATGCCGAAGCTGTGGAAGTCGGTCGCCAAGGAACTCCAGGTCGCCCAGGAGCAGACCAAGGACAACGACCTGCTGACGCTGTACTTCTGCATGAACTACGGCGGCCGGGCCGAGATCGCCGACGCGGCCCAGGCACTCGCCGAGGACATCCGCGCGGGCCGCCTCGACCCCTCCAAGGTCACCGAGAAGACCTTCGCGAAGTACCTCTACTACCCGGACATGCCGGACGTCGACCTCTTCCTGCGCCCCAGCGGCGAGCAGCGCACCTCCAACTACCTGCTCTGGCAGAGCGCCTACGCCGAGATGGTCTTCCAGGACGTGCTGTGGCCCGACTTCGACCGCCGTGACCTGTGGCGGGCCTGCGTGGAGTTCGCCTCCCGCGACCGCCGCTTCGGCGGCGCCGTCCCGAACGAGGAGCTGCTCGCGATGGAAGCCGCGATGGAGGGCCGGACGGAGGACTGACCCGTGGCCGAGGCCGGTGGGGAGAACGTCGAGCTGGTGTACCGGGCGGCGGTCGGGGACTTCCGCGAGGCGGTGCGCGTGTCCGCGCGCGCCTCGGCCGCCGGCCGGTGGGGACAGGGCCTGCTGCTGTTCTGCGCCGGGGCGGGCCTCTTCGTCACGGCCGTGGCGCTCGCCCTGGGCACCACGCCCGACGCGCAGGCCTGTGTGATGCCGGTGGCGGCGCTCGGCGCCCTCGTCCTGCTGCCCCGGCTCCAGGCGCGCCTCCTGCACCGGCGGGCGGCGGCCCTGGGGCTGCACCGCGCCGTGCTGGACCCGTGGGGCGTCACGGTCGCGCACGACCACGGCACCGAGCGTCCGGCCCGCTGGTCCCAGGTGTCCCGGTACGCGGAGACCCCGCACACCTTCGTCCTCCTCGGCGGCGCCCACGCGCTTCGCCTCACGGTGCTGCCGAAGCGGGGCCTGGCGACCCCGGCGGACGCCGACCGGCTCCGCGCCGTCCTCGCCCGCGAGGGCCTGACCCGGCTGTAGGGGAAAGGCACGGGGCGGAGCCCCGGCCTTTTGGGGGCGCGGGGCCGTATCGACATGCGGCTCCGCCGCGTGGGCGCGAGAAGCCCCACGCACCCGCACCTGCCGACGCATCCGGGGCGCGGGAGACGGGCCCGGTGGGCCCAGGGCGCCCTACGACGCCTTCGCCGCGCACTCCGCGCAGGTGCCGAAGATCTCCACGGTGTGGGCGACGTTCACGAAGCCGTGCTCCGCGGCGATCGCGTCGGCCCACTTCTCGACCGCCGGGCCCTCCACCTCCACGGCCTTGCCGCAGACCCGGCAGACCAGGTGGTGGTGGTGCTCGCCGGTCGAGCAGCGGCGGTACACCGACTCGCCGTCGGAGGTGCGCAGGACGTCGACCTCGCCCGCGTCGGCGAGGGACTGCAACGTGCGGTACACGGTGGTGAGCCCGACCGAGTCGCCCTTGTGCTTGAGCATGTCGTGGAGATCCTGCGCGCTGCGGAACTCGTCGACCTCGTCCAGTGCCGCGGCCACGGCCGCCCGCTGCCGGGTGGAACGACCTCGTACAGGTCCGGCGGTCGTCACCGTTGCCTCCTCACGTAGCGGTCTTGCGGGGGCCATTGTGCCAGCCCCCGCCGGACCCGTTCAGCCGCCGGTCACCCGGCGGACCCCCGGGCGGAGCTCCGGGCGGCCGGAACCGTGTCCTTCGCGGCCCCCGCCCCGGCGGTCTCCCGGGCCGTGGGGATCCCGCACTCCGCCGGGTCCCCGACGGCGGTCTCCAGGGCCCGCGCACGGCGCCTGGCCAGCGGAGTCGCCAGCGCGGTGAGCACCATGAAGGCGGCGATGGCGAGCAGCACGATCGTCGCGCCGGGCGGCACGTCCTGGTAGTACGAGGTGATCGTGCCGCCGATCGTCACGGACACCCCGAGGGCCACGGCGATCGCGAAGGTCGCCGCGAAACTGCGGGTGAGCTGCTGCGCGGCGGCGACGGGGACGACCATCAGCGCGGAGACCAGCAGCAGGCCGACGACGCGCATGGCGACCGTCACGGTCACCGCCGCCGTGACCGCGGTGAGCAGGTTCAGCGCCCGCACCGGCAGGCCGGTGACGCGGGCGAACTCCTCGTCCTGGCTGACCGCGAAGAGCTGCCGGCGCAGCGCCAGCGTCATCACGATCACGAACGCGGCGAGCACGCAGATCGCGGTGATGTCCTCCTGTGACACGGTCGACAGCGAGCCGAAGAGGAACGACATCAGATTGGCGTTGGTACCGCCGGGCGCGAGGTTGATGAGCATCACACCGCCGGCCATGCCGCCGTAGAAGAGCATGGCGAGCGCGATGTCGCCGCGTGTCTTCCCGTACCAGCGGATCAGCTCCATCAGCACGGCGCCCACGACGGACACCAGCGTCGCCATCCACACCGGCGACCACGAGAGCATGAACCCGAGGCCGACGCCGGTCATCGCGACATGGCCGATGCCGTCGCCCATGAGGGCCTGGCGGCGCTGGACGAGGTAGATGCCGATCGCGGGGGCGGTGATGCCGACGAGGACGGCGGCGAGCAGGGCCCGCTGCATGAAGGCGTAGTCGAGGAATTCCATCGTGGGTGCCTTCTCAGCTCAGCAGGCCCGTACGGACGGGCTCGGCGCCCGGTGCCGCGTGCGGGTGGACGTGGTCGTGGCCGGGCAGCGCGTGCTGGCCGACCGCCTTCGGGGGCGGGCCGTCGTGGGTGACGCAGCCGTCGCGCAGGACGACCGCGCGGTCGATCAGCGGCTCCAGCGGGCCGAGTTCATGGAGGACCAGCAGCACGGTGGTGCCCTTGGCGACCTGCTCGCGCAGGGTCGCGGCCAGCACCTCCTGGCTGGCCAGGTCGACGCCCGCCATGGGCTCGTCCATGATCAGGAGTTCGGGCTCCGAGGCGAGGGCGCGGGCGATGAGGACGCGCTGGTGCTGGCCGCCGGAGAGGGCGTTCACCGAGTCCTTGGCGCGGTCCGCCATGCCGACCATCTCCAGGGCGTGCCGGATCGCCGCGCGGTCGGCTCCGCGCAGGATGCCGAAGCGGGCGCGGGAGAGCCGGCCCGAGGCCACGATCTCCGTCACCGTCGCCGGGACGCCGCCGGCCGCCGTGGTGCGCTGCGGGACGTACCCGAGGCGCCGCCAGTCGCGGAAGCGGCGCCGGGGGGTGCCGAACAGCTCGATCTCCCCGTCGCTGACGGGTACCTGCCCGATCACGGTGCGGACGGCGGTGGACTTCCCGGAGCCGTTGGCGCCGAGCAGCGCGACGACCTCACCGCGGTGCACGGTGAGGTCGATGCCGCGCAGGACGGTGCGCGAGCCCAGTTCGGCGCGGACGCCGCGCAACGAGATGACGGGCTCGGTCATGCCTGCTGCCTCCGGATGATCAACAAGGTCACTTGGCTCCCAGGGCCGTCTGGAGGGCCTTGAGGTTGGCTTCCTGGACCGAGAAGTAGTCCTTGCCGCGCGACTTCTCCGTGATGCCCTCGATCGGGTCGAGGACGTCGGTCTTGAGGTTCGCGTCGGCGGCGATGGTCTTCGCGGTCTTGTCGCTGACCAGTGTCTCGTAGAACACCGTGGTCACGCCGTCGGCCTTCGCCATCTTCTCAAGTTCCTTGACCCGGGCGGCACTCGGCTCGGACTCGGGGTCGAGGCCGGAGATGGCCTCCTCGGTGAGGCCGTAGCGCTCGGCGAGGTAGCCGAAGGCGGCGTGGGTGGTGATGAAGACCTTGGTCCTCGTGTCCTTCAGCCCGTTCTCGAACTGGTCGTTCAGCGCGCCCAGCTTCTCGACCAGGGCCTCGGTGTTGGTCTTGTAGGTGTCCGCGTGGTCCGGGTCGGCCTTCTCGAAGGCGGCGCCGACCCCCTTGGCGACCTCGGCGTACTTCACGGGGTCGAGCCAGATGTGCGGGTCCTTGCCCTCCAGCTCCTCGTTCTCGTGGTCGTCGTGCTCGGCCGAGTGACCGCCGACCTCGTTGCCGTGGTGCTCCATGGAGGTCAGCGCGGCGGCGTCGATCTCCGTCTTGACGCCGGACTGCTCGACCGCCTCGTCGACGGAGGGCTGCAGGCCCTTGAGGTAGAGCACGGCGTCCGACTCCTGGAGCGCGGCCGTCTGCTTGGCGCTGATCTCCAGGTCGTGCGGCTCCTGGCCGGGCTGGGTCAGACTGGTGACGTTCACGTACTTCCCGCCGATCTGCTCGGCGAGGAAGGCCATCGGGTAGAACGACGCGACGACGTCGAACTTGTCGGTGTTGCCCGCGGCGGCGCTGTCGCCGCCGCAGGCCGTGAGAGTGGTGAGGCCGAGGGCGGCGGCCGCGGTCGCCGCCGCGGGTATCAGAAGGCGTCGTCGTACTACGTTCATGACAGTCATTTTCATCTTTTCTGGAAACGATTGTCAACAAGCCTGGTGGTAAGCCCAAGGTAAGGCCTTTGTCCGCTCTCGGCCGTCTCCTTCCCCGAACCGATTTGATCCGAGGGGCCGCCCCGCCGGTAACCTGAAGCATTCGCTCTGAAGCGCGTCCGCTTCCTCCAGGAGCGCATCGCTTCGTCGCCCGTCGTCGTAATGAAGAGAGCACCGTGGCCGCCGACAAGATCGACACCATCGTCAGCCTGAGCAAGCGCCGTGGCTTCGTATTCCCGTGCAGCGAGATCTACGGCGGCCAGCGGGCCGCCTGGGACTACGGACCGCTGGGTGTCGAGCTCAAGGAGAACATCAAGCGTCAGTGGTGGCGCTACATGGTGACGTCGCGCGAGGACGTGGTCGGCATCGACTCGTCCGTCATCCTGGCCTCCGAGGTCTGGGTCGCCTCCGGCCACGTCGCCACCTTCTCCGACCCGCTCACCGAGTGCACCTCCTGCCACAAGCGGTTCCGCGCGGACCACCTGGAAGAGGCGTACGAGGAGAAGAAGGGCCGCGTGCCGGAGAACGGCCTCGCGGACATCAACTGCCCCAACTGTGGCACCAAGGGCCAGTTCACCGAGCCCAAGCAGTTCTCGGGTCTGCTCTCCACCCACCTCGGCCCCACGCAGGACACCGGCTCCATCGCCTACCTGCGCCCCGAGACCGCCCAGGGCATCTTCACCAACTTCGCCCAGGTGCAGACCACTTCGCGCCGCAAGCCGCCGTTCGGCATCGCGCAGATGGGCAAGTCCTTCCGCAACGAGATCACGCCCGGCAACTTCATCTTCCGCACCCGCGAGTTCGAGCAGATGGAGATGGAGTTCTTCGTCAAGCCGGGTGAGGACGAGAAGTGGCAGGAGTACTGGATGCAGGAGCGGTGGAACTGGTACACCGGCCTGGGTCTGCGCGAGGAGAACATGCGGTGGTACGAGCACCCGCAGGAGAAGCTTTCCCACTACTCCAAGCGCACCGCCGACATCGAGTACCGCTTCCAGTTCGGCGGCAGCGAGTGGGGTGAGCTGGAGGGCGTCGCCAACCGCACCGACTACGACCTCGGCGCGCACTCCAAGGCCTCCGGCCAGGACCTGTCGTACTACGACCAGGAGGCGAGCGAGCGCTACACGCCGTTCGTCATCGAGCCGGCGGCCGGTGTCGGCCGCACGATGCTGGCGTTCCTCCTCGACGCGTACACCGAGGACGAGGCCCCCAACGCCAAGGGCAAGCTGGAGAAGCGCACGGTGCTGCGCCTCGACCACCGTCTCGCCCCGGTGAAGGTGGCGGTCCTTCCGCTGTCCCGCAACCCCGAGCTGTCCCCGAAGGCGAAGGGGCTCGCGGCGGCGCTGCGGCAGAACTGGAACATCGAGTTCGACGACGCGGGTGCGATCGGGCGGCGTTACCGCCGCCAGGACGAGATCGGTACGCCGTACTGCGTGACCGTGGACTTCGACACGCTCGACGACAACGCGGTGACCGTGCGCGAGCGGGACTCGATGAAGCAGGAGCGGGTGTCTCTCGACCAGATCGAGGGGTACCTGGCGGCTCGGCTCGTGGGCGCCTGAGGGGTTGCCTCGCTCGAGTGATTGACCGGCTGCGGGTTCGTCGTGGCCGGTCGCGCGGTTCCCCGCGCCCCTCTGGGGCCTTCGGCCCCTCGGGGTGCGGGGAACTCGGCTTTCCGCAGGGCCGGTTACAGGTCCAGGTCGGCGAAGAGGGTCGCGTGGTCGGAGGCCTGGGTCAGATGGGACGTCACCGTGTCGAAGTGCGGGAAGGTGTTCGGCGCCCAGACCCCGCGGCGCTCCACCTCCACGTTCCGCACCCGATCGAACAGCTCGGGCGAGAACATCAGGTAGTCGATCTTGTCCTTCGGGCTGGTCGCCGTGCCGTGGGTGCCCGGGAGCTCCCCGTCGTAGCTGGGGTGGCTCATCGCGTCCTGGAGGCCGGCGGCGAGCAGGTGTTTGATCGGGTCGCTGGTCGGTGAGTCGTTGAGGTCACCGGCGACGATCACCCGGTCCGAGCGGTCCAGGGCGGCCTCGTAGATCTCCCGCACCCTCCGTGCCTGGTCCAGGCGCAGGCTCCCGCCGCCACCTATCTGGCTCTTGAAGTGGTTGCCGAGGATCCAGAGCGGGGTGCCGCCCAGCGCTATCTCGAACTCGGGGCAGTCCCGGCTGAAGAGCCGGTCCGTGGAGCCGTTCCGCACGTCGAAGATGTGGGAGCGGACGGAGGTGACGGGGTGCCGGCTGAGGATGCCCACATCGATGCCGCGCCGGTCGTTGCCGTCGATCAGCATGTTGAACGGGTACGGCTTGCCCCCGGGGACACCGCCCACGATCTGCTCGTTGAAGCGCTCCAGGGTGAGGCGGTCCTCGACCTCGACCGTGACCACGATGTCGGCGTCGACCTCCTTGATCACCCGCGCGGTGTTCCGTATGGACTCCAGGCTGAGGTCGCCGCGCACCAGCTCGGCCCAACCCGACCATTTCGTACGGCCCTTGGCCACGATCTTGATGACCGGGTCGTCCGGGTCCCCGCGCTGGGTGAAGAGCTTGGCACCCGATCCCTTGAGCTGGTTGACGAAGATCGGCCCCCGGGTCTCCGGATCGATGTCGAAGGCGCGGTGTTCCTTGACCAGCCCGGCGATCCGGGCCTTGTCGTCCTCCGAGTAGACCTCCTTGTCGAGGAGGTCCACCAGCGTGTTGAAGTCCCGGAGGACCTTCTCCCGGTCCTGCTCGTTCGCGACCCGGAAGATTTCGGGGCGCCGGAACAGGTTCTCGACGTTGTAGGTGGCGATACGGACGGTCATGGCGCCCTCCTCGGGGCGGCGCAGGTGATCGCGCGGCCGGGGCGCAGGCGCCGCTCCGGGTTGACTGCGCCCCGACAATCAAAAGTGTCCGAGAAGGGGTGATCCGTGTCCAACGGAGCGGCAGGGAGAATTTCCGGAACATCATGAGAATTTCCGTACAGAGCACCAATCCGGACCCTTCCCCGCGCCGAAGGAGAGGGCACACGGCCCGCAGAGGGCGGGCCGCGCATCTTCACGGGGGCGTTCATGCGCAAGCAAGCGGTCATCGGCGTACTGACCATGGCGGTGGCGATCGGCACGGTCGGTGCCGTGGGAACCGGGGCACTGGGCGGATCCGACGCGCTGGGGGGATCGGGTTCGTCGGGCGGATCCGGGGCGCCGAGCAGTTCGTCGGCGTCGGCGGGGGTCTCGGCGGGCGACTCCGTCGGTGCCGGGGCCGGCGTCGAGTCCAAGGGCGGGCTCCTCGGCGGCGGGGCGAAGGTGCCCGGCGGTCTGAAGGCCGTCGGGCTCACCAGCGACCAGCGGCTCGTCGTCTTCCGCGTCGACAAGCCCGGTGTCGTCGTCCCGCTCGGCAGGGTCCGCGGCCTCGAGGGCGACACCCGGCTCGTCGGCATCGACCACCGCGTCCAGAACGACAAGCTGTACGGCGTCGGCGACAAGGGCGGCGTCTACACCCTCCGCGAGGTGGGCGCCAAGGCCACCAAGGTCTCCCAGCTCACCGTCGCCCTCCGGGGCACGGCGTACGGCGTCGACTTCAACCCCGCCGCCAACCGTCTGCGGGTGATCAGCGACACCGGACAGAACCTCCGCCACAACCTCGACGACCCCCAGGGCGCCCCGGCCGCCGGCACCACGGCCGTCGACGGCACCCTCACCGACCCGCCGGTCCCGCCCGCCACGGCCGGCGTCACCGCGCGCGGGGTGACCGGGGCGGCGTACACGAACAACGACCTCGACACCGCCACCGCGACCACCCTCTTCGACCTCGACACCGCCCAGGACCGGATCTCCCTCCAGTCCCCGGCCAACGCGGGCAACCTCGCCCCCACGGGCAGGCTCGGCGTGGACGCCCCGCTGAACACCGGGTTCGACATCTACAGCTCGGCGCGGAGCGGGGTGAACGCCGGGTACGCGGTGACGGGGTCGCGCCTCTTCACCGTCAACCTGCTGACAGGGAAGGCGAGTTCGGCGGGCACCTTCCCGAAGGGCCGCCAGGTGGTGGACCTGGCGATACCGCTGCGCCAGGGCTGACGACGAGCGGGGCCGACAAGTGACAGATGACAGATATTGAAATCTGTCAGCTGTCATGTCATCGTGGAGCCATGACGACGACGATGCAGACCCGCACCCTCGGATCCACCGGCCCCCAGGTCTCCGCCCTAGGCCTCGGCTGCATGGGCATGTCCGCGCTGTACGGCAGCGCCGACCGGACCGAGTCGCTCGCGACCGTCCACGCGGCCCTCGAAGCCGGGGTCACCCTGCTGGACACCGGCGACTTCTACGGCATGGGCCACAACGAACTGCTGATCGGCGAAGCCCTGCGCACCGCGCCCGCGGCCCACCGGGAGCAGGCCCTGACCAGCGTCAAGTTCGGCGCGCTGCGCGACGCGGACGGCGGCTGGTTCGGCTACGACGGCCGCCCGGCGGCCGTGCGCAACTTCGCCGCCTACTCCCTCCAGCGCCTCGGCACCGACCACATCGACGTCTACCGGATCGCACGGGTCGACCCCGACGTGCCGATCGAGGAGACGGTCGGCGCGATCGCCGAACTGGTCGAGAAGGGGTACGTCCGCCACATCGGCCTGAGCGAGGTGGGCGCGGAGACGATCCGCCGCGCCGCCGCCACGGCCCCGATCGCGGACCTCCAGATCGAGTACTCCCTCATCTCGCGCGGCATCGAGCGGGAGATCCTGCCGACCACGCGCGAACTGGGCATCGCGGTCACGGCGTACGGCGTCCTGTCCCGTGGGCTGATCTCCGGCCACTTCACCCACGACCGGCAGCTGGCGCCCGGCGACTTCCGGGCCCTCTCGCCCCGCTTCCAGGGGGAGAACCTCCGGCACAACCTGGACCTGGTCGAGGCCCTGCGGAAGATCGCCGACCAGAAGGGGGCGTCGGTGGCCCAGATCGCGATCGCCTGGGTGCTCTCGCGCGGGGAGGACATCGTCCCGCTCGTCGGGGCCCGCCGCCGGGACCGCCTCGCGGAGGCGCTGGGCGCGCTGGAGGTGCGCCTCGACGCGGACGACCTCGCGGCGATCGAGAGCGCCGTACCGGCGGACGCGGCGGCCGGCGACCGCTACCCGGCCGCCCAGCTGGCCCACCTCGACAGCGAGCGCTGATACCGCCGCCGGGTACGGTTCCCTCCATGTCACCGACCTCCGAGACCCTGACCGCCGAGCGCATCCTCGAAGCGACCGAGGAGGTCCTGCGCCGCCACGGGCCCGCCAAGGCCACCGTGGTCGACGTGGCCCGCGCGCTCGGCGTCAGCCACGGCAGCGTCTACCGCCACTTCCGGACGAAGGCGGTGCTGCGCGGTGCGGTGACCAAGCGCTGGCTCGACCGGACGACGGCCACCCTGACCGCCCTCGCCGCAGGGGACCGCGATCCCGAGGGTCGGCTGCGCGCCTGGCTGGCCGCGCTCTTCGAGGCCAAGCGCCGCAAGGCGGGCGACGACCCCGAGCTGTTCGCCACGTACCAGGTCCTCACGGAGGAGAACGGCGAGGTGGTCGGCGCCCATATCGCCGACCTGACCGACCAGTTGACCCGGATCGTCCGCTCCGGCGTGGACTCCGGGGAGTTCGCCTCCACCGACCCGGCCGGCACCGCCCGGGCCGTCTTCCACGCCACGGCCCGCTTCCACGACCCCTCCTACGCCCCCATCTGGCGCCAGCCGGACATCGAGGCACAGTTCGAGGCGGTCGTGGAACTGCTGGTGCGGGGCCTGCGCGCCCGCTGAGGCCGGCGCCCCGGCCGGGGCACCCGACCGGCGCGGGCTAGGCCACGCAGAACTCGTTGCCCTCCGGGTCGCGCATGACCCACCAGTGGCCCGCCGGGCCCCGGTCGAACTCCTCGACGCGGGTGGCGCCCAGGGTCTCCAGGCGGGTCGCCAGGGCCTCCAGGCCGTCGGGGCCCGCGTGGACGTCGATGTGGAGGCGGTTCTTGACCGTCTTGGGTTCCGGCACGTCCTGGAAGAGCAGCCGGCGGCCCTTGCCGATGCCCGTGAAGGGGTCGTACGGGTCGTCGGGGTGGCGGACGGCGGCGTAGCCGCGGAAGACATGGTGGCCGTCGTGCTCGGCCACGGCCGCCTCCGGGAGGTCGCCCGTGGCGAGGAGGTGGGTGATCAGGGTGCTCGGGTCCTCCACCTCGTAGCCCAGCGCCGCGGCCCAGAAGTCGGCCAGGGGCTGGGCGTCCCGGGTGTCGATGACCAGTTTCCAGTTCAGTGCGGTGGTCGTAGCCATGTAACCGGTTATATTGGTTACATGGGTTCGACGTCCAGGGCATCGGCTGTGCAGGGGGTGTCGGGAGTGTCGGCGGCGCAGGGCATCCGGCTCCGGTCCCACTCCGGGAAGGTCTACCGCTTCGATCCGGGCGCCCTGTGTCTGGAGCTGCTCGTCACCGGCGGCCCCGGCGCCCTGACCCGCTACGAGGTGCTGCACACCCCCGCTGACCTGGTCGAATGGGCCGAACAGTGCCGGCTCACCCCGACGCCTCCCGCCCTCCATGTCACGGCGGACGACGTGGCGTACGCCCGGCGGCTGCGCGACGCGCTGACCCGTACGGCCGTCTCCCGTGTCGTCGGCGGCGCCGGGCTCCCCGAGCTGGGCATCGCCGCGGCGGACACCGCCGACCTCGACCTCGTCAACGACGCCGCGGCCCGGCCCCCGCTCGCCCCGGCGATCGGCCCGGACGGCACCCGGGGCTGGGCCGCCGGTACGGCGACCGGCGCGCAGCTTCTCTCCACCGTCGCCCGCGACGCCGTCGACCTCCTCACCGGGCCGTACGCGCAGCGGATCCGGATGTGCGCCGGCGACCGCTGCCACCTCCTCTACGTCGACACCTCACGCCCGGGCCGCCGCCGCTGGTGCTCGATGGAGCACTGCGGCAACCGCCACAAGGTCCGCGCCCATCGCGTACGGCAGAAGTCCTAGAGAAAGGGTGATCCTCATGTCCGCTCGATCCACCGGACTCACCAAGGACGCCGGATGGCAGGTCGGTGTCTCCCGCACCCTGCCCCAGTCACCCGCGGCCGTCTGGGAGTTCATCAGCGGGCCGCGCGGGCTGGAGCTGTGGCTCGGGGCCGGGGCGCGGCTCACTCCCGAGCGCGGTGCCGGATACGAGACCGACGCGGGCGCCACGGGTGAGGTGCGCGGCTATCGTCCCGGTGACCGTATCCGGGTGACGTACGGCGACACGACCGTCCAGGTCGCCGTCTCGGCGGCCGGCGGCGGCAGGTCCGTGCTCGTCTTCCACCAGGAGCGCATGGCGGGTCCCGAGGAGCGGGAGCGGCAACGGGCGCACTGGCAGGGCGTGATGGAACGGGTCGCCGAGGAACTCGACCGACTGGCCTGACGGCAGGGGCCGGAGGACCTACAGCGGCGACGAGTTGGTCGGGTCCACCGTCGCCTGGTGGGCCTCGGCGAGGTGCTCCTCGGCCTTCAGCCACGGCAGGAACTGCGCGCCCTGGCGCCAGCCGCAGGTGTCGCAGTTGAGGGTGCGCTGCACGCCCGAGCGCCGGACGTGCACGGTGTGCTCCCGGCCGTGCTGGTCCCAGCGGCTCACCCTGCTCGTGTTGATCTGCGCCATGACGTCTCCAGCCGACACCCTCACGGTTCCGTGCCCGTGAAGTCCGTGTGGTCCGTGCGGTCCGTAGTTCCGTGCGGTCCGTGCGGTCCGTGCGGTCCGTGAGGAGTGTGCGGCAAGACCAACATCAACAGGAGGGAACCCCCGAGGAGTTCTCCCAGGTGTTACCTCACGCGTCGCCCCGGGATCACCCCACCGCGCGCGGCAACCGCAGGCTCAGGCCCACCGTCAGGACCACTCCGGCCAGTTGGGTCAGCAGGGTCGTCACCAGCGCGTCCCGCATCCCCAGCGCCGGTACCAGCCCGAGGAACAGCGAGCCGAGCGTCGCCACGCCCAGCGCCAGCGCCGACTGCTGGGTGGTGATCATCACGCCGCTGCCGACACCGGCCCGCGCCGGCGGGACCTCGGAGAGCACGATCCGGAAGATGATGGGGAGTTGCAGCGCCTGGCCACCGCCCGCGACCGCCACGCCGGTGAGCAGCAGCGGCCAGTCCGGCTCCGGCCAGGCCCGCGCCACGGCCAGGGTGATGAGGGCGAGGCCCACGCCCTGGACCAGGCCGCCGGCCGTCACCACGCGGGTGCCGTACCGCGCGACCAGCCGCGGCCCGGCCAGCGAGACGACGAAGAACACCACCGCCATGGGCGAGAGGGCGAGCCCCGCCGCCGTCGGCCCGAGCCGGGCGCCCTCCTGCAGCGCCACCGCGATCACGAACATGAACCCGCTGAACCCGATCGAGAACGGCAGGATCATCACCAGCCCCCGGCGCAGCGACAGCAGCCGGAACAGGCTCGGCGGCACCAGGGGCGTACGGCCCAGACGGTCGGCGCGCCGCTCGACGAGATACAAGGCGGTCGCGACGAACGGGAACGCGGCCAGTCCCAGCCAGGTCCACAGCGGCCAACCCGCCGCCCGGCCCTCGGTGAGCGGGACCAGCAGGGTCAGCAGGGAGAGCGCCAGCAGGACCGTACCGGGGCCGTCCACCGGCTCGGGACGGGCCGAGCGGGTCTCGGGCACCGAGCGGGCGGTGAGGAACAGCCCGAGGACGACCACCGGCACATTGACCAGGAAGACGGAACGCCAGCCGGTGCCGGCGAGGTCCGCCGAGACCAGCACACCGCCCAGGATCTGCCCGGCCACCATGGAGAGCCCGGCCGTGGCGCCGTAGAGGCTCATCGCGCGGGCGCGCCGGGCGCCGGCCGTCGCGGACTGGATGGTGGCGAGCACCTGCGGGAGCATCGCGGCGGACGCGGCGCCCTGCGCGACCCGCGCGGCGACGAGCGTCCAGGCGTCCGGTGCGAGGCCGCACGCCAGCGAGGTCACGCCGAAGGCGGCCATGCCCCACAGGAACAGCCGCCGCCGGCCGAACAGATCGCCCAGCCGGCCGCCGAGCACGAGCAGCACGGCGTACGAGACCCCGTACCCGGCGACGACCAGCTCCAGCACGGCCTCGCTCGCGGCAAGGTCGCGGCCGATCGTCGGCAGGGCGACGTTGACGATGAAGAAGTCGACGAGGGGCAGCGCCGCGCCGAGCAGGACGGTGAACAGCCCGAGGCCGCCGAGGCCGCCGAGGCCGGCGGGGGCGGCGGGGGAGCCGGAGGAACGGTCGCCGGAGCGGGTCGGAGTCGGTGCGGGTGCGGACGTGGGTGTCGTAAGGCTCTCGGTCACGGGAGCCAGGTTCGCGCGCCGCTCAGCCTGGTACCAGAGTCTCTTCATCCTGGTACTGGTGCTACCTGGCAACAGGATCCGTACGGCGGCACCCTGGAGGCATGACGACCATGTCCGCACCGGAGACACCTTCGCACCCCCTGGCCGGGACCGCCGAACGTCCGCCCGCCGCACCCGAGTCGGTGATCCGGCGGCACGAACTCGCCGCCTTCCTGCGCCACCGGCGCGAACACATCACCCCCGAGCAGGTCGGCCTGCCCCGGGGCCGCCGCCGGCGTACACCGGGACTGCGCCGCGAGGAGGTCGCGCAGCTCTCCGCGGTGGGCGTCACCTGGTACACCTGGCTGGAGCAGGCCCGCGACATCCATGTCTCCGGCCAGGTGCTCGACGCCCTGGCCCGCGCCCTGCTCCTGGACCGGGGCGAGCGCGCCCATCTGTTCAACCTGGCGGGGGCGGCCGACCCGGCGCCGGGGGCGCGGTGCCACGCCATCACCGATGCCCAGTACGCGCTGCTGGAACAACTGGAGCCGATCCCGGCGTCCATCCAGAACAGCCGCTACGACATCCTGGCCCACAACCGCACCTTCGGACTGCTCTTCTGCGACCTCTCCGAGGTACCGCCCGAGGACATGAACTGCATGATCCTCGCCTACACCCACCCGCAATGGCGTTCCTCCATGGTCCAGTTGGAGGAGACGACCCGCTTCCTCGCGGGCAAGCTGCGGGCCGCGATGGCCGACCATCTCGCCGACCCGGCCTGGAAGACGCTGCTCAAGCGGCTGTGCACCGAGTCCGCCGAGTTCCGTGCGGCCTGGGAGCGGCACGAGGTCGTCGAGACCTTCAACAAGCGCAAGCAGTACCGCAATGCCCATGTCGGCCTCCTCGACGTCGACCACACCGACCTCTGGCTGGGGCCGCGCCCCGGGCCGCGCATGGTGACGTACGTACCGGTCGACGAGGTGACCCGCGGGCGGATGGAGAAACTGCACGCAAAGGCGCTGGAGAAGGAGAGGGAGCGGGAGAGGGAGCGGGGACGTGCCGGGGCCGGAGCCGGAGCCGGAGCTGGAGCCGGAGCTGGAGCCGGGGCCGGGGAGAGGGAGAGGGGGAGCGGGAGGGAGACTGGCGTACGGATCGGGGTCGGTGCGGGGAGGGCGCGATGATGAGGACCGTGTTCCGGAGCGACGACGTGCCGGCGGGGGAGCGGTTCGAGCACTGGCGGGAGGCGCTGGCGCGGACGCGGTCGAGCGAGGTGCTCAGCCCCTACGCCGACGACTTCCACGCGCATTACCGGGCCACGGAGCTGGGCCAGGTGACCGTCGCGGCGATGGAGTTCCTGCCGGCCCGCTACCGGCGGAGCCAGAGGATGATCCGGCAGTCGGACCCGGAGCTGTACCACCTGACGCTGCTGGTCGACGGTGGGATGGCGCTCGACCACGCCGGCCGGCACGACACGTTCGTCCCCCGTGATCTGCATCTGGTCGAGAGCTCGCAGCCCTACGACCTGCGGTCAGCGGACGACGGGACGCGCCGGGTACTCACGGGGTTCGGAGTCGACTTCCCCAGGGCGCTGCTGCCGCTCCCGCCGCACCGGGTACGGGAGTTGCTGGGCCGGGCGCTCCCGGTGCGGGAGGGGGTCGGGGCGCTGCTGGCGGAGTTCCTCGTCGGGCTGGAACGGCAGGCCGGAACCCTTCGGCCGGCGGACGGGCCGCGGCTGGGGGTGACCCTGCTGGACCTGGTGTCGGCCTGGTGCGCGCAGGTGCTGGAGGCGGAGGCGGCGCTGCCGCCGGAGACGCGCCAACAGATCCTGGCGCGCCGCATCACCGCCTTCGTCAGGCAGAACCTGCACGACCCCGAGCTGACGCCGCCCGTGATCGCGGCCGCGCACCACATCTCGCTCAGCTATCTCCACCGCGTGTTCCAGCAGCACACGGGAGGCGAGCCGGTCGCGGCCTGGATCCGCGCCCGCCGTCTGGAGGGCGCCCGCCGGGACCTGGTGGACCCGGTCCAGCGGACCACGCCGATCCACATGATCGCGGCCCGCTGGGGCATTCCCCAGGCCCCCGACTTCACCCGCGCCTTCCGCACGGCGTACGGCGTCTCGCCCAGGGAGTACCGCCTGCGAACACTGTCGGGGGCCCCGCACGACATTCCGTAGCGAGGGGAACAGGGGGCAGCGCAGCCACGGGTGCCGAGCGCCCGGTCGAAGGCATCGGGCACGCCCAGAGCTTTCAGGGACGCGGGAACCGCGCGAGCAACCACGACGCACCCGCACCTGCCCTGCGAGCGGAGCGGACCCGTACCCGCACCTGCCCTACGAGCGGAGCGGACCCGTACCCGCCCGGCTAGCGGAGCGAACCCGCCGCGTCCCGTACCTCCGGGGACTCCAGGCGCTTCGCCGTGCGGGCGGCGGTCTCACGGGCCCAGGTGCCCGTGGTGAGGGCGCCCAGGACGAGGACGGCGAAGCCGCAGGCCGCGACGATCCACCAGGCGGGGCGGGCCGCCGTGACGAAGGAGTCGGCGTACGAGGACGAGCCGATGCCCGCCGCCAGGACCGCTCCTATCACCGCGACGCCCAGCGTCTGGCCGATCTGGCGGCTGGTGGAGGCGACCGCCGCGGCGACCCCGGCCTGGGCGCGCGGCATGCCGGAGACGGCCGTGTTGGTGATCGGCGCGTTGACGAAGCCGAAGCCGAGGCCGAAGAGGACGTAGCCGATGACGAGGGTGACGTTCCCGGTCTCGGCCTCGAACGCAGCGAACAGCACCCCGCTCGCGGTCATCGCGACGCCGGCGATCAGCAGGGGCAGACGCGGCCCCCGGCTGCCGACCAGCCGCCCGGCGACCGGCGCACACACGAAGCAGAGGAGCGCCATCGGGAGCATCCACAGGCCGGCGTGCAGGGCGTCGAGGCCGCGGACGTTCTGCAGGTACAGCGTCGACAGGAACAGGAAACCGCCGAGCGCGGCGAACGCGCTGACCGCTGTCACCGTCGCCCCGCTGAACGGCGCCGAGTGGAAGAAGCGCAGGTCGATGAGGGGTTCGGCGCGGCGCGGCTCGTAGCGCAGGAGGGCGAGGAGCGCGGCGAGCGCGACACCGCCGAGGGCGAGGGTCTCGGCGACCGGCGCGGTCGGCGCCTCGATGATCGCGTAGGTGAGGGAGCCGAGCAGCGAGATCACCAGGAGCTGCCCCACGGGGTCGGGGCGGCGGGCCTTCGGGGCGCGGGACTCGGGGACGTACCGCCAGGTCAGCAGCAGCGCGGCCAGACCCACCGGCAGGTTGATCCAGAAGATCGAGCGCCAGCCGACCGACTCCACGAGCAGCCCGCCGATGATCGGCCCGGCGGCCATCGAGATGCCCACCACCGCACCCCAGATGCCGATCGCCCGGGCCCGCTCGCGCGGGTCCGTGAACGTGTTGGTGATGATCGACATCGCGACCGGGTTGAGCATCGAGCCGCCGACCGCCTGCACCATCCGGAAGGCGACCAGCGATTCCAGGTTCGGGGCGAGGGAGCACAGCAGGGAGCCGATCGCGAAGACGACCAGGCCCGCCATGAAGACCCGCTTGCGGCCGATCCGGTCCGCGGTGGAGCCGGCCAGCATCAGCAGCGCGGCCAGGACCAGGGTGTAGGCGTCGATGGTCCACTGCAGACCGGCGAGGCTCGCGTTCAGATCGCGCTGCATCGAGGGCAGGGCGACGTTCAGGACGGTGTTGTCCAGGCTCACGATCAGGAGGCTGGTGCAGCAGATCGAGAGCACCAGCAGACGGTGGCGGCGGCTGAGCTCGGGCATGCGGCCCATCGTACCCAACTCAATAGTGCGCCTAACTAATGAATGGCGAGCATGCGTCCGTGTGCGTGACAATGGGGGAATGTCCACGCCCGTGTCCCTCGCCCCTGCCCCCCTGCGGATCGGCCCGCACGCCGTCGCCCCGCCCGTCGTCCTGGCCCCGATGGCCGGCATCACGAACGCGCCCTTCCGCACCCTGTGCCGGGAGTTCAGCGGCGGCAAGGGGCTGTTCGTCAGCGAGATGATCACCACGCGGGCGCTGGTCGAGCGCAACGAGAAGACCATGCAGCTGATCCGCTTCGACGCGACCGAGAAGCCGCGCTCGATCCAGCTGTACGGCGTGGACCCGGCCACCGTCGGCAAGGCCGTCCGCATGATCGCGGAGGAGGGCCTCGCCGACCACATCGACCTCAACTTCGGCTGCCCGGTCCCCAAGGTGACCCGCAAGGGCGGCGGCTCGGCCCTCCCGTACAAGCGGAACCTGCTCCGCGCGATCCTCCGCGAGGCCGTGAGCGGCGCCGGCGACCTCCCGGTCACCATGAAGATGCGCAAGGGCATCGACGACGACCACATCACCTACCTCGACGCCGGCCGGATCGCCGTCGAGGAGGGCGTCACCGCGATCGCCCTGCACGGCCGCACCGCCGCCCAGCACTACGGCGGCACCGCCGACTGGGACGCCATCGCCCGCCTCAAGGAGCACGTCCCCGAGATCCCCGTCCTCGGCAACGGCGACATCTGGTCCGCCGAGGACGCGCTGCGCATGGTCCGCGAGACCGGCTGCGACGGCGTGGTCGTCGGACGCGGGTGCCTCGGGCGGCCCTGGCTGTTCGCGGACCTGGTGGCGGCCTTCGAGGGGCGCACCGAGGACATCGCGCGGCCCACGCTCCGCGAGGTCGCGGACATCATGGTCCGGCACGCCACGCTGCTCGGCGAGTGGATCGGCGACGAGTCCAAGGGGGTCGTCGACTTCCGCAAGCACGTCGCCTGGTACCTCAAGGGCTTCGCGGTCGGCTCCGAGATGCGCAAGCGGCTGGCCATCACCTCCTCCCTCGCCGAACTCCGCTCCGGACTCGACGAGTTGGACCTAGACCAGCCCTGGCCCACCGGCGCCGACGGTCCGCGCGGCCGCACCTCCGGCAACAACCGCGTCGTCCTGCCGGACGGCTGGCTCAAGGACCCGTACGACTGCGCGGGCGTCGGCGAGGAAGCCGAACTGGACACGTCCGGGGGGTAGTTGATCGGGGCTGCCCGTTCTGTCGGCGTTCCGGTCGATGTGCGGCCGGTTTCCGTCATCTCGGAATGAGTGCGGAAATGTCCGGGTAGCGCCTTTTGGTGTGCGGAGCGAACGAGACCCCGAAGAAGCCGGCCAGGACACCGCCGAAGCGGCCCTCGCGCAGACCGACGTCCCGGCCGGCGGCCCGGCTGCGCGAACCGTCCCGGCCCTCCGTCCCTTACGCGCCGCCCCCGTCCCACGTCCCCCACTGCGCCCACCACGTCGCGTACGTCCTGACCGTCCTGGACCGGCTGGTCCCGGCCGGCACCCGCTGCGCGCTCATCGGCGCCCCGCTCAACTCCAACGTCGGCGACAGCGCGATCTGGCTCGGCCAGCGCGCCCTGCTCGGCGTGCTCGGGGCCGAGGTGCGCTACGCCTGCGATCTGATGTCGTACGACGCCGGGCAGTTGGCGGCCTGTCTCCCGGACGGTCCGATCATGCTGACGGGCGGCGGCACCCTCGGTGACCTGTGGGAGGACAGCCAACTCCTGCGCGAGCAGGTGCTGCGCGACTTCCCGGACCGCCGGATCGTCCAGCTGCCCCAGTCCGTGCACTTCACGGACCACGCCAACCTCACCCGGGCCCGCCGCGTCTTCGACGCCCACCCCGACCTGACGCTGCTGCTGCGCGACCGGCACAGCCTGCACCGCTGCCGCACCGTCTTCGAGGCCCCCTCGCTGCTCGCCCCCGACCTGGCCTTCGCCGTCCCACCGGACGCCCTCACCGGCGGGACGGCCGCCCATGACGTGGTCTGGCTGGCCAGGGAGGACAAGGAGTCGGCGAAGGGCCCACCGGCCGGGCGGGGCGCGGCACGCAAGGAGCGCGGCGGCCCGTACGTCTTCGACTGGACCCGGGAGGGCGACGACACCGACTGGCGGCGGGCCAAGGAGGCACTGTGGCGGAGCCGGGCCCGCGCCCTGTGCCGCGCCGGTTCGGGTGACCCGCCCGGCGCCGCGCCCGCGCTCCTCGCCGCCTACGACGGCCTCGCCCGCCTCCAACTGGCGCGCGGTTGCCGCCTGTTGACAGCCGGGCGGGTCGCCGTCACCGACCGCCTCCACGGCCATGTCCTCGCCCTCCTACTCGGCCTGCCCCACGTCCTGCTGGCCGACCGCTACGGCAAGTCCCGCAGCCACTGGGACACCTGGACCACCCACCGCCCCCCGACCACGCAATGGGCCTGGACGGAAAGGGAGGCGAGGCGCACGGCGGAACGCCTACTGGAAACCACCAGGGCCGCGTGAGGGGGGAGGGGGGAAGGCTGTGTTTGGTGTGTTGGGGCGTCGGGGTGTTGGGGCGGCCGGGTTCGGGTTCGGGGGTTGGGTTCGGGGGTTGGGTTCGGATTAGGGGGCCGGGGTTCGGGCATCCGGGCCCGAGCCCTCCGCCCTCCGCCCTCCGCCCTCCGCCCTCTGGCCCTCTGGCCCTCTGGCCCTCCGGCCCTCCGGCCCGAAAGGCAAGGGGCGCAGCCCCTGCCTTTCAGGGGCGCGGGGAACTGCGCGAGAAGCCCCACACACCCACACCCGCCGACGAACCCCCGCCCCCCACCCCCTAGGCGCCCCACCCCCCGACGGAGTCCTACGCGCCACCCACCGCCGTCAACAGAGCCAACGGCGCCGCCGCGGACCGCGACTCCCGCACGCACGCGTGCGGATACGGCACCGGCGCCGGATGCGTGTCCCTCCCGTACCCGGCCAGCACCTCCGGCAGCCGATGCCCCGCGGCCGTCGCCGCGTCCACCATGCCGGAGGCCACCGCCCGCGCCTCGTCGTGCAGCCCGTACCGCGCCAGCCCCAGCGTGATCAGCGCGTTGTCGTGCGGCCACACCGACCCCCGGTGGTACGACAGCGGGTGGTACGCCGGCTGCCCGGCGGCCAGCGTCCGCACGCCCCACCCGGAGAAGAAGTCCGGCTCCAGCAACCGCCGCCCCACCACCTTCCCGTACTCCTTGTCCAGCAGCCCCGACCACAGCAGATGCCCCGCGTCCGAGGCGAGCGCGTCGACCTGCCCGCCCTCCGCGTCCAGCGCCAGCGCGGGAAAACCGTGTCCGGGCATCCAGAAGTCCCGCTGGAACCGGTCGCGGAGATCACCCGCCGCCTGCTCCAGGAGCGCCGCGTACACCTCGTCCTCCCACACCGTGCGGGCCAGCACGGCGGTGCGGCGCAGCGCGTCGTACGCGTAGCCCTGCGCGCCCGCCGCCATCACCGGCCCGGCGGCGGGCCGGCTGCCGTCGGCGGAGCAGATCGCGCCGGGGGAGTCCTTCCAGTTCTGGTTGGCGAGGCCGCCCTGGTCGGCGCGGTAGACGAGGTAGCCGCGGGAGGTGAGGCCGCCGTGGTCGAGCATCCAGCCGATCGCCGCCCGCGCATGGGGTTCCAGACGCCGGGCCAGGGTGACGTCCCCGGTCTGCTCGACGTACGTGCCGAGCAGGACGAGGAAGAGCGGGGTCGCGTCCACCGAACCGTAGTAACGGCCGTACGGGACCTGCCCGAAGTGCGCCAGCTCACCGTGGCGCATCTCGTGCACGATCTTGCCGGGCTGGGCCACCGAGTCGACGCCGACCTCGGTCGCCTGGGCCGCGGCGAGCGCGAGCAGCGTGGCGGCGGCCGGCTCCGGCCGGTAGGGGAGCGCGAAGAGCGAGGTCAGCAGGGCGTCCCGGCCGAGCAGGGTGAGGAACCAGGGAGCCCCGGCGGCGGGCACCCGCAGGCTCTCGCCGTCCGGGCCGGTCGCCGGGACCTGGAGCGCGGCGAGATCGGCGAGGCCGCGCGCGCACGCGGCGGCCAGCTCCGGCCAGCCGGTGGGGAAGGCCACGCCCTCCACGAACTCGTCCTCCGCCGCACGCAGTTGTTCGTGCACGGCGGCCGGGGAACGCGGCACCCGCAGGGCCCGGCGGTCGCCGTGCGTGCGCGCCATCACCCGGCAGGTCAGCTCCGCCGAGCCGTGCGGCGCCACGTCCAGGGCCCAGACGAGCCGCCGTGCCCCCGTCCCGGTCTCCTCCACGCTGTCCGGCGCGGGCTCGGCCGTCACCGTCGTACAGGACCGCCACTCGCCGCGCCGATAGCTGAACTCCACCCCGTCGTCGAGGACTTCGCGCTTCCTGACGACGCCGCTCTTGGCGTACGTGCGGAAGTCGGAGCGCAGCTCGAACTGGTCGGTGAAGTCGGCGTCGACGGTGATCGCGATCCGGACCGTCGTCGGCACCGGCCGGTTGCTGGTGACGCGCAGGGTCTCCACGAACGCGCTGTCGGCGACGGCCTGTTCACGGAAGAGCGTGTACGCGGGCGGCTCCCGGCGGCCGCCCCGGGGCACGAGCACACAGCGGGCGACGTCGCCGTCCGTGACCGGTGTGAGCGTCTCGGGGACCGCGCCGTCGGCGGTCAGCTGCCACCGGCTCAGATGCCGGGCGTCCCGGACGAACAGTCCGTCCGGCGAACTGCCGCCCCGTACGCCGCTGATGTCGCCGCCGTCGCCCACGGCGGCGAACGTCCCGCCGCGCACGAGCAGGTGATGCCGGTCCGTCATCCCCGGTCCCCTCCCTGGTCACTCATGCCGAACTTGGCCTCGTTGGTCTCGTGGTGCCGTGCGTGGTGGCGCTCCCGGCCGTGGTGCCGCTCCCGGGCGCGCGGGTGACCGTGGTCGTCCTGGTGCAGCAGGTCGAGGGTGAGCGCGGCCGTCCAGCCGAAGCCGGCCGCCCCGCACGCCGCTCCGGTGAACGGGTCCACGTACTCGGCGAATCCGGACGCCACCGCCGTCTCCAGCAGCGCCGTCCGCAGCGCGTCGGCCCGCCGCCGCTCCCCGTGCAGCCGGAGCCCCCGCTCCAGCATCCAGTTGGTGTTGAACCAGGCGGGGCCGCGCCAGTAGCGGTGCGGATCGAAGGCCTCGCCGGTCAGGTCGTACGACGGTACGAGCAGGGTGGTGTCGCCGAGCCCGAAGCGCGGGCCGTGCACGGTGCGGACGAGGGCGGCGGCGATGTCGCGGGGCAGCCCCGGCAGCAGCAGGGGGACCAGACCGGAGACACCGCGCTCGGGGAGGAGGGTGCCGGTGGTGACGTCCCGGCAGAGGAACATGCCCTCCGCCGGGTCCCACAGCCGTTCCACCAGGGCCCCCGTCAGCCGTTCGGCGCGCTCGTGCCGGGCCGTCCCCGGCGCGCCCAACTCCTTCGCCACCTGGGCGAGGGCGTGCTCGGAGGCGATCAGCAGCGCGTTGAACGCCGGGTCCTCGACGGCGAACTCCGCCTGCCCGGCGCCGCGCCTTCCGCCGACCTCCCGGCTTCCGCCGCCCACCCGGTCCCGGTACCCGGCGTCCCGGTAGTCCGCCGCCAGCCGCACGTACCGCCCGTAGTCCAGATCCGTCGGCCGGTCCTCGGCCGCCCCGTGGTCCAGGTCGGCACGCCGGAAGGAGCGCGCCGGGGCCGGGGTGATCCGGGCGAGGGGCGCGTCCCAGGCGGGGCTGTTGTCCATGCCCTGCTCCCAGGGGTGGACGACCGAGGCCAGTCCGCCCCCGCCCAGGTCGCGGCGGTCCAGCAGATAGCGGTGCCAGGCGGCCAGCCCCGGATAGACCCGGGCCAGGAAGCCGCGCGCCCGGGACAGCTCCGGGTCGGCCCGGTGCACCAGCCACGCCGCCAGCGCGTGCACCGGCGGCTGCACGATGCCCGAGGTCTCGGTGGTGCGCGGGGCGCCGGCGGCGCGTCCCGCGGTCGAGGAGCGCCAGAAGTCGGGGCTCGGGAAGTACGCGTCCAGCGGCACCGAGGGGTTGAAGACGATGTGCGGGATCCGCCCGTCGCCCCACTGCGCGGCGAGCAGCGTCTCCAGCTCGGTCTGCGCCCGCAGCGGCGACAGGTGCCGCAGACCGATCGCGACGAACGCCGAGTCCCACGACCACTGGTGGGGATACAGCGTGCGCGACGGCACGGTGGACCGGCCCGTCCAGTTGGCCGCCAGCACCTCGGCCGCCGCGCGGTGCGGCGAACCGGCCGGATCGTATACGTCGTCCCTGGCTCGGGCTCTCGTGTCGGGTCGACGGGCGGTGAGCTGGGTTGTGCGGTCCACGCGGGGCTCCCTGAGGAGAAGGTGCCGACCGGTTCGGCGGTAGCTACCGTAGGGTTACGTCTACTTAACACGCAAAACTCAATATGTAATGCAGAGTTGGTGAACGCAAGAGGGTGAGCGGGAACGGATTCTTCTGAGGCCGCGACAATGGCGGCACCGAGGACGACATGAGCGGAAGGGCCGTGAAGGTGGGCAGTCACGCCGGTGCAGGAGATCTGCTGGAGCTGGTCCGCAGCGGCCGGGCCACCACCCGCGGCGCGCTCCAGCAGGCCACGGGCCTCTCCCGGGCGACCGTCGGACAGCGCCTGGACCGGCTCTTCCGCGCGGGCTGGCTCCGCGAGGGCGCCGGCGGCCCCGTCGACTCGCCGCTGGGCGGCCGCCCCTCCATCACCCTGGAGTTCGACGACGAGCACGCGGTCGTCCTCGCCGCCGACCTCGACACCCGCCACGCCCGCGCCGCCGTCCTCTCCCTCGCCGGCGAGATCCAGGCCGAGCACGCCGGCATCCTGGTCATCGAGGAGGGCCCCGACGCCGTGCTGGACGAACTCGGGCGCTGGTTCGCCGAGTTGCTGGAGAAGGCGGGCCGCCCGGCCGACGCGGTCTGCGGGATCGGCCTCGCGGTCCCCGGTCCGGTCGACTCCGACACCGGCCGCGTCGTCCAGCCGCCGATCATGCCCGGCTGGGACGGCTACGACATAAGAGGCCGCCTGGCCCGCGCCTTCACCGACCACGCGTCCGGGCCCGCCGGGACACCGGTCCTCGTCGACAACGACGCCAACCTCATGGCGTACGGCGAACAGCGCGCGGGATACGCCGGCTGCACGGCGTTCGCGCTGGTCAAGGTCTCCACGGGCATCGGCGCCGGGGTCGTGGTCGGCGGCTCGATATACCGGGGGACCGACGGCGGCGCCGGCGACATCGGCCACATCCGGGTGCCGCAGGGCGCGGAGGCGCTGTGCAAGTGCGGCTCGTACGGCTGTCTGGCGGCGGTCGCGAGCGGCGGCGCCGTGGCCCGGCGGCTGGCGGAGGCCGGGGTTCCGGCGGCCTCCGGCTCGGATGTGCGGGATCTGCTGGTCGCCGGCCACCCGGGGGCGACGGCGCTCGCGCGGGAGGCGGGCCGGGTCGTCGGGGACGTCCTGGCGACGGTCGTGACCCTGCTGAACCCGGGCGTCCTGATGGTCGCCGGCGATTTGGCCGGAACCGCCTTCCTCACGGGCGTCCGCGAGCTGCTCTACCAGCGCGCCCTGCCCCGCTCCACGGCCCATCTGGACGTCGTCGTCTCCCGGCTGGGGGAGCGCGCGGGCCTGGCCGGGGCGGGCGCGCTGGTCGTCGAGCACCTGTACGCACCGGAGCGGGCGGAGCAGCGCCTGCTGGAGCTGGGGGTGTGAGGGGACGCGCGGTGAGGGGATGCGAGGGGAGGGCGCGGTGAGGGGAGGGCGCGCGGGGGTGTGACGGGCGTGTTGCGGTCCCGAGGGGCGGTCCGCATGGTGAAATCCGAGCCTGCCGCACCGCGTGATTCTCGCCACCCCTGATAGCGGTTGCGCTCAGATGAGCGATTCGCGGGCGGCTCTGCGACTTCAAAGGGTGGCACTGGGTGCCACCCTTTGATCGTTCATCGAGCGAACTCAGGCGTGTCGATAGCCGCTCATGTGAGCGGAATGGGGGTCGGATGGGGGGTCGCCCCTTCAAGAGGTGAACACAGTCACGCCTTGTTCCTTGCCAAGCCTTGACTTTCGATCTCCTGGCGGACGGGTGGTTACAGGCGCATGACGCGCAAGTGGACGTACCCAGGTGCCTTCGATCTGGGTATGTTCCTCGCCGTCAGGGCAGCCACCGCGTCCTCAAGGAGTTGGGACCTGTGTCGGAAAACAAAGATCCCCACGTAGGCCACGTAGCTCAGAGCGTTGAGGGCGTGAAGTTTGTTTATGACTTCACCGAAGGCAACAAGGACCTCAAGGACCTCCTCGGCGGCAAGGGCGCGAACCTCGCCGAGATGACCAACCTCGGTCTCCCCGTGCCCCCCGGCTTCACCATCACCACCGAGGCCTGCAAGGTCTACCTCGACAGCGGCGACGAGCCCGCGGCACTCCGTGACGAGGTCACCGCGCACCTCGTGGCCCTCGAGGAGAAGATGGGCAAGAAGCTCGGCCAGGCCGACGACCCGCTCCTCGTCTCGGTCCGCTCGGGCGCCAAGTTCTCGATGCCCGGGATGATGGACACGGTCCTCAACATCGGGCTGTCGGACAAGTCGGTCCAGGGCCTGGCCAAGCAGGCCGGCGACGACCGCTTCGCGTGGGACTCCTACCGCCGCCTCATCCAGATGTTCGGCAAGACGGTGCTCGGCGTCGACGGCGACCTCTTCGAGGAGGCGCTGGAGGCGGCGAAGGCGGCCAAGAAGGTCACGGTCGACACGGAGCTGGAGGCGGCCGACCTCAAGAAGCTCGTCACCAAGTTCAAGAAGATCGTCAAGACCGAGGCCGGCCGGGACTTCCCGCAGGACCCGCGCGAGCAGATGGACCTCGCCATCCACGCGGTCTTCGACTCCTGGAACACCGACCGCGCCAAGCTCTACCGCCGCCAGGAGCGCATCCCCGGCGACCTCGGCACGGCGGTCAACGTCTGCTCGATGGTCTTCGGCAACCTCGGCCCCGACTCCGGCACCGGTGTCGCCTTCACCCGCGACCCCGCCTCCGGCCACCAGGGCGTCTACGGCGACTACCTCCAGAACGCCCAGGGCGAGGATGTCGTCGCGGGCATCCGCAACACCGTCCCCCTGGCCGAGCTGGAGTCGATCGACAAGAAGTCGTACGACCAGCTGATGCAGATCATGGAGACCCTGGAGAACCACTACAAGGATCTCTGCGACATCGAGTTCACCATCGAGCGCGGCCAGCTGTGGATGCTCCAGACACGGGTGGGCAAGCGCACGGCCGGCGCGGCCTTCCGTATCGCGACCCAGCTGGTCGACCAGGGCCTGATCGACGAGGCGGAGGCCCTCCAGCGGGTCACGGGCGCCCAGCTCGCCCAGCTGATGTTCCCCCGCTTCGACGACGAGGCGAAGGTCGCCCAGGTCGGCCGGGGCATCGCGGCCTCCCCGGGCGCGGCGGTCGGCAAGGCGGTCTTCGACTCGTACACGGCCGTGAAGTGGTCGCGCTCGGGCGAGAAGGTCATCCTGGTCCGCCGCGAGACCAACCCCGACGACCTCGACGGCATGATCGCGGCCGAGGGCATCCTGACCTCGCGCGGCGGCAAGACCTCCCACGCGGCCGTCGTCGCGCGCGGCATGGGCAAGACCTGTGTCTGCGGCGCGGAGGAGCTGGAGGTCGACACCAAGCGGCGCCGGATGACGGTCCCCGGCGGCCATGTGGTGGAGGAGGGCGACCTCATCTCCATCGACGGGTCGAGCGGCAAGGTCTACCTGGGCGAGGTCCCGGTGGTCCCCTCCCCGGTCGTGGAGTACTTCGAGGGCCGGATGCACGCGGGTGCCCAGGACGCCGACGAACTGGTCGAGGCGGTCCACCGCATCATGGCCTTCGCCGACCGCAAGCGCCGCCTGCGGGTACGGGCCAACGCCGACAACGCCGAGGACGCGCTGCGCGCCCGCCGCTTCGGCGCCCAGGGCATCGGCCTGTGCCGCACCGAGCACATGTTCCTCGGCGACCGTCGTGAGCTGGTGGAACGCCTGATCCTGGCCGACACGGAGGCGGAGCGCGAGGACTCCCTCAAGGCCCTGCTGCCGCTGCAGAAGCAGGACTTCGTGGAGCTGTTCTCCGCGATGGACGGCCTCCCGGTGACGGTCCGTCTCCTCGACCCGCCGCTGCATGAGTTCCTCCCCGACATCACGGAACTGTCGGTCCGGGTGGCCCTGGCGGAGTCCCGCCAGGAGCCCCACGAGAACGAGCTGCGCCTGCTCCAGGCCGTCCACCGCCTGCACGAGCAGAACCCGATGCTGGGTCTGCGCGGTGTACGTCTGGGCCTGGTCATCCCCGGCCTGTTCACCATGCAGGTCCGCGCGATCGCCGAGGCGGCGGCCGAGCGGAAGAACGCCAAGGGCGACCCGCGCGCCGAGATCATGATTCCGCTCGTCGGCACGGTCCAGGAGCTGGAGATCGTCCGCGAGGAGGCCGACGCGGTGATCGCGGAGGTCGAGGCGGCGACGGGGGTGTCGCTGAAGCTGTCGATCGGCACGATGATCGAACTGCCGCGCGCCGCCCTCACGGCCGGTCAGATCGCGGAGGCGGCGGAGTTCTTCTCCTTCGGCACGAACGACCTGACCCAGACGGTGTGGGGCTTCAGCCGCGACGACGTCGAGGCGTCTTTCTTCACGGCCTACCTGGAGAAGGGCATCTTCGGGGTCAGCCCGTTCGAGACGATCGACAAGGACGGCGTGGGCTCCCTGGTGAAGCTGGCGGCGGAGGCGGGCCGGGCGACCCGCCCCGACCTCAAGCTCGGCGTCTGCGGCGAGCACGGCGGTGACCCGGAGTCGGTCCACTTCTTCCACGAGGTCGGCCTCGACTACGTCTCCTGCTCGCCGTTCCGCATCCCCGTGGCCCGCCTGGAGGCGGGGCGCGCGGCGTCGCAGTCCACGGGGAGCGACCACCGGTAGCCTCCGGCGGTCACCCCGACCCCCAGCCCCGGAACCGCTGCTTGTCCCCGACCGACCCTCACCGATGGGCGGCGGTTCCGGTCCACGAAGAGAAGGCGGCACCCCGTGCGGGGGGTGCCGCCTTCTGCGTTTTGGCCGGTTGTGCTTCGTGTGCTTCAAGATCACCTGATTCGGTGGTGGTTGGGTGGATCGATCGTTTCTTTGTGAAGTTGGGGAGTTACAGTCCGTGATTCACGGTGGTGGTCGAGCTGCCGGTCGACACGGAGGTACGCATGAAGAGGGCGATGGTCGGGGTCGTGACTGCGGGGCTGTTTCTCGCGGGGGCGGGGGTTGCGCTGGCGGCGCCGAAGCAGCAGGGGAGCATCCCGACGCTCGATACGCGGGGCGTCAAATTCTTGGAGGGGCAGTACAAGTTCAACCCGCCGGGCGTCAACCACGGATCCTTCGAGTGGACCGGGAAGCTCAGGGACGACAACGCGCGCGACGGCCACAACGTGTACGTGCAGGTGAAGGTCGAGGGGCATGGCTGGGCCCGCTACTACGGAAAGCAGCGGAGGACGGTGGAGATGCGCCACTCCAACTGGAGCGGTTCTCAGAGCTATACGGACGACGCGGACGTCCGAGTGTGCCGTGACCGCGGTTCTCTGCGCCCGGACAACTGCTCGCCGACCGTGAGCTTCCACTACAACCGCGACTGAGCCTTCCCGCGCCCACAGCCCAGGCGATCCTGCCTGGGCTCCTGCACTTCCTAGGGGTATGAGATCAACACTTCAGAAGTACTGTCCGCCAAGGGGGTCGACCTGCTCTACGGGGAGACTCCCGCCGTCAGGGGCGCGGAGATCTCCCTGCGCAGGGGAGAGGTCGCGGCGATCACCGGGCAGAGTGGTTCGGGGAAGTCTTCCCTGTTGTACTGCCTGGCAGGAGTGTTGCCGGTGGCTCGGGGTGAGGTCCGCTTCGAGGGACGGCGCCTCGCGGAACTCGACGACGAGGAACTCAGCCAACTGCGCAGGGAGCGGTTCGGGTTCGTCTTCCAGTACGGCGAACTCCTCCCCGAGCTGACAGTGGAGGAGAACACCGCACTACCGCTCCGGCTCGCCGGACAGCGCAAGAAGGAGGCGCTCGCCACAGCTGGAGAGGTGCTCGGCCGCCTGGGTCTCGCGGACCTGCGGGAGCGGCGGCCCTCCCAGGTGTCCGGCGGGCAGAGTCAACGTGTGGCGGTGGCACGGGCGTTGGTGCACCGGCCGGCGGTGGTGTTCGCCGACGAGCCGACCGGGTCGCTCGACAGCTCCAACGCCACGGCCGTGCTGGAGGAGTTCCTTGCCCTCGCCCGGTCCCAGGGGACGGCTGTGGTACTGGTGACGCACGACTCCGAGGTCGCCTCCCGCGCGGACAGCCGATTCACGATGTGCGACGGGGTCCTCTCAGCCGAGGTGCGGGAGGTGTCGTGAAGGAACTCCTCTTGGGGCTTCGGCTGCTCCTGGGGGCCGGACGCGGGAGTCGGGTGCGCTTCCTCCTGATGGTCGCGGGCAGCGCGATCGGTGTGTGCTGTCTGGCTGTTGTCCTCGCCATCCCCGGGATCCTGGAAGCGCAGGACGGGCGCAAGGCGGCGCGTGAACCGGACTGCAAGCGGGAAGCCAGCGGGGTGAAGTGCGTTGTGACGGAGGGCGATCCGTTCGAGCTCACCCGCATGGTTCCCTACGGCTCAGAACCTCTCACCCGGGTCTTCGTGGCTCGGGGCACCAGGCGTCTCGAGCCTCCGCCGGGCCTGAGGGAACTCCCCGCCCCGGGCGAGGTGTTCGTATCCCCGCGGCTGCGCGAGGCGCTTCAGCGGGAACCCGCGCTGGCCCAGCTTCTACCGGGTGACGACAGCGGGACCATCAGTGCCCAGGGGTTGGCTCACCCCGACGAGCTGTATGCGTACGTGGGCGTCGGCCGGGAGGAACTCGAAGACGGTGGTGACCGTGTGACGACCTTCGGCAAGAGCTACGCCGACTTTCCCACCCTGGAATCCTCGACGCTCGACATCGTGCGTTTCACTCTCGCCGGCGTCGTGCTCCTCCCCCTGGCCGTGTTTCTCTCCGTGTGTGCCAGGCTCTCGGCGGCGGCGCGCGCCAGGCGACTGGCCGCTCTGCGATTGCTGGGCCTGAGCAGGAAGGGCACCCAGCGGGTCAACGCCGCCGAGACCGTCGCGGCCGCGTCGTTCGGTGCCGCGCTCGGACTGGGCGCCTACTCGATCACGAACCAGCTCG
This sequence comes from Streptomyces sp. NPDC034049, assembly GCF_055575575.1. NCBI lineage: Bacteria > Bacillati > Actinomycetota > Actinomycetes > Kitasatosporales > Streptomycetaceae > Streptomyces > Streptomyces sp. NPDC034049. Next base: position 73,481 of record NZ_JBVISJ010000001.1, read on the forward strand.
TCTCACGCATCGGGCTGCCCGGCTTCAAGTGGTACCCGAGCGACGGGGCGTTGTCGCTGTCCACGGTGTTGATCTGCGGCGTCGGCTGCCCGGCACTCGCGTGGTACGTCGGCCGAGCCAGTGCGCGTAACGCGGCGGCGAACCCGCTGGCCGTTCGGCGGAGTGCCGTGGAGAAGGCGCCCGGAAAGTGGGGGCTGCTTCCACTGCTCCCGGGCATGGGCATCGTGATCGGTTACTGCGTGGCCGGGTTGACGGACAACGCACCCCGGGACACGACACTCTCTTCGTTCCTCATGCCCCTTGCCGTCGTTCTGGTCGGCACCGGGCTCGTGATGATGCTTCCGGTCGTCTCACGTGCCCTCTCGCAGAGGGTGGCCCGCGCCACCCACTCGGTCTCCCTCGGTCTGGCCATGCGGCGCAACGAGGTGGAACCCGGGGGCGCGTTGCGGGTGGCCACGGGTCTGGTGATGTTGGTCTTCGCCGCTTCGCTGGTGCAGGGCGTGCTGATCGAACTGGACCAGGTCTCCAAGAACACGTCGCCGACCCAGACGTACAACATTTCGCTCGCGAGGACGACGGCAGACCGGCAGCGGGCTTGGGAGAAGGTCGAGGGCGTCCGGGGACACGCGGTCGTCATGCGATCGCGGTTGAGTTCCGAGTTCGGTCAGTTCGACCCGAGCCTGAATGTGGTGCTCGCCACGTGTGATCAGCTGCGGAAGCTGGTGAGGGGGGCCCACGGCTGTGTCGACGGCCGCCCGATGCGGCTGTGGGACCCGAATCAGGTCGCGTCCGAGCAGAGCAAGCCGGGAACTCGCTTCCCCTTCGATCTGCGACACGAAGGGCATCGGCGCGTGATGCACGTGAAGGTGCCGCGAGAAGTTCTGCGGTACACCGACGACCACGAACTCCCGGTCATCGACAGCGGTTCCGTCCTGCTCCCCCCATCCGCGATCCCCGCTGGTCACCGCCCGGACGACGCCACCCTCACCCTCATCAGCAGCTCAGCCCCCGAAACCGTCCGGGCCGTGCTCGACGGCATCGGGGGCGTGGACCCGACCACCGAGGTCGGTACGCCGGGGGTCGTCGTCACGTCTCTGCAGCAGATCACCGTGGTGAAGAGTCTGTTGGGTATCGGCATGGTGCTGGGGCTCGTCATCGGTGTCGCCGCATACCTCGTCGCCGCCACCGACCGTGCCGTCGAGCGGAAGCCCCAGGTCACCGCGCTGTCGCTGCTCGGGGCCCGGCCCCGTACGCTGCGGGCCGTCCAAGTCGCCCAGGTCGTCGTGCCGTTGGCCGTCGGCCTGGCCCTCGCCGTGGTGCTGGGCAAGCTCGCCGAGTCCAGCTACCTCGTGACCGGCGGCGGCGCCGTCTACTGGGACGGCGCCGGAATCCCCCTGCTGCTCGCCTGCGCCCTCGGCGCGGTCGCCGTCGCCGCCCTCGGCGCCCTGCCGCTCGTCGGCCGCCGTATCGACCCGGAGCTGATCCGGCGGGACTGAGCCACCGGAGGCGGAAGGAAGGGGAGTGGCAGGCGGCGCCGTCGGCAGAGGCGCCGCCTGCCGCTGTTCCCGCTCCGGCCCAGGCCACCGGAGCCGGTCGGTGCGAGCCGTATTTCCCGTGCCTCTCCCACCGACGTGTCGGTAGTGTCGCCGCCCGGCGGCCGAACCGCGGTCGCCGTGGTCGGGGAGTGATGAGTTCTGTGGGCGGGCAGCGCGAGACGACGACCCTGTGGCGGCCGACCGGCCCCGTGGAGCTGGGGCTGGTGCGGGAGGCGGGCTGGCGGGCCTGGCCTCCCCGGCTCCCCGAGCAGCCGATCTTCTACCCGGTGCTCGACGAGGAGTACGCGGTCAAGATCGCCCGCGACTGGAACGTGAAGCACGACGGGGCGGGGTACGTCACCCGGTTCGAGGTCGACACGGAGTTCCTGCGGCGCTACCCGGTGCGCCAGGCCGGCGGGAGGACGATCCTCGAACTCTGGTTGCCGGCGGAGGAGCTGGAGGAGTTCAATGCACACCTCGTGGGCGAGATCGAGGTCGTGCACGAGTTCCACTGAACGGCGGCGCGTCAACGGCGGGGCGGCGGGGCGGTCGCCCGTCCCGCCGCCCCGTCGACGGATCAGCTCCGCACGGCCGGCCTCCCCCGGGAGGGGCGTGGGATGGACACCGGCACGCTGTCCCGTTCGCCCTCGCCCGCGATCTCCCGGAGGACCCGTACGAGTTCGTCGTGGAGGGCGTCGCCGATCTCGTGTGCCTGGGGTGTGTCGACGTGCAGCATGTTGACGTGCAGGCCGGTGGCGGTGCGGTGGAACCAGTGGCTGATGCCGTTGCCGCGGGCGGCCCAGACATGCAACTTCGGCTTCCAGAGCGGGTGGTGGGTGCCGCCGGGGGTTCTGCGGAAGTCGATGTAGGAGAAGAAGTTCACCGGGTACGGCCAGTGGTGCAGCGCGAAGGTCTCCGGGGCGAGCAGCTCCCACGCCCGTACGAAGGGGATGTCGGTGTGCCGCTGTAGCTCGTCGTACGCCGCGCGGGCCCGCGCGATGGTGGTGGCGTGATCCGTGCCGCCCTCGCCCACCCGGAACTCGATCGGCATCGTGTTCACGAACCAGCCGACGGAGTGCTGCCACGGGTTCGGTGCCCCGCAGCCGGCCTCTCTGCCCTGACGTCCGCCCGCCACGCCCGCGCGTCCGTCCTCACCGCCCTTCCCCCCGTCCCCGCCCCGGCCCTCCCGGCCCTCCCGGCCCTCGTCCGTGCGTTCGCTGATGGGGAGCAGGCCCCGGTAGATCCCCGGCCCCCCGAAGCGGTGCTGGGCCGTCGCGGCGGCGGCCAGTACGGCGGTGAAGACGCTGCCGCCCGAGGCGCGGGCGCCCGCTGCCAGGGCCTCGGTGCGGTGCGGGTCCAGGAGGGGGAGGGCCCGGTTCACCAGGGGGTACAGGTCGCCCTCCGGTACGCCCAGGTCGAAGGGGAACCTGGGGAAGAAGCCGCCGTCGCCCCGGACGAAGTCCTTCCAGTGGCTCAGGCGGTCGTCGTCGGGGCGGAGCGCGGCGTAGCGGCGTCGCTGGTCGTCCCCGAAGGTCAAGTAGCTCGCGGCGGCGGGGAGTTCGGGGTCGCGCCCGGCGGAGAGGGCGGCGTAGGAGGTCTGGAGTTCGTTCACGACGACGGGCATGGACAGGCCGTCGCACACGATGTGGTCGAAGCAGAGGTAGACGGTCGCACTGTCGTCCCGGACCACCGCGCCCATGAGGAACAGCGGCCAGGAGAGCGTGTCGATGCTCTTGAAGGTCTTGTCGAGGTGGGTGTGCAGATCGTCGCCGCTGTGGAAGTGACCGACCTCCTCCGCCTCCAGGACGACGGCCTCGGGTGCCAGCGCCGTGCAGCTGAGATCACCGGCCAGACGCTGGAACCGGCTGCGGAGCACCTCGTGGCGCCGTACGAGGAGCAGGAGCGCCGCTTCGAGGGCCGCGGTGTCCGGCCGCCCCTCGATCTCGAAGGTGACCGTGATGGAGCTGGCGATCCCGTCGCTCGTGCTCCGCGTCGCCTCGGACGACGAGTGGTGCTTGTCCTGGTTGAACGAGGCGGACTTGAGCGAGGCGGATTTGCACGAGGCGGATTCGCGTTCGGACGACGTGTGCGCGGCCGATGAGGGTGAGGCCGTAGCGGACTCGGGCGGATCGGTGGGGGAATCCTGTCCGGCGTCGGGCGAGTGCTTTGTGTAGAGGGACCAGGAGACGACGGTCCCGGGCTCGATGGTGGCGTCGGAGAAGGGGATTTGCTGCACTCGGGGGCTTTCTGTTCATGACTTGTGGGGGGAAGTCGAGGGGGGATTGCTGGATGGAATGGAATCGCAGCAATGGAATTGATGGAAGGGGATTACTGGAAGGGGATGGTGGAAGGGGAATCTGGAATGGGTCGAGCGGTGGGTGGACGGGATCACATGACGTGCGCCAGCAGGGAATTCACCGCCGCGTCGACGCCGTCCTCGGCGCGGACCAGGCGGGCGATCTCGTTCGCGCGGTCTTCCATGCGGCGGTCCGTCACCGCCGTGGTGATCGCCTCCGCGAGCCCGGGCGCGGTGAGCGTGCGGGCGGTGAGGGGAGCGGGGGCGACGCCCAGTGCGTGCATACGGGCGGACCAGTGGGTCTGGTCACCCAGGTGCGGGCAGAGGATCTGGGGGCGGCCCGCGGCGAGGGCGGCTCCGACCGTCCCCCGGCCGCCGTGGTGGACGATCGCCGCCGTACGCGGGAAGAGCCAGTCGTGCGGGGCCTCGTCGATCACCAGGACGTTCGGCGACAGGGGTGCCGAGTTCCTGGCGGGCGCGCCGATGCCGCCCCAGCCGGTCGCGACGACGGCCCGTACGCCGGTGCGCCGGACCGCCTCGGTGACCAGGGCGTGGTTCCGGCGGGCCCGGGTGCCGGTCATGCTGCCGAAGCCGATGTAGACGGGGGGCGGGCCCGCGTCCAGGAACCGGCTCAGCACCCCGGGCGGCGTCCAGTCGGGGCGCGCGGGCAGGTACCAGAACCCCGTGGTGCGTACGGCGTCGCCCCACGCCGGGTCGACCGGCGTGATGTGCCGGCTGAACGGCTGGAGCACCGGGCGCCGTCGCCCCTCGGGGTCCCGCAGCCACCGCCGGGCACCGTGGCGGCGCGGCGCCAGCCCCAGTTCGCCCGTCCGCCAGCGTTCCACGGCACGGGACCGCTGGGCGGCCGCGACCAGGGCGTACGTGCTCCGGTTCAGGACGCGTGGCACCCGGGGGAGCGGCATCAGCGGGCAGGGGAACGCGTCGGTGGGGATCCAGCCCGGCTGGAGCGCCACGACGACGGCGGGCACGCCCAGTATGTCGGCGACGTGCTGGACGGGGAACGCCGCCGAATGCACCACCGCCGCCACGTCACCGTGGTCGTGCGCGACGGCCGCCACGTCCCGCAGCGGGGCGATCATCAGGTGCTTCAGCCGGGCGACGGTCCGCGCGGCCGCGATCTTGCCCCGCACCCCCAGGAGACCCTCGTCGATGATCCGGCGGGTCGCCGTCTCGTCGAGGATCCGGGTCGGGCCGGCGTCGATCGCGGCGAAATCGACGCCGTGCGCGGCCGCTTCGGACGCATATGCGGAAGGGGCCGCCAATAACGGCCGATGGCCGTGGCGACGCAGCGCCACGGCCAATGCGAGAAAGGGTTGTACATCCCCGCGAGTACCGCATGCCGCGAGAAGAACCTTGCGCGGACGGGCGCCGACTCCGAGGCTCTGCGGCCCCGATTCATTGGGCATGACCACGCGCTGAACCTAGCAGACGGAAAATCGAACAAGTCTGGGGTGGTAATGAGTTCGATATTTTCCGCGTATTCCCTTTACGCGGATCGGAAAGGGCCCGTCACCTCGTACGTGATCCCGCCCGACGAACTGCCGCTGGTCCCGCGCTGGCTGGAGAAGTAGAGACGGCGGCCGTCGGGGGAGAAGGCGGGGCCGGTGATCTCGGAGGCGGACTGGCCCTCGACGCGCAGGAAGGGGGCGATCGTGTCGTCCGGGGTGATGAGGCAGATCTCCATGGTGCCGCCGTCCTCGGCGACATAGAGGTCGCCCGAGGAGGTGCCCGTGACGTTGTCGACACCGGTGAGCGGTGCCGTTCCACCGGTGACCAGCGAGTCGTCGTAGGCGAGTTCGATGGTCTGCGCGGCCGCGTCGTACTGCCAGACGCGGTTGTCGCCCTTCGTCGTGAACCAGCAGGTGCCGTCGGCGTAGTGGCAGCCCTCGCCGCCGTTGAAGCGCTTGGCGCCGGACACCTGGTTGCGGGTGGCGGTGGCGCCGGTGGGGTCCGGGACCCGGGCCCAGGTCACCGGCCCGCTGGTGGCGGTGCCGGCCACCAGGACCTCCAGCGTGCCCGACGACAGGTCGCCCCAGGTCGTGGGCCGGAAGCGGTAGAAGCAGCCGTCGGTGACGTCCTCGGTCAGGTAGACGACGCCCCGGGTGGGGTCGGCGGCCGCCGCCTCGTGCTTGAACCGGCCCATCGCGTCCCGGCGGACCGCCGCCTTCGCGCCCCACGGGTCCGTCTCGTAGACGTAGCCCCGGTCCACCTCCTCGCAGGACAGCCAGGTGTTCCAGGGCGTCCGCCCGCCGGCGCAGTTCTGCCGGGTGCCGGACAGGATGCGGTACGCCGACGTCACCGCGCCCGTCGACGAGAACCGCACCGCGCTCGCGCCCCCGGACGGGTTGATCTCCGAGTTCGAGACATAGATCCACCCGGTGCCGTCCGCGTAACAGGCGCCGCCGTCGGGGGCGTTGTGCCAGGTGTACGACGTCCCGGGCACCGTCTGGCCGGAGCGGGCGATCACCCGGCTCGTGAAACCGCTCGGCAGCCGGATGCCGGCCGCGTCCGCCGAGCCCAGGGCCCCGTACGGGCCGGGACCGGGCTGGGCCGGCGCGGCGTACGCGGCGCCGCGCCACAGGGTGCCGCCGAAGACGGTCGATGTGCCGCCGAGCACGGCCGCGCGCAGGAGAGTACGACGTTCCACAGTCGCTCCAAGGGGTGCCTTGACCGGCCCGCCGCGCGGTCGGCGGCGGGGTCGCGCGCTGATGGAACTTAGGGGAGCGATATTGACGGGACATGGACAACTTATGTCGCCGGGGCGGAGAGGCCCCGACACGGTGCGGGCCGCCTTGCGCTCAGGCCGGCAAGGGCGGCGCCTCACGGCGCCGTTGCCCCTGCCGCCCGCCGAACCCGTGGCCGTGGCCGTGCACCGGCCCCGGCGGCTCGGCGGACGGCAGGCGGACGACGGCGTCCAAGCCGCCCGTCGCCGCCTCCCGCAGCGTCACCTCACCCCCGCTGGCGTGGGCGAGCCGCTGGACGAGGGAGAGGCCCAGCCCGGTGCCGCCCTTGGGTGCGCCGGGGGCGCGCCAGAAGCGGTCGAACGCGCGGGCGCGCTGCTCGGGCGTCATACCCGGGCCCTCGTCGGTGACGTGCAGGTCGACCCAGCTGGGCCGGGCGTCGCGCAGTGCCCGGCGGGCGGGGACGAGGAGCCGTAGCTCCATGGTGACCGTGCTGTACGCGGGGGAGGCGCGCAGGGCGTTGGAGAGGAGGTTGTCGAGGATCTGCTCCACCGCTCCGGGCACGGCCGTCACCGGCCCCACCACACCGGCGAAGAGGACCAGGGAAACCCCCTCGCGTTCGAACAACGGCCCCCACGTACGGTGCCGTTCCGCGCAGATCGCCCCCAGGTCGACCGGGGCCGGGATGGCCGCCGACTCCTCCAGGCGGGCCATCGCCAGCAGCCCCTCGACCATCCGGGCCAGCCGGTCGGTCTCGGTGACGGCCGCGTCGAGGCTCGGCCGGGCGCGCCGGGCGATGTCCGGTTCCAGGTTCTCCAGCCGTAGCCGCAGGGCCGCCAGCGGGGTCTTCAGCTGGTGCGAGGCCTCACCGGCGAACGCCCGCTGGGAGGCCAGCAGATGTTCGAGGCGGGCCGCGGTCGTGTTGAAGGCCGCCGCGAGGCTCCGCACCTCCGGTGGGCCGGAGGTGACCACGACACTGGTCGCCGTGCCGCCCTCGGCCAACCGGTGGGTGGCCTCCTCCAACTGCCGGATGGGGCGCCCGGTCCAGCGCGCGAACGCGAACGCGACCGCGGCGACGCCGGTGAGCACGGCGAGTCCGGCCAGCGCCAACAGCAGCCAGACCGCGAACACACGGGCGTGCACCATCGTGGTCGGCAACGTGATGCGCACGGCACCCTGCGCGGACGCGCCCGACTCCGGACGGGTGTCCGAGGCCGGACGGGTGTGCGCGGCGGGACGGGTGTCCGAGGCCGGACGGGTGTGCGCGGCGGGACGGGTGTCCGAGGCGGGGCGGGTGTGCGCGGCGGGACGGGTGTCCGAGGCCGGACGGGTGTGCGCGGCGGGGCGGGTGTCCGAGGCGGGGCGGGTGTGCGCGGCGGGGCGGGTGTCCGAGGCCGGACGGGTGTGCGCGGCGGGGCGGGTGTCCGAGGCGGGGCGGGAGCCGGCTGTCGTGCCCGTGCCCGTGCGCGTGCGCGTGCCTGAGACGGTGTAGGTGACCGGAGCCGTGTTCGCGCCGGAGCCGGGATCCGAGCCCGTGTCGGTGCCCGAGTCGGGATCCGTGCCCGCGTCGGGATCCGAGCCCGAGTCGGTGTCCGTGCCCGCTGTCGCGTGGCCCACCGGGGCCGCCACGGACAGGTAGTGGACCCCGCCGGTCGACGTCGTGCGTACGTCCGTGGTGGCGCGGCCCCGGAGCGCGGCGGAGATCTCGGGGAGGGAGGAGAGGGACTGCTTCTCCTCGGCGGACAGGGAGTGGGAGGAGGCGAGGAGTTCACCGTCCGCGTCGACGATGACGACCCTCCCGCCGATGCGCTCGGCGCAGTGTCTGGCCCGTTCGGCGAGTTCGTCAGGCCGACGGGCGGCGAGCGACAGCGCGGTGAACGCGGCCACCGACTCGGCTTCGTCGTTGGCCGAGTTGACGATCCGCTCGCGCTCGGCCCGGGAGTAGACGAAGCCCAGCGGGATCTCCAGGCCGAGCAGGACGAGGGCGGCGAGGCTCAGGTAACTCAACAGCAGGCGTCGGGTCATGAGGCCCTGGCCTCGGGCGTCCGATGCCTCCCCGACCCCGACGCCGCTCCCGACGTGGACGCCGCCCTCGACTCCGGCCCGCGCCCACCGCCGTGTGCCTGCCCCGGCCCCGGGGTGCGTACGGCGAGCCGGAAGCCGACGCCGCGCAGGGTCTGGATCCACGCCGGGTCGCCCAACTTGCGCCGCAGGGTGGCGACATGGACGTCCAGCGTCTTGGTCGGGCCCTGATAGTGGTCGTCCCAGACACGGTTGAGGATCTGCTGCCGGGAGTAGACCGCGCCGGGGTCCTCGGTGAGCAGCGCCAGCAGTTCGAACTCCTTCGGCGTCAGCGCGACCGGGACCTCGCCGACCCACACCTGCCGGGTCCGCCGGTCCACGACGAGTGGACCGGGGGGTGGGGCCGTACCGTCGTCGGCGGCCTCGGTCCGGGAGGGGTCCCGGGGTGGGAGCGGGGCCTGCTCGTACATGGGGGGCTCGTACATGGGGGGCTCGTAGACGGGGGGCTCGTAGGGCGGGGGTTCGTGGACCGGGCTGCCGTGCGGCGGCGTGCCGTAGGCGGGGGCGCCGTACGCCGGGCCGGCCGAGGCGGAGGCGCCGGGCGCAGGGCTTTTGAAGGCGGGCGCGCCGGGCGCCGGGGTGGCGTACGCGGGTGTGCCGTGCGCCGGCGTTTCGTTCGGGGCGGCCGCCCAGTCGTACTCCGCGCCGGCCGAGCGCCCCACGCCGTCGGCCCCGAAGCGCGCTGAGCCCTCGCCCTCGCCCCCTGCCCGATGGCGGTCCGCGGTCCCGACGCCACCGACGGCGGCGAAGTCGCTCCCGGCCCCGAAACGGCTCCCGGGCCGGTCCCGGCCCCCGAATCCGTCCCCGGTCGCCGACTCCCGCCGCGCCGGGGACTCCGGCGCGGAGTCCCATGCGGACGCCGCCCACGACCCGTACGCCGCACCGCCGGCCACGGCTTCGAACTCGGCCGCGGACCCAGCGGCCGTTCCCGCCCCGCCCCTGGCCCCGTCCCCGGCCGAGGTCCCGACGCCCGACTCGGCCAGCACCACCCCGGCCACCACCCCGCCCGTGCCGCCGGCCATGAACCCGTCCGCGACTGCGCCCATGTCGCCACCCGTTCCCCCGTTGCCCGGGCGCTGGTGGCGGCGGGAGACCGCACGTATCCGGGCGACCAGTTCACGGATGCTGAATGGTTTCGCCAGGTAGTCGTCGGCGCCGAGTTCGAGGCCCAGCACACGGTCGGCCTCCTCGCCGCGCGCGCTGAGGATGATGATGGGGACGTCGGAGGTCCGGCGGATCCCGCGGCAGACGTCGATGCCGTCCATGTCGGGCAGGCCCAGGTCCAGCAGGACCACATCGCCGTGCGGGCCTCTCAACCCGTCCGCGCCGTTCGCCACGTGGTGGACCGTCAGGCCGAAGTGCCGCAGCCCGTCGGCGAGCGGTTCGGCGATCGTCTCGTCGTCCTCGATGAGCAGCACTCGTACGCCCATGGCCGCCTGTCTCTCCAGAAAGTCGGGACAACACGAGAGCCGTGCTGTGGGGCGCCACGCTACAAGAGAACGAACAGATGTGTGCAGGGAATCCGGAGCATTGTGAAATGACCCTCAGAAACCGCTTGTATTCGGTCGCCCGACCTGCGGTGAAGGAGCTGCTGGCCGAAATATGTGGAGAATCTGGCGGCGCTTTAGTGTTCTCTTAACCTTCCTCTGTTCATCGCCCCTCTACGGTCGTAAGAGCTGGTCAGAGCCATTGCAGGGAGGCATGATGAAGGCGTTGCTGGATCGCGCCCGCTCGTTCAAGCGGCGGGTCGACTTCGAGAGCGACGAATACCGGAAGCTCGCCGTCGGACAATTCCCCGAGGCGCTGTTCATTACCTGCTCGGACTCGCGGGTGATTCCCGCCCTGATCACCGGGGCGCGGCCCGGCGAGATATTCGAGCTGCGAAACGCGGGCAACATCGTGCCGCCGCACGACGCGTACGGGGCCGCCTCCGGCGAGGCCGCCACCATCGAGTACGCGCTGGAGGTGCTCGGCGTTCAGGACATCGTGGTGTGTGGTCATTCCCACTGCGGTGCGATGGGCGCGCTGAAGTACGGCGCCGACCTGTCCGGCCTGCCCCGGGTGGACGCCTGGCTCGACTACGCCAGGCCCGCGCTCGAACCGGTCCTGGGGGCCGCCGCGGGCCCGAGCGGCACCGGCGGGAACGACGGCGGCAGGGACGGTTCCGGCAGCAACGGTTCCGGCAGCGATGGCTCCGGCAGGGACAGCGCCTCGTCCGAGGATCCCGCCCTGCGCGAGGTCGTGCAGCTCAACATCCGCAACCAGCTCGCCGTCCTGCGGGAGTACCCGGTCGCCCGACAGCAACTCGACGCCGGACGGCTCCGGTTGCACGGCTGGTACTACGAGATCGACACCGGCCAGGTCCACGAGCTGGACGCGGACGGCGGCTTCCAGGTGCACGGCTCATGAGCGGCGCGCACGGCGGCCGGCACGCGGCGGGCGGCGGCGCCCGCCGGTCCCACCGCACCGCCCGGAGCGGCGGGCCGGCGTCCCCGGCCCACATACCCGGCCCGCCCCCCTACGCCCCGGACTTCGCGCCGTACTCGGCCCCGGACCCCGCCGCGTACTCCGCTCCGGACTTCGCCCACGGCCACGGTGATCCTCCGGAGTGGCCCCCCGCCGAGCCCTTGGGCCGGGACCATCCGCCCCCGGGGGCAGGGGCAGGGGCCGCCACCGAGGACCCCGGCCCCGGCCCCGGCCCCGGCCCCGGCGCCAAGGGGCCGCGCCCCGGTGGCTCCGCCGGTCGTATCGACTTCGCCACCGAGATCACCGCGTCCCTCGTCGTCTTCCTGGTCGCGCTGCCGCTCTGCATCGGTGTGGCTGTGGCCTCCGGCGTGCCGGCCGAACTGGGCATCATCTCCGGCGTGATCGGCGGTCTGGTGGTCGGCGCGGTGCGGGGCAGCACCCTCCAGGTCAGCGGCCCGGCGGCCGGGCTCGCGGCGCTCGTCGCGGAGACGGTCATGGAGTTCGGCGTCGCGATGCTCGGCGTGATCGTCCTCTTCTCCGGCATCCTCCAGATCGTGCTGGGCCTCGTGAAACTGGGCCGGATGTTCCAGGCGATCTCCCTGGCCGTGGTGCAGGGCATGCTCGCCGGCATCGGACTGCCGCTGATGTTCAGCCAGCTCTACCCGATGTCCGACTCCAAGGCGCCGGGCACCCCCTTGGAGAACATGGCGGGCGTCCCCGGACTCGTCGCCGACACCGTGACGGACCCGCAGGCGCTGATCGCGGCCGGACTCGGGATCGTCACGATCGTGCTGAGCTTCCTGTGGAAGCAGGTACCGGGGCCGGCGAAGAAGATCCCGGCCGCGCTCGTGGCCGTCGGGATCGGCATCGCGGTGGCCTCGTTGCCGGGCGTCGAGGTGAAGACGCTCCAGGTCGGCGATCTGCTGGCGTCCGTGGACGTGCCCGGGCCGGATCAGCTGGCCGGGCTCGCCGACGTCGGGATCATCACGGCGATCCTCACCTTCACCGTGATCGCGTCGGCGGAGAGCCTGTTCACCGCCGCCGCCGTGGACCGGATGCACAACGGTCCGCGCACCCGCTACAACACCGAACTCATCGCCCAGGGCGCGGGCAACACCGTCGCCGGAGTCCTCGGCGCGCTGCCCATCACGGCGGTCGTCGCGCGCAGTTCGGCGAACGTGCAGGCCGGTGCCAAGACCCGCCTCTCCCGCACGCTGCACGGCCTGTGGCTGCTCGCCTTCGCGCTGCTGCTGCCGCAGGTGCTGGCGCTGATCCCGATCTCGGTGCTCGCGGGTGTCCTCGTGCACAGCGGGTGGAAGCTGTTCGCGCCGGACCAGTTCCCGAAGATGTGGCGGCAGGACCGGGGCGAGTTCGCGGTCATGACGCTGACGACGCTGGTCATCACGGTGACCGCGCTGCTCGAAGGGGTGCTGTTCGGGCTGGCCGCGGGTGTGGTGCTGGCCGCGCTGCGGATGTCGCAGACCGTCGTACGACAGCACATCGAGGACGACACGGCGAAGGTCGTGATGGCGGGCAACGCGACGTTCCTGCGGCTGCCCAAGCTGATCGACGCGCTGGAGGGCGCGGCCGCCGCCGGCAAGCCGCGCATCCGGCTGGACCTGCTCGGGGTGACCCACCTCGACCATGCCTGCCGCAGCCAGGTCGAGGAGTTCGTGGCGCAGCAGCGGGGGGCCGGGCTGCGGGTGGAACTGCTGATGCCGGACCTCACGAAATTGCCGGCGGCAGCCGAGCCGAGGGCCGTGGAGGAGGAGCCGGGGTTCACGGAGGCGCCGGAGCCGGTGTCGACGGAGGTGTGGGACTACGCGACGGTCGGTACGGCGGCGGTGGGGGGTACGGGGCCGATGCCGACCGGGGCCGGGCCGGGGCCCGACGCCGAGTGGTTCTATCTGGACACCCAGCCGATGCCGGGGGCGCCGGAGGCCCGGCCGCCGTTGTTGCGCCGGGGGCGCGACTGGGGGGAGTGACCGGGGGGTCGTGGGCGGGTGCGGGCCGGTGGGCCGTGATCGCGCAGTTCCCCGCGCCCCTGAAAGACCAGGCCCCTGCGGGCCTGGAAGACCACTGCCCCGCGGACCTGAAAAGCGCGGGGCGCAGCCCCGGCTTTTCAGGGGCGCGGGGAACTGCGCGAGAAGCCCCACGCACCCGCAGCCGACACCCCTCCCGGCACCCCTCCCGACACACCCCCACCCGGTCTACGCTGGAGAACACCCCAGGAACCCCCCGGGAGGGCGGCGGTCATGACCGACTGGAACGTGCGCGACATCCCCGACCAGCACGGCCGCTCCGTCGTCGTCACCGGGGCCAACAGCGGTATCGGCTACGCCGCCGCCAGGGAACTGGCCCGCCGCGGCGCCCATGTCGTCCTCGCCTGCCGCAGCGCGGAGCGGGGCGCCGCGGCGCTGGAGCGGATGAGTGCCGAAGTGCCGCACGGCAGCGTCGAGTTGATGCGGCTCGACCTCGGGGACCTGCGCTCCGTACGGGAGTTCGCGGACGCCTACGCGCAGGCGAGCGACCGGCTGGACCTGCTCGTCAACAACGCGGGTGTGATGGCCGTGGCGCGGAGCCGGACGGCCGACGGCTTCGAGACGCAGTTCGGGATCAACCACCTCGGCCACTTCGCCCTCACCGGTCTGCTCCTGCCGGCCCTCCTGGCCACCCCCGGCGCCCGCGTCGTGACCGTCTCCAGCCTGATGCACCTGCGGGCGAACATCGACATCGACGACCTCGACAGCGAGCACCCGTACGGGCGTTGGCTCGCCTACGGCCGTTCCAAGACCGCCAATCTGCTCTTCACCCACGAGCTGGCCCGGCGCCTGGCGGCGAACGGCTCGGACGTCGTCGCCGCGGCCGCGCACCCCGGCTACGCGTCGACCAACCTCCAGACGGCCGGGCCCAGCGCCGAGGGCCGCAAGGGCGTCGAACGCTTCATGCGGGTCGGCAACCGCATCTTCGCCCAGTCCGCCGAGGGCGGCGCCCTGCCCACCCTCTACGCGGCGACCGCCCCCGACGTACGCCCCGACTCCTTCATCGGCCCGTCCTTCGCGATGTGGCGCGGCACCCCCGCACCCTCCCTCCGAGCCCCCTGGACCCGCGACGACCGCGCGAGCGAACGCCTCTGGGCCGCCTCGGCGCACCTCACCGGCGTCACGTACGACGAACTGAAGGCCTGACGCCACGGCCGAGGCACGAGAACGCGCGCGGCGCGCGGACGTCCGTACCCTCGTACGGTCGTCCGCGCGCCACGCGCGACGGGTGGGTGGGCGGCGACGGGCTACGCGGCCCGCACCTCGTATGCCGTGATGCGTACCGTCTCGTCGTCCAGGCACTGCCCGGTCTCCAGGTCGAAGCGCTGCTTCAGGAGCGGGGAGGCGACGAAGGGGCGGCCCTGGTGGTTGCCGGTGAGGCCCCGGGAGAGGACGGCGGCGCCGCCGAAGGGGTCCCGGTTGTCGATGGCGTACAGCTTGCCCGCGCGGTCCATGAAGAGCGCGGCCTGGCTGCCGTCGGGGAGCAGGGCGGCCACACCGCGGCCCGGCATCAGCAGGGCCAGGTCGCAGACCGTGAACCAGCCGTCCGCCAGCCGCAGCTGGACCTTGACGTCGATCTTCTCGGGGGCGAGGGTCATCGCTGGGCGCTTCCTTCCAGGACATCGGCGGGCCGCAGGCCGATGGACAGCAGGGGCAGGTCGGGCTTGATCTGGTCGCGCTCGGGGACGAAGCCGACGACCGGGTCCGGGGTGTCGGGGGCGTTGACGAAGGACACGAACCGGGCGAGCTTCTCGGGGTCGTTGATGGTGGAGGCCCACTCGTCGGCGTAGTGCGAGACGTGGTCCGTCATCAGGGACTCCAGCTCCTCGCAGATGCCGAGGGAGTCCTCCACGACCACGTCACGGACGTGGTCGAGGCCGCCGGGGATCCGCTCCAGCCACGTCGAGGTGCGCTCCAGGCGGTCCGCGGTGCGGATGTAGAACATCAGGAACCGGTCGATCAGCTTGATCAGTTCGGCGTCGGAGAGGTCCTGGGCCAGCAGGTCCGCGTGGCGCGGGGTGGCGCCGCCGTTGCCGCCGACGTACAGGTTCCAGCCGTTGGAGGTGGCGATGACACCGAAGTCCTTCGACTGGGCCTCGGCGCACTCGCGGGCGCAGCCCGAGACCGCCGACTTCAGCTTGTGCGGGGACCTCAGGCCCCGGTAGCGCAGCTCCAGGTCGATCGCCATGCGGACCGAGTCCTGGACGCCGTAGCGGCACCAGGTCTGGCCGACGCAGGACTTCACCGTACGCAGCGACTTGCCGTAGGCGTGGCCCGACTCGAAGCCGGCGTCGACCAACCGGGTCCAGATGAGCGGCAGTTGCTCGACCCGGGCGCCGAACATGTCGATCCGCTGACCGCCCGTGATCTTGGTGTAGAGACCGAAGTCGCGGGCGATCTCGCCGATCACGATCAGGCCCTCGGGGGTGATCTCACCGCCGGGGATGCGCGGGACGACCGAGTACGAGCCGTTCTTCTGCAGGTTGGCCAGGAAGTGGTCGTTGGTCTCCTGGAGCGCCGCCTGCTCGCCGTCGAGGACGTAGCCGCTCGCGCCGATCGTCGGGGCGAGGGAGGCGATGATCGAGGCGACCGCCGGCTTGCAGATGTCGCAGCCGTCGCCACCCTTGGCCTCGTCGCGACCGTACCGGTCCAGCAGGTCCTGGTAGGTGTTGATGCGCAGGGCGAGGACGATCTCGTACAGCTCCTCGCGGGTCTGCGAGAAGCAGCCGCACAGGCCCTTGTCGACGACGATGCCGCCGGCCTCCAGCTCGGCCGTGACCAGCTGGCCCAGCACCTTCACACAGCTGCCGCAGCCCGTGCCGGCCTTGGTGCACTTCTTGACCTCGGGCACCGTGGTGCACTGGTGGTCGGTGACCGCGCCGCGGATCGCGCCCTTGGACACGTTGTGGCAGGAGCAGATGATCGCGTCGTCCGGCAGCGCCGTCGGGCCGAGCTGGGCGCCGCCGCCGGAACCCGCCGGGAGCACCAGCGACTCGGGGGAGACCGGCGGGACGGACCCGGTGAACGCCTTCAGCGTGCCGTACGCGTCCGCGTCGCCGACCAGGATGCCGCCGAGCAGCTCGCCGCCCCGGCCGATGACCAGCTTCTTGTAGACGCCCGAGCGGGAGTCGGAGTACACGACGTCCAGGCAGTCGGCGGTCGCGCCGTGCGCGTCACCGAAGGAGGCGACGTCGACGCCGAGCAGCTTCAGCTTCGTCGACATGTCCGCGCCCGTGAACGCGGCCTCGTCGGCGGCGATCGTCGCGGCGACCGTCTCGGCCTGCTCGTAACCGGGGGCCACCAGGCCGTACACCCGGCCGTCGGAGGCCAGCGCGCACTCGCCGATCGCGAACACGTGCGGGTCGGAGACGGTCCGGCACTGCTCGTCGACGCTGATGCCGCCGCGCTCGCCGACCGTCAGGCCGCAGTCGCGGGCGAGCTGGTCGCGGGGGCGGACGCCGGCGGAGAACACGACCATGTCGGTGGCGAGTTCGGAGCCGTCGGAGAGCTTCATGCCGGTGACCGCGCCGGACTCGTCGACGACGATCTCCTGCGTGCCCACCCCGGTGTGGACCGACAGGCCCATGTCCTCGATGGTGCGCAGCAGCGCGGCGCCGCCACCGTCGTCCACCTGCACCGGCATCAGCCGGGGCGCGAACTCCACGATGTGGGAGGTGAGTCCGAGACCCTTCAGCGCGCCCGCCGCCTCCAGACCGAGCAGACCGCCGCCGACCACGGCACCGACCTCGGCCGTCTTCGCGTACTCCTCGATCGCGAGCAGGTCCTCGATCGTGCGGTAGACGAAGCAGCCGGCCGCGTCCTTGTTGGGGACCGGCGGCACGAAGGGGAACGAGCCGGTGGCGAGGACGAGGATGTCGTACTCGAAGACCTGCCCGGAGCGCGCGGTGACCTTCTTCGCCTCACGGTCGATCGTCTCGGCCGGGTCGCCGACGAGCAGTTCGATCCCGTGCGTCTCGATGAACTCCATGTCGGTCATGGAGAGGTCCTCGGGGCTCTTGCCCGCGAAGTACGAGGTGAGCGCCACCCGGTCGTACGCCGGGCGCGGCTCCTCGCAGAGCACGACCACGCGGTGCGTGGCGGTCAGGCCGCGCTCGGCGAGCGCTTCGAGGAAGCGCTGGCCGACCATGCCGTGGCCGACGAGCACGATCGTGGGGGTGGCCCCCAGGGTGGCGGACATTCAGGAGCCTCCATCGTTGGTGAGCAGGTGGAGCAGGGGAGCGCCGTCTCCGGGGAGCGGCTCCGCTCCCTCCCAGGCGCGGGCGAGCGCGCCGACGGTGCCGAGTTCGCCGACGAGCACCCCGCCGACCAGGCGGTCGTCGCGGACGACGACCTTGCGGTAGGTGCCGCGCGTGGCATCGGCCAGCTGGATGACGTCGTCACCGGGCAGCGGCTCGGGCTCGCCGAACGCGGCGAGGTCGAGGAAGTCCGCTCCGGCGAGCGTCAGCCGGGTCAGGGCGCGGGTGCCGGTGTACCGGGAGCCGGTGTTCCCCGCGAGCAACTCGGCCAGCACATCGGCCTGTTCGAGCGCCGGGGTGGCGAGCCCGTACACCGTGCCCTCGAACTGGGCGCAGTCGCCGATGGCGTGGATGCGCGGGTCGGAGCTGCGCAGCTCCTCGTCGACGATGACGCCCTTGTGCACCGCGAGCCCCGCCTCCTGGGCGAGACCCACCCGGGGGTGGACGCCGCAGGCGATGACCACGAGGTCCGCGTCCAGGGCGTATCCGTCGGCCATCGACACCGACCGCACGGTCCCGCCGATGCTGCGCACCGCGCGTACGCGCGTCTCGGTGTGCACCTCGACGCCGAGGTCGGTGAGATGCCGACGGACCAACTTCGAGGCGGATGGGTCGAGTTGACGTTCCATCAGGCGTTCGCCCTGCTGGGCGAGGACGACCTGGGCGCCGCGCAGGGCGAGTGCGCGGGAGGCGGAGACCCCGAGGAGTCCGCCGCCGATGACGACGGCCCGCGAGCCCGGCCGTACGGCCTTGGACAGCCGCATGCAGTCGTCCATGGTCCGGAAGGCGTGCACCCCGTCGGGGAACTCGTGCCGCTCCGGGTCCCAGAGGCCGCGCAGCGGCGGCAGCACCGGGTTCGAGCCGGTCGCGAGGACCAGCCTGTCGTACGCGATCTCCGTACCGTCCGCGAGATGTACGGCTCGCATCTCGCGGTCGATCCGGACCACCCGGCCGCGCGTCAGCTCGGCGGGGGCGGGCAACGCGATGACCTCGGGCGCGTACCGCCCGGCCAGCACCTCGGCGAGCAGCACCCGGTTGTACGGTGAGTGCTCCTCCTCGCCCACCAGCGTGGCGGGCATGCCGAGCTCTCCCAGCCGCCGGGCGAGACGTACACCCGCTAGGCCGGAGCCGATCACCACCACACGCTCATTCGAGGTCATGTCCTTGAGCGTGCGGTGCCGGTGTTACCCGACCGCATCGCATCTGTTTCCCACGAGGAACGCTGCCCTCCCTGCGGCCCCGAGGGGAGTGTGAGGGGTTTCCACAGAGGCCGGGTGGGGTGTGAGGACGCCCGGGATCACCGCGCTGACCTGGTGATACGAGGGTCATGCGGGCGTATACGGGAGGACGGGCCGGCGCACGGGCGGGGGAGCGTGCCCCGGGGCGCGGTGCCGTAGGTCACGTCGGCGGGGCTGCCGTGCGCGCTAGCGGGCCGTCGGCGGCTGCGCGGTCGGCCCGTTCGTGGCCGGTGGCGACGCGGCCGCTCGGCTGCCGGTGAGGTGGGCGAAGGCGACCACGTTCCCCTGGTAGCCGGTCGTCCGCGAGTATCCGCCGCCGCAGGTGATGACCCGCAGCTCGGGCCCCGGCGCGGCCCCGTACACCTTCTCGTCGGGGAAGTTCCGCGCGTCGTACACCTCCACCGCGTCCACCGTGAACACGGCGGTCCCGCCGTCCCGCCGGTCCACCTCGATGGTGGCGCCCCGCCGCAGCGCGCCGAGGCGGTAGAAGACGGCGGCACCGTCGGCGTTGTCCACATGCCCGGCCACGATCGCGGTGCCACGCTCGCCCGGGGCCGTGCCGGCCTCGTACCAGCCCGCGAGGTTCTCCTTCTCGGCGGGCGGGACGTCGAGGCTGCCGGTGGGCGTGAGACCGAGCCCCATGAGCGGCGCGTCGACGCGGAGGGAGGGGATGCGGATCCGCACGGGCGGGGAGGGCGCCAGCGCGACGGCCACCGGACCGCCGTCCGCCCGGTCGCTCCCCGTGTCCGAGGTCGCCGAGGCGCCGCCCGGCCGGCTGTGGGCCTGCGCGGCCGACGGCTGCGGCGGAGCGTGCGACGCGGTGCCGTCGTGCAGCAACCACGCGCCCGTACAGAGGGCCACCACGGTGACCCCGGCTATGACGGCGTCGGCGAGCCCACGCACCAGAAACCTCCTCGACCCCCTGGGCCCCCTCAACCCCTGGACCTCCTCGACCTCTTCATGCTCTTCATGGGCCGGCGGGCGCCCGAGGACGCGCCGCGGGCCGGGTCCCCGTGTTCCTCCCCTCCGGGCCGAGGGGCGTCGGGCCCGGAGGGGAGGAGGGGACGGCGGTACCGGCGGACGGACGGCGGAGGGTGTCCGTCAGATCCCGTCGCCTCTCGCCCGGCGATGCAGGAGCCAGGTACCGCCCGCGGCGGCGACGGCCAGGGCCGCCACACCCGCCGCGGTCTGCACGGGGTCGGGGCCGAGTGCGCCGCCGACCCCCGTCTTCACACTGCCTCTCGGATACGTCGGCTGCCCGGTCAGGGTGCCGTTGAGCGAGACCACCAGGTCGCCGGTGATCCGACCGTCCCCGTCCGTGCAGGCCGCGACGATCTCGTACGTCCCCGGCTGCGCGCTCGGCGGCACCTCGAACCGCCCGCCGAGCCGCTGCCCGGCGACGGGGGTGAGCGAGAAGGAGCCGGCGCCGACCGCGCTGGCGTCCCCCGTCGCGGTTCCGCCCGCACCACAGGCCGCCGTACGGACGGTGACCTCGTCGCCGGGGACGACGGTGGCGGGGGACAGTTCCAGCAGCTCGGTGCCCGCACCGCCGTACGCGGGGGCGGTGGCGAGGGCCGCGAAGGCGAGGGCGAGCGCGGTCGTGGCCAGCGGCCGGGCGGTACGTCGCATCGTGCTGCCTCCTCCGAGAGTCCTCCGTTCCCTTCCGAGGTAAGTGGCTCTCCGGCCCGCGCGCTTGCTGAGGGGGCGTCAGAAAT
This sequence comes from Streptomyces sp. NPDC034049, assembly GCF_055575575.1. Lineage (NCBI taxonomy): Bacteria > Bacillati > Actinomycetota > Actinomycetes > Kitasatosporales > Streptomycetaceae > Streptomyces > Streptomyces sp. NPDC034049. The sequence goes on from NZ_JBVISJ010000001.1 coordinate 93,813, forward strand.
GAGGTGAACGGGTGTCAGGGAGCGTGCGGGAGAAGCCGGAATGCCGGGCGTTTGAGCAGGTCATGGGGGTGGGCGCGAGCATCGCGGAGAAAGGGGGAGCGCCGGGGGCCGGCGGGGGTGTGAACGGGTGACCGGGGGCGCGAAGCGGTCCTACGCGCCGGCGGGCGGACACTGCCGGACACGCCTCGACCTCAGGCGCGAGGGCGGCGGAGCGGGGCGGGCCAGGGGCCGGAGTGGGGTCCGAGCGGGGGTGTGCGCCGGGGGTGCGAACGGGGGGCGGGCCAGGGGCCGGAGTGGGGCCCGAGCGGGGGTGTGCGCCGGGGGTGCAGCCCGGGGCGCAGGCCCAGGGGCCCGAGCGGGCTGCCCGCCGGCGGAAGCGAACGGGGGGTGCGAACGGGGGGACGTGTGGGGGTGTGCGCCGGGGGTGCGAACGGGGGGCGGGCCCAGGGGCCCGAGCGGACTGCCCGCCGGGGGATGCGAACGGGGGGTGCGAACGGGGCGCGGGCCAGGGGCCCGAGCGGACTGCCCGCCGGGGGATGCGAACGGGGGGTGCGAACGGGGCGCGGGCCAGGGGTCGGAGCGGGGTCCGAGCGGGGGTGTGCGCCGGGGGTGCGAACGGGGGGCGGGCCAGGGGCCCGAGCGGACTGCCCGCCGGCGGAAGCGCATGGGGGGACGTATGGAGGTGCGTATGGGGGTCGAAGGGGCGCAGCCCCTGGGGGATGGGACGGGTAGGGGCGGCGGGGGCGAGGAAACCCCACACCCGCACCGCCCCCTCGACATCAACAACCGCCTCCGGCCCCCTCCCCCGGCTGCTCCGGGCCCGCCTCGACGGGCGGCACAGGTGCCTCCTCGGCAGGGGGCTCGACGGCGGGCGGGGCCTCCTCGGTGGGCGGTTCCGCGACCGGCGGTGCTTCCTCGGCGGGCGGCTCGACGACGGGGGGAGCTTCCTCGGCAGGGGGTTCCGCGACCGGCGGTGCTTCCTCGGTGGGTGGCTCGACGACGGGCGGTGCCTCCTCCACCGGCGGCTCCTCGACGGGCGGTGCCTCCTCGGTGGGCGGCTCGACGACGGGGGGAGCTTCCTCGGCAGGGGGTTCCGCGACCGGCGGTGCCTCCTCGGCGGGCGGCTCGACGACGGGCGGTGCCTCCCCGGCGGGCGGCTCGACGACGGGCGGCGCCTCCTCCACCGGCGGCTCGGCGGGTGGCGCTTCCTCGACAGGCGGCTCGACCACGTGCGGCGCCTCCTCCACCGGCGGCACCTCCTCCACCGGCGGCTCCTCCACAGGCGGTGCTTCCACCACCGGCGGCTCCACCCCAGACCCAGTCGGCTCCTCACCCCCCGGTCCCACACGTCCCGGCGAGTCAGGCGCACCCACTCCCAGCTCGCCCCCCTGCTCCCCGCCCCCGGCCCCGCCCGCGCCCTCCGCACGCGGGGAGACCACCACGTCCGTGACCGCCCCCCGGTGCTCGACGACATCGGGAGACAGGACCTCGGGCCGATGCGGCGCGGGCGCCTGTGCGACCGGCATCCGCTGTGCCGGACCCACCCCGGAGTCGAGGGGACCGAGGACGATGCCGGCCACGACGGCGGCGGCAGCCGCGGCCGCCCCGACCGCCGCCACGGTGGGCACCTTCACCCCACCCGCACGGCCACCCGCCACCTGCCGCACGGCGTGCAGCGACTGGCCACCCCCGTGCCCACCCGCGGAACCGACGACCGCGGCCGTACCGGCGGAGCCCCCCGTGAGGGCCATCAGCAGCTTGCCCCCGCCCCCGCCCACGACGAACACCAGCAGAGCCGGACCGACGAACGCGGGCAGCCGGTCGTTCGTGCGCATCAGCTCGGCCAGTCGCGCCCGGCAGTCGTCGCACGCGTCCACATGGCTGAGCAGTTGCTCGGACTGCCGAGCGGTCGCGGCACCGCGCACGTACGCCGGCATACGCCCCCAACGCACCTGGCACGCCGGATCGATCGGCGCCCCCGGCTGCTCGCGCAGAAACGCCTGGCGCATCCCCTCGCGCGCCCGGTGCAGCAGTACCGCCGTCGCGCCCTGCTTCGCGCCGATGCGCTGCCCGACGGCCTCCAGCGGCTGCCCCTCCGCCTCGGCCAGCCACAGCGCCTGGACCCACCGCTGGGGCAGCTGCCCCAGCACCCGCACCAACAGATCGACGGAGGAGACCTGTTCGGCGGGGTCGGTGGCGTCGGCCACCCGCACATCGACCTCGACCCGCTCGGGTGCCGTCGGATCGAGCGGCGTCTCCCGCGCGGCGGTGGAGCCCGCCGCCGTCGCGAGGTGCCGCACCGTCGTCATCAGGTAGGCGGGCACGTTGTCGATCTCGTGCCCTCCGGAGAGCCGCCGCCACACACGGAAGTGGGCCTCGGCGACGAGGTCTTCGGCGGTCCAGGAGTTCCGCGTGAGGGAACGCGCGTACGCGACGAGGCGCGGATGCTGTTCCTCGTAGATCCGGGTGTACGCGGTGGTCGCGGACCCGGACAGGCCGTCGGTCATGGCGGGAACGCTCTCCAGTCGCGTGCTGCTTGAGGGGCAGGACGATTTTGTATGTGGAGATGACAAAAATCTCAAGTAATTACGCAAAGTGACATTCATCACAGCGGGTGACTTCGAAAGCGGCGTAATACATGGGGGCTTGGCGCGGTCGACAGGGTGTGTCGCCCGAAGAAGCATCAGACGAACGCATGAACCCACAGCATCCGAGCATCCGAAAAGCCCGAGCCACGTGAAGAAGTCGAAGCGCCCGATCCGCCTGATCCGCCTGACGTGCCTGAACCCTCTGAAGCACCTGAAGCACCTGAAGCACCTGAAGCACCTGAACCACCTGACGCGCCCGCATCGCCCGAACCGCCCGACACGCCCGAACTGGAGACCGCCCATGCCCGCCGCCCGGCCCACCCGCCCGACGCCTCCCGCCCTCGAACAGAGCGCCCGCGCCCGCCTGATCACCCCCGACTACGACGAGATCCCGGTCCGCACCACCCTGCGCTACACCCCCGACGACCCCTTCGCCGTCCACATCGACTTCCCGTCCGGCGCCTCCGCCGACGACGCGAACGTCACGTGGGCGTTCGCCCGCACCCTCCTCGCGGAGGGCCTGACCGCCCCGGCCGGGATCGGCGACGTACACCTGTGGCCCTGCGGCCCGGCGCACACCGTCGTGGAGCTCCACTCGCCGCACGGCATGGCCATGATCCGCTTCGACACGCCCTCGCTCCGCCGCTTCCTGCACCGCTCGTACGCCGTCGTCGCGCTCGGCGGCGAGGACCTGGGATCGGCGCTCGACGACGGCCTCACCTCTCTCCTGGGTGGGGTCTGAGACGTCGGCCCGGAGCGCCCGCTATGTTCGATCCGATCGTGCGGACGTTCGGAGTGGGCATGCGGAAGACAGAGAGACCGGCCGACGGGCCCGGACCAGGGGCAAGACCGTGAGCGGGGCCGCGAACAGGACCTCGACCGGCACCACGGCCGGAGCGGCCTTCGTCGACGCGGTGAACGCCGACGGGGTGAACACCGACGCGGTGAACGATGACGCCGTGCGTGATGACGCCGTGCGTGATGACGCCGTGCGTGATGACGCGGTGGGCGACGACGCCGACGACGCGGGCCCCCTCGACCGGCCCGGCGGCCCCACCTGGCCCCGGCACTGGCCCCTGCTGCTCCTCGGCGCGGCCGTCGTCCCCGGTGTCGTGCTCTTCGTGGTGGGGCGGTGGATGGAGGAGCCGGCGCTTCAGGCGTGGCGGACGGTCTGTCTCTCCATCACCGTGCAGGCGCTGCCGTTCCTGCTGCTCGGGACGGCCCTGTCGGGTGCCATCAACGCCTTCGTCCCGGCGCGGGTGTTCACCCGGGTGCTGCCGAGGAGACCGGCGCTCGCGGTCCCGGTCGCCGGTGCCGCCGGGGTGGTCCTGCCGGGCTGCGAGTGCGCCTCGGTACCGGTCGCGCAGAGCCTGATCCGCCGGGGGGTCGACCCGGCCGCCGCCTTCGCGTTCCTGCTCTCCGCCCCCGCCATCAACCCGGTCGTCCTGACCGCCACGGCCATCGCCTTCCCCGGCAGCCCCGCGATGGTGCTGGCCCGGCTGCTGGCCTCCCTCGTCACCGCCGCCGCGATGGGCTGGCTGTGGCTCTGGCTGGGGCGCGCGGAGTGGCTGAAGCCGGTCGCGCGGCAGACGGGACACCGGCCCGGGCAGAGCCGCTGGAACGAGTTCCGGACCGGCTTCCAGCACGACTTCCTGCACGCGGGCGGCTTCCTCGTCGTCGGCGCGATGGCCGCGGCCACCTTCAACGTCCTCGTCCCGCGTACCGTGCTCGACACCTTCGCCGACTCGCCCTGGCTGTCGGTGCTGTTCCTCGCCGCGCTCGCCATCCTCCTCTCGGTGTGCTCCGAGGCGGACGCCTTCGTCGCCGCCTCCCTCACCGGGTTCTCCCCCACCGCGCGGCTGACCTTCATGGTGGTCGGCCCCATGGTGGACCTGAAGCTGATCGCCCTGCAGACAGGCACCTTCGGCCGGGCCTTCGCGGTCCGCTTCTCGGCCGCGACGGTCGTCGTGGCGATCCTGTGCAGCGGCCTGATCGGAGCCGTACTCCTGTGAAACGACCCCTTCAGGCGCTCCTGCTCCTCCTCAGCGGCCTCGGACTCCTGCACGCCACCGTCGTCACCGACGACTACACGCGATACGTCAAGGAGGGCATGCACCCCCTCCTCGTGGCCTCGGGCGCGCTGCTGCTCGTCCTGGGCGCGGCGGAGTCCTGGTCGCTGTGGAAGGACGGCAGGAACGAAGGGAAGGCCGCCACCGCGACCGAGACAGCGAGCCACGCCCCCGGCCACGACGACGCCCCCGACGGCCGAGACGCCCACGCCCACGGCCACGACCACGGCCATGACCACTCCACCCCGCCCCGGGTCGCCTGGCTCCTGCTCCTCCCCGCGCTGAGCCTGCTCTTCTACGCCCCGCCGGCCATCGGCGCGTACACCGCGTCCCGGGAGGCACCGAAGGCGGTGGCGGTCACGGACCAGGACGACTTCGACCCCCTGCCGAAGACCTCACCGCTCCCGATCACCCTCACCGACTTCACCGCCCGGGTGCAGCAGGACCGCGACCGGGCCATCGACGGCCGCGTCGTCGAGATGACCGGCTTCGTCACCCCCGACAAGGGCGGGTCCGGCAAGGGCGACGGAAACCCCGGCTGGTACCTGACCCGCGCCATCTTCAGCTGCTGCGCCGCCGACGCCCAGTTCGTGAAGGTACGTGTGCACGGCACCCCGCCCCCGCCCGCCGACACCTGGGTCGCCCTCACCGGCGTCTGGCACCCCTCCGGCACCCTCGGCACGAGTTCCGCCGAGGCCGCCGTCGACGCCCGCACCGTCAAGAAGGTCCCCCGCCCGCCCAACGCGTACGCCGACGCCCTCCCTGTCACCGGCTGACGCCCGCCCACCCGTCAGGCCACCGCCACCGCACCCCACGCCGCCGCCACCGCGGCGCGCTCCGCGCTGTCCGGCCCGTACAGGTCCCGCGCCGCGTTCAGGGTCGCCGTGCGCGCCCCGGCGTAGTTCGTGGACGAGGTCATGTAGACGGTCAGCGCCCGGTACCAGATCGCGCCCAGTTTGTCCTTGCCGATGCCGGTCACCGTCGAGCCGTCGCAGGTGGTGCCGGAGTGCGTGACGCCGCCGATGGTCCTGGTGCCGCTGCCCTCCGCGAGGAGATACGCGAAGTGGTTCGCGACGCCCGAGGAGTAGTGGACGTCCAGGTTCCCCACCGTCGGACTCCAGCAGTCCGCCGAGGAACCGTCCCTGCTGGGCCGGTCCATGAAGCGGAGCGCCGGCTTCCCGAAGCCCGGGCGGACGATCTTCTCGCCGACGAGCCAGTCCCCGGGGTCGGAGGCGTTGTCCGCGGAGAACTCGACGAGCGTGCCGAAGATGTCCGAGGTGGCCTCGTTGAGCCCGCCCGGCTCGCCCGAGTAGGTCAGGTCGGCCGTCGCGGAGGTGACACCGTGGGTCATCTCGTGGCCGGCGACGTCCAGCGAGACGAGCGGACCGAGCTGGTTCCCGTCACCGTCGCCGTACGTCATGCAGAAGCAACTGTCGTCCCAGAAGGCGTTGTTGTAGCCGTTGCCGTAGTGGACCCGGTTGTACGAGCCCCGGCCGTCGCCGGCGATGCCGTTCCGGCCGTGGACCTTCTTGTAGTAGTCCCAGGTGGTGTCGGTGCCGTACTGCGCGTCGACGGCCGCCGTGGCGCGGTCCGCGGTCGTGCCCGTGCCCCAGTGGTTGTCGGCGTCGGTGAGGAGCGTCGCGGGGGCGCGCCGGACGCAGATGCCGAGGACGCACAGGTCGGTCTGGTTCGCGGCGTCGCCGGTGTACGTGCCGCCGCGGGTGGGGTCCTTGAGCTGGTACGTCGACCCGGAGACGGTCGTCTCCAGCGGCACCGTGCCGCCGTAGAGCGACTTGCCGTCGCCCGCGGCGCTCTCCAGCGCGTCCCAGGCGTCGATCTGTCCGCCCGTCGTGGCGTCCGTGAGGACCGTGCGGGCGACCGGGTTGCCGGCCTCGTCCCGGGCGAGCGCGTGCGTCCGCCAGGCCAGCCGGGGGGCGCCGTGCAGGGCGTCGACGACCAGCCCGGGCTTCGACGTCAGCCCGCGCAGCGTCTCGCCGACGTTCGCGGCGCGCAGCGCGGCGGCGGCGATGTCGGCGGCCCGCGGCGCCTTGACGACGGGGGTGACGCCGGGGACGTCGAGGGCGCGCGTCGTCGCCCTGTCGGCGCTCCGGAACTCGCCGCCGGGGGCGAGATGGACGACGAAGTCGCCGCCGAGCACCGGGAGTCCGCGGTAGGTCCGGTCGTAGCGGACGTGCTGCGCGCCGTCCGCGTCCACGATCACGTCCCGTACGGTGGTCTTCTGGGCGGAGGTGAGCCCCAGGCTCGCCGCGCGCTCCCGCAGGACGTCGGCGGCGTGGGCGATCGCGGTGCTCCGAGCGGGTCTGTCGGCGGCCCCCGCGGTGGGGGTGAGCGTCGCCGCCAGCAGCGCGGCGGCCGCGACGGCGGTGCCGGTGGTGGCGGGGTGCGGACGTCGGAGGTGCCGTATCCGGCTCATCTGTCTCCCAGGGACGAGGGGCGACGGTGGTCGTGGGGCCGACCACGGATCCCGTCAGATTTAAGTGGGCATGACAGGGTGCGGTCCAGGGCGTCGGCAGGGGGATGTGTGAGGGGTGAGAATCGTTTCTGCAAAGAGTCCCCACCCCCCCTGGAGAGGAGAGACGACAGCGGTGCTCCCCTTCTTCGTCTACGGCACCCTCCGCCCCGGCGAGCCCAACCACGACCTCTTCCTGCGCGGCCGCACCGTCGCGGAGCGACCGGCCCGGATGCGCGCCATGGCGCTCTACGACGGCCCCGGCTACCCGTACGCGGTGGAGAGCCTCGGCGACAGCGCAGGCGAGAGGGCCGGCGACGGGGCCGGGCAGGTGCGCGGGGGAGCGGGCGAGGTGAGCGGCGAGATCGTCACCGCCGCCCCCGAGGAGTACGCCGAACTCCTGCGCACCCTCGACCAGTTGGAGGAGTACGCCCCGGGAGACCCGGCGAACCTCTACGAACGGGTGGAACGCCCCGCCGTCCTCGCCGACGGCACGGTCGTCCGGGCCTGGGTCTACGTCGCCGCCCCGACCGTCGCGGCCAGACTGCGGGCCAGGGGGAAGCTGATCGAGAGCGGGGACTGGCGTCTACGCGGTTGAGGTCCGCTGCTCGGGGGAGTGCCGGTGGTCCGGCGAAGACCGTCGGCCGGACGCGCCCCGGTGGTCGTCCGGGGCCCCGCCCGCCGGGGTCAGCCTCAGCAGGACGACCGACGGGGCGTCCGGCAGGCTCACCCGTAGCTCGGAGCCGTTCCACCGCGCCGTGGCCGTCGTCGCCCTCGGGTGCAGGATCTCCACCCGTACGTCCCCCGAACCCGACCTGGGCGGTGTGAAGGACCGTTCCGCGTCACCGCCCCGGCGCCAGAGGGTCACATACACCGGGCCCGTGCCCGCCCCCGGCTGTCTCAGCCCCAGCGCGATCCAGTCGTCCGACCAGCCCGGCAGACCCAGGGGCCAGCAGGGCACGGCGGTGCGCAGGTCGCCCCGGATCGACTTGTACGTGTCCAAGGCGTCTTGCACCAGGCCGAGTTGACGTTCCGTCATACGATCCAGGTGGCCGGACAGATGGACGCGCCCGAGGAGCGCGGAACCGAGGGTGAAGGCGATCTCCTCGTCCGTGCAGGACGGTTGCGGGTAGGCCCACACGGCGCCCTGCTCCGGTGGCACGGCGGTGGGGGCGGCCGCGGCGATCGGCGGACAGCGCAGGGGATCCTGCTGGTCGGAGGTGGACTGGAGCTGGGCCACCGCGAGCGAGGCACCGTCCATCCGCATGCCGCCCGAGGCGCAGTTCTCCACGACCAGACCGGGGTGGCGGTCCAGGATCGAGGACAGCCAGGAGAGCCAGGCCCGGGAGTGGGCGAGGTGGGCCGGTGCCGAGGTGGTGATGTTGTAGTCGAGTTTGAGGTAGCCGACCCCCCACTCGCCGACCAGGCGGTCCACCGTCCGGTCCAGCTGGGCCCGGGCCGCAGGATGGGTCAGATCCAGCTGGTGGCGGCCCTGTTCGGTCACCCGGGTGCCGTCCTCGTGGCGGAGGAAGGCCTCGGCGGGCAGCTCGGCGGCGAGCGGACTGCGGACCCCGACCACCTCGGGCTCCAGCCACAGCCCCGGCACCATCCCGCGCTCCCGGATCCGGTCGAGCACGACCCGGATGCCACCCTCACCGGGGAACCGCCGGACCGACGGCAGCCAGGCCCCCACACTGTCCCACCAGCCCCCGAGCGAGCCACCGCCCTCCTGCCCGTCGCCCGGTGCCCCCTCACCGCCCGCACCGCTGTCGTCGTACCACCCGGCGTCCACGCAGAAGTACTCCGCGCCCACCTCCGCCGCCGCGTCGATCAGCGGGAGCAGTTTCTCGGTGGTGGGGTCGCCCATCAGGGTGTTCATGTAGTCGTTGTAGATCACCGGGAGCCGGGTGTGGTCCGGGTGCGGGCGGCGTACGACCCGGCGGTAGGCGGTCAGCGCGGCCAGGGCCCCCTCGAAGCCGTCGCCGACGGCGAGAGCGGCCCACTCCGTGGTGCACTCGGCTCCTGGCTCGAGGACTTGGCGCCACTGGTGCTCGTCGTGGGTCGGTCCGCCGAGCGCCAGACACGTCCGGCCCGCCGACTCGCCGGCCTCCCAGACCCAGCTGGACGCCGACTCGATCTGCCACAACCAGCCGCGGCCGTCGGCGCGGTGCTGGAGCCCGCCCATCGCGAGGTGCCCGTCGGTGGGCCAACTGCCGCGCCCGGCGAGGCGGGCCGCCGCGTGCCCGGCGCCGCCGTGCAGCTCATGACCGACGTCGGGCACCGAGTCCCGCAGCGGCTCGGTGTACCAACGGCACTCCGCGAGCCAGTCGTTGCGCGCCCGCAGGACGGACAGCTCGTCGGGGGAGGGGAGCCCGCCGAGGAGCAGACTGCCGACGGAGCGCACGGTGACCGACTCGGAGCCGTCGTTGCGCAGCCGGACCCGGGAGCGCAGCACGGGGATGCCGTCCGGGGAGGCGTACTCGACGAAGGCGGTCGACCCGGTCGCCGGATCGTGGAGTTCGAAGGTCAGCCGATGCCACCGAACGCGGTCACCGGAGTCGTACGTGGAGTGGTGGGCGCGGTACTTCAGACGGGAGCCGATCGCCGTGCCGGTGAAGCGGGGTCTCGCCCAGCCGGTGCCGTCACCGAGCAGGACCAGGTCGACCAGGGGCAGGGCGGGGCCGGTCCCGGGCTCCTCGGGGCCGGGCTCGGGGTCGCCGGGGCGACGCACGCACAGCAGCCGGGGCGTGTCTCCGCGCAGGTCGAAGTCGGCGGTCAGCGCGGAGTGCCCCCAACGGTAGGAGAGGCTCCACGGGAACGAGTCGGTCCACTGGTGACGGTCGTGCTGCGGCATGCGATCCCCCCGGGTCGACCACACAGGATCTTCGTATCCAAGAGTATGAATGTTCAAGCAGGTGGGGTAACGATGCTGATCACGACAGCGGCACCTGAGCCGCGAGCACGAGGAGCCCCCCATGCACGGAACCACCTCGAACGCGACAGCCCTGAACGAGACATCCCTGAACGAGACATCCCTGAACGAGGCCGTCCTGAAGCACGCCCGCCCCGAAGTCGACGCCTGGCTCGCCGAGTTCGTGGCCCGCAACGGCGGCTTCGCCGGCTCCGTCCACCTCGCCGAACCTGCCGGGGAGGGCGAGATCGTCCTCGTCGCCTCGTACAACCTGCCGGTCTCGGTGCGCAACGGCACCGCCGTGATACCGATCGGCAAGGGCATGGCGGGGACGGCCGCGCAGCGCCGTGAGCCCGTCGCCGTCTCCGACTTTCAGACCGACACGACCGGCGTCGCCGTCCGCGCGGGCCGCGCCGCCGGTGCCATGGGCTCCCTCACCATCCCCGTCTTCGACCCGGCGGACGACACCCTCGTCGCCGTCGTCGGGATCGGCTTCGCGGAACGCCGGGACTTCACCCCCGAGGAGACGGCGAAGTACGCCGAGGACGCGGCCACGGTGCGCATGATCCTCTGAGCCGCGGCCCGACCCCGCTCCGGCCGGCCCCGCTCTGCTCCGCCCTACTTCCCCACCGCCTCCACCCGCACCGCGCAGGTCTTGAACTCCGGCATGCGGGAGGTGGGGTCGAGGGCGGGGTTGGTGAGGGTGTTGGCGCGGCCCTCGCCCGGCCAGTGGAACGGCATGAAGACCGTGTCCGGGCGGATGCCCGTCGTGATGCGGGCCGGGGCGACGGCCCGCCCCCGGCGGGAGACCACGGCCACCGGGTCGCCCTCGCTCGCGCCGAGCCGCTCGGCCAGCCGCGGGTGCAGCTCCACGAACGGCCCCGGCGCGGCGGCGTTGAGCTCGTCGACCCGCCGCGTCTGGGCGCCCGACTGGTACTGGGCGACCACCCGCCCGGTGGTGAGCAGCACCGGGTACTCCGCGTCCGGTTCCTCGGCCGCAGCCCGGTGCGAGACGGGCACGAACCGGGCCCGGCCGTCCTCCGTGGCGAACCGGTCGAGGAAGAGCCGCGGTGTCCCGGGGTGCGCCTCGGCGGGCGGCACGGCCCCCGCCTCGGCCGTCGGTGTGGGGCAGGGCCAGAACACCCCGTTCTCCTCGACCAGTCGCCGGTAGGTGATGCCCGAGTAGTCGGCGGGCCCGCCCGCGCTCGCCCGGCGCAGCTCCTCGAAGACCTCCTCGGGGTCGGTCGGGAAGCCCTTCTCGACGCCCAGCCGGTCGGCCAGTTCGCGCATGATCTCCAGGTCGCTGCGGACCCCGTCGGGCGGCGTGATCGCGCGCCGCCGCAGCAGCACCCGGCCCTCCAGATTGGTCATGGTGCCGGTCTCCTCCGCCCACTGCGTCACCGGCAGGACGACGTCCGCGAGGGCCGCCGTCTCCGACAGCACGACATCGCACACGGCCAGGAAGTCCAGCGACTTGATCCGGTCCTCGATGTGCGCGGCGCGCGGCGCCGACACCACCGGGTTGGAGGCCATCAGCAGCAGGGACTTGATGTCGGTGCCGAGCGCGTCCAGCAGCTCGTACGCGCTGCGCCCCGGGCCGGGCAGGCTGTCGGGGTCCACGCCCCAGACCTCGGCGACGTGCCGCCGCGCCTCGGGGTCGACCAGCTTGCGGTAGCCGGGCAGCTGGTCGGCCTTCTGGCCGTGCTCGCGCCCGCCCTGCCCGTTGCCCTGCCCGGTGAGGCAGCCGTACCCGGACAGCGGCCGTCCGGCGCGGCCCGTCGCCAGCGTGAGGTTGATCCACGCGCCGACGGTGTCCGTGCCCTTGGACTGCTGCTCGGGCCCGCGCGCCGTGAGCACCATCGCGTGCTCGGGCTCGCAGAACAGCCGTACCGCCTCGCGGAGTTCGGGAACGGACACCCCCGTGATCCGTTCCACGTACTCCGGCCAGTGCGCCATGGCCGCCGCCCGGGCCTCCTCCCATCCGCTGGTCCGCTCGCGGATGTACTCCTCGTCCGTCCGCCCCTCGGCCACGATCAGGTGCAACAGGCCGAGGGCGAGGGCGAGATCGGTGCCGGGACGCGGGGACAGATGCAGATCGGCCTGTTCGGCCGTACGGGTGCGGCGCGGATCGATGACGATCAGCGTGCCGCCGTTCTCCTTCAGCTCGGTGAGATAGCGCAGGGCCGGCGGCATGGTCTCCGCGAGGTTCGACCCGACGAGGATCACGCACCCCGTCCTCGGGATGTCCTCCAGCGGGAACGGCAGCCCCCGGTCCAGCCCGAACGCCTTCATCCCGGCGGCGGCCGCCGAGGACATGCAGAAACGGCCGTTGTAGTCGATCTGCGAGGTGCCGAGCACCACCCGGGCGAACTTGCCGAGCGCGTAGGCCTTCTCGTTCGTCAGTCCGCCGCCGCCGAACACTCCGCACGCGTCCGGGCCATGTTCCGTCCGCGTGCGGGTGAGCCCCTCGGCGATCCGGTCGAGTGCCTCGTCCCAGGAGGCGGGTTCCAGGTTGCCCGCCCTTCTGACCAAGGGACTGGTCAGCCTGACCCGGGACGAGAGCACCGCCGGCGCCGTACGGCCCTTGCCGCACAGCGCTCCCCGGTTCACCGGGAAGTCCGCGCGCTCCGTGACCACTACGACCCCTTCGGTCCCGTCCGCACCGGGCGTCAGGTTCATCCCGCACTGCAGGGCGCAGTACGGGCAGTGGGTGGGCGTCGCGGAGTTCGGCATACCGCTCAGCGTGCGTCGCACGTGTTACGCGCCGGGGCGCCCCTCGTTACGCGACCGGCACGGGGACCTCCCGGCGGCCTCGGGCCCGGCGTGAGGAAGCGTGCCGCCGGATGTCGCGATTCTGTCACCGTATGCGGTCACCCCGCTTCTTTCCGTCCATTCGTTCGGGCCGGGCGTGCTAAGAACTACGGGCGCCGCAGACACGGGGGTCGTGCCGCGAACCCCGTGTGGCGTACGACCTGTCACCCGGCCCGCACGCGGGCCGCCGGGGGAAGAGGACCATCACGTGAACCGTATGCGCACCACCGCCGCCGTCCTGGGTGCCGTCGGCGCCCTGACCGCCACCCAGCTCGGCCTCGCCGGGGCCGCCTCCGCGGCGCCCCAGGCCGCCGGCTGCCCGATCGAACTCAGCTCGCCGAAGAACTTCACCCTGGACGCGAAGAACCGGGTGCAGGGCGGCCTCTACTTCGCGCTCAAGAACAAGAGCAAGACCGCGAGCTTCAAGGACGTCAGCCTGAAGGTCAGCAAGCCCGTCAACCTGACCTTCACCTACGCCACTGCCACCAAGGGCAGCAAGATCACCAAGCGGACCTCGAAGGTCGCCACCGTGTACACCAAGACCCTGAAGAAGAAGGGCACCACCGGTCTGCGCATCAGCGCCTACATGACCAACCGCAAGAAGCCCTACGAGGTCCGCTTCACCGTCCACGGCAAGACCTCCGCGGGCAAGACGTGGGGCTGCGCCGTGGACCAGGGCTGGTGGGGCACCATCAAGCACTGAGGCCCTCCGAGCACCGAGGCCCTTCGAGCACTGAGGCCCTCCGAGCGCTAAGGCGCTTCCGTGGGCGTTCGTCCCGCCGACGCGAGCGCCTTCTCGACCCCCGTCTCCTCCGGTCCGAGGAAGCGGGGGTCCGGCTCGAACAGGGCGTCCAGCGAGGCCTTGCCCGCCGCGAACAGCTCCCGGGTGGCGCCGTAGTACCAGGTCGCGTCGTGCCGGTCCTGGACGCCGACGCCGTACGACTCGACGCCCGCCTCCTCGCACAGCGCGACCGCCCGGCGTATGTGGAAGCCCTGGCTGATGAGCACCGCCCGGTCCACGCCGAAAATCTTCTTGGCGCGGACGCAGGAGTCCCAGGTGTCGAACCCGGCGTAGTCGCTCACGATCCGGTCGTCGGGCACGCCGTGCTCGGTGAGGTAGCCGCGCATCGCGTCCGGTTCGTCGTACTCCGCCCGGCTGTTGTCCCCGGTGACCAGGACCACCTTGATCCGGCCCGACCGGTACAGCTCGGCCGCCGCGTCCAGCCGGCGCGCCAGGTACGGGGACGGCTCGCCCTGCCACAGCCCGGCGCCGAAGACCATCGCGACCTCCGTGCGTGGCGCGTCCGCCGTGGTCCGCAGCCGGTCGCCGGCCGCCGTGAACATCCAGGTCGAGGGCAGCAGCGCCAGCACGCACAGCAGCATCACCGCCTGCACGGCCCGCCGCCCCGCCCGCGTCCGCGGCAACCGAACGGCGTGCGCGACCCGCCTGATACGCCTCACTGCGCCCCCGTCCCCTCGGACCCGCTCAGGTGTCCCGCTATGTGTCCTGCGTGTTTCCGGCGGACCCGTCCGCGTCCGTCCTCCCGACCAACGAAGACGTCATCCGCGGAGATCCGGTTCACCGCCCAGCGTGACAAGCTTCACTCGAACGAGTCGAAATGCCAGGTCACGGAGGTTCACACACCCGTACCGCGCGCGGTGAAGCGCTGGTAAACACCCGTCACCACCGTGCAACGGGAAGGCAATGTCCTCCCGGCACCATCGGTGCATGACGGCGACGACGAGCAAGTCGAACGCGGACCTCGACAGTACGGCGCACATCATGAACCTGATCAGTGACCAGCTGGCCACCCAGCTCAGCCTCGTCTCCCACGACGGGACCCGGCGCCCCGCCCCGCCGACGCTCGTCCTGGTCGCGCACGGCAGCCGCGACCCGCGCGCCCTGGCGACCGTGCGCACCCTCATGGACCGCGTCCGCGAACAGCGCCCCGGCCTCGCCGTGCGCCTCGGCCACATCGAGCTGAACGAGCCCCTGCTCCCCGACACCCTCGCCGCCCTCGGCGACCGGGAAGCGGTCCTCGTCCCCCTCCTCCTCAGCCGCGGCTACCACGTCAAGCAGGACATCCCGGAGATGGCCGCCGCCGCCGAGGCCCGCACCCGTCTGGCCGCCCCGCTCGGCCCGCACCCCCTCCTCGTCGAGACCCTGCGCGCCCGCCTCGTCGAGGCCGGCTGGCCCACCCGGATGAGCGAGGCGCACCGCCGCACGAGCGCCGTGGTGCTCGCCGCCGCGGGCTCCCGCGACCCCGAGGCCGCCGAGGACACCGGCCTGACGGCCCGCCTCCTCGCCGACCGCCTGGGCGTCCCCGTCGTCCCCGCCTACGCCTCGGCCGCAGCCCCCACGGTCCCCGAAGCCGTCCGCACCCTCACCGCCCAGGGCCGCACCCGCATAGCCCTCGCCTCCTACTTCACGGCCCCGGGCCGCTTCGCGAGGGAGTGCGCCGAGGCGGCCCCGGGCATCGCCGCGGCCCCCCTGGGCGCCCACCCGTCGATGGCGAGCCTGATCCTGCACCGCTACGACGAGTCCCTGACGACCGGGACCAGGCCGCTGCCGCTACTGGCGTCGGCGTAGAAGGAACGCGCGCCCCGAAGGGGCGCGGGGAACTGCGCGACAAGCCACGACGCACCCGCACCCGCCAAAGAGCCGAACCCGGCAGACGAGTAGGCACCCATCTGTCACCCCCTCCCCGTACTGTCGAATCATGGAAGGCACCACACCCCCCAGCCCCCACACCCCGACCACCCACGAGACCCCGGCCGCCTACCCCCCGCCCTCCGCGGAGCGCTACGCCCCGGAGCCCGACAAACGCCCCGGCCGCACCGCCTTCCAACGCGACCGCGCCCGCGTGCTGCACTCCGCGGCCCTGCGCAGACTCGCCGGCAAGACCCAGGTCGTCACCCCCGGCACCCGCACCCACGTCTGGGACGCCAGCCCCCGCACCCGCCTCACCCACTCCCTGGAGTGCGCCCAGGTGGGCCGCGAGCTGGGCGCCGCCCTCGGCTGCGACCCCGATCTCGTGGAGGCCGCCTGTCTCTCCCACGACCTCGGCCACCCCCCGTTCGGCCACAACGGCGAACAGGCGCTCAACGAATTCGCCGAGGACTGCGGCGGTTTCGAGGGCAACGCCCAGTCCCTGCGCCTGCTGACCCGCATCGAGCCCAAGCGCTTCGTGCGCTCCCCGGAGTCCGGCGACCTCGTCAGCGTCGGCCTCAACCTCACCCGCGCCGCCCTGGACGCCGCCACCAAGTACCCCTGGCCGCGCGGCGCTCACCCCACCGACCCCGAGTCGCACAAGTTCGGCGTGTACGACGACGACCGGCCCGTCTTCGACTGGGTCCGCAAGGACGCCCCCGGCACCCGCACGACCTTCGAGGCCCAGGTCATGGACTGGTCCGACGACGTGGCGTACTCCGTGCACGACGTCGAGGACGGCCTGCACGCGGGCCACATCGACCCGGGCTGCCTGCACGCGGACCCCGAACGCCAGGCGGTGTTCGAGGTGGCCCGCGGCCGGTACGTCTCCGCGGACACCGACCCGGCCGAGCTGGCCGAAGCCCTCGACCGCCTCCTCGACCAGGAGTGGTGGCCCCACGGCTACGACGGAACGGCCGTCGCCCAGGCCCGGTTGAAGGACGCGACCAGCCAGCTCATCGGCCGCTTCTGCCTCGCCGCCGAGGGCGCCACCCGGCAGGCGTACGGCGGCGGCCCCCTCACCCGGTACACCGCCGAGCTGGTCGTCCCGCGCGAGGCGC
Source organism: Streptomyces sp. NPDC034049 (assembly GCF_055575575.1). NCBI lineage: Bacteria > Bacillati > Actinomycetota > Actinomycetes > Kitasatosporales > Streptomycetaceae > Streptomyces > Streptomyces sp. NPDC034049. Next base: position 110,433 of record NZ_JBVISJ010000001.1, read on the forward strand.
GGCTGGAGTGCGCCGTGCTGAAGGCCGTCGCCGACCGCTATGTGATGCAGCGGGCCGAGCAGGAGCGGCTCCGTGCCGACCAGCGGATCGTCGTCGCCGAACTGGCCGAGGCGCTCACCGCCCGCGCCCCCGAGGGACTCGAACCCCAGTTCCGCGCGCTGTTCGACGCGGCTCCGGACGACCGAGCCCGCAAGCGGGTGATCGTCGACCAGATCGCTTCCCTGACCGACACCTCCGCCCGCGCGTCACACGCGAGACTGACGGGTCGGATGTGACGAAAACGTGACCCTGCGTGGCCTGATCGGGTCACTACCTCTTCCCGCATCACGCTCCGTGCGGGACGCTCGCATGTGGACGCACCCTTAAGAGGAGGCATCAAGTGGTCGACGCGGATCAGACATTCGTCATCGTCGGAGGCGGTCTCGCCGGCGCGAAGGCGGCCGAGACGCTCCGAGCGGAGGGCTTCACCGGCCGCGTGATACTGATCTGCGACGAACGCGACCACCCCTACGAGCGTCCGCCGCTCTCCAAGGGCTATCTGCTCGGCAAGGAGAAGCGCGACAGCGTCTTCGTCCACGAGCCGTCCTGGTACGCGAGCAACGACATCGAACTCCACCTGGGCCAGACCGTCGACGCGATCGACCGCACGGCCCGGACCGTCCGCTTCGGCGACGACGGCACCCTCGTCCACTACGACAAGCTGCTGCTCGCGACGGGCGCCGAGCCCCGCCGCCTGGACATCCCGGGCACCGATCTCGCGGGCGTCCACCATCTGCGCCGCCTCGCCCACGCCGAGCGTCTCAAGGGGGTCCTCGCCACCCTCGGCCGGGACAACGGCCACCTCGTCATCGCCGGCGCCGGCTGGATCGGCCTGGAAGTGGCGGCCGCGGCCCGCGAGTACGGCGCGGAGGTCACCGTCGTCGAGCCGGAACCGACCCCGCTGTACGGCGTCCTCGGCCCCGAGCTGGGCAATCTCTTCGCCGAACTGCACCGCGAGCACGGCGTCCGCTTCCACTTCGGCGCGCGGCTCACCGAGATCGTCGGCCAGGACGGGATGGTCCTCGCGGCCCGCACGGACACGGGGGAGGAGCACCCGGCGCACGACGTCCTCGCGGCCATCGGCGCGGGGCCGCGCACGGGCCTGGCCGAAGCGGCGGGGCTGGAGGTGGCCGACCGGTCCCAGGGCGGCGGCATCCTGGTGGACGCGGGGCTCCGTACGTCCGACCCCTCCGTCTACGCGGCCGGCGACGTCGTGTCCTTCCCGCACGCCCTCTTCGACACCCGGCTCCGCGTCGAGCACTGGGCCAACGCGCTCAACGGCGGACCCGCCGCCGCCCGCTCCATGCTCGGGCAGGACGTCACGTACGACCGGGTCCCGTACTTCTTCTCCGACCAGTACGACCTGGGGATGGAGTACTCGGGGTGGGCCCCGCCCGGCTCGTACGACCAGGTGCTGATCCGGGGAGACGCGGGGAAGCGGGAGTTCATCGCGTTCTGGGTGAAGGAGGGGCGGGTGCTGGCCGGGATGAATGTGAACGTGTGGGATGTCACTGAGCCGATCCAGAAACTCATCCGGTCCCGGGCGCGGGTCGACGTGGACGCGCTCTCGAATCCTCAGGTGCCGCTGGATAGTCTGATCGCCTAGGGGGCTGCCGGGTTCGGTGGCGGGGCGACTGCGGGCCGTCGTGGGCTGGTCGCGCAGTTCCCCGCGCACCTGGAGGGGCGCTGCCCGTGACCCGTGGCTGTCGGTGGACCACCGTAGAATCTCCGCGTGGCAGGACGGATCAACGACGAGGACGTGAAGGCGGTACGGGACGCGGTCCCGATCGACGCCGTGGTGTCCGAGTACCTCCAGCTGCGCAACGCGGGCGGCGGGAACCTCAAGGGGCTCTGCCCGTTCCACGACGAGAAGTCGCCGTCCTTCCAGGTCAGCCCGAGCAAGGGGCTCTTTCACTGCTTCGGCTGCCAAGAGGGCGGCGACACCATCACATTCGTGATGAAGGTCGACCACCTGTCCTTCTCGGAGGCCGTCGAGCGCCTCGCCGGCCAGGCCGGCATCACCCTGCGCTACGAGGAGGGCGGGTACAACCCCTCCCACCAGCGCGGCGAGCGGATCCGCCTGGTCGAGGCGCACAAGATCGCCGCCGAGTGGTACGCGGAACAGCTCGCCACCAGCCCCGAGGCCGACACCGGCCGGATCTTCCTCGCCGAGCGCGGCTTCGACCAGGCCGCCGCCGTCCACTTCGGCGTCGGCTACAGCCCCCAGGGCTGGGACCACCTCACCCGCTTCCTGCGCGGCAAGGGCTTCACCGACAAGGAACTGCTGCTGTCCGGCCTCTCCCAGGAGGGCCGCCGGGGCCCGATCGACCGTTTCCGGGGCCGTCTGATGTGGCCCATCCGCGACATCGGCGGGGACGTGGTCGGCTTCGGCGCCCGCAAGCTCTACGAGGCGGACAACGGCCCGAAGTACCTCAACACCCCCGACACGGCGATCTACCGCAAGTCCCAGGTGCTGTACGGCATCGACCTAGCCAAGAAGGACATCGCCAAGGCCAGCCGGGCCGTCGTGGTCGAGGGTTACACCGACGTCATGGCCTGCCACCTCGCCGGCGTCACCACGGCCATCGCCACCTGCGGCACGGCCTTCGGCGGCGAGCACATCAAGATCCTCCGCCGGCTGCTGATGGACAACGGCTCGGCCCGCGTGATCTTCACCTTCGACGGCGACGCGGCCGGCCAGAAGGCGGCCCTGCGCGCCTTCGAGGACGACCAGAAGTTCGCCGCCGAGACGTACATCGCCATCGCCCCCGACGGCATGGACCCCTGCGAACTCCGCCTGGCCAAGGGCGACGAGGCCGTCGCCGAACTGACCGAACCCCGCACCCCGCTCTTCGAGTTCGCCCTCCGCCAGATCGTCGCCCGCTACGACCTGGAGACCCCCGCAGGGCGCGCCGCGGCCCTCGACGAGGCCGCGCCGATCGTCGCCCGCATCAAGAACAGCGGCGCCCAGCACGAGGTCGCCGTGCAGCTCGCCGGCATGCTCGGCATCCTCGACACCCAGTTCGTCGTCAAGCGCGTCGCCCAGCTGGCCCGCTGGGCCCGCGACCGCGGCGGCCAGGGCCCCACCCCGTCCGCCCGGCGCGCCGCGCAGCCCTACGAGTCCACCGCCCGGCCCCCCTCCGGCCCGGCCCTCACCCTGCGCAACCCGGTCTTCGCCACCGAGCGCGAACTCCTCAAACTCGCCCTGCAACGCCCCGAGTTGGTCGCCCCCGCGTTCGACGCGTACGGCGTGGACGAGTTCACCGCCGCCCCGTACGCGGCCGTCCGCGAGGCGATCATCGAGGCGGGCGGCGTGGAGTACGGCGCCGAGGACCCGCAGGAGTACCTGGTCCGGGTCCGCGAGGCGGCGCCGGACGACGCCGTGCGGGCGATGGTGACCGAGCTGGCCGTCGAGGCGATCATGCGCAAGAAGGTCGACGAGGTGTACGCGGGCGACCAACTCGTCACCGTACGCCGCCGGGCCGTCGAGCGCCGGGTGCGCGACGTCCAGGGCAGCCTGGCGCGGGCGGCCGCCCAGGGCGACCCCGCCCAGCTGGCCGCCGTACAGAACGAGTTGTGGGTCCTCCAGCAGTACGACCAGGCACTGCGGGAGCGGGGCGCGGAGGCGCTCTGATCCGGTGCCGGTGAGCACCCCCGGCCGCGCACGTCCCCGGAGCACATGCCAATCCACGCCGGAGCCACCCCACTCCGAACGGCCCACGAGCAGTGCACGGCCCTCCCAGCAGCGCACTCCTACGGCACGTGACCGTGCGGTCACGGCCCGGACGCAAAAAGTCACCGCACGCCCCTCGTGGCGGCTGTGTGTCGTACTCCACACTGGGTTCCGGTGCCTGAGTCCTCGGAGCGCGGCCGACCCGTCCCCCACGGGTCCGAGATCCCCGCGGTTCCGCTCGATGAGTACGGGATGGACGGCGGAGAGGCCGCCCGCGCCATCCCAGACGTACCGCTGCCGTACGCCCTGGCAGCGACATTCCTGGAGGTCGCCCCCGTGCAGACCCAGACCCTCATACAGAACGACACCGGTACGGCCATCGGTACCGACGGCTCGGAGCCGGCCGCGGAGACCGATGTGATCACCGCGGTGCCCGCCCAGAGCCGTGCCGCGCACCACCCCGAGGCGGTTCCGGACGGCCCGCCCGACCTGGACGAGCCGCCTGCCGCGGCGGTCGAGGCCCTGGAGACGGCTGAGGCCCCCGAGCCCGTGGAACTGCCCCGCGCCCGCCCGGACACCAGCGGCCCCTCCTCCGACCTCTTCCGCCAGTACCTGCGCGAGATCGGCCGCATCCCCCTCCTGACGGCCGCGGAGGAAGTGGAGCTGGCCCGCCGCGTCGAGGCCGGCCTCTTCGCCGAGGAACGGCTCGGCAACGCCCCCGACCTCGACACCCGGCTCGCCCTCGACCTCGACCGGCTGGTCGTCATGGGCCGCATGGCCAAACGCCGTCTGATCGAGGCGAACCTGCGGCTCGTCGTCTCCGTGGCGAAGCGTTACGTCGGCCGTGGCCTGACCATGCTGGACCTGGTCCAGGAGGGAAACCTGGGCCTCATCCGGGCCGTCGAGAAGTTCGACTACGCGCGCGGCTACAAGTTCTCGACCTACGCCACCTGGTGGATCCGCCAGGCCATGTCCCGCGCGCTCGCCGACCAGGCCCGCACCATCCGGGTCCCGGTCCACGTCGTCGAGTTGATCAACCGGGTCGTCCGCGTCCAGCGCCGGATGCTCCAGGAGCGGGGTTACGAGCCCACGCCCGAGGAGGTCGCCGCCCACCTCGACCTGGCGCCCGAGCGCGTCAGCGAGGTGCTCCGCCTCGCGCAGGAGCCGGTCTCGCTCCACGCGCCCGTGGGCGAGGAGGACGACGTGGCCCTCGGCGACCTGATCGAGGACGGCGACGCGACGAGCCCCGTGGAGTCGGCCGCGTTCCTGCTGCTGCGCGAACACCTGGAGGCGGTGCTGTCGACGCTGGGCGAGCGGGAACGCAAGGTGGTCCAACTCCGCTACGGCCTCGCCGACGGCCGCCCCCGCACGCTGGAGGAGATAGGCCGCATCTTCGGCGTGACCCGGGAACGGATACGCCAGATCGAGTCCAAGACCCTGAACAAACTCCGGGACCACGCCTTCGCGGACCAACTGCGGGGTTACCTGGACTGAGGGGGCGCGTTGCCGGCCGCGGCTCCGGCGCCCCTGAGAAGCAGTGGGCGCAGCCCCTGCTTCTCAGGGGCGCGGGGAACTGCGCGAGAAGCCCCACCGAGCCCGCACCCGACGACGCACCCCACAGCCCACCCCCTCAGTCCACCTCCGCCACCGCCTCCGCGAACTGCGCCTTGTACAGCCGCGCATACGCCCCGTCCGCCGCCAACAACTCCTCGTGCGCCCCCTGCTCCACGATGGAACCGTTCTCCATCACCAGGATCGTGTCGGCGTCCCGGATCGTCGACAACCGGTGCGCGATCACGAACGACGTCCGCCCGTGCGCCAGCTTCGCCATCGCCTTCTGGATCAACACCTCCGTACGCGTGTCCACCGAGGACGTCGCCTCGTCCAGCACCAGGATCACCGGATCCGACAGGAACGCCCGGGCGATCGTGATGAGCTGCTTCTCACCCGCGCTCACCCCGGTCCCCTCGTCGTCGATCACCGTGTCGTACCCGTCCGGCAGCGTCCGGATGAACCGGTCCGCGTGCGCGGCCCGAGCCGCCTCCTCGATCTCCCCCCGCGTCACCTTCCGCGCGGCGGACGCCCCGTACGCGATGTTCTCCGCGATGGTCCCTCCGAACAGCCAGGTGTCCTGGAGCACCATCCCTATCCCGTCCCGGAGTTCGTCCCGGGACATGGACGCGACATCGACCCCGTCGAGGGTGATCCGCCCTCCGGTGACCTCGTAGAACCGCATCAGCAGGTTGACCAGCGTGGTCTTGCCCGCCCCCGTCGGCCCCACGATCGCCACCGTGTGCCCCGGCTCGACGACCAGCGACAGGTCCTCGATCAGCGGCTTGTCGGCCTCGTACCGGAAGGACACCCCCTCCAGCGCCACCCGCCCCCGCAGCTCCTCGGGCCGCACCCCGGGCACCGCGTCGGCCTCCTGCTCCTCCGCGTCGAGCAGTTCGAAGATCCGCTCGGCGGAGGCGACCCCCGACTGCACCAGGTTCGCCATGGACGCGACCTGCGTCAGCGGCATCGAGAACTGCCGTGAGTACTGGATGAAGGCCTGCACATCACCGATGGACAGCGCGCCCGTGGCGACCCGCAGCCCGCCCACGACCGCGACCAGCACGTAGTTGATGTTGGACACGAAGAACATCAGCGGCTGCATGATCCCGCTGTTGAACTGGGCCTTGAAGCCGGCCTCGTACAGCCGCTCGTTCTCCTCGGCGAACTGCTTCGCCGACTCCTCCTGCCGCCCGAACACCTTCACGAGCGTGTGCCCGGTGTACATCTCCTCGATGTGGGCGTTCAGCTTGCCCGTCACCCGCCACTGCGCCACGAAGTGCGGCTGCGACCGCTTGCCGACCCGCGTGGCCACCAGGAACGACACCGGCACGGTCACCAGCGCGACCAGCGCCAGCAGCGGCGACACCCAGAACATCATCGCCAGCACGCCGATGATGGTGAGCAGCGAGTTGATGAGCTGCCCCATCGACTGCTGCAGCGTCTGCCCGATGTTGTCGATGTCGTTGGTCGCCCGGCTCAGCACCTCACCGCGCTGCCGCTTGTCGAAGTACGACAGCGGCAGCCGCGAGAGCTTCGCCTGGAGATCCTCGCGCATGTGGTAGACGGTCCGGTTGATCGCCCGGTTGGAGAGCCGGGTCGCCACCGCCATCAGCAGGCCCGCGACCAGGAAGATGCCGAGGGCAACCAGCAGCACCGTGCCGACGGCCTCGAAGTCGATGCCCTTGCCCGGCGTGAAGTCCGTGCCCGACAGCATGTCGGCGACCGCGCCGTCCCCGCGCTCCCGCATGGACGCGAGGACCTCGGCCTTGGTGGCGCCCTCCGGCATCTCCCGCCCGACGACCCCAGCGAAGACCAGGTCGGTCGCGCGGCCGAGGATCCAGGGCCCCAGCACCGACAGCCCGACGCTGAGCACCGCGCACAGGACCATCGCGTACATCGTGAACCGCTCGGGCCTGAACTGCGCCAGCAGCCGCTTCCCGGAGCCCTTGAAGTCCATGGAGTGCTGATCGGGGGCCCCGGCCCCCGCCATCCGTGCCAACGGCCCGGCCATCAGGCTGCCTCCGCTTCCGTGAGCTGGGAGAGGACGATCTCCCGGTAGGTCTCGTTGTCGGCCATCAGTTCGTGGTGACGTCCGGTGCCGACGACCCGGCCCTCGTCGAGGACGACGATCCGGTCGGCGTCCCGGATGGTCGCCACCCGCTGGGCCACGATCACCACGGTCGCGTCGGCCGTCTCGCGCGCCAGCGCCGCCCGCAGCGCGGCGTCGGTCGCGTAGTCGAGCGCGGAGAAGGAGTCGTCGAACAGATAGATCTCCGGCCGCTGCACCAGCGTCCGCGCGATCGCGAGCCGCTGCCGCTGCCCGCCGGACACGTTCGTCCCGCCCTGGGCGATGGGGGAGTCCAGCCCGTTCTCCAGCCGCTCCACGAACTCCCTGGCCTGCGCCACCTCCAGCGCGTGCCACAGCTCCTCGTCGGTGGCGTCCGGATTGCCGTACCGCAGGTTCGTCGCCACGGTCCCGGAGAACAGATACGGCTTCTGCGGCACCAGACCCACTGTCCTCGCCAGCAGCTTCGGATCGAGCGTGCGTACGTCGACGCCGTCCACCAGCACCTCGCCCTCGGTGACGTCGAACAGCCGGGGCACCAGCCCGAGCAGCGTCGACTTCCCGCTGCCCGTGGACCCGATGACCGCGGTCGTCTCACCCGGCCGGGCCACGACCTCGATGGACCTGAGCACCGGCTCCTCGGCACCCGGATAGCGGAATCCCGCCCCCCGGACCTCCAGGAACCCGTGACGCCGCAGCTCCCGTACGGGCTCGACCGGCGGCACCACACTCGTGTCGGTGTCCAGCACCTCCTGGATGCGCTCGGCGCACACCTCGGCGCGCGGCATCATCATGAACATGAAGGTGGCCATCATCACGGCCATGACGATCTGCATCAGATAGGCGAGGAACGCGGTGAGCGCGCCGATCTCCATCCCGCCGCTGTCGATCCGGTGGGCGCCGAACCACACCACCGCGATCGACGACAGATTGATCACCGTCATCACGATCGGGAACATCAGCGCCAGCATCCGCCCGGTCCCCAGGGACACATCCGTCAGCTCGACGTTCGCCTTCCGGAACCGGCCCTTCTCGTAGTCGTCCCGCACGAAGGCCCGGATCACCCGGTTGCCGGTGATCTGCTCCCGCAGCACCCGGTTCACGGTGTCCAGCCGCTCCTGCATGGTGCGGAACAGGGGGCGCAGCCGGCGCACGATCAGGCTGACGGAGATCCCGAGCACCGGTACGACGGCGAGGAGCACCCCCGACAGCGGCACGTCCAGCCCAAGCGCCAGCACGATGCCGCCGACGCACATGATCGGCGCCGACACCACCAGCGTGAACGTCATGAGGACCAGCATCTGGACCTGCTGCACGTCGTTCGTCGTCCGCGTGATCAGCGACGGGGCCCCGAAGTGACCGACCTCACGCGCGGAGAACGACTGCACCCGGTCGAACACGGCGGCCCGGATGTCCCGGCCGATCGCCGACGCGGTGCGGGCGCCGTAGTACACGGCCCCGATGTTGCAGACGACCTGCACCAGCGAGATACCGATCATCAGCGCGCCGAAGGACAGGATGTAACCCGTGTCCCCCTCCACCACGCCTTCGTCGATGATGTCCGCGTTCAGCGTGGGCAGATACAGCGTGGCGCACGTCTGCACGAACTGCAGCAGCACCAGCAGGGTGATCGGTGTCCGATAAGGACGGAGATGACTTCTCAGCAATCGTATGAGCACGCGAGATCTCTCGGAGTCGAAGACGGGGTTCTGGACGCATCACCCCCCATCGTCGGACACTCCACCCGCGTTACCTCAACCGAATTAACCCGACGGTGAGGGATCGATGGCCGAACCTTGCAGGTGAGGCCGAGGAGCTCACGTCCGGAACGCCCCGGGATGCGTCTGTTCCCGCACCGCCACATACTGCTGCCGCACCGCCTGCCCCACCGCCAGCTCGTCCCCCGGCTCCAGCACCTGCGCCGCCGCCCCCGGCCACATCGGTGGCGTACGCGGATCGAGCACGCCCTGCGAGACCCCGAGCGCCCACGCGGCCTGCCGGGCCGCGCCCACCGCCGCGTAGTCCGCCGGCTGCGGCACCACCACCTGCACCCCGAAGAGCGCCGGCGCCGCCGCCTGCACGGCCGGCAGTTCCGCCGCCGCGCCGAGCAAGAAGATCCGCCGTACGTCCACGCCGCGGCCCCGCAGCACGTCCAGCGCGTCCGCGAGCCCGCACAGCATGCCCTCGAACGCGGCCCGCGCGAAGTGCTCCGGCTTCATCGACTCCCGCCGCAGCCCGGCCAGCGTCCCCGCCGTGTGCGGCAGGTTCGGCGTCCGCTCGCCCTCCAGGTACGGCAGCATCACCAGCCCGTGCGACCCCGGCGTCGACTTCATCGCCAGGTCGGACAGCGCCTCCAGATCGGCGACGCCCAGCAGTTCGGTGGCCCCGCGCAGCGTCCGTACGGCGTTCAGCGTGGTGACCACCGGCAGATGCATCCCCGTGGCGTCGGCCAGCGAGGTGATCATCCCGGAGGAGTCGACGAGCGCCTGGGTGTGGACGGCCATGACGGACCCGGAGGCCCCCAGCGACACCACCGCGTCGCCGAGCCCGATGCCGAGCCCGAACGCGGCGGCCATGGTCTCGCCGGTGCCGGCGGAGATGAGGAGCCCCTCCGGCGTCGTACCGGCGGCGTCCGCGGGCCCCAGCACCTCGGGGAGCATGACCTGGTGTCCGAGGGCCATCTCGACGAGGTCCGTGCGGTACTGCCCGGTCGCCGCGTTCCAGTACCCGGTCCCGGACGCCCCGCCCCGGTCGGTCGTCCTTCTGACCGGCCGCCCCAGCAACTGCCAGACCAGCCAGTCGTGCGCCTGGAGCAGTACGGCGGTCCGCATGGCGGCGTCCGGTTCCGTACGGCTCATCCAGCGCAGCTTGGTCACCGGCTGCGCGGCCCCCGGCACACAGCCGACGGCCTCCGCCCACGCCCCTCGCCCGCCGAGCGCGTCGACGAGGTCGGCCGCCGCGACCTGGGTCCGTTTGTCGCCGCCGACCATCGCCGGACGCACGGTGTTGCCCTGTGCGTCCAGCGCGATCAGCCCGTTCTGCTGGGACGAGACCCCGATCGCCTGCACACCCTCCAGCAGCCCGCCGCCGGCCGCCTCGCCCAGGGACAGCAGCCAGGCCTGCGGGTCGACGTCCGACGGTCGCCCCCCGCTCTCCGCCGGCTCCAACGGGTGCGGGGCATACCCCTGCCTGAGCACGGCCCCTGTGTCTGAGTCACAGACGACAATGCGCGTAAAATCGGGCGAACTGTCCAGCCCGGCGACTATCCCCATGGCGGAAATTCTGCCGCACGGGAAGGGGTGGGAGCGCCGCGCGGTGGTCCGGTCGGCGCAATACGGCCCCGGGCCCCGCCTAGGTGTTGCTGGTGCCCCAGTCGTCCCCGGCCGAGCCGTTGGCGTTGCGTTCCCGCAGCGAGCGGACCCGCTCGGCGACCAGATCGGGCATTCGGTCACCCACCTTCTCGCTGACCACGTGGTAGGCCTTGCCGGCGTAGACCCGCCCCTGCTGGGCGGCCGACTCGGCGGTGTTGCGCACGGCGGGGTTCTGCGCGACCTGCCGCGCCGACTTCTTCAACTGCTCGTAGCGTTCGCGACCGGCCTTCGTGCCGAGCACGTACCCCAGGGCCAGTCCGGCAAAGAACGTGAGCCGATAGCGCATGGCGGCCACCCTTCCCTATACGTCTGCGTCGGTCCCGAGCGTCGCCCTGCGCGGCGACGGGCGCGGGGGATACCGATTGGCGGAGCACCCCCCAGCTTGCGCTAATGTATGTGTCGCAGCGAGCGCACGCCCCCTGGCGAATACCCAGGGAGGTACGTTCGATGCAACGAGGCAATCCTCCGTAGCTCAATTGGCAGAGCAGCCGGCTGTTAACCGGCAGGTTACTGGTTCGAGTCCAGTCGGGGGAGCTTCGATCTTCCGTAGCTCAATTGGCAGAGCAGCCGGCTGTTAACCGGCAGGTTACTGGTTCGAGTCCAGTCGGGAGAGCCATCGAGCAAGGACCGAGGAAGGACCCCCGTGGGGGTCCTTTTTCATGTCCGGGGGAACCGTGTGTGCCGCGCCGGGGTCCTCAAGGTCAAGAAGCGCATGCGAAGGCCGACCATCCGAAGCAGGAGATCGTATGAGCGGCTATGCTGCGGCAGACGGCGCGCACACATGTACGCGACACGCCGTACGGGGCGGTAGCTCAGCCGGTTAGAGCAGCGGACTCATAATCCGTCGGCCGTGGGTTCGAGTCCCACCCGCCCCACTTCCGCAGGTCTCTGACCTGCGGAAACGTTCTTTTTTGGGTGTTGGATCGTCAACTTTGCCTGGGCGGAGTGGATCCGCTGCTCGCGGGTTTGGGGTCCGGCGGTGGGTGGAGGCCCTCGTCCCCTCTGACCTGCGACGGAGTGCGTGTTCGAGGTTGTCGCTCGCGGTTCGGGTGGCTGCCCTGCGGGCCGATGCCAAGATCCAGGGGCCGTACAGGGGCCGGGACGGCGCAGACCTGTCCAGGCCGACGGTGTTTCGGGGTCGATTCGTTGTCCCCTTTGATGGTTGCGTGGCTGGGGCAGCCATCCACAGGGCGGACAGTTGAGTACTGGGCCCGCAGCGGAGGAGGCAGTGCTGACACCGGCGGATGAGGAAGCGTCCCGGTGATGGCAGACGGGCAGGGAAACGGCCCGAAGGGGAAACGGCCCCGACGGGGCACTCGACCCTCCGGCCGGCCTCCCGCCACGGTCGCTCCCCTGGAGAACTCCTGGCTGTCGGGAACCGCTGCCACCGCAGCAGGTGCCGTGGTTTTGCCAGTTCAGGTGAAGCCGGTTGGAGTCGGCCTGGCAGGGCGCATTCCGGGTGCGGCAGGAATGTACGGCGATCTGTCAGAGCGGTTCCTCCGACTCACCGGTTGGGCCCCCGGGCTCAGCCGGACCGGCATGCGGGCTGGTCACCGGTACTGCGCCTTGCCCAGCTCGTCGGTGTAGCGGCTGAGGGCGTCCTCGGCCGTGGGGACGGGGCCGAACAGCTGCTCCTGGCGGCGGGGGTCGGCGACGTAGCGGCCGCTGTCGAACCAGCCGAACATCGCGGCCATGTCCTTGACCAGGGGCATGAAGCGGCCGGCGGTGGCTCCTGCGGCGCGGGCGACGGCGGAGGGGACGGCCCACACCTTGATCTTCTTTCCGGCTCGGGTGCCCATCAGGTGGGCCATCTCGCGCATGCTGACCGGACGGTCCCAGCCGATGTCGACGCGCTCACCGTGGTCTGCCTCGGCGTCGACGGCGGCTGCCAGGTATGCCGCGAGATCGGAGGTGTGGACGAAGGTCAGGGGGACGGTGGTCTTGCCGATCCACGTCAGGCGGCCCTTGTCGATCGGGTTGCCCGCCATGGTCGCGATCTGGTCGAGGAAGGCTCCCGGGCGCAGTGCGACGAACGGGACGCCGAGCTGTTCGAGCTTGTCCTCGGCGATCTTCTTGTGCCAGAAGTGCGGGACGTGGGGCGTCTGGTCGCTGGTGAGGATGCTGGTCAGGACGAACCGCCGGATGCCGGTGCGGTGGGCGGCCTCGGCGAGGTTGGCATTGCCGACGGTGTCGATGTCGTGCGCGTTCTTGCCGCCGCGGGTTTAGCCGGCGGCGGTGGTGATGACGGCATCGGCCCCGTTCATGGCGGCGACGAGCGAGTCGAGGTCGAGCATGTCGCCGCGGGCGATCTCGACACCCTGGCTTTCGAGCCTGCTCGCATCGGTGGTCGGCCGGACCAGAGCGCGGACGTTCTTACCGCGCCCCAGCAGTTCGTCGACGACCTTGCCCCCGAGGGAGCCGGTCGCGCCGACGACGAGGACGGGGAGTGTGGTGGTCATGGGAGTCTCACTTTCCATCAGGTCAGCAGTGGGGGATCAGGTGAGCGAGGCAGTGGGCCGCGGACGCGGGCGCCGTCGGCCCGGGCCGATCAGGGGCTGGCCTGCGGTGGGCGGATCCGCGGCGCGGGTCATCGCCGGCCTGCAGGAGCTTGTCGAGGTCCAAGGCGACCCGGACGCGGGTGATGCACCCGTCCTCGATGTGGGGCCGGCCGGCCGGCCAGCGACAGGGAAGGGCTCGCCGTCCCTGCGGGGGTGTTGCCCTGCCCCGGATGAGTTCCGTCCTGCCTCCACCGGGACAGCTCGCGCTTGCCTCGGATGTTGAGGCCCCGCTCAGCCCGGTTCTCCCTGGCATACGGGGGTGAGCTGGGGTACCGCCACATCCGCCGGCTCCGCTCACCGGGCCTTCCGACAGTCGGGGCGGCCGGCTCCGTTCAGCACGGGGCTGAATGAGCCGATTGCGCTGCAGCACCGTCCACTTCGCAGGAACGCCGGAAACGAAGCGCACTCCAGGCCGGGAACGGGGGTGCGGACCGAGAGGAGTTACTCGGAATCTTCCCGTGGAACAGCGCGGCCGTTGATCGCGTCGGCGATGGCGTAGGCGGTGCGGACGAAGGACTCTGCCTGCTGCGCCGACAGGTTCAGCCCGGAGGTCTCCTCCAGGGCACGCCACATGGCTGCCAGGGGCTCGCGCATGGCGCGGCCCTTGTCGGTGAGGTGGACGACCATGACGCGCCGGTCGTGTGTGGCCGGCTCGCGGATGAGCAGGCCGGCGTCCTGCATGCGGCGTAGGGACTTGGAGACGGTGGAGTGGTCCAGGCCGACGCTTTCGAGCAGTTCGGACTGGGTCTGGCCGTCCCGGTCGAGGAGTTGCATGAGCAGCAGTTCCTGTCCGGGGTGCAGGTCCATCTCGCGGAGCATGGCGGCGGCGCGGGCGCGGTGGGCGCGGGCGAGCTGGAAGATCGCATAGCTCACCGGCCCCTCGCCGGCCGTGGAGGGGGTGCGGTGGGTGGAGGCGGGCATGATGCGGTTCCTCAGACGGTGTGGGTGGGGTAGTCGGTGTAGCCGGCCACTCCGCCGCCGTAGAAGGTCGCCGGGTCGGGGGTGTTCAGCGGCGCGTCAGAGCGTAGCCGCTCGACCAGGTCCGGGTTGGCGAGCGCGAGGGCGCCGACGGAGACGAGGTCGGCCGTGCCGTTGCCGACGTCCTTGGCGCGGGTCGGCAGGTCGGTGCCGGCCCGGTTGAGGATCAGCGTGGTCGGCCACAGCGTGCGCAGGGTGCCCAGCAGTTCCTCGTCGCCCGAGTGCATCACGTGGAGGTAGGCGAGGCCGAGCGGGCTCAGGGCGCGCAGGAGTGCCGGATACAGCTCGGCGGTGTCGGACTCGGCGATGTCGTTGTAGGGGTTGCCGGGAGAGATGCGCAGGCCGGTGCGGTCGGCGCCGATCTCTTCGGCCACGGCAGCGGTGACCTCGACGGCGAAGCGGATGCGGCCCTCGAGGGAACCGCCGTAGCGGTCGGTGCGCTGGTTGGTGTTGTCGGCGAGGAACTGGTGCACGAGGTAGCCGTTGGCGCCGTGGATCTCCACGCCGTCGGCGCCTGCCGCGACGGCGGCCGCCGCGGCGCGGCGGAAGTCGTCGACGGTCGCCGCGACCTCCTGCGTCGACAGAGCACGAGGGACCGGCATCTCCTGGGGCCCGGACGCGGTGAACATCGCGCCCTGCGGCTGGATCGCCGAAGGGGCGACCGGCTGACGGCCGTGCGGAGTGTTGTCGGGGTGGGCGATACGTCCGGTGTGCATCAGCTGGATGACGATCCGGCCGTCGGCCTCGTGCACGGCGTCGGTGACCTTGCGCCACCCGGCGATCTGCTCGTCATTGTGGATACCGGGGGTGAGGAGGTAGCCCTGGCCGTCGGTGGAGGGCTGGGTGCCCTCGGTGATGATGAGCGCGTGCGAGGCCCGCTGGGCGTAGTACTCGGCGTTCAGCTCGGTCGGTACGCCTTCGGGTGTGGAACGGTCGCGGGTCATGGGGGCCATGACCAGGCGGTGCGGGAGGGAGATGCCACCGACGGTGGTCGGCGTCCACAGGGCGTTCAGCATGAGGGGTCCTTCGGTGAGGTGATGATCGAAACAGGGGGAAAGGCGGGACGTGATCAGCCGACGGTGAGGACGAGCTTGCCCCGGACGTGCCCGGCGTCGCTGACCTGCTGGGCCGCGGCGGCCTCGGCGAGTGGGTAGGAGGTGACGGTGGTGACGACCTTGCCGGTCGCGGCGTCCAGTGCCAACGCGGCCAGGCCGGCGGCGGAGCGTTCCCGGGGACTGCTGGAGAAGGTGATGCCGAGCCGGTGCGCGCGGAGGTCGGCGATGGTGACGATGCGCTCGGTGCCGCCGCGCAGGGTGATGGAGTCCTCCAGGGCGCCCTTCCCGGCCAGGTCGAACACCGCGTCCACGCCGTCGGGGGCGAGCGCCCGGACCCGCTCGACCAGGCCCTCGCCGTAGAGGGTGGTGGTGGCGCCGAGCGAGGTGAGGTAGTCCTGGTTCGCGGCGCCGGCGGTGCCGATGACCCGCGCTCCGCGGGCCGTGGCCAACTGGACCGCCAGGGTGCCGACCGCTCCGGCCGCGCCGTGCATCAGTACGGTCTCCCCGGCGACGACGCCGAGCAGGTCCAGGACCCGAGCGGCCGTCGCGCCCGCCACCGGCAGCGCGGCCGCCTGCTGCCAGTCGAGACCGGCGGGCTTGGGGGCCACAGTGGTGGCCAGCGCGTACTCGGCGTACGAGCCGGTGTCCGACCAGCCCAGCACCTCATCCCCCACCTGCACGTCCCGCACGCCCTCACCCAGGGCGTCCACCACGCCGGCGAACTCACCGCCGGGGACGGCGGGGAGGGCCGTGGGGAACGCGGCCTCCATGGCCCCGGAGCGGATCTTGCCGTCCAGCGCGTTCAGCCCGGCCGCCTCGACGCGGACGCGGATCTGCCCGGGGCCGGGCTGCGGGACATCGATGTCCGCCTCGTGCAGCACTTCCGTGCCGCCGAAACGGTCGAACAGGATGGCTCTCATGACGACTCCTCCCGTGCCACCACCCATTTAGGTGGCTGGACACATAATCAACGTAACAGCAAACATGTGGCTAGCCAAGTATTGGCTGTCGCTCGGCCTGTGCGAGATCGGCCGCGGTGGGCCGCCTGGGCAGCCTCCCGCTCCTTCGGTCGCGCCAACGGCTCGGTGTTCGCCTGCTCCAGGCGGGAGCCTTGGCCCTCTGCGCGGCCCGACCTGGTGGCGGAATTCCCTGCCGATGGGTGGAAGGCGCCCGACTCCTCGATATGTCCAGGGGTCATTGAGGGGTCACAAGGACAGGGACAGACCAACAAGCACTGCACAGGGCTGACGCAGATCAGTACGTCTGACCTGCGAGAACGGTGTGAATCGGCAATGATCGGCAAGGGCCGCCAAGATCCCCAAGGGACTCATAATCCGTCGGCCGTGGGTTCGAGTCCCACCCGCCCCACTTCCGCAGGTCTCTGGCCTGCGGAAACGTTCTTTTTTGGGGGTGGGATCGTCAACTTTGCCTGGGCGGACTGGATCCGCTGCTCGTGAGTTCAGCCTCGTTGCCGGTGTCGGTAGTGCGTATGCCCTGACCTGCACGGATGTTCCGGTTCGCAGCGGTTGAACTTGCGGTACGTGGCTCCTGTGGCTGGTTGGGTACTGGATTCTGGACGCTGGCTGGACGTGGGGAAACCGGAAGGGCTCACTCTGGTGCCGAGCTATCCACTCTGCCCAGGGGTGTAGCGGAGTAGGCGCGGTGTGGTGGCAACTGGGCTCGTCTGGATCGTGGCCCAGATCGCACCACGGAGTCGCCCCCGGTTGCGTCCAGGGAAGTGGTGTACAGGTTCGACCTGATCTGGGGGGTTTGCTCCGGCTTCGGGATGATGCCCGTAAAGACGAACGGCCACCGGCTGATCTTTCAAGACGACCAAGTCCTTGAAGGAGATCAGCACGATGACCGCACCAGACAGTGTTCCCCTGCACGTCCTCGCGGAGGACAACCTCGCCGCGGCAGTCCCGATCTGCCGCGCGCGATGGTGAAGACGTTCGCCGACGCGCTCATGTCCGCGGAGGCCGACGCCCTGTGCGGCGCCGAGTACGGGCAGGTCAGTGACGAGCGGGTCAACCACCGCAATGGCTACCGCCCGCGCGAGTGGGACACCCGCGCGGGCACCGTCGAACTCGCCGTGCCCAAGCTGAGGCAGGGCAGTTACTTCCCGCACTGGCTCCTGGAACGCAGGCGGCGGGCCGAACAGGCCCTCGTCTCGGTCGTCGCCACCGCCTACCTGCTGGGCGTCTCCACCCGCAGGGTCGAGAAACTCGCCGAGTCCCTGGGTGGTACCCAGCTGTCGAAGTCCGCCGCAGCATCGCGGACGGCGAGACCGCCTACTTCCACAACAACCCGCGCGGGGAATCACTGCCGGAACTGGTGGCGGTCATCGGATTGCGCTGGCCGGTCGAGGAGTGTTTCGAGGCAGCCAAGCAGCAGGCCGGACTGGACAACTACCAGGTACGCACATACGGCGCCTGGCATCGCCATATCGCCATATCGCCATGGCCATGCTGGCGCTGGCGTTCCTGGCCGCGGTTGCCCGGATCCCGCCAAAGGGAGCCCTGCGGACCTGGTCGGTGACCACGGGCCGCGAACGCGGCGGCTCGCGGCCCTGACCGTCGCCGAGGTCCGGCGCGTGGGCAACCTGATCGGCTCGACTCCCACTTCCATTGACCAGGGACTTCACTGGTCGATCTGGAGACGCGCGGATCAGGCGCAAGCACGACGGCACCATTTCTGAAGGCGGCCCCAGATGATCCAGATCTAGCCCTGTAGTCCTTTAGGCGCTAAACGAGGCGGATGACACGCTTGCCGCGGGCGTGGCCGGTTTCGGTGGCTCGGTGGGCGTCCTGGATCTCGTCCAGGGGATACACGCGCTCGATCACCGGACGCAGGTCTTGCTTGTCGACGTGATCGGCGAGGGTTTTCAGGTCCGCGCGTCGGGGGCTGGCCACGATCAGGCGTACGCGCGGACCGGGCAGGACGAAGGACAGCAGGGCGAAGGGTATGGCGCCGGCGGTGGGCGAGGCGATGCGACCGCCGGGGCGGAGGGCGCGTCGGTAGTCGCGGACAGAGGAGCCGTGGCAGTCGAGGATGGCGTCGAACTGCCCTTTGAGGGCGTGCGGTGGGGTGGTGGCGTAGTCCAGGGCCACGTCGGCGCCGAGTTCGCGGCAGAACGGGGCATTGGTAGCGCCGGCGATGGCAGTGACGTGGGCGCCCCAGGCGTGGGCCAGCTGGACCGCCGTACTGCCGACGCCGCCGCTCGCGCCCACCACGAGCAGCCGTTGGCCGGAGCGCAGGCGCAGGGTGTCCCGCAGGGCGCGCAGTGCGGTGATGCCGACCGCGGGCAGGGCGGCGGCTGCCACCAGGTCTGTGCCGCTGGGGGCGGTGCTGATGGCCTGGGGTTTGGCCAGGATGTATTCGCCGGCCGCGCCCGTCCGTCCGGAGACGTCGCTGAGGATGCCCCACACGTGTTCGCCCACCGTGACGTCGGTGACCGTGCTGCCGAGTGCGACCACCTCCCCGGCGAAGTCGCCTCCGGTGCCTTTGGGAAAGCGTCGCCCGGATATCAGACGCAGCCCGCCGGAGCGGATCTTCACGTCCATCGGGTTGACGCTGGATGCGTGGACCCGAACGAGCACCTGGTCCGGCCCGGGGGACGGACGCGGAACGGTACCGACGGAGAGCACTTCGGGGCCTCCGTAACGGTCGTACCGGACGGCGCGCATCATCGGTTGGTCAGACGACATGGACGGGCTCCCTGGCGGGCATGGTCGTACCTCTCTTGTTCGGGCGTGGTCAGGAGTAGGAGACGGCGTTTGTCGGGCGTGTTCAGGAGCAGGAGACAGCGATCTTGCCCGGAGGGCCGGCACCGAAGGCGAAGAACGCCTCCGCGGCCTGCTCCAGCAGGTAGGTGGCGGTGACCGGTACTCACAGCACGCCCGAGACGACCTGCTCGGCCAGGGAGGCCAGGATCTGGGCGTTGGGGTTGGCCATGCTCGTGGCGCCCGGCCAACGACTGCCGCTTGCGCCGGGGCACGCCCCCGGAGTCGACGCGGTTCCGGTGTCGTGGTGCCGAGGGCCGGGCACTGAGCTGCCCGCGATGGCCTCGGCGAGGGTGGCGTAGACCTGCCGTGAACGGTCAGCCGGGCATCGCCTTGAGGACGCGTAGACCTCCGCGTGGTGCAGTACAGGCAGTTCCACCACACCGGAGGTCGTCGCCATGATCGAGCCCGGCGAGCGTCGACGACACTCGCGATCAGTACGTCTGAGGGGCGGGGGGCGGGTTGCCGTGGATCACGAAGCCGTACTCCTCCATGAGGCTGTGCGGGGCGTCGCTGCGCGAGTCGGTGGCTCCGGCCTCGTGGAAGTAGCCTTCGATGGCTCCGGGATTGCACATGACGAGGAGTTTCGCGGTCGATGTGATGGCCTGGTAGCTGTGGGGGACTGATCGGGGCCCCAGACGAAAGCGCCGGGCTCGGCCTCGTACACCTCGCACTCGTCGAACGAGGTCGATCCGACCCAGAACCGGACGCGGCCGGACAGGACGATCCAGCTCTCGTCCTCCCGGCTGTGGGTATGCAGGGGCGGCGCCTGGTCGGGGCGCGCGAGCTGACGCGTGACGCTGATCAATCCGCTCGTCTCGGCGTTGCTCACCACCTGTTCGACCACGTTCGCGTGGTAGCTGAAGGTGGTGCCGTCGCCTGGATTGCGTACAAGGGCACCGCTCATGTGAGGTCCTCCTCCCGACGCGGGGCCCGAGGTCGTCGGCCCCCTCGTCGAAGTCGCATGTGGTGGGGTGCGTCGATCGTCACGCCGGCGCGAACGCCGCGCGGTGCGTCGCTCGTCGCTTGGTCAGGCGTCCTGGGTCTGCGGGCCGGCGAACTGCATGTCCAGGCGAATCTTGATGACCTCGCCCAGGAGCCCGGGGAAGAAGGTCAGCCCGAAGTCGCCGCGCCGGATCTCGCCCGTCGCCTCGAACCCGGCGTGCTTCCGGTTGTCCAGAGGGGAGTCCACCACTCCGCCGAACTCGACAGCGAGCACGACCGGGCGGGTCACGTCTCCGATGGTCAGGTCCCCCGCCAATGTCCAGTCCTCACCGTCCCCGGAGATCCGCGTCGAGCGGAACGTCATCGTCGGACGCTTCTCCACGTCGAGCAGCTCGGCCGAGCGGGTGTGCGCGTCCCGGTCGGCGTTCCCGGTGTCGATGGAGGCCAGGGCGATCTCGGAGGTCACCCGCACGTCGTCGAGGGTCTCACCGACGTACAGCCCGGCCGTGAACTCGGTGAAGCGGCCGCGGACCTTGCTGATCCCGAGGTGGCGGACGGTGAAGTCGACCGATGAGTGGTGGGGGTCGAGTTCCCACTCGCCGGGAGAAAGGGGCAGCGCTGCGACGGACGAGACAGCGGTGTTCGCAGGGGTGTCGTTGCTCATGCCCTCATCGTGCGGGCCCTGCGGCGGGGCAGGGGAGACCGGCCGAAGGGTGGTAGTGGCAGGGCCACCCTTCGCGCCGAGGCACGTTGTACGTTCGAGAGGTGAACGACAACGAGTTGGGCACCTTCCTGCGTACCCGCCGCGAAGCCCTCACCCCGGCCGAGGCGGGCCTGCCCGCGGGCTTTCGCCGTCGCACGCCGGGGCTGCGCCGCGCCGAGCTCGCCACCCTCGCCGGCATCAGCGTCGAATACCTCACCCGGCTCGAACAGGGACGGGACCGCAACCCCTCACCCAAGGTCCTCGCCGCCCTCGGCGACATCCTCCAGCTGTCGACGGCGGACCGTGTGCTGTTGCACCGGTTGGTCAGGGAACACGGCGAGGACAAAGACCTGTGCCAGGCGGTCACCGCACCGCCGGAGCGCACGGTGCGCCCCACCTTGCGGGCGCTCCTGGAGAGTCTGGAGCCCGCGCCGGCCGTCCTGATCAACCGGATGGGAGACATCGTGGCCTGGACCCAGGGCTACGAGCGGTATGCCCGTCCACTCGGCCTGCTCGACGGCGACCCTCCCAACATGGTGCGGTACCTGTTCACCGACGACCGGTCCCGCGCCGTGTTCCCCGGCTGGGACCGGCTGGCCGACGAGCAGGTCGCCCATCTGCGCAACGAGTCCTCGCTTCACGACCCACACGTCGCCGTCCTGGCCGACGAGCTGACGGCAGCGGCGGGGGCGCCGTTCAGCGACCGTCTCGCCGCTGTTCCGGCCCTGCCCTCCCGTTTTGGGCTTGAGGTGGTCGAGCATCCCGAGGCAGGTCGCCTGCGTCTGTCGTTCGAGACGCTCATGCTGGCGGACGAGGGCCGTCGCCTGGTGGTGCACATGCCGGCCGACCAGGCCACGGCCACCGCGCTGGACCGTCTCAACGGCCGCAGGCCGGGGGCACTGCGGGCAGTGAGCGGCTGACCTTCGCCGGGGGACATAGCGCTCTCGCCGCTGCCGCCTGGCCCGCACCCGTGCGGATCTGCGCAGTCACGGCCATCAGGGTGCGGAGGAGGGTGCCGGATCGGCGTGTGACCGGTCGAATGCTTTCCACCTCCGGCAGACCACGGTCCGACTACGCGTACGGTCGGCCCGATCCGTCAGCGGCCCTACCCGCCGCCCGCCGGCAGAAGCCGACGGCAGTCGTCCGTACGAGCCTGGGGACTTCGTTGCGCACGCGGACAGGCGGATCACTCAGTTGCCATCAGAGACACTCCAACCAGCGGTAGCACCACAGCTGTTGCACTGGAGAACTTTAATGGCTGGTGTTACGGCGGTTGGGAGTCGAGGCCGGTCTTGGCCATGAGGCCCTCGAGGAGCCCGGGTCGGTACTGCATCCGTTTCAGCCGTGCTTTGACCAGAGTGGTGAGCTGGTCGAGGCTGTGTTTGGTGAGGTTGGCCAGTGACCTCTTCAGGTGCGACCACGCCCTCGACCGGGTTGAGCTCGGGAGCGTACGGCGGCAGCTGGTAGACGGTCAGCCATAATCGGGCGACGATCAGCTCCTGCATGGTGCGGCTGACGTGCGTGAGAGGCTCGGTGCCCGTCGGCACCGCGTCAGCTCTACTGCCTGAGGTCGATCGTGCGGACCGGCTGCCCTGTCGTGCGAGCGATGGTTTCGAAGTCGCGGTCGTAGTGGAGCAGAGTGAGTCCCGCTTCTTCCGCGGCTGCGGCCACCAGGAGGTCGACGGGGCCCGCGCTGCGGTGTTCGCCTTTGGCAGTGAGCTGCTCCTGGACCACGCGGGAGCGGCGGTAGATGCCGTCCGGCATAGGGCACCCCACGTAGTGGGCGTCGAGTGCCGCCTTCAGTCGCGCGCGGTCCGCGGCCGAGCGGGCGGAGTAGAGGACCTCGAGTTCCGTGATGTCGCAGATCGCGACGAGGCCGACGCTGATCCTGTCGTCCCACTCAGTCGTGTTCTGGCCGAGTAGGACGCGGGCGAGGGCGGAGGTGTCGATGAGGTAGTCGGCGACGGTCACGGCCGGTACTGGTTCTTGTCCAGGAGAATGTCGATGTCCAGGGCTCCGTCGGTCACCAGTTGCCGGGCGTCTTCAAGTGCGCGCAGGCGCCGGTAGCGGGCGGTGACCTCGCGCAGGGCGGTGTTGATGGTGTCGCGCTTGGTGGTGGTGCCGAGTTCCTTGGCGGCTTCTTCCAGTGCCTCGTCGTCGAGGTCGATCACGGTGCGGCTCAAGGTGGCCTCCTCATGCACACTGCGGCGTATATCAATATACGTGATCGATTGTATATTGATGGGTTCGCGCACCCCCGGGTGGTCTGCTTCTCAGCTCTGTGGCCTGGCGGCGAGCGCATCAGAAGAGGGGTGTGCGCCAGGGACTTCCCGGTGGGCTCCTTTCAGCGTTCGAACTTCCAGGTGAGGCGGGAGGTCGTCACTTTCAGCATCGTGATCCGGATGTCGACGGCGGTGCCGTCAGTGTGCTTGCGGCTACAGGTGAGAACGGTTCCGGCGACCGCCTTCAAAGACAGTCGGACAGGCTGAGCGAGGGGGTCGAGGTGGTGCCGGAGACAGGGTGCGTGTCCAGCCCGCCCAGGCCGAGCACCGTGGCCGCGCCGCAGGCGACGCCGACGAGGAACTTGTTGTCCGGCATGACGTACTCCTGGACGTGTGCCTTCAGGGGCCCCGGATCACTGTCGTGGATCCGGCTCACCGCCTTGCCTGCGGTGTCGTCCGCCGATCTGCAGGTCGCGTACGGCACAGGCTTCAGCCTCTGGTGCCCCGCTGTCGTTTTTGCGGCCGGCCTGGTCGCCGTACTGCCCCGCTCCCGAATCGACCGCCCCAGCCACGCGGTTGGCCACACTGGAACTCGGCCAGGCCGCGCGTAGACGTTTGACCTGTGACCACTGCCATAGGGGCTCTGCCTCAGCACCCGGGGGAGAGCCTCCGCACGTTGGAAGGGGAGTCCGCTGCGGGTGGTTGGAGATCCCCTCCCGAGCTGGGGCGCTGGTCTTCGTTCCCGGCCGGACCAAGCTCCGCCCTGGCCCCGCGCCCGCAGGGACGCTCCCGCGTGATCACGGAGGCGTCGTGCTACCGGACGTCGGCTCATGCACTTGGGGGCGATCTACCTGCCCTTGAGTCGCGGCGCGTTGGAAAGGGAATCCGCTGCGCATGGTTTCGAGACCTCTCCTCGGCTGGGGAGAGGGTCCGTGGGTTCGAGTCCCCCCGCCCCACCACTCGCCAGGCGAGGAGAAACCTTCTGACCAGGTGATTTCCTGGTCAGAGCGAGAGCCTGAGGGGCCTGGCGGCCCCGTGGTGATCATGATTTCTTGAGATTGACGGTCGCGCTCGATGTTGGTGATGTATCCTGGATGCATACATCGTGGACATTGGAGGGGTGCGATGTCCGTCACGCAGATTGATCTCGACGACGAGGCACTGGCCGAGGCCATGCGGCTCATGGGTGCCACGACGAAGAAGGAGACCGTCAACGCGGCCCTTCGGGACTACGTAGCGCGGATCAGGAGGCTTGAGGCCGCGGAGAAGCTGGCCGCGCGAGGTGAGCGCGGCGAGTTTGAGCAGGCCGCAGCGGCGCATGAAGCCGAGAAGCGTGCGCGGCGCGAGGCCTTCGAGTGATCACGTATCTGGTCGACACCTCGGCTCTGTGGCATCTGTTCCGTACTCCAGGTGCGCTGCGCCCCTGGGAGGGACACGTCGCCGCCGGGGTGTTCCACCTCTGTGAGCCGACACGAGCCGAATTCCTCTACTCGGCGACCAGCCCGTCTCACCGAGATGAGCTGGCCGAGGAACTGGACGCGCTCTGTCCGCTCTCTCTGGTTCCGAAGAACGCCTGGCGGTGGGTCGACACCGCCCAGTACAAACTGACCCAGAGCGGCCAGCATCGGGCGGCGGGAGCGATCGACCTGTTGGTGTGTGCGACAGCTGTACACCATGGGCACACCGTCCTCCACGTGGACAATGACTTCGCGACGGTGGCCGGAGTCCTCAAGGAGGTTCAGCAGCGAGACGCTCGAGCCTGATCTGCGGAGGCAGAACACGTCTGTCGGCTTCTGACTTCGGTGATCGATGTCTCCGGGGTGCATCACTGCGACCTATCCCCGCATACGCGGAGACGGCTCCGTCATCAAGATGTACTCGCGGATGCTCGCACGCGGGGACAGGTCGTGCGCTGATCGTTTGAGGCCCCCGGAGGGGCTCGCTCTCCCCTGCCTTTGAGTCGCTGTAGGTGTTTGTAGGCACCTCTTTGGGCCCCACCGCAGGGATCAGGAGTGGCTCCACGGAGTAAGAAGTTGATCTGGCCCCACTCGGCGGTCAGGGAGCCGTGAAAGGCTCGACCGGATGGGCTGTGTGGCGGCACGTGAGCTTCTTCGAAGCCAAGCGTTCTGCTGTCGGCCAATACTGTCGCGGCTCCGGTGACATGGGCGACAGGATCGTCACATGCAGCCGATCTTCGTTCTCGTGCACAGTCCGTCCGTTGGCCCCTCGACCTGGCGCCCCGTGGCCGAACACCTGACGGCGGTGGGATATCAGGTACAGGTGCCGTCCCTGGTGCACATCGGCGCCGGTGCTCCGCCGTTCTGGCCCCGCATCGTCAGTGCCGTCCGCGACGACCTCCGGCAGGTCCCGGCTGGCAGCCCCGTCACGTTGGTGGCACACAGCAATGCAGGCTTGTTTCTCCCGGCGATCCGCTCGGGCCTTGACCATCCGGTGACCAGCTCGATCTTCGTCGATGCCGCGCTGCCGGCTCTGACCGGACCGACCTCTGTCGCCTCACCCGAGTTGCTGGAGTTCCTCGGGCCGATGGCTGTGAACGGCAGGTTGCCGCGCTGGACCGACTGGTGGGACGAGGCAGATGTCGCACCGATGTTCTCCGATCCGACGATGCGACAGAAAGTCATTGAGGAGCAGCCCACCCTGCCGCTGTCCTACTACGAGCAGCACATCCCGGTCCCCGACGGCTGGGATGACCATCCCTGCTCCTACTTGCTGTTCGGCCCTCCGTATGACGGCCTTGCCGCCGAAGCGCGCGAACGCGGCTGGCGTGTGGCACACCTGCCCGGCGCACACCTCCATCAGATCGTCGATCCTGCCGGCACAGCCCGGCACCTCGTCGAACTCGCCACCACGACGTGATCCACTTCCGATACACGCCCTACTGACAGGCTGCGTGAGCGGGCCGACAGGCAGGTCCGCGACGTGCCCTCTTTGAAGTGAATGCACTGCTCCGTCCACCCGGCGACGGCAGGGTTTGTGCGTCGATCACGGTCATGTCGGAGGCCGTGTTACTTGATCACGGTCCTGTCGGGAGGCCGGGATGGGGTTGTCGCGGGCGGAGCTGTTCGCTGCGATCCGGCGGGACAAGTGTCTCGATCCGGAGATGTCTCAGCGGGCACTCGAGGAGAAGTACGGAGTGCACCGCCGGACGGTGCGGCAGGAACTGACCTCTGCGGTCCCGCCGCCGAGAAAGAAGCCGGCGCCGAGGGCCACGGTCCTGGATCCGGCCAAGGGCTGGATCGACGCGATGCTGCGGGAGGATGCGACCGCGCCGCGCAAGCAGAGGTACACCGCCCGCAGGATCCATCAGCGTCTTGCTCAGGAGTACGGCTTCGACCAGGCGTCGTACTCCACGGTCTGCCACTACGTCCTGGCCAGACGCCCGCAGATCGAGGCGGAGGTGCTGGAGGGCCGTCGGCATCTGACGGGCATGGTTCCGCAGGTCCATCTGCCTGGCGAGGAAGCCGAGGTGGACTTCGCCGATGTGTGGGTCCGCCTGGCGGGCGAGGTCGTCAAGTGCCATCTGTTCACGCTGCGGCTGTCCTATTCGGGCAAGGCCGTCCACCGTGTCCACGCCTCGCAGGCCCAAGAGTCCTTCATGGAAGGACACGTGGAGGCGTTCAACGTCCTGGGCGGAGTCCCGACGAGGCACATCCGTTACGACAACCTGAAACCTGCGGGCAACCGCATCTGCACCGGTCGCAGCCGGGTGGAATCCGAGCGGTGGCTGGCCTTCCGCGCCCACTACGGCTTCGACGCCTTTTGCCTGCATCCCTGGCCAGGACGGCGCTCATGAGAAGGGCGGGGTCGAGCACGAGGGCGGCCGCTTCCGCCGCACGCACCTGGTCCCGGTTCCCGAGGTCGCCACGCTGGAGGAGCTGAACGACTGGCTCGCCGAGATTGACGCGGCCGAGGACGAACGGATCCTCGCGGGCAGGCTGACCACGGTCGGCTTCAGCTTCGTCGCCGAGGCTGGCGAGATGGGGCCGCTGCCATTCGAGGAGTTCGAGTGCGGCATCACGCTGACGCCGAGGGTCGACCGCAGCAGCCGGATCACGGTGAGGCAGTGCCACTACTCGGTGCCGGCCCGCTTCATCGGACAGAACGTGTGGGTCCTGCTGCGAGGCAACGAACTGCTCGTCTTCGAACGGCGTGAGGCCGTCGCCCGTCATCCGCGGCTGACCCGGCGAGGCGACTACCGGGACGAACTCGACCACTACTTGGAGATCTTGCTGGTCAAGCCCGGAGCGATGGCCGGAGCGACCGCGCTGGTCACCGCCCGGCAGAACGGTTCGTTCACCGAGGTCCACGAAGCGTTCTGGGCCGCGGCCCGGGCCGCCCACGGGGACGCTGCTGGGACTCGGGCGCTGATCGAGGTTCTGCTGCTGCACCGGCGGATGCCCGCGGCCGCCGTCGAGCAGGGCATGGCCGCCGCGATCAGGGCGGGCGCCACCAGCGCCGACGTGGTCGCCGTCGAGGCCCGCAGGGCAGCCGCGCAGACCCCGCCCCCGGACGCGGATCTGGACGACGCCGACGAGCCGCCGCCCTGGGCGGAGCCCAGCGGCGTGGTCTCGCTGACGGCCCGCCGGGCCCAGCTGCCCGAGGTCAAGGGGCCGCGCGAACAGAGACGCAGCAGGGCTGCCGCGCCGATCAGTCCGTCCTCGTCGAGTCCGCGCTCTTGCCGGTCGCGAGGGCTCAGTCCGCGTCGGCCACGATGGAGCCGACACGTTCGGCCAGGGTCGGGTCGCGTCGGACCAGGAGGGCCGCGTAGCCGACGGCGGCGAGCAGGGCGGCGACCGCCACGTAGGGGAACCAGTTGTAAGGCGCGGGCTGGCCCGGCTTGGCGAGGTAGTAGAGCGGGACCAGGATGGCCACCGTGCCGAGCGCGGGCAGCACCAGATGGCGGACCACCCGGAACTCCTGCGGCCGGTACCTGCGGTAGTACAGCGGCAGGGCGATGTTGGACGCGAGGTAGACCAGCAGGATCAGGATGGCGCCGAGGGTCGATGACTCGGTGAAGAAGACCACCGGGTTCATCGAGTCGCCGGAGGACCCCAGCAGGTGGCCCAGGGCCCAACCGCCGATGATCAGCAGCGCGGTGGCGGTGAAGGTGATGATCGCCTTGTTCGGTGTGCGGCGGATGGGGTGCACATAACCGAAGAAGGAGGGGAGCAGCCCCTCGCGTCCGGCGTTGAACACCAGGCGGGCCTGGGAGTTGATGCCCGCGATCAGCACGCCGAGGGTGGAGGTCAGACCGCCGAGGTAGGCGAGGAACGCCAGCACGCCGAGGGTGTGGTGGGCCACCTCGATGAACGGGATCCGGGAGGCGCCGAGTCTGGTCACGTCGTAGCCGAAGCCGGTCACCGTGGCGTAGGCGAAGAGGATGTAACTCACCGTCATGATCGTGACGGAGGAGAACACCGCGCGGCCGACGTTGTGCCGCGGATTCTCCGTCTCCTCGGCGAGGGCCGCCGAGTTCTCCCAGCCGATGAACAGGTACACCGCCAGCGGGAAGCCGGCCGCCAGCCCCTTGAAGCCGTCGCTGATGTGGCTGGGCAGGAACGGGGCGAAGGACAGCTCGCCGCGGTGTTCCACCAGCGCGGCGACCGAGACCACGACCAGCACCAGCATCTCCGCGCCGAAGAAGTAGCCGGCCCACTTGGTGGAGACCACCACCCCGCGCAGCATCAGCGCCACGGCCAGTCCGGTGAGCAGCAGCGTCCAGATGATCCACGGCAGGTCCACGCCGGTGTAGTGGTGCAGGGTGATCTGCACGAACCCGCCGGAGATCGAGATGACGCCGGCCATCGCGATGATGTAGCCGAGCGCCGCCAGCAGCGCCGTGGTCACCGCGCTGACCGGCCCGAAGGTCTTGCCGACGAAGGTGATGAAGCTGCCCGCCGAGGGGTGCGCCCGGGAGAACTCCGCCAGCGTGTTGCCGAGGAGCGCCACCGCGATGCCCGCGGCCAGGATGGTCAGCGGTGACGCCACGCCCGCGGTGGTGGCCAGGAAGGCGAAACCGAAGAAGAAGCTCATGGCCGGGCCGACATTGGCCATCGTGGCGGCGGCGATGTCCGCCATGCCGAGGACGCCGCCGCGCAGCCGCTGCGGCGCGCCGCCGACGGGACCCGGCAGGGACAGCGGGCCGGCTCCGGGGTTGGGCATGGCGGCAACTCCTCGTGCGGTGTGGCGGCGTGATGGATGCGCGGGTTCTCGACGGCCGGGCCGGCACGGACCGGGTGTCAGCGGTGCCGGGAACGGTGGTGTGCCTTCACCGCCTGCACGGCCGGATCGGTCGCACCCCGCCCGAGTTCGGCGAGCAGTTCGGCGTGGCAGCGGTTCTGCGCCCGTACGACCGCGGGTTCCGGTGCGGGCAGCAGCAGGCACAGCCGGCCGAGCAGATCGGCGGCGAACTCGCGGATTCCGGCGCCGCCGAGCGCCACCGCGAGGTCCAGGTGGAATCGGGTCTCCAGCTCGGCCAGGCGCGCCGGGTCGTCGGTCTGTTCCATCTCCTCGACCAGCACCCGAAGCCCGTCCAGCCGTTCGGCCGGGACCTCTCCCGAGCTGTGTGCCACGAGGCCGCATTCGAGCAGGAGCTGGAAGGCGTCCAGCGAAGCCGCCTCCTCGGGGTCGTGGATCAGGGCTACGACGGTGTCCCAGTCCTGCGCGACGAAGGTTCCGCCCGCCCTTCCGCGCCGGCGGTCGAGCAGGCCGTCCTGGCACATGCCCTCCAGCGCGCGGCGCACGGTGATCTCGCCGATTCCCAGCTCCTCGGCGAGGACCCCGGCGTCCGGCAGCCGGTCTCCAGGCTGCACGGATCGCAGGCGTACCCGCAGTGCGATTCGTGACCGGACGAGATCGGATCCGCTCTGACCCCCGCCGGGCAGGGCGCGGGCGTGTCCCACGCCGGTGACCGATGTCGTCTGGGCCGGGCCTGGCGGGTGGTAAGGCCCGAACTTGCCCGCTGCATTCGCCACGCCGCCACCCTAACTGCCCGCTGATCGCGGTCGCGGCGCACGACGGCCGTCGTGCGGTGCGCAGGGTCGGCGCCGAGGGCGAGCTCGCGCTCGGTGAGGGGGAAGGTCCGCCGGTGGTTCCCGCGACGACGCCACTGTGTGATGCATGGGGACTCCCGAGGAGGTTCCGAATCAGCCCGGAACAGCCGGGGCACGACATGGCGCGGCACGGTACGGGCGTCGCGACGGGAGGAGCGGGTCGCGATGCAGGAAAAATTAGAGCAAGGTGAACAGTTAAACAAGCCCCTGCCGTGACGGGTCCGGAAGGCGGGGAACGAGGCGTGGGTGGCGGCTGGCTCGTCATGGCCCCGACCAGGGGATTTACGCCCCGGCGGGCGCGTCACCGGGGTCCGCCGACGGGGCGCGAGGGGGCGGTTGCGAGGCATGCGCGCCCCGGGGAGGCGGCGCGCTGGCGCCATGGGGTGGACGACTGGACCCCTTGTTTTATTCGATCGTCCTGAACTATTTTCCTGAACGCCACCGGTCCGACCGGTCCAGCAGGCACCGGACCCGGAGGCCACGGTCCACCATGCCCTCCCACCGACCGTGATCGCCACCCGCACTGTTACCCGGCACCCCCGCACCCCCCGCCCGGCGGCATCCATGCGGCCACCCCGCCCGATCCCGCCGGAACCTTCCCTCGTCCCCACCTGCTTCCTGGATGTCGAGATGACAACACAAGCCCCTCGTCCCGCCCCTGATCCGGTGACCACCACCGAGAGCGCCTCAGAAGGATCCGGCCTGCAAGCCGGGCTGAAGAACCGTCACCTGTCGATGATCGCGATCGGTGGTGTCATCGGTGCCGGTCTGTTCGTCGGCTCCGGATCCGGCATCGCCGCCGCCGGTCCCGGCATCCTGATCTCCTACCTGCTCGTCGGCACCCTCGTCGTCCTCGTCATGCGGATGCTCGGCGAGATGGCCGCGGCCAACCCCTCCTCCGGCTCGTTCTCCGCCTACGCGGACCGTGCGCTGGGCCGCTGGGCCGGCTTCACCATCGGCTGGCTGTACTGGTTCTTCTGGGTCGTGGTGCTCGCCGTCGAGGCGACCGCCGGCGCCAAGATCCTGGCCGGGTGGATCCCTGCGGTCCCGCAGTGGGGCTGGGCCCTGCTCGTCATGGTCGTCCTCACCGCCACCAACCTCGTCTCCGTCAGCTCCTACGGCGAGTTCGAGTTCTGGTTCGCCGGCATCAAGGTCGTCGCCATCGCCGCGTTCATCGTGATCGGCGGACTCGCGATCTTCGGCCTGCTGCCCGGCTCGGATCACCCGGCATCCGGCTTCTCCAACCTGACCGAACACGGCGGGTTCCTGCCCAACGGGCCGGGGGCGATCCTCACCGGCATCCTGATGGTGGTCTTCTCCTTCATGGGCAGCGAGATCGTCACCCTGGCCGCCGGCGAGACCGAGAACCCGCGGGCCGCGGTCACCAAGGCCACCAACAGCGTGATCTGGCGGATCGCGGTGTTCTATCTGGGCTCGATCCTCGTCGTGGTGTCGCTGCTGCGCTGGGACGACCCGGCGATCCTCGAGGACGGCTCGTACGTCGCCGCGCTGAACTCCGTCGGCATCCCGCACGCCGGCGAGATCATGAACGCCATCGTGCTCACCTCCGTGCTGTCCTGTCTCAACTCCGGCCTCTACACCGCGTCCCGGATGGCGTTCTCGCTCGGCCGACGCAGCGACGCCCCGGCCGCCTTCGCCCGCACCACCGGACGCGGAGTCCCGCGGGCGGCGATCCTGGCCTCGGTGGTCTTCGGCTTCGTCGCCGTCGCCTTCAACTACCTCTGGCCGGACACGGTCTTCCAGTTCCTGCTCAACTCCTCCGGTGCGATCGCCCTCTTCGTCTGGCTGGTGATCTGCTTCTCCCAGCTGCGGATGCGCAAGATCATCCAGCGGGAGTCGCCGGACAGGCTGGTCGTCAGGATGTGGCTGTACCCGTACCTGACCTGGGCCACCATCGCGATGATCACGTTCGTCCTGGTCTACATGCTGACCGACACCGCCGACGGCGGCGGCCGCGACCAGGTCGTCCTGTCCACCCTGGTGGCCGGGGCCGTGGTGGCCTTCGCGCTGGTCCGCGAGCGGCTGGCTCGCAACGCCCGGCAGGACAAGGTCATCCCTTCGTAACAGCCGGGGCGGCCCGTTGCACGGCCGCCCCGACCCGCCGGTGACGCGGCCCTCCCGCCGCGTCACCGGCTTCTCGACTGCACCAGTCATGCCGGGCCGGTACGTCCCGCGGGGGCGGACCAGTTACTCCAGTCGTACCGCGGGCGGGATGGTCGTCGCGTGGCTCGGATGTGCGTGTGCTGGCACGTGGTCTCCGATTCCGCAGGCCGGCGAGCATCCCGTGCTACTCCGTGCCGCTGTGGGCTGCTGTCGCCGAACCCCGACACAGGTGCACACGCCTGACCTGCAAGAACGCCATGAATCGGCGCGGATCGGCACGGATCGGCAAGGGTCGCCAAGATCCCGAATGGACTCATGATCCGTCGGCCGTGGGTTCGAGTCCCACCCGCTCCACTTCTGCAGGTCTCTGACCTGCTGAAACGTTCATTTTGTCCTGTTGGGTCGGCGACTTGGCCTGAGCGGACTGAATCCGCTGCTCGTGAGTTCGGCCTCGTTGCCGGTGTCGGTGGTGCGAGCGTCCCTGGCCTGCGCGGATGTTCCAGTTCGCAGCGTTTGAACCAGCGGTACATGGCTTCTGCGCAGCTGGTCGGTGTGGGTGGGAAACGGCCTGTACTGAAAACGCAGCCGCGTACCCCCGCCAGGACGGCCGACCTCCGCCGTGTCGGGTGTGTAAGCCGCGCGAGGGCGGATACTTGCACAGGCATGAGCAGCTATCCGGACGACAACGTGGGCAACCGGGCCGCCTTACCGCCCGCAAGCACACGCCGCGATGGGGCGATGGCCGGAACGCGAGGCGTGGGAGCCGTTCCCCTGCAGCCCAGACGGGACGGCGACGGGGGTCTGGCCCATGTCGTGGAGACCCTGCTGGACAAAGGACTGGTCCTCAACGCCGACATCATGGTGTCGGTGGCGGGGGTGGAACTGCTCGGCATCCGTCTGCGCGCCGCCCTGGCCTCGTTCGAGACGGCCGCTCACTACGGGCTGGAGTTCCCCTCCGGTACGGACACGGAGACGGCCGCCTGGCGGCAGGCGCGGGTGGCGAAGGAGACATGCCCCCAGTGCGACAAACGTGCTCCCGTCGAGCAACTGCTGCAGGAGTACTGCCCTTGGTGCGGTTGGCGCAGTGCCCAGGCCCGCCTGACGGAGCAAGCCCTGGCGGGTCCCGTCCCTCTCGACGGCCCCGCCGCCGGTGGCGACCGCGCGAACGTGGAGGCTGGGGACGAGGCGGCCCGGCGTGACCGTTGAGCCATCGCCCCTGCGTCCGACGCGTGACCCCCGGGTGACACTGGACGACCTGGTGGAGGTCCTGCTGAACAAGGGCGCGGTCCTGCACCTGGACCTCATTGTCGCCGTGTCGGACGTCCCGTTGATCGGGGTCAGCCTCCGGGCGGCCGTCGCAGGCATGGAGACCATGCTCGAGTACGGCATGATGCGGAACTGGGACGAGGCGACCCGGGCCTGGGCCGAACGGTCCGCCGCACGCCGCACGATCGACCTGTGGGACGGCGAGAGAGTCATCAGCCGCATGAGCGGCGGACACCTGCTGACAGAGGGGCCGAACCGCACCTGGCGGCCCGGCATCGTCTGGCTGACCGACCAGCGTCTGGCCGTGGTGCGGGACGAGCCTCGGGAAGTCCTGTGGGAGAGCGATCTCGGCGTGGTCCGGGGTGTCCGACTCGCCCCGGAGCCCACGGTGGGCGGCGAGGAACGCCTGCGGGTGCGGGTGGCGCTGGCCGACGGTACGGAGGAACTGCTGTCGGCCCAGGACCCCGAGCGGCTGCACGACCATCTCACCGACGCGTGCGCGGGCCGTTTGGACGACGCGCTCTGGCACACGTCGCCGGCTGTCGAGGAGCGGCCGCTGGCGGAGGGGCGGCTGTGGTTCCACGAGCCGCGCCGCGGCGGCCCGTTGTGGCGCTGTGGGCAGGGACGGCTCACCGGTGAGGCCCTGACCTGGAAGTCGCCCATGGATTCCCGGCCCGCCCTGGTCGTACCCACCGCGGAGATCACCGGTGTGCGCCGTACGGCGAACGGGACCAGCCCCGCCGGGGACGGCGAAGTGCTCGTCCTGCGTGCCATGGGGCGGGGCGAAGTGCTGCTGGCCGCCGGGGACTCGGTGCCTTGGACGCAGGCGTTGACGCAGGCGCTGACCACGGTGGGGTCCATGCCACCGGCCGCATGACCGTACGGCGAACCGTGACACAGAAAGGTGGGCAGTCATGCCCCTGACCGTCGACGAGAAAAGCCTCAAGCACGGCGTGCTGTCTCTGGTGGTCACGCTGGTGGAGGTCATCCAGGAGGCGCTCGAACGCCAGGCTCTGCGCCGTATCAACGGAGGCGACCTGACGTTGGAGGAGAGCGAGCGCCTGGCCGACGCGCTGCTGGAACTGGATGAGGCGATGGA
The DNA here is from genome assembly GCF_055575575.1 of Streptomyces sp. NPDC034049. Lineage (NCBI taxonomy): Bacteria > Bacillati > Actinomycetota > Actinomycetes > Kitasatosporales > Streptomycetaceae > Streptomyces > Streptomyces sp. NPDC034049. The sequence continues at coordinate 144,940 of NZ_JBVISJ010000001.1, forward strand.
CCAGATCAAGGACGACCACGGCATCACTTCCTCCGTCGCGGACCTGCACCGGGGCCTGGACGAGGTGGTCGACGACGTGGTCGACAAACTCGTCAACCCTCGGCGCTGGGCCGAGGAGGCCGACGCATGACCGGGGAACACGCCCTGTACGTGTACGCCTTGCTCCGTCCAGGGACAGCAACCACCTGTGAGGTCACCGGTCTCGACGGGTGTCCCACACGGCTCGTACACGCCCCGGGCACAGGCATCGCGGCCTTGGTGCACGATGCCCCCGCCACCCCGTACCAGGGCAGTGACGACCAGGTCCGCCGCTGGGTGAGGCAGCAGAGCGAGGTCGTCACCACCGTGTGGGAACGAACCGGCAGTGTCCTGCCCATGACCTTCAATGTCCTGGTGGCCGATGAGCCGTCCCCGGCGGGCGGGTCCGCAGGCGGGCGGAAGGCGGCCGAGCGACTGACGGAATGGATCGCCGAACGGGCAGCCGAGATCGACGAACAGCTACGCACACTGGCTGACCGGTGCGAACTGCGTGTGGAGATAGCCCTGGACCGCAGAGCCCTCGGCGCCACACCGGCCTCGCACACGGATGCGGCCTCGACGCAGCGCTCGGCGGGAATGCGCCGGCTCCTCGCCAAACAGGAGGAACAGACCGCCAGGCAGACGGCCGAGCGGCTGGCCGACGAGGTGCACGCGGAAATCCGCGGCAAACTGCTCGCCATCGCGGAAGACCTGCGTGACCGCGGACGCACCCGGCAATCCCCGGACGAGACACACGTGCTGTCAGCAGCCCTCCTCACCCGGCAGGAGAACATCGACACCGTGGGTGGAGTCCTGAGCGAACTCCAGGCACGCCAACCCGCCGTGCGTATCCGTTTTCTGGGCCCCTGGCCTCCGTATTCCTTCACCGAACTGCCGGATCCCCCGACACCCGCAGCCCTGCTCGCGGGGCAGCCGTCGGCCGGCGCACGCTCTGATCCGCCGTGATCAACGAATCCCGGCCGGATCGACGCCACGCCGGAGGTGCATGAACCGGGCCGGGTCATCCCGGCCTCGCCGTGCGCGCGGTCGCGGTCGGCCCACCGCTGAATCCGCCTCCTCACTGTGCGGCGATCGCTCTGGTCCGCTTTCCGTTCCACCGCATCGCCGACGCGCACCGAGCGGTGGAGGGCGGTGCGGTCGGCACGGTCCTGGTGGACGTCGCAACGTGACGCCCCGTCGGCCATCGAGCGAACGTCACGGCTGTTGCGGGGCCCGGCCTGGGGCACTGCCCTGCCGGGTGCCGGGTGCCGGGTGCCGGGCGGCGGGTTCAGTCCGTGATGACGGCGTCGCGGTGGATCCAGGTGGGGTCGTGGGACGCCTTGTGCAGGAAGTCGGCGACGTCCGCGCGGCTGATCGTCGGGTTGCCCTTCATCGGGAGACGGTGGCCGGCGCGGTAGCCGCCCTTGGCGGGGCCCTTGGTCAGCATGGTCGGGTAGACCAGCGTCCAGTCCAGGCCGCTGGAGCGGATCGCCCGCTCGGAGATCGCCTTGTTCGCGTAGATGTTCCGGAGGAAGGTGCGGTAGAAGATCTTCTGTACGACGCTCGCCGAGCGGTAGGTCTCACCCACTCCGAACGAGGACAGCCACACCAACCGGGAGACGTTCCGCTCCCGGGCCGCGCCGATCACGGCCGTCGCGGCGCGGGTGAACAGATCGTCGGCACGTATCGAGGTGCTCCTGCCGAGAGCGGAGACGACGGCGTCCTGCCCGACCATGGCTTTCGCGACGTCACCGTGCGAGGTCGCGTCCCCGGCGACCACGGTCACCCGGTCCGCCAGGTCCGCCAGAGCCTCCGGCCTGCGCGCCAGGACGGTCACCCGGTCGCCCGCCGCGAGGGCGAAGTCGACGACATGGCGGCCGGTGGGACCGGTCGCACCGAGGATCAGGAGATTCATGGGAGCGTCCTTCGTCTGAGGATCGGAAGAGCCGGGTGACGTCTCGCGGGACGGGGTGCGGGGCGTCGGCCGGGCGGAACCTGCCGTTCATGGAGGCGAGCCTGCAAGATCCGCGCCCTTCCGGCGAGCCCGTGGCACCTTCCTGCCAACGGCATACTGAACGCATGGCACAGGTCATCGAACTCCGCGGTGATGTCGAGTTCTGGGCCCGGGTCGGGCCCCTGGCGGAGTCGGACGCCGGGGAATGGGTTCACATCGCCCACGACCTCGACACCTGGCCCGGAGCCCGTGAGGCCGCCCGCCGCCAGATGCGCCTCGGCAAGGTGCACCGGGCGCGCAAGCTGTACAGCCCCGCCGTTCTCGCCGACGAGCGCGACCGGGACGTCCTGCGGGAGATGGCCGCGTACGGCTTCCGGATCCGGATCGCCACGGCCCCCCTGCCGCAGGGCACCGTCATCATCGACCGGCGCACCATGATCCTCACCGACCCGGCGTCCTCCGCGCCGGGCACCCAGCGGCCGCGCACGTACACGATGAGTGCCTCGCCGGCCCTGATCGGCGGCACCTACGCGCTCTTCGAGGCCGCCTGGGAGAGCGCGGCCGACCTGTCCACCTTCCTCGATCCGCAGCGGCCCCGCGTGGACGCCGGTACCTCCAAGGTCCTGCGCGCCCTGGTCTCCGGCGCCACCGACGAGGTGGCCGCACGCGAGCTGGGCATGTCGCTGCGCACCTACCGCCGCCGGGTCGCGGAACTGCTCGTCAGCCTGGACGCGGCCTCACGCTTCCAGGCGGGCGTACGGGCCGGGGAGTTGGGTCTGACCCGCGGATGATCGGCGCCGGGCGGGGCGTACGGGGCCTGGTCGGTCGGGCGGTGTGTTCCGTGTGTGGGTGGTGGGGCGCGAGAGGGGGGCTTCGGCCCGGCGTGACAAAATAGGGGGCTGTTCGTCCGTCCTCCGATGCTGCGAGGTTCTCCGTGAGCAAGCCCGTGGCCCGCGAGCCGCTGCGCCGTAATTCGCGGTCCAACCGGGCGCGCATCCTGGCCACGGCCCGTGAGGAGCTGGGGCGGAACCCCGATGTCACGCTGGAGGAGCTGGCGCGGGCCGCCGGGGTCGTCCGGCGTACCCTCTTCGGACACTTCCCGGGACGGGCCGCGCTGTTGGAGGCGCTCGCCGAGGAAGCCGCCGAGACGTTGCGGAACACGGTCGAGGCCGGGCCGGAGTCGGGGGATCCGGCGGAGCCGGCCGAGCGGGCGCTGGCGCGGTTCGTGCTCCGGATGTGGCCGGTGGGCGACCGCTACCGGATGCTGCTGGCCCTCGCCCGGCGGGACCTCGGCTCCGAGCGCGTCGCCGAGGTGCTCGCGCCGGCCCGCGAGGCCGCCACGGCGATCCTGGAGCGCGGGCAGCGGGACGGCGTCTTCCACTCCCATCTGCCGCCGGCCGTGCAGAGCGCCGGCCTGGAGGCGATGCACGTCGCGCTCCTGGAGTCCGTCAACACGGGTGCGCTGGAGGACGACGGGCACCGGATCGCCACGGCCACCCTCATCGCGGCCGGCGTGCCGGAGGAGCGTGCCAGCGCGGTGGTCGAGGAGGCCGCGTCGGCGCTCGCCACGACTCTTCCGGCGGACGGCGCCTGAAGCCTCTCAGGCCGAACCGTTCGAGGAGGTGCCCCGGGCGTCGTCGCGGCGGAAGGTGACCGACTTGGCGGAGAAGCGGGCCGTGAGGCCCAGCTCCGTGGCGGTGACCGAGCGCAGCCGGAGGCCCCGCCGGGGATGTTCCGGAGCGCGATCGGCTCGGCGAAGACCCTGGTTCAGCCCTGGGTCGGTTCCAGCGCGCGGCCACGGCCCGGTCCACCGCGACGGGCGCGAGCACCGGGGCGGACCGCGAGGTGGCGACGACGGCTAGCGTTCCGCGGCACCAACGGCGTGCGCGGGGTGCGGAGTTGACGCCTCGGGTGTGCCGCTGGTCGTGGGGTGGCGGGGACGGCTCGGGGTTTCAGACGAGGCTCGGGGGCGACCCGGTCTTCCGTATGTGAGCGACCTTCGCGGTGGCGGTGTCGGGGGCGACTCCGGCGGTGACGAGGGCGGCGGTGGCGGCGCCGGTGCCGTCGTCGTACCAGAGGCCGCGGTTGACGCAGTCGAGCAGGGCCAGCAGCTGGGCCTCGACGGCCCGGGTGAGCGGGTAGGGCGGGAGGGTGGTCTGGAAGACGCCCTGCCGGTGGCCGTGCGTGAGGACCTTCGTGACCAGGTCGCGGGCGGGGGACAGCAGTTCGTCGACGCGGGTGGGGGTGAGGTCATGGCCGCGCGCCAGCCGGATGAGGGTGCGGTAGCGGTCGCCGACGGGCCACACGGTGAGGACGAGGCGCGCCAGGTCGGCGGCGGCGTCGGCGGTCTCGGCGGGGGCGTCCGCGACGGCCCGCCGGATCGCCTCCGCGGCCTCGGCGGCCAGGCCCTCGACGAGCGCGGCCCGGCCGGCGAAGTGGACGTACACGGTGCGCCGGGCCACACCGGCGGCCTCGGCGATGTCCTCCAGGCGGCTGTCGGGGTCGCGGGCCAGTTCCCGCCGGGCCGCGTCGAGGATCCGGGCACGGGTGGCCTGCGCGTCCCGCCGCTGAGGCGAAGCCGCAGTCGGAGGGGGAGGAGGTGGCGTCTCGTGGCGCTGTGCCGGAGACGGCCTCGGCCTCGCCGTCGGTGTTCGTGCTGGTCGGCTGGTCACGTCGGTACCTCGGGGGCGGGTGGAAGGAGGGGGGTCATCGCGATAGTTGCACAGCAATGGGCAATAAACTAGTCTGCACATCGATGGGCAATTAAGTGATTCTGCTCGTCGTCCCCGTCCTCTAGGAGCTACCGATGCCCTTCCTCGCGAACACCCCCGTGGAGAAGATGACCGGGCCGTACGCGCGGCGCTGGTGGGCGCTGCTCGTGCTGTGCCTGAGCCTGCTGATCGTGGTGATGGCGAACACGTCGCTGATCGTCGCCGCCCCCGACATGACCACCGACCTGGGCCTGAGCAGCAGTGATCTGCAGTGGGTCGTCGACGGCTACACCGTCCCGTACGCGGCGCTGATGCTGGTGCTGGGTTCGATCGGCGACAAGTACAGCCGGCGCGGCGCGCTGGTGCTTGGGCTGTTGATCTTCGCCGGCGGTTCGGTGATGGGGAGCATGGTCGACGAGACCTCGCTGGTCATCGCGGCCCGCGCGATCATGGGTGTCGGTGCCGCGGTCGTGATGCCGGCCACGCTGTCGTTGCTGGTCGCGACCTTCCCCCGGGGGGAGCGCGTCAAGGCCATCACCGCGTGGACCGCGACCTCGGGCCTCGCGATAGCCGTCGGCCCGCTGGTCGCCGGCTGGCTGCTCGAGGACCACGCCTGGGGCTCGACCTTCCTGATCAACGTGCCGATCGCCGTCGTCGCCGTGTTCGGCGCGCTCGCCCTGGTGCCGCCGTCCAAGGCGGAGGGCATGGGCCGGATCGACTACGTCGGTGGTCTGCTGTCGATCGTCTCGGTCGGCTCCCTGGTGTACGCGGCCATCGAGGGCCCGCACTTCGGCTGGGGCGTCGGTCCTGTCACCGCGGCCGTGGTCGCCGGTGTCGGTCTGCTCGCCTTCGGCGCCTGGGAGTTGCGTCACCCGCACCCGATGCTGGACGTCCGCAAGTTCGCGCTGCGGCCCTTCAGCGGCTCGATGCTCGCGGTGCTGTTCTTCTTCTTCGGCACGTTCGGCGCGATCTACTACTCGACGCAGTTCCTGCAGTTCGTCCTCGGCTACGACGCCCTGGACACGGGTGTACGGCTGCTGCCGCTGGCCGGTGCGGTGTTCCTCGGGGCCGTGGTGACCGGGAAGCTGACCCCGAAGCTGGGGGTGAAGGCGATGGTCGTGACCGGCATGGCCGTCGGCACGGCGGGCGTGTTCCTGCTCACCCAGATCGACAAGGGTTCGACGTACGGGGACTTCCTGGCGCCGATGATGATGCTGGGCTTCGCGATCGGGCTGAGCGTCTCCCCGGCGACCGACACGATCATGGACTCCTTCCCCGAGTCCGAGCTGGGCGTCGCCGGCGGTGCCAACGACACCGCGCTGGAGCTGGGCGGAGCGCTGGGCATCGCGGTGCTGGGCTCGCTGCTGGGCACGGCCTACCGGGACGAGCTGACCGATCTGGTGGGCAACCGGCTCCCGGGCGAGGCGATGGAGATCGCCAAGGACTCGGTCGGCGGTGGCCTGGCGGTCGCGGAGCGGGTCGCGCAGGATCCCTCCGCCGGGCCGCAGCAGGCGCAGGCCGTCGTGGACGCCGTCCACCAGGCCTTCGCCCACGGTGTCGCCCAGACCAGCCTCATCGGCGGGATCATCATGGCCGCCGGAACCCTGATCGTCCTCGCGGTCCTGCCGGGCCGGCGCGGGTTCGCCGAGAAGAACGCCGAGCCGGGGGCCGGGACGGCGACGGCGGACGAGGCAGCGGCTGAGCGGGAGCGCGCCGGGTCCACCCGCTAGATCGCCCGGGCGGGGCGACCGCCGGGTCGCCGGCGGGGCGTCCCCTGGGTCGCCGGCGACGCGGCCCCGGATCGCCGGGCGACGCCTCTGCCGGAACGACGGTTCCCGTCCACGGTCACGGGAGTCCCGTGGGAACACCTCACCGTCCTCGGCCTCCGGGCCGCCCCGGGCTCGACTCCGGGGCGGCCCGGAGGCCGAGGGACCGTGAGATGAAAGCGGCGGTGGGCTCTCGCCGCAGAAGCCGCCCTGCGGCGACAGGCCACCCCCGCTCTCCTCCGCTGAACCGCACCCACCGCCGCTCGCGCCCCTGCGGCCCCGCTCGCACCCCCCGCCACGCAGCCCCGCACGTCACGCCCGCCCCCTCATGGCGCATCAAGGCGCAGGCGTCAGCCCCAAGTTCTCGGCCGACTGTCGCAGGGCCTCGACCAGTGCCGAAGTCCGGGGCTGTGGGCCGGACGGGGAGGCGGGCCATGTGGCTGCGATGCGGCGGTGGCCCGCCACCGGGACCGTGGGCAGGGCCACGGTTTCCGGGGGTGCGTCGGTGAGGGCCAGGGTGGGGACCACGGCCGCGCCGAGGCCCGCCCGGACCAGGGACAGCGCGGTCGGGAACTCCCGAGCGGTGTGGGCGCGGCTCGGGGTGAAGGCGTACTGCGCGGAGATGCGCGCCAGGGCGCGGCCGCACGCCGTGCCGGGCGGTGCGGTGACCCAGGGGCGGTCGGCGAGATCCCTGACCGAGCGGGGCGTCGGTGACCAGTCGGCCGGGGTGACCACGCGGTACTCGTCGTCGGCCACCGGCGCGGACGCGAGGTCGCGCCACTGCTCGTGCGGGTCGGGATCGTCGCCGTCGTACTCGACGACCAGCAGATCCAGTCCGCCGGTGCGCAGTTCGCGCAGCGCCTCGGGGCCCTCGGCCTCCACCACCCTCGGCTGCAGTTCCGGGTGGGTGCGGGCGAGGGCGGCGAGGGCCGGGACGAGCAGATGGCACACCGCCGAGGAGAACGCGGCGACCGTCACCGGCCCCGTCGAACGGCCCGTCAGCTCGGCGAGTTCACGGCGGGCCTCCGCCAGTTCCCGTTCGATCCGTTCCGCCCGCGCCGCCAGCAGCCGTCCCGCCGGGGTCAGCCCCGCCCGGCGCCGCGACCGGTCCACCAGCGGCTGACCCACCTCCCGCTCCAGCTGCGCCAGATGCTGCGACACGGCCGACGGCGTCAGATGCAGCACCTTCGCCGCGTCCACCACACCGCCGCGCAGCGCCACCGCACGCAGGACGCGCAGCCGACGGGGATCCAGTTCCATAAGCCACACTGTAGTGCCGCTTCAGTAAATCTTGCTTGTGATGAAGTGGTACTACAGGGAGGATGCGTGGCATGAGCACCGAGTCACGGCGGATCGTCGACCTCAGCCACCCCATCCGGCACGGAATGATCACCTACCCCGGGCTGCCCGGCCCCGAGATCGGCGAGCACCTCACCCGGGAGGCCTCGCGGAAGATCTACGCCCCCGGCACCGAGTTCGCCATGGGCCGCATCTCGATGGTGTCCAACACCGGCACCTACGTCGACAGCCCCCACCACCGCTTCGACGACGGCCAGGATCTCGCGGGCCTGCCGCTCGACCGGCTGATCGACCTCGACGGTGTCGTCGTACGCGTCGAGGGTGTCGACGACCGCGGCCGGGCCGTGGACCGGGAGGCGCTGCTGCCGTACGACGTGAGCGGCCGGGCGGTGCTGATCCACACGGGCTGGGCCCGGCACTGGGGCACCGACCGCTACGGTCACGGCCACCCCTACCTCACCGCCGACGCGGTGGCCTGGCTGGTCGAGCAGGGCGCCGTCCTCGTCGGGATGGACACCCTCAACATCGACGACACCGACGACGGCACCCGTCCCGCGCACACCGGTCTCCTCGCCGCCGGCATCCCCGTCGTCGAACACCTGCGGGGCCTGGAGCAACTGCCCGCGCGGGGCTTCCGTTTCCACGCCGCGCCGCCGGCCGTCGAGGGCATGGGGACGTTCCCGGTACGGGCGTACGCGCTCCTCGACGCGTAGCCGAAAACCGGTCGGCGCGGGCGGTGTCCAGGGCCCTAGGCTGACGCCGTGACCGATCTCGACATCAAGCGCGTGGACGGTGCGGCCGGGGACGAGGAACTCGAGGCCTGGCGGCACGTCCACAACACGATCATCCCGGCCCACCTGCTCTCCCTGGACGACGTCCGCGAGCGCGCCGTACGCAACCACCTCGAACTCGCCCACGCGGACGGCGTCCTCGTCGGCAACTCCACCGTGCGTCCGCCCGAGGGGGACGGCGCGACGGCCATGGTGATCGCGCGCGTGCTCGCCGAACACCGGCGTCGGGGGTTCGGCGAGCAGCTGTACGAGCGGGCCGTGCGGCGGGCGCGCGAACTGGGCGCCCGGACGATCGAGACCTGCGTCCTGTCCTCGAACGAGGACGGCCTGCGGTTCGCGCTCGACCACGGTTTCGTGGAGACCGAGCGCTATCTGCTGGACGGCGACACGATCCCGTGGATCGACCTGCGGCTCGACGACACGGGCGCCGCTTCCCAGGTGCACTGACCCGCAGCGCCGTCGCGGGCGACGTACGCCCCTCGCGCGAACGTCGCCCGCCGCGGCACTACAGCTTCCCGGCGATGTCCAGCGCCGCCACGTACCCGAAGGTCATCGCCGGGCCGATCGTCGATCCGGCGCCCGCGTAACTGCGGCCCATCACGGCGGCGCTGGCGTTGCCCGCCGCGTAGAGACCGGGGATCACCGTGCCGTCCGGGCGCAGGACGCGGGCGCGGGCGTCGGTGAGGAGTCCGCCCTTGGTGCCGAGGTCGCCGGGGACGATGCGCAGGGCGTAGAACGGCGGCAACCACAGCGGCGCCAGGCAGGAGTTGGGCGTCACGGACGGGTCCGAGTAGTAGTGGTCGTACACGCTGTCGCCGCGCCCGAAGTCGGTGTCGTCGCCCTGCCGGGCCAGGGAGTTGAAGCGGTCGACGGTGGAACGGAGGGCGGCGGCGGGTACGCCGATCGCGCCGGCCAGCGCGTCGAGCGTCCACTCCTTGTGGACCGCCCCGGCGTCGTACCACTCGTCGGGGAACGGGAAGGTCGGCGCGATGTCCTTGAACAGGTACCGGTTGCGGTAGTTCTGGTCGACGATCAGCCAGGCCGGGATGTGCGAGGCGGACGAGGTGTCCTTCTCGTACATCGTGTGGACCACATCGCTGTACGGGCCCGCCTCGTTGACGAACCGCGCACCGGCCTTGTTGACCAACAGCCCTCCGGGCAGCGTGCGTTCGGCGAGGCAGAACCAGGCCTGGCCCGGGGTGTCGACGGCCGGTCCCCACCAGGCGTCGTCCATCAGCGCGACATCGGCACCGGCGCGCTGGCCGGCCCGTATCCCGTCGCCGGTGTTCTCCTTGGCCCCCACCGACCACTGCGTTCCGACCGGTTGCTCCTGGTACTGCGCCCGCATGGCCGCGTTGTGCTCGAAACCGCCGGAGCCGACGACGACGCCCCGGCGGGCCCGGACCAGCCCGGCGGAGCCGTTCCTGGTGACGACCACACCCTTCACGGCGCCGTTCTCCAGGTGCAGGTCCGTGAGCGGGGTGTCGAGCCACACCGGCACGTCGGCGCCGAGCAGCCCGGCCCGCAGCCCGCCCGCCAGTGCCTGCCCCATGGTCAGCGGCTTCTGCCCGAGCAGGGCGGCCTTGGTGCCCCGGGCGAGACACTCGGTGGCGACGGCCAGCCCCTTGGCGCTCACGGCGGTCAGCGCGAGCCACTTGTAGTCGGCGCTGAACACCACCATCCCGGCCGGCGTGGCCAGATAGGCGGGATTCAGCCGTGCCAGCTCCTCGCCCAGCAGGTTCCCGTCGAACTGGTCCGGTTCGATGGACCGCCCGTTCGGCAGCCCGCCCGGCAGCTCCGGGTAGTAGTCGCTGTACCCCTCCATCCAGCGGAACCTGAGCGGGCTGTTCGCCATGACGAACGACAGCATGGCGGGCCCGTGGTCGAGGAACGCCCTCTGCCGGTCGGCGGGCACGTCGTCGCCGACCACGGCCGCGAGGTACCGCGCCGCCTTGGCCGGGGTGTCCGGCACCCCCGCCGCCTTGATCACACTGTTGTTGGGCAGCCAGATCCCGGCCCCCGACCGCGCCGCCGACCCGCCGAACGTCGGCGCCTTCTCCACGACGACACAACTCAAGCCCTGCTTCGCCGCCGTGAGCGCGGCGGTCATCCCGGCCGCGCCGGAGCCGACGACGACCACGTCGTACGTGCCGAGCAGGGGCGGAGCGGCGGCGACGGCGGCCCCCGCGAGCCCGCCGCCCGCGGCGACCGCGGCCCCGGCCCCCGCGGCCGTCCCCAGCACCCGCCGCCGACTCGGGCCCGCCTCGGGCCCCGTACGTCTCTCAGGATCCGCGCTCTTGGACATGCGGGACGCTCCAGCCTCACGAAGGGACGGGTGGCGGTGCTGATCCCCCGGCGGCAACGCGACCACGCTCCCGTACGCCCCGGGCTGTGTGCGGAGCCTCGAATCTGACGTGAAGGCATGGTGAAGTCAAGACACGCGTCGGGCATGGTGGCCGTGGACGGCGGAGAGCTGCGGGCTCCTCCCTGGCCGGTGCCGCGGGGGTGGTTCAGCTGTCGTGCGGCAAGGCCGCGTCAGGCACTGCTGTACGCCCTGAGAACGTAAGTTCACGCATGCCGCCAATCTGGGCGTGGTCGGCTACGTTGGCATCAACAAAGTGGCGTTGACTGGACGCACGGGACGAGTTCCGGCAGCGTGGTCCCGGTCGGCGGGACCAGGAGAGGGGAAGCGCTGTGCAGGACCTGGTGCCGACGCTGGACCGTGTCCGGACGCCGGACGGACGGCTGTTGCGGGTCGAATGCTCCGGTGACCCGGGTGGGCGGCCGGTCTTCCTGCTGCACGGCATGCCCGGCAGCCGAGTGGGCCCCCGGCCTCGCTCCATGTTCCTCTACCAGCGCGGCGTCCACTTGATCAGTTACGACCGTCCGGGCTACGGCGGCTCCAGTCGGCTGCCCGGGCGTCGGGTCGTGGACGTGGCCGAGGACGTCACAGCGATCGCCGATGCGCTGGGCCTGGACCGGTTCGCCGTGGTGGGCCGTTCCGGCGGTGGCCCGCACGCACTCGCCTGCGCGGCTCGATTGCCGCACAGGGTCACCAGAGCAGGCGCACTCGTCACACTCGCCCCCCGCGACGCGGAGGGGCTGGACTGGTACAAGGGGATGTCGGCCTTCAACGTCGACGAATTCCGCTTGGCGTTCAAGGACCCCGAGCGTTTCATGGCCCAGCTCATCCCGCGGTCCAAGGCGATCCGCTCCGACCCGGCCAAGCTACTGGAACAGATCCGGCACGATCTGACCGCTGACGATCGCAGGATCGTCTCGGACAACGGCATCCGCTCCATGCTGATGCGCAATTACATCGAGGCACTGCGCACCTCGCCGTACGGCTGGATCGATGACGCTCTCGCCCTGGCCGGGCCGTGGGGGTTCGATCCAGCTGACATCCGCACGCCTGTGCGGCTTTGGCACGGTGTGCAGGATGTCTTCTCCCCGCCCGCGCACTCGTCGTGGCTGGCTGCGCGCATTCCGCGCGCCACCATCGTCCTTGAGCCGGATGCGGCGCATTTCGGGGCCCTGCGTGCCCTGCCGGACATGCTGGGCTGGCTTCTGGAGGACACCCCGTTGCGAGAGGGGTCGGCGACAAGCGGCGAAGGCACCCCCTCCTCCTTCTCGATCGCTCACACTGCCAGTGGTTCCAGGTCCCGGTAGACCCGTTGCTTCTGGCTGACCTGTTGCAGGATCGCGTTGTTGTGCCCCAACACCGCTGCCTGCTGTCCCAGTGCGGTCAGCACCTCCGTGCTCATCTGCTCCGCTTCCGCAGTCCGCCCCAGCGTATGCAGCGTCAGCGCCAGGTTGCTGCCTACGGCCAGGGTCTCCGGATGGTGGGCACCCAGAACCTGCCTCAAGTCGTTGAGTGCCGTCTCCTCCGACAGCCGCGCTTCCTCCAGATGCCCCTGCTCGGCGAGGACATTGGCGTGGTTGGCGCGGCAGAAAAGGGTGTGAGGGTGCCGTTCGCCCAGGACGTCCGCCATGAACTCGTGCGCCCGCCGGAAGGCTGACTCCGCTTCGCGCTCTCCGCAGCTCCACTGGTAGATGGCCAGGTTGTTCAGCGCTGCCAAGGTGTAAGGGTGCCGCTCTCCCGGTACCTTCATGTACTCCGTCAGCGCTAGGTGTGCCTCGCGCCGAGCCTTCTCGTTCTGGCCCGTGGCGTACAGGTCGGCTGCCCAGTTCAGGTCGCAGGCCAACGAGTCGGGCGTAGGCGCGTCGTACTGCGCCCGGTACTCGGCCTGGGTCGCCGTGGTGAGCCGCTCCGCCTCCTGGAACCGCCCGGCCCGACGCAGTGACACGGCCAGCCCCTTGGCGCAGCTCAACGTGCCCGGAAAGGCCTTGGTCAGCGTGTCCTTGTGCGATGCGTAGGCTTCCTCCAGGAGCCTCACCGAGTCTGTGTAGCGGCCCACTTCCCTGAGGTCGCGGCCCAGGCTGGACGCTGACGAAAGCGTGTAGGGATGGTAGGGCCCCAGGACCTCCTTGCGGCGATCGTAGGTGTCCTGGTCGATGTCCCTGGCCTCGCTGTACCGGCCGACCATACGCAGCGCCAGGGCGAGGTTGTTCGCCGCGTTGAGAGTCCGCGGGTGGGAGTCGTGGAAGATCTGCCCGTATCCGTCGTAGGCCTCACGGGCCTGCTCGACTGCCGACCGGTACTCCCCGAGAGCTGCGAGATCGCCGCTCAGACCTGACATCGTCATGTAGGTGTGCGGATGGGTCGGGCCGAGAACTCGACGCTGTCGGTCCAGGACGTCCTCGTCGATCCCTCTGGCCTCCACGTATCGGCCCTGTGACCGCCGTACGTTGGCGAGCTGGGCGCGAAGGTACAGGTACTGCATGTGATCCTCGCCGAGTGCCGGCTTCCAGTGCTGCAGTATTTCTTCGGCGAGTTGTGCCGCGGCGGTGAACCCTCCACGCTTCCACAGATACCGAACGCGGTCGATGAGCAGGCGACGCGGTTCGGACTCGCGGCACTCCCATGCGTTGGAGGCCAACAGATGGGGCCAGATGATTTCCAGGCGGGGCCAGCCCTCGGGATTGTCCGTGGGCTCGTCGTCCTGTGGCCGGGCGCCGGCGAGCACCAGATGGACGACATGCCTGGCCTGCCGCTGTTCCTCTGCCGAAAGCTGTGAGCGAATCACGGCCTGCACCAGACGGTGGATCTGGATGCTGTTGTTGACCTGGTCGATCTGCGCGAGAGCCAGGCGGCTGATCTCGCGGACGACTCGGCCGAGCAACAGTCTTTCCTGAAGAGTCGGATCCACCGACCTGAGTTCGTCGAGCATCTCCTTGCTGTAGAGCAGAGCCGACGAGATCGGCTCCGGTCCCATGAACGCGCACACTTGCAGCAGCCGCACGGACGCCGGTGAGCGTTCTTGCAGCCGGGCGATGGACACCAGCCAGGTGGCGGCCACCGTATGCGGGTAATCGGCCGCCTGGTTGAGGTCCAGCACGTTCGAGGTCTGCTCGGACAGCAGGCGCAGATACTCCTCGACGGGCGCCGCCGTCTCGGCGAGCCAGGCCGCCGCCTGCTCCACGGCGAGTGGCAGGTCCCCGACCGCCTCCGCCACCCGATCGGCCTCCTGCGCGCTCAGCCCGGGTGTGCGTCGGGAGAGGTGCTCGACACTCTCCTCGCGGGTGAACACGGCGACGGGCAAGGGCTCGCCCCGCTCCCCCCATGCCTGGTTGCGCGAGGTCACCAGGATGTGCCCGCTGCCGCCCGCAGGGATGAACCGTGCCAGGGCGGCGGGGTCGTCGGCGTTGTCGAACACGAGGAGCCAGCGCTTCGTCTTCGCGTCACGCGAGAGCAGGCGTACCGCCTCCTGACTCACCTGCGTGATGTCGTCACCCCCCTGTGCCCCCATCCGCGCGCCTAGTTCGGCGAGGGAAGCGACGACGTTCTCGGTCTCCTCGGCGGAGATCCACCAGACGAGGTCGTAGTCGGCCATGAACCGGTGCACGTACTCCAACGCGACCTGTGTCTTGCCCACACCGCCGAGTCCGAACAGTGCCTGAGGCTTCGGCACGGCTACGGTCATGTCCTCCCGAAGTTGATCACGGAGTCGATCGAGAACAAGCGCCCGGCCGGTGAAGGTGGTGTTGCGGCCAGGCATGTTCCAGATATCGGGTGTGCGTCCCGGGAAGCTCGGGTCCATCGGCCCGCTCGCCAGAGTTTCCGCCCGCAAGTCCAAGGCCCCGAGCAGGGCCGCGATGCACTGGGTCTCGTCCAGTCCGAGCAGCGTGGGCGTGGAACTCCGATAGGGCCCGCTGAGCCGGACCTCGTCGACGCGGAACGCGACACCAGGGGCGTGGGCCTGATCCGAAGTGGCCTCCATCAGCAGGCGCCACGTGGCGTGCGCGTTGCGGGAGCTGATGAATGGGCCCGACAGCAGGAGCACCGCGCGGGTTCCGACGTCCGGCTGGGTCGGCGCGTGGCTGGTGACGTCGTGCAGGGTCACGTTGCACCCTGTGCGCTTGAACGCCGACTCCGCCCACTCGGCCCACAGACGGTTCTCCGCCGCGTACACGATCAGGATGTCCGGTCGCGTCGGCCGTGGTGTCCGGCGGGTGAAGGCGTCCAGGCAGCGCGATCGCACCTGTTCGGGGATGGGGGGAAGGTGTGTCACCTCACCATTGGTGATCTCCGCGGTGAGTCGTTCGAAGGCGGACAGCATGGAGTTCGGCATGCCACTCTTGTCGCCCACGGTCGCGAGAGTCTCCTCGTAGGCGTAGAAAGGGCGGTACGGGATCTCGACCGCGCCCCAGTACGCGTCGAGCTGCTCCGGCGTTCGATTCTCACCGCCGAGGGTCTTCGGCAGACCCGCGAACCGCATGCGGGCCAGCGCCCGTCCCGCCTCGACCTTCTGTTTCTCGCCTTCGTCGACGCGCATGGGTACGGGCAGGACCCGGATGCGTCGCTTGCGGTAGCCCTCCTCGACGTTTCTGGCCACATCGGCCGTGCCGTCCAGAGCCTGGCCACTGAGGGTGAAGCAGGCGACCACCACGTCGGGCATCTGGATGGTGCAGATGTCCGCGTTGTCCGTGAGGCCGGTGCGGCTGTCGATCAGGACGTAGTCGTACTTGGCCCTCATGTCGTCGCGCAGGGCGTCCAGGAAGAGGCCCCCACCCAGGCGCTCGTAGAAGTTGTCCCACTCGAAGGACGACACGGTCGCTGAGTACTCACGGTTCTGCCTGCCCGCTGAGAGGAAGTCAAGGGAGCCACCGTGCGGAAAGGACAGGCCGTGCTGCTCGGTCGTGAGTGACACGGCGTGGTCCTCGACCCGTGCGTAGTCGAGGTGCCAGGGGCCACTGCGAGGGCCGCCAGTCGTCGCCGCCCAGCTGTACTCGGTGATGATGTCGATCACGCCGCTGGTGGCGGCGAGCGCGTTGGGGTCGAGGAACGGACTGAAGAACCGGTGCAGGCCCGGCGCCTCCAGGTCCCAGTCGACGGTCAGTACCCGCTTGCCGTTGGAGGCGAGAATCCACGCTGTGTTGGCGAGCGCCATCGTGCGGCCCGTACCACCCTTGTACGAGTAGAAGGTGATGATGCGTCCGCCCGTGGCCGTCATGCTTCTCCTCCTGTGTCGTTCCCTGTCGCGGGATACGAGGTGTACGTCGGACCCGTGAGCCGGGGGCGAGGCACATGTGGGCCAGGTGGTGGATGGGCCTCTGCGTGTTTGAAGTACTGCCGTGTCGTGTGGGCCACGACGGCAGGGAGTATGTCGGTGAACGCCTTGAGGGTGGGAACGCCCATGACCGCGATACGGCAGTCGGTGCGCCTGCCTCGCTCCAGGATCAGGGGCAGTGTGCGGTCCAGCTCCGCAGCCAGGTGCCGACCCTCCTCGCCATGGCACTGCAGGTCGGCGCGGTTCCAGGGGACGATCGCACTGATCCAGGGGCGTGAGTTGTCATCGAGTGCCTTGAGTCTGCGCCTGCGGTCCTCGTCCGAGATCGCCCAGCGGTCGATGAGGAGGATGCCCGGGTGCCTGGTCAGGACTTTCTCGTCTCCTGTGCCACCATCAGACTCGAGCGGGCCGAAACCACCCCATTCCCAGGGGTCGTTGTCGAAATCGGAGACCGTGATCCGGTAGTCCAGCGACCGGATCATCTCCTCCGCGAGCGCCGGCAGCGGCCGGGCCGACTCACCGTGGTAAGGGTTCCAGTCCTGAGCCTCCTCGCCGTACGGGCGGTCGTCCCGATGCTCCGGTTTGCTGCTCCTGGTGGGCGCCACCACGGTCAGATGAATGCGGCGGGGGCCTTCGCCGCGAGGTTTGAAGGCGCTGGGTGTCGAGTCGTAGGGGCGCGGCCGGCTCGTCGGCAGGGGGGACTCCTGGGCCACACGCACGATCCGTTGGGCGAGAGTCATCACCGCCTCTTCGTATTCGTCTCTCAGCCTCTTGAGTTTGATCAGCCCATAGATTCCGTGTGCCAGATACCGCGCACCGAACGAGGAGTGGTCGACATGTATGTGCCGAACCGAATCGGGGAGAAGGTCGAAGTTCACATGGGTCCAGAGCGCCGGCACGATGGCGGGCAGATCCGAAGCCCCGGTGGCCGCCTTGGCCTGCACGATCCGTTCGTTGAACGCGTACCACTCCCGTCCGCACATCTCGCTGGTGAAGTAGCGGGGTGAGAAGAGCGGTACGAACACGCGGCAGGTGGCGAGGTTCTCGCTGAGCTGGTCCGGCCAACCCTGCCCGGAACGCAGCTCCCGATCCATGAAACCGGCGGGTGCTCCCGCCGGCAGGTCGGTGAGTGCCATGACGTGGTTGCACAGATCCTTGAAAAGCGTGTGCACCCAGTGATCGGGGTCGCCCCCGTCCGGCCCCCAGGTCGGGGTGTGGGCGTAACTCAGGAAGAAATAGGGCCTGTTGTCGATCGGGCCCCATCCCCGTTGAGGTGCCACCGCATGCCCCCTGTTGCTGATGACCTGGTATGTACGTGGATGGTCCGCGCCGTCCGGCTCACGCGGGTGACGGATCGGTCCCGCTTCCGCCGACGGGGCGTTCGTGAGATCGCATGCTCTGTCGATATCCCGACATCTCGACTCGGACGGCGTCCACAGTGTCTCGCATTCGGAAGAGCCGCACCTCCCTTCCGGCGAATTCCGCCTCCGAGAACAGCCCCCGCGGTAGTCGTGCGCCGAGCTCGGCGAAATCGCTGTCGTCGAGCACGGCGTCCTCGTAGGAGATCCAGTTGCCCTTTCGCCCGACCACGCAGCGATAGGTGCGGAGGGGTGGCGGTGGAATCATCCGATATTCGGCGAGATGGAACGCGGTGCAGGCCGCGAAGCCGATCCGGAGGAGGAGCACCTGGGCGTCGGCGGCGTAGAGGCGAGCCAACGGGGAGCGTTCTCCGAGATGGCAGTGGGGGTCGTGGTCGTCGAGGAGTTCCGCGGCTCTGGGGCCGATCGCGGCGAAGGACGTCTGCGGATGGGCGCTTCGCACAGCGCCGGGCGTCGTCCGTACGTGCTCTGCCAGCGCCCCCATCGTGGGGCAGGGAGTGGCACCCTCCTCGAAGGGTTGCATGGACCTGTGGAACTCGGCTCTCTCCTGTTCGGTCATGCCCCTGGTCAGATTGCGGTAGGCGGGCGACGTGTCCGAGTTCTCCGGCGTGAACGCGGGCACGACGAGTGTGCCGTCGGGGCCCAGCACGTCGCGCAGAACGGAACTCACCGCGGCGGGTGAGAGGCCTGTACCGCTGAGGGACGCGTGCACCATGAGGATGCCACTGCGATGGATGCCCAACTCCTGCAACGTACGGCGAAGCCGGGTGCTGTCAGTCATGGAGAGCCGTCCACTCCGATCTCAGTTCGTCAGCCAGGTACGCACCGGTCTCGGTGAGGTCCGACGCCGGCAGCGCGGCCAGCTCCTCCAGAGCGAGGCCCGCTCGATGCCGCGCCTCGGCGGCACGGGAGGAAGAGGGTACGGCCCAGCCCATGTCGTCGCTGACGAGATCGAGCAACTGTCCGGCACGGTTGCCCGGCACGTTCAGCTCAGTGACCTGACGCAGGGCCACGAGCCTCGCACGGCGCCCCAGCCGGAGCAGTTCACGGACGAAGACCTCGGGATCGAAGTCGACTGCCGCTCCAAGGGCTTTCAGGCCCCCTCTGCCCAGGTGGAGGCCCGCGCCGGCGCGGAGCGGTGTGATGGTGGTGGTGACCGGAGCGTTGATGCCCTCGCGCCAGCCGGGAACGCGTTCGGTGAGGAGCGCGTATGCCGTCCGCAGACGCTCCAGGAAGGCGTCCGCGTCGGACGAGTCCAGGGGTGGGGTGGGGGAGGCCGGATAGCAGTCACGGTAGGGGTCGGCGTCGTCGAGCAGGAGCGTCGGCCCCCCGGGGAGGGCCAACGAAGCCAATGGGCGCCACTGGACGCCGACTTCGACGTCGGCGACCTCGTTCTGTCGGAACGTCCGCTGTGAGGACGGGCCCCGCAGTACCTCGAAGCCGTCGGCGCTCACACGGAACTCGACCCGGCCGGGCTGTGAGAGGCCCACGGTGCCCAGCGTCGGCAGATGCACGGAGAGGCCGGTGTGGTCCCACGCCAGGGTTGCCTCGACTCGAGCGCGCACGGCGGCCGCCACGGCCGCGCCCATGAAGTGGGGGAGGTCCACCGGTCCGTGCCGGGATCGGAGCAACGACGGCCTGAGGTAGGGATGAGCGAGGACCGTGTCCAGATGCTCCGTTGTCGCCAGGTCGGAGTCAAGGCTGATCAGGAGCTTCCAGGCGGTGTCCCACTCGGGGGACCCCTTCAGGGCCAGGTTCAGTTCGGCCAGCAGGGTGCGGTCCAACTCGACTTGAGCCAGTGCCAGTTCGTCTCGGCTGGTGACCGCAGGAGCAAGCGTGCGGTTCGTGATGCGTTCCGCGACCCCTTCGATGAAGGAGCGCAGGTCGGCACAGTAGACGGACGGGTTGTCGAATCCCCGTTCGGAGCTGTATCGGTGGGCGTAGAGGCCCCCGCCGCAGGACTTGACGACCGGGCATCGCCGGCAGGTCTCACTGATCCCTTCGATGCCGGCCTGGCGGGCGAGCACACCGGGGTGCCGGGCGAACTCCGCGAATCCGTGGCGGAAGACGTCGTAACCGGTCGCGGCAGCACCGTGGAACGCAGTTTTCAGGGAGTCGGCTTGTTCGAAGGTGCCGTCGGTCTCGATGACCGCGAGGTCCGCCGGAGCAAGGCCCATCGATTCGGTCAAGGAAGGGCCGCCGCGCAGTGTGCTGAGAACCGAGGAGAAGACACGGACCCGCATCGGCCGTCCTTGCTCCTCCCAGCGGTCGAACACTGTCAGCAGCCAATCCGCGTAGGGCGTGGTCGTCACGCCACTGCCGGGGGGCGGGGTCTGCCAGGTGGCATGCGGAAGAAGGTAGTCGAGACTCGGCGGGGCGAGGGCGGTGAGGGCGTCGTGCACTGCCACGGGGTCGTTGGCCACATCCACCGTGCACAGCAGGCCCTGGTAGAGGTGCCGATATTCAGGGAGACGGAGAAGTTCCAGTGCCTGCAACACCCGGTCGTGGCTGCTGCGGCCCTTGCGGTCGCGCCTGTGGCGGTCGTTGGCCGCGCGGTCGCCGTCGAGAGAGACTCCGACCTTGACCTTGAATTCCCCCAGGACGTCCAGGTGTTCCCGGTCCAGGCGTATTCCGTTGGTGTGGATGCGCAGGTCCAGTTCGGCGACTGGGGCCAGGACGCGAGTCAGTTCCGCGCAGATACGGCGGAGCCGCGCAGGCCCCACGAGGAGGGGTTCACCGCCATGCAGGATCACCCCCACGGAGGTCGAGCCGCTCTCGGTGATGTACTCGGCCAATCGGCGGGCGACCTGCCTGACGGTCTCTTCCGAGATGACGGGCGGCCGTCCGCGCCAGCTCTGGTCCGCGTGTTCGTACACATAGCAGTGGTCGCAGGCGAGATCGCATCTGCTGTGGACCTTGAGGACTACTTCCCGGATCGGCATGTCCGGCACCCCACTCCTAGCTGCCTGTCTCCCTGCACTGCTGCGGTGGTTCATCGGTCGGAGTCCCGGACTACGCAGTGGTGCAGTGGGAGTGGAGCCTTGGCGCGCGCGAGGCTAGAGACTCGAATTGAAGGAGGCGTGAGGCTTGACCTCCGCTCCCTGCACGTCGGCAACTCGCCCGATGGTTCTCCTGGTTGTGATCGCGTCAGGGGACATCGCCGAAAGGCGTGTTGTCCTCCTCGGGGTCGACGCAGTGGTGGCCGGCCCGTGTGTGGTGTTCCTGTCCGGCGAAATCATCTCTATTTGCTTCACCTTGGTTCGAGGCCAGGGTTCTGGCGCCTTCGGCGCAGAGGTCCGGCGCTGGAGTCAGGGGTGGTGCAGGACGAGGGTGCGACAAGCGCAAGGCCGCACGGTCATCTTCTCAGCCCCTCGGTGGGGTGGGCAATGTGTATCGCATGGTGTCCGGGCCCACCTTTGTGCCGCGCGTCAGCGGTGCCGACCGAGCGCCCGGCGGCCGAGGTCGTACAGCATGGCGCTGACGGACAACGTGACCAGAGGCCAGGCCACGTGCGGCGGAATGTACCCGGTGCCGATGGCGATCATGAGGCCTGTGCCACCTCCGGCAGCGGTGACGGCCGTGATGCGAGGGAGAGGGGGAATGTGGAAGGTCACGGCGTGCCCTCCGGGTCGGGGCGCGGCGTCGTCGCTCTCCACGCGCCGCTTCGGTATCTGTTGCGGATGGGATTTGGCGGACATGGCTGTCTCCGTCCACAGGTTTACTGAGGGTCCGAGCGGCTTGGCTCGTGGAGTTTGGGCGAGTTCTATCATGCGCGGACGAGGCTCGCCGCCTCCGACGGTAAAGGGTGTCCGTCCGTCGCCGTGATTCACGGACAGGCGGCCTGGCGCGAATTCAAGATTGACGAGAGCATGACCGTTCCGTTGACTTCCCGGCATCCGTATGAGGTCTGCATGGCTGCGACGCCCGGCCCCAGCACTACGGTGAGTGATCGAGATCTGTCTCCGTTGTTCCAGGTGTGCGATGAGAAGGCGGTGACCCATCAGGGTGAATCGTTCAAGGTCGTCCGTCTGCAACTGGTCGTCCTGCTGCTCGCGACCGCCACCGCGTCACTGGCGGAGCGGGTCGGGAGCCGGGTGCCCTCGGCCGTCGCGGCCGTGCTGTACGGCCTGACCATCGGGATCGGCGTCTATGTGTCCCGGCGCCGTGCGCGGGCGCAGTGGCAGGCGCACAGGGCGGCGGCCGAGGTGGTCAAGTCGCTGGCCTGGCAGTTCATGGTCCATGGCGGGCCGTTCCCCTCACGGCTCGTCAATCCCGAGGCGATGTTCGCCGAACGGCTGGAGGAACGGCTCAGCGAACTGCGCAAGGTCGGGTGGGAGGACCCGCGCGAGTCCGTCACCGAACTCGGGCTCGGGCAGATCACGCCGAGGATGCGTGCGGTACGCGCCAAGGCGTTCGCGGCGCGGCGCGACATCTATCTCCGTGACCGGGTGCTGAACCAGCTGGCCTGGTACGGCGGCAAGGCCGGGCAGGCGCACCAGGCGTCCGTGCGCTGGTCGGGCGTCACCACCACCCTGACCGCGGTGGCCCTGGTCACCGCCGTGGCCCGGGCCCTGGGGGTCATCGGCAGCCGCTGGGACCCGACCGGTGTCCTCAGCGCCGCCGCCGCGGCCGGTGTCGCCTGGCAGGAGGTACGGCGTCACCGCCCGTTGACGTACGCGCACAAGCTCGTCGAGCAGGATCTGGACACCCTGCGCGTCACCATGACCACCACCGTCACGGAGGACGGGTGGGCCGACGCGGTCGCGGAGGCCGAGCGGCTGGTCTCGCCGCAGCACACGGACTGGCTGGTGCGGTTCGGGTCCTGACACGGGGAGGGGCACCCACGGGACGAGGGGGTCAGGCGCGGCGTACGCCCGGGCTCCACAGGACCGTCACCGGGACGCCCGTGAGGCGTGCGTAGTCGACGATGTCGGCCGTGCCGCCCAGACCGCGGGCGGGGGCGCCGTCCCAGACGGCGATCAGGCGGTCGGTGTGGTCGACGATGTAGCGGCCGGCCGCGTAGTACGCCTCCTCGTGGGTGCGTTCGTACGGCAGTTGCTCGCGTTCGGCGCAGCATTTGAGGAGGCGGCGGTAGGCGGCGCGGACCTCGTCGTCGCCGAGGTGGGTCTCGTAGTCCATGCCGGGGATGACGGCGGTCAGTTGCAGACCGCTCTCCAGGGCGATCTCCGCGAACAGCTGATCCGCCCCGGCGGCGAGGCTGCTGAGGGCCCGGGTGCCGGAGGGGCGGCCGCGCAACTCCGCCCGGATCCCCGAGCGGACGGCGGACAGGGCGGCTTCCGGGATCTCCCGGTGTCCGGTGATACCGATCCGGGTCACGGGCCCTGGCATCCGAGCGCTCACCTCCGTGGCCGTGTTCCTCCAAGTAACCCTAGCGGCGGGGCACTTCGGCGAGAACGACGCGTACGGGTGTTCGGTGGGGCGTCACGGGCTCACGGGGGCGACCACCGGGAGACCGTCGTGGTGCCGACCGCCCTCGTGTGCTCCGGATGCTGCCGCTCGTGGGCATGTTCGGAGAAGTGTTCGTAGGGGGTGTCGGCGGGGCGGCCTCGGGGCCGGGGCCGTCTCGGGTGCGTCGGTCAGTCGCCGACCGGGTCCAGGCTGATGGGTTCGATCCGGCCGTCCAGCATGGCGCCGACGCCGAGCGCGGCACAGACGTCGGGCCGTTCCGCGATGTGGACCGGCATCCCGGTGGCGTGGCGCAGCATCTGGTCGAAGCCGGGGAGCAGGGCGCTGCCACCGACCATCATGATGCCGCGGTCGGCGAGGTCGGCCACCAGGTCGGGCGGGCAGTCGCGGAGCACCTTGCCGATGCCGTCGACCACGGCGGTGAGGGGGGTCTGGATGGCGTCCCGTACCGCCGCGGTGTCCACCTGCACGGAACGGGCCAGTCCCGTCGCCACGTCCAGGCCGTGGATCTCGGTGGAGGTGGGGCCGTGCGGGGTGAGGCCGTTGCCGGAGAGGGCCAGCTGGAGCGGCCGTACGGACTGGCTCGGCAGCGTCAGCTCGTGGCGCAGGCGCAGGTGCTGCACGATCGCGTGGTCGATGGTCTCACCGCCGACGGGGATGCGTACCGCGCTGACGACCGAGCCGAGCGAGAGGACGGCGAGTTCGGTGGCGCCCGCCCCGCACACCATGATCATGGTGGCCTCGGGCTGCTCCACCGGCAGGCCGCAGCCGACCGCCGCCGCGATGAGGGTGTCCACCAGTTCCACCCGGCGGGCACCGAGGCCCACCAGGGTCTCGATCGTGGCGCGTTGGGCGAGCGGGTCCGCGCCGTGCGGGGTGCAGGCGGCGGCCCGCAGCACGGGCTTGCGGCGCAGTGTGCGGCGGACCCGGTCGCCCAGCAGCTGGCGCAGCATGCGCTGGGCCATCTCGATGTCGACCACCGTGCCGCCCGAGACGGGGCGGACGACCCGGATGTAGTCCGGCGTACGGCCCGTCATCTTCTCCGCGAACTCCCCGACCGCGATCAACGCGCCCGTCCGGGTGTTCACGGCGGCGACGCTCGGCTGGTCGACGACCAGACCCGCGCCCTTCACATACACCCGGGTTCGCGCGGCCCCGAGGTCGACGCCGAAGTGGCAGCGGCGCAGCTGCTCCAGACTGGCGGTCATCGCGGTCATTGCGGATCCTCCCGAGAGCACGGACCGTACGGACCGCCGGCGGTCGGCGGTTCCCTGGTTCCCTTTGCATCGTGCGGGGGGCGGGAGCGGGGTGCCTGTTGGGGTGGGCCGGGTGGGGGTGCGGCTGGACGGGTGGTTCGGTGAGGGTTGCGGAGGAAGCTGGACGGGACGTGCTATGTCGCTGCGAGGGAGCAGTACCAAGCGACGGGTCGGTCGTCCGGTTCCGCCGCGTGGAGGGGGCGGAAGACAGACGCGTCGACCGGCGCGCCACCGGCTGTGAGTTCCTCGTGGAGGAGGGGGGAGAGGATCACGACGACGGATCCTGGGACATGACCGAGGGCGGCCCGTATGTCCGAAGGCGGCACCGGGCGGGCGGTACCGGGGACACGCCAGAACGTCACGCGGACTGACGGCGGATCCGACAGCTCCGCGAGATCCCGTGGAAGTCGCCGCATGACCGG
The DNA here is from genome assembly GCF_055575575.1 of Streptomyces sp. NPDC034049. Lineage (NCBI taxonomy): Bacteria > Bacillati > Actinomycetota > Actinomycetes > Kitasatosporales > Streptomycetaceae > Streptomyces > Streptomyces sp. NPDC034049. The sequence goes on from NZ_JBVISJ010000001.1 coordinate 169,594, forward strand.
ATCGAGCGCCGACAGGACGGATGCCGCCGAGGCGTCGGACTCGGCCCGGATCAGATAGTCGTCTTCCCGGCCGAGGACCTCGTACTGATCCGGAGCCAGTCCGCTCAGCGAGAGCAGCCGCGGCAGTGTGTGGTCCAGGGCGGCGAGGGTGCGCGGATGCTCGTGCGGAGGGGAAATCTCCAAAGTGATCAAGGTGCGGCCCTGTGCGTCGAGCAGTTCCCGGTACAGCGTCTCGAGCGCCGCGCTCGGTTCCCCACGCAGCTCCTGTTCCAGATGCTCCACGTACTCCTCGTACGACCTGACCGCGTCGCCGACCCGGCCTTGGTGGCGCAGGGCGAGCATGTGCAGGCGGCGGAAGTCCTCCCGTGCCGGGTGGGAGCGTACGAGCGCGCTCAGATCGGATTCGGCCTGTGAGAAGTCGCCGTTCTCCAGGTCGAGTTCGGCCCGGGTGACCCACAGGTCGAACCGGAGCGCGCGCAGGCGGACGCGGGCCGCCTCTGCGGCGGGGCCCGGTACGCCTTCCAGCGGTTCGCCCTGCCACAGGTCCAGGGCGTACTGGAGGAGGTCACGTGCCGTCGCGGTCTCGCCGTCCTCCCGGCGGAATCTCGCCCGGTCGGCGAGCTCTTCGCACCGGTACATGTCCACGGTGCGCGGGGTCGCGTAGAGGGCGTAGCCGCCGGAGGTGGTGGCGAGGATTCCCGGGCCCAGGGAGATCCGCAATCGGTTGACGTGCCGAGCGAGTCCCCGGTAGGCCCGGCGCTCCGGGAATCGTTCGATCCCCAGGCCTTCCGCCAGGTCGAGGTGCGTCACGGTTCTGCCGCTCTTGTGCAGGAGCATGCACAGCAAGGCCTGTTCCTCAGGAGGAAGGACAGGCAGAGGGCGACCGTCCCGGGTGACCCGCACCGGGCCCAGGAGCTGGTAGCCGTAGGGGTCGTTCGCGGACACGCTCTGATTGTCGTGGTTGGCTGACATGCAGAGTTCCCGACCATGGCGCTGTCTGTCGAGGTCGGTGGAGAGGAGGTGGTCCACCGCCTCGGTGAACCTCTCCCAGAAGGCGCGGCGGGCTCGGGGCGGTCCGGTGCCTTCCGGGTCGTGTTGTTCGGGGTGGACGGGTCCGCCGAGTAGCTCGGACAGCAGGCGTCCCAAGTCGCTGAGGTCCTTCGACTCGCTGGTGCGACCGTCCCGTCTCAGCGCGAACCGGGTGACCTTGACAGTGCCGTCGGGACAGAGCAGGACACAGTTCGGGGAGAGCCGGCCGTGGGTCAGGTCCCGGCTGTGTACGACACTGAGGCATCGCGCGACCTGGGCCGCCACAGAGGTCAGCATCCAGTACGGCAGCCGGACGCCTCCTTCGCCGGTGAGCTCGGCCAGGGTCACGCCTTCCACGAAGTCCGTGACGAGCCATGCGCCGCCGTTCCAGAATCCGAAATCGCGGACGCCGACCACATGGGGGTGCTGCACATCGGCGAGCGCTCGCGCCTGCTGAAGGAAGGTCCCGCGGTCATCCGGGGCGACCTCGTACCGGTAGGCGGCGACGGTCTGTCCATGGCCTGCGTCCACTGCCTTCCACACACCCGAGCCGGGTGCCAGCTCTGCCGTCAGCCGGTATGTGTCCAGCAGCAACCGGGGGGATGTTGCCGGGCCGCCCATCAGGTGCACACTTTCCTCCCGGACCACGGCGATCGGACCCCCGTCCGCGGTCACATCCGTGCCGCCGGGAGCCGCGACCTGGAACGTCCCGGGTGCGACGCCCGCCCGTTCGTCTATCAACTCGCCCATGCGTAGCAACAGTTCGGTGGTGAGGTATCGGGCTGATCTGGGCAATGTGCGCAGGAGCAGCTCCTGTACTCCAGGCCGGAATGCGTACGACCCCGGAGGGCCAGGGGCCGTGGTCAACATGCCGCTGAGAATCACTTCCGCCAGGTGCTGCGGATGTGGGTCCCGTTCGATGGCGGCTTGCACCAGGCGCATCACGGGTAAACGGGGTTCCCCGACCGCCAGATGGCCTGCCAGGCGGAAGGCCTCGGGCGAGGCGAGTGAACGGAACCGAAGCAGTAGTTCCTCCGGGGAAAGGCGGCTCACATCCCCGCGGCCCTGCTCGTCGACGGGTGACGGCGGCGGGACTTCACCGAGCAGGCCGACCGAACCGGGGAACCGGCCCGCATGGGCGACCAACCGGGACCAGTTTCCCAGCCAGGGGGCCGATGTCTCCAGGAACGGAACGGGGACCGCGCCACGCTCAGCGCTCTCCAGAGAGTAGGACTCCACGCCGTACGACGAGTTGGGTGCGGCGGGCCAGGACGCGCTGATCCTTGCGGTCTCGGCGGGCAGGGCCGTCGTGCGCCAGAGGCGCTCGGGCAGCGGCTGAACGATCGCGACCGGCATACGAGCGCACCAACGGCGCAGCGTCCGGTACCAGCGGTTGCCCGGAGTCCCGCTCCGCCACTGCGGGCCCATGCAGTCGCTGATCAGGAGCGTGACCGTGCGCCCGTCGCCGAAGGAATCCCGCTCACCGACGCGGCGCAGTGTGCCTTCGGCGGTCAGTCGGTTCAGCGTCACTGTGCGGAAGATGCCGGACTGGGCCAGCATGGCGTGGAGTTCCCCGACGAGAGGGCGCCAGATCGGCATCGTGGGGCCGGTGTCGTACACGAGACGCAAGGACAACCAGCGCTCCGTCACTGGCCGGAGTACGGGCGGCCACCACCGCGGTGGCACACCGAGTCGGGCGACGAGGCGGGCGGTGGCCACCTCGTCCAACTCCTGGCCCATCGGCGCGGGAACCCGGCGCCTCAAGGGGCGCAGCGCGCGTTGCAGAGTGAGGGGGTGGGGCAGCAGCGGTGGAGCGGGAGCGAGCAAGGGGGTGTGCGTGCCGGTGCCGGCGTCGGGCGGTGGAGGGGATCCCGGAAGGTGGAGGGGAATCCGAGGCGTCGTGCGCCATACGGAGCTGGGCGGGGCGGGAGCGTGCCGTGCACGCGTAGTCGTCGTGTCGGAGCTGGACTCGGTCGGCCCAGGCGCGTCCGGCCCCGCGGTTCCGGGCTTCTCGGCAGTGCCGGGAACAGGGCCTGAGGCCGACCCGGGGGTGCCGTCCGGCCGGATGTACCGCGAGAGCCAGAAGACTTCCGCCAGCTCGATGGAGGTCAGAAGTTGACTCGATCCCTTGTTCGCCCGGATCAGCACCTCAGCCAGGTGCCCGACGCCCGTAGCCGGACGGTTCAGCGAATCATCCGGCGTCCCCGCCCCATCTGCTGCCCTGTCGTTCATGGCCCCGCTCCCGACATTCTCCGCCGCTCCGCCACTCAGCCTCCGAGATCGTCCATGGCGTCTCGGGTGCGGCTCAGGTACGGCATCAGCTGTTCGGCCAACTCGTCTCGGGAGGACGCCTCGATTCCAGAGACTCCCGTCAGATAGATGGCGTTCAGCAACTGGTCCGTCGCCAGCTCCCCGTCCGTACCCCGGTCGAGAAAGCGCCCCATCAACTCCCGTGCGTAGGCGTCTGGTTCACCCAGATGTGCCTGCACGATCTCCTCAAGATGGGTGCCCCGCGGTTGGGGTAGCTCCAGGCGTACGCACCGCCGCAGGAACGCGGGCGGAAACTCCCGTTCCCCGTTGCTGGTCATGACGACGAAGGGAAAGGCCCTGCATCGCACCCGTCCTCGTGCCACTGCCACGCGTGCGTCAGTCCCGTCGACCATCACCTGGGCCGAGGGGATGTGCTGGGCAGCGCGCACCAGCTCCGGTATCTCGTACTCCCCCTCCTCCAGGATGTGCAGCAGATCATTGGGCAGGTCCAGGTCGCTCTTGTCGATCTCGTCGATCAACAGGGCACGGGGCCGGGTGTACGGGAGGAGCGCCGTCCCCAGGGGCCCCAGCCGGAGATGGTCTTGAAGTTCGCCGTCCTGCGGGCGTGTCTTCGATCCGGTACGGCCGGCGGCATAGAGCCGTGAGAGAGGGTCGTACTGGTAGAGGCCATCGTGGAGCGTGGTGCGGCTGGTGATGTTCCAGCGGAGCACCGGGCCCAGGCGGAGTTCATGTGCCACGGCGTACGGAAGGCTGGATTTGCCGCTGCCGGGCGGGCCGGTCACCAGCAGCGGGCGGCGTAGATACAGGGCCGCGTTGACGAGCTGCACGGCCCGGTCGGTGGCGCGGTAGGTGAGGGCCCGGTGCCTGCGGTCGGGCGAGGTGGCCGAGATGTCGTCGTCCTCGCTGGGGGTCGCCAGCTCGGGCCCGCCGTCGAAGGCGCGCCATGGCGGTGGCGAAGGGAGGCGGTCGACGCCGTCGTGGGGCTCGCCGGTACCCGTGTAGACAGGCCACAGGGACATACGTGTCTCCTCGCGCAGGCTCGGGGAATCAGACCGGAAGTTCCTGGAAACTGTCCGGGTCGGGAAGACAACGGGGGTCCTCCCACAGCAACGTCAGGTCGTGCGCCCAATGCCTTTCGACGGCTCTGGGGTCGGACCCGTCCTCGACCGAGCAGGCAGCCTCGCGCAGTTCGTGGATGTAGGCCGGAAGATCGCGCAGGGGGCGCCCCACCAGGTTCTCGTCGAGGTGGTCCAGAAAGGTTGTTCCCCGGCAGTCGTCGTGTGGTGCGGCCCCGCCCCTGCAGTTGTTCCGCGGCCAGAGGATCGCCGGTGCGGGGGCATTCAAGGTTGCGCGGAGCAGCTGACGGACGCCTTCCGCGCGGGGCGGGGTGCCGAAGCCGACCATGTCGGTGCTGCGGTGCAGGCCGATGGTCAGGCTCTTCGGGCTCTGTCTCAGGGACGCGCAGCCGATGCGGTGCAACTGTGCCATCGGGTGCGTGTCCAGCTGGGCCCACTTCTGCCTGAGCTTGTGCTGGAGACCGAAGCTACGTCGCCGTTCCAGGCTGATGACCACGAGCGGTGCGAAGGAGCCGAGCGGGCTGTCGTCGTCGGGGCTGCGCTGCCACTGTGCGATGTCCAGGTTGAGGTAGCGCAGTGGCAACACGAAGGCGATCAACTCACGTGCTTCCGGTTCCAGTACGTGATAGGCCTCGTCTATGCGCTCCAGGGCGTAGGCGCGGATGTCCTCGACGGGGAGCCGGCTGGACCCCACCACCAGGCGGTCCCGGCCGTTGTATGCGGACACCTCGACAAGGAAATGATTGTTGCCGCGGCCGCTCGGCGCTATCTCGACCAGGATGGGCGACCAGTCAGGAGCCTGCCTCGTCCGGGGTGGGGCCACCGATCCGCTTCCTTGGGACCATGCCCGTAATCCCCGGCGGGTTCCGAGGTCGTCGATGAAGATCGCGAGCCGTCCCGTGAACCGGGCGATGGCGCGGGGGTCGGGCACCTCGAACAGGAGGTACCACGCTGCGTCCCACAGGGAGTTCAAGCCGTTCGGCGGGGGAGGCCCCATACCTACGGCGTCGCGGTAGAGCCGTTCGGGGCTGCACTGCAGTTTGCCTTGATCGGACGCCTCCTCGATCAGCTTCCGTAACCGCCGTAACTGACTCGGGCTGTATACGGGATTCGGTATCAGCTCGGCCAAAGGGGGCCAGTAGCGGGCCACGACATGGGCGGGGAGCATCTTTCCGTCGCGGATCCCGGGATCCTTCGCGGCCGACGTGACCAGACCGACGACTCTGCCGTCCGTAAGGGTCAAGGCTGCTCCGCTGAAACCCGGAGCGAGAGGCTGACCGTAAGTCTTCCAGGCCTCCAGCTGAATCCATTCGCTGTCGAGCAACTGGTCGGCGGTGGTGCGGTACTCGGTGAGGGTCCCCCGTCGGTTGTGTCTGGGGAAGCCGTGGGCCAGCAGCTTCGGCGGGGGGTCTCCGAACGCGTCGGAGGGGGCCGCGAAGCGCGCGGGTGTCAGGTTGGCCGGACGACCCAGTTCGAGCACGGCGACGTCACCGCGCGAGGTCGGTGTGCCGTCCCAAGGGCCTCGAGCCACGACGTGGCCGACGTGCTGCATGTCGTCACCACCAGCGAAGGTGACGCACACCTGGTGCCGGTCGCTGTCCTTGACGACATGCGCGCACGTAAGAACATGGCGAGCATTGATCAGGATGCCGGCTCCGGTACTTCCTCCACACTCGATCCTTGCGTTCCAGGAACCGCTCCTCATGAGTTCACAGAGGTTCCGGGCGCGCCGGATGCGTGAGCGGGGGACCAGGTGAGCCGGACCACGAGATGGGCTTCGACCGTGCTCTTGGCGATCACCGCCCCCGCCTCGGCACTCAGCTTCACCCCGAACTCGAGTTCTACGGAATCGGGCGCGAGCGAGTCGTCCCGCAGGACCCGGAGCGCCGACCGGGCGGCGGTACGGACGTGGCCGAGGGCGTTCTCGAACGTGCGGGCGGCCCGGACCGTCCCCCCGTCGTGGTCTGCGACGAGCTGTGAACCGGACAGATCCTCGGAAGGCTCCACCACGATCATGGAGCCGTCTTCGGTCTCGAACTCCACCAAGCCATCCATGACGCCCCCGTTGTCCGTGACTCTCACCGACGCACATTGTTACGGACGGTACTCGGGGTTGTCCCGGTTTCCGCTACCCGTATGTATCCGTGATGCCCCGTACGAGCCGGAGCTCCACCAAATCCTGTGGTCTCAACCGGAGTTGATCGGCGGTCGAGCGCACCTCGGTCTCCGGCCGCTTCAGGATCGCCGCCGCCAGTTCCGGGGCGATCACCGAGAAGTAGGAGTCGGGGGTGGCCCAGGTGTGGGTGGGGGAGGCGAGGGCGAGGGCTCCGCCGGAGCCGCCCTCGCCGATGAGGAGGGTGGTGACGGGGGTGCGGGCGCTCGCGACGGTGGTGAAGAGGGCGGCGATGGCGGGGCCCGCGCCCTGGCGTTCCGCTTCGGCGTCGTTCGCGGCGCCGGGGGTGTCGATCAGGGTCAGGACGGGGATGCCGAGGCGGTCGGCGAGGCGGATGAGGCGGGTGGCGGTGCGGTAGCCCGCCGGGCGGGTCGCGGTGCCGCACTGGGCCGCGTAGGCCACGCTCCGCCCCTCGTGTTCGCCGAAGCCGCAGAGCATGCCGGGGTCGGTACCGCCGGCCCGGTCACCGCTGAGCGGTGCGCGGCGGGTGAAGTAGGCGTCCAGGTAGGCCTCGGCCCGGGGGCGGTGGGGGGAGCGGGCACGTTGCACGGCTTCCCAGCCGGTGGTGGGCAGCGGGGTTCCGTGGGGGTGGGGGCCGCGGAGCGCGTGGGGTGGGGGTGCGGGGTCCTTGGACGGGCTGGTCAGGAGGGTCAGCCACAGGGACAGCGTGTCGCGCAGGTCGTCCGGGTGGACCACCGCGTCCACGGAGCCCGCCGTGACCTGGGAGTCCGCCGTGTACGCCGCCGGGTCCGCGTCCGGTGGGCGGACCCGGGAGCCGGCGAAGCCGATCTGGGCGTCGGGCAGGGCCAGGACGATGTCGGCGCCGGCGCCGAGGGCAGCCCAGCCGCCGCCCGTCGTCGGATCGCGGAGCACCGCGATCTGCGGCAGCCCGGCCTCGCTCGTCAGCGCCGACTCCCGTGCCACGCGCTGGAGTTGGGTCAGCGCGCGCATGCCCTCCTGCATGCGGCTGCCACCCGTCGCGATCAGCGAGACCACCGGGAGGCGGTGCTCACGCGCGTAGGTGTACGCGGCCTCCAGCCGGTCACCGGTGCGTTCACCGAGCGAGCCGCCGAGGAAGCCGAACTCGAAGGAGATGAGCACGGCCGCCGTGCCGGTGCGGACGGGGGTGCCGGTCGCTTCGGCCCCTGCCTCCGGCTGCGTCCGGTCGCCGATCAGCGCGCGGCCCCACACCACCGACTCCTCCTCCCCGGTGCGGGCCGTCGCGCGGGCGCGTGCGGTGTCGTAGTCCTGCCAGGCGAGGGGGCCGTCGGGGGCGTACTCCCCTTGAGGCGTGGGGAGTTCGGTGAAGTCGTCCGTCAGGAGGGCCAGGGCCTCGCGGGCCGAGAAGCGGCGGTCGGTCATTCGGGCGCGTCCGTCGTCAGTGCCCGCTTCATGATCTTGCCCATGTCGTTGCGGGGGAGGGCGGCGAGGTAGTGGACGGTCCGGGGGCGCTTGTGGGGGGAGAGGAGAGTGGCGACATGGGACGCCAACTCCCCTGCCGGGGGCGGGGATTCGGGGTTCTGCGGCACGATCCAGGCGACCACGCGTTCGCCGAGGTCGGGGTCCGGCGCGCCGGTGACGGCCGCCTCCCGTACGCCCGGGTGCTCCAGGAGCGCGTTCTCGATCTCACCCGCGCCGATCTTGTATCCGCCGCTCTTGATGAGGTCGGTGGCCTTGCGGCCGACGATGTGTACATAGCCGTCGGGGTCGCGGACGGCCATGTCGCCGGTGCGGAACCAGCCGTCGGCGGTGAACGCGGCGGCGGTGGCGTCGGGGCGGTTGAGGTACTCGGTGAAGAGGTTCGGGCCGCGCACCTGGATCTCGCCGACCGACTCGCCGTCGTCCGCGGTGAGGGGGGTGCCGTCGTCCTCGACGAGCCTCAACTCCACTCCGGGCAGGGGGACTCCGACCGTGCCGGCGCGGGGTTCGCCGTCGGCGCGGACGCTGGTGTTCATGAGCGTCTCCGTCATGCCGTACCGCTCGATCACCCGGCGGCCCGTCGCCGCCGCGATCCGCTCGTGGTCGTGCACCGGCAGCGCGGCGGAGCCGGAGACGAGCAGGCGGGCGCCGCCGAGTGCCTTCGCCAGTTCCGGGTCGCCTGGCAGGGTCTCCGCGATGCGGTGGTACATCGTCGGGACGCCGAACAGCATCGTCGCGCCGGCCGACAGCTCCCGGGCCACCGCGGTCGTGTCGAACCTGCCGAGGTGGCGGACCGCGCCGCCGCGCCGCAACGGGCCGAGGATGCCCAGGATCAGTCCGTGCACATGGAAGAGCGGCAGGGCGTGGACCAGGACGTCGTCGGCGGTCCACTGCCAGGCGTCGGCCAGCGCGTCCAGAGTGGTCGCGATGGCGCGGCGGGGGATGACGGCGCCCTTGGGCGGGCCGGTCGTTCCGGAGGTGTAGACGACGAGGGCAGGGGCCGTGGGGGCCGGTTCGGCTGTCGGGTCGTCCGTGAGCGGCGGGTGCGAGGTCGAGCCGTGGGACGTCGAGTTGTGCGACGTCGAACCGTGTGTCGTCGAACCGTGTGACGTCGAGCGGTCCTGTACGTCGATGTCCACGCGCCTCAACTCGGCTAGCGGGGACGGGAGTTCGGCATCGGGAGCGGTGAGGACCAGCGCGGGGGCGCTGTCCTTCAGGATGTGGCCCAGCTCGCTCTGACCCGACTTCGGGTTGAGCGGTACGGCGGGGACGCCGGCGCGTAGCGCGGCCACGACGCCCACCGCCGTCTCCAGCGTCGGTGTCGCCCAGACGGCCACGCGGCCCGCGTCGCGGATCCGGGTGGCGAGCGCGTCGGTCACGGCCGCGAGTTCCGCGTAGGTCAGGGACCGGTCGCCGAAGCGCAGGGCGGGGCGGTCGGGGATTCGGGCTTCGCCGGTGAGGGCCGGGAAGAGAGAGGACACGGTGCCGTATCTCCTTGGTGTCGGTCGTCGGTCGTCGGTCGTCGGTCGTCGGTCGTCGGTCGTCGGGCGGGGGGCCTGGGTCGTCGGTGGTGGTGATCGGTCGTCGGCGTCCGGGGTGCGGGCTCCCCCGGTGGGGTTACCCGAATCCCGGGACCACCAGCACCAGCCACACCACGGCGGGCACCACGGCCACCACGATCCCTCCGTAGATCATCAGCTGTCGGAAGAAACGCTCGCGGTCCACGTCCGGCGCGGCGGCCAGGACCAGTGCGCCGTTGGTGGAGAAGGGGCTGACGTCCACGACCGTCGCGGAGACGGCGAGTGCCGCGACCATGCCGACCGCGCCGATCTCGCCCTGGGCCAGGAACGGTACGGCCAGGGGGATCAGGGCACCCATGATGCCGACGGAGGAGGCGAACGCCGAGACGACGGCCCCGATGTAGCAGAGGAGCACGGCGGCGAGGAGGGGGATGCCGATGCCGCCGACGCCCTCGCCGGCCCAGGTGATGGTGCCCATCTCGTCGAGTACGCCCACGTAGGTGAGGACGCCGCAGATGAGGAGGACCGTGGACCAGGCGATCTGGGTCACCGCCTTGCGGCTGTCGTCCGGCCAGAGGGCGCTGAGGAGGGCGGCGAGGGTGACGGCGGTGAGGCCCGCGTCCAGGTCGAAGGCGAGGACCGCCACGACCAGGGCCGCGAGGGAGGCGAGGGTGGCCGCAACGGCGGGGGTGAGTGGGGTGTCGGGGTCCGGGTCCGGGTCCGGGTCGGGCTCGGGCTCGGAGACAGAGGCGGAGGGAGGCGTAGAGGCGGTGGCTGTGGCAGTGGCAGTGGCAGGGGCCGTGGCGGAGACAGGGGCCGAGGTCAGCTTCAGGCCGCCGAAGAGGACGAACACCACCCCCGCGATCACCAGGTTGGCGATCAGGGACGTCAGGAAGAGGAACAGCTCGTTGCCGGGCAGGTGCTCGCGCTCGACGATCCCGTTGACGATCGTCCCGTAGATGCTGATGGGGGAGAAGCCGCCGCCCTGCGCGCCGTGGACGACCATCGCGCCCATCAGCAGGGGGCTGATGCCGTAGCGCGAGGCGAAGCTGAGGGCGATGGGGGCGACGATCGCGACCGCCGCCGGACTGACCGCGCCGATCGCCGTCAGCGCGGCGGTGAGGAAGAACATCACCCACGGGATCAGCGCCACCCGCCCCCGTACGAGCCGGATCGAGGCGTGGACCAGCCAGTCGGTCGTGCCGTTGGCACGGGCTATCGCGAAGAGATAGGTGACGCCGACGAGGACGACGAAGAGGTCACCGGGGAAGCCGGCGAAGATGCCGTCCGCGTCGAGGTCGGCGACGAGTTCGCCCACTCCGAAGGCGGCGGCGAAGGCCAGCGCACCCATGTTCACGGAACGGGTCGTGGCGATGACGAACACCACGGCGAGGACGAGGATCGAGATCAGTTCGGGGGACATACGGGCTCCCGTCGTCGGGCAAGTGGCCGAGTGGCTGAACCACTTACGGTTGGTCAGCGTGGGGGCGTACGAGGGTGACGTCAAGGGGGTGCGCGTCAATTGGTTCAGCCACTCGGCCACCGCTCCACTGGCTCCACCCGGTGTTACGCTCCCGACGAGCGACGCCGGACCGACGGCACACGCACTGCGAGCAGCACGAGCAGCACGAGCAGCACGAGCAGCACGAGGGGGAATCGTGAGCGACGCCCTGCGCCCCATGGCCAAGCAGCGGCTCTACGAGCAGGTCCTCGACCGGCTGCGGCAGTACGTCGCCGAGGGCGGTCTGAGGGCCGGCGACCGGCTGCCGCCCGAGCGGGACCTGGCCCAGCGGCTGGGGGTGAGCCGGGCCTCGGTCAAGCAGGCCATCGTGGTGCTGGAGGTCCAGGGCCTGGTGGAGGCCCGGCACGGGGGCGGCACGTACCTCGTGCGGGACAGCCTGGACGTCGAGCCGGTCGAGAGGATGGTCGAACGGCGTCGTCGGCTGCCCGATGTGCTGGAGGCCCGCGAGGCGCTGGAGACGAAGCTCGCCGAACTGGCCGCCGAGCGCCGCACCGAGGACGACCTGACCGCGATGCGGGACGCCCTCACGCACATGGCCGGCGAGATCGAGCGCGACGGGCACGGCATCGAGGGCGACCGGCTGTTCCACGCGGCGGTCACGGCCGCCGCGCACAGCAGTCTGCTCGCCGAGTTCATGCGTTCCATCGCCGACCAGATCGCCGAGAGCCGCACCGAGTCGCTGCGTCAGCCCGGCCGCCCCGACCGTTCGCTCGCCCAGCACCAGGCGATCCTCGACGCCATCGCCGCCCGGCAGCCCAAGCAGGCGGCCACCGCGATGCGCCGCCATGTCCGCACGGTCGCGAAGGTCCGCCTGCTGGACTGGGACCCGGGCGACTCACCCTCCTGAGCCCGCTCCCGCCCCACCCTCCTGAGCCCGCTCCCGCCCGCCGTTGTCAGTGGTGGTCAGTACAGTCGGCCCCCGGCGAGTCGGCAGGTGCCGACGGGTGCACAGAAGCGGCGGAGGACGGTCGTCGGCGGAGAGCCGGCGGGCGAGCACGGGGGAATGCGGGGCGGCGGTGCGGGAGTTCGCGGGGGAGTTCGAGACCCATCTGACGGTGGCGGCCGGATCCGTGGCCGGTGACGAGAGCCGGATACGGCACTGGGCGGAGCGTCACCGGGTCAAGTACACCCGGATCGTGCTCGACCGGGGAGCGGTGCCCGACCAGCCGATGCTGACGGTCCGTGGCCGGGGGGCCCTGTCGGCGCAGCGCGCGGCCGCGTCCGCGTGGGTCGAACGGCTGGGCGCCGAGGGGTTCGTGGTGGCCCGGGTGAAGATCGAGGCCACACCGTGGAACGAGGACGTGCCCCGGACGGCCGCCGAGGCCCGCGCCCTCCCTCCCGGCTGCTACTTCGAGCACCATGTGAAGCTCGCCCTCGCCGACGACACCGAGGTGGCGACGGTCCGCGCCCTCGCCGAGCGCCATGAGGCCCATGTGTCGCGCAACGCCCGCCGCGTGCTGGGCGCCACGGGCCGAGCGGGCGGACAGCGGGGCGCCGCCGGGGGAGACGGGCCGGACGGTCGGCCCGCCCGCGGGCACGAGCGTTTCGTCACCCAGCGCTGCCGCGACGTCGGCCGGCCCGAGGCCCGCCGCCGTCTCGACGCCCTCCTCGACGCGCTCGCGACGGCGGGGTTCAAGGCGGTGGAGGTGGAGGAGGAGTTCGTCGTCCACGACGACCGCCCGCAGCTGGACGCCGGATGGATAAGGGAGCGGACGGACCTCCGCACCGCCCCGCGCGGTGACCGGCGGACGGATGTGCGTGCCGATGAGCCGGCGGGCGCCCGGTGACCGGCTCCCGGGCGGGCGACGGGGCCCGGTCACCGGACGACGAGCGGTGGCGGGCCGCGCACCGGGCCGTGCTCGACCACCTGCTCCGTCTCGTCGCCGAGTACTCGCCCTTGGGGGAGGACCTGGTGCTGCGCGGCAGCATGGTCATGTCGGCGTGGGTGGGGGCCGCGGCGCGCGAGCCCGCCGACCTCGACTGGATCGTGCCCCAGCCCCTGCTGGTCCCGGTGGACCCCGCGCACCCCTACCCGTACGTGGACGCGCTGGAGTCCGTACAGCAGTGGCCGGAGGCGGCCGACGGGGCCGAGCGGTACGAGATCTGGAAGTTCGAGGAGTTCGACACCGGGGGCCTGCGGCCGATGGTTCCGCCCGACGGGCTGCACTGGGTCTTCGAGGCGGAGCCCGAGGAGCGCCCGCCGCATCTGGCGCTGCTCGACCTGGTGCGGGAGCGGCCGGTCGCCGCGCCGGGCGTGGTGCTCGACGTGGACGGCGCCCGGCCCGACGGCATCTGGACCTATGTGGAGTACGAGACTCCCGGCGTCCGTCTCACCATCCCCTGGGCGGCGGAGGGTCTGCCGCCCGGTGAGGCGCGGCTGGACTTCGCCCGGGACGAGCGGCTCCCGGAGCTTCCCGTGTGGACGGCGATACCCCGCGCCGACGGCACCGGCCGGACCGTCGTGCGCACTCCGGGCCCCGCGCTGTCGCTCGCCTGGAAGCTCCTGTGGCTGCACACCGACTGCGCCTCCGAGGGCCGCGCCCGGGCCAAGGACCTCTACGACGCCGTCCTCCTCGCCGAGGCCGAGGTCACCCGGCTCTCCCCGCGCCTGCTCCAGAAGGTCTTCCGCCGTGCGCCCGGCGCCGACGCCCCGGCCCCCGCCGACACCCCGCCCCTCGACGGCGCCCCGGCCCCCGAGGACGCCCTGCGCGTGGACACGCTCGTCCTCGACGCCGAGGACTGGGCGGACTTCCGCACCGCCCATCCCCGGGTGCGGGGCACGGCCGAGGAGTGGGTGGAGCGCCTGGGCCGGGCGCTGGAACGGGTGCCGGGGCCGCCGGCGGCGCGGCGGAACGGCGGAGGACAGGTGGGCGGCGCCTCCTAGCCCTCCCCGCCCACCACGTCCGCCACCACGCAGCTCACGTTGTCCGGGCCGCCCGCCTCGTTCGCCTCGGTGACGAGGGCGCGTACGGCGGTCTCGGGGTCGGGGGCCGAGGACAGGGTGCGCCGGACGGCCGGGTCGGGGACGACCGACGAGAGGCCGTCGGAGCACAGGAGGTAGCGGTCGCCGGGGTGGGCGTCGTGGAGGCGCAGGTCGGGCGTGGCGGTGGCCCCGCTGTTGGTCAACGCCTTGAGGAGCAGGGCGGGTTGGGGGTGGGCGGTGGCCTCCTCCGGCGTCAGCCGGCCCTCGTCGATCATCGACTGGACGACGGTGTGGTCATGGGTGATCCGGAACAGTTCGCCGTCGCGCAGCAGATACGCGCGGGAGTCGCCGATGTGGACGAGGGCGAGCTGCGAGCCGGTCCAGAGCATCGCCGTCAGGGTCGTGCCGTCGTCCCCGGTCCCCGGGACGTCCCGCACGGCGTCGCTCGCGCCCCGCACCGCGTCCTCCAGCAGGTTCAGCACACTGCCGGCCGGGAGGGTCTCGCGGTCCAGCGTCTTCAGCGCCTCCACGGCGGCCGTGCTCGCGGGGGCACCGGCGGGGCCGAAGCCGTCGGCGACGGCGAGGACGCGGGTGCCGGCGTAGGCGGTGTCCTGGTTGGCGGCGCGGACGAGGCCGGTGTCGGAGAGGGCGGCATAACGGAGTTCGAGCATCGCGGTGTCCTCCTCGGACGGGTGGGTGAGGTGGTCCACGAGGAAGGCCGCCAGGTCGCGTCGGGTCGCCGTCTCGGCCTCCACCCCGGCCCAGTACGCCCGGATCTCCCGGGCCGCCGGGCCCGGCTCCAGCGCGCACACCGTACGGATGCGGGCCAGCGGCATCCCGAGCCGGCGGAGCCAGGCCACCAGCCGGGCCCGCTCCAACTGCTCGGCGGCGTAGTAGCGGTAGCCGGTGTCGGGGTCGACGCGGGCGGGCCGCAGCAGCTCCAGCTCGTCGTAGAGCCGCAGGGCCTTCGGTGACAGCCGGCACGCCTTGGCGAAGGCCCCGATCGTCAGCATGTCCATGGCTCCCCCTGGCTCTTGTGGTCCTGGCGTTCCTCGTTCCGCTCTCGATGCTGGGGCTTCACCGAAGGTGAAGGTCAAGCGGTGGTGCGGAGCCGAGTCGATCATCCGTTATCTTTTCGTGACTGACTCGGCCACATCCGATCACATACTGATCACACTCTGAAGGAACATGAGCGCGCACAAAGCAACACGTTCTCGTACCGGCACTCGCACCGGAACCGGCGCCGGCACCAGCACCGGCCGTCGGCGGAAGGTCCGTGAGCCGCGCGCGAGAGTGCCTCTGTGGAGCGGCCTCGGGGCGGTGGCGGTCGTCGGGGTCGCCGGGTTGGCCGCGGTGGGGTGGGTGGGCGGCGGCACGGGCGAGTCGGCCCGGGAGGCCGGGGCCGGCACGTCCGCCGAGGCCTCGCCCGAGCGGTCCCGGCGTTCCCCCTCTCCCAGCCGGAGCGCCGACACCGGCACCGACACCGACTCCGACTCCGACACGGGTGCGTCCGGTGGCCCCTCCTCCTCGCCCAGCTCGTCGTCGAGCGACTTAGGCTCCCCCTCGCCCGGCAGCTCGCCCGTCACCATCCCCAGGACCGGGCCCGGCACCTTCACCACGGCCTCCGGCGGCAGCCCCAAGGTGGGGAAGGGCACGCCCCTGCGCTACCGGGTCGACGTCGAGAAGGGACTGTCGCTGTCGGCCGCCGAGGTCGCCGACGAGGTGGAGGCCGTACTCGCCGACCCGCGCGGCTGGACCACCGACGGCGCATCGGCGTTCCAGCGGGTCTCCAGCGGCCCCACCGACTTCGTCGTCAAGGTGGCGACGCCCGGTACGGTCGACGCGTTCTGCCGCCGGGTCGGGCTGAACACCCGCGGCGAGTTCAACTGCCAGGCCGGCGACGACGTCATGGTCAACCTCGAACGCTGGGAGCTGGCGACCCCCGTCTACGCCGAGGACGTCAAGGCCTACCGCGCCCTGATCATCAACCACGAGGTCGGTCACTTCCTCGGCCAGGGCCACGTCACCTGCCCCGGCGAGGGCAAGCCCGCCCCGGCGATGATGCAGCAGATCAAGGGCATGAAGGGCTGCCTCCCCAACGTCTGGCCGTACGACAGCGACGGCCGCTTCCTCACGGGGCCCTCGGTGCCGTGAGCCGGCACGGGCCCACGACGACCCGGCTGCCCGCGAGAACCCGGTCCCGTCATGTCACCCGCGGTTGTTAGCCTGCGCCGGAGTCCCGGACCCGGTCCCGTCCGCGGTCCCCGCCCCAGACGTACGCGAGCCGCAGACGCCGACGTGGCCGTACGCGACACGAGAACGGAGCCCCCGTGGCCCGCACAGCCGCCCCCCGCATCGCCCTCGCCACCTACGACCCCGGGCCCCGGGTCAACCACGATCGCGATCTGCCGGTGCTGGTGGAGGCGCTGCGGGAGGCCGGGGCCGACGCGGCGGCCGTGCGCTGGGACGACCCGGCGGCCGACTGGGCCGCGTACGACCTCGTCGTCATCCGCTCCACCTGGGACTACAGCTGGCGCGCGGCCGAGTTCGTGGCCTGGGCGGAGAAGACCGGTGAGGCCACCCGGCTCGCCAACCCGGCCGACGTCGTGCGCTGGAACACCGACAAGCGGTACGTCGGCGACCTCGCACGGGCCGGGGTGCCCGTCGTGCCGACGGACTACCTCGCGCCCGGCGACCCCCTCCGGCTCCCCGAGGCGCACGAGTACGTCGTGAAGCCCACCTCCGGAGCGGGCGCCCGCTACGCCGCCCGCTACACCCCCGACCAGCGCGAGACCGCCGCCGCGCAGATCGAGCGGATGCGCGCCGAGGGGCTCACCGCGATGGTGCAGCCGTTCATGACCAGCATCGACGCCGAGGGCGAGCGGGCCCTGCAGTTCTTCGGCGGCCGGCTGCTGCACGCCAGCCGCAAGGGCGCGGTGCTCGCGCCCGGCACCGCGTACGACGCGGAGAAGACCGCCCACCCCGACCTGGTCCACTGGTCCCCGACCGAGGCCGAACTCGCCGTGGCCGAGCGGGCGTTGGCCGCCGTACCGGGCCGGCCCGAGCTGCTCTACGCGCGCGTCGACCTGGTCACCGGCGCGGACGGGCAGCCGTGTGTGATGGAGCTGGAACTCGTCGAGCCCAACCTCTTCCTGTGGCTGCACCCCGCCTCGCTGCCCCCTGTGGTCGCGGCGATCCTGGCCGCCGCCACCGGCTGACCCCGCCCGCGCCTCACCCGAAGAGGCGGGAAATCCATGAAGCGGGCGTCCCGCCCGTGCCCGCTGCCTACCCTTCGGGGTTACAACAGCGCGTACGGGAACCACAACTGAGGGCGTGACCAGCATCGTGGGCGGATCGGAGTCGCGGCGCACTTCCGGTTTCCCGGCGGAGCTGACGAGCTTCGTGGGGCGGCGGGACGAGGCGGCCGATGTCAGACGGTTGTTGTCGGCGGGCAGACTGCTGACGCTGACGGGACCCGGCGGGGTGGGCAAGACCCGCCTCGCCGGGCATGTGGCGGGACAGGTCGCACGCGCCTTCCCGGACGGCGTGTGGCTCGTGCCGCTGGCCGCGCTGAGCGACGAGGCCTTCGTCCCGCACGCAGTCAACGACGCGCTCGGCGTCCGCAACGAGACCGTGCGGCCCCCGCTGGAGATCCTCGTCGACCATCTGCGGGAGCGACGCTTATTGATCGTGCTCGACAACTGCGAGCATCTGCTGCGCAGTTGCGCCGTCCTCGCCGGGACCGTGCTGGCGGCCACCGAGGGCGTACGGATCCTCGCCACCAGCAGACACCGGCTCGGGCTGGCCGGGGAGCAGCTCTTCGAGGTGCCGCCGCTGCCCGCGCCCGCGCCGGAGGAGCTGAGCCCGTCCACGAGTTCGTCGGCGGTCGAGTCCTTCCCCGCCCTCAGGCTGTTCGCCGACCGGGCGGCGGCCGTCGTCCCCGGCTTCACCGTCGGCGAGGCGAACCAGCAGGCCGTGGCCCGGCTCTGCCGCCGCCTCGACGGGCTGCCGCTCGCCATCGAGCTGGCGGCGGTCCGGGTACGGGCCCTCGGCGTGGACCAGCTCGTCGAACGCCTCGACGACCGCTACCAGCTCCTGACCTGCGGCAGCCCGACCTCCGCGCCACGCCACCGCACCCTGCGCTCCGCCGTCGACTGGAGCCATGAACTGTGCACCCCGCAGGAGCAGTTGGTGTGGGCGTGGCTGTCGGTGTTCGTCGGCGGCTTCGACCTGGCCGCCGCCGAGGCGGTCTGCGCCGGGGAGGACGCCGGGACCGGGGAGCGGATCGCCCCGTGCGCGGTGCTGGACGCCGTCGCCGGGCTCGTCGACAAGTCGGTGCTCGTCCGGGAGGAGCACGGCGGCCAGGTCCGCTACCGGCTGCTGGTGTCGCTGCGCGACTACGGGCTGGAGAAACTGGATGCCCTGGGCGCGGCGACCGAGACCCGGCGACGCCACCGGGACCACTTCGCGCGCCTCGGCGCCGAGTACGAGCAGGCATGGTTCGGCCCCGACCAGACCGAGATCACCGAACGCATCCGGATCGACCAGGACAACTTCCGGGCCGCCCTGGACTTCTGCCTCACCACGCCCGGCGAGGCCCAGCACGGGCTGCGGCTGGCCGCCGGGCTGTGGTTCCACTGGGTCGCGGGCGGCATCTGGGGCGAGGGACGGCACTGGATGGACGGTGCCCTGCGCGCCGGGGCCCGGCCCGACGTGGCGCTGACCCGTGCCATGTGGGCGGGCGCCCTGACCTCCCTGGTGCACAGCCGCTCCGCCGCCGTCCTGGCCGGCCTCGACCCGGTCCGGGCCGCCGCCGACGCCGACGAGGAACTCCCGGTGCCCGCGCCGCCGCCCATGCCGGCCGGCGCCCTCGCCCCGGGCCGGGCCCGCGCCTCCACCGCCTTCGTCGTCCTCACCCGCGTCGAACTGGCCTGCACCCTGGTCAGCCGGGGCCGCGCCGACGAGGCGATCCCGCTGTGCGCCGAGGCCGTCGCCCTCTGCGAGGCCCACGGGGAACAGTGGGCCCGGTCCTGGGCGCTGCGCACCCTCGCCCTCGCGCACTGGTCGGCCGGGCAGTACGACCGGGCCGCCGAGCACGCCCGCGCCTGTCTGCGGCTGCCGTACACCGTCAGCCAGCACCAGAGCCTCGCCCGCACCCTCGATCTGCTCGCCGCCGCCGAGGCGCTGGCGGGCGACGCCGAGCGGGCCGGGGTGCTGCGCGGCGCCGTCGACCGGATCTGGCACGACATCGGCGGCAACCCCATGGGCGACCACCGGCCGGGCCGCCCCCGCGCCGCCGAACACCACGCCCGCCGCGCCCTCGGCGACCACGCCTACGCCCTGGCTCACCGCCGCGGCGGCCGTCTGACGGCGGAACAGGCGGTGGCCTACGCCCTGGGCGAGCCGCCGGAGGGACCGGTCGCCGCCGCGCGTACGGGCGGGCGGCGGGACGGCCTCGCCTGCGCGCCGAGGGCGGACGACGGCCGGGACGGACTGGGCGCCGTGGCACCTGCGCGGGAGGTGTCCGCCGGACGCCGGACCGCGCGGAACTCCTCCTCGGGCCCGCGGGAGGGCTCCCCCGCGGCCGGGGGGCCGGCCCGCGCCCCGGCGTCGACGAAGGCACCGGCACCCGCCCCGGCCGTCGACCCGGTGCCGCTGACCCGGCGTGAACTCCAGGTCGCGGCCCTCGTCGCCCAGGGCCGCACCAACAAGCAGATCGCCGACCACCTCGTCATCGCCCGCCGGACCGCCGAGGGCCACGTCGAACGCATCCTCGTGAAGCTGGGCTTCCACAACCGCAGTCAGGTGGCTGCCTGGTTCAGCGCGCGGGCAGGGCTCTAGCGGGCGGCGTACGCACCGGGGCGGGCAGCGGCACGGGCAGCGGGGCGGACAGGGTGACCGAGGCAGCGCCGCCGGGGGTGTCGTGGACGTCGATCCGGGCGGGAGCGCCGATCCCGGCGACCAGGGACTCCGCGAGACGCGGGCCGCGCCCCTCGGGCCGCCCCGCCGGGAGGACCGCGCCGCCGTACCTCACCTCGCAGCGCAACTCGCCCTCTCCCACGCGCAGTTCGACGACTCCCGGGTCGGCGCCCCGGGCGGCGGCGTCCGTGGCGATCTCCACCGCGGCCTGCCCGAAGGCACCCCTGACCGAGGCGGTGAGCCGGGCGCGCAGCGCCGCCTCCTCCACCAGGGACCGCACCAGGGGGAGTTCGCGGACGCGGAACTCCATCCGCAGCCTGAGCCCCCCGCTCACGCGGCGCCCCCCTCGTCCCCGTCGCCCTCCACACGGACCAGCAGCTGGGGCACCTCGTCGGCGCCCAGCTGCTCCAGCACCAGCCCCAGCAGTTCGCCGCAGCGCACGGTGACCTCGCTGCCGGCCGGGAGCGAGGCGGCGAGGCTGATCAGCTGCCAGGCGCAGTGGGCCTCCATGAAGCACAGGTCACGCAGGTCGAGGACGAAGCGGCTGGGGCCCGAGTCGTCACGGTGTTCCAGCGCCTCGCGCAGCGCCTCGACGAACGCGCTGCGGGTGCTCAGCTCGGCGGTGCCCGCCATCCGGCCGCCGTCCTGGGTCCCGGTGACCTCCAGGGAGTCCAGCCGTTCCATGACCCGCAGCGGATGGACCTTGCCGACGCGGGAGGTCAGCGTGTCGTCGAAGCGCTGACGGTCGTACCAGCAGATCGCGGTGAACAGCGGGTCCGCGAAGAGCGGCGCCACCGAGGCCTCGTAGTCGAGCAGCCGGTCGTGGCCCAGGTTGACCCGGGGCGCCCAGCTCATGTCGGCGGTGACCCGCAGCCCCGCCCAGCCCTCGTCGCAGGCACGGTCGACCTCGGCGGCGTAGGTGTCGATGGTGCGGCGCTCCTCGAAGCGGCCGTCGGGCACGTAGATATCCGTGTTGCGCCGGACCGACAGCTGGCCGTCGTCCCGGGCCGCCGCCACCTGCCCGCTGCCCCGGTCCAGCAGCGCGACCACCTCGTCGTCGCTCATGTCGTCCGGGTCCATGACCAGCAGGACCTTCTCGCCGCGCGCCAGACTCGTGCGGGTGTACGCGGTGAAGACCTTCCACGGCGACTCCCCGGCCCCCTCCTGGTCGCGCGGCCCCATGCACGCGTGATCCCCCAGCCGCAGCCGCTCGACGGGCACGGTTCGCTCCGCGGGGTGCTGCGTCGTCATGGGGGCGCCTTCCCGTGAGGATCAGAACTCTGCACGGACAGTAGGCCCACCGGCGCCCCCGTCGGCCGGATGATCGCCAATCTTCCGCTCGGGTCGATTCAGGGACGGATCGGAGAGAAGTCCGATCGGGAATGTGCGCGGTCCGACCGGGCGCGACCGGAGGGTTTTCGCTCAGGCCACCCGCTGCAACAGCCCCCACGTGAACTCCGCGACGCACTCCCGCCGCACCCCGTCCCCGTCCGGCGCGACGAACCGCAGCCCCCACCGCGTCGGTGCCGTGCCCTCCAACGGCCGTGCCGGCGGGAACGCCCGCGCCACCTCGTCCACCGTGCAGGACCACGGCGTCAGATCCTCCAGGGCGCGCGGCTCGGGCCCCGCCGCCCCCGGGGCCCGCACCAGCCACTCGTTCCACACCGCCCCGTTCGGCGCCAGCAGCACCTCGAAGCGGAGGTCGTCCCAGAGCGGCACCGGCCACAGCCACGCCTCGCAGTCCAGGTCCCCGATACGGCGCCGGGTCACGGACTCGGGCGCGCCCAGCACCGACCGGTACCGGGACGCCGACCCCCGGCCGCGGGGCGAGCGCGCCATGGCCTGCCACCGCCGGTTCGCCTCACGCATCTGTGCGACCGACACGCCCAGCTCGCGCCGGGCGTCCTCGACGAGTTCCGGATTGTGGTCGGCCATCCGGCGCAGCAGCACGAGCTGGAAGTCGAGCGGGGTGAACGGACCGGAGGGCCTATCCGGCCCGGGGCGCTTCGCGGAGGACATGCCCTCCATGGTCGCCCACGGCGCCGGACGCGGCGGCAGGCTCACCCGGGCGGCGCCCGTCCGGCAGGAACAGCACCGAGTTGACGTACCGGGGCCCGGAGAACGGCAGGACCCGCCGGAGCAGCCCCTTGGACGCCATGTGCGACGTACGCGCCTGGTGGGCCTCCAGGGTGACCGGGTCCAGCGGGAGCCAGGTGCCGGCGGGGAGGACCCAGCCGGCGTAGCCGAGGCCGGCGAGCAGGTCGACGACCGGGGCGATCGGCTGGATACGGGCCTCCAGCTCGATGAAGAGCGCCGGGCGGTCCCGGACGAGGAGGTCGGACGCGCCGCGCAGGACGGACAGTTCGTTGCCGTCGACGTCGATCTTGACGAAGCCGACATCGGTCAGCCCCAGACCGTCCAGGGTCACACAGCGGACGTCCAGCGCGCGGGCGTGGATGTCCCGGCGGACCAGGGACGACACCCCGCGCCCCCCGTCGTCGCCCGGCGGCAGCCAGAGCCGGGCCGTGCCCGGGCGGTCCGAGGCGGCGGCCTGCACGACACGGACGTTGCGGGGGGCCGTCGAGACGAGCAGCCGGGCCAGCCGGGGCACCGGCTCCACGGTCACCACCCGCCGGGCGCGTGCCGCCAGCCGTCGCGTCCAGGGGCCGTACCAGCCGCCGACGTCCACGGCCGTGCCGCACCCCGGCGGGCACAGCTCGTCCAGCCGGGACAGCTCCGGCTCGAAGCGCGGATAGACGAGCCGGGCGGTCGCGGCGACCGCCCGCTCCGGCAGCAGCGGCGCGAGCCGCGCGGCGAGTGTGGTCATGCGTCCGACTCCCTCAGCAGTTCGGTGAGCCTCGCGTGCTCGTCCTCCGTCACCTGCTCGCCCGACGACGGCAGCAACTGCGGAATGCCGTCGACGATCGGGTAACGGCGGTGCAGCCGGGGGTTGTAGAGCGATTCCGGAGCCCGGGCGGCGCCGGCACCGGCGTCACCGGGCTGTTCCTCGTCGTGGACCACCAGATGCAGCGGCCCCTTGTCCAGCGGGCACGCCAGGATCTGGAGCAACGGGTCGTCGGGGTTCAAGGTGGGGTCAACTCCTTGGCGGGTGCGGGGGAGGGGGAGGCCGGCGGGGGGCTGTCGTGCTTGGGCATGCTCAGCAGTACGCCCACCGCCAGCACCGTGCCGGACAGCCGCAGCGTCAGCCGCAGCGGATCGTCGGGCAGCGACTCGCCGAACGACAGCGTGCCGAGCACGGCCGTGAACAGGCAGGTCACCGTCGTGCAGACCGGCACGATCAGCGAGGCCCGGCAGCGCTGGAGCGCCGCCTGCGACATCACCAGACCGAACGCGCCGGTGAACAGCAGCAGATACGGGTACGGGGAGCGCAGCAGGCCGACGACCGCCTCCCCGATCCCGCCGGTCGTCAGCCGGCTCGACACCCCCTTGATCGCCAGCGAGCTGACGCCGTACAGCAGGCCCACGGCCACGCCGTACTCGACGCCCGTGGTCGGCAGCCGGTGCCGGTGCCGGGCGCGCCGCTCGGCGGACCGGTACAGCCCGACACCCGCCGCCAGCGCCGGCAGACAGATCGTGAGGACCAGCGCGTACGGCGCCTCGCGGCTGACCGTGTCGGTGCCCTCGTCCAGCGACAGCACCACCATCAGCAGCGCGGCGAGGATGGCCCCGAGGGCGTACCGCTCCCGGCCCGTCGTCTCCTCCCCGAGCAACCGCGCCGACAGCAGGACCAGCAGCACCAGGCCCGAGACGAAGATGCCCTGCGCGGCGGCGATCGGCAGCGTCCGGTAGACGACCAGCTGGGCGGCGAACCCGGCGGCCAGCGACACCGAGCCCGCGATCCACAGCGGGCTGCCGACGACCAGCCGCAGCAGCCTCACCGGCTCCCGGACGGTCACCTGCGGCATCGCGGTGAGGGCTCGTTTCTCCAGGACGAATCCCGTGCTGTACAGCGCGTTCGCCAACAGGGCCGCGGCCACTCCCCACCACATCGGCTACGTCCTCCGCGCGTGCAGCAGCAGGATCGACGCCGCCGACGGGGCCGCGCAGACCAGCCGGTCCAGAGGACGCAGCGGACGCGGTACGCCGTGGAAGGGCGCCCCGCGCAGCCGGACCACCTCGAAGCCGGAGGCGGCCACGAACTCCTTGAGCGCGCGGGCGGTGTAGAGCCGCAGATGGCCCACGACCTCCGTCCCCGGGCGGCCGTGGATGCCGCGCAGGCTCACCTCCGAGAACACCGGCTGGATGCCCGCGAGGAGCAGGGCGCGGTTGTACCAGGCGGCCAGGTTGGGCGTCGACAGCATCAGATGGCCGCCCGGGCGCAGGACGCGGCGGATCTCGTCGAGGGCCGCGTCCGGGTCGACGAGGTGCTCGATCACCTCGCTGAACAGCACCGCGTCGGCGGACTCCGACCGCAACGGCAGCCCGCCGTCCGCCAGTTCGCCGCGGATCGCGTACGGGACACGGGTGCGGGCGCGGCGGAGGGCGTCCTGCGACCAGTCGACGCCGATGATGCGGTGGCCGGGGAGCAGGGGCGCGGCGGTGGCCGCGGCCGTGCCGTCGCCGCAGCCGATGTCGAGGATCGTGCGGGGGCCGGTGCGGGCCGCCGGGCCCAGCGCGGCCGCCAGCATGCGGGCCTGCGCGAGGCTGCGGGGGGTGCCGGAGGCGACCGGGACGGACGGGTCCTCGTAGAAGTCACGAAGTCCCCCGCGCCGGGCCGCTGTTGTCGTGCCGGTGGATGTGGTGGTCGGCATCACTCGGTGTCCTCTTCCGTCGCGTGCAGATAGTGCTCGAAGAGGTCGCGGAGGTGGGCGCCGTCGCCGTGGCTGAGCAAGGCCCGGGACCAGCGCAGGGCCAGGTGCAGGCGGCCCGCCGTCGAGGCGGTCGTGACGGTGAGACCGCGGGGCATACGGGCGGGGGCCGAGAACCAGACGGCGTGCGCGCGGCCCGCCTCCTCGCCGAAGTCCAGCGCGTACGGGACGCGGCCGATGTTGCTGAGCAGGGTGGTCGACGTCCAGGGCGCGGCCGCCCGGCGCAGGCCCCGGGTGAGGGCGGCGCGCCAGGACACCGGGACGACCGGGGCCGTCAACAGGGAGGCGCCGTGGCCGAGTTGGGGGCGGGGGAGGGACTTCAGGGCGCGGGTGCGGTCGGCCGTGCGGCGCAGGAGTACGGCGAGCGGGGTGGTGGCGGGCTGCAACTCCTCCGGAGAGAAGGGGACTTCGACCAGGCGGGTGCCGTTGCCTATCGGCATGTCCGTGTCCCGCGTGCGGTCGTCCACCGGCATGGTGATGCGGAGGGGGCGGGGGTGGGCGCCGTGCTCCCGGTTCCAGTGGGCGAGCATCAGGGCCGTGGTGACCATGAGCTGGTCGTTCACGGTGTACGGGGCGGACTTCGGGCGGCGGGGGACGGGCAGCTCGGCGACGAGCAGGCCGTTGCCGGGGGAGGGCTCGGGGGTGCCGGGGGCCACGCGGGCGGGGCGGGCCCAGTTGGAGGGGGCCGCGGTCTCGGCCGGGGGTGGTGCGTCCTGGGCGGGGGTGGGGCGGACGGGTGGGGCGGTGGGGGCGTTGTCCTGACCGCCGTACAGCTGCGCGGCGGTGGCGAGGATACGGAGGCAGGCGGGGCCGTCCAGGGCGGTGTGGTTGATGGTGAGGAAGAGGACGGTGCCGGGGTTTTTTGGCGGCGTGGGGGTGGTGTCGCTGCCGGTGGTTCTCGGGTGCCCGGGGGTGGTGCTGGCCGGGGGGTGGGTCCGCTGCTCGGCGGTGCGAGGTGCCGCTGCGCCCACCCGTGCCGCCCCAGCGGCACGATTGCCCGCAGCTGGGTGGGCGGGGGAGGAGGCCGCGGGTGGGCGGGGGGGTGCCGCGGCGCGACTGCCCGCGGCTGAGTGGGCGGGCGAGGAGGCCGCGGATGGGCGGGGGGCTGCCGCGGCGCGACCGATCGTGGTCAGGCCGACCGCGTCCGAGGCCTCGCTGCCGACCGCCGGGCCCGCGCCCTCCACCACCTCCAGGCGGATCGGCGGGGAGAGGGTCAGTGGCGGGGCCTCCATCAGGGCCCTGGTCCGGGCGTCCCGCAGCGCGTGCGGGCCGGCCGGCAGGAAGGTCACCACCTCGACCTCCGGCTCTTCCGTCAGCTCCCACTCGTAGCGGCGCCGGTACCAGTGCCCCGGGGCCTCACGCATCAGGATGCGGGGGTGGTGGCGCAGCGCGGCCGTGAAGGCGGTGCGGAGGCGGTCGGGGTCGAGCCGGCCGGGGAGGTGGACCTCGATGTGGACGGTCTCGGGCTCCTTCTCCTGGAGGCAGTGGCGGGACACCTCGTCCACCACCGGGAAGGGGATCCGCACGGGCCCCGGCGCGGCGTCGTCCCGCGCGGGCCGGTCCAGCGCCGTCATCCCGGCTCCCCCCTTCCGGTGCCGCCGCCTCCCGCGGCGCCCTGCCCGGGGCCGCCGTTGCTTCCGCCGTTCCCGTCCTCCACCGGTGCCGTGCGGAATCTCGGCTTGGTGAGGGGGATGCGGCGGGTCGGGGTGTCCGGCTCTTCGCGCAGGACGCCCGGGCCGCGTGCCGAGATCGTCGGGCTCGCGACCGGGCCGCCGCCTCCCCCTCCTGCGCCGCCCGGCCCGCCGTTCAGCGTCCTGCCGAACCGTCGCCGCTGCGGCAGCGGCTCCGTCGGCGCCCCCACCCCCGGCGGCCGCTCGAACTCCCGTGTGGCGCCGGGCCGTTCCGGCGAGGTCGCGACATCCGCGCCCACGCTCACCAGCGCCGCGAACAGACCGATGAGCGCGAGGAGTTGGGCCACGTGTCCGAACGCGCCCTCGTCCGCGGCCACCGGCTCACCCGCTCCGAACGCGGCCGCGACCCCCGCGCCGGCCAGCGCGAGGAACGCGATCGGCACCAGCAGGGTGTGCCGCTTCCAGGCGAGGAGGGCCAGCAGCGGGACGAGGAGGGCGAAGAAGCCCGCGATGACGACGCCGACGAGGGTGAGCGCGATCGTGCCGAGCCAGAGGCCGGGGCCCGGCGGCGTCGGCTGCGGCTCGTCGGGGTTCGGCTCCCGCCGGCGCCAGAGGGCCAGCCCGATGAGGGCCACCAGGCCGACACCCGCGCCGATCAGCCCCGCCTCGTACGTCACGGACGGCTCGTACGACAGCTCGACCGTGCCGCCCGCGCCGCCGGGGACGCGCCAGCCCTGCTGCCAGCCGTCGAGCCTGACCGGGGTCAGTTCGCGGCCGTTCAGTGTGGCCTTCCAGCCGTCGTTGAAGTTCTCGTACGTCGTCAGGTAGGAGGCCGCGCCGTCGCCGACGGTGACCGCGCGGCGGTCGCCGAGCCAGTCCCGTATGCCCAGGTCCCTTCCGGAGACGGCGGGTTCGGTGACCGTGCCCCGGGTGAGGGTCACGGTCGTGACGGCCAGCGCGCCCGAGTCCTCGGACTCGAAGGTGTGCCGGTCGGCGGCGTCCAGCTCCAACCCGCCGCCCGCACGGCTGTTCTGGCAGAGCGTCAGATCAACCGGCCGACGGTCCACCAGATCCCGTACGGTCCCCCGCGCACTCGTCTCGTACAGCGTCCCGTCGACCTCGACCGTCGGGCCCTCGCCGCACGGCAGCTCGAAGTCCCGGGTCGGGGCGGGCGGCGGTGTGCGGTACTGGTCGAGGGCCGGGACGTACGCCTCCGTGAGTCCGACCGGGAGTTGCAGGTCGTCGTCGGCGACGGGGTTGTGGACGGTCATCGGGGCCGTCTCGGTGACGGTGATGTCGAACTGGTCGGTGTTGATCGGGTCGAAGCGGACCCAGCCGTTCTCGTCGACAGCGGCGATCACGGCCCCGTCCGGGGAGCTGATCTCGACCTGGGTCGGCCGGGCCGACAGTCCGCCCGCCGGGGCCAGGACGAGCGAGCCGACCGGCCACTTGTCGCCCCAGCGGAGGTGGATCGTCGGCTCGTCGCCCGCGATCCACGCCGTGGTCAGGTCGCCGTCGGTGAGGTTGCGGGGCGACAGCCCGGCGCCGAGGGAGGCGGTGGAGTCGGCGGTCGCCGTCATCCGGGTCTGCTGGTCGGGAGCCACCTCGTACAGCAGCCTGTCCAGCTCGTCGCCCGGCACGGGCACGGCCGTCGCCTTCATCTCGTACGTGCCCGCCGCGCCGGTGGCGAAGGTGCGGTGCAGGCCGGGCTCGGTGCCCGTGGGGGACAGACCGGTCGGGTCGGCGGCCCGCGCCAGCGAGATCACGTCGGCCGAGGCGGCCGTGCCCTCGGGGCCCTGGGCGTCGGTCGGCAGCCGCAGCATCCGGGTGACCTTGACGCCCGGGATGTCGACCTCGGCGAAGCCCGCGCCGACGAGACCGGTGTGCCGCTCCGTCGAGTCCAGGATCGTGATCTTCAGCCAACGTGTCTCGCCGGGGCGGGCGTTGACGGTCTGGGTGGAGCCGTCCGGCTGGAGGTTCGTGGAACGCGAGCCACGCTCGGTCTCCACCTTGATCCGGGTCGGCGCCGACCGCACCCCGTCCTGCGGCAGCGGCGTGACCTCGAAGGTCTCCGGGATGTCCTGGCCGCCGTCGAAGTCGATCCGCAGCCACTGCCCGTTCGCCGATCCGGCCGCGCCCTCCGCCCAGGCGGTGTCCCGGTCGCCGTCGAAGGCGTTCACCGGGTCGTACTGCGGCAGGTGGAAGAGCCAGTTGCCGCTGGTGGACGCCGTCACCGACCTGGCGCCGCGCAGTTCGGCCACCGTCTGGTGGTCGAGCCCCGACACCGGCAGGATCTGCTTCGGCTCGGCACCGGCGTCCTGCACGCTCCCGCTCGCGTTCCGCTCGTTCGCCGTGTACGTGTACGACGTGTTGGCGTTGACCAGGCCGAACCGGGTGTCGGCCCGGCGCAGCCCGTCACCGACCACCTGGACGGCCGGGGTGCCGAGGCCGGGATGGTTGTCGCCGGTCAGCACGGTCGCCCGGTCGCGCAGCTCCGGGTCGGCGGCCAGCGGCAGCAGCGACTCGGGCCCGCCGGAGACGACGGCGGTGTCCGCGATCGCCTTCAGCCCGGCCTGACCGGGGCGCGGCACGTCCTCGGCGGGCCGGTAGATCTCCACGGCCCGCTGCCGCGCGTACAGTCCCTCGACCTGAAGCGGGGTGCCCTCGGCGATCCGCCCGCCGGTCATCACCGGTCCGAGCCCGGTGACCCGCTCGTACCCCGACTGCTCCAGCGTCCGCTTCACGGTCGTGGTCGGCACGGCACCGATCTGGTCGGGGTCCAGGTCGTTGCGGACGACGACGTAGTAGAGGCCCGCACGGCTCAAGTAGTCGGCCAGCCCCGGCACTTCGGCGCCCGAGAGCAGCGCCTGCTCGACGGCGTCCATCGCGCGCCGGTTGCCGGGCGTGCCGAAGGGGACGTAGTCGCGCTGCGCCCAGCGGGACTCGGCGAGCACGTCGAGGGGCTGGTCGACGGTGGTGCCCCAGGTGTGGATGCCGTGCGCGGTGGCCGGCACGACCAGCGCCCGCGAGTCCGGCGAGTACTTCTCCAGCCAGTCGGCCGTCGCCTGCCAGTACCTGGGCAGCTCCCGGAACGAACCGGGTTGCAGCACCGACCCGTTGAGGTACGGCCACAGCAGCCCGGGGACGACGAGCACGGCGGCGACCAGCGGCGCGAACCGGCGCCCCCGGACCGGGCGGGCCCCGCGCGCCTGCGTGGCCACGCCCACCAGATGCGCGAGGCCCAGCACGAGCGCCAGCGCCAGCCCGGTCTGGA
The DNA here is from genome assembly GCF_055575575.1 of Streptomyces sp. NPDC034049. Classification (NCBI taxonomy): domain Bacteria; kingdom Bacillati; phylum Actinomycetota; class Actinomycetes; order Kitasatosporales; family Streptomycetaceae; genus Streptomyces; species Streptomyces sp. NPDC034049. The sequence continues at coordinate 199,180 of NZ_JBVISJ010000001.1, forward strand.
ACTTGTAGATGTTCCGGAAGGGCGCGAGGCCCCCGTTCAGCCAGTCCTGGACCACGCCGTGGAAGGGCGCCCCGAACACACCGCCGTACCCGGCGAGCGTGATCAGCGCGACGACCAGCACGGTCAGCACCAGCCACCGGCGCTCGGGCATGTCCCGTCGCGCGAGCCCGGCCAGGCCCAGCCCCGCCGCCAGCGCCGACGACAGGATCACGAGCACGGAGGCGGCGACGGACCAGCCGGCCGGCAGCCAGGGCTCGCCGAAGTTCAGATACGCCACCCAGTTCCCGGCGCCCCGCAGCGCCTCGGTGGCCGACATGGTGGCCGTCGTGGTCTGCGAACTCTCCACGTAGGGAAGGAAGTTCTCGCCGTAGAAGCCGAGCAGCAGCAGGGGGACCACCCACCAGGCGGTCGCCAGGATCACCCCCGGCACCCACCAGGCGATCAGTCTCCGCTGCCGGGGTCCCGGTGTCCGGGTGAGCAGATACAGCCCGACGGGCAGCAGCGAGGCCAGGGTCGCGGAGGCGTTGACACCGCCCATGAAGGGGATGACCAGCGCCGACCGCAGGGCCGCCACCCGCGCGCTGTACCGCTCGTTCGTCAGCGGCAGCAGCACCCACGGCAGGAACGCCCCCGGCAGCGCGGCGGCCGAGGTCGACCCCACGACCGTGGTGAACACCGGCCACAGCGCATAGGCCCCGGCGGCCAGCAGCCGCGACGCGGAACTCCCCACCCCGAGCCGCTCCGCTAGCCGCAGCGCGCCCCAGAACGCCACCGACACGATCAGCGACAGCCACAGCCGCTCCGCGAGCCACACCGGCAGCGCGACCAGATCGGTCAGCCCGTAGTACGGCAGCATCGGCCACAGATAGCCGACGTACTGGTCCGCGATGCCGCCGAACCCGCCCTGGTCGTGCCAGAGCTGCCCGAGGTCGGAGACGAACTGCCAGGGATCGGTGGTGACCCCGAGCTTGGTGTCGAAGGTCTGCCGCCCGGGCTGCGCCGCGACCAGCAGCACGAACACCACGGCCCAGAACCCCAGCAGCCAGCGCCGCGACCGAGGGCCCTCAGGAGGGGGTCCCTCGGTCGTGCCCGGCGGCCGTACCGGCGCGGGAGGTGGAGCCTGGACCGTGCTCGTCATGGTGGACACCGCCGGAGGATGAGGAGGAGGTTCCAGGTGGCGAACTCACGCAGGACCGGCGCCTTCACGACGGTCTCCGCGAGGAACGGCCAGTAGCGGGAGCGCGCCGACACGACCGTGACGTCGTCCCGGTCGCGCACCTGCCGCAGAGTGCGTCCGATGTGCACGGCGAAGAGGTTCTCGCCGAGGGTGTGCTTGGCGTCCTCACCCGTACGGCGCCGATAGCGGGCCCGCGCCCGCTCCGCCCCCAGGTAGTGCCAGGGCGCCCACTCGTGCCCGCCCCACGGGGACAGCCAGTTGGTGAACGAGACGTAGATCAGCCCACCGGGCCGGGTGACCCGTACCAGTTCACTGATGAAGGTCGGCGGATCGGCGACGTGCTCCAGCACGTTGGAGGTGAAGGTGACGTCGGCGACCCCGTCGGCGAGGGGCAGCAGATACCCGTCGGCGACGACGGCCCCGTCCGGCGGCTTCGTCCCCAACTCCCGCAGGTCCGGTTCGAAGAGATAGGCCTGCGCCCCGCGCCGCCGGAACTCCTCGGTGAAGTACCCGCTCCCGCCGCCGACATCGACCACGGTCAGCCCGTCGACGGGCCCGCCCCCGTACGCCTCGACCTGATCGACGGCGTCCCGGGCGAGCAGGGAGTAGCAGTACTCGGGATCGTCCTGCTCCCGCATGAAGGCCCGGAAGAGGGTGAGGGAGCGGCGAAAAGAGGGGTCCTTGAAACGAGCGTCGACTGCCGCGCCCCGATAGGGGCGCGGGGAACTGCGCGACAAGCCACGACGCACCTGCAACCGCCAACTGGCCCTCGTGGCGCTCCCTTTGGCGCTCAAGTCGCCCAACCCCGCACCGCCTCCGCAGCCACCGCCCGGAACTGCCGAACCGTGTGCCCCCACCGATAGTGCGCGGCGCGCTCCCGCGCCGCCTTCCCCATCAGCACCCGCCGATCGGTCGACAGCGCCAGCGCGCACCAGGCCGCCGCGAACGAGGACTCCCCGCGGGCGAGCACCCCGGTCTCCCCGTCCACCACGGAGTCCCGCAGTCCGGGTACGTCGAAGGCGACCGAGGGTGTCTCCCGCACGGCGGCCTCCGTGACGACCAGCCCCCAGCCCTCGACCGAGGACGGGTGCAGCAGCAGCCAGGCCGCACACAGCAGCCGGTGCTTCTCCTCCTCGGAGACATGCCCGGCGAACTCGACCCCGGCCCCGGCCATCGCCTCCAACCGGGACCGCTCGGGCCCGTCACCGACGATCACGAGCCGTCCGCCCGTGACCGGCCGCACCCGTTCCCACAGCCGCAGCAGCAGATCGATCCGCTTGTACTCGACCAGCCTCCCCACCGCCACGAACAGCGGCTCGGAGGACCGGTCGGCACGCGGGCCGGGCTCCTCGACGCCGTTGTGCACGACCCGTATCCGCTCCCGCTCCACACCGATCGAGCGGAGCGCGGTGGCCGTGGACGAGGAGACGGCGACCAGCAGGTTCCCGCGTTGCGCGGCCGTCAGGGACCAGTGTTCGAGTCTGCGGCCGAGCCGTGCGGCCGGCGCCAGCGGGCCGCCGAACCGCTGCTTCCACAGATCCGTGTGCACATGGTTGACCAGGCACATCGTCGGACCGTTGTGCCAGAGTGGCGCGAGGTAGGGCATGCCGTTGCACACCTCGACGAGGAGGTCGCAGTCGCCGACCTGACGGGCGAAGGTCGATCTGGCGCGCAGATGGTGGCTCAGGTCGCCGCCCGCGGAGACGACCCGGTAGTCGCGGTAGGCGGCGGGGCCGCCGCACACCAGGGTGACCTGGTGGCCGAGCGCGGTCAGTCCCTCGGCAAGGCGGTCGACGAGGAGCTCGGAGCCCCCCGCCGCCGGATTACCGAGGTCACGGCGGGCGAGAAAGACGATCCGGCGCGGCTGTGGGGGGCCTGCCGAACGGTGCTGGTCCAGGCGCGGAAACACCTCGACCAGCGAGAACGGCACGTGCTGGGGCATGGGTGCTCCAACTCGTCTCGGGGTGCGGAACTCAGCGGGGAGAAGGACGTTCGCTGTGGGGGATGTTCCGGTGGGAGGGGGTCCGGATGGATCTGTTGGTTCCTACGGTTTCTGCTGTTCTCCGGTGGGCTCTCGTGGGCGAGGTGTGGGTGGGCTGTGCTCGGGTGGGGTGGACAGTTTTCGCCCAGAGGTAAGAAGCTGCTACTCACCGGCGTGACAATTTCCGGGGTTTATTGAACTGACGACCTGTCACATCGTGATCGGCGCCTGGGAGGACTCGGGCGTATCGGGGCGCCGCCTGCCACGCACGACCAAAGCGGCGCCCACGGAGGCGAGGACGAACCCGGCCACAGCGCCACCGATCGGCACCGTCAGCCCCACCAGTCGCAGCAGTCCGCTGTCCTTCTCCGCCTGGTCCACCGCGAACTTCTGCGTCGCCGGGGTGAACGCGAGCTTCTCGCTGTCGAGCAGCACCGCCGCGTCCTCGTCGCCGCCGGGGGCCCGCAGGGTCCGGCGCGGCCCGGTCTGTGCGTAGAGGACCCGGCCCGTGCTCTGGTCGACGACCAGTTCGAGACCGTGGTTGGCGTACCACTCCTCGGCGAGCACCTGCGGCCGGTTCGGCTCGTCGACGAGCGCGCCGGGCACGAGCCGTGTGCCGGTCCTGGTGGCCGGAACCTTCGCCGTGAAGCGCAGTCCCTCGTAGCCCCGGATCTTCTTCCGGCCCTCGTAGTGGAGTGTCACCGTCGCGCCGAGCGTGTTGTCCCACCAGCGGTAGGAGCGCTTCTGCACGTCGAAGGGGAACTTCAGGTACGCCTCGCCCTCGATGTACGGCTTCTCGTCGCAGCAGTGCACCGGCCGGTTGGTCTTCCGGTCGCTGACCCAGCGGTGCGGGGCGAAGTCCAGCGCGTCGTGCGGGTCGGCCGCCGGCAGCGACTCGTCGGTGTCGACCGAGGTGATCACGTCCCACACCGCGGCCCCGCTGCGCTCACTTTCGGCCACATCGCCGCGCACCCGCTGCGTCACGGTGATCTTCTGGTCGGGCACGGTCTTCACCTGCTCCACGTCGAAGACGCTGCCCGTGCCGGTGTAGACGGCGGTCGTGTCGATGTCGATCGGATTCACGGCGGCCCGTGGCTCCACGTACCACGCGAGCAGCGGCGCGAGCACCAGCAGGAAGGTGCCGAGGCCCAGCAGGACCAGCGAGAACGGTGAGGCGGTACGGCGCATCCGGGCACTCCAGGGGGCGTTGGGAGGTGCGGCTCGGGTAGACGTGCGGCAGAGACGACGCCAGGGGAAGGTGCGCGTGACGTATGGGCCGGGAACCGTAGGCGGAGTCTTGACGCAGTGTCAATGCATTGCTGACACTGAGTCGGCGGGGTGCCTGGGTGGGGCCGACCTGTCGACCGAGAGGCTGACCCTGCGATGTCCAGACTGCTCGCCGCCGTGCTCACCATGGCGGCCGCCGCCGCTCTCGCGCTGGGGGCCGCGTTCGGCATCGTCGCGCTGCTCGACGCGACGCCGGACCAGCCGAACACGCCGCTCATCACGTACGAGAACGCCGGTCGGGAGCGCTGAGGGGTGACCGGTGTGCCGGGAACCGTGACGGTCCGCTCCGCGTGGCACGACGTGCCGCGCCTCCAGGTGCGCGAGTTCGCCGCGATCGCCATGGCCGAGGCACCCGCCCTCGCCGAGGAGATCCTGGGCGAGATCCGCCGCGAGTACCCGCACCTGCCCGTCGTCCTCGACGACTCCGGCGAACCGATGGCCCTCATCGGCATCCGCCGCGCGATCGAGGTCTTCGTGCAGCACCTGGAGACCGCCGAGGGCCGCCCGCGCGTCCCTCCCGGCGTCTTCCAGGAGTTCGGCCGCGGCGAGGGCCTGCACGGCCGCAGCCTCGACTCGCTCCAGGCGATCTACCGGCTCGGTGTACGCCTCGCCTGGCGCCGCTTCGCGGAGATCGGCCAGCGCGTGGAGATCCCGCCGCCCGCGATGTACGAGCTCGTCGACGCCGGATACGAATATCTGGACGGCCTGGTGGACCAGTCGGTGCGCGGCTACGCGGAGGCGGCCGCCCGGCAGGCGGGCGAGCGTCTGCGACTGCAACGCCGACTGATGGAGCTGCTGCTCGCCGAGCACCATCGGGGCGACCCGGCCGACGCATTCGCCGAACGCGCGGCCCGGATCGGCTGGGCCCTCCCGGAGAAGGTCGCGGTCGGGGTCCTGTTACGCCCGGCCCGTGAGGCCATGGCACCGGCCGTCGGGCAGGGCGTCCTGCTCGACATGGAGTACGAGCAGCCCCGCATGGTCGTCCCCGAACCGGACGCGGCCGGCCGCCCCGAACTTCTCCACCGCGCGCTGACCGGCTGGTCCGGCGCGATCGGGCCGCCGGTGCCGCTGGCCGACGCGGCGAAGTCGCTGCGCTGGGCGGAGGCGGCGGTGCGTCTGATGGAACGGCGGCTGCTGCCCACCGGGGAGGTGCTGCACTGCACCGAGCACACCGAGGCGCTTGTCCTCCTCCAGCCCGAGGAACTGATCGACGACCTCGCCCTGCGGTGTCTCGCGCCGCTGGCCCACTGTGGTCCCACCCACGGTCGTCGTCTCGCCGAGACCCTTCTCGCGTGGCTGGAGACGCGGGGCGGGGCGCCGGAGATCGCCACGCGTCTTGGTGTACACCCGCAAACGGTTCGTTATCGTCTCCGGCAGATCCGGGAACTCTGGGGCGACGAGATCGACGATCCCGATCGCCGGTTCGAACTGGAGCTGGTGCTTCGGGCGCAGCGGTTGCGGGGGGAGCTGGGGGATCCGCGCGGGCGGCGGTGACCGGGGCGCGTCCTGGCTCGGGGGTGCGGGTGCGTCGGCGACCGCGGGTGCGTGGGGCTTCTCGCGCAGTTCCCCGCGCCCCTGCAAAGCCGGGGCTGCGCCCCGTGCTTTTGCGGCCCGCGGGGCCGTGGTCTTTCAGGCCCGCAGGGGCCTGGTCTTTCGGGGGCGCGGGGAACTGCGCGAGAAGCCCCACCGGAGCCGCGCTCGACAACGCGCCCCACCCCCACCACACACCTCTCGATCGTCCGCGGTTATTGCCCGGTCAACGCACTATGACTAGCCTGTGTTCGTCATGCCGATCGACCGTTGAAATTTCGAACACCGCCGCAGACAGAACACCGAACCGACTGACAGAGGAAGGGGGCCGGCCGTGGGACGCCTCGTACCTGCCGTGACCCGAGCGCTCGACATATTGGAGCTCTTCCTGGACGGGGACGGCACGCTGTCCGCCCCCGACATCGTGCGCAGACTCCAACTGCCCCGCACCACCGTGCACGAGCTGGTCACCACGCTCGCCGCCCGGGGCTACATCGTCCAGGTACAGGGCCAGCCGGGGCGCTACCGCCTCGGAGTCCGCCCGTACCAGCTCGGCAGCCGTTACGCCGAGCAGCTGGACCTCGCCGCCGAGGGCCAGCAGGTGGCCCGCTCCGTCGCCGAGACCTGCGACGAGACGGTGCACGTGGCGATCCTGGAGTACACCGACGTCATCTACATCGCCAAGGTCGACTCCACGCACGCCGTGCGCATGGTCTCCGCCGCGGGCCGCCGCCTCCCGGCGCACTGCACCTCCGTCGGCAAGATGCTCCTCGCCTCCCTTCCCGAGGTCGAGCTGAACGCCCGCGTCCCGGACGACGCCGACCTCCTCGCCATGACTCCCAACAGCATCACCGACCCGGCCGCCCTGCGCGAGACCCTGGCCCGGATCCGTGAGCGGGGTCTCGCCGTGGAGAACCGCGAGTCCAACCCGGACGTCTCCTGCGTCGCCGCGCCGGTCCGCGACCGCACCGGCAAGGTCGTCGCCGCGCTCTCCATCTCCGTCCCCATGATCCGCTGGAGCGACGAGCGCCGGATCGAGCTGGAGCAGCTCGCCGCCAAGGGCGCCGCGCAACTGTCCGAGCGTCTCGGTCACCGGAGCGTGGCATGAGCACCCACACGAGTCACCCGGCCTACGAGGTCGCGGTCCGGGAGTTCGCGGCCCTCGGTGAGGGCCCCACCTGGGACGCCGCCGCCCAGCGACTGATCTGGATCGACATCCTCGGCTCCCGGGTCCACACCTACGACCCGGCCTCCGACCGCCGCACGGTCCTCGTCACCGAGCAGCACGTCGGCGCGGTCAAGCCCCGCGCCGGCGGCGGCCTCGTCCTGAACCTCCGGGACGGCGTCGCCCTGACCGACCCCGACGGCTCCTTCCGCTGGCTGCACCACGAGCCCGTCCCGGGCCGCCGCGCCAACGACGCCGCCGTCGCCCCCGACGGCTCCCTCTTCGCCGGCACCATGCGCTACGACGAGGCCCCGGGCGGCGGCACGCTGGCCCGCTTCACCGCCGAGGGCCTCACCACGACCGTCCTCGACGACGTCGCCGTGAGCAACGGCACGGGCTGGAGCCCGGACGGCCGGCTGATGTACTACATCGACTCGCCGACCCGCCGGATCGACGTCTTCGACTACGTGGACACCGGGGACGGCGTCCACCTGCCCGTCGACCGGCGCCCCTTCGTCACCATCGAGGACGGTGGCGGCTTCCCCGACGGCCTCACCGTCGACGCCGAGGGCTGTGTCTGGGTCGCCCTGTGGGAAGGGAACGCGGTCCGCCGCTACACCCCGGCCGGCACCCTCGACCGGGTCATCGCCCTCCCCACACCCCGCCCCACGGCCTGCGCCTTCGCCGGCCCCGACCTGACCGACCTGTACATCACCACGGCCCGCACCGGAACGGACACCCCGCACCCCCTGTCGGGCTCCCTGCTGGTGGTACCGGGCGCGGGCAAGGGCCTTGCCCAGCCGGCGTTCACCGGCTGAACCCGCAGGGGCGTTCAGTCACGCGCGGGTACACCGCTCTCCGCCCGAGGCGCGGCGGAGAGCGCCCGTACCGCCTCGATCTCGGCCGGCTCGCGCAGCACCAGCGACACGGCCTCGATGTCCTGCAACAGATCGGTGGGGTCGGAGGAGACCCTGAACTCGGGGAAGGCCCTACGACCGGACGCCCCCGCCGAATCACCCGCACCCGGACCCCCGCTCGTACCCCCGCCCGGACCCCCGCGCGGACCTTCGCCCGTACCCCTGCCCGGACCTCCGTCCGCTCCGAGACCCGGGAAGACCAGCGGGCCCGAGAAGAGCGTGACCGTGGGCCCGCTCTCCGGTGACCTCCTCCGCGTCGCCACCGCGTCCTGGATCGCCACGGCGGCGGCGAGGGCCTTCGCCCGGCCCGCCTCGTGCCCGAGGTCCAGCGCGGCGTCGTACGCGCGGCGCCGCAGATCCTCGTCGAGGTGACGGGTCAGCCGCAGCAGGGCGTCCCGGATGAACGTCTCCCGGCGGGTGAGCCGCAGCTCGGGGGTGGCCCGCAGCGCGAAGGGGACCCGGGAGTCGTCGACGGACCGGGTCAGCAGATACAGCGGCCGCAGCCGCCGATGGCTCGCGCGCACCCGCCAGCGGTCCTGCAGATACTGACCGCCGTGCGGCAGGATGAAGCCCACCGCTATGCAGATGGCCGCCAGGGCGGCGACCGGCGGTGCCACGTGCGTGCTCAGCCAGTCCAGGTCGTGCCCCGTCCAGCGGGCCACCACCGCCGTGAGCTTCGCGGCGTCGAACACCAGATTGAGGGCACAGCCCAGACCCAGCGCCTTCAGACCGCCGCGCAGCCACACGTCCAGGCTCTCCGCGCGGACCCAGTTCCGTATCAGCCGGTAGGTGATCAGGCAGGCGGCCGTGTGCGCGACGAGGTAGAGCAGGATCTCCTCGCGTATGAAGGGCGTCGTGGCGTAGTACGTGTCCAGGTCGCGCAGCCGCTCGCGGGGGACGTCCGCCAGCGCGAACAGCGCCCACAGGACGACGATCACCCCCGCGTACACGGCGACGACCCACCGCATGAGCCGACGGGTCGCCGGGGAGCGGTCGGCGGGGCCGTTGCGCCAGGCGACGATCAGCAGCAGACAGCACGCGCAGAACGCGGTGATCAGGGAGTACACCCAGGGTGCGGCGACGTTCGGCACGCCCACGACCTGGTTGGTCCACGCGATGACCGAGGGCACCGCGAACACGAACACACAGCAGGCCAGCAGCAGCACCCCGCCGACCGCCCGCAGCAGCGAGTCCCGCCACAGCTTCACGATGCTGGGCAGTTTGATCACCAGGGCGGCGGTCAGGACGGCCGTGGGGATCCAGAACGAGATGTACAGCTCGCCGAAGAAGTCGGCGGGACCGCCCGCGCCGAGGGCCCCGGTCGTCGTCGCGGGCACGGCCGCCCCCCTCATCTCCCGTGCCGGCGATAGCCGAGGGACGCCTGGATGGCCTGCCCGACGGGGTCGCCGGACCCCGCTGTCCCGGGCGCCCCGGCCGTTCCGCCGCCCGCCGGGGCCCCGCTCTGCCCGGTGTCCACCCAGGAGCGGAAGGCGGTCGCCAGCCGGTGGCCGAAGTCCTCGGCCTCCTGCTCGTCCGATTCGTGCGAGCCGTTGCGGGCCGCGATGGGCGTACCGCCCTGCCCGAGGGCGGCCGACAGCTCGGGGGAGAGCGGCGGCAGCGCGGACGCGTGCTCGCCGCTCGTGCCCGGGTCCACGGTCTCCGCCGCGAGCGCCGCCGCGTCCACCCCCGGCAGATGGTGATGGCAGTGCCCGGCGTGCATGTGCCACAACTCGTGCCCCAGGATGACCAGTTGCTGCACGGTCTCGGCCCGCTCCTCGACGATCACCAGATCGAAGTCGGGGAACTCCATCCACAGTCCGGTCACCCCGATCCCGTCCGGGAACCGCTCGAACCGCAGCTTCACCGGCCGCCCGCCGCGCCGCGCGCTCATCTCCTCGCACAGCGCCGCGCCCAACTCCCGTACGCCGACGGGCGCGTCGAGCCTTCCCCGCACCGCCTTGCTGAGCCCGGCCGTCAACTTTCGCATCTCGGCGGCGGACGGCGGCGGCCCCAACGCGCCCCGCACCCTGCCGAGCACCGCGCGCAGCCCGGTGGATTCCGTGGGCCGCCCGCCGCCCGGGCGCTCGCCGCGGCGTATCACCGGGCCCCCTCGTCGTCGACGCCGAGCAACCCTTCGAGCATGACGGCGAGCGCCTCCTGCTTGCGAGGGGTGAGCCGTTGTCCGCGCAGGGCGAGCGTGGCGACGCCGTGCCGGGTGGCGAACTCGACCAGCGGCCCGTCGTCGTGCGCGCCCCCTTCGAGTCCCGCCAGGATCCGCCCGAGTTCGCGGTCCAGGACGGTCGCGGCCGGGTCGGTGAAGAACCGGACACCTTCCTCGATCCCGAAGAACTCCGCGAGTTGGGTCAGGTCGGGCACGTTCGGCATCTTCCGGCCGAGCAGCAGCTGCCGGGCCCACTCGGGGCTGATCGAGAGCCGCTCCGCGACCTCCCTGCCGACCTCTCCGGCCCGCTTCCCGCTCCGCGCGACATACGATCCGTGCACCGCCCGCACCCGTCGGCGCACCCGGTCGTCGACCCGGTCCGCCACCGGCGCGTCCCCGTCGAGCAGGGCCCGCACCTCCTCCTCGCCGAGAGCCGTACGGTCCGCCAGGGCTCTCGCGTCGAGCAGGCGGCTCCGGTCGGCACCGGTCTCCGCGATACGGACGTCGAGTCGGGACAGGGTCTCGGCAAGGGCATCGTGGAGCGCGGGCACGCGGCCGACCCTACGTGCCACCGCCCGCCGACACCATGAAAATCCAACGATCGTTGAATCCCGACGAACGATGGTTGGGCGGCGCCGCTTCAGGGGCGCCGGGAACCGCGCGAGCGACCACGACCGACCCGCATCCGCCGAACCGCCGCACCGCTGAACGGTCGAACTGCCGCACCTGGCGGACGAATGGGCGCAAGGCCCCGGGCGTGGACGCGGGGCCCCATTGACTCACCCCCACTTCGACCCTAGCGTCCCGTTCGACACGACGAGCACCATCCGTGATACCGAACGCCGCGCAGTGAACGCCGAGTAGCCGAAGGGCCGCCCCGAGATGACCCGCACCGCCCGCTTCACCCTCGACCCCGCTTTCAAGGTCGGCGAGGTCAACCCCCGGCTCTTCGGCTCCTTCGTCGAACACCTCGGCCGCTGCGTCTACACCGGCATCTTCGAACCGGACCACCCCACCGCCGACGAGGCGGGCCTGCGCACCGACGTCCTGGACCTGGTCCGCGAACTGGGCGTCACCACGATCCGCTATCCCGGCGGCAACTTCGTCTCCGGCTACAAGTGGGAGGACTCCGTCGGCCCCGCCGAGGACCGTCCCCGCCGCCTCGACCTCGCCTGGCGCTCGACCGAGACCAACCGCTTCGGCCTCTCCGAGTACATCGGCTTCCTGAAGAAGATCGGCCCCCGGGCCGAGCCGATGATGGCCCTCAACCTCGGTACCCGGGGCGTCGCGGAGGCCCTTGAACTCCAGGAGTACGCCAACCACCCGGCCGGCACCGCCCTCTCCGACCTCCGCGCCGCCCACGGCGACAAGGACCCCTTCGGCATCAGCCTGTGGTGCCTGGGCAACGAGATGGACGGCCCCTGGCAGACCGGCCACAAGACGGCGACGGAGTACGGCCGCATCGCCGCCGAGACGGCCCGCGCGATGCGCCAGATGGACCCGTCCGTGGAACTGGTCGCCTGCGGTTCCTCCAGCCAGTCCATGCCGACGTTCGCCGAGTGGGAGGCGACGGTCCTGGCGGAGACGTACGACCTGGTCGACTACATCTCCCTGCACGCCTACTACCAGCCCGAGGACGGCGACCTCGACTCCTTCCTGGCCTCCGCCGTCGACATGGAGTCGTTCATCGAGAACGTGGTCGCCACCTGTGACCACGTGGGCGCCAGGCTGAAGTCGAAGAAGAAGATCAACCTCTCCTTCGACGAGTGGAACGTCTGGTACATCTCGAGGTGGCACGAGATCGAGAACTCCGGCGCGCGGGACTGGGCGGAGGCCCCCCGTCTGCTGGAGGACAACTACAGCGTCACCGACGCCGTCGTCTTCGGCTCCCTCCTCATCGCCCTCCTGCGCCACGCCGACCGCGTGACCGTCGCCTGCCTCGCCCAGCTCGTCAACGTCATCGCCCCGATCATGACCGAACCGGGCGGCCCGGCCTGGCGGCAGACCACGTTCTTCCCCTTCGCCCAGGCCGCGAAGTACGGGCGGGGCGAGGTGCTCGACGTACGGGTGGACTCGCCGACGTACGAGACGAAGAAGTACGGCGAGACGGATCTGCTGCACGCGACGGCGGTGCGTGCCGAGGACGGGTCGGTGACCGTGTTCGCGGTCAACCGGGGCCGTACGGAAGCGCTGCCGCTGGAAGTCGCCCTGAACGGGCTGGAGTTGACCCGGGTCGTCGAGCACAGCGCGCTGGCCGACGCGGATCCCGACGCGCGGAACACGCTGGCCGAGCCCGAGCGGGTCGTCCCGCACGCGGCTGAGGGGGCGTCACTTCGGGACGGCGTGCTGAGCGCGGTCCTCGAACCGCTGTCGTGGAACGTGATCCGGCTCGCCTGAGGCGCGCGCCGCCAGGCCCCGGGCCCACCTCCCGCGCCCCGCCGGGGCGCGGGACCGCCGTGGTGCACGCGTGGTCGACAATGTGGGCCATGAGGATCTCGGCACGGGCGGATTACGCCGTACGCGCGGTACTGGAAGTCGCCGTACGGCAGGACAGCGGTCCGGTGAAGGCGGAAGTCATCGCGACCGTGCAGGAGATTCCGCACAAGTTCCTGGAGGGCATCCTCGGGGACCTGCGGCGGGGCGGCGTCGTCACCAGCCGGCGCGGCGGCAGCGGCGGTTACCGACTCGCCAGGGACGCCGCCGCGATCACCGTCGCCGACGTCATCAGGGCGGTGGACGGCCCCATCGTGTCGGTGCGCGGGGAACGGCCCACCGGCCTGACCTACACGGGCTCCGCCGAGCCGCTGCTGCCGCTGTGGATCGCGCTGCGGGCCAACGTCCGCCGCATCCTGGAGGGCGTCACGGTGGCCGACATCGCGGCGAACGCGCTGCCCGAGCCGGTGAAGGAGCTGGCGGCGGAGCCGGCGGCCTGGGAGAACCCCTAGCGGGTGTTTCGAAAGTCCCGCCCGGTCCCCGTGCACAGGATCGTCACCTCCTCCTCAGCCTTTCCTCAGCTCGATCTCGTACCGTTGCCGTTCGGCTCATCCCTACTCAACCGGTGGGAAAGCCGGGGAACGGCGGCGGCGACGGAAGACGGGACGAGGACGCATGCGGACGCTGGTACTGCTCGCGCTGGCGGGCCTGGGCGCACAGCTCGTGGACGGCAGCCTGGGCATGGCCTACGGCGTGACCTCGACGACGCTGCTGCTCGCCATGGGCACCAACCCGGCCGCCGCGTCGGCCACGGTGCACCTCGCCGAGATCGGCACGACCCTGATGTCGGGCGCCTCGCACTGGCGGTTCGGGAACGTGGACTGGAAGGTCGTCACCAGGATCGGTGTGCCGGGCGCGGTGGGCGCGTTCCTCGGCGCGACGGTCCTCTCGTCGCTGTCGACCGAGGCCGCGGGCCCCATGATGTCGCTGATCCTCCTCGGCCTCGGCCTCTACGTCCTGTCCCGCTTCACCCTGCGCGGTCTGCCCCGGGGACGCCTCGGCCGACCGCTGCGGAAGCGGTTCCTGTCCCCGCTGGGCCTGGTCGCGGGCTTCCTGGACGCGACCGGCGGGGGCGGCTGGGGCCCGGTGGGCACGCCGGCACTCCTCGCGAGCGGCCGCATGGAACCCCGTAAGGTGATCGGCTCCATCGACACGAGCGAGTTCCTCGTCGCGGTCGCCGCGAGCCTGGGCTTCCTCTTCTCCCTCGGCTCCCAGGGCCTGGACTGGGCCTGGGTCACCGCGTTCCTCCTGGGCGGCCTGATCGCCGCGCCGATCGCCGCGTGGCTGGTCCGCCTGGTCCCGCCGCGCGTACTGGGTTCGGCGGTGGGCGGCGTCATCATCGCGACGAACACCCGCACCCTGCTGAACAGCGACTGGATCGCGGCGTCGGGAACGGTGAGCACGATGGTCTATGTGACGGTGTACGCACTGTGGGCGGCGGCGCTCACGTACTCGATCCGAGAGCATCTGAAGGAGAGGCCGGCGAACGCCCCCGCGCCCCTGGGAGCCGCCAAGGACGGCGTGACCAGCCACGACGAGCCGCTGGCGACCCGTCGCTGACAGCCGGGCCGGGCCGCCGTGCCGCCAGGGTCAGGGGTGCTCCGGAGTTCCGTCCCGAGTTCAGCCCGGTTCGCCGCGGTCGAGTGCGGCACGGACCCGGCTGAGCCCTTCCACCCTCCACTGCTCCCGGTCGGGCATCTGGTCGTCCCGGCGCCATCGCCAGGCCGAGAACATCGCCCAGTTCAGGGCACGGCACCGCTGGATCAGGCCGTGGTCGGCCCCCGCGTAGTGCTGTGCCACGTCCTCGGGCGCATGGGCGAGGTCGAACTCCACCGGTCCACGGCAACACGTGGCGAGGTCCACGAAGAGCGGGCCACGCCATGTGCTGAGGAGGTTGCCCGGATGCGGCTCGCCGTGCAGCAGCTGTTCGCCGGCCTTCTCCGCGCTGATCTCGGTGCTCAGCTCGCTGAGTGTGGCGCTGAGGAGTTCGCGGCCGGAATCGGGCAGCTCGGGGGAGCGCTCCCGGTCGTTCACCTCTCTGAGTGCCGCGGCGACTCGATCGGTGACATGCGGTGCGTCCAGAGCGATCCGGCGCAGGGCGGCATGATGTCGCAGGAACGCGTCCGCGTAATCGGGCGCCGCGATCTCCGTTCCCACCGGTTCGTAGTAGGTCCAGAGCGAGACGGCGAAGGCATCACGCACCTGGACCCGGGGCTCGACCCGGGGATCGAGTTCCGCCACCGGAGCCCCGGCATCGGCGAGACGGCGGGCGACCTCCACTTCGAACTCGGAATCGGCCAGGTGCCCCACAGGCGCGACCCGAACCAGCACGTCGCACGGAGCCAGGCGAAGCGCGACCCGGTCCGAATCGTGGACGACGACCACATCGTCCACCTGAAGGCCGAGGCCCGCAGCGGTCGCCCGTCCCGCCTCGACCGCCCGGCGGAGCTCCGACGGCTCCATGACGCCCTCCCCGAATCACGTTGCGGGGTCCACGAGTTCAGTGCTCTGCACGCGCCCGCGCAGTACGGCAGGAGCATTGTTGCAGGCCAGGCGCCTCTCCACCTCCACGGGCTCCAGGAGCAGGGGGAACCCGTGGCCTCACCCCAGCCGTACGGCCAGTGTCACCTCCGCGCCCGCTCCCCTCATGGCCGTCGTCACTGTCAGGCGGTCGGTGACCAGGTGGGCCAGCCAGAGGCCGCGGCCGGGGCAGGTGTCGGTGAGGCCGGGGAGGAGTTCCGGGATGGCGGGGGTGAAGCCGGGGCCGTCGTCGGTGATGCGGCACTCCAGTTCGTGGGGGAGGAGGCGCAGTTCGAGGCGGCCCTGACCGCCCGCGTGCTCGACCGCGTTGGCCGCGATCTCGCTGACCGCGAGGGTGAACTCGCCGAGCCGTACGCCGCCCAGGCCCGCCGCGGCGGCCGTGTCCTCGACCTGGACGCGCACCTGGGGGAGGTTCTCTCCGGTGAAGTGGCGTTTCAGCAGCAGCGTTTCGGGAGGGAGGGGTGAAACCTCGCCGCCGGAGCCGCCCACCGCGCCGGCCGCCTCCACGGTGGCACCCGCATTCACGGTGGCACCCGCCTCCACGGCGGCACCCGCGTCCACGCTGGCACCCGCGCCCGTCGTCCCGGCGCCCATCGTTCCGGTCGCCCCGGCGCCACTCTTCCTCTCCCCGCCCGGCATCACGGCCGCCTCCTCTCGATGGGTGTCGATGGGCACGGACACGGGTCGTTGGGAGTCAAAGGCGAACTGCCGCACCTCGCCCACGCTAGCCGTGCTCGCCCGATGAGTACCCAGCGGATCGAGAGGACATCACGCCTGGTCGTAACCGTATGAATTCGATCGGATGGTGATCGGATTCGCTCGACCTCTGCTGATCGGTTTCCGTCGATCGATCAGAGAGAGGGGTCCCGACACCCGTCGGCTCCCTCCCGCACGGTCTGGGAGGGAGCCGACGGCGTGTCACGGCCGACGCCCCGGACGTCGCGCCGGGGTCTGCCGTGTCAGCCGGTCTCCACCCCCACCGTCAGCGACCCCGCGTACCCGGCCGTCGGTGAGGTGCCCAGGGCCGTCAGGGTGAGGAGCCCGGACGCGGCGCCTCTGTCGTCGTAGATCGGGTCCTGGGCGAGGGTGGTGCGGGGGACCCGGTTCGCCGAGTAGGGGGAGAGCGCGGCGACGCGGGTGGTGACGGTCTCGGAGAAGTAGAGCTGGCCGGTGTGGAGCTCCTGGCCGCCCGTGAACGAGCCGTCGGGGGTGAGCGTGACGTCGGTGTGCACCTTGAGGTGGATGTGGACGCACCGTCCCCGGTACCAGCCGGGGTAGACCGTCGTGATCCGTGCGACGCCGCCGGCGTTCGACAGGACGGCGCCGCGCAGGAACGTGCCGTTGTCGGGCTCGTCATGGCCGTTGTCGCCGACGAAGCCGGAGTACTCGCCGAGGACGTCGCAGTGCCAGACCTCCACGAGGGCGTTGCCCAGCGGGGCGCAGGTGTCGTCGTCGACGACGGTGAGCGTCAGCTGGAGCGGGAAGCCGGTCTTGTCCTCCCTGATATTGGCGCGGACCAGTTGTCCGTCGAGGTGATAGGGGCCTTCGGTCATCTCCTTCGTGAGGGTGCAGACGGCCGCGGCGGCCACCGGGGTGGTGTCCCCGGTGTCGGCCGCCGCGGTTGTGGGGGCTTCAGGCGTGGCGGCGGCGCCGACGGCCAGGGTGGCGGCCGTGGCGCCGGTGGCGATCAGGACGGTCCGGCGTCCGACCGAGGTCGCCTCGGTTGCCTCTGGGGGCACTGATGCCTCTGGTGGCGCTGAAGTGTCTGTCATGAACACGGCACTGTAGAAGCGGAAGCTGTCCCCCCGCTGTCAGTTCGGTAAAGTGAGCTACCGTCAAGTTCCTTGTAGGACAAGTGAGTTGACGGACGGCGGACGACTCCCGACGGTCACCTCAGGTCGCGAGGTAACCCCCGTCGGCGAGGAGCACCGCACCGGTGATGTAGCCGGCCCTGTCGGAGGCCAGGAACGCCACCGCCTCGGCGATCTCCTCGGGCTCGCCGGCCCGGGTGAGCGGCGTGTTCTGGCTGAACGTCTCGAAGATCTCACCCGCAGTGTCGACGGCCATGTCGGTACGGATCGGGCCCGGGGCCACGGAGTTGACGCGCACTCCCGCCGCGCCGAACTCGACGGCCCACGACCGGGTCAGCGCGTCCATCGCGGCCTTGGAGGCGTTGTACACGGAGCCCACCGCGGTGCCGACCTGCCCGGCGATCGACGACACGTTGACGATCGCGCCCTTCTTCCTCGCCACCATGGCCGGCACGAGCGCGGCCGTGAGGAAGTAGGTCGCACGGACGTTGACGTCGAAGATCCGCTCGTAGTCGTCGAGCGACTGCTCGGGGGTCGGCGAGAACGGGAAGACACCCGCGTTGTTCACGAGCACGTCCACCTCGCCGACCTCCTCGGCGAGCCTGCGGACCTCGTCGATGTTCCCGACGTCCGCGACGACGAAGTGGCCCGTGCCGCCCGCCCGTTCGATCAGCTCGACGGTCTCCTTGCCCAGCTCGGCCCTGCGCCCGGTCGCATAGACGGTGGCACCCGCCTCCGCGAGCCTGACCGCGATCGCGCGGCCGATGCCCGACGTGGCGCCGGTGACGAGTGCCTTCTTGCCCTTGAGTTCGTTGGTCGACATGCCCGCAACGGTGGCCCCGCCGGATCGTCGGCGCATAAATTCCGTATATACCGCCTGGCCAGGGCATGAGTGCGCACCTCAACCGGTCAGCGCCGGCGTGCGCAGCACGAAGTAGAGGCGCACGAACCGCGGCAGCCGGTAGCGACCGAGCACGAGCGGCTCGATGAGGTGGACCCCCGCGAGCGACTCCAGCATCCGCTCGATCTCGCCGGGGTCGGCCCCGGACATCCGCGCCGCCTCGTGGGAGTCGATCATCTCGGTGTCCTGGCGCGCGAAGCACAGGAGCAGGTGCCGTTCCGGGTCGCTCAGCCGCCGGTCGGCGTCGATCATCGGCGCCAGCATCGCGACGCAGTCGGACGGGAGCGTGCCGGTGGGCTTGCTCGCCCGGTCCAGCTGCGCGAGGAACATCCCGATCGTCCAGTCGGGGCGCGAGGCGAGCTTGCCGGCGACCACCCTGATCGGGGCCGGCAGTCGCGAGAAGCGTTCCAGCAGCACCCCGACCTGTTCGGGTTCCGCGTCCGCGCGCGCCGGTCCGATGGTCCGGCGGAAGAACTCCCGCGCCTCCCGCTCGGTCAGCCCGGCGATCTGCACCCAGGTCACACCCGGCAGCTCGTGCAACCGGCGGACGCTCGTGAGGATCATCGCCGAGCCGGGCGTGGCCAGGTCGCGTACGGACTCCGCGTCCCGCACGTCGTCGACCACGACGAGGAACCGCTTGCCGCGCGCCTTCTCCCGCCACAGCGCTGCCTTGTCGCCGACCGGGTTCTCCACGCCGACCGCCCGCAACAGCTCACCGGCGACGTTCTCGCCCCTGACGACGATCTGCCCGTCCGGGAAGCGGCCCCTGACGAGGTGGCCGATCCGGGTGGCCAGCACGGTCTTGCCACTGCCCCGCATACCGGTGATGCCCACGGTGCCCGGCAGCGTCCGCAGCGCCCGCGCGATCTCCTCGGCGCGCCCGGTGAAGTCGATCAGGTCCGGCAGCAGTTGCTCCGGTCTGCGCGGCACGGTGAGTTCGCCGCTGAGGATCTGCGCATGGACCCTGCGCAGCTCCGGCCCCGGTTCGAGGCCGAGTTCCTCGCCGAGCAGGGCGCGCGCCCGGTGGTAGTGGTCGAGCGCCTCGCCCTGTCTGCCCTCCAGGTAGAGCGCGCGCATCAGGAGGGCGCGGGGACGCTCCCTCAGGGGGAAGGCGGCGACGTGGGCCTCCAGCTCCAGCACGTCCGGCCGGCGTTCGAGGCAGTCCTCGCGCGTTTTGAGCCGGCGGTCGCCGAGCCGCACCCGCTGGGCGTCGAAGTAGGCGCCCCGGAGGCCCTCCAGGGGCTCGCCGCCGCAGTCGTCGACGATCTCCGCGCGGGCCGTGTACCCGCCGTCCCTGGACTTCAGGTCCAGCTCCGGGAGCGCCTTGCGGATCTTGTACACGTACGTCCGCAACGCCATCACCGCGCTCGGCGTCGGGTCGTCCCAGACCATGCCGATCAGCTGGTCGTTGCTCAGCCGGACGCCGTTGTTCAGCAGCAACGCCGCCAGCACCGCCCGCTGTTGGCGTGGCCCCAGCTCGATCTCCTCCTCGTCGCGCCAGGCTCGTACCGGTCCCATCAGCGAGAATCGCAGGCTCATGCGACAGCACAACGCGCACGCGGATCGCCTGCTTCCCTCCTGAACGGCCCGGGGATCAGACGTGGAGCAGCTCCAGTGCCTGGCGCAGGTTGTGTTCGGCGACGCCCGCCATGAACGCCCGGTCGGGGAAGTCGCCGTCGAGCAGCCGCAGGGGCCCCGCCGTCAGCGAGAGGCGCTGAGCGAGCGTGTAGAGCGCGAGCCGGTCCTCGTCCAGGTCGGCCACCCACAGCGGCCGGTAGTCGTCGTGCAGCCGAATCCGCAGGAACACGTGCTCCCACTCGACGTCGAAGTACATCAGGCCCTCGATGTCGATCGCCACGGGGTTCCCGTCCGCGTCCACCAGGACGTGGTCGGGCCCCAGTTCGCCGTGCACGACCGCGTACTCCGCGCGCGGCCGCACCGCCGCCGCCAGGTGCAGCAGCCGCTCCTCCAGCCGGTCCCGCGCACCCGCGATCCGCGGATCACGGGAGGCCGCCTCCGCGAGGTCCCGCAGCGCGCGGTCGAGGACCACACCCTCGCACGACGTACCGCGTGAGGTTCCGCCCGCGTCGACGACGGCCGCCTTGCCGTACGCCGGTGCCCGGTGGCCCCGCATCGCCTCCAGCGACTCCGCGAGCCGGGCCATGACCGGAGCCGCCGCCCGCCGGTCGCGCGCGAGCAGCTCCTCCAGGCTCTCGCCCCGGAGGTCCTCGACGATCACGAGATCGGCCGGGCCGTGGATGCCGTCGCGGTCGACGAGACGGATCGCCGGGACGCGGACACCGAGCGCGTCCAGCCGCGTGTGCGCGGCCTCGAACAGTTCGAGCCCGAGGCCGGGGGAGAACGGGTCGGTGAGGTCGTCGTCGCCCTCGGCCGCCGGCCAGTAGTTCTCGGCGTCGTCCCACAGGTAGGCGACCGCGGTCGACGCGTCGTCCATCACCAGGCGGTACACGCCCTTCTTGCTGCCGCCGGCGAGCCGCTCGACCGCCGCCAGCCGTCGCCCACCGCCCAGCGCGGCCCGCGCCGCGCTCGCCAGCCGCTCCCTCGTCAGCACACCGGGTGCCATGTTCCGTACCGCCTCTCGCCGGGACAACCCGCGCACCCTACGGGAGCACCGGTGCGAGGGCGATCGGTTTGTTCCCGCAGGCGCGGACCCGGCCTGTACGGGGACCGGCCTGTACGCGCACCGGCCTGTACGCGCACCGGCCTCCACGCGAAACCGGCCGCTACCGCGCCGTCCTCGCGATCGACTCCAGCACCTCGCGGGGGTTGCCGTCCGGAGTCACCGCCTTGCCGATCCGGCGGCGGATCTCGGTGGCCACCTCGGACCAGTTGGTCTCGGCGACGGGGTAGAGGCGGAGGTTCTGAAGGGTGTCGAGGCCCTTCCACAGCGGCTTGTGGGCCTTGTCGGCGCGCATCGCGTCGGCGGCCGACGTGGTGACGGGGAGCAGTTCGTACTCGGCGGCCTGCTCGGTCACGTACTTGTCGGTGTAGAGGAAGTCGAGGAACTGGCCGATGGCGGTGCGGTGGTCGTCGTCACGGAAGGCGACGACCCAGTCCGCGGTGCCCATGGTCGGCGTCTCGTCGCCGTCGCGGCTCGGCAGCGGTACGGCACCGTAGGGCACGGAGTCGGAGGAGTCGTCGATCTGGCGGATCAGCGACAGCGGCGCGTTGACCATGGCCGCCTCGCCGGTGAGGAAGGCCTCGACCGCGTCCGCCCGGTTCAGGTCGCCGGGCGGGACCGGGCCGGTGAGACCCTCGCCGATCAGGTCCTCCTTCAGCCAGGTCAGTGTGGCCACGTTGGCGGCGGAGGCGATGTCGTAGCGGTTGGTGGAGTCGGTGTAGCCGCCGTCGCCGGCCAGCAGCCACATCAGCGTCTCGGCCTCCGCCTCCTCCGGGCCGAGCGGCACGGCGATCGGGTACTTCACGCCCTGCGCCTTCAACACCCGTGCGTCGGCGGTGAGTTCGTCCCAGGTCTTCGGGGGCTCCAGGCCCGCCCGGGCGAACAGGTCCTTGTTGTAGTAGAGCAGCTGGGTGCTCGCTGTGAAGGGCATGCCGTACTGGGCGCGGTCCAGCTCCCCTGCGTTGGCGAGGCTTCGGACGAAGGAGGCCTGGACGGGGACCGACAGCACCTCGTCGGCGCTGTAGAGGAGGTCGCGCGCGGCGTACTCGGAGTAGCTGTCCGTCTGCGCGATGTCCGGTGCCTCGCCCCGCTCGACGAGCTCGGCCACCTTCTCGTCGACCTCGTCGGGGTCATGGACCTGGACGTCGACGTCGATCCCCGGGTGCTCGGCGCGGAACGCGAGCACCACCCGGTCCCAGTAGCCCTCGGAGTTCTTGTGGACGCTGTCGCCGTAGTTGGTCGCGACGACCGTCAGGGAGACCGCCCCCGACTCCGCGTCCGCGTCGCCGCCGCAGCCGGAGAGCCCGGCCGTGAGTCCCAGCGCGGCTGTGACCGCCACGATCGTCCGGGCGTTGTGGCGCACGGTCCACCCACTTCCAGCTTCCTACAGGAGTCGTGATCGGGCTTGATCGTATGGTGCGTGCCGGTGGGTACGGGGCCGCGGGCGTTGCGTTTTGATTCCGACGGCGTGACGGCGGCCCGGAACGACCGGGATGTCCCCTCGCCGGCAGGAAGTACGGAATCGGCGCCAGGGTCTTCACTCGGGGCCGTTCACTCGGCCCACCACAGGCCGACGCCCCCGACGGGGGCCCGTGCGGGGCCCGTCGGGGGCGTCGACGTGATGTCATCCGGGAGGCGAGGCTCAGCCCACCTGGTTGTAGACCCCTCCCGCAGCCGGCCACCCCTGGGGTTCCTCCAGGGGCTCCGGCTGGGTGCGGCCGCGTACCTGGGCGGCGGTGAGGCCCTGGGCCGCGCCCATGGAACGGCGGCCCTGGGCGGCGGCCGCGAGACCGGGCATCCCGGTCTGGGCGACCGGCTGGAGGCCCGGGGCCGGCATGGAGGCCGCCGGTGCGGCGGGCATCGGGGCCGGGGCGGGCGCGGGGACCGGCACCGGCATCGGCATCGGGGCCGGCGCGGGGGCCGGCGACGGGAACTGCATGGACGCGGCGGCCGGCGCGGGGGCCGGGGACGGGAACTGCATGGACGCGGCGGCGGGAGCGGGCGCCTGCGCGGGGGCCGGGGCGGGCGTCGGCGCCGGGGACGCGAACTGCATGGAGGACGCGGGGGCCGGGGTCGGCATGCTCATGGCCTGCGCGGCGAGGTTCTGCATGCCGGTGCCGCTGGTCTCGCCCATCAGCCGGTCCACGGCCGCCGTACCCGAGCTGTAGCTGGTCCCGGTGCTCAGCTCGGGTACGGCGGCTCCCCTCCTGGACCCGTAGAGAACCGACTCCAGGCCGGACACCAGGCGACGCACGTCCACCTGGGGCCGGACCACGAGTCGCAGGAAGCGACTGGACGAGCCGACCTTGTTGCCGCACTCGCGGACCAGGATCCGGTGCTCGGTGAGCAGCCGGTCGCGGACCACGGTGCCCTCGGCGCCCACGGGCAGGCGCACGAAGAGGAAGTTCCCCTGCGACGGGTAGACCGTCAGCCCGGGGAGGGCGGAGAGCTGGCGGGCCATGTCCAGCCGGTCCCGGCGGACCTGGTGCAGGCTCTCCATGTACTCGGCGCCGTGGTTCTTCAGCATGAACACCACGTGCTCCGCGAAGGAGTTGAGGTTCCACTTCGGCAGCATCGAGCGGACCTTGCCGGCGAGCGCCGGGTTGGCGACGAGGTAGCCGAAGCGGATGCCGTGCAGGCCGAAGTTCTTGCCGAGGCTGCGCAGCACGACCACGTTGGGCCGCATGACCGCGTCCTGGACCGTGGACGGCTCGGACTCGGCGTCGGCGAACTCCAGGAACGACTCGTCGATGACGATCAGGTCCAGGTCGGCCATCGCGTCCATGAACTGCACCAGTGCGTGCCGGTGGAGGAAGCCGCCGTCGGGGTTGTTCGGGTTGCAGATGACGGCGACCCTGGTGCCGCGGGCCCGGATGAACTCGGCGTACTGCGCGAGGTCGAGGGCGAAGCCGCTGGACTCCTGGAGCGGGAACATGTCGACCCGCTTGCCGGTCTCCATCGGCTGGTCGGTCCAGCGGCCGAAGGTGGGGACGGGGACGGCGAGGGACTCCCGGACCATCAAGTGGTCGAGCCAGGTGATGAGTTCGGTGGACCCGTTGCCCATCGCCACGCACTGCGGCGGCAGTTGGAGCAGGTTGCACAGCTCGGACGTGATCGTGTCCGCGCTGCTCGGGTAGTACGTGATGATGTCGCGCAGCTTGCTCGCCATGTCGTCGAACATGGCGGGGGTGGGGAAGTAGGGGTTGCAGGGGATACAGAAGTCCACCGGACCCGCACCGTCGCCGCCCTCACGTGTCAGCGCCGCCATCGAGGGGCTGTGCGCCGCAGTGCTGCGGAACAACGAGGTGACGTTGTCGGCCATGGAACCTCCGTAGGGGGCGGACCCGTTGGGGACGACCGGGTCCGACGACTAAGGGCGGCCCGCGCGGGGAGCACGGGCCGCCCCTACATACGGAGGCTCGGGTGGCGCTGTTCAACCACCGAGGATTTGGCGGGAAATTGTGAGCGAGCTGTGAAGACGGCGTCGGCGGGGCTGTCGGCCGGACCTCAGTCGAACGCGTGGACCGTCGTCGAGCGGTACGTCTGCCCAGGTCGGAGCACGGTCGACGGGTAGGTCGGCTGGTTGGGCGAGTCCGGGAAGTGCTGGGTCTCCAGACAGAGCGCGTCGCCCTGCCGGTAGATCGTCCCGGAGGGCCCCACGAGCGTGCCGTCCAGGAAGTTCCCGGAGTAGAACTGCAGCCCCGGCTCGGTCGTCGAGATCCTCAGCGTCCGGCCGGACGCCGGGTCGGTGAGCGTGGCGGCCCACTCCGGCTCGGCCGTGACGCCCTTGTCGAGGACCCAGTTGTGGTCGAAGCCCTTGGCGTACAGCAGCTGCGGGTCGGCCCGGCGGAGGTCCTCGGCGATCGTCTTGCCGGTCCGGAAGTCGAAGGGGGTGCCCTCGACCCCGGCCGGCTCACCGGTGGGGATGAGGCCCGGGTCGACGGGGGTGTAGCGGCCGGCGGCGATCGTCAGCCGGTGGTCGCCGACCGAGCCGCTGCCCTCGCCCGCGAGGTTGAAGTACACATGGCTGGTGAGGTTGACGACGGTGGTCCGGTCGGTGGTGGCCTCGTAGTCGACGCGCCACTCGCCCCGCGCGGTGAGGGTGTACGTCACCTTCACGTCGAGCGTGCCCGGGTAGCCCATGTCGCCGTCGGCGCTCGTGTGGGTCAGGTGCAGCCCGACCTCGGAGTCCCGCTCGAACGGCTCGACCCGCCAGACGACCTTGTCGAAGCCGCCGGCGCCGCCGTGCAGGCTGTTGGCGCCGTCGTTGACGGACAGCTCGTACGGCACGCCGTCCAGGGTGAAACGGCCCCCGGCGAGCCGGTTGCCGTACCGGCCGATCAGCGCGCCGAAGTACGGGGAGTCGGCGACGTACTCCTCGAGGGTGTCGAACCCGAGGGAGACGTTGGCGTACCGGCCCTCGGCGTCCGGCACCTCCAGTGACTGCACGATCCCGCCGTAGGACAGGACCTTCAGCCGTGTGCCGCCGTTCTCCAGCGACCAGCGGTGGACCTCGGTCCCGTCGGCGAGCCTGCCGAAGAGTTCCTTCACGGGTGGCGCCCCACTTTCATGAAAAAAAGGGGGCCCCGCCCGTCGGCGGGGCCCCCTTCCGGTGTGTCAGGAACCGCTCTTGCGCTTGTTCCACACGTCGAACCCGACGGCCGCCAGCAGGGCCAGGCCCTTGATGACCTGCTGCCAGTCGGTGCCGATGCTGAGGAGGTTCATGCCGTTGTTCAGCACGCCGAGGACGAGACCACCGATGATCGCGCCGAGGACGGTGCCGACACCGCCGCTCATGGACGCGCCGCCGATGAACGCCGAGGCGATGGCCTCCAGTTCGTAGCTCAGACCCGCCTTCGGCGAGGCCGCGTTGAGGCGGGCGGCGATCGCCAGACCCGCCAGCGCCGCGAGCACGCCCATGTTGACGAAGACCAGGAAGGTGACCTTCTTGTCCTTCACGCCGGAGAGCTTCGCGGCCGGCAGGTTGCCGCCGATCGCGTAGATGTGCCGACCGAAGACGGAGTTGCGCATCACATAGCCGTAGCCGACCACGAGCGCACCCAGGACCAGGAGGATGATCGGCGCGCCCCGGAAGCTGGCGAGCAGCATCGTGACCGTGAGGAGCGCGGCCGAGATCGCGACCAGCTTCAGCAGGAAGATGTTGCGCGGCGCCACGTCGAGGGCGAACTCCTGCTGGCGCTTGCGGTCACGCATCTCCTGGAGGATCACGAAGCCGATCAGCGTGAAGCCCAGCAGCAGTGTGATGTTGTGGTAGTTCGTGGTGGGGCCGACCTCGGGCAGGAAGCCGTTGCCCATCTTCTCCAGACCCTTGGGGAAGGGGCCGAGGGTCTGGCCCTCCAGGAGGATCTCGGTCACACCGCGGAAGACGAGCATGCCGGCGAGGGTGACGATGAACGACGGTATGCCCAGATACGCGATGAAGAACCCTTGGGCCGCGCCCGCGGCCGCGCCCGCCATCAGACAGAGGACCACGGCGAGCGGCCAGGGCACGTCCTGCTGCACCGTCAGTACGGCCGCGAAGGCACCCACGAAGGCCGTGAGCGAACCGACCGAGAGGTCGATGTGGCCCGCGACGATCACCAGCATCATGCCGATCGCGAGGATCAGGATGTAGCTGTTCTGCAGCACCAGGTTGGAGACGTTGCGCGGCAGCAGCAGGTCGCCGCCGGTCAGGATCGCGAAGAAGGCGACGATCAGACCGAGGGCGATCAGCATGCCGTACTGCCGCATGTTGCGGCGCATGCCGTCCAGCATCAACTGCAACAGGCCGCCGCCCGTGGCCGATCCGGTGCCGCCCGGCGGCGCCGGGGCCGGGCTCTTGGCGGTCACATCCGTGCTCATCGGGTTACCTCTTTGTCCTTCGTCATCTGGCGCATCAGCGATTCCTGCGTGGCCTCGGCACGCGAGAACTCGCCTGTCAGCCGTCCCGCCGCCATGGTGTAGATGCGGTCGCACATCCCGAGGAGCTCCGGCAGCTCGGAGGAGATGAAGACGACCGCCTTGCCCTCGGCGGCCAGCTTGTCGATCACCGTGTAGATCTCGTACTTGGCACCGACGTCGATACCGCGCGTCGGCTCGTCCAGGATCAGCACGTCCGGACCGGCGAAGATCCACTTGCTGAGGACGACCTTCTGCTGGTTGCCGCCGGACAGCTTGCCCACCGGCTCGAACACCGTCGGTGCCTTGATGTTCATGGTCCTGCGGTAGCGCTCGGCGACCTGGCGTTCCTCGTGCTCGTCGACGACGCCCCGCTTGGCGACCTTGTTCAGGGCGGTCAGCGAGATGTTCCGGTTGATCGTGTCGATCAGGTTGAGGCCGTAGTGCTTGCGGTCCTCGGTGACGTACGCGATGCCGTGCTTGACGGCCTCGGCGACCGACTTCGTACGGATCTCGGTGCCGTCCTTCAGGACCGTGCCGCCCACGTAGCGGCCGTAGGTCCGGCCGAAGACGCTCATCGCCAGCTCCGTGCGGCCGGCGCCCATCAGGCCCGCGATCCCGACGATCTCGCCGCGCCGCACCTGGATCGACACGTCGTCGACGACCTTGCGCTGCTGGTCGATGGGGTGGAGCACGGTCCAGTCGCGGATCTCCAGGGCCGGTGCCGCGCCCACCTCCGTCTTGTGCGGGGTGCGGTCGGGGAAACGGTTGTCGAGATCGCGGCCGACCATGCCGCTGATGATCCGGTCCTCGGTGGTCTCCGCGGACTTCACGTCCAGGGTCTCGATCGACTTCCCGTCGCGGATGATCGTCACCGAGTCGGCGACCTTGCGGATCTCGTTGAGCTTGTGGGAGATGATGATCGAGGTGATGCCCTGCTTCTTCAACTCCAGGATGAGATCGAGGAGTTTGCCGCTGTCCTCGTCGTTCAGGGCGGCGGTCGGCTCGTCCAGGATGAGCAGCTTCACCTTCTTGGACAGGGCCTTGGCGATCTCCACCAGCTGCTGCTTGCCCACACCGATGTCGGTGACCCGGGTCTCGGGGTGGTCGTCGAGACCGACTCTGCGCAGCAGTTGGGTCGCGTGCCGCAGGGTCTCCCGCCAGTCGATGAACCCGCCCTTGGCGTGCTCGTTGCCGAGGAAGATGTTCTCCGCCAGGGAGAGGTACGGCGACAGCGCCAGCTCCTGGTGGATGATGACGATGCCGCGCTGCTCGCTCGCGCGGATGTCCTTGAACTCGCAGACCTCTCCCTCGAAGAGGATCTCGCCCTCGTAGCTGCCGTGCGGATGGACGCCGGAGAGCACCTTCATCAAGGTGGACTTCCCGGCGCCGTTCTCACCGCAGATGGCGTGGACCTCGCCCTGGCGGACGGTCAGGGTGACGTCCGACAGCGCCTTGACGCCGGGAAAGGTCTTGACGATCGAGCGCATTTCCAGGACGGGTCCCGCCATGGTCGTGCCTTCCAATCAGTTGATGCCGGCGGTTACTTGAGGTCGCCGGCCTTGATGTAGCCGGAGTCGACGACGACCTTCTGGTAGTTGGTCTTGTCGACGGCGACCGGCTCGAGGAGGTACGCCGGGACGACCTTGGAACCGTTGTCGTAGGTCTCGGTGTCGTTGGTCTCGGGCTTCTTGTCGTTCAGCAGCGCGTCGACCATGTTCGAGGCCACCTTGGCGAGCTCGCGGGTGTCCTTGTAGACGGTCATCGACTGCTCGTCCGCGATGATCGACTTCACCGAGGCGACCTCGGCGTCCTGACCGGTGACGATCGGCAGCGGCTTGTCCTTGGAGCCGTAGCTGTCGGACTTCAGCGCGGAGAGGATGCCGATGGAGATGCCGTCGTACGGCGAGAGGACGGCGTCGACCTTGCCGGTCTTGTAGTCCTTGGTCAGGATGTCGTCCATACGGCGCTGGGCGGTGGCGCCGTCCCAGCGCAGGGTGGTGACCTTGGTGATGTCGGTCTCGCCGGACTTCACGACCAGCTGCTTCTTGTCGATGTACGGCTTGAGGACGCTCATCGCGCCGTTGAAGAAGTAGCGGGTGTTGTTGTCGTCGTTGGATCCGGCGAACAGCTCGATGTTGAACGGGCCCTTCTTGGAACCGTCCTTGAGGCCGAGCTTCTCGACGATGTAGTTGCCCTGGAGCTCGCCGACCTTCTCGTTGTCGAAGGAGGCGTAGTAGTCGACGTTCTCGGTGCCGAGGATCAGACGGTCGTAGGAGATGACCGGGATGTTCGCGTCCTTGGCCTGCTGGAGCACGTTGTTCATCGACTTGTTGTCGATCGCCGCGACGATCAGGGCCTTCACGCCCTGCGTGATCATGTTCTCGATCTGGGAGACCTGCTTGGCGGGGTCGTCCTCGCCGAAGACCAGCTGGGTCTTGTAGCCCTTGGACTTCAGGTCCGCGACGACGTTGTTGCCGTCGGCGATCCACCGCTCGGAGGACTTGGTCGGCATCGAGATGCCGATGGTCGCGTCCCCGGTGCTGTCGCTCTCCTCCTTGCTGCCACCCTGACCGCTCTGGCCGCAGGCGGACAGAGTGAGGGCGAGAGAGGCGGCGGAGGCTATGGCGGCGAGTGCGGCTCGGCGAGTGCGCATGATCATCATCCTTGATGTCTTGAAGGCCTGGAACGTTCTGGCGAGGACGGCGCTTCATGAGCCGAAAGATGCCAGAGGAGATGTGGGGGATTCTGTGTGACTGCGTCTTCTTCTGTGAAGACAGTTGTCCGCTTCGTTATGAGGGATTTCCGAATCGCTTCAGTTCGCCGGGCAGCCGGGAGCCCAGCGGAGCCATCTGCCCGTCCGCTCCGTGCCGCGCCAGCAGGTCCAGGGCCAGCCGGCCGCGCCGCACCCGCTCCTTGGCCGTGGCCAGCGTCAGGTCGCGCATGTGGTTGCCGTAGGGGTAGATCCCGGGGGCCTTCGACAGGCCGAACTTCAGGTAGATCGGCGCGCCGCGCCGGATCAGCTCGGCGACCTCGTACATCCGGACGTAACCGCCGAGGTCGTCGGGCGCCTCGATGTACATGTCCATGGGCGCGCCGGACATCCGCCGGATCTCCGTGAGGTGGTCGAGCGTGAGGTCGCTCGGCACGTTGATCGAGTCGCCGCCGAGGTTCTCGTACACGGCGTACGCGGTCGGGTTCACCGGTCCGATCAGCGCCGACACCTTGAAGGTCGTGTCGGCCGGGATGATCCCCTCCACACGCGCCCGGTGCAGCGTCCACAGCACGCCCTCGTCGGCGACGAGCAGGCACTTCACACCCAGCTCGGTCGCGCGCACGGCGTCCTCGACACAGCCGGCGACCGCGTCGTGGCCCCGGGCGCGCAGGCCGCCGCCCTTGGAGTCGGTACGGGTCGAGCCGCCGATGTCCCAGGTGCCGCGCGGGCCGGTGAAGAGGCAGAGCTCGATGTCGCGCTCGGCCGTCGCCTCCACCATCTCGGTGATCTCGGCGTCGGTGAGCATCCACACGCCGCTGCCCTGGCTGATCCGGTGGATCGGCACGTCGAGCCGCGAGGCCTCCTTGAGGACGACTGCGAGCGCCTCGGGCCCCTCCACGGAGGGCACCTCGGTGCGCCAGCGGCCGCCACCGGGGAAGGTGTGCGGTGAGGCGTCGGAAGGGTCGAGGGCGGGTGCGTTCAGCCCGAGAGCGGTGAGGGCCTGCTCGCCGGGTCGGCGCGGCGCCGGAGCGGTGGTGTCGGTCACAAGCTGTCCTTCTGGCTGGTCAGATTCGATATTTCGGACGAGGTTCGCGGCTCTTGGTGCACAAAGCTCTTGGGTGTACGCCGGTACGAAGTCGTCAGGTACCCCGTACCGGCGTACGGCTCAGGGGTGTGTCATGGCCGCAGCAGGACCTTGCCGACCGTCGGGTCGCCGGACCCCACCAGCTCGATGGCCTGCGGGAACTCCGCCAGCGGCAGCTCGTGCGTGACGAGCGGCAGCGGGTCCAGCAGTCCGGCTCCGAAGACCCGCACCGTGTGTGCCCACGCGTCCGGCGCCGCGCCGAACACCGTGTGCACCTCCAGCTGTCGTACGACGAGATCCGTCGGGTCGAGCCCGTCCGCGCCCGGCGCCGGGATGCCCGTCAGGACCAGCCGCCCGCCGCGCCGCAGCAGCGCGGCGGCCGTGCGCGCCGCGTCCGCGGACCCGGCGGTCTCGATGACCACGTCGAAGTCGCCCGGAAGCTCCTGCTCCTTGGTCCGGAAGTCGGTCGCGCCGAAGCGCTTCGACAGCTCCGCGCGGTCCGGACGGGTGCCCACGACGAGCAGCTCGGCGGGAGAGGCCGCCTTCAAGAACTGAACGGCGAACATCCCGAGCGTCCCGGTCCCCACCACGGCGACCCGCTCACCCGGAACGGCGTTCGCCTTCAGCGCGGCGGCCGCGATGCACGCGGCCGGCTCCAGCAGCGCCGCCGCCGTCAGATCCGCGTCGTCCGGCAGGACGTGCAGCAGACGGGCAGGCAGGGTGAGGGTCGTGGCCATCGCGCCGGGCTGGGTGAACCCGGTCTCCTCGTACCCCGCGGAGCACAGGGTGGTCTCGCCCGCGTGGCAGCGGTCGCACACCTGACAGTTCCGGAATCCTTCGCCAACTACCTTGCGCCCTACAAGAGTTGAAGGAACGCCGGCGCCGACCTCGACGACCGTCCCGGACCACTCGTGGCCCGGGGTGAGCGGGTAGCGGACGTACCCCTCCGGCCGGTTCCCCTGGAAGACCTCACGGTCGCTTCCGCAGATCCCCGAGGCGTGCACCCGGACCAGGGCCTCGCCGGCCTCCGGCGGCCGGGCCTCGTGCGGGACGAGCCGATGCTCGCCCGGTGCCTCGATGACGACGGCGGTGGCCGCGTCGGGGGAGGCGGTCACTTGGTCCCCTTCGGCTTGCGCTGCTCCCAGCCCTCGGCCCACAGGTCGAAGCGCGCCTGCTGCTGCGGGAACTCCGCCGCCGCCTCCACGTTCAGCTCGACCCCGAGGCCGGGCTTGTCGGAGAGGTGGAAGTAGCCGTCCACGACCTCCGGGGCACCCGAGACGACCTTCTTGATGTCCGCGTCGGCGAAGTCGTTGAAGTGCTCGAGGATCTTGAAGTTCGGGGCGGTGAAGCCGACCTGGAGGGAGGCCGCCGTCAGCACCGGGCCGCCCACGTTGTGCGGCGCGACCAGCATGTAGTGGGTCTCCGCGGTGGCGGCCAGCTTGCGGGTCTCCCAGATGCCGCCGATGTGGCCGACGTCCGGCTGGATGATGTCCACGGCCTGGCTCTCGAAGAGCTCGCGGAACTCGATCCGGTCGTGGATCCGCTCACCCGTGGCCACCGGCATGTCGACCTTGGCGGCGACCTTCTCCAGCGCCTTCAGGTTCTCCGGCGGCACCGGCTCCTCCAGCCACGCGGGCTTGAAGGGCGCGAGGTCCTTGGCGAGCCGCACGGCGGTCGAGGGCGAGAACCGGCCGTGCATCTCCAGCATCAGCTCGGCATCCGGCCCGATGGCGTCGCGCACGGCCTCGATCAGCGAGACGGCGTACAGGCTCTGCTCGTGGTCCAGCTCGAAGTGGCCGGTCCCGAAGGGGTCGATCTTGAGCGCCTTGTAGCCGCGCTCCATCACGCCCCGCGCCGCCTTGTGGTACGCCTCGGGCGTGCGCTCGGTGGTGTACCAGCCGTTGGCGTACGCCTTGACCTTGTCGGTGACCTTGCCGCCCAGCAGCTGCCAGACCGGGACACCGAGGGCCTTGCCCTTGATGTCCCAGCAGGCCATCTCGATGACGGCGATGCCGGACATCACGATCTCGCCGGCGCGCCCGTAGTCGCCGTACTTCATGCGCTTGACCAGATCCTCGACAGCGAACGGGTCGGAGCCGAGAATGTGGTTGGTCTTCGCCTCGTGAAGATAGCCGAGCAGCGCGTCGGTATGGCCCAGCATGCGGGTCTCGCCGACTCCGGTGAGACCCTCGTCGGTGTGCACGAGGACGTAGGTCAGGTTTCGCCACGGCGTCCCGACCACGTGCGTGCTGATTCCCGTGATGCGCACGGTACTCCCTGCCCTCTGTAGTTCGTGGTTTGTTCGAAATTTCGTCGCTCGTTCGAAATTCTGGTCGTGACAGTAAAGACGACCCGGTCGGGGTGTCAATGGGGTGAACACACAACGGTTCGGGGCGACCTGCGCGACCTGCGCCCCCGGAACGGTACGGGGTGATCCGGGGCCGGGCTGACGCGGCGCGCGGCGCACGGATGTGAGCGGTGTCCTTGACGGGGGTGCGGACGTCCAAGAGGCCTGGAGCGGGGGTCGTGATGTCCGTTGCGTCCGTGGTGAGTTGAGGGCGGCGCGGCGATTTCCGGACGTGCCGGGGGCCCCGGGTTTCGGTCGCCGCCGGCCGGTGGAGGTGCCGGAATGTGGGCCCTGCCTGGACGTTCGGGCCGGACGGCGCGCCCGGAAGCGGCCTCGCTGCGACTCTCGTCGGCGTGATCGGGCCAAAAGCCTGTTGCCCCGCAGGTCGGTGGGCTCGATCGACGCCGTCGTGACCCGTGCCACCCGTCGCGTTACTCAAACGTGACCGCCTTCTCTGTCGCAGCCCTCTTGACCGCCGGGAATTGTTAGCGCTCACAATGACCTCCGCAACGCACCACTCATCGCCCGACGGCAGCCAAGGAGGTACGAGCGTCGTGTCGGCTATGCGTCAACTCGTCTTCCCCGTGGATGTCCTGGGGCGTTCCGGACTTCCGTTATGAAACCGGCGGCGCGGGAGAGCGCCTCCACGACACGGGTCTTATCGGCAGACGACCGCCAAGGAGGTGCGGCCGTGACACACGCGCAGCTGCGGCCGCCCACCATGGCCGATGTCGCCCGCCAGGCAGGGGTGTCTCACCAGACCGTCTCCCGCGTGCTGGGGGACCACCCCAACGTGCGGGACGAGACCCGGGCCAAGGTGCTCCGCGCGATCGAGGAGATGGGCTACCGCCGCAACTTCTCCGCACGGGCCCTGGCGACCAGGCGCACCCAGACCCTGGGCGTGGTCGCCTCCAACACCACGCTCTACGGCCCGGCCAGCACGTTGTTCGCGCTGGAGGAGGCGGCACGGGCCGAGGGTTACCTCGTCTCGACGGTCAGTCTGCGCGAACCGACCGTCCAGGCACTGTCCGAGGCCCTGGACCGTCTCATCGAGGGTGGGGTGGAGGGGGTGATCGCCCTCGCCCCGCAGCGGTCGGCGGTGGCCGCCCTCGCCGAACTGCGGCACCCCGTCCCGGTGGTGGCCGTGGGCACCGGCTCCGGTGCGGAGATCCCGAGCGTCAACGTGGATCAACACCTCGGCGCGCGGCTGGCCACCGGCCATCTGCTCGCCGCCGGCCACCGGAAGGTCTGGCACCTCGCCGGACCCGAGTACTGGCAGGAGGCCGTCGACCGGACCACCGGCTGGCGGGCCACCCTCGAGGAGGCCGGCGTCGAACCGCCGCAGCCGCTGCGGGGTGACTGGAGTCCGCTCTCGGGCTATCGTGCGGGCCAGGAACTGGCCGGCTGGGTGGGCCGCGGCCTGACCGCCGTCTTCGTCGCCAACGACCAGATGGCGCTGGGGGTGTTGCGGGCCCTGCGCGAGGCGGGCGTACGGACCCCGCAGGACGTGGCGGTGGTCGGCTTCGACGACATCCCGGAGTCGGAGTTCTTCGCCCCGCCGCTCACCACCGTCCGACAGGACTTCGCCACGGTGGGGCAGCGGAGCATCGCTCTGCTGCTGGACCTCATCGAGGGACGGGCCCCGTCCGTCTCCCGGGTCGCCATCGAACCCCAGCTCGTCGTCCGCGCCAGCACCTTCCCGTACGGGCCCCTCTCGGGGACCGCGCCGGGCTGACGCGGAACCGAACAAACGAACGTCATTCATTCATCGGTGTGGCCGACATTTCGAACAATGATCGACAGGTTGGACGCAGTGCGGCCGGTCCCCATGAGTACCAACGGTCCGTCCCCGGACCGGCTCTTCAAAGGAGAAGAAACATGCTCAACAGACGGAACTTCCTGAGCGCGGCGATCGGCGTGGCGGCGGCGGGCACCCTGGCGGCCTGTGCCAAGGAGGACGAGGGCTCCGGCGGCAACTCCGGTTCCGGCGGCAGCAAGAAGATCACCCTCGGCTTCTCCCAGGTCGGCTCCGAGAGCGGCTGGCGCAGCGCCAACACCGACTCCGTGAAGTCCGCGGCGAAGGAGGCGGGCTACAACCTCAAGTTCTCCGACGCGCAGCAGAAGCAGGAGAACCAGATCTCCGCGATCCGCAGCTACATCGCGCAGAAGGTGGACGTCATCGCCTTCTCGCCGGTCGTCGTCACCGGCTGGGACGCCATCCTCAAGGAGGCCCAGGCCGCGAAGATCCCCGTCGTCCTGACCGACCGCTCCGTCGAGAGCGACGAGTCCCTGTTCGTCACCCTGGTCGGCTCCGACTTCACCGACGAGGGCCGCCGCGCCGCCAAGATCCTGGAGAAGGTCCTGGAGAAGGCCGGCCACAAGGGCAAGGTGAAGATCGCCCAGCTGGAGGGCACCACCGGTGCCGCCCCCGCGATCGAGCGCGCCAAGGGCTTCAAGGAGGTCATGGACGCCGAGCACAAGGACGACTGGGAGATCGTCGTCAGCCAGACCGGTGACTTCACCCGCGCCGGCGGCAAGCAGGTCATGGCGGCCTTCCTGCAGTCCAACCCGGACATCAACGTCCTCTACGCGCACAACGACGACATGGGCCTCGGAGCCATCCAGGCCATCGAGGCGGCCGGCAAGAAGCCCGGCAAGGACATCCTCATCGTCACGGTCGACGGTGTGAAGGACGGCTTCATCGCGATGTCCGAAGGCAAGATCAACGCGATCGTCGAGTGCAACCCGCTGCTCGGCCCCCAGCTGATGGACGTCGTGCAGAAGGTCAAGAACGGCGAGAAGGTCGAGCGCTGGATCAAGACCGAGGAGAGCGACTTCATGCAGGACCAGGCCAAGGACGCGCTCCCCACCCGTAAGTACTGACCCACTCGCCCCACCGGCAGGGAGCCTCCAGGGGACCGGGCACGCCCCGGTCCGGGAGGCTCCCCGCGGGCCTGAACCCATGTCAAGAGGAGCGCTGCTCATGGCAGAGCCGCGGCCCGTCCTGGAGATGACGGGCATAGTCAAGGAGTTTCCGGGGGTACGGGCTCTGTCGGGCGTCGACTTCCGGCTCTTCCCCGGCGAGATCCACGCCCTGATGGGCGAGAACGGAGCGGGGAAGTCCACCCTCATCAAGGTGCTGACGGGGGTCTACTCCCTGGACGGCGGCACCGTCACCCTCGACGGGAAGTCCGTGCTGTTCGGCAGCCCGCTGCAGGCGCAGCAGGCCGGCATCAGCACGGTCTACCAGGAGGTCAACCTCTGCCCCAACCTCTCGGTGGCGGAGAACATCTTCATCGGACGTGAACCCACACGCGGGGGCCGCATCCAGTGGAAGCGGATGCGCAAGGAGGCCGCGGAGCTGGTCGACCGCCTCGGCCTCGACATCGACGTGACCGCGCCCCTGTCCGCGTACCCGCTGGCCGTGCAGCAACTGGTCGCGATCGTACGGTCGGTGGGCACCGGCGACAGCGACGGCGAGGGCTCCGGCACCAAGGTGCTCGTCCTGGACGAGCCCACCTCCAGCCTCGACCGCGACGAGGTCCTCGAACTCTTCCGTCTGATGAGGCGGCTCAGGGACGAGGGCGTCGCCATCCTCTTCGTCTCGCACTTCCTGGACCAGATCTACGAGATCTGCGACCGGATGACGGTGTTGCGCAACGGCACCCTGGTCGGCGAGCACATGGTCCGTGACCTCGACCAGGTCGGGCTGATCGAGCTGATGATCGGCAAGGCCCTGGACCAGCTGGAGGAGCTGCACGAGCACCAGCTGCGCTCCGACGTCGGCGAGACCCTGGTCGCCGCCGAGGGCCTCGGTCGGACCGGTGGCATCGCCCCCTTCGACCTGGAGATCAACAAGGGCGAGGTCGTCGGCCTCGCCGGTCTGCTCGGCTCCGGCCGCACCGAACTCGCCCGGCTGCTCTTCGGCGCCGACCAGCCCGACAGCGGCAAGGTCACCGTGGGCGGCAAGCAGGTCTCGATGAGCGCCCCGAACGACGCCATCGGCGCCGGGGTCGCGTTCTGCTCGGAGAACCGCAAGGCCGAGGGCCTGATCCCCGATCTGACGGTCCGGGAGAACATCATCCTGGCCCTCCAGGCGTCCCGCGGCTGGACCCGGCCCATCCCGACGAGTCAGCGCGACGAACTGGTCGCCAAGTACATCAAGGCGCTGGACATCCGCCCCGCCAACCCGGAGGCCCGGGTCGGCCAGCTCAGCGGCGGCAACCAGCAGAAGGTGCTGCTCGCCCGCTGGCTGATCACCCAGCCGAAGCTGCTGATCCTGGACGAGCCGACGCGCGGCATCGACATCGGCGCGAAGGCGGAGATCCAGAAACTGGTCGTCTCCCTCTCCGAGGACGGCATGTCCGTCCTCTACATCGCGGCCGAGCTGGAGGAGGTCCTCCGCCTCAGCCACACCATCGGGGTCCTGCGCGACCGCAAGCTGGTGGCCCGGCTCACCAACGGGCCGGAGATCACCACCAGCAAGATCCTGGAGACCATCGCGAGCGGAGAACACCAGTGAGCACCCCATCCGCAGCCACCACCTCCCGCTGGCGGGCGCTGACGCACCACCACCTGTTCTGGCCGGTCGCGGTCCTGGTGGCCCTGCTGCTCATCAACGTCCCCTTCACGCCCGACTTCTTCGCGATCAAGATGACGGACGGCCACCTCTACGGCAGCCTCGTCTCGATCGTGCTGTTCGGCTCGCCGCTGATCCTGGTCGCCGTCGGCATGACCCTGGTCATCGCCACCGGCGGCATCGACCTCTCGGTCGGCGCGGTCGTCGCCATCACCGGCGCCCTGACCTGTTCGTACATCAGCGACCAGGCCGACCAGAACGCGCTTGCCGGGGTCTTCCTGGCCATGGGGATCGGGCTCGTGGCCGCGGTCCTGTGCGGTCTGTGGAACGGGTTCCTGGTCGCCCGCATGGGCATCCAGCCGATCATCGCGACCCTGATCATCATGGTCGCCGGACGCGGTGTCGCCCAGCTGATCACCGATGGCCAGATCATCACCATCAACAGCGAGCCGTACAAGCTGATCGGCGGCGGCTACTGGCTGACGCTGCCGTTCTCCATCTTCGTGGTGGCCGCGGTCGTCGCCGTCACCGTGGCGCTGACCCGGAAGACCGCGCTCGGACTGCTCGTCGAGTCGGTCGGCGGCAACGCCGAGGCCAGCCGCCTGGTGGGCATCCGGTCCCGGCGCATCAAGATCATGGTCTATATGTTCTGCGCCCTGTGCGCGGGCATCGCCGGCCTGATGATCAGCTCCAACACCTCGGCCGCGGACGGCAACAACGCCGGTCTGTGGATCGAGCTGGACGCGATCCTCGCGGTGGTCATCGGCGGCACCTCGCTGCTCGGCGGCCGGTTCTCGATCGGCGGCACGGTGATCGGCGCCCTCGTGATCCAGACCCTGACCACCACGATCTACACCATCGGCGTGCCGACCCAGACCAACCTGGTCTTCAAGGCAGCCGTCGTCATCGTCGTCTGCCTGCTTCAGTCCCCGAAGTTCCGGGCCAAGGTCTTCGGCGCCAAGGGCCGCGGCAAGCCCGCCGTCCCGGCGGAGCCCGCCACCCCGGCCGACGCCGCCCCGAAGATGGAGGTGTCGCGATGAGCGCGACCACCAAGACACCCACGGCGCCGGAGGGCCGTACCGCGTCCCAGGTGTCCGCGGTCACCCGCCTGCTCGGTGACCGGCGGCTGCCGGTCCTGGTCACGGCCGCCCTGTTCCTCGCGATGTACATCACCGGCCTCAGCCGGTACCAGAACTACGGGTTCGCCGATTCGCAGGTGTTCCTCAACCTGTTCATCGACAACGGCTATCTGCTGGTCGCCGCGGTGGGCGCCACCTTCGTCATCATGTCCGGCGGCATCGACCTGTCGGTGGGCTCGCTGATCGGCTTCACCACGATGTTCACCGCCTGGCTGGTGGAGCGTCAGGGCCTGCCCCTGATCGTGGTCGTCCCCCTCGCCCTCGGCGTGGGCGCGTTCGGCGGCTTCCTGATGGGCTATGTGATCCACAACTTCGAGATCCAGCCGTTCATCGTGACCCTCGCCGGGCTCTTCCTCTTCCGGGGCCTGTGCCTGGTCATCAGCAAGGAGTCCATCTCCATCAGCGACTCCACGGTCAGCAGCCTCGCCCAGACCCGGGTGCCCCTCGGGCTGGGGGACCTGTCGATCGGCGCCCTCGTGGCCCTGGCCGTCCTCGCGTTCGCCTTCTACGTACTGCACTACACGCGCTTCGGCCGCCGTGTGTACGCGATCGGCGGCAACGAGCAGTCGGCGCTGCTGATGGGACTTCCGCTGGGCGGCACCAAGATCGCCGTGTACACGGTGAGCGGCTTCTGCTCGGCGCTGGCCGGCCTGCTGTTCATGCTGTACATCCAGTCCGGCGACCCGCTGCACGCCGTCGGCATGGAGCTCGACGCCATCGCTGCGGTGGTCATCGGCGGCACCCTGCTGACGGGTGGCTCCGGCTATGTCATCGGCACCCTCTTCGGTGTCCTGGTGCTGGGCCTGATCAAGAGCATCATCCAGTTCGAGGGCACCCTCAGCTCCTGGTGGACGAAGATCGCCACCGGTGTGCTGCTCTGCGCGTTCATCCTGATCCAGCGGGCCATGACGGCCCGTAAGCAGACCTGAGCCGAGGGGTTCACGGCACGTCGGTTCCCGCGGTCCGTCGCACACAACGTGCGGCGGGCCGCGCGGCGTTCGC
Source organism: Streptomyces sp. NPDC034049 (assembly GCF_055575575.1). Taxonomy (NCBI): domain Bacteria; kingdom Bacillati; phylum Actinomycetota; class Actinomycetes; order Kitasatosporales; family Streptomycetaceae; genus Streptomyces; species Streptomyces sp. NPDC034049. The sequence goes on from NZ_JBVISJ010000001.1 coordinate 238,550, forward strand.
CGACAACGCGGCGAATGGTCGGGCTTGACCTCCACCGGGCAAACCGGAAAGCCCAGTTCCGCACACAACCTTCACAGGAGCCTCTAGGAACGCTCCCCGTGCGGAATCTAGTCTTCCCGCGTCATGGACTACTGCCACCCGTGCCGACGGCACCTCAACGGCGCCCTCGCCTGCCCGGGCTGCGGCACCTCGGTCGAAGATCTGCACCCGTACGCGGACGACGCGGACGCGCCTCCCGAGGAGGTCGAGGAGACCTCCCCGGAGCCGGCGGACGAGCCCGGCCCCCGCGCCTCGCGCCGCCGGACCGGCCGTGAGCGCGCGGCGGGGAGCCGCTCCAACCGCCGCGACCGCAAGGCGGCCGCCCACCGACGGCGACGCAAACGCGTCCTGCTGATCGGCTCCGGCCTGCTGCTGGCCGTCGGCGCGCTCAGCCTGACGGAGCTGGGCATGGAGTCCCCCGGCTCGGGTCCGGCCACCAACGCGGCCGACGACAAGCGCGCGGGCGGCGCCTCGGCCTCCCCCGACGGGGGCGCGGCCGAGCGGGACGACACCTCCGAGGGCTCCGGCGCGGACGCCTCCCCGTCCGCCTCGCCCTCGAAATCGGCCTCCCCGTCCGCCTCCGAGTCGGAGAAGGACGACAAGGACAAGGACGAGGCGGAGCAGGAGAAGGAGCGCGACGGCCAGTCGGCGACCACGGGCTCCCGCCCCGACGCGTCCCCGTCCGCCCCGGCCGCCACCTCCGCCCCCGACCCGACGACGCGGCCCACCTCCGACCCCACCCCCGACGACCCGGACCCCGAGCCGTCCCCCTCGGAGACGTGCGAGAAGTTCCTGTGGTGGTGCGCCTAGGGGTCGCTTGGGGGGGGGTGTTTCGAAAGCCCTGTGGGTGCCCGCGGCGTCCGGTGCGTGCTCTCGGCGTGCCGGGCGCCGTGGGTGCTCTGCGGGACTTTCGAAACACCCCCTGGCGCTGAGCAGTCGACCGGCGGCGGCCCCTGACACATCGTCAGGGGCCGTCGGTGGAAACGGATCCGGAGTCACCGGTCGGCGTGGCCCTCCGCGATCTGCTGCCTCTCCCACTGCACCTTGCGCACCACGTCGGGCTTGACTTGACGGTCCTCCAGGGTGTGGACGAGCCCGTCCAGCAGGTGGGTCGCCGAGTCCCGTCGGCCCAGTTCGTCCAGGCCGGCCGCGTACCGCGTCACGTCGTTCGTCAGCCGGATGTGACCGAAGGTGTCCGCCGCGGCCCCGAGATCGCCGTAGGCGTGCTCGGCGAGCCGTCCGCCCGCCTCCGCGTCGGTGGTCGCGGCCTCCACGCTCACCGCGCCGTTCCCGGTCACGAGGACCTTGCCGGGGACGGTGGCCGCGGTGGCGAGACACGCGGCCGAGTGCCTGGCCACCGCCGTGTCCGGGATCCGCTCGGTGACCTCGCGCAGTACGTCGTTGGCGTCGTCCAGGACCCGGCTGCCGCCCAGCGCGAGGACGCGTCCCACCGTGTCGGTGAACACGTCGTCCGCGAGGCGCTCCTGGTCACGGCTGGCCGGGCGCTCCACCCGGACGGTGACCGGGTCCGCCAGCACCTGGCCGCCGGAGGGGTCGGTGGCGGAGGAGGCCCCGTCGCGGGCGGACCGCAGCGCCGCGTACACCCGGTAGGCGCCGGGCTCGGAGATCTGCCAGCCGCCGACACCACTGGAGAGGACGACCTGCTCGTACAGCGACTCGCCGGGCTGCAGCAGGACGGGCTCCGGGCGCAGGCAGTAACGCAGGTACGGCTGGACCACCCGGGCCTCCGTCGCACCGTCCCGCTGGACGAGCAGGCTGAGTTCGTCGCCGCGCAGCGACGCGCGGTTCACCATCGCGGGGGCCCCGGAGGTGTTGGTCAGCTTCAGCTCCCCGATCACCGGCTCCAGCATGCCGAAGCGGTAGGCCCGCTGCCGGTCGGTGCCGCGGTTGAAGCGCAGGGTGAGCCCCAACGGCCCGGTGGCGGCGCTGCGGCGGGCCTGTTCGAAGCCGTGGTGGTCGAACCAGGGGATGTTGCCCTGCTGCACGAACCGCGCGGGAGCGTGCCGCAGGAAGCGGAGTTCGTCCTCCGAGAAGAAGTAGCGGAAGCCCGAGAAGAACGCCTGTTCTCCGCCGTCGAAGCGGTGCGGGTAGTTCATGTAGCTGAAGGCGTGGGGCTCGTTCCGCAGCGGGATCCAGGGCGTGCCCAGCGACTTCTGCCACGAGTGGGCGAGGTTGAAGCAGTGACCGATCTCGTGCACCGCCGTCCAGAAGCGCATCCGCCGTACATACGCCTCGGGGTCGGGATCGTTCGGCGGCCGCTCGGAGACGAACGACTTGGAGAACACCGCGCAGCCCTGCCGCTGGGCGGTGCCGATGTCGTCGAACATGATGCCGCCCAGGCCGGGACCTTCGTCGTGCCGGCCGGCGAACAGCGTCCACACCTGCCACTGGGCGACGCCCTGTCCCGAGGAGCCGGGCTGCCAGGCGGACCAGTGCCGCTGCATGGCGTCGTGCATCTCGATGTCGGACCAGGTGCCGTTCACCGACTCGGAGAGCGGAATCTCGTTGCTGCCCCGGGTGCGCGTGACACGGATGCCCTGCCGGCTGAACGCGTCCTCCACGGTGAGGGTGGTGTTCGGGAGGTCGGGCGGCCGCACGGGGTGGTCGTGCAACGCGTACTCGACGGTCTGCTCGGCGTCGGAGACCCTGTCGTACTCGATCTCCACCTCGCGGAAGTGCGGCGTGGCGTGCGCGTACCGCACCACCTCGTCGGGGGCGTCCGGCCGTACGAAGGTCACCAGCGCGCCCATGGGTTGCAGGGGCGGGGTGCCGGTGAGCTGGACCCGGACCGCCGTGCCGGGCCGCAGGGCCGAGTTGCCGTCGCGGTACCTGATCGGTCCGGCGTACGTGCCGTTCGGCTCCTTGCGGACCTTGGCGAGCCAGGTGAGCCGGCCGCTGGTGAGCCGCCAGACCGTGCCGGAGACCGTCATGGTGGGAGCCGGGCCGTCCACGTCGACGCGCAGTTCCTCGAAGGACACGACGGCGCTCTCCGGCGCCGCGGCCTCGGCCCGGCCCGGGGCCTGACCGGACATGAACTGCTGCGGGGCAGCAGGTTCGCCGTCGCCCGACGACGGGGCCGACGTCCACGGGAAGCCGAAGGCCGTCGGCGTGACCGGCCCCGTCTCGGCGGCGGGAGCGGCCTCGGCGGCGCCCGCGACGCCGTCGGGCGGAACGGGGAGATCGAGGCGCAGATACACGCCGCTGCGCCCGGTCGGCGCGATGGCCTCGGCCTCCGCGGCCGTCTCGCGCGCGGTCTGCCTCTCGCCGCCCAGACGCCGGGTGATCGTGCCCATCACCGCGTTGACGAGCTGGTCGAACTCACTGCGCGGGCTGGATTCCTGAGTGGTCATGCTGCCTCCCGCTTCCGCCCGTGCCGAGCACGCGCGGATGAAGGTGAACGGTGAACGGCCGGGAGCCCGGACCGTTCCGGACCGAGGAAACGTGGGCCTGGACGACATCGCCCTACGCGCCGGAGCCGGCGGAAGCGGCTGCGGGGGCGTCGTACGGGGAACGCGACGTCGGACGGCGCACGGAAGGTGATGATTCACCCGACAGGCGGGTTTGTTCCCACTCGCCAGTCAAAGCCCGGCAGGGGAGAGGCGCAACCGGACCGCCGGGACCGGGCCGCCGCGACCGGGCCGTGCGCGACGCGCCGTGCGTGACGGGCTCTCACGCATAGCCGCGGCGGCCGCTGCCGGTCACGGCGTCGAGGCCGCCGTCGGCGGCGCGGCTGATCGCCACCCAGCGGACGGCGCCCGCGTCGACCCGGACGCTCAGCCGCTCGACGCCGTCGACCCGTACGTCGATCACGTGGTCGCCCGGCGGCAACCGGACGGGGACCGAGCGCGCGAGGCCGATCTGCAGCCGGGTGCGGACCTCGGGCTCGTCCAGGACGACGCCGCCGTCCACGGCGACCACGACGTGCTGGCCCTCGAAGCCCTCCTCCAGCGCGATGGTCAGCTCACCCGGCTCAGCCAAGGCTCTTCCCTCCGTCGGGGGCCCGTCGTTCGGGCGGATCGGTCGGCGGCCGGCCCACGTCCGAGAGCGTCTCGCGCGCCCGCGCGTCGACGAAACGGGTCACGAGATGCTGGGCGGCGCCGAAGATGACGGCCCACGCCACGATCTGCGGACTGGAGTCCAGGTAGCTCAGACCGGGGATGAACGCGCCCCGGATGAGCAGCACTCCGACGAACGCGGTCAGGGCCCCGGTGGGGAACTTCAGCAGGGCCGCCGCGAGCGGCAGCATGTACGGCGAACTCGTCCCCTGGATGCGGCGCAGGGAGGCGATGACCGTGAGCGCCGCGCCGGCGAGCCCCGCGGCCTCCACGACGAGGACGTCGACCCGCTGGGCGTAGTCGCTGGGCGCCAGTTCCTCGTCGTTGCGGTCGATCTCCCCGGACGGGCAGGCGGCGTACTCGCTCCTGTCGGGGAGGAAGCACATGTTCAGGGAGTCGGGGCAGGCCCATCCCCAGAGCGCGAGCCCGCCCGCGCCGAGGAGGACGAAGAAGGTCGCGATCCGCAGGATGATGCTGAGGCTGCGCACCCTGCTGAACTCGCCGTCCAGCGCCTCGTAGGAGGCGCTCAGGGCGGAGACGAGGAGTTCACGGTCCCCCGGCAGCCGCTCCTCCGCCTCCACGCGTCCCACGGCCGCGGCCACCTTCACCCGCAGCGGGTCGTTCGGGCGGAGATGCTGCTCGACGTGGCTCAGCACGTCGGCGCTGCGGCCGACCAGGTCCTGCTCCGAACACAGCCTGAGCAGCATGACGTCGGCCGCGCGCACATTGGCCCACGTTCTCTCCAGGGCCGCGGCCCCGGTGAACAGCCGGCGCCGCGCGGAGACGGCCTCGCGCGCCTCCCGCAGTTGCCGGGCGATCCCCTCCAGCGTCTTCTCCCGCTGACACCGCTCGACCGGGTCCTCGACCGGCCGGCATCCCTCACGGGCCGCCTGCTGCTCCAGATAGAGGATGTGGGCGACGGCACGCTCGCGCCAGGCTGTCCGGTGACTTCGGAACAGCTCCTCGGCGGGGCGGGGGAGTTGGGCCACGTGCTCCGGTCGGGTCGGCCCGTCGGCGGCAGGGCGCGATGCCCGGTCCCGCGCCGGTGTGCGTCCGAGGACGTGTGCGGCGACCCACGCGAGAACGACGGCGGCGACGCGGGGCCTCTTCGGGCCGTCGGCGCCGTCGGACCCGTCGGCGCCGTCGAAGGCCTTCCCGTTGGTCATCCCGACCTCCAGCAAAGACTCCCCCGTTCAGCGTAGGCCGGACGACCGACGGGTGCACCTACACCCGATCGACCCCGGCGCGCCTACGCCGCCAGCATCCGCCGCAGCAGATCCCGCAGGGACTCCCGCTCGGTGGTGCTCAGGCCCGCCAGCGGCTCGCGGGCGAAGTCCAGGGAGTCCCGGAGGCTGCGGGCCACCCGGCGGCCGTCGTCGGTGGCGGCGGCCAGTTTCACGCGGCGGTCGTTCGGGTCGGGGCGGCGTTCCACCAGGCCCCGGGCCTCTAGGCGGTCCACGATGCCGGTCACGTTCGACGGCTCGCAGCGGAGTTTCTGGGCGAGGCGACGCATGGGAAGCGGTTCCAGGGAAAGGAGGCCGAGGAGACGGGCCTGGGCGCCGGTGAGGCTGTGCTCGGCGGCGGCGTCCTCGTACTCCTCGTGGTAGCGGGCCACCACCGTGCCGATGAGTTCGACGACCTCCATGGTCAGCGGATCGATGCGGGGGGTCGTCTTCTGCGTGGGCATGACGTCCAGGGTACCCCTTTACTTGACAACATGAAATATTCAGGAGCATGGTTGTTTCAGTCGCTGAAGTAACCACCCGGTATGTACGCGCCACCGCGTGCCCCACGCACCGCAGAAAGGCACACCCCCATGTCCGACACCCCCGCCCTCCCCGCCACCAGCCGTGAATGGCACCTGCTGAGCCGTCCCGTCGGCTGGCCCAAGGACGAGGACTTCGCCCTGGTCGAGGCGGAGATCCGGCAGCCCGGCGCGGGTGAGGTCCTCGTACGGAACAAGTACCTCTCCGTGGACCCGTACATGCGAGGCCGCATGAGCGACGCGAAGTCCTACGTCGCCCCCTACGAGCTGGGCAAGGCCATGCAGGGCGGCGCCGTCGGCGAGGTCGTCGCCTCGGCGGCGGAGGGCATCGCCGTCGGCGACCACGTGCTGCACTTCGGCGGCTGGCGCGAGTACGCCACCTTCGACGCCAAGCAGGCCGTCAAGGTCGACCCGGACGCCGCGCCGCTCTCCACCTACCTCGGCGTCCTCGGCATGACCGGTCTCACCGCCTACGCGGGCCTGCTGCGGGTCGGCGCCTTCAAGGAGGGCGACGCCGTGTTCGTCTCCGGCGCCGCCGGTGCCGTCGGCAGCCAGGTCGGCCAGATCGCCAAGCTCAAGGGCGCCTCGCGCGTCATCGGTTCGGCCGGCTCCGACGACAAGGTCAAGCTGCTCGTCGAGGAGTACGGCTTCGACGCCGCCTTCAACTACAAGAACGGCCCGGTGTGGGAGCAGCTCAAGGAGGCCGCCCCCGACGGCATCGACGTCTACTTCGACAACGTCGGCGGTGAGCACCTGGAGGCCGCGATAGGCGCGCTCAACCTGCGTGGCCGGGCCGTGATCTGCGGCATGATCTCCCAGTACAACTCGACCGAGCCGACCCCGGGTCCGCGCAACATGGTCAAGATCCTGCAGAACCGCCTCCGCGTCGAGGGCGTCCTCGTCGGCGACCACTACGACTTCCAGCCCCAGTTCGTCCAGGAGGTCGGCCCCTGGGTCGCCTCCGGCGCCCTCAAGTACCGCGAGACAGTCGTCGAGGGCATCGAGAACAACCTGGAGGCTTTCCTCGGCGTCCTGCGCGGCGACAACACGGGCAAGATGATCGTCAAGCTCTGAGCGCCACCCCGTGACGACCGCCCGCTCACGGTCGTTGCACACGACGGAGTCCGCACCCCTGGACGTGGGGTGCGGACTTCGTCATGTGCGGTGCCGCAGAGCAGCGACGCCTCGTGCGCGGTGCTTCAGGGCTGTGCCGCCAGTGCCGCCGTGTGCACCGCCCGGACCAGCCCCGTGTTCTCCGGGGCCGCTCCGCCCGGGAAGGCCGTGCGGCGGCGCGTGTAGCCGTAGGCGAGGCCGCTGCGGGGGTCGGCGAAGGCCTGCGAGCCTGCCGCGCCGCTGTGGCCGAACGTGCCGGCGCCGAGGAAGGGGTGCACGAGCTCGGCGGTGGCCTGGAAGCCGAGGCCGAACGCCTTCGGGGCGCGCGCCACCAGGTCGTGGCCGAGGGAGTGCACCTGGCCGAACTCGCCGATGGTGTCGGGCTTGAGCAGCGGCGGCCGCCCGTCGACCTCGCTGACGGCCGCCGCGTACATCCCGGCGAGCCCCCGCGCCGAGCCGATGCCACCCGCCGACGACTGCCCGCCGGCGCGCACGATCCGCGCGTTGGGGAAGTCCGACAGCTCTCCCGGCTCCGGCACCTGGTTGTTGAACGCGATCGACGTCAACGTGTGCGGGCCGGTGGGCGCCGCGTCCAGCTCGGCCTGCTGCGCGGGCGTCGGCAGCATCGGTTGCACGGTCCGGAAGCGGGGCTCGTGCTCGGCCGGCAGCCCCAGGAAGAGGTCGAGCCCGTACGGCGCGCGGATCCGCTCCTCGTACACCTCCTGGAGGGTGCTGCCCGTCGCCCGCCGTACGACCTCGCCGGTGAGCGCCCCGATGACCAGCGCGTGGTAGCCGAAGGCGGCACCGGGCCGCCAGTACGGGCGCTGCGCGGCGAGGCGCTCGGCGATGACACGGTCGTCCGCCAGCTCCTCCAGGGTGAACCCGGCATCGGTGCCGATGAGGCCCGCCCGGTGCGAGATCAGCTCCCGCAGGGTCACCGCGCCCTTGCCCTCGGCCGCGAACTCCGGCCAGTAGTGCGCGACTTCGCGGTCCAGCTCCAGTACGCCGTCCTGGACGAGGAGCGCGACGACGAGGTGGGCGGCGCCCTTGGTGGAGGAGAACACGCCGTGCAGCGCGTCACCGCCCGTCTCCGCCTCCTCGGCGGGGCCGGCCCACAGGTCGACAACCCGCCGCCCATGCACATACGCGGCCAACTGCCCCTCGTAGTCGGCCCGTTCACCCGCCACGAAGGCGGCGAACTCCTCGCGCACCGCCTCGAAGCCGACGGCTACGGTCCCGTGGACGGCGGCCGTCCGGGTCCCCTCGGTCATGCGCACTCCTCTTCCTCGACCCCGGCTATCTCCACACGGTCAGCAACGCGCGCCCCACCTGCGGGAGTTCCCCCTTCGGATGGGCGCGGAAGAGCGGTTCCGTGCCGAAGAGGACCGCGTCCGAATCGCTGACGACCGACGGCCGGCCCGCCGCCGCTGCCGGACCACCGCTGCCGTCCTCCAGCGGCCGCCAGTGCCCGGACACCAGCGGATTCCCGGTGCCGTAGGACTGCTCGACGGTGACGCCGCCGCCGAGACCGGTGAACCACACCGGCGCGTAGACGAAGCTGTGGCCCGGCGCGCCGCCGGTCACCGCGCCCCCCGCGTTCACCACCCGCACCACACCGTTGGCGTCTCCGTTGCCCTGCACCGCCGTGGCCTGCAACTGCCCGGTGGCCGTGGCCAGCGCCGCGCCGGACGTGCCGCGGCCGACCAGCCCGTGCCCGGCGAGGAAGCCGGACAGGGCCGTACGGGCGGACGGGTTCAGGGCGCCGTACGACAGCCCGGACGACACGAACAGCACATCGGCCCTCGACCAGTCGAAGCCCGCGTTGAGGACCGCCGTCGACACCGGCACCACGTCGAAGCCCATCTCGCGCAGCGCGAACAGCTCCCCCGCCGTGACGGCCGCGGCCACCCGGACCGGGCGCAGGGGCGTGCCCTTCGGACGGCCCTCGGCCGCGGCGAAGACCACGTCGTACGAGCGGGCGAGCGCCTCGGCCCGCCGTCGCGCCGAGGACGGCACGAGCGCGCTGCCGTCGCCCGCCTGACGTACGGGGATCCCGTCCCGCAGAAGGGAGTTGAGCGCGGCGATCTCCTGCGGGGTGTCGAGCCGGAGACGCAGGTCGCCGCGCGGGGCGACCTGTCCGACGCGCGCGGCGGCCGTCACCGGCCGGGCGGGCACGGCGGACGGACGGCCGCTCTGCGCGGCCACCACGGTGGCGCCCCACAGCCGCCCGAGGCTCCAGCCGGAGATGTCGTACATCGCCGAGACCTTGTCGCTGATGTCCCGCCCGTCGGCGAGCAGCACATTGGCCATCCCACGCTTGGGCTGACGCAGGTCGACGACGTACGACCCCTTCGCGTACGACCGGCCGTCGAGCCGGAAGGCGCGGGTCGCGCGTGTCACGCGTACGTCGTTGGCGAGCAGATGGTCGACGAGACGTGCGGCGGCCGTGGCGGAGCGCTGACCGCCGCCCGCGGGGACGACGTAGGCGCGCGGGAAATCGGTCGTGTAGACGTCCTCGGGACCGATGCCGGGCACCCCGGGCACGGTTCGCTCCGAGACCGGCACCTGCGCGGCGCCCGTGGCACCGCGCCGGAAGACCTCGATCTGGTCGGCGATCAGCGAAGTCCGCTTCTCCCGGACGAAGTCGAGGGTCGCGCGCAGGGCCGCGCCCGCCACGTCGACGTTGATCGCGGAGCGGCGGCGGAGTTCCCCGACCGGCAGCGACTCGTACGCCGCGTTGTTCACCTGGAGCGGGATCTCCACGGTGTGCGCGGCGACCGTGCCGTGGAAGGCCGCGTACTGCGGGGTGAAGATCGGCGGCCAGTCGTCCCAGCCCTCCTCCGAGTCGCGGAACGGGATCTGGGCCGGCTCGACACCGTCCGAGGCGGGTGTGTACCCGAGGGCGTTGACGGCGGACTCCATGCGGAGCGCGTTCGCGTAGGTGTTCTTCAGGAACAGGTCGTACTCGTAGTTCTCGCCGTGCGGGGGAGTGGTCGGCTCGATGAGCGTGCCGTTGACGTACCCGTGCAGGTCGAGCATGACGACGGGCTGCTTGTCGATGCCGATCTGCCGCATCGCCCGCACCTCGGGCTGCGAGGCGGTGACGAAGTCCCGGTTCATGTCGAACCCGCCCGCGTTGGCGCGGGTGCCCGCGATCCGGCCGTCCGGGTTGGCGGTGATGTTGAAGTACAGCCGGGAGTGGGCGAGGAGGTCCTTCGTCCCGGCGTCGGTCGCCGTCGCCAGCCGCTCGATCAGCTTCAGCGAGGCGTCGGTGCCCTCCCACTCGTTGCCGTGGATGTTGTTGTTGAAGAAGACGGGCGCCTTGTAGGCCCTGCGGATTTCCGGGCTCCGGGCGGCCGACCGGGGTGCGGACTCTATGAGTTCGCGCATCCGCGCCTGGTCGCGAGCCTGCCGCGCGGTCTCGGGCGCGGTCACGGTGACGAGGTAGAGCCGGTGGCCCCCGGCCGACCGGCCGGCGATCTCCACGCTCACCCGGTCGCCGAGCCGCTGAAGCGCGTTCAGCTTCGGGGCGATGGCGTGGTATGGGGTGAGGCCCAGTTTGAGGGACTTGTCGGCCGGGTTCTCCGGGTCGGGGGAGAGAACCTGCTCGCGGGGGTAACCGCGGCCGGTACCGGCCGTGTCGGCGAGATCCGCGACCGGGGCGGTCAGGGCTCGGCGGGTCACGCTCGCCGGGGCCTGCGCGGCGCCGGGCGACAGGGCCGAGCCCTCGCGGACCGGCGGCCTGGGGTCGGCGCCCGCGTGCGGGGCGATCAGCAGCGACCCCGCGGTGAGGGCGGCGGTCACGGTGACGGCGGCGACGCTGAACGGTGCGGATCTCGGGCCGGGTCTCGGCGGACGCACGCTACCTCCTGGAGTGGGGTTCCTTCTGGAGCGGGTTCCTACGACGTGCCGGTACGGGTGTGACGACGGCCGGCCGGGGCCGGTCGACCACAGGTGGTCTACATGTTCGACTCCCGGGCAACAAGAGGGCACAGACGACACGGAGACCTAAGGGTTGTCGCCACTTGCCTAAAGCTTTTAGGCAACTGCATAATCGACCCACCCGGTCGAACGGACCGGAACACGGACGGAAGGACGGTGCCACGGGCATGGCGCGTGCGGGACTCAGCCCGGAACGTCTCGCCCTGGCGGGCGCCGAGTTGGCCGACGAGATCGGCTTCGACGAGGTGACCGTCTCGGAGTTGGCCCGCCGTTTCGACGTGAAGGTCGCGAGTCTCTACTCGCACGTGCGCAACTCCCAGGACCTCAAGACCCGGATCGCCCTCCTCGCCCTGGAGGAGATGGCCGACCGGGGCGCCGCCGCGCTCGCCGGCCGGGCCGGGAAGGACGCGCTGGCCGCGCTCGGCGACGTGTACCGCGACTACGCCCGCGCACACCCCGGCCGGTACGCGGCGGCCCAGTTGCGGCTGGACCCGCCGACGGCCGCGGCGAGCGCGGGCGGCCGGCACGCCCGGATGACCCGGGCGGTCCTGCGCGGCTACGACCTCACCGAGCCGGACCAGACCCACGCGGTCCGGCTCCTCGGCAGCGTCTTCCACGGCTACGTCAGCCTGGAGTCGGCCGGCGGCTTCAGCCACAGCGCCCCCGACTCGCAGGAGAGCTGGGAGCGCGTCCTGGACGCCCTCGACGCCCTGCTGCGCAACTGGCCCGCCCAGCCGCCCGGTTGACCCCGGCCGCCGCTCCGGCCGGCCGCCGCCCTCCGGCACCGACCGCCGCCGCCGACCAGTCCGTTCCCCCCGATCGTCAGGTTGAGCCCATGCCCAGCGCCTCTCACCCCGCCCGCCACACGAACCGGCCCATGACCTCCTCCTGGATCACCACCCCCATCACCGCCGACCTCCTGCGCGGCGCCCTGGAGCTGGAGCGCACCGAACACGGCGTCCTGCCGCACCGGTTGCCCGCCCGGGCCCGCGCCCAGTGCTCCGATCCGCAGCTGGCCGTGGTCGAGTCCCAGCCCTCCGGCGTACGCCTGGTCCTGCGCACCCGTGCCACCGCCGTCGAGCTGGACGCCCTGCGCACCAAGCGGACCTACGTGGGCGCCCCGCCCCGCCCGGACGGGCTGTACGACCTCGTCGTCGACGGCCGCCCGACCGCCCGGGCGAGCGTGCCGGACGGCAACACCCTGACCATCGACATGACCACCGGCACGGCGGAGCACCGGCCGGGTCCGCCCGGCACGGTGTCCTTCACCGACCTCCCCGACGGCCTGAAGACGATCGAGATCTGGCTCCCGCACAACGAGACCACCGAACTCGTCGCCCTGCGCACCGACGCCCCCGTCGAACCCGCCCCCGACCCCGGCCGCCGGGTCTGGCTGCACCACGGCAGCTCCATCAGCCACGGCTCCGACGCCGCGAGCCCCACCGGCATCTGGCCCGCCCGCGCCGCCCTGCTGGCCGGAGTCGAACTCGTCAATCTGGGCCTCGGCGGCAGCGCCCTCCTCGACCCCTTCGTCGCCCGCGCGATCCGGGACACCCCCGCCGACCTGATCAGCGTCAAGATCGGCATCAACCTCGTCAACCACGACGTGATGCGGCTGCGCGCCTTCACCCCGGCCGTCCACGGCTTCCTCGACACCATCCGCGAAGGCCACCCCGACGTCCCGCTCCTCGTCGTCTCGCCGATCCTCTGTCCCATCCACGAGGACACCCCCGGCCCCAGCGCCCCCGACCTCAGCGGCCTCGCCGAGGGCCACCTCCGCTTCCGCCCCATGGGCGACCCGGACGACATCACCCCCGGCAGGCTCACCCTCCGCGTCATCCGCGAGGAACTCGCGGCGCTCGTGGCCCGGCGTTCCGAGGAGGACCCCCACCTCCACTACCTGGACGGCCTCGCCCTCTACGGCGAGCAGGACGCCGCCACCCTCCCGCTCCCGGACGACCTCCATCCGGACGCCGAGACCCACCACCTCATCGGAGAACGCTTCGCGGAGCTGGCCTTCACAGCCAAGGGGGCATTCGCGCCCTGAGGTGCCGCAGGCCCCTCAAGGGGCGCGGGGCGGTATCGATATGCGGCTCGCCCGCGTGGGCGCGAGCAACCACATACAACCCGCAGTCGCCCGCGCACCCCACCCCCCGAGCCCTCCTGCGCAAAGGCACCGAACGATAAAGTGCGCCCCATGCGCGATCTGAGGGTGGGTTTCCAGTACCTCGTCCAGGGCCAACGCTGGGTGGCCGGGCACGGGAAGCAGTACGGCTTCGGCCTGATCCCGGGCCTCATCACCCTGGTGCTCTACATAGCCGCCCTGGTGGCCCTCGCCGTCTGGGGCCCGGACTTCGTCACCTGGGCCACCCCCTTCGCGGACGACTGGTCGAGCCCCTGGCCGGGCCTCTTCCGCGGCCTCCTCACGGCCGTCCTGTTCGCCCTGGCCCTGGCCCTCGCGGTCATCACCTTCACCGCCGTGACCCTCCTCATCGGCCAGCCCTTCTACGAGAACCTCTCGGAGAAGGTCGACCGGGACGTCTCACCGGACGGCACCGCCCCGGAGTCCGACCTGCCGCTCTGGCAGGAGCTGTGGGTCTCGGCCCGCGACAGCCTCCGCATCCTCGTCCGGGCCCTGGTCTGGGCGGTCCTGCTCTTCGCCCTCGGCTTCGTCCCGTTCGTCGGCCAGACGGTGGTGCCGGTGATCGGCTTCTTCGTGACCGGCTTCTTCCTCACCGAGGAGCTGACGGCCGTCGCCCTCCAGCGCCGCCGCGTCGAACTCCGCGACCGCCTCGCCCTCCTGCGCTCCCGCAAGACGCTGATCTGGGGCTTCGGCACCCCGCTCGGCCTCGCCTTCCTGGTGCCGTTCGTCGCCGTCTTCCTGATGCCGGGCGCGGTCGCCGGCGCCACCCTCATGGCCCGTGACCTGCTGGGCGAGGAGACCACCGGCGAGGACGAGCGCAACCGCGTCCCCGGCGACGGCCACCCCGTCCCGCCCATGTTCCGCAAGCCCGAGGTCGGCGCCTGACCGGGCGTCGTGCCACCGCCCGGCCGGAGGGTCCTCAGGCGCCGGGAGCCGAGGCGTCCACGGCGACCGTCACGATCGCCCGCACCTGGGCGATGATGTCCAGCCGGTTGCGCACGAACTCGGGATCGGTCACTGCCCCCGTCGCCGGGTCGGTGTTGCCGGTCCCGAACTGCAGGACGGGTGTGTGCACATGCCCGCCCGGCAGCGACGAGCCGAGCCCCAGCCGGTCGCGCAGCAGCGTCGCCCGGTAGGCGATCTCGTTGGAGAGGTAGTCGCCGCCGCCGCCGGCCCGCGCGGTCGAGCCGGGCGTCGGACCGTTCGGGCGGACCACCGCAGCCGTGCCGCCGGCCGGTATCTCGGTCACGCTCGTGTTGTCGTAGACCGGGAAGCGGCCCGTGTCCGCGGCGACGACGTCCGCGTACGGCAGGGTCGTGGTCGTCCACTGCGGCTGGCCGGCGGGGTCGGCCACCGGGATGGTGCCGGTGCTGCCGACGGTGTCGTTGTCGGCGAAGCCGCCGCGCCAGGCCCCGTTGGTCCGCTCGATGTCGAAACGACCCACCCGGCCCTGGCTGACGGTCGCGAAGAGGTCCACCCGGGGCAGCGGCGCACGGAGCGTCCGCTCGACGGTCCCGTCCGCGAAGTCCTGCCAGCGGACGGGGAAGACGGCGGTCTCGACGCGGGCGAGCCCGTCGGCGGTCCGGATCACCGTCCCGTCGAGCGCGAGCGCGGTCGCCCCGGACGGGTTGGAGATCCGTACGTCCCGGTCCAGCGTGAACGGATCGAACCCGGTGACGAGGACCCGCTTCACCCCCTCGCCGCGACGCGGGAAGCGCAGGGAGTCCTGCCCGCGCGACGTCCGCTCCAACTCCCGCAACAGAGACGCTCTCTGACGGTCACTCAGCTCGAACGCGGGCTCCCAGGCCCGCACTTCCCGCGTCATCCCCAACCGCGCCCAGTACAGCGGCCGGTCGTCGTCCCGGCTCAGGTCACCGCCCGCCGGCCCCCGCCCCTGCGCCCGGTCCACGGCCCGCGTCCACAGCCGCCCACCCTGCCGTACGACGATCCGCTCGGCCTGCGCGTACGACCGCGCCCCGTCCAGCGCCTCGGCGAACTCCGGTGCCACGGTGTCGAATCCGGACCGCCGCAGGATCTCCTGGGGCACGGCCCGGTCGAGTCGCTGCTCCTCGACCGTGGGCGCGGCGGCCGAGGAGGCCGATGCCGCCGCCGGGGGCGAGGCGGCGGCGGAGGTGGGGGCGCAGAGACCGGCGAGCAGGGCCGCGAGCCCCATCGTCGCTCCGCGTGCCCGTCGGTAAGTCGTCAGTGAGACCAAGGGAGTTCGGTCCTTCCGTCTGGGTCGTGCCGTGGGGTGCCGCTCCGGACGGCGGCAGTATCGCGTGACGGAAGGGGCTCGCGCCATGCCCGCCGCCGCCGGGGACACACGTCGCGGTCGGCGCCGGAAGGGGCGCCCGGCCGCGCACGCGCCGCAGGACCCGCACGCGCCGCAGGACCCGCACGCGCCGCAGGACCCGCACGCGCCGCAGGACGAGGACGCGCACATGGCGCACGGCGGCTCAGCGGTCCGCGCCTCGCGGCACCGGGACCCGCGCCGCCGCCTCCCGCAGAGCTTCGAGGAACGCGTGTGCGGCGGGCGACGGCGCCACCCCGCGAGCCGTCGCCGCGTACACCACCCGCCCGGCCGCCTCCTCGTCCACCACCGGCAGCAGCGCGACGTCCGACCGTACGGACCCGGCGGCCAGCGCCGGTACCAGCGTGACCCCGAGCCCGGCCGCCACATAGCCCAGCTTGGCGATCCACTCCACGACGACATGCGCGATCCTGGGCCGGAAACCGTGGCGCAGGGCCGCGTCGAGCAGTGTTCCCTCGGGGTGGGCGTCGCCGGATATCCAGTCCGCGTCGGCGAGTTGGGGGAGCCGCACCGCACCCCGCCCGGCGAGCGGATGGCCGGCGGGGACGGCGACGTACAGCGGTTCGTCGAGGAGGTGATGGAGGTCGTACGCGTCGAGGGGCGCGCGTCCCGTGGTCGACACGATCGCCAGATCCAGCCCGCCCGCGCCCAGCCGATCGAGCAACACGGGCGTGAACCCCTCGTCCCGGGTGAGCCGTACACCGGGATGCCGGGCCCGGAACGCGGCCATCGCGTGCGGGACGAGCGCCGCGTCCGCCGTGGCGAAGGCACCGATCCGCACCACCCCGCCGGCTGCCTCCCGCAGCGCGGTCAACTCCCGCTCCGCCTGCCCCAGTCGCTCCACCAGGGCCTCGGCGTGCGGGACGAGCGCGCGGCCCGCCTCCGTGAGCCGCACCCCGCGCGGCAGCCGGTCGAACAGCGCCGCCCCGCCCAACGCCCCCTCCAGCGAGGCGACCTGACGCGACACGGCCGACTGGGTCCAGCCGAGCGAACGCGCGGCGACGGTGAACGACCCGTGCCGCGCGACCTCCAGGAACACCCGCAGCCAGAAGGCGGACAGATCGGGAACGCCGACGGCGGGGGACACGCCGTTCGCGTCATGCACCTCACGCATGGCGGCCATGCTAGACATTCGCTTGTCGCATCACACGGCCGGACCTAGCGTCGAGGCCATGGAGATCACCCTCGACAACCCGCCCTCCGCGCCGCAACCGCTGAGCCCCTACTACTCCCAGGTCGCCCGCGTTCAACTCGCCGACGGCAGTGCCCTGTTGTACCTCTCGGGCCAGATCGCCGAGGGCGCCACCGTGGCCGACCAGACCCGAGGCGTCTTCGAGACCGTCGCCGCCCTCCTCGCGGCCCATGGCGCCACCCTCGCCGACATCATCAACATCCGCACCTACCTCACCGACCTCAGCACGCTCCACGAGTACGGCGCCGTGCGCACCCGGTTCCTGCCGGGCACACCCCCGACCAGCATGACGATGGAGGTTCCGAAACTCTTCAGGCCCCAGGCCCTGGTGGAGGTCGAGGTCGTGGCGGCGGTGCCCGCGCGAGGGTGATCAATACACCTAGGGGGTGTCCTCGCCCAGCAGGCCCAGGAAGTCGCGGAACGCCCCCGGCATGTCCACGGTGTCCGGGGCCAGCAGCCACTGGTACTGCAGGCCGTCCATCACGGCCACCAGCAGCGGGGCCGCGCGCTCCGGTGTGAGCCCGCTCGGGAGCCGGTCGCCGTACTCGGCGCGCAGCACCTCGGCCATGGAGCCCCGCACCCGCTCGTACCGCTCGGTGAAGAACTCGCGCGCGGGATGCCCCTCCGTGACGCTCTCGCCGAGCAGCGCGGAGAAGGTCTGCACGATGCCGGGCCGCATGGCGTTGTACTCGACCAGGGAGCCCAGCAGATCGAGCCGCAGCGGGCTGTCGGGGACGGCGTCCCACCGGTCCCGCTCCCTGAGGACGGCGACGAGCAGCGCCTCCTTGGTGGGGAAGTAGTGCAGCAGCCCCTGCTGGGTGAGCCCGACGCGCTCGGCGACCGCGGCCATGCTCGCGCCCCGGTAACCGCGCTCGGCGATCACCTCCAGGGCCGCCAGCACGATCTCCGCGCGCCGCTCCTCGCCCCTGACGCTCCTGGTCCCACGGGTGCCGCTCATGCCGTCACCGTACGGCATGACGCCCTCCGGGACCGCCCTAAATATCACGGCAGCATAACGAAACCTACCGATCTACAGGTGATGCGTGCACGATGGCGGGAGACGAACGGACTCGACGAGGAGGCACCGCGATGGCGGCAACCCCGGGCACCCGCCCCACCCCGGCAGACGAGGCCCGCGCAGCGGCCGTGGAGGAGGCCCTCGCCAGGCTGGACCTGGACGCCAAGGCGAGGCTCCTCGCCGGCCAGGACATGTGGACGCTGCCCGCGCTTCCCGAGATCGGCCTCGCCTCCCTCGTCATGTCCGACGGCCCCATCGGCGTACGGGGAGTGCGCTGGACCGCCGAGGACCCGTCCGTCGCGCTGCCCTCCCCGACCGCCCTGGCCGCCGCCTGGGACCCCGAACTCGCCCACCGTGCAGGAGTGTTGCTGGCCCAGGAGGCGCGCCGCAAGGGCGTCCACGTCCTCCTCGCCCCGACGGTCAACCTGCACCGCTCACCGCTGGGCGGCCGCCACTTCGAGGCGTACAGCGAGGACCCCTACCTCACCGGCGAGATCGGCTCGGGCTATGTGGCGGGCGTGCAGTCCGGCGGCGTCGGCACCACGGTCAAGCACTTCGTCGCCAACGACGCCGAGACCGACCGCTTCACGGTGAACAACCTGGTCTCCGAACGCGCCCTGCGCGAGCTGTACCTGGCCCCGTTCGAGGCGATCGTGGCGAACGCCCACCCCTGGGGCATCATGACCGCCTACAACACCGTCAACGGCACCACGATGAGCGAGCACCGCTACCTCGTGAACGAGGTCCTGCGCGGCGAGTGGGGCTTCGACGGCTTCAACGTCTCCGACTGGCTGGCCGCCCGCTCCACGGCCGCCGCCCTGACCGGCGGCCTCGACGTCGCCATGCCCGGCCCGGTCACCGTCTACGGCGAGGCCCTGGCCGCCGCGGTCCGCGCCGGCGAGGTCACGGAGACCGAACTCGACGAGGCGGTCCGCCGTGTGCTGCTGCTGGCCGCCCGCGTCGGCATCCTCGAAGGCGCCGACCCGGTCGTCACCGAACTCCCCGCCCCCGTCGACGGCGACGCCCTGGCCCGTGAGATCGCCCGTCGCTCCTTCGTCCTCGTCCGCAACGAGGCCCGGGACGGCCGGGCCGCCCTCCCGCTCCGGCCGGGCTCGACGGTCGCCCTCATCGGCGCCGCGGCCCGCGACGCCCGCGTCCTCGGCGGCGGCTCGGCCACCGTCTTCCCCGACCACATCGTCTCCCCGCTCGACGGCCTCACCGCCGCCCTCCCCGAGGGCGCCCTGACGTACGCCGTCGGCGCGGACCCGAACGAGGAACTGGGCGTCGCCGACAAGGGGTTCACCTTCGAGGCCGTCTGCCGCGACACCTCCGGCACGGTCATCGGCACCCGCTCCTCGCCCAGCGGCCACATCCAGTGGATGGGTTCGGACCTCCCCGACGGCGTCACCCACAGCACCCTGCACACCGTCGAGGTGACCGGCACCTTCGTCCCGCGCGAGACCGGCACGCACACCTTCGGCATCAAGGGCCTCGGCGCCTACACCCTCACCGTCGACGGCACCACCCACTTCGACGGTGTCCGGACCACCGACACGGACGACCCCTTCGTCTCGTTCTTCGGCGCCCCCGTCCCGCTGGCCCAGGTCGAACTGACCGAGGGCACACCGGTACGGGTCTCCCTCACCCATGTCGTGGAACTCGCCGCCGACGCCCCGATCACGATGCTCGCCTTCTCCCTCTGCCACCAGGGACCGCAGCGCGACCCCGACGACCTGATCGCCGAGGCCGTCGAGGCCGCCCGCGCCGCCGACACGGCCGTCGTCGTGGTCGCCACCACCGAGCGGGTCGAGTCCGAGGGCTTCGACCGCAAGGACCTGCGCCTCCCCGGCCGCCAGGACGACCTGGTCCGCGCGGTGGCCGCCGCCAACCCCGCCACGATCGTGGTCGTCAACGCGGGCTCCCCGGTGGAACTCCCGTGGCGCGACGACGTGGCCGCCGTCCTCCTCACCTGGTTCCCCGGCCAGGAGGGCGGCGCCGCCCTCGCCGACGTCCTCACCGGCACCCACGAGCCCGGCGGCCGCCTCCCCACCACCTGGGGCACCCTGTCCGAGGCCCCGGTCACCCAGGTCACCCCCACCGCCGGCGAACTCACCTACGACGAGGGCGTCTTCATCGGCTACCGCGCCTGGGACAAGGAGAACAGGACCCCCGCGTACCCCTTCGGCCACGGCCTCGGCTACACCGACTGGACGTACGAGTCCCTCGACGTCAGCGGCACGACGGCGACCGTCCGCGTCCGCAACACGGGCTCACGCGAGGGCCGCGAGACCGTCCAGCTCTACCTGGCCCCCACGACCCCGGACGCCACCCGCCCGACCCGCTGGCTCGCGGGCTTCGCGACGGTGGAGGCGGCCCCGGGCGAAACGGCGGAGGCCGTCATCCAACTCCCGGGCCGCGCCTTCGAGATCTGGGACGAGACGACCAACGCGTGGGCGTACGTGAAGGGTTCGTACGAGCTGGAAGCGGGCCGTTCCCTGGCCGACCGCCGCCTTACAGCACCGATCGAGGCATAGGGCACCCCTCAGGGGCGCGGGGCCGTGTCGATATGCGGCTCCGCCGCGTGGGCGCGACCAGCCCCCATGAACCCGCGCCCGACACACCTACGAACGCACCCCGAACCCATAAACCGTCTCCGACCGATACACGCCGCCCGGCCGCAGTTCCGTACTAGGGAACCGCGGCCGGTTCGGCGAATCGGGAAAGTGCTGCGTCTCCAGCGCGACCCCGGCGCAGGGCCCGAACGGCTCCTCCAGATGATCCGCCGTGTAGAGCTGCATCCCCGGCTCGGTCGTCGCCACGCTCAACACCCGCCCCGACCCCGGCTCCCACAGCTCGGCCACCACCTCAGGGCCCTCCGTGACCCCCTTGTCGAGCACGAAGTTGTGGTCGTACCCGCTCCCCACCTTCCGCGCCGCCCGGAAGTCGAACCGGGTCCCCTCGACCTCCGCCGTCTCGCCGGTCGGTATCAGATCCGCGTCCACCGGCGTCACCCGCGACGCGTCGATCCGCAGCTCGTGCCCACCGGCGCCGCCGGAGCCGGCGCCCGCCAGGTTCCAGTACGAGTGATTGGTCAGGTTCACCACCGTCGGCGCGTCCGTGACCGCCTCGTACGCGATCCGCAGCGCGCTGCCGTCCTCCTCCAGCGTGTACGTGGCGGAGACCTCCAGCCGTCCGGGAAAGCCCTCCTCGCCGTCCGGGCTCACCCGCGTCAGCCGCACCCCGGCCCCGTCCGCGACGCCCCGCGCCTCCCACACCCGCTTGTCGAAGCCGAGCGGACCGCCGTGCAACGAGTTCGGAGGGTTGTTGCGCGCCAGCTCGTACGTCCGCCCGTCGAGGGTGAAGCGCCCACCGGCGATCCGATTGGCGTACCGTCCGACGAGTGCCCCGAAGAACGGCCCCTGATGGCGCAGATACCCGTCGAGGCCGGCGAACCCCAGCACCACGTCGGCCGTCCGCCCGTCCCGGCCCGGAAGCTCCACGGACTGCACGATCCCGCCGTACGTCAGGACCCGCACCCGTGTGCCGCCCCGCTCCAGCGTCCACCGGTGCACGGGCGAGCCGTCGGAAAGTGTGCCGAAAAGTTCGCTCATGAGCGAAACCCTAGGTCACAGGAATCCGGGGCCACGACGGAACCCTCGGTCACGACTCCTTGGCGCTGACGACCCGGTACGCGATCTCCGCCAGCCGCGCCTGTCCGTCCACGCTCGGATGGAACCAGTCCCACTGGCTGAGCTGGGCCCGCCCGAAGCGGTAGTCGAAGACGGCGTCCCCGTCGTACCGGCAGTGGCGGTCCTTCGCGCAGACCTCGCGCAGCACGTCGTTGTACGCCTCCACCCGGTCCTGGACGGCGTCGCGCCGCTGGCCGGCCGCCGTGGTGAGGGCGTCCGGGTCGGCCAGCATGGACGGACAGATGCCCAGCTTCCACACCTGCTTGCCGACCGGGCTGACGCGGCCCGCGGACCACAGCCGCTTCAGATCCGGCACGCTCGCCACGAACACCTGCGCCTTGGGCAGCGCGTCCCGCAGCGTCGCCATCGAGTCCTCGAAGTCCGCGCGGAAGTCGGCGACCGGCGTCATCGCGGCGACGGTCGCGCGGCACGCGTCGTTCGCCCCGACCATCACCGTGACCAGCTCCGGCTCACGGGTCACCGCCCGGGCCATCTGGTTCGGCAGGTCGGCCATCCGGGCCCCGGTGACCGCGTAGTTCCAGCTGTGCCGCAGCGCGCCGGAGCGGCCCAGCAGCCGTACCGCGAGACTCTCGACCGAGGCGTCGGTGCCGGTCGCCCAGGACACCTCGGGGCAGTCGGAGAGGACCTTGCACGCGTCGAAGCCCCGGGTGATGGAGTCCCCCACGGCGACCAGCGACTCGGGCGTGCTGTCCCACGCGGGCGTCGGCCTCGGCGACGCGGCCCGCGGTCCGGTCCCCTCGGGGCCGGGGGAGTCACCGCCCGTGGCGTCGCACCCGGTCACGGCCAGCAGGAACGCGGCCGTGGCCGCGCCCCACACCGCCCTCGAACGGTGGCGTCGCTTCCGCATCCCCTGGTCCCCTCGGTCGGTCCTGCACGTGCAAGTTCCCACCCATCACAACGCGCGGGAGTTCCCGACACGGGAGACCGACGAGAACGCTGCGGCGAACGGTGCAACTGTTCCGTACCGCACACGCGTCCCCCCGGGTGAAACAGCGTCGCGTCCTGGCGTCCGCTCCGACGGTACGTCACACTCCTTGCCCCGCCGCACGGTAGCCTCGCCCCGTGGCCGCCCTGCCACTGCCGTTCCGTCGAATGACAAGATGCCCTGCTCTGTGGAGGCCCCGGTGACGACACGTGGAGTCCTGTACGTGCACTCCGCGCCGCGTGCGCTGTGCCCGCACGTCGAGTGGGCCGTCGCGGGCGTTCTCGGGACCCGCGTGAACCTCGACTGGATCCGGCAGCCGGCCGCGCCGGGCACCTGGCGCTCCGAGTTCTCCTGGCAGGGCCAGGCCGGCACCGCCTCCAAGCTGGCGTCGGCCCTGCGCGGCTGGCACCTCCTGCGCTTCGAGGTCACCGCCGAGCCCTGCGCCACCGCCGAGGGCGAGCGCTACAGCTGCACCCCCGACCTCGGCATCTTCCACGCCGTCACCGGCATCCACGGCGACATCCTCATCCCCGAGGACCGCCTCCGCGCCGCCCTGCTCCGCAGCCAACGGGGCGAGACCGACCTGGAGTCCGACCTCGCCAAGCTCCTGGGCAAGCCCTGGGACGACGAACTGGAGCCGTTCCGCTACGCGGGAGAGGGCGCCCCGGTCCGCTGGCTGCACCAGGTGGTCTGAGAACGAGGGGGCGCCCCCGATCTTTCAGGGGCACGGGGAACTGCGCGAGAAGCCCCACGGACCCGCACCCGACGTACAGACAGCTGTGGCCCGAATCCCTGAAAGGGACCCGGGCCACAAGCGCGTCAGCGAACGAATCAAACCGTCCGGAACGCCAGCACCACGTTGTGCCCACCGAACCCGAACGAGTCGTTGAGCGCGGCGATACGGCCCTCGACGGGCAGCTTGCGCGCCTCACCCCGCACGATGTCCGCGTTGGCCTCGGCCTCCGGGTCGAGGTCGTTCACATTGATCGTCGGCGGAGCCACCCGGTGGTACAGCGCGAGCACCGTCGCCACCGTCTCCACCCCGCCGGCCCCACCGAGCAGATGCCCGGTCATCGACTTCGTCGCCGACACCGCGAAGTGGTCGGTGTCGTCGCCGAACACCTTCCGCAGCGCCTTCAGCTCCGCGATGTCACCGGCCGGCGTCGACGTCCCGTGCGCGTTGACGTGCACGATCTCCGCCGGGTCCAGGTCGGTGCGGTCCAGCAGGTTCTGCAGGGCGTGGGCGATCCCGCGCCCCTCCGGCTCCGGCTGCACGATGTCGTGGCCGTCGGCGGAGATGCCCTGGCCCACGGCCTCGGCGTAGACCCGGGCACCCCGGGCCGCCGCGTGCTCCGCCGACTCCAGGACCACGACACCGGCACCCTCGCCGAGGACGAAGCCGTCACGGCCGGTGTCGTACGGACGGGACGCGCCCTGCGGGTCCTCGTTGTTCTTGGACATCGCCATCATGTTGCCGAACGCGGCGATCGGCAGGGGGTGGATGGCGGCCTCGGTGCCACCGGCGATCACGACGTCGGCGCGGCCGGTGCGGATCATCTCGATGGCGTAGCCGATGGCCTCGGCGCCCGACGCACAGGCGGAGACCGGGGTGTGCACACCGGCGCGCGCGCCGACGTACAGACCGACGTTGGCGGACGGGCCGTTGGGCATCAGCATGGGCACGGTGTGCGGGGAGACGCGGCGTACGCCCTTCTCCTTCAGCACGTCGTACTGGTCGAGCAGCGTCGTCACACCACCGATGCCGGAGGCGATGACCGCGCCGACGCGGTCCGCGTCGACGGTGCCGTCGTCGGCCGACGTCTCCGTGTAACCGGCGTCCGCCCACGCCTCCTTGGCCGCGATCAGCGCGAACTGCGCCGAGCGGTCCAGGCGGCGGGCCTGCGGCCGGGGAATGACCTCGGTCGGCTCCACCGCGATCTGCGCGGCGATGCGGACCGCCTGGTCGGCGGCCCACTCCTGCTCCAGGGGGCCGACACCGGACTTGCCGGCGACCAGCCCTTCCCAGGTGGAAGTCGCGTCGCCACCCAGCGGTGTGGTTGCGCCGATACCGGTGACGACCACGGTGCGATTGGTCGAGCTCACGGGAATGTTCTCCAACGGTTACGAGGAATCAGCGGCGCCACCGCCGGGTGGCGGGGCAAGCGGACTGCTCCGCGGTGGATCGGGCCGGACCCGATCCGCCGGATCAGCCCTGGTGCTTGAGGATGTAGTCGGTCGCGTCGCCGACCGTCTTGAGGTTCTTGACGTCGTCGTCCGGGATCTTGACGTCGAAGCGCTCTTCGGCGGCGACGACGACCTCGACCATGGACAGCGAGTCGACGTCCAGGTCGTCGGTGAAGGACTTGTCCAGCTGGACGTCCTCGACCGGGATGCCGGCGATCTCGTTCACGATGTCGGCGAGACCGGCGACGATCTCTTCCTGGGTGGCGGCCATGTCAGGCGCTCCTTCGTAGTTTCCAGAGGGTTGGCGGCCCGCCGCGTCAGCGGCAGGTTGTGCGTTTCCCGCACCGGACCGCAAGATCCGGAGCGGGTGCCTAGGGGAGGGTAACGACCGTCGCGGCGTACACGAGACCCGCCCCGAAGCCGATGACGAGCGCGGTGTCGCCGCTCTTCGCCTCGCCGGTCGCCAGGAGCCGCTCCATCGCGAGCGGGATCGAGGCGGCCGAGGTGTTGCCGGTGGTGCGCACGTCACGCGCGACCGTGACATGCTCCGGCAGCTTGAGTGTCTTCACCATCGAGTCGATGATCCGCTCGTTGGCCTGGTGGGGAATGAAGACGTCCAGGTCGTCCGAGCTGATCCCGGCCGCTTCCAGCGCCTGCTGTGCGACCTTCGCCATCTCGAACACGGCCCAGCGGAACACCGCCTGGCCCTCCTGCGTGATCGCGGGGAACTTGACGTTGCCCTCGCTGTCCAGCGGAAGATTCTCGACGTCCCCGATCCGGAACTCGTTCCACGGGACCGTCTGCTTGATCGTGCCGGCCTTGTCGCCCTCGGAGCCCCACACCGTGGGGCCGATGTGCGGCTCCTGGGAGGGACCGACGACGACCGCGCCGGCGCCGTCGCCGAAGAGGAAGGCCGTGGCCCGGTCCTCCAGGTCGGTCAGGTCGGACAGCCGCTCGACACCGATGACGAGGACGTACTCCGCGGAGCCCTCGACGACCATGCCCTTGGCGAGGGTGAGGCCGTAGCCGAAGCCCGCGCAGCCGGCCGAGATGTCGAAGGCGGCGGCCTTGGCCGTGCCCAGCTTGTCGGCGATCTCGGTGGCGACGGCCGGGGTCTGGCTGAAGTGCGAGACGGTCGAGACGACGACCGCGCCGATCTGCTCGGCGGAGATCCCGGCGTCGGCGATCGCCTTGCCGGAGGCCTCGATCGACATGGCGGCGACGGTCTCCTCGTCGTTCGCCCAGTGCCGGGTCTCGATGCCGGAGCGGGAGCGGATCCACTCGTCGGAGGAGTCGATCCTCTCCAGGATGACGTCGTTGGGCACCACCCGGACCGGGCGGTAGCCGCCCACGCCGAGGATGCGCGCGTACGGGGCGCCCTTGCTAGGCCTGATCTTCGACATAGCTCCGGGGCTCCTAGTTCTGGTGCTCGGCGATGAGCGCGCGGGCGGCGTCGAGGTCGTCCGGTGTCTTCAGCGCCACCGTCGCCACACCCGGCAGCGCGCGCTTGGCGAGACCGGTGAGCGTGCCGCCGGGGCACACCTCGACGATCGCGGTCACACCCAGCTCCTTGAAGGTCTCCATGCACAGGTCCCAGCGGACCGGGTTGGCGACCTGACCGACGAGACGGGAGAGCACCTCGGCGCCGGTGGCGACGGCCTGCCCGTCCTTGTTCGAGACGTAGGTGAGCTTCGGGTCCCCGGGGGCGAGTTCCTCGGCGGCCTTGGCGAGGCTGTCCACGGCGGGGGCCATGTGGTGCGTGTGGAAGGCGCCCGCGACCTTGAGGGCCACCACACGACGGACACCCTCGGGCTTGTCCGCCTCCAGGGCGGCCAGCTGCTCCAGGGTGCCGGCGGCGACGATCTGCCCGGCGCCGTTCACGTTGGCCGGGGTCAGCCCCAGCTTCTCCAGATGCGGGACCGTCGCCTCGGGGTCGCCGCCGAGCAGCGCGGACATACCGGTCTGGGTGATCGCGGCGGCCTCGGCCATGGCCAGGCCCCGCTTGCGGACGAGGGACAGCGCGGCCGTGTCGTCGAGGACACCGGCGAACGCGGCGGCGGTGATCTCGCCGACGCTGTGCCCGGCGACCGCGCCGGGCGCCACCTCTCCGAGGGCGGCGGCGGACAGCAGTCCGGCCGCCACGAGGAGCGGCTGGGCCACGGCGGTGTCGCGGATCGCGTCGGCGTCGGCCTCGGTGCCGTAGTGGGCGAGGTCCAGCCCGATGGCGTCCGACCACGCGCCGAGGCGGTCGGCGGCGCCGGGGAGGGCGAGCCAAGGAGTCAGGAAGCCGGGCGTCTGGGCGCCCTGGCCGGGAGCGACGAGTACGAGCACTCTCACACTCTCTCTTGAGGGCGGCTCAGGCCGCCCGTGGGGACAGGGACGAAGAACACGAGGGGGTTTTGTAGCCCTCCGACAAAACCCTAGAGCTGGGGATCCCCATCCACCAGACGCCCCAGGATCAGCGCGATCCTCAAGGTGAAGGCCGAGCGTACATCGGAAGGCGACCAGCCGGTGACGTCAGTCACACGTCGAAGCCGGTAGCGCACGGTGTTGGGATGGACGAACAGCATCCGGGCCGCGCCCTCGAGGCTCGACGCCTGTTCGAGATAGACGCTGAGCGTCTCCAGGAGAGCGGAGCCTGCCTCCTCCAGCGGTCTGTAGATCTCCTCCACCAGTTGCTCGCGCGCACTGGGATCACCGGCGATCGCGCGCTCCGGAAGCAGATCGTCCGCCAGAACGGGACGCGGCGCGTCCTGCCACGCCGAACACGCCTTGAGTCCGGCGGCGGCGGCCTGCGCGGACCGGGTCGCGGCCAGCAGGTCGGGCACGATCGGCCCGGCCACCACCGGCCCCGCCGCATACGGGCCGATCAGCGACTTCGCCACCTGCAACGGGTCGTTGTTCCCGCCGGCGATCACCACCAGGCGGTCGCCGAGCACCCCGGTGAGCACCTGGAGCTTGGCGTGCCGGGCGGCGCGCCG
This sequence comes from Streptomyces sp. NPDC034049, assembly GCF_055575575.1. NCBI lineage: Bacteria > Bacillati > Actinomycetota > Actinomycetes > Kitasatosporales > Streptomycetaceae > Streptomyces > Streptomyces sp. NPDC034049. Next base: position 265,949 of record NZ_JBVISJ010000001.1, read on the forward strand.
GATGGCCTCCACGGTCAGCTCGCTGTCGCCGTCCGGGGCGGTGCCGAGGACCACACAGACATGGTCGGGGGAGTTCCAGCCGAGCGCGGCGGCCCTGCTGACGGCGCCCTCGTCGGCCTCGCCGCTGAGCACCGCGTTCACCACCAGGGACTCCAGCCGGGCGTCCCAGGCGCCGCGTGCCTCGGCGGCCTGCGCGTACACCTGCGCGGTGGCGAAGGCGATCTCCCGCGCGTAGACGAGCAGGGCCTCGCGGAGCACGCTCTCGTCGCCGGGGGCGGCGACCTCGTCGATGGCGGACTCCATGACCTCGATGGTCGTGCGCACCATCTCCACGGTCTGCCGGAGCGTGATCGCCCGGGTCAGCTCACGCGGCGCGGTCCCGAACACGTCCGTCGAGATGGCCTGCGGGGCGTCCGGGTGCCGGAACCACTCGGTGAAGGCGGCGATACCGGCCTGGGCGACCAGCCCGATCCACGACCGGTTCTCCGGCGGCATCGCCCGGTACCAGGGCAGCGTCTCGTCCATCCGCGCGATGGCCTGCGCGGCGAGACTTCCGGACGACTTCTCCAGCCGCCGCAGCGTCGCGGAGTGCGGATGGACGTACGGCGCGGTTGCGGATTTGCGGGTTTCGGGTTCGGGCACGGGACAAGACTGCCTCATCAGGACACCCGTGTGCGGCGCGGGTCGCTACCGTGGAGTACGTGATGGACCTGAGGCGCGCCGCCACGCGCTACCCCGGTGGGGACCCGGAGGCCGGGATCTCCTCGCTGCACGCCTTCTCCTTCGGGGCGCACTACGACCCCGACAACCTGCGGTTCGGCGCGGTGATCGCCTGCAACGAGGAGCGGCTCGAACCGGGCGCCGGGTTCGACGAGCATCCGCACAGCCACACCGAGATCGTCACCTGGGTCGTCGAGGGCGAGCTGACCCACCGGGACACCACGGGCCACGAGACCGTCGTCCGCTCCGGCGACGTCCAGCGGCTCAGCGCGGCCGGCGGCGTCCGCCACGTCGAGCGCAACGACGGCTCCGCGCCGCTCACCTTCGTGCAGATGTGGCTGGCCCCGCTGGACCCGGGCGGCGACCCGGCGTACGAGATCGTGCGCGGCATCGCCGACTCCACCCCGTACGCCGTCCCCGAGGCCGGCGCCATGCTGCACGTCCGGCGGCTGGGGACGGCGGGGGAGCGGACCGCGGTACCGGACGCGGCACGGGCGTACGTGCACGTCGTCCGGGGCGCGGTGCGGCTCGGACCGCACGAGCTCGGGCCCGGGGACGCGGTGCGGGCCGAGGACGAGAAGGGGCTGGACCTGATCGCCGTCGCCGCGCCGGCCGAGGTGCTGGTGTGGGAACTCGGCGGATGAGGGCCCGTCAGTTCTCGGCGGTCGGTTCCTCCGCGTTGCGCCACACCGTGATGTCCACCGAGACGTAGTCGCTGGGGTCGCCGCTCGGCGCCGAGCCCTGGAAGGTGACCAGCGCCATGTGGCCCGAGTTGGTCCGCACGCACATCTGGGAGCCCTTGGAGACCTGGCCGAGCTTGACGGAGTCCGTGTACCGGGTCTCGCCGCGGCAGGTGGCGAGGGAGCCCTTCTGGGAGTTGTTCAGCAGGACGAGCTTGTCGCTGCTGCTGCCCACCTTCTTCTCCTCGAACAGCGGGTCCGAGTAGTAGTAGAAGTCGCCGTCGTCCTCGTACGACACGCCCATCTCGCTGTCGATGGGCTTGGGCGGGGAGTCCGCGAAGCGCACGTAGTAGTTGCCGGGGATGTTGACGCCCTTGAACGTGACCGGCTTCGGGTCCGACTTCGGCTTCGACGCGGAGCCGTCGCCGGAGCCGGTCGACGCACCGCCGGTCGAGCCGCCGGAGGACTGGCTCGACGAGCCGCTCGACGAATCCGTGAGGCCCTTCACGAGCGACGCGCAGCTGCCGAGAAGGCCCAGTCCGAACACCGCCGCGACACCGATCCCGATCCACTTGCCGACGTTGCTGCGGGGCGGCGGCACGGGCAGCGGACGGGGAGGCCCCTGCGGATGGCCGTGACCCGGCGGATACGGCTGCTGCCAGCCGCCCGGCTGCGGGTACGGCGCATGGTGCCCGGTCGGCACGGTGTGCGGCCCCGAGGGCCCCGGCTGCGGGGCGTACGGCGCCGACGGCGGCCCCACCGGGCCCGGCGGGGGCGGGGTCGTCGGACCGGAGTGCATCGTCGGCGCCGCGTGCATCGTCTGCGCGCCGTGGTCCACGGACGGCGGACTCAGCTGGGTGACCGGGGCGGTGGGCGGCGGCGTCTGGGTCGCCGGGGTCGCCGTCTCGGCCGCCCTGTTCCGCTCCGCCAGCAGCTCCGCCGACGCCGAGACCCGCCGGGTGATGTCGGCGCCGATCGCCTCCGGCAGCCACGAGCCCGACTGCACCAGCGGCGTCGGCGACGCCTCCTGGCAGAGGGCGACGACCTCGGCGGGGGAGGGGCGTTCGGCCGGGTCCTTGGCCAGACAGCGCTCGATGAACCGGAGTTCGTCGGAGAGACCGCCGAGGTCGGGTTCCTCGTGGACGATCCGGTACAGCACCGCGTGCGAGGGCCCGTCGCCGTACGCGCCGGAACCGCGGGCGGCGAACGCGGCCACCTGGCCGAGGGCGAACACGTCCGAGGCGGGGGTGACCGGCTTCCCGGCCGCCTGCTCGGGCGACATGAAGGCCGGGGTGCCGATGGAGACGCCGGTGCCGGTCAGGGCGGTGGCGTCGGCGGCCCGCGCGATGCCGAAGTCGATGACCCGGGGCCCGTCGGCGGCGAGCAGCACGTTGGAGGGCTTCAGGTCGCGGTGCACGATGCCCGCGCCGTGGATGACCGAGAGCGCCTCCGCGACCCCGGCGAGCAGCAGCAGGACCGAGTTCAGCGGCAGCGCGCCGTGCTCGGCGACCGCCGCGTGCAGAGAGGGGCCGGGCACGTAGGCGGTGGCCAGCCAGGGCTGCGCGCCCTCGGTGTCGTGGTCGAGGACGGGCGCGGTGTAGAGGCCCTGCACGCGCTGGGCGGCCTGCACCTCCTGCTTGAACCGGCGGCGGAACTCCGGGTCCTCGCTCAGCTCGGGCCGGATCGTCTTCAACGCGATCGGGTGCCCGCCCGGCGTGTACGACAGGTACACCGTGCCCATACCGCCGGAGCCGAGCCGTGCCGCGAGCCGGTAGCTCGCCACGGTCGTCGGGTCACCGGCCTCCAGCGGCCGGAACTGCCCGCCCGCGCGAACCTCGCCCATGGTCTCCCCCGAAAGCTGTGCGCCTGTGGTGCACGGGGGAGGCTAGCGGACGGATCGGTGCCGGGGGCCCTCGGAACGGGGCGCTCGCCCCATCCGTGGAAGAGTTGTCGCTTCCTTCACCGATCAGACACCGTTCCCGACCTCGGCGAGCACAGCGTCCGTGAACGGAGTCCAGGCCTCGACCGCCCACGGCCCGAACGCCCGGTCCGTCAGCGCGACACACGCCAGCCCGGCGACGGGGTCGATCCACAGGAACGTCCCCGACTGGCCGAAGTGCCCGAAGGTCCCCGGCGACGAGGACGTGCCCGTCCAGTGCGGCGACTTGGAGTCCCGGATCTCGAAGCCGAGCCCCCAGTCGTTGGGGTTCTGGTGCCCGTAGCCCGGCAGGACGCCCTTGGTGCCCGGGTACTGCACGGTCATCGCCGCCGCGACCGTGCGCGGGTCCAGCAGCCGGGGCGCCTGCACCTCGGCGGCGAACCGCACCAGGTCCTCGACGGTCGAGACGCCGTCCTTCGCGGGGGAGCCGTCGAGCGAGGTGGACGTCATGCCCAGCGGTTCCAGCACCGCCTGCCGCGCGTACTCCCCGAACGGGATCTCGGCCGCCTTGGCCACATGGTCCCCGAGCACCTCGAACCCGGCGTTGGAGTACAGCCGCCGCTCTCCGGGCGGGGCCGTCACCCGGTGCTCGTCGAAGGCCAGCCCGGAGGTGTGCGCCAGCAGGTGCCGCACGGTGGACCCCGCGGGGCCCGCCGCCTCGTCCAGCTCGATCGCCCCCTCCTCGTAGGCGACCAGCACGGCGTACGCGGCGAGCGGCTTGGTGACCGAGGCCAGCGGGAAGCGGTGCCCGAGCGGCCCGTGGGTCCCGAGGACGGTGCCGTCCGCCCGGACGACAGCGGCGGCGGCGGTGGGAACCGGCCAGTTCTCGATCACGGCGAGGCTCTGCAGAGACATGTGCACGAGCCTAAGCGGCTCAGAGGTTCAGCTGCATCAAGGGGTCGGGCCGGCGCCGGAAGCCCATCGACGCGTACAGCGGCTCAGCCTCGGCGGAGGCGGTCAGATGGACGTATCCGGCGCCGACCTCGCGGAACCACTCGACGAGGGCCTCCATGCAGGCGCGGGCGTACCCCCGGCGCCGGCAGTCCGGGTCGGTGGCCACGCTGAAGACGTGACCGACCGCGCCGCGCGGATTGCCGGGCTTCCCGATCCGGTAGTCGACCGTCCCCACCACGAGCGCCGCCAGCGCGTCGGGCCGCTGCGGATGGTCGACGACGAAGGCCGCGAACTCCCCTTCGGGATCCGCGAGTCGACGGCGCAGGAGCGGCAGGGACTCGGTGTGCCAGTCGGTGGGACCACCGCCTCCCGGGGGCGCCATCGAGTCGATCATCACCTGGCGCAGCCGGAGCACTTCCGCCGCGTCCTCGGCCGTGGCACGTCGTACGAGACTCATGCCCGCACGCTAACCACCACGATCACGTCAAGTCCCCGTGTTTTCTCACCTGATTCGCTTGCTTCGAGCGCACTCCAGGGTTTTAGCGTGGTGCTCATGACGGTGATGGAGACCACGAGTACGACGAGTGTCGAGAGTGCCACGGGTGCTGCCGGTACCGACAGTTGCGCCGGTCCGCCGCTCAAGCCGCGCCGGCCGGACGGGCAGGACAGATACACGATCAGCGAGGTGGCCGACCTCACCGGGCTGACGGCGCACACCCTGCGCTGGTACGAGCGGATCGGGCTGATGCCGCACATCGACCGCTCCCACACCGGCCAGCGCCGCTACCGCAACCGCGACCTCGACTGGCTCGACCTCGTGGGCAAGCTCCGGCTCACCGGCATGCCGGTCGCCGACATGGTCCGCTACGCCGAACTGGTGCGGGCGGGCGACCACACCTACACCGAGCGCTTCGACCTGCTCAAGTCGACCCGGGACGACGTCCTGTCCCGGATCGCCGAACTCCAGGACACCCTGAATGTGCTCGACCGCAAGATCAATTTCTATGCTGACGCCGGGCGGGCCCTGGCCTCGGAGAGGGCTTCATGACGGACGGCACGACGAACGGCAGGATCGCGACGGCACGGCTGGGCGCCGACGGCCCCGAGGTCGGGGTGCAGGGCCTCGGCTGCATGGGCATGAGCTTCGCGTACGGCCCCTCGGACGCGGCGGAGTCCAGGGCCACCCTGGAACGCGCGCTGGAACTGGGCGTCACGCTGTACGACACGGCCCACGCGTACGGCGCCGGGGAGAACGAGAGGTTCCTCTCCCCCTTCGTCCGGGCACACCGCGACGAGGTCGTCGTCGCCACCAAGTTCGGCCTGGCGATCGACCCCGACGACCCGACCGGGCGGATCATCCGCAACGACGCCGCCCACATCCGGGAGTCCGTCGAGGGCAGCCTGCGCCGGCTCGACGTCGACGTGATCGACCTCTACTACATGCACCGCCGCGACGTGAGCGTCCCCATCGAGGAGACCGTCGGCGTCATGGCCGAGCTGGTCCGCGAGGGCAAGGTCAGGCAGCTGGGCCTCAGCGAGGTCACGGCCGCCGAGCTGCGCACCGCCCACACCGTGCACCCCATCGCCGCCCTCCAGTCCGAGTGGTCGCTCTTCAGCCGGGACATCGAGGCGAACGTGGTCCCCACGGCCCGCGAGCTGGACGTCACCCTCGTCGCCTACTCCCCGCTCGGCCGCGGCTTCCTCACCGGTTCCTTCGCCAAGGCGGAGGACCTCACCGCCGACGACTTCCGCCGCCAGCAGCCCCGCTTCACCGGCGACAACGCCGAGGCCAACGCGGCGCTCCTGACCCCGATCCGCGAGGTCGCCGCCGCCCACGACGCCACCCTCGGCCAGATAGCCCTGGCCTGGGTCCACCAGCAGTCGGCGATGCACGGCCTCCCGGTCGTCCCGATCCCGGGCACCCGCAGGCCGACACGGGTGGAGGAGAACGTGGCGGCGACGGGCATCGTCCTGGGCGAGGAGGACATGGCCCTGCTGGAGCCGATAGCGGCCAAGGTCGCGGGCGACCGCTACGCGGACATGCGCTTCACGTCGGTGGGCAGGGAGTAGGGCCGGCTTCTCGGGCGGGGGTACGGCAGCGGAGCCAGGGGCGCGGGGAACTGCGCGATCAGCCCCGACGCACCGTCACTGCTTCACGGCGCTCCCCGCGAACGGCGCATGGCTACAGCTCAGCCAACAACTCCGCCTTCTTCACACTGAACTCCTCATCAGTGACCAGCCCCGCCTCGTGCAACTCCCCGAGGTGCCGGATCCGGTCGGCGATATCGGCCGGATCCCGCCGGGACCCGGCGTCGGCGGGTGCCGCACCCGCCACCGCACCCGCACCCGCCACCGCACCTCCGGCCGAGCGCACCGCGGCGAGGACCGCGGCAGCGAACGGCAACGACTCGTGCACCGGCCCGTATCCCAGCCCGAACACCACCGCGGCCGGATCATGATCCGGCTGGGCCGGCCGCTCCACGGACCCGTCGCGGCGCAGCAACCGCAGATACCCCTCGAACAGCTCCGGCGAGCGCCACTCGACGCCGGCCAGCGCACTCACCGGAAAGCTCTGGTCCCCGGCCTTCCACTTCGCCGACGACGCCCCCGTCCAGAACCAGCGGAACGACACCGACCGTCCGTCGAACGAGGCCTTCCCGTCGTACGCCTTGAAGTGCAGCGGCACCTCCGGCGCCGCCACCAGGAAGCGGTCGACGGGCCCCGACCCGGTCAGCCGGGCCCGCAGCTCGTCGGCGTAGTACTCCGCGAGCGTCTCCCGTTCGGCCGGCAGCACCAGCCGGTACGGGTCGGAACCTTCCTTGAGCTGGTCCCCCGCCGCCTCCATCAGGGGATCGGCGCCGGGCCGCGGTATGACACGCAGGACGACGGTGTCCCGCTTCCCGGGTGTCAGTGAAACCCCCGCGATCGCCTCCAGGGGGATGCGCCGCTCACCGAGCGTCTGGAAGAGCTTCGGCGTGCGAATCCCCCGTTCGAAGCGGATGAGGACGGAGTCGGACTCGAACTCCCAGGCGGCATGAAATCCGGCCAGTACGTCACCCATGCGGGTCATCGTATGCGGGCGGCGCGGGGAAGTCCCGACCGAGGCGAACCGCACTTTCCCCCTCCTCTACGCGCGTCAGGCCGCAGCGCTGTCGGACAGACCGGTCAGACACGCGTCGTCGTCCCGTGCGCACCGCACCGACTCGTACGCGCCGATGCCGATCTCGGCGAAGTTGTGGAGGCTCTCCGTGCCCGGCTCGAAGTAGCCGCTGTGCCCCTCGGCGTCGGCCGCCGACAGGATGCGCGCCCCGAACTCCGAGGAGACCGGGTCGGCGCCGTGACCGAGCCCGCCGACCTCCAGGTAGGGCACGTCCTGGACCCAGTCGTCGGCGTCCCGCATGGCCCACACCCGGGCCGCCGTCCGCAGCTGGCCGACCGTCTCGGCGCGCATGCCGGGGCTGCCCGCGACGGCGATGTCGGTGACCCGTGACGGCAGCGAGCGCGCGGCGACCCCGCACACCACCGAGCCGTAGCTGTGGCACACCAGCGCGACCGTGGAGGCGCCGGGCAGGCCCCGCACCAGCGCGTTCAGCCGGACCGAGCCCTGTTCGGCCCGCAGCGCGGTCGCCGAGTCCAGGCCCAGGCCGTCGGGCGCGGTGTAGTCGGCCCAGGCGATGACGGCCGTACGCGTCCCCCTGCTCGCCGCGCGCTCCGCGTCGTAGAGCGACTCGGCCATGCCGACGGGGGCGGAGTAGCGGCGGTTGGTGCGCTGGAAGTTGATCACGTTGGTGTCGACGCCCGGGACGACGACCGAGACGCGCTCGGCCTTGTCGAGGTCGCCGAAGACCTCGGCGACCCGGCCGTTGCCCTCGGGGTCGAAGGCGAGGATGTGGCGCTGCTTCGCGGCCAGCATGTCGAAGCGGTGCATCCGGCGGCCGGCCTCGTGCCGGCCGGTCGCGGAGAGCCGCTGGTCGTGCATGCGTTCCCGTTCGCGCCGGCTCTGCTGCTTCAGCGCGATGCGGTTGGCCCGGTAACGCAGGACGACGGGCGCGCCGTTCATGTTGCCGACGGCGAGCGGGTAGCGGTGGGCGAGCCGGGTGCGCTGATGCGCGGTGAGCGAGGCGAAGAAGTCCGCCAGGCGGTGCGGGGGCGATTCGGCGTCCGGCAGTTCACGGCCGCCGAGGTGTCCGCTCTGCCATGCGGAGAGGGACGCCTGGAGCGGCGACTTCTCTCGATGGCTGCGGATCGCGGTCCAGCCGGTGGTCGCCAGCATCACGAAAACCACGGCCAGCGCCAGGAGTGCGCGCCAGACGTTCAGTTGCGGGGAGGAGTCGAAGGAAGTCACTGAAAGGACACACTAAGAGAACGGAAGGGTCTCGCGTTAACCGAGTGAGGGGGATCACGTTTCGATCACGCACGTTCCGTACAGTGCGCAGAGAACGTCCCGATGATGACGATGTCGTCTAGTTTCAGCCAGTGCGCCACTTTTCGGCCAACGAGGGGCGCAGGGCGTCCAGATGCGTGGCGGTCAGCTCGCGCATCGCCTCCATGCTGAGGTCGCCGCCCAGCGCCCACAGCCGCTCGGTCACGCGCATGACGCCGGCGAACACGGCCACCGCCACGCGCGGCCGGGGGTCGGTCTCCACGTCGAGCCCCTCGCGCTCGGCGATGATCCGCTCGATCTGCCGCGCCACCTCGTCCGCCCGGCGCAGATGCGCGGCCAGCAGCGCGGGCGTCGACTCGACCATGCCGTACGCCCGCAGATGGAGGTCGAGCGGCACGACCTGGCCGACGGCCTCGCCGAAGGCGTCCCAGCCCTCCAGGACGGCGTTGCGCATCGCCTCCAGCGGGGCCTCGTGGGCCGGCCGGGCGCGCACCGCGTCGAGGAAGTGCTCGTGGGTCAGGCTCACGACCGCGAGCGCGGCCTCCTCCTTGCCCGCGAAGTAGCGGAAGAAGGTGCGCTGCGACACATCGACGGCCTCGGCGATGTCGTCGACGGTCGTCGCCTCGTACCCCCGCGTCGTGAACAGTTCCAGAGCCGCCCGCAGCAGCGCGTCATGGGTGCGCCGCTTCTTCCGCTCGCGCAGCCCGGGCCGCTCCTCCGACGTCGCAGCCGCCGTCGCCGCCGTCTCCATGAACCCTCGTTTCCACCCGCCCCTGCGGCGAGTGACGTGACAGTTACCGACTTGTGAATTGGTTTGTCAACTGTCAGTGGCTGTCATTAGCCTCGCGTGTATGACTAGTCAGACCACTGTCGACAAGACGGGACCGGGGGACAAGGCGCCAGGCGTCCCGTCGGACCCGACGACGAACCAGGGCCGGGGCCTGCGCGGCCATCCCTGGTTCACCCTCCTCACCGTGGCCGTCGGCGTCATGATGGTCGCCCTCGACGGCACCATCGTGGCGATCGCCAACCCGGCCATCGCCAAGGATCTCGGTGCCACCTGGGCCGATGTCCAGTGGATCACCAACGCGTACTTCCTCGCCCTCGCCGTCACCCTCATCACCGCGGGCAAGCTGGGCGACCGCTTCGGCCACCGGCAGACCTTCCTCATAGGCGTGGTCGGCTTCGCCGCCGCCTCCGGAGCCATCGGCCTGTCGAACTCGGTCGCCTTCGTGGTGACCTTCCGTGTCTTCCAGGGCCTGTTCGGCGCGCTGCTGATGCCGGCCGCGCTCGGCCTGCTGCGCGCCACGTTCCCCGCCGAGAAGCTGAACATGGCGATCGGCATCTGGGGCATGGTCATCGGCGCCTCCACCGCGGGCGGCCCGATCCTCGGCGGCTTCCTGGTGGAGAACGTCAGCTGGCAGTCGGTGTTCTGGATCAACGTCCCGGTCGGCGTCCTCGCCGTGGTGCTGGGCGCCTGGATCCTGCTGGACCACCGCGCCGAGAACGCCCCGCGCTCCTTCGACGTGCTGGGCATCGCCCTGCTGTCCGGAGCCATGTTCTGCCTGGTCTGGGCGCTCATCAAGGCCCCGGAGTGGGGCTGGGGCGACGGCCAGACCTGGACCTTCCTGGTCGTCTCCGTCGTGGGCTTCGCTCTCTTCGCCCTCTGGGAGACGAAGGTGAAGGAGCCGCTCGTCCCGCTGGCCCTCTTCCGTTCCGTACCGCTCTCGGCGGGTGTCGTCCTGATGGTCCTGATGGCCATCGCCTTCATGGGCGGCCTGTTCTTCGTCACGTTCTACCTCCAGAACGTGCACGGCATGAGCCCCATCGACGCGGGTCTGCACCTGCTGCCGCTCACCGGCATGATGATCGTCGGCTCGCCGCTGGCCGGCGCGCTGATCACCAAGGCCGGACCGCGCATCCCGCTGGCCGGCGGCATGGCCCTCACCGCGATCGCGATGTACGGCATGTCGACGCTCCAGACCGACACCGGCAGCGCCGTGATGTCCCTCTGGTTCGCCCTCCTCGGCCTGGGCCTCGCCCCGGTGATGGTCGGCGCCACCGAGGTCATCGTCGGCAACGCGCCCCTGGAGCTGTCCGGTGTCGCCGGCGGCCTCCAGCAGGCCGCGATGCAGATCGGCGGCAGCCTCGGCACGGCCGTGCTGGGCGCGGTGATGACGTCCAAGGTGGACAGCGACTTCGCGGGCAACTGGAAGGACGCGGGGCTCCCGCCGCTCGACGCGGAGCAGCTCGCCCAGGCCAAGCAGGCCGTCCAGCAGGGGGCCGCCCCGGTCGCCCCGGGCACCCCGGCGGAGATCGCCGCGAAGATCACCACGGTCGCGCACGACACCTTCATCTCCGGCATGAGCCTGGCCTCCCTCGTCGCCGCAGGGGTGGCCGCGGTCGCCGTCCTCGTGGCGTTCCTGACCAAGCGCGGCGCGAACGCCGAGGCGGGTGCGGGAGCGGCGCACATCTAACAGCCCCGCCGCCGCTTCACGCGCGGGTTTCCGCCCGCGTTCGCCTATCAGGGTGACAAGGCTGATGATCGCTTCCGTCTGGCGCGCGCCGCAGGTCACAGTGGGTCAAGTCCTCCGCACGGCATGGTCGTACGACCGCGGAGCGACCCGGGGGTCTGCGGCGCGCTGCCGGAGGGGGGCAGCGCGCGCAGACGGCTCCGCCAACCCTCCCTGGTTTCAACCACTTCGCCGGGGTACTCGCCACGTCGTACTCGAACTGACCGCGAGGTTCAGGGAGTTGTTGACAATGGCGGGTTTCGGACACAGTTCGCGCAGGCACCCTCGCTCACGTGGCCGGACGTGGTCACGGAGCGGGCCGGATCGCGCGACGCTGGGGATCATCGGAGTCATCTGCGCGGTCGCCGGATTCTTCGTCCTGGGCATCGTCCTGGGACCCGTGGCGGTCCTCTGCGGCTGGCTGGCCATGAACCGCACGTGGTCCGGCGCCCGCCCCGTCCCTGCGCTCATCGCGGTCGTTCTGGGTGCGATCGACACGATCCTGGCGATCATCTGGCTCGCGGGTGCGTCGGGGCCGGGGGTCGGCGTCTTCTGACCCGGGGTTCGCCGTAGGGGTACAGCCCCGTCGCGGGCCGCGCCCCGGTGGGGCTTCCCGCGCAGCTCCCCGCGCCCCTGAAGAGCACGGGCTGCGCCCCGTGCTCTTCAGGGGCGCGGGGAGCAGGCCTTTTCAGGCCCGCAGGGGCCTGATGCTTCCAGGGGCGCGGGGAACTGCGCGAGAAGCCCCACGCACCCGCACCCGCACCCGCCGACGCACCCCCACGGCCCCCACTCACCGGCGCTGCTCAGGCACCCCCTCCCCGGACACGGACTTCAACGACGCCACCTCCGCCCGCAGCAGCCGAACCTCCTCGGCGAGTTCCGCTATCGCGGCCGTCTGCCGCCGCTCCTCCGCGTCGTCCTTCTCGAACCGCGCTATGAACCACGCCGCGATGTTCGCGGTCACCACACCCAGCAGCGCGATCCCGGACAGCATCAGCCCGACCGCCAGCACCCGCCCCAGCCCGGTCGTCGGCGCGTGGTCCCCGTACCCCACGGTCGTCATCGTCGTGAACGACCACCACACCGCGTCGTCCAGCGTGTCGATGTTCCCGCCGGGTGCGTCCCGCTCCACGGACAGCACCGCCAGCGACCCGAACATCAGCAGCCCGACGACGGCCCCGCCGACGTACGTCGTGAGCTTTATCTGCGACGCCATCCGCGCCCGCTGCCCGACCAGCAGCAGCGTCGCCACCAACCGCAGCAGCCGCAGCGGCTGGATCATCGGCAGCACCACGGCCGCCAGGTCCAGCCACCGCGACCGCACGAACTCCCGGCGCCGGTCGGTGAGCGCGAGCCGGATGACGTAGTCGAGCGCGAACGCCCCCCACACCACCCACTCGGCCAACTCGCACCACCACTCCACCTCGTCGCTCGCGTCCGGCCGGACGATCGGCACGGCGTACGCGACGGCGAACACCAGGGCCAGACCGAACAGCGGCCGCTGCGTATGCCGTTCCCAACGGAGCTGAGCCGATACCGATCGTTGCTTCATGGCGGCATCGTAGGAAACGTGAAGGGGTGGTGAACCCATCGGTTCACCACCCCTTGACACACGGGCCGGATGCTAGGCGTCGCCGCCGGCCGCCCCCGGGTCCGCCGCGGCCACGTCGAGCAGCTGGTACCGGTCGATGGCCTGTTTGAGCACCGAGCGGTCGACCTTGCCCTCACGCGCCAGCTCGGTCAGCACCGCGACCACGATCGACTGCGCGTCGATGTGGAAGAAGCGCCGCGCCGCGCCCCGGGTGTCCGCGAAGCCGAAGCCGTCCGCGCCCAGCGACTGGTACGTGCCCGGCACCCAGCGCGAGATCTGGTCCGGCACCGACCGCATCCAGTCGGAGACGGCCACGAACGGCCCCTCGGCGCTGCCGAGCTTCTTCGTCACGTACGGGACCTGCTGCTCCTCCTCGGGGTGCAGCAGGTTGTGCCGCTCCACCTCGACCGCCTCACGGCGCAGCTCGTTCCAGGAGGTCGCCGACCAGACGTCCGCCTTGACGTTCCAGTCGGCGGCGAGGATCCGCTGGGCCTCCACCGCCCACGGCACCGCGACACCGGAGGCGATGATCTGCGCGGGGATGGAGCCCGCCTCGCCGGCCTTGTGGCGGTGGATGCCCTTGAGGATGCCTTCGACGTCCACGTCCGCCGGCTCGGCCGGGTGCTGGATCGGCTCGTTGTAGACGGTGAGGTAGTAGAAGACGTCCTCGCCCGGCTTGCCGTCCGCGGTCTCGCCGTACATCCGGCGCAGACCGTCCTTCACGATGTGCGCGATCTCGTACCCGAACGCCGGGTCGTACGCGACACAGCCCGGGTTGGTGGACGCCAGCAGCTGCGAGTGCCCGTCCGCGTGCTGCAGACCCTCACCGGTCAGGGTCGTACGGCCGGCGGTCGCGCCCAGAACGAAGCCGCGGGCCAGCTGGTCGGACATCTGCCAGAACTGGTCACCGGTGCGCTGGAAACCGAACATCGAGTAGAAGACGTAGACCGGGATGAGCGGTTCGCCGTGTGTGGCGTAGGCCGAACCGGCGGCGATCAGCGACGCCGTGCAGCCCGCCTCCGAGATGCCGTCGTGCAGCATCTGGCCGGTCGGGGACTCCTTGTACGCGAGCAGTAGATCGCGGTCGACCGCCTCGTACTGCTGGCCGAGCGGGTTGTAGATCTTCGCACTCGGGAAGAACGAGTCCATACCGAAGGTGCGGTACTCGTCGGGCGCGATCAGCACGAACCGCTTGCCGATCTCCTTGTCCCGCATGAGGTCCTTCAGCAGGCGGACGAACGCCATGGTCGTGGCGATCGACTGCTGACCGGACCCCTTCTTCACGGTCGCGTACGTCTTGTCGTCCGGCAGGGCCAGCGGCTTCGCCCGCACGACGCGGGTGGGCACGTACCCGCCGAGCGCCTTGCGGCGGTCGTGCATGTACTGGATCTCCTCGGAGTCCCGCCCGGGGTGGTAGTACGGCGGGGCCCCGCTCTCCAGCTCCTTGTCGGAGATCGGCAGGTGCAGCCGGTCACGGAAGCGCTTGAGGTCGTCGACCGTCAGCTTCTTCATCTGGTGCGTGGCGTTGCGGCCCTCGAAGTTCGGGCCCAGGGTCCAGCCCTTGACCGTCTTCGCCAGGATGACCGTCGGCTGGCCCTTGTGCTCGTAGGCCGCCTTGTACGCCGCGTAGATCTTGCGGTGGTCGTGACCGCCGCGGCCCAGGTGCAGGATCTGGTCGTCGGTCATGTTCTCGACCATCGCGCGCAGCCGGTGGTCGTCACCGAAGAAGTGGTCGCGGATGTACGCGCCGGTCTCGGTGGCGTACGTCTGGTACTGGCCGTCCGGCGTGGTGTTCATCCGGTTGACCAGCACACCGTCGCGGTCCTGCGCGAGCAGCGGGTCCCAGGAGCGGTCCCAGACCAGCTTGATCACGTTCCAGCCGGCACCCCGGAAGACCGACTCCAGCTCCTGGATGACCTTGCCGTTGCCGCGCACCGGGCCGTCGAGGCGCTGGAGGTTGCAGTTCACCACGAAGGTCAGGTTGTCGAGGCCCTCTCGGGCGGCGATCGTGAGCTGGCCGAGCGACTCCGGCTCGTCCATCTCGCCGTCGCCGAGGAACGCCCAGACATGGGACTTGGAGGTGTCGGCGATGCCGCGCGCCTCCATGTACCGGTTCATCCGCGCCTGGTAGATCGCGCCCAGCGGGCCGAGGCCCATGGACACGGTCGGGAACTCCCAGAAGTCCGGCATCAGGCGCGGGTGCGGGTAGCTGGACAGGCCGTACGGCGCCTTGGACTTCTCCTGGCGGAAGGCGTCGAGCTGCTGGTCGTCGAGCCGGTCCAGCATGTACGCGCGGGCGTAGATGCCCGGGGACGCGTGGCCCTGGAAGAAGATCTGGTCGCCGCCGTCGCCCTCGTCCTTGCCGCGGAAGAAGTGGTTGAAGCCGACGTCGTAGAGGGAGGCGGAGGACGCGAAGGTCGCGATGTGACCGCCGACGCCGATCCCGGGCCGCTGGGCGCGCGAGACCATCACGGCGGCGTTCCAGCGAGTCGCGTTGAGGATCTTCCGCTCGATCTCCTCGTTGCCGGGGAAGAACGGCTCGGCCTTGGTCGGGATGGTGTTGACGTAGTCCGTGCTGCGCATCTCGGGCACGGCCACGCGCTTCTCGCGGGCCCGCTCGATGAGCCGGAGCATCAGGTAGCGCGCGCGCTCACGGCCGCGCTCGTCCACGGCGGCGTCGAGCGAGTCGAGCCACTCCTGGGTCTCCTCGGGATCGAAGTCAGGGACCTGACTCGGAAGGCCGCCAATGATGATCGGATTGCGATCGGATCCGGAAGCCACGCTGTTCCTTAGCTGTCAGAGGGCCGCTCTTCAAGGGTTCTTCTGGGGGTTTCGCAGGGGTTCTTCTGGGGGTTCTCTAGGTGCCTGCACCGCCCCCCATCGTGTACCTCGGGGACGCAAACGTCATCTCTACCGAGAGGTAACCAAGGCGCATACTGGCTCGACAAAGGTAGTAAAGGTATTCGATGCTCGTACCCCCGGATGGTTGCCGAATACGCAAAACGGGCAGAACGGTGTGGCGTGCGTCATGTGAAGCTGTGAATCCGCGTAGAGAGTTGCGGTGACACGGCCCGGATCGTCACCGTTTCGGCGGTCTCGAAGGCTGGGTACTTGCGCGATCCGTCCCGCCCGTGTGGACTACGGCCAATGCTTCGCGCACGCGCGTGGCTGATTCCCCAGGGGGCGACCCCACCCGAACATGATCAGGAGGCAACCCGTGAGCGCGACCGCGGACCACGCGGAGGAGCGGACGAACCCTGCCGCAAGGCTGGGGTTCCAGCCCGAGCAGGTGGTCCAGGAGATCGGCTACGACGACGATGTCGACCAGGAGCTCCGCGAGTCCATCGAGGAAGTCGTAGGCAGTGAGCTCGTCGACGAGGACTACGACGACGTGGCCGATGCCGTCGTGCTGTGGTTCCGAGACGACGACGGCGACCTGACGGATGTGCTGGTGGACGCCACCACGTACATCGAGGAAGGTGGCTCGATCCTGCTGCTGACGCCCAAGACCGGGCGCGACGGCTATGTGGAGCCCAGCGACATTTCGGAGGCCGCGACGACTGCGGGGTTGTCCGCGTCGAAGAGTGTCAGCGTGGGCAAGGACTGGAGCGGCAGTCGGCTCGTGACGCCGAAGGCGGCGAAGTCCGGCAAGAGGTGACGTGACGCTGCCGCTGTGGCTCGGCAGGTTCGCCTGAGAGCTCGGTGGGTTCTGTGCGAGGGCGGCCGCGCGTACGTCGTGGCTTGTCGCGCAGTTCCCCGCGCCCCTCGAAGGGTGCCCCTACGGGGCCCTTCGAGGGGCGTCGTTTTAGGCTGGGTCACCCGAACAGTCCATGAAGGGACTCAGGTAGATCATGGCGATCCAGGTCGGTGACAAGGCGCCCGACTTCGAACTCAAGGACAACCACGGCGCCACGGTGCGGCTGTCGGACTTCCGGGGCGAGAAGAACGTGGTGGTGCTCTTCTACCCGTTCGCCTTCACCGGGGTGTGCACGGGCGAGCTGTGCGAGCTGCGGGACAACCTGCCGAAGTTCGTCAACGACGACGTGCAGCTGCTGGCCGTGTCGAACGACTCCATCCACACGCTGCGGGTCTTCGCCGAGCAGGAGGGTCTGGAGTACCCGCTGCTGTCGGACTTCTGGCCGCACGGCGAGGTCTCCCGGGCCTACGGCGTCTTCGACGCGGACAAGGGCTGCGCGGTGCGCGGCACGTTCATCGTCGACAAGGAGGGCCTCGTCCGCTGGTCGGTCGTCAACGCCCTCCCCGACGCCCGCGACCTGAACGAGTACCTCGCGGCCCTCGACACCCTGTGATTCTTCGGTTCCACACCCTGCGGGGAACGGGAACCCGTCACTAGGATCGACACGTTGATCCGACACCAACGCACGACGGGGCTCCCCGCCCCTGAAACCAAACGGAGGACTTCGTGGGAGTCAGCCTCAGCAAGGGCGGCAACGTATCGCTGACCAAGGAGGCACCGGGCCTGACCGCGGTCATCGTGGGTCTGGGGTGGGACATCCGCACCACGACCGGCACCGACTTCGACCTGGACGCCAGCGCCCTGCTGCTGGACGCGTCGGGCAAGGTCAGCAGCGACGCCAACTTCATCTTCTTCAACAACCTGAAGAGCCCCGACGGCTCGGTCGAGCACACCGGCGACAACCTCACCGGTGAGGGCGAGGGCGACGACGAGCAGATCAAGGTCAACCTCGCGACCGTCCCGGCCGAGATCGAGAAGATCGTCTTCCCGGTCTCGATCTACGACGCCGAGAACCGTCAGCAGTCCTTCGGCCAGGTCCGCAACGCCTTCATCCGCGTGGTGAACCAGGCGGGCGAGGCGGAGATCGCCCGCTACGACCTCTCCGAGGACGCCTCCACCGAGACCGCCATGGTCTTCGGCGAGCTCTACCGGCACGGCGCCGAGTGGAAGTTCCGCGCCATCGGCCAGGGCTACGCCTCGGGCCTGCGCGGTATCGCCCAGGACTTCGGTGTGAACGTCTGAGTCGCGGGGGAGTACCCCCCTGGACTTGCCGACTCACCACACGTCCGGCGCCGCTGTCGTCACCGACGGCGGCGCCGGACGCGCTCGTACGACGGGGCGGGCCGTCCACGCGCGTACGCACACAACTGAACAGTTGAGCAACTGAAGCTCGAAAATCGGGGAGGACCAGCACCATGGGCGTCACACTCGCCAAGGGAGGCAATGTCTCCCTCTCCAAGGCCGCGCCGAACCTCACGCACGTGTTGGTCGGGCTCGGCTGGGACGTCAGAACCACCACCGGAGCCCCTTTCGACCTCGACGCCAGCGCCTTGCTGTGCCAGGGCGGCCGGGTGCTGGGGGACGAGTGGTTCGTCTTCTACAACAACCTCAAGAGCCCGGACGGCTCGGTCGAGCACACCGGCGACAACCTCACCGGTGAGGGTGACGGCGACGACGAGTCGTTGATCATCGATCTCTCGCGGGTGCCGACCACCGTCGACAAGATCGTCTTCCCGGTCTCCATCCACGACGCCGAGAACCGCGGTCAGGCCTTCGGGCAGGTCAGCAATGCCTTCATCCGTGTGGTCAACCAGGCCGACGGCCAGGAACTCGCCCGCTACGACCTCTCCGAGGACGCCTCCACCGAGACCGCCATGATCTTCGGCGAGGTCTACCGCTACGGCGGGGAGTGGAAGTTCCGCGCGGTGGGACAGGGGTACGCGTCCGGTCTGCGGGGCATCGCGCTCGACTTCGGGGTGAACGTCTCGTAGCGCTATATGCGCAAAAGCCGGGGCCGTGTGGGGTGCGAGGGGTACCCGACTAGACTTCGGGTTCAAAGTTTCGCAAAGCCGCGCGCGGCGCGGGGGAACCCCGTACACACACGATTGGGTAGCCAGTGGTGCTGAAAACCTTCGGCTGGTCGTTCGCGGTCACCGCGCTCGGCTTGGTAGCAGCGGTTCTCTACGACGGATGGACGGCCCTCGGGCTCGTCGCGATCCTCTGCGTCCTGGAGATCTCGCTGTCGTTCGACAACGCGGTGGTCAACGCCGGCATCGTGAAGAAGATGAATGCCTTCTGGCAGAAGATCTTCCTCACCGTCGGCATCCTGATCGCCGTCTTCGGTATGCGGCTGGTCTTCCCCGTCGTCATCGTCGCGATCAGCGCCAAGCTCGGGCCGCTCGAGGCCGTCGACCTGGCGCTGACCGACAAGGACCAGTACCAGCAGTACGTGACCGACGCGCACCCGTCGATCGCGGCCTTCGGCGGTATGTTCCTGCTGATGATCTTCCTGGACTTCATCTTCGAGGACCGGGACATCAAGTGGCTGGGCTGGCTGGAGCGCCCGCTGTCCAAGCTCGGCAAGGTCGACATGCTGTCGGCCTGCATCGCGATGATCGTCCTGCTGATCACCTCGATGACCTTCGCGACCCAGGCCCACCAGCACGGCGGCACCCATGCCGACAAGGCGCAGACGGTCCTGATCTCCGGCCTCGCGGGCCTCATCACCTATCTGATCGTCGGTGGTCTCTCCGGCTACTTCGAGAACAAGCTGGAGGAGGACGAGGAGCGCGAGCACGAGGAGGAGGAAGAGGCGGCGCGCACGGGCAAGCCGCGTTCGGCCGTCGCCCTCGCCGGCAAGGCCGCGTTCTTCATGTTCCTCTACCTGGAGGTCCTGGACGCGTCCTTCTCCTTCGACGGTGTCATCGGCGCCTTCGCCATCACCAACGACATCGTCCTGATGGCGCTCGGCCTCGGTGTCGGCGCGATGTACGTCCGGTCGCTGACCGTGTACCTGGTCCGCCAGGGCACCCTCGACGACTACGTCTACCTGGAGCACGGCGCCCACTACGCGATCGGCGCCCTCGCCGCGATCCTGCTGGTCACCATCCAGTACGAGATCAACGAGTTCATCACCGGTTCCGTCGGTGTCATCCTGATCGCCTGGTCCTTCTGGTCCTCCGTCCGCCGCAACAAGGCGCTGGCGGCCGAAGAGGGAAACGCTGACGCCGCCGACAAGGCGGAGGTCTCCTCAGGGGTGTGACCACCCGTGAGGTGAGGGCAGGCTCTGAGCGGGGCGGCCGACGAGGACGCGTCCTCGTCGGCCGCCCCGCTGGTGGTCGACGCGACGACACGGCAGGTGTGGGGCGGGCATGAGTTTTCTGGACAACCTGTGGCGCGGGCGGGCCTCGGAGTTCGACGCGGGCAACGCGGCGACCAACGCGATCGAGCTGACCAAGCGGCACCAGAAGGTGTCCCTCTCCAAACAGAACGCGGCGGCCGGGCATCTGCGCGTCAACCTGTCCTGGCGGATGCGGACCTCCGACATCGGCGGGTCCAAGCGGCAGAGCGTGCTGCGCCACCCCTTCAAGGCCCTCAAGCCGGAGGAGGTGCAGGCGCACAGCCAGAGCATGGTGAACGTCGACCTCGACCTCGGCTGCCTCTACGAGCTGGCCGACGGCACCAAGGGGGTCGTCCAGCCGCTGGGGGGCTTCCTCGGCGACATCAACGAAGCGCCGTACATGCGGCTGAGCGGGGACGACCGGTTCGGTTCCGGGTCCGGCGAGACGATGTACATCAACCTGGACCACCGCGACCAGTTCAAGCGGATGCTGGTCTTCGTCTACATCTACGACCAGACGCCGGCCTTCGACCGTACGCACGCGATCGTGACGCTCTACCCGAGCAACGGGCCCCGGATCGAGATAGGCCTCGACGAGCGGCACCCGCAGGCCCGGTCGTGCGCGGTCGTGATGATCGAGAACGTCAAGGGCGAGATCACCGTCCGCCGCGAGGTGAAGTTCGTCTACGGCTTCCAGGCGGAGCTCGACCGGCTGTACGGGTGGGGCCTGCAGTGGGGCCGGGGGTACAAGACCAAGACCGAGCAGCGCTGACGCGGCTCCCGGCGCCTCCGTGCCCCGTGCGGGGCGCCGCTCAGCGGCCGATGAACTGCGGGCCCTGCGGGGGCAGGCGGAAGTTCGGGTCCAGCGCCGCCGCCGTGGGCTGGGGGTAGCCGTAGGCCGGGCCGTTGGTGGTGGCGGGGGTCGGCTGCGGCTGCGGATAGCCGTAGCCCGACTGCTGGGTCGGGGCCGCCGGCGGGTAGCCGTACGCGGGCTGGGACGGGACGCCCGTCGGGGGCTGCTCGGGGGGCAGGGGCGCCGAGACCTCCGGGGCCGGGGTCTGGGTCGTGGCGGCCTCGTCGGCCGCCGTGGCCGCCGCCTCCGACTCGTCGACCGAGATGCCGAAGTCCACGGCGAGGCCCTGGAGGCCGTTGGTGTAGCCCTCGCCCAGGGCCCGGAACTTCCAGCCGCCGCCGCGACGGTAGAGCTCGCCGCAGATCAGGGCGGTCTCGTCGCCGGTCTCCGGCTTGATGTCGAAATACGCCAGCGGTTCGGCGTCGGCGACCGTGGCGTCGTACAGCAGGATGCGCAGGGACCGTACGCGGCCGAAGGAGACGGGTTCCCCGGAGACGTCGTCGGCGGAGGCCACGAGAAGAATCTGGCCGACGGCGGACTCGACACCGCTCAGATCGGTCTGGATGGTGTCGGTGAGGCCGTCGGCCACACGCTTTTTGCCGAGCCGCCAGACCTTGCCCGACGGGTGGCGTGGCTGGTTGTAGAAGACGAAGTCCTCGTCGGACCGTACGCGGCCGTCGGGGCCGAGGAGCAGCGCCGAGGCGTCGACGTCCGGGGCGTCCTGCCCCGGCGCCCAGCGCAGCACGGCGCGGACCGCCGTGGCTTCGATCGGGACGTTCGACCCCTTCAGCATCGCGTGCGTCATGCGGTCATCCTGCCCTCTCGGTCCTGATCACGACAACGCGGGGGCGGCGAACCGCCGGTGAAATCGTTGAGCGCCGGACACGGCTGGGTTACCAGAACTTCACGCCTGGCGGGAACTGATGTCACACATTTGTACGTACTATTACCGGCCACGATCGTGACCGGAAGCCGAGCAGCCACGGGGGAACCACATGCGTCATTTCGGGCACATCGCCCCTGAGCTGCGGCAGCGTCTCTTCTACCGCGAGCCGACGGCCTTCGACGCCGACTCCCCGGCCCGGGTGCTCGCCGCCGCGCTCGGTGCCACGCTCTACAGCCCGGCGACGCGGGAGCGGCTCGCCGACGACATCGTCAAGCAGGCCGGGCGCGGGGTGGTCTCCATGGTGCTGTGCCTGGAGGACTCCATCGACGACGCGGAGGTCGTGGGCGCCGAGGAGAACCTCGTCCGGCAGTTCGTCGACCTCGCCGGCCGGACGGACGTCGAGCTTCCGCTGCTCTTCATCCGGGTCCGCTTCCCCGAGCAGATACCCGACCTGGTCAGCCGATTCGGCCCGGCCGTGCGGCTGCTGTCCGGTTTCGTGTTCCCCAAGTTCACCGAGGAACGGGGCGTGGCCTTCCTGGAGGCGCTCACCGCCGCCGAGGCCGCGAGCGGACGGCGGCTCTTCGGGATGCCGGTCCTCGAGTCGCCCGAGCTGATGTACAGGGAGACGCGTGTAGAGGCGCTCCAGGGCATCGCCCACACCGTCGACAAGTACCGCGACCGGGTCCTCGCGCTGCGCCTCGGCGTCACCGACTTCTGCTCCTCCTACGCGCTGCGCCGGGCACCGGACATGACCGCCTACGACGTCCAGATCGTCGCCTCCGTGATCGCGGACGTGGTGAACGTGCTGGGGCGCGCCGACGGCACCGGGTTCACGGTGACCGGGCCGGTGTGGGAGTACTTCCGGGTCCAGGAGCGCATGTTCAAGCCACAGCTGCGCACCAGCCCCTTCCTGGCGAACCGGGCCGGGGAGCTGCGCGAGTCGCTGATCGAGCACGCGCTGGACGGTCTGCTGCGCGAGATCTCCCTCGACCAGGCCAACGGGCTGCTCGGCAAGACCTGCATCCATCCCTCGCACGTCCTGCCGGTGCACGCGCTGTCCGTGGTCAGCCACGAGGAGTTCGGCGACGCCCAGGACATCGTGCGGCCCGAGCGGAACGGGGGCGGGGTCCTGCGCTCGGCCTCCCGCAACAAGATGAACGAGGTCAAGCCGCACCGCGCCTGGGCGGAAAGGGTTCTGCAGCGCGCCGAGGTGTTCGGGGTCGCCAACGAGGACATCGGGTTCGTGGACCTGTTGGCCGCGGGCCTGCCCGACTGACCACCCACTCGCCGTACCGACAAAGGAATCGATGATCAACACAGCGAACGACACGACCGGGGCGTCCGGCGAGGTCTGGTCCGGGGCCTGGGTCCGTGAGCGGCTCGGGGTCGAACTGGTCGGGGACGAGGAGCTGACGGGGCTGCTGGGGCTCGCGCTGCGGCGCAACCCCAAGCGGGCGCATCTGCTGGTGTCGAACGTCCTCGGCAAGCACGTCCCGCAGTCCCCGGCCGTCGTGCATGGGCACGGGTTCGCGCTGGGCCGCCGGGTGCGGGAGCTGCTGGGGGAGGACGGCGCGCGGGCCGCGGTCGTCCTCGGGTACGCCGAGACGGCCACCGGGCTCGGGCACTCGGTCGCGGACGGGGTGGGCGAGGCGCCCTACCTCCACTCCACCCGGCGCCCCGTCGAGGGCGTCGCCCAGGCCGGGGGCTTCGAGGAGTCCCACTCCCACGCGACCTCGCACCTGCTGCTGCCGGAGGACCCGGCACTGCTCGCGGGGCCGGGCCCGCTGGTGCTCGTCGACGACGAGTTCTCCACCGGGAACACGGTTCTCAACACCATTCGCGCGCTGCACGAGCGGTATCCGCGGGAGCGGTACGTCGTGGTGGCGCTGGTCGACATGCGCTCGACCGCCGACCAGGGGCGGCTGGCCGCGTTCGCCCGGGAGATCGGGGCGCGGGTGGAGCTGGTGACCGCCGCGAAGGGGACCGTGCGGCTGCCGGAGGGGGTCCTGGAGAAGGGCCAGGCGCTCGTGGCGGAACACGAGGGGGCGGCGGCGGGGCGCGCGCCCGGTTCCGCGTACGGCTCTGTGAGCGCCGGTGCGGGTGCGGGCGTCGGTGCGGCCGGGGTATCGGCTTCGTCGGCGTCGGCGTCGGCGACGGCCGGCGTCACGCGGGTCGAGCTGGGGTGGCCCGCCGGGGTGCCCGACGGGGGGCGGCACGGCTTCACCCCCGCGCACCGCGCGCGGCTGGAGAGCGCGCTGCCCGCCATGGCGGCCCGCCTCGCCGAGGCGCTGCCGCCGGGGGTCCGCCGGGTGCTCGTGCTCGGCTTCGAGGAGCTGATGTACGCCCCGCTGGCGCTCGCGCGGGAGCTGGAGCGGTCGGTCGCCCCGGACGGGCCGGAGATACGGTTCTCCACCACGACACGGTCGCCCGTCCTCGCCGTCGACGACCCCGGCTACGCGATACGCAGCCGCATCGTCTTCCCCGCCCACGACGACCCGGCGGACGGCCCGGGGGAGCGCTACGCCTACAACGTGGCCGGCAACGCCTTCGACGCGGTGATCACGGTCGTCGACTCGACCGCGGACACCCCCGCGCTCCACGCCCCGGACGGCCTGCTGACCACCCTCGCCGCCCACACACCGAACGTCCTCCTCGCCGTGGTCCCGGCCTACGTCCCGGCGTCACCGCCCCCGCACCGCCCCGAAAGGTCATCCATGCTCCCCGAGCCCCTGCGCGGACCCGGTTTCTCCTCCTACGCGGCCGACGAGGTGGGGTGGCTGCTGCAGGACCTGTCGGACGCGACGCTGGAGGCGCCCACCGAGGAGCGCGAGGAGGCCATTCAGAGCGGGGGCGCGCACTACGCGGAGTCGCTGCCGGTCGAGTACCAGCCGAGCGAGCAGTACCAGGCCCTCTTCCACAGCGCCCTCGACGCCTCCGCCGAGCGGATCGCCGCCGCCGTGGGCGTGGTCACCGAGAGCGTGCTGGCCGAGCGGTCGGCGCGGCCCGTCCTCGTGTCGCTGGCCCGGGCCGGGACGCCCGTCGGCGTGCTGATGCGGCGGTGGGCACGGCACCGGCACGGGATCGACGTGCCGCACTACGCCGTGTCGATCGTGCGGGGCCGCGGCATCGACGCCAACGCGCTGCGCTGGCTCGCCGCCCATCACGACCCCGCCGACGTCGTGTTCGTCGACGGCTGGACCGGCAAGGGCGCGATCACCCGTGAACTGGCCGCCGCGATCGAGGAGTTCGAGGCGTCCGACGGGATCACCGGCTTCGACCCCGAGATCGCGGTACTCGCCGACCCGGGTTCCTGCGTGCGGACGTACGGCACGCGCGAGGACTTCCTGATCCCCTCCGCCTGCCTCAACTCCACCGTCTCCGGCCTGATCTCACGGACCGTGCTGCGCGCCGACCTCGTCGGGCCCGACGACTACCACGGCGCCAAGTTCTACCGGGAACTGGCCGGCGTCGATGTGTCGGTGGCCTTCCTGGACGCCGTCTCCGAGCGGTTCGACGACGTCGTGGACGCGGTCGACTCCCGCACCAAGGAGCTGCTCACCGCCGACCGCACCCCCACCTGGGAGGGCTGGGCGGCCGTCGAGCGGATCAGCGAGGAGTACGGGATCCACGACGTGAACCTCGTCAAGCCCGGTGTCGGCGAGACCACTCGGGTGCTGCTGCGCCGGGTACCGTGGAAGATCCTCGCGCGGGCCGGGGCGGGCGCGGATCTCGACCACGTACGTCTGCTCGCCGAACAGAGAGGGGTACCGGTGGAAGAGGTGGCCGAGCTGCCGTACACATGCGTGGGGTTGATCCACCCGAAGTTCACGCGGGGCGCCACCGGCGCCGACGGCAAGGCGGTGGCCCTCTGATGCCGGGCCCCCGGGTTCTCGTCGCGAGCGATCTCGACCGTACGCTCATCTACTCGTCCGCCGCGCTCGCGCTGACCATGCCGGACGCGCGGGCGCCCCGGCTGCTCACCGTCGAGGTGCACGAGAGCAGACCCCTGTCGTACATGACGGAGACCGCGGCGCAGCTGCTCGCCGAGCTGGGCGACACGGCGGTCTTCGTGCCCACCACGACGCGGACGCGCAAGCAGTACCAGCGGATCAATCTGCCGGGCCCGCAGCCGGCGTACGCGATCTGCGCCAACGGCGGCCATCTGCTGGTGGACGGTGTCACGGACCTCGCCTGGCACGAGCGGGTGACGGCCCGGCTCGCCGAGGAGTGCGCGCCGCTCGCCGAGGTGCGGGAGCACCTGGAGGCCACGGCGGACCCTCTGTGGGTGCGCAAGCACCGGGTCGCGGAGGAGCTGTTCGTCTATCTCGTCGTCGAGCGTGAGCTGCTGCCCGAGGAGTGGGTGAAGGAACTCGCGGTGTGGGCCGAGAACCGCGGGTGGACGGTCTCCTTGCAGGGGCGCAAGATCTACGCCGTGCCGAAGCCGCTCACCAAGTCGGCGGCGATGCGGGAGGTCGCGCGGCGGACCGGGGTGGAGCTGACCTTGGCCGCCGGCGATTCCTTGCTCGACGCGGATCTGTTGCTCGCGGCGGATCGGTCCTGGCGACCGGGGCACGGGGAGCTGGCGGAGGCGGGTTTCCTGGGGCCGGGGGTGAGTGCGCTGCCCGAGCGGGGGGTGCTGGCCGGGGAGCGGATTCTTCGGGAGTTCTTGCGGGCCTCGCGGGGCGCTCCGCGAGGGTGAACGGCTCGGTCCGTCAGGGGGTGGGGGTGCGGTGCGTTTCGGGCTGCGGGTCCGTCGTGGCTTGTCGCGCCCGCGCGGCCAAGCCGCATGTGTCAGCGCCCCGCGCCCCTTGACCCTGGCTGCTGCGGTTCTTTTTCAGGAAGCGGACCAGCGCGAATGCCAGGACCGCCAGGGCCGCGCCTGCCAGGACGATCTTCGAGTACGTCGAGACGATCGTCGTGACCTCGCTCCAGTTGGCGCCCAGGAAGTAGCCGGCCAGGACGAAGGCCGTGTTCCACAGGGCGCTGCCCAGGGTCGTGAGGAGCGTGAAGACGGGCAGGGGCATGCGTTCCACGCCGGCCGGGACCGAGATGAGGCTGCGGAAGACGGGGATCATGCGGCCGAAGAAGATCGCCTTGGTGCCGTGCCGGAGGAACCAGGCCTCCGTCCGCTCGATGTCCGAGACCTTGACCAGGGGGAGCCTCGCGGCGATGCGGACCGTGCGGTCGCGGCCCAGGAGGGCGCCGACGCCGTAGAGGGCGAGGGCGCCGACGACCGAGCCGGCGGTGGTCCACAGCAGGGCGGCGAAGAGGTTCATCCGGCCGGTGCTCGCGGCGAAGCCGGCGAGGGGGAGGATGACCTCGCTGGGGATCGGCGGGAAGAGGTTCTCCAGCGCGACGGCGAGGCCCGCGCCCGGCGCCCCCAGCAGATCCATCAGACCGATGATCCACAGGGGTGCGCCGCTCATCGACTCCGCTTGCATGGCTGTCATGGGCGCACGCTAGGCGAACGAAGCTGAAGGGAGCCTGAGGGGTGGGTGAACGTTCGGGGGGCGGGGTCCGTTGATCGAAGTGTGCAGATCAACCGCAGCAGCCGCCTCCGCAGCACCCGCCGCCACCGCCGCCCGCCCTGGGCGCCGGGGCGGACGCGGCGGCCGTACCTCCGACCGCTACCGTCGACAGAAGTTTGACCGTGTCGGAGTGCCCCCCGGGGCAGTCCGCGGGGGCGGAGGACTCGGCCATGGGACGGCTGAGTTCGAAGGTGTCGCCGCAGGTCCGGCAGCGGTATTCGTAGCGAGGCATGGGGTCAGGCTAACCGGCGTCCGGAGGGCGGCAAGCGTGCCGCGTTTTGCCTGGTCGGTCACACTGGCCAAATTTTCACGCTACTGACAGAAGCAGTTGTGAAAGTGACTGATAATTTGTGGTCGCTGTGTGGAGACCGGAAGGTCAGGGGAACAGGGGGCTCACTGCCGCGGGTGTGGCGGCTGTGACCATCCGCGCAGCGGTGCCAAGTGGGGAGGGGGGACAGTAGTGACCGCTGTCCTTGGTCGATCGGGAGCCACGTGTCCCGGTCGCATAGTCGCCGTGCGCGAGCGAAAGGTTGCCGCGCACCGTCGAATCGTTGCTGGGCATCGCTCGGGCCGTCCGTACCAGGGGGCCTGCCGTGGTTAGCCGGGGGAAGGGTCAGGAGGAGGGGGTGCCGGAGGAGTCCGACCTCACCATGCAGCTGAAGCTCCCGCCGGCCCCGGCGGACGAGACCATGCAGCTGCGGGTGCTCGAGCCGGGTACGTTCGACCTCCCGCAGGAGCCGTCGACGGCGGGCAAGCGCGGCAGACGCAAGGCGCCCAGGCCGTCCGTTCTGGCCAGGTTCACCGCCGTCGCCGGCGCGCGACTGGCCCCGTTCGCTCCCTACGCCCGCCGTATGCGTCCGCAATACCCCCGTCCGGGCCGCGCCGACTGGCGCCGCTGGGTGCCGTCCTGGCGGCAGTCGCTGGGGGCCGCGGGGCTGGCCGTGGGCGTCAGCGGCATGTTCCTGTCCGTCGCCTACGCCGCCACGGACATACCGGAGGACCTCAACACCTTCGCCACCCAGCAGGACAACGTGTACTTCTGGTCCGACGGCACCCCCATGGCCCGTACCGGCTGGGTGCGGCGCCAGGCGATGCCCCTGAAGGGCGTCCCCGAGGACGTGCGCTGGGCGGTCCTCGCGGCGGAGAACGCGAGCTTCTACTCCGACCCCGGCATCTCGGTGAGCGGCATCACCCGCGCCCTGGTGCGCACCGTCGGCGAGGGGGACACCCAGGGCGGCTCGACGATCACCCAGCAGTACGTCAAGAACGTCTATCTGACCCAGGACCGCTCGCTCGGTCGCAAGTTCGACGAGGCGCTGCTCGCCCTCAAGCTCGACAACCAGATGAGCAAGGACGAGATCCTGGAGGGCTACCTCAACACCAGCTGGTTCGGCCGCGGCACCTACGGCATCCAGCGGGCGTCCCAGGCGTACTACGGCAAGGACGTCAGCCGGCTGAACGTCAGCGAGGCCGCCGTCCTCGCCTCCCTCCTCAAGGGCGCGGGCCTCTACGACCCCACCCTGAGCAAGGCCAACCGGGAGCGGGCGGTCGAGCGCTGGGAGTGGATCCTGGACCGGATGGTCGACATCGGGAAGCTGTCCAAGGCCGAGCGCGCCACGTACACGAAGTTCCCCGAGCCGATCGAACAGTCGAGCCAGTACGACACCGGTAAGCAGAGCGACTACCTGGTGGAGCTGGCCTCCCAGTACGCGAAGAAGGCGGCGAACCTCACCGATCAGGAGTTCGACCGGGGTGGCTATCAGATCTACACGACCTTCGACAAGGACCGGCAGACCGCGCTGACCGAGGCCGTCACCGAGGCGCGCAAGGACGTGCGCAAGGACAGCCCGAAGAAGGCGAGGACCGCGCACATCGGGGCCTCCTCGGTCGGTGCCGACGGGCGGGTCCTCGCCGTCTACGGCGGCCCCGACCACCGCAGGCAGGGCTTCAACGAGTCGAACGCGACCACCGTCCCGGCCGGCTCGGCCTTCCTCCCCTTCGTCTACGCGGCGGGGCTGGAACACGGCGTCGTCAAGGAACGCGGCGGCGAGGCTACACCTGTCACCCCGCAGACGATCTACGACGGCAACGACGCCGTGCCCGTGACCACCCCCGAGGGGCCCTACTGGGACCGGGACGGCGACCGGGTGTTCGCCCACAACGACGACAAGAAGTCCTGGGGGCCCATCACCCTGCACGACGCGCTCGCCGGATCGGTGAACACGCCCTTCATGCAGCTCGGCATGGACACCGGGCTGGCCAAGGTGCGCGGCACCGCCGAGGCGGCCGGACTGCTCCGCTCCAGCTTCGGCGCCCAGGTGCCGGCGCTCTCCGTGGGCAGCGCCACTCCCAGCGCGATCCGGATGGCCAGCGGCTACAGCACCTTCGCCGCCCTCGGCAAG
The DNA here is from genome assembly GCF_055575575.1 of Streptomyces sp. NPDC034049. NCBI lineage: Bacteria > Bacillati > Actinomycetota > Actinomycetes > Kitasatosporales > Streptomycetaceae > Streptomyces > Streptomyces sp. NPDC034049. The sequence continues at coordinate 295,436 of NZ_JBVISJ010000001.1, forward strand.
CACACCGAGCCGTACTCCGTGCGGAAGATGACCCACAACGGGTCCAGGGTCGCCCTGAACACCCCGAGGCCGAAGCGCGCGATGAGCGGCAAGGTGGCCGCCGAGGTCACCTCGGCGCTCACCGACGCCTACCGCACCGCCCACCCCACCTCGCCCGGCGCCGCCTCCTACGAGGTGGCCGCCAAGGGCGGGACCACCCAGGACGACAAGGCCGCCTGGTACGTCGGTACGGCCGACGAGGTGTCTACCGCAGTCGTCGTCTACCGCATCGACCTGACCAAGAGCCTGGAGCCGCTGCGGCTCGACGGGATCGCCGGAACACCCCATGCCGGGGTCCCCTTCGACGTCTGGTCCAGTGCGATGAGGATCGGCTGACACCGATGAGCACCCGCGCCCGCCACCCTCGCAGAATGAGCCGTACATGAAGTCTGGCAGCAAGCCGCACAAAGGCCGCCGTCGCAAGGCGCGTCCGCCGCGCCGCACCACCCGTCCGCAGTTCCTGACGGTGGCGGCGCTGCTCGTGGTGGCCTCCCTGGTCGGCGGCTACCTGGTGCTGAACCGTTCGGCCGACACCGCGCCGACCGCCTCGTCGGCCGGCAGCGGTGACAAGGGGGCCACGAAGAAGGAACCCGTCTGGGACGGCAAGACGAAGATCATCGGTGACGGCTCCACCTCGTACACGGGCCCCCAGAAGGGGCGGTTGAAGGCCGTGCCGCTGAAGAAGGGCGAGAAGCCGCCGCAGTTCGTGGTCTTCTCCTGGGACGGCGCGCTGGCGGGCGACGACAACCTCTTCGAGCACTACCGGCAGATGGCGAAGAAGTACGGCGCCCACATGACGTTCTTCCTCACCGGCATCTACCTGCTGCCCAAGGAGAAGCGCGACCTCTACGACCCTCCGCAGCACGAGAGGGGCGCCGCCGCGATCAGCTACCCCACCGACGAACACATCCGCACCACCCTGGCGGAGCTCGGCAAGGCGTGGGAGGAGGGCAACGAGATAGGCACCCACTTCAACGGCCACTTCTGCGGGAAGAAGGGCGGCGGCGACTGGAGCGTCGCGGAGTGGAAGCAGGAGATCAAGGAGTTCAACTCCTTCCTCGCCAACTGGAAGACCAACACCGGCGACACCGACCTCGACCCGCTGCCCTTCACCGTCGACGCCGTCAAGGGCGGCCGCGCCCCCTGCCTGGAGGGCCAGAACAACCTCCTGAAGGCCGTCAAGGACTTCGGCTACCGCTACGACGCCAGCTCCCCGGGTGCCTTCCAGGTGTGGCCCGGCAAGAAGAACGGCGTGTGGGACTTCCCGCTGCAGATGCTGCCGTACGACGACGAGTACCAGGCCCTGTCGATGGACTTCAACTTCCTCTACAACCAGACCAACGGGCAGACCGACGGCGATCCGGCCATGTACCCGACCTGGCAGCAGGAGACCATCGACACCTACATGGCCGGCTTCAACCGCGTCTACTACGGCAGCCGCGCGCCCCTGCTCATAGGCAACCACTTCGAGCAGTGGAACGGCGGCATCTACATGAACGCCGTCGACGAGGTCATCAAGACCGTGTGCGTGAAGAAGGACGTGAAGTGCGTGTCCTTCGACGAACTCGCCGACTGGATGGACGTCCAGTCCCCGGAGACCCTGGCCAACCTGCGCGGACTCGACCCCGCCCAGGCCCCGGCCGACTGGGCGACCGTCGTGAAATAGCGTCACAGATACCCATGTTGCGCACTTGTTACTCCCCCCGGCCTCACTTCGCTTGAGGAGGTCATGTAAAGATTCGCTCCCGGGTACGACCAACCCGGGGTCAAGGAGAAAACCAGTGAGATCAAGGACGTTGAGCCTCGCAGGCTCGACCCTCGCGGCAGCCGTCGTGGCCTCCGCCCTGCTGCCCGTCGCCACGGCCGGCGCCGCCGCGTCGACGCCCAAGGTCACCAAGGCGACCAAGGACGCCTTCGGTCGCGTGGCGGACAACGTGCTCACCGACCGGACGGCCGTCCTGCTCGGCAGCAAGGCCGCGCGCAAGTCGCTGAAGCCCACCGGAGGCGTGAAGCTGTCCGCCGGCCAGAAGAAGGCCGAGGACGGCAAGCTGTCCGCGCTGAAGGGCACCAAGTCCCGTCTGGCGTCGCTCGGCGAGGCGTACACCTCGGCCGACACGAAGGTCACCGTCGACAGCGCCAAGGTCAAGGGCAAGAAGGCCACGGTCAAGGTCACCGAGACCACGACCCTGAAGTACCAGAAGATACGTGGCGACGAGCCCGCCTCCACGGGCTTCGACGCGCACCACGTGCTCACCTTCACCGCCCAGGCGAACGGCACCTGGCAGCTGACCGCGATGCGCTCCACCGACGGCGGTGCCCCGCGCATCAACGAGCCCGTCGCCGCGCCCGCGGACGCCAAGCTCAGCCGTACGCCGATGGCCGTCATCCAGGCGCCGAAGGCGGCCACCACGCCCAACCCGGTGGCCAAGCCGAAGACGCTCACGGGCGGCGCCTACAACTACAAGGCGATGGCGACCTACACCGAGACGTACTGGAAGAACTACAACCCGGCGTACCGCAAGTACAACGCGGCCGGCGGCGACTGCACCAACTACCTCAGCCAGGGCCTCCTGGCGGGCGGCTGGAAGCAGATCTCCACGGTCACGCCGGAGGAGTACGACACCTGGTACTACGCCTCCAACGGCACCGCCGACGCCTGGATCGGCGTCAACGAGTGGTCCTGGTTCACCCAGACCGCCAAGCGGACCACCGCGCTCGCGAACGTCTACCAGATGGACGTCGGCGACGTGCTCCAGGTCGACTTCAACAAGGACGGGTCCAAGGACCACTCCATGATGACGACCTACCGCAGCTCCAGCGGCGTCCCGTACCTGACGTACCACGACGCGGACACCTACCGCCGTTCGGTCGCGAGCATCATCGCCTCGTACCCGACCGCGAACTACTACGCGTACCGCACCTGAGCCCCGCTCTCACGGTGCCTCAGCCGGCGCCCTTCCCGTCGTCCGCGGCCGAGTCCGATCCGGTCCCCGCCGCGGCGTCGGGGAGGGCGTCGGCCCGTTCCAGCTTCACCATGCCCATGGCCGCCCTGAGCCGCGTCTCACGCTCCGACTCCTCCGGGTGGCGCGCCCGCCAGTACGGGCTGTCGTGCGGCAGCGCGGTGCCGACCCTGCCGTACATCCCGAACGTCATCAGCAGGATGCCGACGACGAAGCTGAACAGGACGTTCTGGATCCGGAACGCCAGGAAATTGGAGTCGGTGTCCAGCAGGGCCATGTTCGCGAAGCCGCTGAGGATGAACAGGACGCCCAGCGTCATGTTGAGCGTGGAGGCGAAGTTGCCGCCGATCACCATGCCGACCAGCAGCAGCAGCCCCACGGCGATCGACAGGACGCTCAGCGTGCCGTTGGTGTTCAGCCCCGCGACCGTGTCGCCGCGGGTGTCGAACCAGCCCACCTTGTCGATGAGCCCGAAGATGCCGAAGACGAGCAGGAACAGGCCCATCAGGCCCGCGCCGATCCGGTAGACCCTGCTGAGGCGGTGGTCGACGGGCAGGTGTTCGTCGATCCTGATCCGCCGCCGGGAACCCGCGTGCCGACCCTTGCCCGGACGCAGCGTGTGCGTGGCGTGCGTGGCCATGTCCGCCTCCCATCCGGTGTGAGCGGAGGCCTGCGTACCCCTTCAGCATCCGCCGCGGGGCTCCACCGGGCAACCGGGTCGGGGGAGGGGTCAGGCTCCGGCGCCGCGGTCCTTGCGGATCTGGTCGACCACCTGTGCCACCGTCTGCCGGACGGCCTCGGTCTCGGTCAGGAAGTGCCAGTAGTCGGGGTGTCGGCCCTCCAGCGTGGCGATCGCCCGGTCCAGCCGTGCCACGGACTCGTCCAGCGGGCGCGCGTGCCGCGGATCCGGAGTCGACCGCCCGGCCATCGCCAGCCGCTGCGCGTCCCGGATCGCGAACCGGGTCCGGTCGATCTCCTGCTGAGGGTCCTTCTGGACGGCGTTCAGCCGCCGCAACCGGTCCCCGGCGGCCGAGACCGCCTCGTCGGTGTGGTTCAGCAGCGCCCGCACGGTCGACAGCAGCGAGGTCGCGTCCGGCCACCGCTGGGCGTCCCGCGCGGCCCGCGCCTCGCGCAGCTTCAGCTGGGCCTGCTCGACGTCCCGCGCGGCCTGGTCCGGCACCTGCTGGAGGTCCTGCCAGCAGGCCGCCACGAACCGCCGCCGCAGCTCGCTCAGCACCCCTGGCACCTGCTCGGCCCGGGTGCCCAGCGCCTCCGCGCGGGTACGCAGCGACACGAGCCGGTGGTCGATCTCGGCGGCTCTCTCCGGTAGCCGCTCGGCCTCGGCGCGCACCGCCTCCGCCTCGCGCACGACGCGGTCGGCCCGCTCCAGCGTCTCCCGTACGCCGTGCTGCCCGGCCCCCTGGTTGAGCTTGGTCAGCTCGGGGGCGAGGGCCGCGAGACGGGCGGCCAGATCGTCGGCCTTCAGCCCGGAACCCCGTACGGCGTCCAGCGCGTCGGAGGCGGCGAGCAGCCCCTGCCGGGCGCGCTCCACCGCGGGGGCCAGCCGCGCCAGCTGGGTCTCGGCCGTGCCGAGCAGCGGCCCGAGCCCCTGGGCGAACCGGTCCAGCTCCTGCTTGACCCGGTCCAGCTCGTCCTTGGCGGCCGTCAGCTCGGCGCGGGCCCGGGACGCCGCGGACGCCTCCAGGTCGTCGCGGTCCAGGTCGTGGGCGTCGACGGCGTTGATGTACTGGTGGCTGACCTCGTCGATCCGCCGCCCCAGCGCCTCGAAGCCGTCGACCGCGCGGCGGGCGGCGGGGGAGTCGTCCACCGCCGTGATCGTCTCTATGGAGATCCGCAGATCCCGCTGCGCGGTGTCCAACTCGTAGAACGCGGCCGCCGCCGCGTCCTTCGCCGCCTGCGCCTCCGCCCGCTGCCCCTCGGCCCGCCCGCCGAACCACCGTCGCGTCCCGCCTCCGGCGAACGCCGCGGGCAGCACGAGCCCGGCGACGAGCGGCAGAACGAGCAGAGCGGCCTGGTCCAGCACCGCCGCCCGCCGCCGGGTCCGCCGAGCGCCGGGGGAGCCCGCCGGGGGCGCGGGGTCGGTGGTTGGTCGTGGTGCACGGCTGTGGGGGTGTGGTGCGCTCGGCACCCTCGGTGTGTACGGCTCTGTAGGTGTCGCCGTCACTTCCCTCTCCCGTGCTGTCATCCACCCTGACCGCTGCCATTCTCCCACCGGTCAAGGACGAAAACACGGGCCGAGCGGTTCGAGGTTCGCGCCGCCGTTTCAGTCGACGGTGCGGACCGTCACCGAGCCGTCCTTGGTGTGGGCGGTCACCACATGGGCGCTGCCCGCGTCACGGGGCACCGAGACGTCCACGGAACCGTCGTCGCTGCCGGTCTCGATCCGGTACGACGTGTCCCGGGGCAGCCCGATACTGATCGATCCGTCATCACTGCGCGATTCCACCAGGTCCGGCACGACCCCGAGTTCGAGCCTGACCGAACCGTCCTGCGTGCTCACCTTGACGCTCCGCGAGGCGACCCCGAGCGCCCGCACGGAGGCGTCGTCGGTGTGCAGCTCCAGCGGCCCGGTGGTGTCGCCGACCCGCACGGCACCGTCGGCGGACCGGACCTCCAGCGCCTCCGCGAAGCCCTTCGCGCTCACGCTCCCGTCGTCGCTCCGCACGGCGACCGCGACCCCGCGCGGGACCTCGATCCGGTGCCTGGCCGCGCAGTCGGCGACGATGCCGTCGCACTTCAGCCGCAGCTCCAGCCGGTCGTCCTTCATCTCCCAGGTCACCCGGGGCTTCCCGCCGACCATGACCCGCCCCTCGAACCACCGGGTGACCTCGACCTCGTCCACGTCCGCCGCGACCAGTTCGAGCGCGGAGTCGTCCGAGTCGACCGTGAGCGTCCGGCCCTCCAGGGCGAAGCTCCGGTGTTCCGGATCCCGGTCCTCCCCGGCGTCCGCCCCGCACGCGGCGACGGACGCCATGAGCACGACGGCGAGACCGGCGACCCCCACCGCACCCGCACGTGACCTGCGAGCCGTACGAGCCGTGCGAGCGGTGCGTGTCATGACGATCTCCCCCTGGGGCTGGTCTGCCGCTGTCCTTCGACCGTACGGAGCAGGGGAGTTGAGGGGGATCCGGGCGACTCCCGGATCAGGGGTGGGGTTAACCCCCGACCCAGGCCCGATGCCGGCCCGATACGGGTTTGCTGGGCACGCCCTCGGGCAATGTAGGCTGTCGACTCGTACTCGGGCGTGTAGCTCAGGGGTAGAGCGCCTGCCTTACAAGCAGGATGTCGGCGGTTCGAAACCGTCCATGCCCACCGAGACGAGGACCCCGGCCGATCACGGCCGGGGTCCTCGCGTGTCCGGGGCCCATGGGCCTCAGGAATCCCGCGCGTGCTTCAGATGGGTGCGGGCCTCGACCCTCTCCTCGGTGGCCATCTCCGACCAGAAGCGGTGGCAGCTCACGAAGACCGCCAGTTCCCGCTCGCGCGCGCGGAGCTTCTCGACCTCGGCCTGCTCGTCGGGCGTCCAGCCCGGCGAGGCGGGGCGCTCGACCTTGCGCCAGCCGTTGTCGTCGCTGAAACCGTCCAGGGGCTCGACCGACCAGGGCAGCCGCTTCAGCAGTGCCAGGAGCTCGGCCCGGACCTGATGCAGCTCCTCCTGACCGGCGAGAAGGTCCTCTGGGAAGTCATAGGTCTTAGCCACACGGCAATGGTACGCCTGTTCGATTTTGGGATGCGAGTTCCTTCTGCCGCTCCGGGCCCGGGTTCATCCGAACGGGGGGATGGCGTAGAGGGCCTGCTTGGAGTGTGGATCGATACCCAAGGTGAACCTTGGATATCGTCCCCTTCATGACCCTTGACGATCTCCGTGTCTTCGTCGCCGTCTGCCGGGCCGGGAGTCTCAGCGCGGTGGCCCGGGAGCTGGGGTGCACCCAGTCGGCGGTGAGTCAGCATGTGCGGCGGCTGGAGCGGGAGGTCGGTGTCGGGCTGGTGGAGCGGCAGGCCCGTGGCGTCGTGCCGACCCGGGCCGGCCGGCTGCTCCAGGAGGCGGCGGCCGAGGGCATCACCGGGCTCGACCTCGCGCTGCGCCGGCTGGCCGAGATGGTGCGCGGGGACGGCGGCGTCGTACGGGTCGCCACCGGCGGCACGACCGTGCGGCACTTCATGGCGCAGGGCATCGTCGACTTCCGGCGCTCGTACCCGGACGTGGGCCTGGAGTTCCAGACCGTCCGGTCGAGCGCGGGGTGCTGTGACGCGCTGGCCGACCCGTCCCGGGACCTCGACCTCTCCTGGCTGACCCTGGGGCCCGCCGTCCGGGGCATCGAACAGCGGGCCGTGGCGGAGCTGCCCTGGGTGCTCGCCGTGCGCGCCGACGACGAACTCGCCGGGCGGGACAGCGTGGAGGGCCGGGAGCTGGACGGGATGCGGCTGATCGGGCTGCCGGAGAACTCCACCTCGTACGCCCATCTCGACGCCGCCTACCGGAAGTTGGACATCTCGGTCAGCTCCTCCGGGGCCGGGGTCGCCGACTGGGACACCGCGATCCTCCTCGCCGAACTCGGCGTCGGCCACGCCGTGGTCCCCGCGCTCCCGGGCTGGACGGGCCCCGGCCACCCCGGGCTGCGCTTCGTCCCGGTCCCCGACCTGCCCCCGCTCACCGTCGGCTGGGCGGTACGGCGCTGGGACGCGCTGTCGCCCCCGGCCCGCGCCTTCGCCGACACGGTGGCCCGGCACGCGGTGCGGGTGGGGGGTGGGGTGCGGGCGGTCGAGGGGTGAGGCGGGGGCGTCCGCGTCGGCTCAGTGCTCCGCTGTTCGGGGTTCCTCGGCCGCCCGTGGTTCCGCCGTGCCCCTCGGCTCCGCCGCCGTCCTCAGCTCCGCCACCACCTCCGTCGCCACCGGTACGCGTACGCCGTGGCGTTCGGCCGAACGGAGCAACGCGCCGCCGATCGCGTCCAGTTCGAGGGGGCGGCCGGACTCGGCGTCGCGCTGCATGGACGACTTGGTGGCGGGCGGGAAGGCGTCGTAGCGGCGGAGCGTCTCGGCCGGATCGACGGGGGCACCGGCGGCCGTGCTGACCGCCGCCGTCTCCTCGACGAGAGCGGTCAGTTCCTCGCGGTGGCGGGTGCGGATCTCGCCGAGCGGCAGTCCGTGACGGGTCGTCAGCAGGGCGAACGGGGCCAGGAACGACATCTTCGCCCACAGCACGGCTGTCTCGTCCGGCAGGACGCGGGTGCCCACGCCTGCCCATTCCAGAGCGCCGGCAAGGGAGTTGAGGTGCTCCTGCGGCACCTTGTCGCCCGTGAGGTCGACCTCCGCGAAGGGGCTGCCGTGTTCGATGACGCCCGGGGCGACACGGGTCGACTCGACGCGGATGGTGGCGGGGGTGACCGGCACGGCGTCGCCGTAGTGGGCGCGGAGCTGCGCGGGGTGCTCGATGCCGTTCAGGAACGGGACGACCAGGGTGTCGGGGCCGAGGGACGCTGCCGGGAGGCGGTCCAGGGAGGCCGTCAGGGTGGTGTGCTTGACCGTGATCAGGGCCGCGTCGACCCGTTCGCGCAGCTCGGTCGCGGTCTCGACGCGGGCGGTGAAGTCGCCGAAGCGGGCGCTGGTGACCTGGATGCCGGCCCGCTCCAGGGTCTCCGCGGTGCGCTCGCCGGCCAGGCAGATCACGCGGTTGCCGGCGCGGGCCAGCAGGGCGGCGAGCAGTCCGCCCACGCCGCCCGGGCCCAGTACCGCCACCGTGAGCCGTTCTTTCGTCATGGTCGCCTCGTTTCCGTCGGGTGGGTCGTCCCGGCCCCGGTGATGATCACAAGAGGGGAGGGGGCAGTCAATCCTCGGGGGAACTTGGCCTTACCCAAGGTGGTGCTTGGGGCTGGAGGTGTGCGCCCGGGTGCGGCCGTGACCTGCCGGGTTCCGGGGGTGGGGTCGGGCGGGCGTGCGCGGGAGACTGGGGGCATGTGCCGCAGCATCAAGACGCTTCGACCGCCTGTCCTGCCCGAAGAGGCCACCGAGGACGACATCAGGGCTGCCGCCCTCCAGTACGTCCGGAAGGTCTCCGGCTTCCGTGCGCCCGCCGCTCACAACCGCGAGGTCTTCGAGCAGGCGGTGGACGCGGTCGCGGAGGCGACGGCCGCGTTGCTGGCCGGGCTGGAGGTGCGGGGGGCCGCGCGCCGGGCGAGCTAGAAGGTAAGTGCATCGACTTGCCATGGTGGTGGGGCGGGAGCTACCTTCCCTTCATGGTGAGTCCATTGACTTACCTTACGACTCGGCAAGGAACAGTGACATGGATCGTCTTGCGGGCAAGCGCGCCCTCATCACCGGCGGCACGAGCGGAATCGGTCTGGAGACCGCGCGGCGTTTCCTCGCGGAGGGCGCCGAGGTGCTGGTCACGGGCGTCACCCCGGCCAGCATCGACAACGCACGGCAGGTCCTCGGGGACAAGGTGCCGGTGGTGCAGGCCGACGCACGCGATCTCGACGCTCAGCGCGCCCTCGCCAAGCAGGTGGGTGAGCACTTCGGAAAGCTGGACGTGGTGTTCCTGAACGCCGGCGTCTCGGACTGGCGGCCGTTCGAGGACCACACGGAGGACAGCTTCGACCGGCTCTTCGACATCAACGTCAAGAGCGTCTTCTTCCTCACCCAGGCCCTGGTGCCCGTGCTGGCCAACCCGTCCTCGGTCGTCCTCAACGCGTCCAGCAGCGCGCACGGCGGCTACGGGAACTCGAACGCCTACGCCGCGACGAAGGCGGCTGTCGGCTCCCTGATGCGGTCGTGGAACGCGGACCTGCTCAAGTCGCACGGCATCCGGTTCAACGCGGTCAGCCCCGGCCCGGTGGACACCCCGCTCTACTCCAAGCTCGGGATCGAGGACCCCGCGGTGCAGGCGGCGGTCCTGGAGGGGATCAGCGCCGGCATCCCGCTGGGCCGCATGGGTCTGCCCGAGGAGGTCGCGGAAGCGGTCGTGTACCTGGCCTCCGACGCCTCCGCCTTCGCGGTGGGCCAGGACCTTATCCTGGACGGAGGCCAGACCGTTCTCTGAGAGCGAGGACGCGGCGGGTGGACGGGCGAGGGGCGTGGGTATGTCGGTGGCGGACCGAGCGGAAGCCGGTGGCGATACGTGCCGGGCCGGGTATCACGCGCAGGTCAAAGAGGAGAACCGCGCGCGGATCATCCGCGCCGCCCGTGACCTCTTCCTCGCCCGGGGATACGACAAGACCTCCCTCGCCCAGATCGCCAGGGAGGCCCGCGTCTCGACGGGCACCCTCTTCAAGCGGTACCCCTCCAAGGCCGCGCTGTTCGCGGCCGTCACCGCCGAACAGTGGCAGCTGGACGTGGAGTGGGCCGCACCGCCCCCGCCCGGTGATCCCCGGTACGGCCTGGACCACATCGGCCGCGACTACGCCTGCCTGGTCGCGCGGCCCCACACGGCGGCGCTGTGCCGCCTCATCATCACCGAACTCCCCCAGATGCCGGAGCTCGCCGACATCGTCGGCACCGGCTTCGCCATGGACCGCGGGCCCTTCTTCGACCGGCTCCGCGACTACCTGGAGGCCGAAGCGCGGGCCGGCACACTCGACTTCCGCTCGGCCGACGGGCAGTCACGGTCGGCATCCGCGGTGGCGGAGCAGTTCCTCGGCATGATCTCCGGCCAGTTCCTCTGGCCTCAACTCGTACGGACCGACTTCGTCCCGCCCAACCCGACGGACGCCGCGATCGTGGACGAAGCCGTCGCCCTCATGCTCGCCCGCTACGGCACCGGAGCCTGAACCCCGGGGCATCGCCCCCGTGTCAGCTGGGCTGCGGGCGGCGCATGAAGTACGCGGCCGCCGCGCCCGCGCCGAAGAGGGCGGCCAGGGACACCGCTGTCGCGAGCCAGGTGGGGCCGAGCCACTGGGCGCCGAAGTAGCCGAGGGCCACGCTGTACGCGGCCCAGGCGAGGCCGGCCAGGGCGGACCAGGGGAGGAAGTCGCGGGCGCGGTGGCGGGCGGCGCCGGCGCCCAGGGAGACCACGGAGCGGCCGGCGGGGGCGAAGCGGGCGACGACGACCAGCAGGCCGCCCCCGCGTACGAGCGCGGCGCCGAGACGTTCCTGCGCGGTGGTCAGCCGGCGGGAGCGGGCGATGGCGCGGTCGAGTCGGGCGCTGCCGCGCCAGGCCAGCCGGTACGCCACGAGGTCACCGAGCACGGACGCGGTCGCCGCCGAGAGCATCAGCACCAGGATGTCGGGGACCTCGCGGGGCATCGCGCCCGCCGCCGTCTCCGCCGCGGCGGCCGTGGCCACCGCGACCACCAGGACACCGCTCGGGAGGACCGGGAGGAACACGTCCAGCACGATGGACGCGCCCACCACGGCGTAGATCCATGGGCCGGCGGCCAGCCAACCCAGACTCTCAAGCACCGAGCACTCTCCTGTTGTCCCCCGACGTCACGGCGACCCGTGACAGCCGAACAGCGTACGCCCCGGGTATGACGGACGGCTCACAGGGGCTCATGTGTCCGTCACACCGTGTTCGTTGTTCAAGCGGGCGTTTCGTGGTTCGCGGTGCGTGTTCGTGATGCGCGGTGCGCCGACAGAGGTCGGTGGGGGAGACGCGCGTGGGGAGCGGGGCAGGGCTCGGGCCGGCCGCCGGGGTGGGTCAGGCCGCCACGGTGGCCTTGTTCGTGGCGGTGCTGTTCGCGGACGCGGCCTGGCGCTTGGCGAAGAGCTGGTCGAGGCCGAGCGCGCCGGAGCCGGTGAAGATCAGCAGGAACATGGCCCAGCAGAAGAGCGCCGCGGCCTCGCCGCCGTTCTCCACCGGCCACAGGGCCTCCGGCTGGTGGACCTTGAAGTACGCGTAGGCCATGGAGCCCGACGCGACGAACGCCGCGTAGCGGGTGCCGAGGCCGATCAGTACCAGGCCGCCGCCGACGAGTTGGATGACGGCCGCGTACCAGCCGGGCCAGGTTCCGGCGGCGACGGTGCCGCCCTGCCCGTCCGCGCCGCCCAGGACGCCGAAGAGGGTCATGGCGCCGTGGCAGGTGAAGAGCAGGCCGACGACGATGCGGAAGAGACCGAGAGCGTATGGCTGGGCGCTGTTGAGGCGTCCGGTCATGGTGGGGGGCTCCTTCGGTAGTGTCACCCGGTCCTCGTGAGACCGGTGGGGACGGTTATTACCGGTGAGTCACCCACGGTAGGCAGCCCTAATCGATGCTTGCAAGTTCAACATCTGGCCAGCTCTTCACCTGCGCCCGGGGGGCTTTCGCAGGTGTCGCCGCACGTAGAGCCGCTCGCGCCACGGCATCCGCATCCGAAAGTGTGACCGAATCCACCCCTGGCCGGGCGCCTGCCGCGGTGACCCAGTGCACACCCTCCGTCGGCACCCCGAACGCGAACCTCCGTGCGTGCACAGTGTTGTGACGGTCAATCAGGTAATACGGCCGCGGTGTGACGTCCAGTCCTCCGGTCTCGTATCCGTCCACCCGGTGCGGACGGCAGCCGCCCTTCGCCAGCAGATCGGCGAGCAACTCGTCGGCCGTCCTGCGCAGATCCGGCTCCGGGAGGCGCGCCTCGACGATGGTCGTCACACGGACCGCGGACCCCGGCACGTCGGGCGAGTGGGCCACCCAGGCACCGTCCTCCGGGCGCGTCCGCAGTCGGGGGCCCAGCACGGTCAGTACGCCCGCCTCGATCAGCGCGGACATCTCCTCGATACGGCTGCGCGGCGGGCCGATCGACAGGAACGCGTTCAGGGGGGTGTACCAGCGGTCCAGATGCTCCCGGCGTGACGCGCCCGCCAGTCCGCCGTGGTCCACGATCAGCCGCAACTCGTTGCGCAGGTCCCGCAGTACGTCCAGCGCGGCCTTCACCGGGCCCTCGACGTTCCCGAGGGCGGCCTGAGCGGCGTCCTCCCGCAGATACGCCAGCAGCCAGTCCCGCCAGTCCGCCGCGCCCGTGAACTGCCGCCCCGCGTACGGCCGCGCGACCCCATCCCACGACCAACGGTCCGCCTCCGCGATTCCGAACTCATCGAGCAGGGCGGCCTCTTGAGGGGAGCCCTGGGGTACGGCGAGGAAACGGTCGCGGAAGGGGGCGGTTCCCCCGAAGAGAGCGCAGGAGTGCCCGGGGAACGGCCCGTACACCGCACCGCCACCCGCCTCGCCCCGGCCGTCCCGAGACCGGCCGGGTGCCGGGGCCGATGGTGTCGCAGTCGGTGCCGACCGGTGGGGCGGTCGCGCCAACACGCCCTCGTAGTAGACCGTTTCGACCTCCTTCGCGACCAGGGGCCATATCTCCGTCAGGAAGTCCGGGGCCTCGCCGGAGTCCGCGCGTTTGCGGAACGCCGCGATGACCTCGGGGGTCAGGACGAGCGGGGCGTGGCGGCCGTAGGGGCCCTTCGCGTTGTCGCCGCGTGCCTGGTACGGGACGCCTCGCCGGGAGCCGGCGTACAGACGCGGCTCGCGGCCGGACGGCTCGTACCGCAGGCCCCCCTTCTCGGCGTCGTATACGAAGGAGCCGCCCCGCCCGGTCGTCAACAGGGCCATGTGGTCGAAGAAGTTGAGTCCGAGACCGCGCAGCAGCACGGGTTCCCCGGGGGCGACGGAGGAGAGGTCGAGGTCGGCCGGGTTGGCGGGCGGGAAGTGGCGCAGCCCGTGGCGGGCGGCGTACTCGGTGAGGTCCCGCTCGGCCCGGTCGGGGAGGGCGGGAAGGTGGCCCTGGGTGAGGACCACGGCGGCGAGGCCGGTGAGGACGCGGCCGGTGGCGAGCGTGAGCCGCTGGCCGCCGTCGGGGGCGTCCTCCAGACGGACCGCCCGGGTGCCGTGCACCTCGACCCGGATCCCGGGCGGCGCGCCCCGCACCACCTCGGCGAAGACCCACTCCAGATAGCGGCCGTACTGGGCCCTCGTCGGATAGTCGTCGGGCCCCAACTCGCCCGGCCCCTGGGACCGGCCCGGCTCACCCGTCTTGCCCGGCGCCTCCGCCCCACCGCTCGCCCGGCCGCTCGCCCACTCGTACAGGCTCGGGCCCCGGCGTATCGGGCCCGAGCACTCCACGCTGTCGTCGGTGAAGAGCGTGACCTGGGAAGCCACGGTGTTCATCAGCAGATGGGGGGACTGGTCGGTGCGCCAGACGCGGCCCGGGCCCGGCGGCGCGGGGTCGACGACATGGACGGTCAGACGGGTGCCGGGGCGGAGCAGTTCGGGCGCGGAGGCGCAGAGGCGTTCCAGGACGCTGGTGCCGCGCGGGCCGGCTCCGACGAGAGCGATGCCGATGTCACTGATCCCTGGCCGTTCGGACAAAGGAGTAACTCCCGTGCGTGTGGGGCGCATCGTGGGGCGCGGTGCGGCGGACCGCCCGCCGGCAAGCGGACGGTCCGCCTCATCATGCCGTCGTACGCGACGGGATCGGAGCGTTGGGGCTCATCGGACGCGCCGGGTGTGGGATGCCTCACGAGCATCTCGGACAACGGGGGCAACAACCGTGCGCAATGGGTGGATTAGCGGGTGAGTACGGACTCCGCCGCCGTTTCGAGGTGGGCCCTGCCGCCCCGCCGGGCCCGTGCGCGGTCCAGCCGCAGCCGTGCCGAACGGCCGTGCAGGGTCAGCGTCATGAGGTGGTTGCCGAACCAGGGGCCGTCCGTCCTGCGCCAGTCGATGGACGGCCGCGCGCCCCGGCCGTGCCGCCCGAACCACCGGCCGAGCGCTCGCCCCGTGCCGCTCCAGCCGAAGCGGAAGCCGAGCTTTATGGAGAGCGGGATGGAGTTGTGCACGGGGGAGCAGGTGAGCTGGAGCACGCGCGCGTCCGGGCCCCCGGCACCGCCCGGCTCGCCCTCCGGCCACGACGGTTCGGCGACGTACGCGTGGTGCACGTCCCCGGAGAGCACCAGCACGGTCGCCGGCGCGTCGGTGCCGCCGCCCGCCTCGGCGATCAGCCGGGTCAGGGCCTCGAAGGAGTCGGGGAAGGCCGCCCAGTGCTCCAGATCGGCGCCCCGGCGCAGCTTCTCCCCGAACCGGGCCCAGCGGTCCCCGCGCTCGCCCCCGCAGAGCGCCGCGCTCCAGGACTCGGCGTCGTGCACGAGGTGGGGCAGGAGCCAGGGCAGGGAGGTGCCGATCAGCAGATGGTCGTAGGAGCCGCGCGCGTCCAGCGCCTGGTCCCGCAGCCACCGCGCCTCGCCGGGGTTCAGCATCGAGCGGTTGCCCTCGTCGAGGACCCGCGCCCCGCGTGAGTCGAGCATCAGCACCCGTACGCGACCGAAGTCCCGCCGGTAACTCCAGCGGACCGAGGCCGGGTCCCGGTCGGCCTCGGCGGCGTGGGCGCGCAGCGCGTCCGTGCCGTCCGGGGTGGCGCGCACAGCGGCGTGGACCGGGTCGGTGGCCAGTTCGGCGGGGGAGAGGTTGCCGAGGTGCTGGTAGACCCAGTACGACATCAGGCCGCTCAGGATCCGCTCGCGCCACCAGGGGGTGGCCCGCATGTCGGCGAGCCAGGACGCGCTGGTGTTCCAGTCGTCGATGACGTCGTGGTCGTCGAAGATCATGCAGCTGGGGACGGTGGAGAGCAGCCAGCGGATCTCGGGGTCGAGCCAGGACTCGTCATAGAGGTGGGTGTACTCCTCGTAGTCCGCCACCTGGCTCCCCGGCGGGTCCGCGAGGTCGCGTCGCGCGGCCAGCCAGCGGCGGGTGGCGTCGGAGGTCTCGTCGGCGTACACCTGGTCGCCGAGGAGCAGGAGGACGTCGGGGCGCTCCGCGCCCGGTTCGGCGGACAGCCGGGCGGCCAGCGTGTCGAGGGCGTCCGGGCCCACCGGGTCCGGCTCCCCGCCGGGCGGCGCGGCCCAGCGGCAGGAGCCGAAGGCGATCCGGACGGTGTCGCCCTCGGCGGGCGTGCGGATCTCGGAGGGCGGATGGGGGGAGTCGGGGAGGGGCCACACGGGTGCGCCGTCGAGGAGCACCTCGTACGCCGAGGCCGTGCCCGGCGCGAGCCCCGTCACCGGGACCAGCGCGTAGTGGTGGCCGGCGATCTGGAAGGTGCGGGCCTCACCGTGTCCGCCGCCGGCGCAGCGCACCTCGGCGACGCACGGTCGGTCCGTCTCGACCCAGACGGTCGCGGACGAGCCGTCCACGTATCTCAGCAGTGGTCCCAGACGCAGCCCCGTCATGAGCGATCACTCACTCCTTCTCCGCCGGTTCACCTCCGGGGGCGCGCCTCTTCGGACCCGCCTCCTCCGTCGCCCCGTACGGTACGGAACGACGGAGGGGAACGGCGAGCTTCCGGAGCGGTTTCGCGTGCGAGAGTCAGCAGCTCGCCAGGTAGCTGGTGAGGGCGCTCTTCTCCGCGGAGTCGACCGAGAGGTCGTAGTAGTACTTCACCTGGACCCAGGCGCGGACGTACGTGCAGCGGTAGGCCGTGCGCGACGGCATCCAGGTGGCGGGGTCCTGGTCGCCCTTCGCCTGGTTCACGTTGTCGGTGACCGCGATGAGCTGCGGGCGGGTGAGGTCGTTGGCGAAGGCCTGACGGGTGGCGCTGCTCCAGCTGTCGGCGCCGGAGTCCCAGGCCTCGGCGAGCGGCACGAGGTGGTCGATGTCCAGGTCGGAGGCGAGCGTCCAGGTGGCGCCGTCGTACTGGGAGTACCAGCTCCCGCTGGTGGAGGCGCAGGCGGAGTCGGTGACGACGTTCGTACCGTCGCGCTTGAGGACCGTCTCGCGGGTGTTGCAGGTGCCGCTGATGGTGATCCAGTGGTTGAACAGGTCCCGGTCGTAGCCGGTGCGGTCCTCGGTCGCCACGGTGAGGGTGGCGAGGTAGGAGCGGGCGGTGGAGGCGCTGATGGGGGTGGGGAGCGCGGCGGAGGCGGTGGGGGCGTTGAAGAGCGCGGCGGAGGCTATCAATCCGCTGAGCGCCGCGAGTATGCTGACTCGTCGACGCGCGTAGAACCTGCGCATGTGAACTCCTTGTGGGGCCGGGGGCGTTGGGGAGTGAGCGATTGAAGGGTCGCGCCGCGGTGTTACCGGCGGATGTGCGTCGGGTGAGAAGTTAATGACGTGGGCATGACACGACAAGGGGTGCGGTCGTGATTGTGGCCGACGCGCTCCGGGGTGGGGTGCGTGATCCGTCGGCGGGCGCGGGTGCGGGGGGCCTCTCCCCGCAGTTCCCCGCGCCCCTGACGAGCAGGGGCTGCGCCCCGAGCCGTGACGCGCCCGGCGTACCATGGACCGCGCAGAAGGGGAGTAGCTCTTCGCCGGACCGTCGACATACTGCTCAGCTCGTCTGAGCCGGCGCCCGGAGGCGGGTCCCGTGACCGGGACCGCGCCAGCGAGACCTTCGGCAAGCAGTGCACCGTCCGTGCCGCCCGGCACGGGCCGACCGTGTGCTGCCGTGCCGAGGTGTCGCGTCAGCGGATGATTTCTCTCGGTGGGGCAGCCGACCGATTGAGGAACCTTGATCAGCTTCAGTGTCACGGCGCTCGTCTTCGGCGTCGTCTTTCTCGCCGAACTCCCCGACAAGACCGCACTCGCCGGTCTCGTCCTCGGCACCCGCTACCGCGCCTCCTACGTCTTCGCCGGAGTCGCCGCCGCGTTCGCCGTGCACGTCGCGCTCGCGGTGGCGGCCGGCAGCGTCCTCACGCTGCTGCCGCAGCAGATCGTGCACGCGCTCACCGGCGTGCTGTTCCTGGGCGGCGCGGCGGTGCTGCTCATGAAGAAGGACGAGGGCGAGGAGGAGATCCGCAGGCCCGAGGACCAGAGCTTCTGGAAGGTCTCGGGGGCCGGCTTCATGCTCATCCTGGTCGCCGAGTTCGGTGACCTCACCCAGATCATGACGGCGAACCTCGCGGCCCGGTACGACGACCCGCTCTCCGTCGGGCTCGGGGCGGTCCTCGCCCTGTGGGCCGTCGCCGGGCTCGGCATCGTCGGCGGCCGGGCGCTGATGAAGCGGGTGCCGCTCGCGCTGATCACGCGGATCGCCGCCGTGCTGATGCTGGGGCTCGGTGTGTGGAGTCTGTGGGAGGCCGTGGCGGGATGAGTGGACCGTACGGGTGACGGGGTGGCGGGGGCCCGGATTGTTTTGTACCGTAGGGGAACAAAGTGGCTCCCGCCCGCATTCCCTGACCGGTGGGCGGGGCCGCCTTGTTCCCTCCGGGCCGCCTCGCCGGGTGCGACCCCGTCCGCGGCCCCCTTCTCCGCGCCCTGGAGCTGCTGATGACGGCCACGACCGTTCTGACCGCCCGCGCCCTCCTGCTGGACATGGACGGCACCCTCGTCAACTCGGACGCCGCCGTCGAACGTGTCTGGCGGCGCTGGGCCGAACGGCACGGGCTGGACGGCGCCGACATCATGAAGGTCGTCCACGGCCGCCAGGGGTACGCCACGATGGCCGTCCTGCTGCCGGACCGGCCCATGGAGCAGAACCTCGCGGACAACGCGCGGATGCTGGCCGAGGAGACCGCCGACGTGGACGGCGTCGTCCCGATACCCGGCGCGCCCGAGTTCCTCGCCTCCCTCGTCGCCGGCAAAGTCCCGCACGCCCTCGTGACCTCGGCGGACGTCGCGCTGTCCACGGCACGGATGGGCGCGGCCGGGCTGGCGCTGCCCGACGTACGCGTCACCGCCGAGTCCGTCGGCGCGAGCAAGCCGGACCCCGAGGGCTTTCTGAAGGGGGCCGCCGAACTGGGCGTCGCGCCCGAGGACTGCGTGGTCTTCGAGGACTCCGAGGCGGGGATCCGGGCGGGGCGCGCCGCGGGGATGCGGGTCGTGGGCATCGGGGAGCGCGCCCGGCCCCACGGGCCGGACGTCGTGGTGCCGGACCTGACCACGGTGCGGGTCGAGATCGCCGCGGGTGGTCTGATCCGGCTCACGGTGGGTTGAGCTTTCCGGTGGGTCGAGGCTCGTGGTGGGGTGCGCTTAGTGATCGGTCGAGCCCCGTGCCCGAGTGGGCCCTGCGGGTCGGCTGAGCCCCGTGCCCGAGTGGGCCCTGCGGGTCGGCTGAGCCCCGTGCCCGAGTGGGCCCTGCGGGTCGGCTGAGCCCCGTGCCCGAGTGCGCCCTGCGGGTCGGCTGAGCCCCGTGCCCGAGTGCGCCCTGCGGGTCGGTCGAGCCCCGTGTCAGCTGTGGTGGTCGAGTACCTCCGTCAGCCTGGTGAAGCCGTCGGTGCCGTGGCCCTGGGCGATGGCGCGGCGGACGAACCCCTCGGCCGACCGCATGACGCTCGCGTCGATCCCGTGGGACTCGGAGACCTCGATGACGTGGGTCATGGTCGACAACGCCGAGGTCAGCGGATTGCCCTCGCCGGAGTGCCGACCGCTGTCGACCTCCTTCGCGCCCTCCTCGAAGAGCGGCGGCAGGATCGCGGCGATCCCCTGGGCGAACGGGGTCAGCTCCTGAGCGCTGACACCCTCCGCCCGGGCCAGCGCCAGGGCATGGGTGTAACCGGCGATCGAGGTCCAGAAGAGGTCGAGCAGCGCCACGTCGTACGCGGCCGCCCGGCCGATCTCCTCGCCCAGGTGGGTGTGGGTGCCGTCCAGCGCGTCCAGGACGGGCCGGTGGGCGCGGTACAGGTCCGCGTCGCCGCTGTAGAGGAACACGCCGTCCGGGGTGCCGATGACCGGCGTCGGCGTCATGATCGCCCCGTCCAGGTAGGCGACGCCGTGCTCGGCCGCCCACGCGGCGGTGTCCCGGGCACGGTGCGGGGTGTCGGCGGTCAGATTGACCACCGTGCGCCCCTTGAGGGCCCCGGTGACCGCCGGAGCGCGCAGCACCGCGTCCGAGGCGTCGTAGTTGACCACGCAGACGACGGTCAGCGGGCTGGCGGCCACCGCCTCCTCCGCCGACCCGGCGCCGATCGCGCCGCGCGCCACCAACTCCTCGTCCCGGCCCGGCGTACGGTTCCAGACCGTGGTCCGCAGCCCGGCGTCCAGGAAGGCGCCGGCCTGGGCCCGGCCCATCGGGCCCAGGCCGAGCACGGTGACGGAAGGGGCCTCGCCGGCGGTGTCGGGGGCGGCGGCGGTGTGCTGTTCGGTGTGTGCGGGCATCGCTCGGTGACTCCTGTGCAGAATAGGTCGGTTCGTCGATTCACGACTGATGGGCGAGGGGGAACGGGAATGAGGCGCAGGCGTGCCCAGGACACGAATGTGTGCGGGGTGACCGCGGCGGTCGCCGTGATCGAGGGGAAGTGGAAGCCGTCGCTGCTGTGGCGGTTGGAGTCCGGCCCGCGCCGGCCGGGTGAGCTGCGCCGGCTGCTGCCGGGGCTCACCGAGAAGGTGCTGACGCAGGCGCTGCGCGAGATGGAGACGGACGGGCTCGTGCACCGGGAGGTGCACGATGTGCTGCCGCTGAAGACCGTCTACTCGTTGACCCCGTTCGGCCGCGAACTGGCCGAGGCGCTGGGGCCGTTGTCGGACTGGGGGCACCGACGTCTGGAGACGCTCACCGGAGCGTCACCGTCGGCGACGTCGTCGCCGTAGGCCTCACCGTCACGTCATCGTCTCGTCTTCCGCCCTGCTCGGTGGCGCGCGCCCCGTCGGCCGCTCCCTCACCACAAGGATGGTCCGACGTCGACCGGCCGCCAAGTACCCACAAAAAAGTGGGTACTTGGGGTGGGCGCCGATGGGCTTGGCACCCGCGTGGGTTTTCCCCCACCAGAGGCCCTGACCCGCCTCCCCGCCGGCTCGGGAGCACCGGGCCCCCGTCCGGATGCCGTCGTGGCTCGGGCGGGGGCCTTCGCCCCGGGGCGCGCGGGGGTGCGTGCGGAGGGGCCGTACGGGGGAGGGGTGTGCGGGGGGCGGGTCAGGAGTCGGTCTTCGGGCCCGTCTGCTGGAGGACCTCGAAGGTCCAGACGGAGGAGTCGGAGGCGGCCGGCCGGGGGCGATCGCCGCCGCCACCGCCCTGGTGGGCCTGCTTCATGGGGCCCTCCATCCACGCCTGGAAGGCGGCCTCGTCACGCCAGCGGGTGTAGACGAGGTAGTTGTCGGTGCCGTCGACAGGGCGCAGCAGCTCGAACCACTCGAAACCGTCGGAGCTCTCGACCACCCCGGCGCGGGAGGCGAACCGCTTCTCCAACGTCTCGCGCTGCTCGGCCGGAACCGAGAGGACATTGATCTTGACGATGCTCATGGCCTCATCCTGCATCACTCGGGAGCAGGGGGCGCCGGTCGGCCCCGGCGGTCAGGGCTCCTTCGTCTCGGACTCCAGGCGCTGGCGGGTCACCACGCCGTAGACGCCCGGCTCCTCCTTGTCCTTCGTGATGCCGCGGGTGTTCTGGTAGACGATGACGGCCTGCTCGACCTGCTCGTCGAAGTTCTGGTCGATGTCACCGGTGTAGAGGCCCAACTGGCGCAGCCGGAGCTGGAGTTCGGTCACCTCGGGGTCGTCGTCGCCGGCCCGGAGCGTCTTGGGGACCACGAGCCGGCTGTCGTCCGCCTCGTTCGCGTCCGCCGCCGACGACCCGGTGGAGGCGCCCGCGCTCGGCGCGCTCCGCCCGGGGGACGGTGACACGGACGGCGACGGCGATCCCGACGGCTCCGAGGGTGACGGAGAGGGCGACGACTCCTTCGTGGGGCTCGGCGACCCCGCGCCGCCGCCGCTCGACGGCGCCGGTGCGGGCGCCCCGCCCCCGCCGCCGCCCTCCCCGGGTGTCTCCACCGGCGACGCCTCCCCGTCGGGCGACGTGTCCGGCACGCTCGCCCGCAGGTCGTCCGGCAGCGCCCGGTCCCGCTCGGGGGCTTCGTACGAGAACAGCCCGCTCGCGAACCCGGCGGCCGCCATCACTCCGGCGGCGGCCGTGCCGGCGAGCGCGACCATCAGCCCCGTACGGCGGCGCCGCCGCCCCCGGGGACGTCCTGCCGACGGCACGGAGGAGGGGGAGGAGGGAGCTGAGGGGGAGGGGAAGCGGGTCGTGGGCGCCGCCGAGGTGGCCGGGCCGGACATGGGCGAGCGCCGCGGGTTCGGTTCGCCGGGCGCCGTCGTCCCCGTAGGCACCGGCGTCGTCGCCGTCGTCGCCGTCGTCGCCGTGGTCATCGGCATCGCGGTCGTCGGGGTCCGGTCGGGGTTCGGCCCCGCGGCGTCGTGGTCCTCGCCCAGTTCCACGTAAGGGCGTATCCGGAGGGGGTCGAAGTCCTCCGCGGCCGCGGCCTCGGCCGTACGGGTTTCGAGCAGGGCCTCGGAGGCGCGGCGTCCGCACGCGCAGGACGGCGTGCCGTCCGCGGCCCGGGGTGTGAAGCACTCCGGGCATATGTGACTGGTCGGTTCACTCACGTGTCGGTCCTCCCCGCGAAGACTCCAGAGTTTATGCAAAGCGTCGACACAGAATCTCCCCGGCGCCCCGGGAATCACGGGTTCCGGAAAGCCTCGACAGGCCATAACCGGTCACACCGACCACCATGGAACGGACATGGAGGAAGAGGAAGAAGGAGAGGAGACTGAGGGCGCTGTACGAGGCTCTCGGGTCCTCAGGAGGTCTGCATGACCCACGACACCGGCAACGAGCCCGCGCGCGACCCGGGGCGCGATCCCGCGCGCCGGGTCACCCGCGCGGACGTCCCCGGCGGCCCCGCCGGCACCCCGTCCGGACCCACACCCCCACCCCGCCCCCGTGGTCACGGAGTGCCCACGTCGGAGCGGGTGGGCGGCGGCGTGATGGTCTCCATCGGGGCCCTGCTGCTGGGCATGCTGCTGGCCGCCCTGGACCAGACGATCGTCTCGACGGCCCTGCCGACGATCGTCAGCGACCTCGGCGGGTTGGAGCACCTGTCGTGGGTGGTCACGGCGTACATGCTGGCGGCGACGGCGGCGACCCCGCTGTGGGGGAAGCTGGGCGACCAGTACGGCCGCAAGCGGCTGTTCCAGACGGCGATCGTGATTTTTCTCATCGGGTCGGCGCTGTGCGGGGCGGCCCAGGACATGCCCCAGTTGATCGGGTTCCGCGCGCTGCAGGGCCTCGGCGGCGGCGGACTCATGGTGCTGTCGATGGCGATCGTCGGGGACCTCGTCCCGCCGCGCGAACGCGGGCGCTACCAGGGGCTGTTCGGCGCGGTCTTCGGTGCGACGAGTGTGCTCGGGCCGCTGCTGGGCGGGCTGTTCACCGAGCATCTGAGCTGGCGTTGGGTGTTCTACGTCAACCTGCCCGTCGGCGCGGTCGCGTTGGTCGTCATCGCCGCCGTGCTGCGCATCCCGCGCCGGGCCGAACGGCATGTCATCGACTACCTCGGCACCTTCCTCATCGCCTCCGTCGCCACCTGTCTGGTCCTGGTCGCCTCCCTCGGCGGCACCACCTGGGACTGGAACTCGCCGCAGATCGTCGGCCTGTCCGTGCTGGCCGTGGTGCTGGTCGTCGGGTTCGTGGCCGCCGAGCGGCGGGCCGCCGAACCGGTCCTCCCGCTCAAGCTGTTCGGCGTCCGCACCTTCACCCTGTCCGCCGTGATCAGCTTCGTCGTCGGCTTCGCGATGTTCGGCGCGATGACCTATCTGCCGACGTTCCTACAGGTCGTGCGCGGCGTGTCGCCCACCATGTCCGGCGTGCACATGCTGCCGATGGTGTTCGGGCTGCTGCTGTCCTCGACGGTCTCCGGGCAGATCGTCAGCCGTACGGGCCGCTGGAAGGTGTTCCCGCTCGTCGGCACGGCCGTCACCACGCTGGGCCTGCTGCTCCTGCACCAACTGGACGCGAACAGCGGCGACGGTGAGATGAGCGCGTACCTCTTCGTCTTCGGTGCCGGGCTCGGCCTCGTGATGCAGGTCCTCGTCCTCATCGTGCAGAACGCCGTCTCCTACGAGGACCTCGGCGTCGCCACCTCCGGCGCGACCTTCTTCCGGTCCATCGGCGCCTCGTTCGGCGTAGCCGTCTTCGGTACGGTCTTCGCCGGCCATCTCGGCGACAAGCTCACCGACGCGCTCGACGGGGCCACGCTGCCCTCCGGCGTCACGGTGGAGGGGCTGAAGGCCGACCCGCGCGAGATCGCCGACCTCCCGGCCGCGCTGCGCCCGCCCGTCCTCGACGCGTACGCCTCCTCCATCACCGACGTCTTCGTCTACGCCGCCCCGGTCGCCCTCCTCGGGTTCGTCCTCGCCTGGTTCCTGCGCGAGGACCGGCTGCGGGCGTCCGTGACGGCGCCGGACGCCACGGAGACGCTCGCGAGCAACCCGGTCGAGCGGTCGTCGTACGACGAGGTGTGCCGGGCGCTGTCGGTGCTGGGGTCCCGGGAGGGCCGCCGCGAGATCTACCGGAAGATCACCGCACGGGCCGGGTACGACCTGCTGCCCGCCACGAGCTGGCTGCTGCTGCGGATCCGGCGGTACGGCTGGGCCGAGCCCGCCGTGCTCGCGGAGCGCAGCACCGTACCGCTCGACGTGATCATGGCCGCGACCCGGCAGGCCGAGGAGCGCCGCCTCGCCCGTCGCGACGGCATCGACCTCGTCCTCACCGACACCGGCCACCAGGCCGCCGACCGGCTCGCCAAGGCCCGCGAGGACTCCCTCGCCGAACTCCTCGGCGACTGGTGGGGCCGCGACCGCCCCACCGACCTGATCCGCCTCGTCGAGGAACTCAACGCCGAGCTGTGCGGCTCCGACGAGGAACGCCCGCACGCCACGGGGGCGATCACCCGCCGGCCGAACGTCGGGCGGGGCTCCGGCACACCGCCCGCACCCCCTGGGCCGCCCGGCCCTTCCGCGTCGCCCGGTCCTCCTACGTCGCCCACGTCCCCGTCAGTGCCTTCGTGAACCAGTGGTCCGCGTACGGCTGGTCGTTGTGCGGGGCGCTCTCCACGTAGCCGAGCCGTGCGTACAGCGCGCGGGCCTCGACCAGGTCGCCCCGGGTGTCGAGCACCATCCGCTCGGCGCCCAGGGCGCGGGCCGCGTCCTCGGCCGCCGCCACCAGCAGCGCGGCGCCGCCCCGGCCCCGGGCCTCCGGCCGTAGGAAGACCCGCTTCAGCTCGGCCGTCGTGGCGTCCGCCAGCCGTACCCCGGCCGTGCCGACCGGCTCGCCCGCGTACCGTGCGACCAGCAGCACCCCGTTCGGCGGTGCCAGGTACTCCCCGGTGTCGGCGGCGACCTCCCGCTCCAGCTCGTCCGGGTCCGTGGTGTGCCCTTCGTGCAGCTGGTACCAGCGGTCGCTGACCTCCGTGTAGTACGCCCGCCAGAGGGCCGCGGCCACGGGGGAGTCGTGGGGCTCGGCAGCAACGGACCAGCGGGCCGCGGTGGATGCGGCGGCGGTCGTGGCGGCCGTGGCCGTCGAGGTCGGGGTGGGTGTCGCACGGGTCATGGCGGTCATTGTCGGGAGCGGGGGCGGGTGGCCCGCAAACGATTTACGCCGCCGTCGTCCCGTACGTCACACCCGCACCCCGCGCCTCGGGTCGTCGTGCCGCGCGCCCACGCCTTGCGTTCGCGCGCCGCCGCTTGCCGTTTGAACGACCCGGTTCGGGCAACCCGGTGCGAAACGGCCCGACGGGGCGAGACGCCCGGGCCGAGGACTCTGGAAGGCATTCATGTCCACAGGATTGATCATCGCTTTGATCGTGATCGTGGCGGTCGTGGTCGTCGTGGCCGCCGTCCTGACCCTGCGCGCCCGTAGGAGCGCGGGGGGCGGCGGCTCGCTGAAGCGGCGTTTCGGACCCGAGTACGACCGGACCGTGGCCCGCCACGACGGCGACGAGCGGGCCGCGGCCCGGGAGCTCGCGGAGCGGGTGAAGCGGCACGGCTCGCTGGAGAAGCGTCCGCTGCCGAGCGCCGAGCGCGAACGGTACGAGACGCGCTGGGCCACCGCTCAGGAGCGCTTCGTCGACTCGCCCCGTGAGGCGGTCGCCGAGGCGGACCGGCTGCTCTCGGAGGTGGCCGAGGCCCGCGGCTTCCCGGACGGGAACCGCTACGAGACCCAGCTGGAGGCGCTCTCCGTCCACCACGCCCACCATGTGCACGGCTACCGCCGGGTGCACCTCGCGGCGCACACCGCCGGCGACACCGCACAGGGCCGAGCGGGTGACGGCAACGGCGTCGCCCCCGGCACCGGCACCGAGGACATGCGCGAGGCCATGATCGAGGCCCGTGCCCTGTTCGAGGACCTGGTGACACCGGACCGCCGGGACGCGCGGGCAGACCGTGACGCCTCGGCCGGACAGCAGGGCCGCGCCCACCGCGACGGCTCGGCGCGCCACGACGGGCGCGACGGTGCGGCTGCCGACGGCCGCCACCGGTCCCATCTGCCATGGGCGCCGGCCAGGCGCCACGCGAAAGGGAGTTGAGGGGGATGACTGACGACGTGACGAAGGGCGAGAGCATCCGCGAACGCGGTCCGCGGAACACGCGGGAAGCCGACGCGAGGCGAGACGGCACGCGGGCGAGCGGCAACCCGCCGGGCACCCGCGCGGCGGACGCGACCGGCGACGCGACGGGCGGCACCGGGGCTCCCCTGGTGGCCGGCCACGACGCCACCGAGGGCCACACCGGCGGCCGTACCGAGCACCGGACGCTGGGCGTCCGTGACGAGCCCGGCCGGGGCCGCGGCGAGGACACGGCCAGGGCCACCAACGGGGCCGGGTCGCGTCTGCTGCCCCACGACGAGAGCGACAAACTGACGCTGCGGATGCAGCACGCGGTCGGCGAGTTCGTCGACGGGCCCCGGTCCGCCGTGGAGGAGGCCGATCACGTCCTGGAAGAGGTCACCGCCCGCTTCAACGACGCGATGACCCAGCGGCGCCGCACCCTCCGCTCCTCGTGGGAGACCACCGGCGACGACCGCGCCACCGCCACCGACACCGAACAGCTCCGCCTGGCCCTGCGCGACTACCGCGAGCTGACCGAACGGCTGCTGCGCCTCTGACGGCGACGGCGGCACACGCCGAGACCGCGCCCCGGGTCGTGCCCCGGGGCGCGGTCTCACGCGTGCCGGCACGGCGCGCCGCGGGGGAACCCCGGGCGGATGGTTGCGTTCCGGGGGCGCATCCACGGTGGACCACGGCCCGGTCGCTCCCGCGCTCCTAACATCCCCTCAGCTGCGTGAAATGTTCGAGGGGGCGGCATGGCGCGAATCGTGGGGATCGACCTGGGCACGAGGGGCGCGGTCGTCGCCGTGCTCGACGGTGGCGCCGGAGGGCAGTGGAAACCCTGCGTGGTCCCCAACGCCGAGGGGTCCGGCAGCACACCGTCCGTGGTGGCGTTCACGGCGGACGGTACGACGCTGGTCGGCGAGGCGGCCCGGCGGCAGGCCCTCGTCAATGTCGTCGGCACCGTCTCCCGCGTCAAGCGGCACATGGGCACCGACCGGCTCTACGTCCACGGCGGCAGGACCCGCGGGGCGAGCGGGATCACCGCGCTGCTCCTCGCCAAGCTCAAGCGGGACGCGGAGGCGTACCTCGGCGAAGAGGTCACCGGTGCCGTCGTCACCGTGCCGGCCCACTTCTCGCACGCCGCCCGCCTGGCCGTCAAGGAAGCGGGCGCACGGGCGGGTCTGCCGGTGCCGCGCCTGCTCAACGAGCCCACGGCGGCCGCCCTGTTCGATGGCATCGACCGCGACGACGAGATCGTCCTGGTCGTCCACTGTGGCGGTGGAACAGTCGCCTTCTCCCTGGTGGAGGCCGGGGACGGCGTCACCGAGGTCAAGGCGAGCCGTGGTGACGCCCGGCTCGGCGGTGACGACTGGGACAGGGAGACGGCCCGGCACCTCGCCGCCCGCTTCCGCGCACTGCACGGAATGGACCCGGCGGCCGACCCGACGTCCCTGCGCCGACTGTGTGAGGCCGCCGAGAACGCCAAGATCGAACTGTCGTCGGCCACCGAGGCCACGATCGAGGTGCCCTGCGTCGCGATGTCCGCGGCGGGGCCGCTGCATCTGCACGACCGGCTGAGCCGGAACGAGTTCCAGCACGTCACCCGGCCCCTTCTCGACCGGTGCGGGGCAGCCCTGGCGGAGGTGTTCGCCGCTGCGGCCATCTCGGTGTCGGAGGTGTCCCGGGTCGTCATGACCGGAGGGGCGACCCGGATGCCCGCCCTGATCTCCCTGGTCCGGGACCACTTCGGCGACCACACCCCCACCGTGGTGACGCAGCCGGGCGAGGGCGTCGCGTTCGGGGCCGCGCTCCAGGCGGGCGTGCTCACCGGGATCGTCAGCGGAGCCCTGGTACTGGAAGCCGCCTCGCACTCCCTGGGGGTCGCCACCCGGGGCGGTGCGATGAACAGGCTCATCGAGCGGGACACCACCCTTCCGACGCGGCGCTCGGAGCTGTTCACCCCGGTCCGCGACGTGGACGCGGCGGACGGAGCGATCGTCCGGATCCCGGTCTACGAGGGCGAGGAAGAGAACGTGGCCGACAACGCCCTCATCGGCGTCCTGAACCTCACCGACCTGACCGTGCCCCCGGAGGGCCGGGCGCCGGACATCGAGGTGGCGCTCGATGTCGACGGCGACGCCCTGGTGCGCGTCTCGGCGACGGACCGCGCCACGCGCACGACCTGGTCGAGGACCCCCGAGGGCATCTGCGCGGTGGAACACACCCCGCCCGACCAGGGCCCGAACCCCCGCGCCCGCACACTGCTCGGCGTGCTGCTCGGTGTCCTGATCCCCCTGACCCTCCTCGGCGGCATCCTGTGGGCGTTGTGGTGACCAGCGGCTCACCCCTCCCGGCGCTGCCGTCCCTCCCGGTGCTCTCGCCACTCGCGGACTATCTCTTCCACGTCGTACGGCTTCAGGCCGAGCGGTGGTCCCGGCGGGGGCCTGAACATCATGTCGCGGATCTTGGCGTTGATCTCGGTGAGGATCTTGCGGACGACGCGTTCGGAAGGGGCCTCGGCGGCCGTCGCGAGGGCGTCCTCGGCCTCCTTGCGCAGGGCCAGGGTCGGGGGCAGGACGGACATGCCCTCGCGGGCCATCTTCCTTTTGATCCACCACAGTTCGTCGTACGTGGTGTCGTCGCCCTCCAGGGGCCGGCCCGCGCCCGGGAGGGCCGTGAAGTCGCCGCGCGCCTCGGCGTCGCGGATCTGTTTGTCGACGAAGGACTCGAAGCTGACACCGGGGGGCTTTCGCTCGGTCATGCGTCCATTGTGCCGGAGCCCGCACAACAGGACGATCCGGCGATTTATCATGCGGCGGCGGCGCGCCAAACGCGCCGTGCGCAGCGACAATTGGAGTTTGACCCGTTAGGAGCGGTACGTGCTCGAACTCACCATGGCCTCGGTCTCCGAGGCGGACGCCGGGGCGACGGCCGGCATGCAGATGGCCGACGCGCCCAGCGAGCCGGGCGGCGTGCTCCGGGTGGGCCGCGATCGGGCGGTGTGCCGGCTCGCGACACCGGACGACTGGCTCTTCGTCTCCCGTGTGCATCTGGAGTTCCTGTGCGCCCCCGACGGGAGCTGGCAGGTCACCTGGCTGCGCGGCTCGCACGCCGACCCGTCCTCCGAGGTGCGGCTGACCCTGCTCGGCCACCAGCCCTCGCCCCTGCCGTACGGCGGCACGGCGAAGCTCCCGCACGGCAGCTCCGGCGAACTCGTCATCCTCGACCGCACGGCCCCCCGCAGCGTCAACGTGGGCTTCTACCACGAGGCCTGACAGGGCCCGCCCCGGGCGGCGGGGCCGGTGCGGCGGCGGGGTCAGTCGGTGACCCGGGCCAGCGCGAAGCCGTCGTACCCCTTGCTGCCCACGGTCTGGATCGCCGTGCCGTTCAACCTCGGGTGCGTGGCGATGAGTTCGATGGCGGCCCGGGTGCCGTGGATGTCCGGCTCGGTGCTGTCGGCGTCGGCGACCCGGCCGCCGCGCACCACGTTGTCGACGACGATGACGCTGCCGGCGCGGGTGAGCTTGAGGGCCCACTCGACGTAGTGCGGGTTGTTGGCCTTGTCCGCGTCGATGAAGACCAGGTCGAACGGCTCGGGGTTCTCGTCGGTCAGCTTCGGCAGTGACTCCAGGGCGGGGCCGACGCGTACCTCGACGAGGGCGTCGAGCCCGGCGCGCGCGATGTTGCGGCACGCGACCTCCGCGTGCCGGGCGCTGTACTCCAGGGAGATCAGCCGGCCGTCGGCGGGCAGCGCGCGGGCCAGCCAGATGGTGCTGTAGCCGCCGAGGGTGCCGATCTCCAGGATGCGCCGGGCGCCCTGGATCTGGGCCAGGAGGTGGAGGAACTTGCCCTGGCCCGCGGCGACGTCGATGGCCGGGAGCCCGGCCGCCTCGTTGTCGCGCAGCGCCGCGGCCAGGGCCTCGTCGTTCGGTGCGAGGTGGGTGGTGAAGTAGGCGTCGACGTCGTCCCAGGTCCGTGACTCGCTCATGAAGCAGTGCCTCCCGCGCCTTTCGTCAGGCTGGTTACTTAGAACGGCTAAGTAGGTGCGCTAAAGAATATAGGCGCGGGGTGGGCTCTCTGTCAGCGGTTCACCGATGTGTTTCAGCCGTTCGGTGCGGACTTGGGGCCGGCCGGGGCCTCGGGTGCCGGCGGCTGGGCCCCGGGCGGCAGCGGCGCTCCCGGCGGCAGGTGCGCTCCCGGCGGATAGGCGCCCGGGGTCCCCGGCGCGTAGGCGCCCGGCGGGACGAACGCGCCCGGCGGGGGTACGGGCGGCAGTTGCCGCTTGGCGTTGCGCTTGAGCACGATCGCGACGGCCACCGCCTTGATCGCCAGCACGGCGATGCCGATGCCGAACGACAGCAGCCAGCCGGGGATGCCCCAGACGGTCCACATCTCGTCCACGTGGATGACCTCTCGATAGGTTTCGTCGGCCGCGGCCCGCCGCAGCGTGTGGTCGCCGGAGATCCGCTCCGGCCGCGGGAAGTCCTGCTCGACGGCGGTGAGGAAGTCCGTGCCGCCAGCGGTCAGGTCGCCGAGCGCGCCGGCCGGCGCGCCGAGCCGGCCGGCGAACGTCACCTCCGGCTCGTCCCCGCCGATCGCCGAGCCCGGCTCCATCCGGTGCTCGGCGAGCACGTACAGGCCGAGCGCCTGCGGTGTGGCGGCCAGTCGCGACAGCCGCATCGGGTAGACCGGCTCGTCGCTGGCGAAGGTGAGGTGGAGCGGGTCGAGGGTGCCGGAGAGCGGGGCGGCGCCGGCCGCGTCCTGTGGCGCCAGCCGGATCGCCACGTACTCCCACTTCTGCCGGACGTACGGCTCCAGCGCCGTGTCCAGGCGGTCCGGGAGCCGGAAGCCGTTGTCGTCCAGCCAGTCGCCGAGCGCGCCGGAGTCGGTGGCGGTCAGCCGGGCCACGTCGAACGGGCCGAGCCGCTCACGGCCGACGACGTCCACCGAGGACCGCGGGTCCCCGGGCGCGGCGTCGCCCACCGCGCCGTCGCCCTCGAACATGTCGAACGGCCAGTCGTCCGAGCGCGGCCAGAAGTACTCCCGCTTCTCGTACGCGGGCGCGGTCTCCTCGTCGAGCTGGTCGAAGAGGGCCGCGTCGCCCAGCTCGACCGTCGCCCGGTTCGGCACCGGCATGATCCACGCGGCCGTCCGGGTGTCGCCGGAGACCGTCAGGCTCATCACGATCTGTTCCTCGCGGCCGTCCCAGCGCACCACGGACCGCTCGCGGCTCACATACACGCTCCGCTGGTCGTCCGGCACCATGGCGCCGCAGCCGCAGGCGTACGCCGGTGCCACGAGCGAGGCCAACTGAAGCCCCAGCAGCGCAAGTACGACCACCACGAGCCGTCTGCGTACCCCGCGCTCCTCGTGTGTCCGGTGCGCCTTTCGCGCCGGACGCGCGCGCCCCCGTACGAAACCCTTCATCCCCCGTGCCCTTTCCCTGCCCCGCCGTCGTGCCGTACCGCTCGGAGCCATGCTTCCAGGTGTTTGTCAGTGGCCTGTCACCAGCGTGCCCGTGATGCGCATCCATGATCCCCCTCCGTGATCCGCCTCGTGCCCTTGAGCGGGTCGGCGGCCCTTAGCGGACTATCGTCATCCGGACAGAATCAGGGCGACTCTCAGGTGAAGTCGGGGTTGCCCGCGTCTCCCCACCGGGACAGTGCGAGCCTTCTCGGGGGACGGTCGACGGGGCGGGAGGACGACGGCGCGTGGCGACGGAGCGGAGCGGACCGGGCGGTGCCGTGGGTACGGGTGCGACGGCGGCGCGGCTGGGGGCCCTGCGCGCGGTGCTGTGGCTGGTCGCCGGCATCCTGGCGGTGCGTCAGATCGCGCTCGTGCTCCACACGCCCAAGGGCGAGCGGCTGACGGACCTGGAGACCTGGGTCGGGCCCGACGGCGTCCTCCATGTGAACGGCTCGCTGTACGACTCGACGCGGTTCACCGGCACTCCCTTCGGCGGCCTCGTCCTCAAGCCCCTCACCCGTACGGCCGAACAGGCCCTCGGCTGGGGCTGGACCTTCGGCACCCTCCTCTTGGTCGTCGCCCTCGGCCTGGTCGCCGCCCGCGCCCTGCCCCAGCCCGTCACCCGCCGCACCGCCCTGCTCGCCGCGCCCGTCGCCGTCACCCTGCTGATGCTGTCGCTGCCGGTGCGCAACACCCTCTATCTGGGCCAGACCAGCATCATCCCCGTCCTGCTCGTCCTCGCGGGCTGCTTCGCGGTGCGGGGGGAGCGCACCAGCGGGGCCTTCATAGGGCTCGCCGCGGCCTTCCAGCCGACCGTGCTGCTGTTCGTGCCGCTGCTGTGGTTCACCGGCCGCGGACGGGCCGCCGTCAGCACCGGGATCACGTTCGCCGGGGCCACCGCGCTGGCCTGGGCCTCGATGCCGCACGACTCGTTCACCTACTGGGTGCACCACCTCGCGGGCGTCGGCCTCGGCGGCCGGGCGGACGACCTCGCCAACCAGTCCCTGCACGGCGCGCTGCTCCGGCTGGGACTCGAAGGCCCACTGGAGATCGTCGTCTTCTTCGCGCTGGCCGCCGCCGTCGCCGCGCTGGGCATGCGGCGGGCCGTGCGCTACGCCCGCGACGGACAGCTGCTGCTCGCCGTCGCGATCACCGGCTGTGTCGTCGTCGCCGTCTCCCCGACGTCCTGGAAGCACCAGCTGCTGTGGGTGCTGCTCACGGCCGTCGGCCGGGTCGGCACCCAGGCGTCCTCGCGGTACGTGTGGCCGGTCGCGGTCGTCCTGGTGATGACCCTGCCGGCGAAGATGATGGTCCCGAACGCGGACGTCCTGCACCCGGTCCGTGACAACGTCGTCCTGCTGGCCGCGCTCGCCGCCGCCCTCGTCGTGCCGTTCCTCTCCCGTACCTCGGAGTACTACCGGGCGCCCGTCCCCACGGAGTACGCCCCGAAGACGGAGACCCGTTTCAACTGGGCCCCGATGCTGCGCAGGGTGGCCACCCGGCCGAACCTGTTCCTGGAGCTGCTGCTGATCCGCGTCACGTACGCGGCCTATCAGCGCACCCGCCTGGAGGCCACCGGCAGCCGCGGCACCGCCGAGGAGCACGCCCGGCAGATCCTCTCCGTCGAGAAGGCCCTCTTCCTCGACGTCGAGCACTGGTTCAACCATGCCGTGGTCCGGATCGACTGGCTGCGGGCCTTCTTCGACTTCTACTACACGTCGTTCCACTTCGTGGTCCCGCTGACCGTCCTCGGCCTGCTCTACTGGCGCCGGCCCGCCGACTACCGCTGGGCGCGCTCGGCCATCGGCTTCACCACGGTCCTCGCGCTCGTCGGTTTCTTCTTCTACCCCCTGGCGCCGCCGCGGCTGATGCCCGGCCTCGGCGTCATCGACACCATCCACGGCGTCCAGGACTTCTCCCGGCCGGACTACGGCCGGCTGACCGAACTCACCAACCAGTACGCGGCGATGCCGTCCCTGCACTTCGGCTGGTCCCTGTGGTGCGGGCTCACGATCGCGATCGTCGCCCCCCGGGTGTGGATGAAGGTCCTGGGCCTGCTGCACCCCTTCTTCACGGTCCTGGCGATCGTCGCGACCGGCAACCACTGGGTCCTCGACGCGGTCGGCGGGGCGGCCGTCGTGGGCGCCGGCTTCGGCCTCACCTACCTCCTGACCGGGCCCCGCGCGGACGCGGCCCGCAAGGGCGACGGGGAGCCGGGCGACCGGCCCCGGCCCACCGACGAACTCGCCCCGGCCGCCCGGCGGAGGGACGGATGACGTCGGTGGACACCGGGGCGCGGCACTGACCTGCGGGGCTGGATCGACGGGCAGGCCCGCAAGCGCGACGAGGGGTTGGAGGCGGCCGGGCTGATGCTGCCCGCCGGCCGCGCCGCGGTGGACGTCGCGGAGGCGGCCGCGCCGCGGTGGACGTCGCGGAGGTCGACGGGCGGTGGGTGGCCGCCTACGCGCCGTCGCCGGAAGGGGAGGTGCCGGCCGACCTGCGGGGCGCCGAGACGCGCACCCGGAAGATCGCCGAGTGCGTGGCGATGCCGGCTCGGCACGAGACGGTCCATCCGCAGGGAGCCAGGCCGACGGCCCCGCCGACGCCCTGACCGGGTGCCCGCCGGCCGTTCTCGCGTGGCTGGACCAGCGGGATGCCGTCCGGTGTCTCGTCGCGGCCGGGCGGTGCGGGGACGGGCCGACGGCGCCGGGAGGCCGTCGGCCCGAGTGCGGGGGGCGGCGGTCAGGTGGTGACCTGGAGGTGCTTGACCCCGTTGATCCAGGCCGAGCGCAGCCGGTCGGGTTCACCGGCGAGTCTGAGGCCCGGCATCGCGTCGGCGATCGCGTTGAAGATCAGGTCGATCTCCAGCACCGCGAGGGACTTGCCGAGGCAGAAGTGCGGGCCGCCGCCGCCGAAGCCGAGGTGGGGGTTGGGGTCGCGGGTGATGTCGAAGGCGTCGGGGTGGTCGAAGACCTCCGGGTCGTGGTTGGCGGAGGCGTAGAAGATGCCGACGCGGTCGCCCTGCTTGACGAGCTTGCCGCCGAGTTCCACGTCCTGGGTGGCGGTGCGCTGGAAGGCGTTGACCGGGGCCGCCCAGCGGACGATCTCCTCGGCCGCCGTCGCGGGGCGCTCGCGTTTGTACAGCTCCCACTGGTCGGGGTGGGTGAGGAAGGCGTGCATGCCGTGGGTGATGGCGTTGCGGGTCGTCTCGTTGCCCGCGACCGCCAGCATCAGCACGAAGAAGCCGAACTCGTCGGAGGCGAGGTTCCCCTCGTCCTCGGCGGCCACCAGGGTGGTGACGATGTCCTTCGCCGGGCACTGCTTGCGGTCGGCGGCCATGTTCATGGCGTAGGCGATGAGTTCCATCGCCGACTGCTGGCCGACCTCCTCGGTGATGGCGTACTCCGGGTCGTCGTAGGAGATCATCCGGTTCGACCACTCGAAGATCCGGATGCGGTCCTCCTGCGGGATGCCGATCAGCTCGGCGATGGCCTGGAGGGGGAGTTCGCAGGCGACCTCGGTGACGAAGTCGAAGGAGCCGGAACGGGCGACGGCCTGGCGGGCGATGGTCAGGGCACGGTGGCGCAGGTTGTCCTCCAGCGCGCGGATCGCCCGCGGGGTGAACACGCGCTGCACGATCTGGCGGACCCGGGTGTGCTCCGGCGGGTCCATGTTCAGCAGGATCAGGCGCTGGGCGTCGATGGCGTCGCGTTCGATGTGCTCGTTGAAGCGGATGATCGCGGTGTTGACCGTCGAGGAGAACAACTCCGGGTGGGTGGAGACGTACTTGACGTCCGCGTGCCGGGTGACGGCCCAGTAGCCCTCGTCCGCGAAGCCCGCGAGGCCGGGTGCCTGCGGGATCCAGCGGACCGGTTCCGTGCGGCGCAGTTCGGCGAACTCCGGGAGGGGGACACGGTGGTGCAGCAGATCGGGGTCGGTGAAGTCGAACCCGTCGGGCAGCGCTGGACAGGGCATCGGCAACTCCTGACGGAGCATCAGATAGCAGGAATTGCGGTGACGGTAGTAACGGGTTCCAGAACAAGCAAGGGGTGCGCGCTCCTCAATCGGCTTCCAATTGCCGCACGCCCCTTGCGGTGCCGGAGCGGCTCTCCGCAGACTGCTCAAGAGAACTAGAACGCGTACTAGTTCTGCGTGGCGGGACGGGCCGGGACGCCCCGCGCCGCGCGGGTAACCGTCGAGAGGATTCCCATGGCCGCGGAACCCGTGATCGTCGAAGCCGTACGCACCCCCATCGGCAGGCGCGGCGGCGCGCTCGCCAATCTGCACCCCGCCTATCTCCTGGGCGAGACCTACCGTGAACTCCTCGGCCGCACCGGCATCCCCGCCGACTGCGTCGAGCAGATCGTCGGCGGCACGGTGACCCACGCCGGCGAACAGTCCATGAACCCCGCGCGCACGGCCTGGCTGACCATGGGCCTGCCGTACGAGACGGCCGCGACCACCGTCGACTGTCAGTGCGGCTCCTCGCAGCAGGCCTCGCACATGGTGGCCAACATGGTCGCGGCCGGCGTCATCGACGTCGGGATCAGCTGCGGGGTCGAGGCCATGTCCCGGGTGCCGCTCGGGTCGGGCTCCAAGCACGGGCCGGGCAAACCGTTTCCCGACGAGTGGAACGTCGATCTGCCCAACCAGTTCGAGGCCGCCGAGCGGATCGCCCGCCACCGGGGCCTCACCCGGGAGGACGTCGACGCGCTGGGCCTGCTCTCCCAGGAGCGGGCCGCCGCCGCGTGGGCCGAGGAGCGGTTCAAGAAGGAGACGTTCGCCGTCCAGGTCCCGACGACCGAGGCGGAACAGGGCGCCGGGCAGGGCATGTGGCGGCTCGTCGACCACGACGAGGGGCTGCGCGACACCTCGGCCGAGGCACTGGCCCGGCTGAAGCCGATCATGCCGACGGCCGTCCACACCGCGGGCAACTCCTCCCAGATCAGCGACGGCGCGGCGGCGATCATGTGGGCGTCCAAACGGATGGCACGGGCGCTGAAACTACGGCCCCGGGCCCGGATCGTCGCCCAGGCGCTGGTCGGCTCCGATCCCCACTTCCACCTCGACGGACCGATCGACGCCACCAAGGCCGTGCTGGGCAAGGCCGGGATGACGCTGCGGGACATCGACCTGGTCGAGATCAACGAGGCCTTCGCGTCGGTGGTGTTGAGCTGGGCGCGGGTCTTCGACCAGGACCTGGCGAAGGTGAACGTCAACGGCGGCGCCATCGCCCTCGGACACCCGGTGGGCGCGACCGGAGCGCGGCTCATCACGACCGCGCTGCACGAGCTGGAGCGTACGGACAAGGAGTTCGCGTTGGTGACGATGTGCGCGGGCGGCGGGCTGGCGACCGGGACGATCATCCAGCGGCTCTGACGGGCGGGGAGGAGAAAAGGGCCCTGCCGGTCGTCCCGCGGCCAGCAGGGCCTTCCCCCGTGGCGACAGGTCCCCCGTGCCGCCGTGTTCCCCCGTGGCGGCAGGTCCCCCGTGCCGCCTTGTTCCCCCGCGGCGGTCGGTCGTACCGCCGTTCCCCCGGTGTGCGCGGCCCCCGTACCGCCCACACCACTGATTTCACCGGGTCGCGCATTGTCAGGCACGGGGGTTCCGGCCGCCAAACAATGGCCGGACGCGATCTCTCCGCCCGGGCGGCCGGATGCGTACGTTGGTGGCGGACGGTGTGGGCGTGGTCGGAGGGGAACAGCGCGGTGGCGGGTCGTCGAGAGGTGCCGGTCGATCCGGGGGCCGGGCCGGTACAACGGTTCGCGTTCGAGTTGCGCAAACTGCGGACCGAGGCCGGTGGCCTCACCTACCGGGCGATGGCCGAACGGGCGGGCTACTCGATCACCACCCTCTCCCAGGCCGCGGGCGGCGAGCAGTTGCCCACCCTGCCGGTGGCCCTGGCCTTCGTACGGGCCTGCGGGGGTGATCCGGCCGAGTGGGAGGCCCGCTGGCACCAGGCGGTCGAGGAGGCCGCCGCCGTCGACCCGGACGGCGACGAGACGGCCGCGGATCCGCCGTACCGGGGCCTCGCCCGGTTCGAGACCGGTGACAGCGGCCTCTTCTTCGGCCGGGACCGGCTCACCGCCGACCTCGTGGACCTGATGCGCCGCCGACGGTTCGCGGCGGTCTTCGGCCCCTCCGGCATCGGCAAGTCCTCCCTCCTGCGCGCCGGTCTGATCCCCGTCCTCAGGCAGTGCGAGGAGCCGGGCCTGCGCCCGTCCGCGATCCGCGTCCTGACCCCCGGCGACCATCTGGCCCGCACCCACGAGCTGTTGCGCGAGGTGAGCGGCGGCGGCACCGGCGGCGGTGACACGCTCGTCGTCGTCGACCAGTTCGAGGAGGTCTTCACCCTCTGCCACGACGCCGCCGAACGCGCCCGTTTCATCGACCTGTTGCTCACCGCTCGCGAACCGGCGAGCGGACTGCGGGTGCTGCTGGCGGTACGCGCGGACTTCTACGGCCGGTGCGCCGAGCACCGGGCGCTGGCCGAGGCGCTCGGCGACGCCAACCTGCTGGCGGGGCCCATGAGTCCGGCCGAACTGCGGGAGGTCGTCGTCAAGCCGGCCGCGGCCGCCGGCCTCACCGTGGAACGGGCGCTGACCACCCGGCTGGTCGAGGAGATCACCGACGCGCCCGGCGGACTGCCGCTGCTGTCGCACGTCCTGCTGGAGACCTGGCGCCGCCGCCGGGGCAAGACCCTGACCCTCGCCGGGTACGAGGCGGCCGGCGGCCTGGACGGGGCGATCGCCAAGACCGCCGAGGACGTCCACGCAGGGTTCACCGCGAGCGAGGCCGCCACCGCCCGCCGGGTGCTGCTGCGGCTCATCTCGCCCGGCGACGGCACACCCGACACCCGCCGGCCCGCCGAACGGGCCGAGCTGGAGACCACCGGCACCGGACGGGAGGAGGTCGCCCGGGTCCTGGAGGCGCTCACCCGGGCCCGCCTCCTCACCCTCGACGGCCCCACCGTGGACCTCGCCCACGAGGCCCTCATCACCGCCTGGCCCCGGCTGCGCGGCTGGATCGAGGAGGACCGGGACCGGCTGCGCGCCCACCGGCAACTGACCGAGGCCGCCCGTTCCTGGGAGGAGCTGGGCCGCGACGCCGGCGCGCTGTACCGGGGGAGCCGGCTCGTCAGGGCGCGGGAGTACTTCGCGGGTCCGGGCCACACCGACGACCTGACCGACCAGGAGGCCGCCTTCCTCGCGGCCGGACTCGGCGCGCTGGAGGAGGAGGAACGTGCCGAGGCCCGCACCACCCGCCGGCTGCGTGTCCTCGTCGGCTCCCTGGCCTGCCTCCTCGCCCTCGCCCTGACCGCGACCGCCGTCGCCTACTGGCAGCGCCAGAGCGCCCTGGACGCCCAACGCGAGGGCCTCTCCCGTCAGTTGGCCGCACAGTCCGCCGCCCTGCTGGACAGCGACACCGACCTCGCGTCGCTGCTGGCCATCAAGGCGTACCGCACCAGCCCCACCAGGGAGGCCACCCGGAGTCTGTACGCCGCCGCGGCCGTCCCCCTCGAACGCCGGCTGACCGGACACGCCGGGACCGTCTCCGCGCTGGTCTACAGCCCCGACGGGAAGACCCTCGCCGGCGGCAGCTACGACGGCACGGTACGGCTGTGGGACACCGGGACCGGACGGACCCGGCAGGTGCTCGCGGGCCGCGCGGACGCGGACGACCCCGATCTCGTCCGCACCGTGGCCTTCGGCCCGGACGGCAGGACCCTCGCCACGAGTCACAACGACGACGCCCGGCTGTGGGACCTGGACACCGGACGCGTACGGGACACGGTCGCGCTGCGCAGACCCGACGACGACAACATGGCGGCGGTCGGCTTCGACCGCTCCGGCCGCGCGCTCGCCGTCGCCGAGAGCGGACAGGTCCTGGACGTGGCCACCGGCCGGGTCGAGGCCACCCTGAAGGGGCCCACCGGGCTGGAGATGGCGGTGGCGTTCAGTCCCGACGGACGCACCCTCGCCACCAGCACCCGCGACCGCACCGCCCAACTCTGGGACCTGCGGACCGGGAAGGTGCTCGCCACCCTCAGAAGCAGTACGGGCGTGGTCAGTTCACTGGCCTTCGACGCGGCCGGGAAGACGCTCGCCACGGGCACCGAGGACGGCACCGTCCATTTGTGGGACGTGGCCGACGGCAGCCGGCGCACCACCCTCACCAGCGCCAGCAGCAGGGTCGAGTCCATGGCGTTCGCCCCCGACGGCGAAACCCTGGCCGCCGGCAGCTACGACGGCACGGTACGCCTCTGGGACCCTGCCACCGGCCGCGCCCGTTCCACCCTGACCGGGCACACCAGCCCCGTCATGTCGGTGGCGTTCGCTCCCGATGGACGCGAACTGGCGGCGGGCAACGAGGCCGACGTCTTCGGCGGCGGTGACGTCGCGGTCCGGCTGTGGAAGGCGGGCACGGACCGGCCCCGGGCGACGCTGCGGGTCCCCGGCGGCGACCTGCGGTCGGTGGCCTACAGCCCCGACGGCGACACCATGGCGACCAGCAGCGTCCGGATGTCCGACGACCCCAGGGACGAGACCGGCTCGGTGCGGCTCTGGGACACGGCCACCCGCCGCACGCGCGCCGTGCTCGACGAGGCGCTCACGCATGTCGAGGAGATCCACTTCAGCCCCGACGGCAGGACGCTCGCCCTCACCGACGACGCCGGGGCCGAGCTGTGGGACGTCCGCACCCGCCGGCCGCGGGCCACTCTGCCCGCGCGGTTCGTCAACGGGATGGCGTTCAGCCCCGACGGCCGCACCCTGGTCACGGTGGGCGACGGCCTCGTCCTGTGGGACGCCCGGACCGGGCGCCCGCGCGTGGAACTCCCCAAGGCCGAGGAGGGCTCGCCGCTGGCGTTCAGCCCCACGGGCGAGGTGTTCGCCACCACCGGCGGGCAGGAGGCGGAGATCCGGCTGCGCGATCCCGCCACCGGGCGCGTCGTGCGCAGGCTCACGGAACCGGCGGGCGGCGCCACGTCCGAGGGGGCGCGGGACGACCCGGCCATGATGTTCCGGCAGGTGGAGTCGATGGCCTTCAGCCCGGACGGCCGCACCCTCGCCTCCGCCGACTCCGACGGCACGGTACGGCTGTGGGACACCGGCACCGGAGACCTCGACGCCACGCTCACCGTCAGTCTCACCCAGGGCCCGGTCACGCTGGCGTTCAGCCCCGACGGCCGGACGCTCGCCACG
Source organism: Streptomyces sp. NPDC034049 (assembly GCF_055575575.1). Classification (NCBI taxonomy): domain Bacteria; kingdom Bacillati; phylum Actinomycetota; class Actinomycetes; order Kitasatosporales; family Streptomycetaceae; genus Streptomyces; species Streptomyces sp. NPDC034049. The sequence goes on from NZ_JBVISJ010000001.1 coordinate 336,338, forward strand.
GCCGGGGGCGGCGCGGTACGGCTGTGGGACACCGCCACCCGGTACGCCCGGGCGACCTTCCCCGGCGGCGGGGCGCGGCTGGCCTTCAGCCCCGACGGCCGCACCCTCGCGGTCGGCGACCAGGGCGACCGTCTCCGCCTGTGGGACGTCGACCTGCCTCTCCCCGCCGAGGTGATCGACCACACCTGCCGCGCCGTCCACCGCGACCTCACCCAGCAGGAACGGGCCCTGTATCTGCCGGATCAGGAGTCGGGCCGAGTGTGCTGAACTCGCGGACACATTGGCCCTAAGGGCACTGCCCCAAGAGTCGATTTCGCCCAACTGGCCTCACCCGTAACGTCGTTGCACGAAACACCGAACTCCAGTTCCCGCAGGGGCGTTTTGTACGGCGACCGCCCCTTGGCACGGAAGGACGGTCGTCTGCGTGTCCACGACTGCAACAGTCCGCAGAGCACCACTGATAGCCATGGCCTCGGCCCTCTTCATCACCGGGTTCGCCGCCGAGTCCACCCCGGCGGTGGCCTCCCAGAGCGGTGAACAGCTCCGTACGGTCGCCGCGTTCGGCACCGTCGCCTCCGCCGGCACGGTCGAGGCGACCGCCGCGAAGGCCAGGACCAGCTACACCCGCACCCGGGGCAGCACCAGCGAGCCCTTCGTGCTCACGGTCGTCGACACCAAGGGCAAGGTGCGCGGCACGATGGGCGGCACCGCGAGCCAGTCGGAGAAGCTGAACTCCAAGTCGCACGACTGGACCCGCACCCTCAAGATCAAGATCACCAGCGCCACCGGCGCGGCCAAGAACGGCGCGAAGATCAACACGAAGATCTCGTGCGGCAAGGGCGCCCGCCGCTGTCAGCCCTCCGCCGCGGTCAAGGGCACCCTGAAGACGGGCCGGACCTACACCGCGACCTGGAAGATCCACTCGCCGGGCAAGAAGACCGTCACCCACAAGCCGGTCCCCGTCGCCACGATCAGCGTGACCGGCGCGACCCCGGACAACAGCTCCCCGGTCACCATGCGCGGCGTCCGCTGCGACAGCGTGTCGTACCTGGGCAAGCCCGGTTGCGTCTACGCCTCCTGGCTACCCAGCTTCACCCTGTCCCGCAAGGACAGCGCGGTGAAGGAGGCCGCCCAGCACGTCTACGACGCCCAGCGCAAGGTCAAGGGCAAGCCGGGCCTGTCCAAGCCCCTGCACCGACTGACCGGCAAGAAGAAGATCGACAAGAACCGCTCGATCGTCTGCAAGAAGTCGTACAAGCGGCCCAAGGGCAAGTCCTGCGACGAGTACCCCATGGCGTCCACCCGCGAGGGCGGCGGGCAGGAGTCCAAGGGCCTGAGCAGCCACCGCATGATCAACGCCAAGCAGAACAGCAAGGCGGGGACCCGGCTCAACCAGTTCTACGGCCAGAACCGGATCATCGACGGCGACGGGTTCTTCGTGAAGGTCAAGTAGCCAGTGCTACGGGGCAAGTAGCTGACGTAGCCTCGTACGCCCTGTACGAAACGAAGTGGGAGGGTGGCCGCGATGACCGACGCGTCCCGGTCCATGGTGCTCTTCGTCGAGGACGGCCGATTCGAGATCGACCCGACGGAGCCCGGCGCCGACGAGAGTCCCGAGATCGAGCCGCCGCTCGGCGAGGCGGTCAACGGGATCGTCGCGGTCACCCACGACGCGGGTGAGATCCGTACGGGGATCAGAAGGGGCAACGTCCATCTCGACGTCCGCCTCCTCGACGCGGAACCCGCCGACGGGAAAGCTGGTGGGGACGACTGGGACGAGGTGGTGGACACCACCTTCGTGTCCACCACCGGTTACGCCCGTATCAGCTCCTACGAACACGCCCTGGACCTCAACATCGCCCATCAGGGCCCCGGAACCTACCGCCTCCGCCTGCACGCCAAGGGCCGCGACTCCCAGCCGGGCGCGGCCCTGCGCCGCCGGTCCAAGCCGACGGCCGAGCGGTACGAGTTCCACATCTGGCCGGCCGCGGCTGCCCCCGAGGTGGTGCACAAGGCGACGGACACGGTCGGCCACGAACTGCGCGTCCGGCTCGCGGCGATGGCCGAGCGCGGCGCCGAGTGGTCGCTGGACGACTGGGTGGGCCCGCTCACCGTGAAGGTCACCGACGGCACGTTCTCGCTGCGCGACCCCGACGCCGAGACCCCGCCGCAGCCGGGCGGCTTCCTGTCGACCGCGCGCGACTGGGCCCTGATCTCCACCGGCACCGTCTCCGGCACCGTCACGGTCACCCTGCACCCCGCCGACCGCGACCCCCGGCCCGACCCGCTGCCGTGGGACGAGATCGCCGAGGCCACCGTCCGCTCCACCACCGGAAGCCTCGTGCTGTGCACCGCCGACGGCCCCACGAAGGACGACGAGGACGTCGCCTTCCACGGCCCCCGCCAGTACGGCGTCCGTGTCCACGCCCGCCGTACGCCGCACGGCGAGGACTACCTCGTCCAGACCTGGATGCACGGAAAGAGGTAGGCGACGACCATGCCCCGACTTGTGGGCCCCTGGCCGGTCCGCGTGGACGAGGGCCAGTTCTATCTGGCGCCCGAGGGCGACTTCACCGACATCCCGGCGAAGCGCGCCGAATATGCCCTCGACCGCGCCTACGACGGCGACGGCCTCCTCGGCACCGCCGAGGACGTCGCCTGCGTCCTGACCGGCATCAACTCCGGTTCCGTCCTGCTCTCGGCACTCCTCGTCGACAAGGACCCCGGGCACGACCCCGGCACCTGGGACGACATCGCCACCACCGAACTCGTCTCACCACGCGGCGACTTCCGCGACAGCGCCCTCATGGGCGAGCGCGGCGACATCAACCTCGCGCATGCCGGCCCCGGCACGTACGGGCTCCGCCTGCACGCCAGGGGGCGCGATGCCGACCCCGACGGCGTCCAGGACGAGGACGAGCCCATCACCGAGCGGTATCTGCTCCAGGTGTGGCCGTCCAGGTGACGCAGGAGGTCTCGATCTGCCCAACAGCGACGCGGTATAGCCGAGGATGTCCCCCGATTGCTTCTGTGTGAGGCCCGTTGCCTCGCGGCAGCGCAGGAGATGGCGGAGCTGACGGACGCCGTGGAACTGGGCGTGACCGAGCTTCTGACCGACGTCGTACGGCACGTCCCGACCGGCGCTGCACGCTGCTGTTGCTGAGGGCGGCGGCCGGGGTGCGCGTGGAGGTCGGCGACGAGTCGGGTCAACTGTCCCTCGTACGGCACGGCTTGACGCCGGTCGGTCGGTGGGCGCGGCCTCGTGCTGCTCGACGGGGTGGCGGTCAAGTGGGGGGTGGGGCCCCCGGCCCGCCGGTGGCGAGACCGTGTGGTTCGAGTGCCGGGGTGACGGCAGTGGCTGACGGTGGTGCGGGGGACGGGCAGAGTCGGGGACGGTGTGGGAACTCCTCAGGGCCCGGGGCATGGGGCAGTCAGGGGGTTGCGGTGGAGGCGTTCGAGGCGCTGGAAGCGGGGGATCCGGAGCAGGTCGGGCGGTACCGGATCGGGGCGCGGCTGGGTGCGGGCGGAATGGGCCGGGTGTACCTGGGGCGCTCGCCTGACGGGATCGGCGACTTGTCCGCCGTGGACGCCGGTACCGGCAAGAAGCGGTGGAAATACCGCACGGGCAGCTCCGTGTACTCGACGTCGGCCGTCGCCGACGGAGTGGTCTACGTCAGCAGCCTGAACGGCGTCCTGCACGCGGTGACGTAGCAACCGACCGACGTGAGCATCGGGAGGAACGGAGCGAGCAGGCTAGGGCTCAGGTGGCTCGCCGCTCCGGGCCGGCTGATGGCGAAGGCGGCGGTCCCGGGGTATGGGACCGCCGCCCTCAGCTGTGCCGTGGCGGGTGTCAGCGCGAGCCGTTGCCGATCTGAGAGTGGTAGGTGCGGGCGCCCTTGCCGGTGACGACCTGGAGCTTCTTGATGGGCTTGGTGCCGGCGCTCCTGTACTTGGGGGTGGCGGTCCAGTTGGTCACACCGTCGAGCGCGTTGGCCTTGAGCTCGGTGCGCGGCTTGGAGGACTTGAGGGCGAAGGCGGCGTTGAAGTTGGTGCCGTAGTTCTTGATCTTCCGGCCCTCGCCAGTGATCCGGTTGCCTTTGGTCTCGTAGGTCAACACGGTCCGCATCCTGGTGACCGAGACGTTGAAGATGCGCTGTTCCGACCAGGTGTTCAGGGTGATGGTCTTACGGTCGTTGACGCTGGGAGCCCCGGCGGACGTCCGGATGGTGAAGGTGACGTCCTTCTTGTAGGTGACGGTCTTCCCATAGGCGAGGCTGGGGATTCTGCCGTCGTGCGCGACGGCGAACGCCTTGAGCACCTTCGGGTCCTGCAGGTAGCCGACGAACTTCTTCTGCTGGGCCGCGGACAGCTTGTTGAACCCGTGGAGTGTGTCCGCGGCCTCCTCGCCCGGCGCCTTCTTCAGCCACTTCTTGTAGGTGTCCACCGTCAGCTTCGCGGGCGCGGTGGGCTTGGCGGACTCGGCGGCGGTCTGGCCGTCGGCGAAGGCCTGGCCGGTGCCGCCCAGCAGGGCTATGGCGGCGGCTGTGGCTATGGCGGATGCGGTGATGCCGTTGCGCACGGTGGTTCTCTCCTCGTCGCGCGATGCGTGGTGGATACGCGGTTCTTTCTCGCTGTCGCGACGAAGCTACGGGCGCGCCGAGTCCGGGCGGAATTGTCTCTTCGGGCACTGCCCCGGCGGGTAGTGCCCCAGGAGACGGCCGCCGGCGCCGCACCGCTCGGCGGCGGGTACGGCGAAGGCGGCGGCCCGGGGATCGGGGGCCGCCGCCTTCAGCTGGGAAAGCCGTGCCGGCTGCTGATCAAGCACGAGCGCCGATCAGTGCCAGTTCTGATCAGTACCAGTGTCGATGAGTGTCGGTACTGATCAGTACCAGTTGTTGGCCTGCCAGAAGTTCCACGCGCCACAGGGGCTGCCGTAGCGGTCCTTCATGTAGTCCACGCCCCACTTGATCTGGGTGGCGGCGTTGGTCTTCCAGTCGGAGCCGGCCGAGGCCATCTTGGAGCCGGGGAGCGCCTGGACCAGGCCGTAGGCGCCGGAGGACGCGTTCGTCGCGTTGACGTCCCAGTCGCTCTCGTGGTCGACGATCTTGGAGAAGCAGGTGTACTGCGCCGAGTCCCCGATCATCTTCTTCGCGACAGCCTGTGCCTGAGAAGCCTCCGACGCGGCCTGGGCGGGCGCGGCGGCGAGTACGGCACCGGTGGCGGCGACGGCCAGGGTGGCACCGGCGAGGGCCTTCTTCGGGGAGGCGATGCGACGGAGAGCGGAGAGGGTCACGGGGATCCTTTTCTTCGGGGACGTGGTCGTCGCGGGCATGCCTTCACCACCTGAGGTGCGGTGGGGGCGTACGTCGGCGCCGAGGCCCGGGCGGGCTCGTCGGCGCCGTTGCGACTCATCCAGAGAAACAGCCGGAACGGCCGTCCGCAATGACCCCTTTTGCTAGTGGTAGTCGTATCCGTGCATCGGGCCCCCTCTGTGACGTGGCTCTCAAAGCCCAGGTCAGCACCCCTAAGGCCGTGGGCATGTCAAGCACTTCGATCTACGAACCCGGTTCGTATGTGACGTGGGCCCTGTGGGGTGGTTCACGGCTCGCGCGACGGACGGTGCGTTGTGGGGTACCGGAGAGTCACCGGGCGGGCGGGGTGAAGGTGACCGCGCTCTCGAAGGCGGCCCTGCGGGTGGCCCGGCGCAGCGCCTTGAGGACCGGGGCGCCGAGGGCGAGGGTCAGGACGGCCGTGACGACCGCGCGACCCAGGTCCCAGCCGAGGGACGTGGCCAGGCAGTACGCGACGAAACGCGCGAGATTGGCGGCCGGGGCCGCGTCCGCGTCGTAGGCGACGGCCGAGGCGAGGGCGTCGATGAAGGGCCAGCCGTAGAGGTTCATGACCGTGCCGTACGCGAAGGCGGCGACGAAGCCGTAGCCGGCGAGCAGGGCGAGCTCGGCGCGCCCGCGCAGCCGGTGGGCGCCCGGCAGCAGCCCGGCCCCCATCGCGAACCAGCCCATCGCCAGCATCTGGAACGGCATCCACGGGCCCACACCCCCCGTGAGCAGCGCCGACGAGAACATCGTCACCGCGCCGAGCGTGAAGCCGAAACCCGGGCCGAGGACCCGCCCGCTGAGCACCATGAGGAAGAACATCGGCTCGATTCCGGCGGTCCCGGCCCCGATCGGGCGCAGCGCCGCGCCGACGGCGGCGAGCACCCCGAGCATCGCCACCGCCTTCGCCCCGAGCCCCGCCTCGGAGAGCGTCGCGCCGACGACCCCCACCAGCAGCACGAGCAACCCGGCGAACAGCCAGGGCGCGTCCTGCGCGTGCGCGGTCACCCGCGAACCGGGATCCGCGACGAAGGGCCAGCCGAACGCCGCGGCCCCGACGGCACTGACGAGGACGAGCGCGGCGACGGTACGGGGGGAGAGGGGGACCGGGCGGGGGCGGCGGAGGGGCGGCGGGGTGCTGCCGCTCGGGGGAGCCGCTCCGGGGCCGCCGCTCATGGGCGCTCCTCCTGGGCTGCCGCTCATGCATGCTCCTCGGGGGCCGCTGCCGGGGCCGTCGCTCGCAGGGCGCGTCGTACCTGGGTCGTGGTCAGCCAGGGCTGCGGGGCGAGGATCTTCGTGACCTGCGGCGCGAAGGACGGGGAGCCGACGACCACCTCGGCGGTCGGCCCGTCGGCCACGACCTCCCCGTCGGCGAGGATCAGCACACGGTGGGCCAGCTCGGCGGCCAGTTCCACGTCGTGCGTGGCCAGGACGATGGCGTGCCCGTCGGCCGCGAGGGCGCGCAGGTGCGTGACCAGGCGTGCCTTGGCCGCGTAGTCGAGGCCCCGGGTCGGTTCGTCGAGCAGGAGCAGCGGCGGGCGGGCCGTGAGGACCACCGCGAGCGCGAGGGCCAGCCGCTGCCCCTCCGACAGGTCGCGCGGGTGTGTGTCGTCCGCGATGCCGGGCAGCAGTTCGGCGGCGAGGGCCCGGCAGGTGCCCGGCCCGGCTCCGGCGTCCCGGTCCGCCGCCGCGCACTCCGCCGCGACCGTGTCCGTGTAGAGCAGGTCGCGGGGCTCCTGCGGTACGAGGCCCACGCGGCGTACGAGGTCCGGGGGCGCCGTCCGGTGCGGGACCAGCCCGCCCACCCGCACCGATCCGGCCGCCGGTGCCACCAGCCCGACCAGTGCGGACAGCAGCGTGGACTTGCCGGCGCCGTTGCGGCCCATGAGGGCGATCGTCTCGCCCGGGGTGACGGTGAGGGTGACGCGGGTGAGGGCGTGGACGCGGCCGTGGTGGACGGAGAGGGTGGTCACCGTCGCCGGGGCGGCCGGGGTGGTCGGGCCGGCCGGGGGCGAGGGGGCGCGCAGGGGGGAGCGTTTGGCCAGGAGGCGTCGTAGGAGGGGGGAGCGCGGGGCCGGGGAGAGCTCGGGGGCTTCTGTCGTGTGCGGGGTGCGGGCGGGTCGTGGTTGATCGCGCAGTTCCCCGCGCCCCTTGAGGGCGAGGGTTTCTCGGAGTGGTTCCGCGCGGCGGCGGGCGTCCCGGACCGTCAGGGGCAGCGGGGACCAGCCCGCCAGACGGCCCAGGTCCACCACCGGCGGGTACACGGGCGAGACGGCCATCACCTCGGCCGGGGTGCCCAGGACCGGCGGCGCGCCCGGGGCCGGGAGGAGGACGACCCGGTCGGCGTACTGGACGACCCGCTCCAGGCGGTGCTCGGCCAGGAACACGGTCGTGCCCAGGTCGTGCACGAGCCGCTGGAGCACGGCCAGGACCTCCTCGGCGGCGGCCGGGTCCAGGGCGGAGGTCGGCTCGTCGAGGACCAGCACCCGGGGGTGCGGGGTGAGCACGGACCCGATCGCGACGCGCTGCCGCTGGCCGCCGGAGAGCGTGGCGATGGGCCGGTCGCGGAGGCCGGCCAGCCCCAGCAGGTCGAGCGTCTCCTCCACCCGGCGCCGCATGACGTCCGGAGCGAGCCCCAACGACTCCATTCCGTACGCGAGTTCGTCCTCGACCCGGTCCGTCACGAAGTGCGCCAGCGGATCCTGGCCCACCGTGCCGACCACGTCGGCGAGTTCACGCGGCTTGTGGGTACGCGTGTCCCGCCCGGCCACCGTCACCCGGCCGCTCAGGGTGCCCCCGGTGAAGTGCGGCACGAGCCCGTTCACCGCCCCGAGCACGGTCGACTTCCCGACCCCCGACGGCCCGACCAGCAGCACGAGTTCGCCCTCCGGGACCTCGAAGTCCACGCCCCGGACGGTCGGTTCGGCCGCCCCGTCGTACGTCACGGACACATCCTCGAAGCGGATCACGAGGTCTCCTCCTCGGACGGGGCGGCCGTCGGCGCGGGTACGGCGAACGCCGGGAGCAGGCCCAGCAGGATCGCGGCGGCGGGCAGCAGGGGCAGGTCGGGCGAGGTGAGGGGGACGACGACGGGGTGCAGGGCGGCGGGGTCGTACCCGGCGGAGACGATCAGCAGCGCGGCGACGGCCACCCCGGACCCGGCCACCAGCCACGCCCGCGCCCCCCAGGTGTCGGGCCGGTACCGGGTGCGCGGTGAGCGACGGCCGCCCAGCCGCAGCCCGGCCAGCGCGGCGGCGACCCCCGCGAGCAGCACGGGGAGGCCGTAGCCGCCGCCCTCGGCGGTCAGCACGCCGTACGTTCCCGCGCAGACGCCGAGCAGCCCCCCGAGGGTGAGCGCGGCGGTCGTACGGCGGACGGGTGCCGGGACCTCGGCGGTACGGCCGTAGCCCCGCGCGTCCATCGCGGCGGCGAGCGCGACCGACCGCTCCAACGCGCCCTCCAGCACCGGGAGTCCGACGTGCAGCAGCCCCCGCAGGCCCCGGTCCGGCCGGCCCCGCAGCCGCCGCGCCGCCCGCAGCCGCTGTACGTCCGCCACCAGGTGCGGCGCGAACGTCATCGCCACCACCACGGCCACGCCGGCCTCGTACAGGGCGCCGGGGAGGGACTTGAGGAGGCGGGCCGGGTCGGCCAGGGCGTTCGCGGCGCCGACGCAGATCAACAGGGTGGCCAGCCGCAGCCCGTCGTACAGCGCGAACAGGAACCCCTCCGCCGTGACCCGGCCGCCCAGCCGGATCCCCTGCGCCCAGGCGGGAAGCGGCACTTCGGGCAGCGTGATCAGGGTGTGCGTGCCGGGGACGGGCGACCCCAGCACGACCGCGAACACCAGCCGGACGCCCAGCACCACCAGCCCGAGCTTCACGAACGCGGTGTACGAGCGGGCCCAGGGGGCGTCGGTGCGGTGCGTGGCTACGACGTAGCCGGCCACCGCGACGAGCAGGGCGAGGAGCAGGGGGTTGGTCGTGCGCGAGGCGGCGGTCCCGAGCCCCAGCGCCCAGGCCCACCACGCGAGAGGGTGCACCGGGCCCTGGCGCGACCCCGCGCCGAGCCGGTGCGGCGCCGCCGTGTCGGGGGACCCGCCTCCGACCGACCCTGGCCCCGACCCCGGGCGTCCTGTGAACCACCGCATCGCGCCGCCCTACCCCCGGCTCCGCCGCGCCCGCCACAGCGCGGCGGCCCCCAGCACGGCGACCAGACCCGCACCCACGAACAGCCCGACGGACGGGCCCGCCCCCTCCTCGGAGGCGCCGCCGGCCGACGAACTCGGGCTCCCTGTAAGGCCGTTGGAGGCCGACCCGGCGTCGGAGGCGACCGCCTCGCCGCACCCTCGGCCCGGATAGCCGCCGATCGCGCAGAGCAGCGCGTTCGTGTCGTACCGGAGCGGCTTCGCGACGGACGCCAACGCCTCGGCCGTGGTCGCGTCGTCCGCCACCCGCGCACAGGCCGTGCGCGCCGCCGGAGGCGTCTCGCCCTCCGGCGCGTCCGCCGCCGTACCGAAGTCGATGACCAGCGCGACCCGCTTCTGCCCGTCCCGCGCGGCCGTGTCCCCGCAGATCGCGGCGAAGTCGGCGGCACCGCGCGGCTGGACGGCGTCCGACGAGTCCCGGCTCACGGCGAACCGGAAGCCCTGCACGGTCCCGTCCGTCGGCCGCGCGGTCGACGGCCCCTGCGTGGCGTACGCCCAGGCGGAACCGTCCCGCTCCCAGAAGGACCAGTAGCGGTAGGCGGCGGCATGGGCCTGCGCCGAACTCCCCAGCACGAGCAACAGACCGCTCAGGAAGGCGGCCGGCACCGCACGCCACAGCCGGGGCGCACCACCCCACGACCGGGGCGCACCACCCCTCCGCAGGGGCACCTCGCCCCGTGGCGCGACCGCTCCATCCCCTGGCCGACGCCCGGTCACGCCTCCGGCCGCTTCCGGCCGCCCCGCACCAGCGCTGACCCGACCAGGGCCGTGACCACGATCAGCCCGAGCCCGATCACCCACCACGCACCCGCCGCGAGACCGTCGCCGGACCCGTCGGCCTCGTCCCCGGCGGCCGTGTCGTCGGCCGGCACCGAGGAGTAGTCGTCCACGTCCCCGGCCGGGCCGGTCTCCCGCAACTGCGCCACGAGGTCCGCGCCACCGAAGTCACGCGGGTCGGCACCGGAGGCGTGCGCCGCGAAGACGAGCTGGGCGTACGCGGCGGGCCCCGCCTTGGCCGCCCACACCCCGTAGTTCTTCTCCAGCCAGGCGAGCGGCTTCTCGGTCGCGTCCACGTCCCCGGCGGCGGCGAGCGCGACGACCGCGTCGGCGGTGTTGCCGTGGTCGGGCTGGTCCTTCGCGCCGGCGAGGGAGGACTTCAGATAGCCGTCGGCGGTGAGGGCGCCGGCCAGATGGACGGCCCCGTTGTGCGCGAGGGCCGCCGGCGAGTCGCCCGAGGCGCAGGTGTCGAACGAGGCCGCGTCCTTCCCCTCGCCGCCGCGCCCCGCCTCGACCGCGAATCCCGCGCCCAGGCTGCCGAGCACCGCGGCGGCCGTGGCGTCGGCGTTCGCGGCGAGACCGCCCTTCTTGTCGGGCTGGTAGGCGAAGGCCCCGCCGTCCTTCGAAGCACCGTCGTCGCCGCAGGGGAGGGCGAGGGAACGGAGGGCGTCGTAGGGGGAGTTGCCGTCCTTCTGCTGCTTCCCGGGGGTGTCGCCCACGGCGGTCAGCGCGCCGATCACGACGGACGTCGAGTTCGCGTCGCTGGGCCCGCCCGCGGTGTAGCCCCAGCCGCCGTCCCCGTTCTGGTTGTCCTTCAGCCACCGCACCGCCCGGCCCGCCTCGGCGTCCCGCCCGCCGACCGCGGCGAGCGCCTGGATCGCGGCGGCCGTGCTGTTGGTGTCGACGGCCGTCGCGGCGTCGCACTTCGCGGTCGCGTCGGCGCGGTACGCCGGGAACGCCCCGCTCGCGCACTGCTGCCCGACGAGCCATTCCACGGCCCCGGCACCGGGCTTCTCACCCACGGTGCGCAGGGCGAGCAGGGTGAGCGACTGCCGCCAGACACCGTCGTACGTGGGGTCGGTGGAGCCGTACAGACCGGTGGGTATCGCCTGGGAGGGCGAGGCGGAGGGAGCGGTGGACGCCTCGGAGGCCGTGTCGTCGGCGAGGGCGGCCGGCGCGAGACCGAGTCCGGTGCCGAGTCCGGCTGTGGCGGTGGCGGCCAGTACGGCGACGACCGCGGCGCTGCGGCGGACATTCATGATCGGCGGCTGCCTCTCCCTGACGGGGAGCCGGGCGGCACGGCGAAGCGCCGGGCGGCTCGGCTCCGTATTCCTCGACGGTGCCGTGCACCGGCGGGCCGCCGGTGACGCGAGCCGGTCACGCTTGCGTCCAGGGCAGTCCGGCTCGCCGCCTCTGCCGAGGCCGGCTCACGGTTGCGGGTCAGCGCCGGATTTGCACCGGCTTCCCCCTGTACGGGTGTGATGACGACGCGGTCACTCTACCTGCCGGTAGCCGGGATTCTGAGGGTCGCCCGGGGGCCGCGATAGGTTCGGGCCATGCGTACGGGGAGACTGCTGGGCGCGGGCCGCACGGCCGACGTGTACGAACTCCACGCCGACGAGGGCGAGTCCGGGCCGCACGGTCCCGGTGGCCTCGGCGCGGAGACCGGGACCGCGGCCCCGGGCGGCGCCGCGGACCGTGACGGAGCCGACAGGCCCACCGGACGCGGGGGTGGCGACGGGCGTACCGAACGCGGGGGTGGCGCCTGGGTGCTGCGGCGCTACCGGGACGGGTGGGGGGACGCGGCCGCCGAGGCCGAGGTCATGGAGTACGTACGGGGCCATGGCTACCCCGTTCCGCGCGTGCGCTCGGCGACCCGCACGGAGATGGTGCTGGAACACCTGTCCGGCCCGACCCTGCTGGAGGCCTGCACCGCCGGCCGGATCGCCCCACCGCAGGCCGGCGCCACCCTGGCCCACCTCCTGCACGCCCTCCACACCGTCCCGCCCCGACACCGCCCCGGGGCCCGGGTGCTTCATCTGGACCTGCACCCGGAGAACGTCGTCCTCACCCCGCACGGCCCGCAGGTCATCGACTGGAACAACACCGAGGAGGGGCCGCCCGGCCTGGACTGGGGTGTCTCCGCGACGATCCTCGCCCAGGTGGCCGTCGACCCGGCCGACCCCCGAGCCCCCCTGGCCCACGCCATCCTCACCTCGCTCCTCCACCGCCGCCCCGCCGACACCCTGACGCCCCACGACCTGACCGAAGCGACCCGCCGCCGGGCATCCACCCCGACCATGTCGTCCCGCGAGATCGAACTCCTGGGTCGGGCGGAACGGTTGATCCGCCGGGTCGTGTCGGCGGGGGCGGAGGCCTGAGAAGGCCGCAGGCCTTCAGGGGCGCGGGGAACGGCGCGAGAAGCCGCACCGGACCCGCGGACGGAGGTCGAAGTGGCGTGGCGCCGGCGGAGGGCACCTCCCTCGCTCTCCCAGGTCGGTGCCCCGCGCCGTACGGCCGGCCCCCTCAAACCGCCACGTACCGCACCGGATCGCTCCCCGGTACCGGCTCCGCCCTGCCCAGCTTCACCAGGCGGCGTACATGGGCCTCCGCCTCGGAGACCGCGATGTTGCGGGAGGTGAAGGGGATGTCGGACCAGGGGCGGTTCCACTCCATGCGTGCGGCGAGCTGCCAGGTGGTGAGGGGGGTGGCGAGAAGGACCAGCAGGTCGGCGAGGCGGGACTCGTGGTGGGCCAGCAACTCCCGTACGCGCGCGGCGGTATCGGTGAACGCGTACTGATGCGCCGGAAGGACCTCCGCGGCGCCGAGGCGGCCCACGCGTTCGAGGGAGTCGAGGTAGTCGCCGAGGGGGTCGGTGACCGTGTCGTCGTCCGGGTCCTCGTAGAGCCCGATGTGCGGGCTGATCTCGGGCAGGAGGTGGTCGCCGGAGAACAGCCGTCCGTGACCCGGGAGTCGGGCGGGGTGCGCCTCCTCCAGGTGGAGGCAGACATGCCCCGGCGTGTGGCCCGGTGTCCAGATCGCGCGGACCCGGCGGCCGGGGAGGTCGAGGAGTTCGCCGGGCACGATCTCGCGGTCGGGGAGCGCGGGGGAGAAACCGGGCAGCGCGCGCGGACCGCGCGGCGCCCGCAGCGGCGCGAGGTGTTCCTCGGGCGCCCCCGCCGCCGTGAGCTTGTCCGTCATGTAGGAGTACCAGCGCTCCGGGCCGGTCCCCCGCGTTCGCCGCACGATCGCCGTGTCCGCCGCGTGCATCGCGATCCACGCCCCGGACGCCTCGCGCACCGCCCCCGACAGCCCGTGGTGGTCGGGGTGGTGGTGCGTGATCACGACCCCGTGGATCTCCGCGACCGACGTACCGCACGCGAGAAGGCCCGCGGCGAGCGTGTCCCAGGACGCCGGGTCGTCCCAGCCGGTGTCGACGAGGACCGGCCCGCGGTCGGTGTCCACGACGTACACCAGGGTGTGGCCGAGCGGGTTGTCCGGGATGGGGACCTCGATGGACCGTACGCCTCCGCCGTGATCGGTCACCTGTGTCATGAAGTCACTATAACTAGAACGAGTTCCACCAGAAGTGGGTGCGGGAACCCGCGACCGCCCCACCGGCCGACGCATGACATGGACTCCTTCCCCTGGAACTGGTATCAGTTCCCTATTCGAAACTGACGGCATGTCAGAGAAGTGGCTCCGGGAGGCAACGGCCATGACCGAACTCGTGGAACACGGACAGCTGTTCATCGGCGGGGAGTTGACCGACCCCCTGGGCACGGACGTCATCGAGGTGGTCTCGCCGCACACGGAGGAGGTCATCGGCCGCGTCCCGCACGCCTCGCGCGCGGACGTCGACCGGGCCGTGGCCGCCGCGCGCCGAGCCTTCGACCACGGCCCCTGGCCCCGGACGACCCTCGACGAGCGGATCGAGGTCGTGGCCCGGATCAAGGACGCCTTCGCGGTGCGCCACGAGGAGTTCGCCCGGATCATCAGTGCCGAGAACGGCACCCCGTTCACCTCCAGCGTGATGGTGCAGGCCCTCGCGTCGATGATGGTGTGGGACGCGGCGATCACCACCGCCCGCGACTTCACCTACGAGGAGCAGCGGGCCGGCGTGCTCGGCCGGCTCCTCGTCCTGCGCGAGCCGGTCGGGGTGGTCGCGGCGGTCGTCCCCTGGAACGTGCCGCAGTTCACCGCCGCCGCCAAGCTCGCCCCCGCCCTTCTCGCCGGCTGCCCGGTCATTCTGAAAGTGTCGCCCGAAACCCCCCTGGACGCCTATCTGTTGGCGGAGATAGCCGCCGAGGCCGGTCTGCCCGAGGGTGTGCTCTCGATCCTGCCCGCCGACCGTGAGGTCAGCGAGTACCTGGTCGGGCACCCGGGCGTCGACAAGGTCTCCTTCACCGGCTCGGTCGCCGCCGGCAAACGTGTCATGGAGGTCGCCGCCCGCAACCTCACCCGCGTCACCCTGGAGTTGGGCGGCAAGTCGGCGGCCGTGATCCTCCCCGACGCCGACGCGCAGACCGCCGTGAACGGCATCGCCCCCTTCGCCTGGATGATCAACGGCCAGGCGTGCGTGGCCCAGACCCGCATCCTCGTCCCGCGCGCCCGCTACGACGAGTTCGCCGAGGCCTTCGCGGCGTACGCCTCCGCGCTGAAGATCGGCGACCCCCTGGACCCGGCCACCGAACTCGGCCCGCTCGTCGCCGCCCGGCAGCAGCGCCGCAGCCTCGACTACATCCGCATCGGCCAGGAGGAGGGCGCCAAGATCCTCACCGGCGGCGGCCGTCCGGCGGCCCTGGAGCGCGGCTGGTACGTCGAACCGACCCTCTTCGGCGACGTCGACAACTCCATGCGCATCGCCCGGGAGGAGATCTTCGGCCCGGTCATCTGCCTCCTGCCCTACGGCGACGAGGACGAGGCCGTCCGTATCGCCGACGACTCCGAGTACGGGCTCAGCGGCAGCGTCTGGACCGCCGACGACGAACGCGGCATCGACGTCGCCCGCCGGGTCCGTACCGGCACCTACTCGGTCAACACCTTCAGCCTCGACATGTTCGGCCCGTTCGGCGGCTACAAGAACTCCGGCCTCGGGCGCGAGTTCGGCCCCGAGGGCTACGGCGAGTACCTGGAGCACAAGATGATCCACCTGCCCGCCGGATACGAGCCGCCCGCCGGCGCCGCCGAGGGCGAGGGGGTCGGGTGATGGGCGACCGCTGGCACGTGGAGGTCGACCGCGCCCTCTGCATCGGCTCCGCCCAGTGCGTCCACCTCGCCCCGGACGCCTTCCGCCTCGACTCCGCCATGCAGTCCCACCCCGCCGAACCGGAGACCGACGCCCACGAACGCGTCCTGAAGGCGGCGGAGGGCTGCCCGGTGGAGGCGATCTCCATCGCCCTGCTCGGGAGCGGGGAGCCGGTGTTCCCGCCGGAGGAGTAGGGGCCTACGCTCTGCGGTCGGCACACGAACGACAACACACGCGGGGCGGGGAAGAAGTGGGGAAGTCCGAGGCCGAGGGGCTGATCGAGCAGGCGTACGCGGCCTGGGACGCCGAGGAGTGGCAGCGCGCCGCCGACCTCTACGAGCAGGTGCTCGCGCACTTCCCGGACGAGGGGCCGAGCGCGGAGTGGTGGTACGACGCCGCGCTCGGCCACAAGTTCCTGCGCAACTGGGACAAGGCGTACGAGCTGGGCGTCCAGGCGGCCGCCCGGGCGCCGCGCGGCGAGGGCGACCCCGCGTTCTGGAACCTCGGTATCGCGGCCACGATCCGCCGGGACTGGGCCGTCGCGCGCGACGCCTGGGCCGGTTTCGGCCTCGACGTCCCGGCCGGCGAGGGCGCGATCGAAGGCCGTTTCGGCCATGCCTGTGTGCGTCTGGACACCGGGGGCGAACGCGAGGTGGTGTGGATCGAGCGGCTGTGCCCGACGCGCGGCCGCGTGGTCAACGTCCCCGTGACCGGCGGCCGCCGCTACGGCGAGATCGTCCTCCACGACGGTCAGCCCAACGGCGAACGCGTCGTCGACGGCTCGACGTACCCCGTCTTCGACGAGCTGCTGCTCTTCGAGGCGTCCGGCCTGTCCACCCTCCAGGTGACGGTCGCGGTGGGGGAGGGCGCCGACCTGGAGGCCCTGGTCGCCCTCTTCGGCGCCCACGGCTTCGGCGCGGAGACCGCCGACAGCGTCACCGTGCACTGCGCCTGCTGCAGCGAGGGCACGATCCACAAGGAGCACATTCCGACCCGCACGGGTGCCCAGTACGTCCGCCTCGGGGCGCCGGAGGAGGACGCCCGACGGCTGCTGGACCTGTGGGCGGGCGAGAAGGCGATCGGGCGCAGCTGGAGCGGCCTGGAGATCATGGGCTGAGGGCCATGGAGCCGAGGGCACGGGGCCAGGGGTCGAGGATCACCTCCCGAAGGGTAAAAAATCCCTTTTGGGGGTTGTGTTCTCGCATGGGCGTTCTATCGTAGAAATCAGCCTACGAGGCGAGTGAGGGAGTCGACCGGAGTAGCCGACATGGGCGCGAGGTAGCAGATCCGCCGGTGCCGACGTCGACGGTCGGGCTGAGAGGCCGGAAGGCCGCAGGACAGGGCCGGAAGGCGACCCCCAGCACCTGATCCGGGTAATACCGGCGCAGGGAACCCGTCTCGTAGGTCTTTTCGCGCGCCCGCTCCCCTGCTTCCGGTCGTGGCCCGCTCTCCTACGCCTGGTTCCGCCGCTCCGGGGCCGTCAGGTCGATCAGGCGACACGCCGTCTCGATGTCGATCTTCACCTGGGCGATGGAGGCACGGCCGGAGAGCCAGGTGATGAGGGCCGAGTGCCAGGTGTGCTCGATGACGCGGACGGCGGAGAGCTGCTCGGCGGTCGGGTCGGCCAGCCTCATCGCGTCGAGGATGATCGCGGTGGTCTGGTGGGAGACCTGGTCGACCTCGGGACTGACGCTGCGGTCGGCGAAGGTGAGCGCCCGCACCATGGCGTCGGCGAGATGGGGCTCGCGCTGCAGGGCCCGGAACGCGCGCATCAGCGTCTCGGCGACGCGCTCGGCGGCCGTCTCGCCGGTCGGGGGTTTCTTGCGGAGCGTGCCGTGCATGTGCTCCAGCTGGGCCTGCATGGTGGCGACCAGCAGATGGATCTTGGAGGGGAAGTAGCGGTAGAGGGTCCCGAGGGCGACCTGCGAGGACTCCGCGACCTCCCGCATCTGTACGGCGTCGAAACCGCCCCGGCTGGCCAACTGGGCGCTGGCGTGCAGGATGCGGCGCCGGCGGGCCTCCTGGCGCTCCGTGAGGGGCGGCGAGTCCGGTCGCGTGCTGCCGGCATCCACCTTGGCCTCCAGCTTGGTCTCCACCTTGGCTTCCGCAGGCATGGTTCTCGTTCCGTGACGGTCGTGACGGTCGGTGAGGATATGCGATCACAGAGCATGCCAGGGCGGAAGCCGTGGCGTGAATCACCTGATCCATCTCTCACAGCGCTACTACCAGCCGGTAGATTCGGAGCCTCTTGAACGATCAACTCTGAAACTTGTTCTAGATTACCGTCTCGTCGTAATCTCACGGGGAAATCGCAGTGAGAAGGGGGCCAGGAGTGACCGATGAGGCCAGTCGGGCGGGGTCCCGACGTGACCTTGCCGCCGACGGCGGGCGACCGCTCGCCATCGCGCTCCTCACCTATAAAGGGAACCCGTTCTGCGGGGGCCAGGGCGTCTACGTACGGCATCTCTCGCGTGAGCTGGCCCGTCTCGGCCACCGGGTCGAGGTGATCGGTTCCCAGCCCTATCCCGTGCTCGACGAGGACGCCGTCCCCGCCGACGGACCGGGCGGGGTCTCCCTCACCGAGCTGCCCAGCCTCGACCTCTACCGGCAGCCCGACCCCTTCCGCACCCCGAAGCGGGGCGAGTACCGCGACTGGATCGACGCCCTCGAAGTGGCGACGATGTGGACCGGCGGCTTCCCGGAGCCCCTGACGTTCTCCCTGCGCGCCCGCCGCCATCTGCGCGCCCGCCGCGGCGAGTTCGACGTCGTCCACGACAACCAGACCCTCGGGTACGGGCTGCTGGGCGACGTGGGGGCCCCGCTGGTCACCACCATCCACCACCCCATCACCGTCGACCGGCAGTTGGAGCTGGACGCCGCCGAGGGCCGGCAGCGCCGGATGTCCGTACGCCGCTGGTACGCCTTCACGCGCATGCAGAAGCGGGTCGCGCGGCGGCTGCCGTCCGTGCTCACCGTCTCCGGCACCTCCCGCCAGGAGATCGTCGACCACCTCGGCGTACGCGACGACCGGATGCACGTCGTCCACATCGGCGCCGACACCGACCTCTTCTCGCCGAATCCTGCCGTGCCGCAGGTGCCCGGCCGGATCGTCACCACCTCCAGCGCGGACGTGCCGCTCAAGGGCCTCGTCTTCCTCGTCGAGGCGCTCGCCAAGGTGCGCACCGAGCACACCGCCGCCCACCTGGTCGTCGTCGGCAAGCGGCCCACCGAGGGCCCGGTCGCCCAGGCGATCGAGCGGTACGGCCTCGAAGGCGCCGTCGAGTTCGTCAAGGGCATCTCCGACGCCGAACTCGTCGACCTGGTCCGCTCGGCCGAGGTCGCCTGCGTGCCCTCGCTGTACGAGGGGTTCTCGCTGCCCGCCGCCGAGGCCATGGCCACCGGTACGCCGCTGGTCGCCACCACGGGCGGAGCCATACCGGAGGTCGCCGGACCCGACGGCGAGACCTGCCTCGCGGTCCCCCCGGGCGACCCGGGAGCCCTGGCCACCGCGCTCGGCCGCCTGCTCGGCGACCCCGGCCTCCGCCGGCGGCTCGGCCGCGCGGGGCGCGAGCGCGTACTGAGCCGGTTCACCTGGGCCAGGGCGGCCGAGGGCACGGTCGCCCACTACCGCGAGGCGATCGCCCGCAGGGCCGCCGGACGGGCCGGAGCCGCCGACACCGTCGATGCCGTCGAAGAAGCAGTCGAAGCAAACCGCGAAAGCGCCAACCGCGAAAGCAGGGCCACGTGCTGACCGTCGATTTCTCCAGGTTCCCGCTCGCCCCGGGGGACCGGGTCCTGGATCTCGGCTGTGGAGCGGGCCGGCACGCCTTCGAGTGCTATCGGCGCGGCGCCCAGGTCGTGGCCCTCGACCAGAACGCCGAGGAGATCCGCGAGGTCGCCAAGTGGTTCGCGGCGATGAAGGAGGCCGGCGAGGCCCCCGAGGGCGCCACCGCCACCGCGATGGAGGGCGACGCCCTCGCGCTGCCGTTCCCCGACGAGTCCTTCGACGTCGTCATCATCTCCGAGGTGATGGAGCACATCCCCGACGACAAGGGCGTCCTCGCCGAGATGGTCCGGGTGCTCAAGCCCGGCGGGCGGATAGCCGTCACCGTGCCGCGCTACGGCCCCGAGAAGGTGTGCTGGGCGCTCTCCGACGCGTACCACGAGGTCGAGGGCGGCCACATCCGCATCTACAAGGCGGACGAACTCCTCGCCAAGATCCGCGAGGCGGGCCTCAAGCCGTACGGCACCCACCACGCCCACGCCCTGCACTCGCCGTACTGGTGGCTGAAGTGCGCGTTCGGCGTCGACAACGACAAGGCGCTGCCCGTGCGGGCGTACCACAAGCTGCTGGTCTGGGACATCATGAAGAAGCCCCTGGCCACGCGGGTCGCCGAGGAGGCGCTGAACCCGCTGATCGGCAAGAGCTTCGTGGCGTACGCGACCAAGCCGCACCTGCCGGTCGCTGCTGCCGCTGCCACCGCCGCCGCTGCCCCGGCGGACGCCAAGTGACGACCCCCCGGACAGAACACCTGGTCCTGCCCGGGGTCCTCACCGCCGAGGAGGCCGCCGCCACCGTGCGGGGCATCCTCGCGGTGCAGCGCGCGGACGGTGCCATCCCCTGGTTCCGCGGACACCACCTCGACCCGTGGGACCACACCGAGGCGGCCATGGCCCTGGACGCGGCCGGTGAGCACGAGGCCGCCGAGCGCGCCTACGAGTGGCTGCGCCGGCACCAGAACGAGGACGGCTCCTGGTACGCCGCCTACGCCGACGGCGACGCCCACGACATCACCGACCGGGGCCGCGAGACCAACTTCGTCGCCTACATAGCCGTCGGCGTCTGGCACCACTACCTGGCCACCGGCGACGACACCTTCCTCGACCGCATGTGGCCGGCCGTCTACGCGGCGATCGAATGTGTCCTGCGGCTCCAGCAGCCCGGCGGCCAGATCGGCTGGAAGCGCGAGGACGACGGCACACCGGTGAACGACGCCCTGCTGACGGGCAGTTCGTCCATCCACCACGCGCTGCGCTGCGCGCTCGCCATCGCCGAGCAGCGGGAAGAGCCGCAGCCGGACTGGGAGTTGGCGGTCGGCGCGCTGCGGCACGCCATCCGCCGGCACCCCGAGCGGTTCCTCGACAAGGACCGCTACTCGATGGACTGGTACTACCCGGTGCTCGGCGGCGCGCTCACCGGCGCCGAGGCCAAGTCCCGTGTCGAGGAGGGCTGGGACCGTTTCGTCGTCCCCGGCTTCGGGGTCCGCTGCGTCGTCCCCAACCCCTGGGTGACCGGCGGCGAATCGGCCGAACTCGCCCTGGCGCTCTGGGCGATGGGCGAGTCCGACCGCGCGCTGGAGATACTCCAGTCCATCCAGCACCTCCGCGACCCCGACTCCGGCCTGTACTGGACGGGTTATGTCTTCGAGGACCGGGCCGTCTGGCCCGAGGAACTGACCTCCTGGACCGCGGGTTCGCTCCTGCTGGCCGTGGCCGCGCTGGGCGGAGACGAGGCGACGTGCACGGTCTTCGGCGGGGAGCGCCTGCCGCGCGGGCTGGACGCGGAGTGCTGTTGAGCGCCGCTGAGCCGGGGGGTCCGTCGTCGACTGCCGGGCCGGTGGGGCTTCTCGCGCAGTTCCCCGCGCCCCTGAAAGAACAGGCCCTGCGGGCCTGAAAAGCACGGGGGCGCAGCCCCGGCTTTTCAGGGGCGCGGGGACCTGCGCGACCAGCCCCCACCGGAGCCGCACTCGCTCAGTGGCGGTGCATCCGATTGGCGATGGCGTGGCCCACGAACAGGTACACGACGGCCGCGAGGCCATAGCCGGCCACCACCCGCGCCCACTGCTCGTCGAACGTGAACAGGTCGTGCGACCAGCCGGCGAGCCAGCGGGCCGCGTCATGGACGAACTGCACGAAGTCGTTCGTGCCGTTCGCGCCCAGCAGGTACATCAGGATCCACAGGCCGAGGATGAACGCCATGACATCGGCGACGATCGCGATGACCCGGCCCGCCTGATTGGAACCGCTATATCGAGACATGCCTGACGAGTTGCCCGTGAACCCCAGGCCAAACCTCGCCCCGCCTCCGCAAGCCCCCTCGACGACCCTTCGGCCTCCCGCCCGCGCCCCCCGAACGCGGCCTCGCGGCCTAGGAGTTGAGCTCCGCCAGCACCCGCAGCGTGTGCGGGTCGGGGGCCAGCACCAGCAGGTCCGTCACCGGCCCCTTCCGCCACGCCTCCAGTCGCTCCGCGATCCGTTCGCGCGGCCCGACCAACGAGATCTCGTCGGCGAAGGCGTCCGGCACCGCCAGCACGGCCTCCTCGCGCCGCCCGTCGAGGAAGAGCCGCTGGATGTGCCGGGCCTCCTCCTCGTACCCCATGCGGGCCATGAGATCGGCGTGGAAGTTGCGCCGGGCGTGCCCCATCCCGCCGATGTAGAAGCCGAGCATGGCCTTCACGGGCAACAGCCCCTCGGCGACGTCGTCACAGACCTTCGCCCGGGCCATGGGCGCGATGAGGAAGCCGTCGGGCATGTCGGTCAGCGAGGCCTCGTAGACATCGGTCCGCGACGGCGACCAGTACAACGGCAGCCAGCCGTCCGCGATCCGGGCCGTCTGCGCGATGTTCTTCGGCCCCTCCGCGCCGAGCAGGACGGGAAGGTCGCCCCGCAGCGGGTGGGTGATGGGCTTCAGCGCCTTGCCGATGCCGGTCCCGTCCGGGCCGTCGTAGGGGAGGGGGTGAAAACGCCCGTCGAGTTCAACGGGCCTCTCGCGGCTGAGGACTTGGCGTACGACGTCCACGTACTCCCTGGTCGCGGTCAGCGGGGATCTCGGGAACGGCCGCCCGTACCAGCCCTCGACGACCTGTGGCCCGGAGAGCCCGAGCCCGAGCAACGCCCGCCCACCGGAGAGGTGGTCCAGAGTCAGTGCGTGCATCGCGGTGGTGGTGGGCGACCGGGCCGCCATCTGCGCGACCGCCGTGCCCAGTTTGATCCTGGAGGTGTGCGCCGCGATCCAGGTGAGCGGCGTGAAGGCGTCCGAGCCCCAGGACTCGGCGGTCCACACCGAGTCGTAGCCGAGCCGCTCCGCCGCCTGGGCGAGCGGGACATGCTCCGCCGACGGGCCGCGCCCCCAGTAACCGAGTGCCAGACCGAGCCGCATGTGCCTGCCTCCTGACGGTGCGTCAGTTGTATGTGCAGGGAGGCGACTGTACGACAACGGCCCCCCGCCCGGAAGGGCGAGGGGCCGCTGTACGGCTGTACGACTGTCTGGCGAGGTGTGGCTCAGCCGCGCTGGATACCGCTGGTGTCCTGGAGGACACCACGACGGCCGTCCTGCGTCTGGGCGACCAGGCTGGGACCGCGCTGCTCGACCGCCAGGTACCAGGTGCCCGGCGCCAGTTCGGCGATCGCCGACTGCGAACCGTCCTCCGCGAACAGCGGACGGGCCACCGGCACCGCGAACCAGAACGGCGAGAAGTCACCGGCCGGCGGCTGCGGCGCCGCGGCCTGCTGCTGCGGAGCACCACCGAACGGCGCCCCGGGACCCGGCTGCCCCGGCTGCCCGGGCTGCGGCTGCCCCGCGCCGAACGGCCCCGGCGCACCGGCGCCCGGGTACCCGTAACCACCGGGCGGCTGAGCCCCGTACGGCTGCGGCGCGGCAGGCCGCGGAGCACCGACGAGAGCGGCCTTGAGAGCGGGGACGAGGGGGGTGGCGATGGCGGCGGCGGCCAGCAGCAGCGCGGCGATGAGGCCGAGGATGAGACCGGCGCCGGAATCCGGCTCCGAGCCCCCGAGGCCGCCGAAGAACTCCTCCATCGCGCCCAGCGGGTCGATGATCGACCAGAACGAGGTCCACGCGGCGAAGATCGTCAGGGCCACCCCGAGCTGGCCCAGGTCGAGGCCGATGACCTTGGGCGGCTGCGGCAGCGCACGGGCGATGACGATCAGCACCGCCCCGATGATGCCGCCGACGTACATGCTCATCACCAAGCCGAGGTTGTCCCAGGCATTGGGGATGTCGTCGCCGGAGCCGTCGAACGTGTCGAGGAACGACGCGATGAACAGCAATACCGCTGCTCCGATCACGACGCCGTCGCCTCTGGTGAGGGAGCGGATATTCACTTCAGGTCCTTCGTCAGTCGTCTCGTCATCGGTGGAGGCGTCGCCGTCACCATGTCGCCGTCAGGCCGTGGTGGGAAGCGCGGGGGTGGCCCCTCATCGTAGGGACGACCTTATCGTCCGACCGACGTGGGTGTCCGCCGGGATCACTGCGGTGATCACGACCCGCCCCCTACCCGCGCAGAAAACTCACGAATCCCTCAGAGGTTCCCCTGCCCGCTTCCTGGCCGCCGGGCACCGCTGGTCAGCGGAGCCTCGTCATGGATATCGCGTATCGCCGCGCACCCGACGAACTCGGAGGGAACCGTTGACAGATTGAGACCGCGCGCACGTCATTCCGTGGCACTGCGGCTTTGTGCCCGAAGTCCGCAGTCCCGAGTCCCGAGTCCCGAGTCCGAAGTCCCGTGTGTTTCCCCGAAAGGGAAAGTTGTTCAATTTTTCAGGAAGCTCGTGATGCCGTCCGAGATTCCCCGGGCCGCCTTCTGGCGCCAGGTGCCGCTGGTGAGCAGGGACGCGTCCTTGCTGTCGCGCATGTTGCCGCACTCGATGAACACCTTCGGGACGGTGGAGAGGTTGAGGCCGCCGAGGTCGGTGCGGGTGACGAGGCCGGTGCCGTCGCCGACGTAGTTGGAGGGGGCACTGCCGGTGGCGCGGACGAAGTAGCCCGCGATGCGCTCGCCGAGATCGCGGGACGGGGCGACGATGGGCCGGGTGTCCGCGGCGCCCTCGTGCACCGAGCCCGGAAGGATGACGTGGAAGCCGCGGTTGCCGGACGCCGAACCGTCCGCGTGGATCGACACCACCGCGTCCGCCTCCGCCTCGTTGCCGATCCGCGCCCGCTCGTCGATGCAGGGCCCCCAGGCACGGTCGTCATCCTGCGTGAACTTCACCGTGGCGCCCTCCTGTTGGAGGAGCGTGCGCAGTCGGCGCGAGACGTCCAGCGTGAACTCGGCTTCGAGATAACCGTCGTTGGTGGTCGTCCCCGTCGTGTCGCACTCCTTCGCGTGCGTCCCGATGTCCACCTTGCGGTTGATCTCGGCGGTGTGCTGGAAGTTGCCGGGGTTGTGGCCCGGGTCGATGACGACGACCTTGCCCTTCAGCGGCCCGGTCGCGGCCGGCGCGGAGGCGGCACCCGAGGGGCTCGCCTTCTCCCCGTCGCGGTCCTTCTTGTCGCTGCCACCGCCGCCGGCTTCGCCGTTGCCGGCGTCCGTGGTCGGGTCCCCGCTCGCCGGGGGCGTGGTCGCCGACCGCGTCTGCGGCACCTTCGCGCTGTCCGACCCGCCGCCGCCCCCGGAATCCCCGGCGACCTGCCAGACCCCCCACCCGGCCACCGCCCCCACCACGACCGCGGCCACCGCCACGGTCAGCGGACGGCGCAGAGCGGAACGGCGGGGCTGGGGCGGATCGAAGTCCGGGCCTACGTACGACACGCCTGCCACCTTACGGGTCGGGTGACACACCGGCGGGACGTCCCTGCCACGGGCCGGGCGCGCACCGGCGGGACGCCCCCGCCGAGCGGCACGCCCGCGCCGCGGTACGGGCTGGACCGGCCGCCCGTCGGCAGGCCAGAGTACGAGCATGATCGAGGTGGTGATCGCGGTCCTCGGGGCCGTCGTGGGGGCTGCGGCGCTCGCTGTGAGTGTCGCCGGACACCGTCACAACGTCCGTCAGGCCGGCCGGCTCGCCGAGCGGGAGCGCCGTGTCGAGGACCGCGAACGCGAGGCGGACCAGCGGGAGAAGCTGATCCAGTCGTCGATGCTGCACGTCACCATGGACAGCAGGCCCTCGGTGCTCGCGGACGGGTACGCGCGGTGGCGCCTCGAAGCGGTCAACACCAGCAACCAGCCGCTCGTGCAGGTCGCCGTCCACTACGACGGCGTACGCCTCGACGGCCGCGAGATCCTGCCGGCCGGCGGCCGGCTCACCGTCGACCTCCCGATGACCTCCGCCGGCGCCTCATCGCCCTCACCCCTCCTCTGCTCCGTCGAGTTCACCGACTCCTCCGGCAACCGCTGGCGCCGCCTGGCCACCGGCCAGCTCCAGCCGTGGGCGTCCGGCACCGGCGACGGGACGGACTGGCAGCCGCCCGTCCCCCCGATCGTCGGGCCCCTGCCGGTCCCCCTGCTCAGCGGCCGACCACCCGCGGGCCTTCCCGCCGGGGAGGCGCCCTCGCCGCGCCAGGCCACCCCGCCGCCCCGTCCCCTCCCGACTCCTGCGTACCGTGCGGCGGTCGTCGCGGTGATCGTGATCGTGGCGGCGGCGGTCTACCTGCTCGTCCGGTACATGGGTTAGGCGTCGGGGAGCCGTTTCCCATTCCGTTTCCGCTGCGCGGCGCCGGGGACCACCCACCGGCCGGCCTGCGGTCCGCGTGCGGTAGGCGTGCGCGCCATCGCGGGATAAAGTCGTGCGATTACGTCCGGTTGTGTGGGGGCGGGGCCTCGCGAGCGGTCGGGGTCCCGGTGGGAGGGCCTGTAGCGCATGAGTCGTCGCTCCAACGGGTTGGTCGGGATCTGGGCCGAGGCACAACGCCAACAGCAGCGTCAGTCGGAGGAGCGGGCCAGGCAACAGCGCGAGTACGAGCGACAACAGCGCGCGTATCAGCGGGAGGTGGCCCGCAGCCAACGCGAGCAGCAGACGGCGTACCGGCAGCAGCGCGAGGCCGAGGCACGTCGGCGTACGGAGGAACTGGACGCGCGCGTACGGGCGTTGGAGGGCCTGTTGGCCGAGGGCTGCCGCGCCCCGGCGTTCCGGGCCGCCTCCCTCACCCGTTCCGAGCGCCTGGAGCCGTTCTCGCCGGGCCCGCTCGGCCGGCCCGTACCCATGCCGGACCCCAACCACTATCAGGCGCAGGGCGGCCTGGGCGCCCAGCGGCGCGCCCAGGCCGAGGCACGGGCCCGGTTCGAGCACGACTGGCACGCCGCGCAGGCCGCCGAGGCCCAGCGGCAGCAGCAACTGGCCCAGTACCAGCGGCAGTACGAGCAGTGGGCGGAAGAACAGCGGTCGGAGATCCGGCGGCACAACGCCGGACTCGCCCAGATGGCGACCGCACTGCGCGACGGCGACCCCGAAGCCGCCGTCGACTACTTCTCCGCCGCCCTCTACGCCTCGTCCGCCTGGCCCGAGGGCTTTCCCCGCGGCGTCCGCGCCGCCTACGACCCGGCGGCACGGCAACTGGTCCTGGACTGGGAGCTGCCCAGGTACGACGTCGTTCCCGAGGCGAAGAACGTCGTCTACATGCCGAGTGTCGACCAGGACAAGGAGCGCCCGCGCCCGGCCACCCAGCGGCGGGCCCTCTACCGCGACGTCCTCGCCCAGTGCACCCTCCTGGTGCTCCACGAGCTGTTCGCCGCCGACGAGTTCGGCGCGCTGGAGTCGGTCGTCCTGAACGGTTTCGTGGACGACCACGACCCGGTGACCGGACGCCGCGCCGAACTGTTCCTGGCGACCGTCACGGTGCCCCGCCCCGTCTTCGCCGCACTGCACCTGGCGCAGGTGAGCGCCGTCGACTGCCTGACGGACGGCCTGCGGGGCCAGCTGTCGGCCCGACCGGACCAGCGCACCCCCGTCCGCCCCGGACGCCGGCCCGACGACGTGGGCGACGGCGTCGTCACCCACGGCGGCGAGGAGGAGCCCGACCTCCTGGAGATGGACCCCCTCGCCTTCGAGTCGCTCGTCGCGGAGCTGTTCCGGGCCATGGGCATGCAGGCCGTCACCACCCAGCGCTCGGGCGACGGCGGGGTGGACGTCGACGCCCTGGACCCGACACCGATCCGCGGCGGCAAGATAGTGGTCCAGGTCAAGCGCTACCGCAACACCGTCCCGCCGAGCGCCGTCCGCGACCTCTACGGCACGGTCCAGGACGCCGGCGCCAACAAGGGCGTCCTGGTGACGACGTCCAAGTTCGGCCCCGGCTCGCACACCTTCGCCAACGGCAAACCGCTGGAACTGATCTCGGGCCGCGAACTCGTCGACCTGCTCCACCGGCACGGGCTGCGGGGGCGCCTGGGCACCGGCGAGCGCCCCGCGACGGTGTCGCCGACCGATCCGACGGTGGTGCTGCCCATGCTGCCCGCCCAGCGGACCCTGGTGGACATGACGGCAGTGACGGCCCCGGCCCCGGCCTCGGCTCCGGACCCGGCGCCTTCGTCCGAGGACTACAGCGTGCTCGGCATGTACTGGACGGGCGGCGTCGCGCTGGACGTCTGCGCCCTCGTCTGCCACGGCAACCGGGTCCTCAGCGACGACCACTTCGTGTTCTACAACAACCTCCGCACCCCCGACGGCACGGTCCGCGCCGTCCCGCCGACCGCGCCCGACAAGGCCGCGATCCGGGTCTCCTTCGACGCGCTGCCGGCGGAGGCCGACCGTCTCGTGCTGGTGGCCGCGATCGACCCGGCCGCGAACCCCGACGCCGACCTCTCCGGCTTCACCGACGCCGGGATCCGCCTGCTGGACCCCTCCCGCGCCGAACAGGGCCGCCTGGACGTCTCCGACGGCCGCCCCGCCGAAACGGCCCTCACCCTCGGCTCCTTCCGCCGCCGCGCCAACGGCGACTGGGACTTCGTCGTCGGGGGGAAGGGGTACGCGGGCGGCCTGGAGGAACTGGTCCAGGACTACGGCATAGAGGTGGCGTAGTGGTGGCGTGGTGGTGGGCGGTGTAGGACCGGTGCGGGGTCAGTCCCGCGCGGCCGTCCCCGCTTCGGTCCTCTCCGTCCCCGCCGCCGTCCGTCGCAGCACCCGGAGGGAGTCCGTGGCCGACACCTCCGTGAAGGCGCCGGAGGCCAGTGCGCGGAGGTAGACGCGGTACGGGGCCTGGCCGGTGAACTCGTCCTCGGGGTCGGGGAAGACGTCGTGGATGACGAGGAGGCCGTCCGGGGCGACGTGCGGGGCCCAGCCCTCGTAGTCGGCGGTGGCGTGCTCGTCGGTGTGACCGCCGTCGATGAAGACGAAGGCCAGAGGGGTGCCCCAGAAGGCGGCGACCTGCGGGGAACGGCCGACGATCGCGACGACGTGGTCCTCCAGACCCGCGCGGTGGAGGGTGCGGCGGAAGGTGGGGAGCGTGTCCATGCGGCCCACCTCGGGGTCGACGGTGGACTCGTCGTGGTACTCCCAGCCGGGCTGCTGCTCCTCGCTGCCCCGGTGGTGGTCGACCGTGATCGCCGTGACCCCCGCCTCACGGGCGGCGTCGGCCAGCAGGATCGTCGACCGACCGCAGTACGTCCCCACTTCCAGCAACGGCAGCCCCAGACGCCCGGCCTCGACCGCCGCCGCGTACAGCGCCAGCCCTTCTTCGAGCGGCATGAACCCCTTGGCCCCCTCGAAGGCCTCGAGAATCTCCGGCTTGGGCGCCGGCACGGCCGGGTTCGAGGTGGGTGCCGCGGACATGGGTCCTCCGTGTGGTCGTACAAGTGCTCGGCCGTAAGCCGTCCGGGGCGCCCATGCTGCCATGCACGGTAGTCCGCGGGCGGGCGGGTGGACGGGGGAGCGGGTGGGTTGCCGGGTGCGGGTCCGGTGGGGCTTCTCGCGCAGTTCCCCGCGCCCCTGAAAGGTCTCCGGCCTTTCGGCCCGAAAAACATGGGGCGCAGCCCCTGCTTTTTCAGGGGCGCGGGGGCTGCGCGACCAGCCCCCACCGGACCCGCAGATGCCATCGCCACGGCCACGCGGCAGTCTCGAAACGATCAGGTGGTCACGACACGGGCCCGGCCCAGGCCGTCCTAACGGGAGGCGAGGACGGCCTGCCCCTCCCCGGAGACCGCGTCGGCCCCACCGGCCCCACCTTCACCGCTCGCACGAAGCGTCAGCGTCGGACGTCGGCTCGGCAGGAACAGGGCCAGCAGAAGGCCGACGGCCACCGCGGCCGTGGCGATGAGGAACGAGACACGGAAGCCGTGCATGGTCGGGATCGCGACCCCACCGACCTCGTTCGCCGTGTTCGCCAGCACCATGCCGACGACGGCGCTGGACACCGACGTTCCGATGGACCGCATGAGGGTGTTGAGACCGTTGGCCGCCCCCGTCTCGGACGGATCGACCGCACCGATGATCAGCGCCGGGAGCGAGGAGTAGGCGAGGCCGATACCCGCACCCAGCACCACCGACACCACCACGGTCTGCCACGCCGCGCTCATCAGGCCGAGCCCGGCCCCGTACCCGATCGCGATGATCAGCAGGCCCAGGATCAGCGTGCTCTTCGGCCCGTACCTGGCGGAGATCCGGGCGTAGACGGGCGCGGTGAACATCATCGTCAGGCCCAGCGGAGCCACGCACAGACCGGCGACGATCATCGACTGCCCGAGGCCGTAACCGGTGGCGGTGGGCAGCTGGAGGAGCTGCGGGAGGACGAGGGAGACGACGTAGAAGGAGACCCCGACCATGATCGAGGCGAGGTTGGTGAGCAGGACCTCGCGGCGGGCGGTGGTCCGCAGATCCACCAGCGGCGCGGCGATACGCAGCTCCAGCACCCCCCACAGCAGCAGGACCACGGCCGACGCGGCGAACAGCCCGAGCGTGGTCGCGGAGGTCCAGCCCCAGTCACTGCCCTTGGTGATCGGCAGGAGGAAGAGGACGAGGCCGAGGGAGAGACCGACCGCGCCGAGGTGGTCGAAGGTGCCCTCCGCGCGCGTCTTCGTCTCCGGTACGGCGACGAGGGTGAGCACGATGGCGAGCACCCCGAGGCCGGCGGCGCCGAAGAAGAGGACGTGCCAGTCGGTGTTCTGCGCGACCGCGGCGGCCATCGGCAGCGCGAGTCCGCCGCCGACACCGATGGACGAGCTCATGAGGGCCATGGCGGAGCCGAGCCGTTCGCGCGGCAGCCCGTCGCGCATCAGCCCGATGCCCAGCGGGATCGCGCCCATGGCGAAGCCCTGCAACGCACGGCCCACGATCATCGGAACGAGCGCACTGGTGAAACCGCTGATCAGTGCGCCGACCACCATCACGGCCAGGCTGGCGAGCAGCATGCGGCGCTTGCCGTAGAGGTCTCCGAGACGACCCATGATCGGCGTGGACACCGCGCCGGCGAGGAGGGTCGAGGTCAGTACCCAGGTCGCGTTGCTCGCCGAGGTGTCCAGCAGCTGGGGGAGATCCTTGATCACCGGGACCAGCAGGGTCTGCATCACCGCGACCACGATCCCCGCGAAGGCCAGCACCGGGACGATCGCTCCGCCGGCTCGCGGGGTGCGCCTTTCGAGGGTCGGCGGTGACGGTGTGTGCTGCTGAGTCATGGAGCGGGGCCTCCTGGCCGGGCGAAGGTGTGTGCCATCTGAACCTCGTGCGCCTGGGCAACTATTCCGTTGTTTCGAGCGACTAACGAATCCTTGACCTGGCCATGGGGAAGTGACGAGGCGTCAAGGGTCGGCCGTGCCGCCGTTGCCGTGTCCGGCACCTTCTCCCTGGCCGAGGCCACCGGAATCTTCTCCCTGGCCGAGGCCACCGGAATCTTCTCGCTGGTCGAGGCAACGAATCTGAGCCCTCATGGACTGTTAAAAGCATCTAGGAGGTGCTCATGGGGGATCGGAAGCAGGCCAGGGACGCTCGGGACGAAGGGTTCCAGAGCTTCCTCGTCGGCCGCTGGCCTCGGCTGATGCGGACGGCGTTCCTGCTCACGGGGGAGCAGCACGCCGCGGAGGACCTGGTCCAGACGACGCTGGAGCAGGTGTACGTGGCTTGGCGCCGCGTCGGCTCCACGGACGACCCGGACACCTACGTCCGGCGCGTGATGATCAACGCCCACGCGCGCCGGCACCGCAGACGCCTCAAGGAGTTCCTGGCCCCCCGGAGCGACACGGACCTCGTGCCGGAGCTCCCCGACAGCGGTGACCGCATGGCCCAGGCCGATGATCGCGGAGCCCTGCTGACGGCCCTGTCGCAGCTCCCTCCGCGTCAGCGCGAAGCCGTCGTCCTTCGGTACTGGGAAGACCTCAGCGAGAGCCAGACGGCCGAGGCGATGGGCTGTTCCGTGGGGACGGTGAAGAGCAACGCGTCGAAGGGGTTGGCGAAGCTCCGGGCCATACCGGGACTGATCGAGATGGCGACACAGGGGAGCCGGACGTGAGGGGCGAGAGAGATGCGAGGGATGCGAGGGATGCGAGGGACGTGAGAGGTGCGGGACGCAGCGGAGGCGGCGCGGGCGGCACAGACCGTTGGTTGGACGGGAAGGCGAAGCAGCAGATGAAGCACGGCGACGGAACGCACGGCGACGGCATGGGCGACGGCAGCATGCGCGGTGACGGCATGGACGGCGACCTCGCGCACCGCGACCGTACCCACGGCGGCCTCACCGCCCACGATCTGACCTGCGCCACTCCTCTCGAGAGAGACATCGCCCTGCTCCTCGCGGACGCGGCCCGTGAGGTCGAGGTCGGCATGGCTCCCTATCAGGCGGTCGTACGGGGTGGCAGGCGCCGCAGAGCCCGTCGCTGGGCGGTGGCCGCCGCGGCGGCCGTGGTGATCGCGGGCACCACGGGCACGCTCGCGCTGGCCGGGGCGCCGGGCGGCGGTGACGGCGGGGGACGCGTGGTGCCCGCGGCGACCCCGGCGACCCCCGAGGCCCGTAAGGTGCACGAACCCTGGCGGAGCACGCTGGCGGAGGGGCGGGACCAGGGCGCGGTCTGGCGGGTGGCGATAGACGTCTGGGAGGCGCCGAGAGACAGGGGGGAGGCCGCCCGGCAGCTCGCCGCGGCGGGCCTCTTCGGGGACGTGCCGACGGGCGTGCACGGTGCCGCCGACCTCGTGGGCAAGAGCTGGCACTTCGTTCATCTGACCGTGGACGAGGACAGGACGGTCACGGTGCTCGACGGCGAGGCGGACCCGTTCTCCGGCTCGGACCTGGAGGTGTTCGCCACAGTCCTGCCCACCGGCGACGAGGGCACGGGCGACGAGGGCACGGGCGACACCTCGAAGCGCCTGGTCATCGGCCAGGTCGCCCCCACCGCCCAGGAAGTGCGCGTCACCTGGTCCGACGGCACCTCCGTCGACGTGCGGCGGAACAGGGACGACGGCTGGCACGCGGACCTGCGCAACCCCCGCATAGTCCACCCGAAGGGCGCCCGGGCGAGCTGGTTCGTGGCGCTGGCGCCGGAGGGGGTCGAGTACGAGTCGGCGCAAGTGACGCGATGAGCCCGGTGCCCCCGGCTCTCTTCCGTCCCTCTCTCCTCTCCGTCAGGATCTGACGTACTGTCAGGAGCCTTCACATGTGCACGAGGCTGGGCTATACAGAGGGTCGCCGGACTGGAACGCGTTCTAGGTGGGCGGGTTCCGGGTCGGCCGTGACGACCTCGGTGCGGCCGCTGGTGCGGACGGCCGTACCGAGGTTCCTCAGCCCACGCCACCCGCCCCGGACCGCCCAGGAGCCCCATGCCCATCGACGCAGCCAAGGCGCTCGCGGCAGACCCCCGTTCCGCTGAGATCGCGTGGACCCGGAAGGACGTCCTGCTCTACCACCTCGGTATCGGCGCGGGCACCCCCGCGACCGACCCCGACGAACTGCGCTACACGCTGGAGTCGCGGCTGCACGTCCTGCCGAGCTTCGCGACCGTCGCGGGCGCCGGCTCACCGGATGTGATCGGCGGACTGAACGCACCCGGTGTCGACGTCGACCTCGCCAAGGTCCTGCACGGCGGCCAGCGCGTCGAGCTCCACCGGCCGATCCCGGTCGAGGGGCGGGCGACGGCGACCTCACGCGTGGTGGCGGTGTACGACAAGGGGAAGGCGGCCGTCCTCGTGATGCGGACCGAGGTCGCCGACGCCGACGGCCCGCTGTGGGTCAACGAGGCGGAGATCTTCGTACGGGGAGAGGGCGGCTGGGGCGGGGAGCGCGGCCCGTCCGCCCGGCGGGAACCACCGACGACCCCGCCCGACAAGGAGGTGGAGCGGACCGTCCGCGAGGACCAGGCACTGCTGTACCGCCTCTCCGGCGACTGGAACCCGCTGCACGCCGACCCGGAGTTCGCGGGACGCGCCGGGTTCGACCGGCCGATCCTGCACGGGCTGTGCACGTACGGGATGACGTTGAAGGCCGTGGTGGACACGGTCCTCGGCGGGGACGTCGGCCGGGTCCGCTCCTACGGGACGCGTTTCGCGGGCGTCGTCTTCCCGGGCGAGACCCTCCGGATCCGGATGTGGCGGGCGGACGACCACGCGGTGCGGGTGACGGTGACCGCCGGCATGGGGGTCCCCCCGCTCGAGCGAAGCCGAGAGTGGGGGAGGGACGACGCCCCGGTCCTCGCGGACACGCTCGTCGCCCACGCATGAGCAGCGAATCAGCGGATCACAGGTACTCCTGAGGGGAGCTGCACCATGCGCGCAGCCGTACTGCACGAGATCGGCCAGGACAAGCTGGACGTGCTCGACGACGTCGAGGCGGTGGGCTTCGGGCCGGGCAGGGTCAGGATCCGGGTGCGGGCCACCGGGCTGTGCCACTCGGACCTGTCCGCCATGGCAGGGGTGCTGCCGCAGCCCGGACCGTTCGTCCCCGGGCACGAGGGCGCCGGCGAGATAGTCGAAGTCGGGGAAGGCGTCAGCCACTTGAAGCCCGGCGACCGCGTCGTCGTGTGCTGGCTCCCGGCCTGCGGCACCTGCCCCGCCTGCAAGCGCGGCCAGACGCAGCTCTGCCTCGCCGGATTCCTCAACGCCGGCACGCCCAACTTCACACGGCCCACCGGGGACGTCTTCGGCTTCGCGGGCACCGGTACGTTCGCCGAGGAGGTCGTCGTCGACGCGGGCTGTGCCGTGCCGATACCGGACGACGTGCCCTTCGACATCGCCGCCCTCATCGGCTGCGGCGTCACCACCGGACTCGGCGCCGCCCTCAACACCGCCGATGTGGAGGCCGGTTCGTCGGTCGCGGTCATCGGCTGCGGCGGGGTCGGCATCTCGGCGATCCAGGGGGCCCGGCTCAAGGGCGCGGCCGAGATCGTCGCCGTCGACCCGGTGGTCTCACGACGCGAGGCGGCGCTCAGGTTCGGGGCCACCAAGGCGATCTCGCCGGAGGAGCTGGCCGACGCCAAGCAGTCCGTCACCGGCGGGGAGGGATTCGACTACGTCTTCGAGGTCGTCGGACGCTCGACCACCGCCCGCACCGCCTACGAGGCCACCCGGCGCGGCGGCACCCTCGTCGTGGTCGGCGCGGGCGCGCTGGACGACTTCCTCCAACTCAGCATGTTCGAGCTGTTCTTCGACGAGAAGCGGATCCTGCCCTCCATGTACGGCGGGGGAGACGTCCTGCGCTCCTACGAGCGGGCCATCGCCCTCTGGCGCGCCGGCCGTATCGACCTGGCGGGGCTGATCACCCACCGGGTGCCGCTCACCGACATCAACGAGGCGCTGGACCAGATGCGGACGGGCGTGGCGCTCCGCACCTGCATCGAGATCTGACAGCTCCGGAGCGGGACGATCACGGAGCCGGGCGGACGACGTCGACCGTCCGGTCCGTGGCCCGTGGCCCGTGGCCCGTGGCCCGTGACCCGTGACCCGTGCCCCAGGGCCCAGGGGCCGAAGGACTCCACAACCAGTGGCTCCACAACCAGTGGCTCCATGACTCGTGACTCCGGCTCGCGAATGAAGCGGCTTCGGCGGAAGGACTCGGCAGTGGCATTGCCTCTTGAAGGACTGTCCGCGATCGTCACCGGCGCGGGGCGGGGGCTCGGCCGGGCCGAGGCGCTGGAACTGGCCCGGCTGGGCGCAGCCGTCGTGGTCAACGACTACGGGCGGCCGGGTCGGGACGGTTCCGGTGAGGCGTCCACCGGTCCCGCCGAGGAGGTCGCGACGTCGATCCGCGCCGCCGGCGGCCAGGCGGTGGCGCACACCGGGGACGTCTCCGACCACGAACAGGCCCGGGAACTGGTCGCGTTGGCGGTCGCCCGGTTCGGCAAGCTCGACATCCTCGTCAACAACGCGGGCATCCTGCGCGACCGGATGGTCTTCTCCATGTCCGAGGAGGAGTGGGACTCGGTCGTCCGGGTGCACCTCAAGGGCCACTTCAACACGATCCGTTTCGCCTCCGCCCACTGGCGGGACCGGGCGAAGTCGGGCGAGGGCGGGCCGGTGTACGGGCGGGTGGTGAACACCTCCTCCGAGGCCTTCCTCGCCGGGTCCGCGGGCCAGCCCAACTACGCCGCCGCGAAGGGCGGGATCGTCGGGCTGACCACCTCCACGGCCCTCGCCCTCGCCAAGTACGGCGTCACCGCCAACGTCATCTGCCCGCGCGCCCGCACCCGGATGACCGAGGACGTGTTCGCGGGTCTGCCGGGCGCGCCCGACGGCACAGAGGCCGGCCTCGACCCCCTCGCCCCCGAGCACGTCGCCCCCCTCGTGGGGTATCTCGCCTCGCCCGCCGCAGCCCGGGTGAACGGTCAGCTCTTCGTCGTCCACGGCGGCATGGTCGCGATCGTCGAACGCCCGCGCGTCCAGGCCAAGTTCGACACCAAGCAGGAAGCCTTCACATACGACGAGCTGGACGGCCTGCTCACGCCGTACTACGTCGACCGGCCGGAGGGGGAGACGTTCGCGGCGGCAGAGGTGCTGGGCCTGCGGCACGGGCAGGGGGCCGAGGCCGGATAGGGCGCGCAGTACCACGCCGTCAGCCGTCAGCCGTCAGCCGTCAGCCGTCAGCCGTCAGCCGTCAGCCGTCAGGGGTCAGGGGTCAGGGGTCAGGGGTCAGGGTCAGCTGTCTGCCGTCAGCCGTCAGGGGGCAGCAGCCGTCAGCCATGCCCGCGCCTGGAACGGCACCGGCCCCGCCCGTTGGTGTCGGGCGGGGCCGGTGCCATCGTGGTGGTCGGTTCCGGTGTCGAATTGACGTTTCTCCAGAGGTGACCACAAGGACTTCGTCACCGATCAGGCGGACGTCGTCGTCTCCGGGTGTTCGGCCGGCTTGCGGTGGCGTCCGCGAGGGCTCGTCTTCTCGGCTTCGTGGGCCGAGATCTGGCCCCGGTGCCGGCCGTGGCCTTCCGCCTCGTGGGGGTAGGCAGTGGGCGGCTGGGTTGTGTGCACGTCGCTCATTGGAAGTGTTCCCCGTCGAATGATCTTCTTATCGGCGGGTGATTTTAACGGGCCACGCTGCTCGCCCCGAAGCCGCCCGAGCGCGTGTCGCCCGCGTCGCGTCCACTTGGCCCGCGGCCCCCACACCCCCTTCACCCGACGGTCATCTCCTCGGGCACTCGTCCCTCCAACGGCGCCTGCTGCAACGGCACCGGCCGGGCGACGACGACCGGCACGGACGGCTCCGCATCGGCCGGACGCCCATCGGCCGGACGCCCATCGGCCGGACGCCCATCGGCCGGACGCCCATCGACCGACTGCTCATCGACCGACCGCCCATCCACCGACTGCTCATCGACCGACCGCCCATCCACCGACTGCTCATCGACCGACCGCCTGACGACCCCGGCCGAGCCCGACGGGTCGGCGCCCGAGCTTTCGGCGCCCGACGGCCCCGCGCCCACCGTCCCCGCACCCCGTGTCCCGGTACCGGGACGCGACGCCTCCTCCCGAGACTCCTCCGGAGCGTCCTGCGGCTCCTCCCCCCAAGGCACCCCCACCCGAGCCACCCCGCACCGCACCACCCCGGTCGCGTACGGCAGGTGCAGCACGCCCTCCCGGCTCCAGAGCCCGGCCCCGGTCAACCAGCCCTCGGGGGCGGGCAGATGGAGGATCCGGCGGGCGGACGGGCGCCAGACCCCCACCCAGCTGCCGCGCGGGCCGTCCACGCGCAGCGCGACCGCGCAGCTCTCCGGGGTGAGGATCTGGCCCGGCTGGATGGCGAAGGGGGTGATGCGATGGCCCTCGGGCACCCGCAGGCACTCCGGGAAGCGGACCGGGAGCGTACTGCCCAACACGCCCCAGCCGAGCCGGTCGTGGCCGGGGGAGGGCGCGTCCGAGCGGATCAGGAGCAGTCCGCTGTCGGGGTCGGCGAGCAAAACCCGGTCGTTGCTGTCGTCCGCGATCTGCAACAGCGGCGAGACCACGCCGCCCTGCTCCACATCGACGACCACCGACTTCGTCCGGCCGGCCGACTCCTGGTCCAGGGCGAGCAGCCGGCCCGCCGCGTCCAGCCAGACGCCGCCCGAGCAGCGGCCCGGCAGCTGCGCCACCAGCTCCGGCCCGAACGTTCCGCCTGCCACCAGCCACACCGCGGTCGCCGTCCGGCCGAGGGCGAGGGCGTACGCCCGCTCCCCGCACGGCGAGGGCGGCAGCAGGCGCATCCGGGTCGTCGGGATGCCGCATTCGACGGCGCCGAGCGGGAGTTCGCCGGTGCCGGGTCCGGTGGGATAGAGGAGCGAGAACAGGTGCAGGTCGGCGGCCACCCGGTGGATGAGGACCCGGCCGTCGGTCAGGGGGAGCACTTCGGTGCCGGGCTCCTCCGGCTGGTTGCCGGGCAGCGGGACGGCGTACGGCTCGTGGCCGTCGAGGGTCCAGCGCTCGGGGAACCAGGACTCGCCGTCGAGCGCGAGCCGTGCCGCGTACGTCCCGTCGGCGGTGATCACACAGCCGGGCGGCGGGGGCTCGTCGCTTCCGACGCCTCTGCCCGCACCGCCGCCGCTGGTGTCGTACCCGTGTCGTCCGCCACCGCCGCCACCGCACGCGCGCACGCCGCCGCTCTCACGGTTCTCGCCGTCCGCGCCGTACTCACCGCCCTCGCTGCTCCCGCGACTCTCACCGCTTCCACTGCTCCCGTGACTCTCACCGCTTCCACCGCTCCCACCGCGATCTCCGCCGTCCGAGTCGGTGTTCGTCCCGTCGTTCTCCCGTCCCGCGTCGTTCCCGTGGCCCGTGGTGGGGGAGAGGGGTGTACAGGCCGTCATGTTTCGATCACCTCCGGCGACGAAGCTAGTTTTCGTACGCACAGACGTGGGACAACCCGCACCCCCTTCACACATAAGGGTGTTCGTCCGGCGATTCGCCTGAGGGAACGGCGACGGATGTGCTGGTCGACGGGCGGACGGTCGAGTGACCCGTGGCCGGTCGGGGACGGGAGGAGTGCAGGTAGCCTTTGTGCGTGCCCCGTCTGTCTGAAGTCATCGCCGCGCTCGACGCCCTCTGGCCACCCGAGAGGGCCGAGGGGTGGGACGCGGTCGGCACGGTCTGCGGCGACCCCGACCAAGAGGTCGGCCGTGTCCTGTTCGCCGTGGACCCGGTCCAGGAGATCGTCGAGGAAGCGGTGAAGCTGGGCGCCGACCTGCTGGTGACCCACCACCCCCTCTATCTGCGCGGTACGACGACGGTCGCGGCCTCCACCTTCAAGGGCCGTGTCGTGCACACCCTCATCAAGCACGACATCGCGCTGCACGTCGCCCACACCAATGCCGACACCGCCGACCCGGGGGTCAGCGACGCCCTCGCCGGCGCGCTGGACCTCCGGGTCGTCGGCCCCCTCGTACCGGACCCCGCCGACCCCGCCGGGCGGCGCGGTCTCGGCCGGGTCTGCGAGCTGGACCACCCGCTGACCGTGCGGGAGCTGGCCGCGCGGGCCGCCGAGCGGCTGCCCGCCACCGCGCAGGGCATCCGGGTCGCCGGCGACCCCGAGGCGCTCGTCCGCACGGTCGCGGTCAGCGGCGGCTCCGGCGACAGCCTCTTCGACGACGTACGCGCGGCCGGTGTCGACGCCTTCCTCACCGCCGACCTGCGCCACCACCCGGCCTCCGAGGCCGTCGCCCGCACCTCGGAAGCCGCCCACACACCTCTCGCGCTGCTCGACGCCGCGCACTGGGCCACCGAGTGGCCCTGGTGCGAGCTGGCCGCCGCCCAGCTCGACGAGATCTCCGACCGGGAGGGCTGGGACCTGCGCGTCCACGTCTCCAAGACGGTCACCGACCCCTGGACCGCCCACGCGGCGTCCGCCACCGCCACCGAATCACTGGGAGCCCCCAACTGAACGCCGCGCCCGCCGACCAGATCCGACTCCTCGACGTCCAGGCCCTGGACGTACGCCTCCAGCAGCTCGCGCACAAGCGCAGGTCGCTGCCCGAGCACGCCGAGATCGAGTCGCTGACGAAGGACCACACCCAGCTGCGCGACCTGCTCGTGGCCGCGCAGACCGAGGAGAGCGACACCGCCCGCGAGCAGACCAAGGCCGAGCAGGATGTGGACCAGGTGCGCCAGCGCGCCGTCCGCGACCAGCAGCGCCTGGACTCGGGCGCGGTCTCCTCCCCGAAGGACCTGGAGAACCTCCAGCGCGAGATCGCCTCGCTCGCCAAGCGGCAGGGCGACCTGGAGGACATCGTCCTGGAGGTCATGGAGCGCCGGGAGTCCGTGCAGGAGCGGGTCGCCGAGCTGACCGAGCGGGTCGGGGCCGTCCAGGGGAAGGTCGACGACGCGACCGCCCGCCGGGACGCCGCGTTCGAGGAGATCGACGGCGAGATGGCGACGGTGACGAAGGAGCGCGAGGTCATCGCGGCGTCGGTCCCCGCGGACCTCCTCAAGCTCTACGACAAGCTGCGCGACCAGCAGGGCGGCATCGGCGCGGCCAAGCTGTACCAGCGCACCTGCCAGGGCTGCCGCCAGGAGCTGTCGATCACCGACTTCAACGACGTCCGCAAGGCCGCCGCCGACACGGTCGTCCGCTGCGAGAACTGCGGCCGCATCCTGGTGCGTACGTCCGAGTCGGGTCTCTAGAGGCGGCAAGGGGCTTTCGGCGTGCGGGAGTTCATCGTCGAGGCCGACGGCGGTTCCCGGGGCAACCCGGGGCCCGCGGGCTACGGTTCCGTCGTCCTCGACGCGGTGACGGGCGAGACGCTGGTGGAGGCCGCCGAGTACATCGGGGTCGCCACGAACAACGTCGCCGAGTACCGGGGCCTGATCGCGGGCCTCAAGGCGGCGCGGGAGCTGGACCCGGAGGCCTCCGTCCGGGTCCGGATGGACTCGAAGCTCGTCGTCGAGCAGATGTCGGGCCGCTGGAAGATCAAGCACCCCGACATGAAGCCCCTGGCCGCCGAGGCCGCGCGTGTCCTCCCGCCCGGTCGTGTGACGTACGAGTGGATGCCGCGGGACCAGAACAAGCACGCCGACCGCCTCGCCAACGAGGCGATGGACGCGGGCAAGCGGGGCGAACAGTGGTCGGCCGCCACGTCCACGGCGGACCTGGACACGCGTGCGGGACGATCCGCCGCGGCCGCTGTCGCCGCCGCCGCGCCCGAGCCGTCGGGCCCGCCGGGGGACGCGGCGGCGGGTGCGGCGAAGGTG
This sequence comes from Streptomyces sp. NPDC034049, assembly GCF_055575575.1. NCBI lineage: Bacteria > Bacillati > Actinomycetota > Actinomycetes > Kitasatosporales > Streptomycetaceae > Streptomyces > Streptomyces sp. NPDC034049. The sequence goes on from NZ_JBVISJ010000001.1 coordinate 377,193, forward strand.
CGGGCCGCACTGGCGGGGGCGAGCCAGGTGGGGGCGAGCCAGGTGGGTGCGAGTCAGGCGGGCGCCCACACCGCTGCCGACACGACCGTCAAGGCCGTTGCTGACCTGACGGCCGAGGCCGCCGCAGAACCGGCCGCGAAGACCGCCGCAGCACCGGCTGCGAAGACCGCCGCCGAGGCGGTCGCCGACCCAGCCCTCAAGGCCGTCGCCGACATCCCCACCGTCAAGGCCGTCGCCGACCTCCGCGCCGCCAGGAACGTCGCCTCCGTCGCCTCCGCCGCGTCCGCCGCCCCCGATCTCGGCACCCCCGCCACCTTCGTGCTGCTGCGGCACGGGGAGACGCCTCTCACTCCCCAGAAGCGGTTCTCGGGGAGCGGCGGTTCGGACCCGTCCCTCTCCGACGTCGGCCGGTACCAGGCCGAGCGCGTCGCCGCGGCGCTCGCCGCTCGCGGCACGATCCAGGAGGTCGTGTCGTCGCCGCTGGCCCGCTGCCGGGAGACGGCGGCGATCGTCGCGGCCCGCCTGGGGCTGCGCGTCACCGTCGAGGACGGGCTGCGGGAGACGGACTTCGGCGCGTGGGAGGGCCTGAGCTTCGGCGAGGTGCGGGAGCGCTACCCGGACGACATGAACGCCTGGCTGGCCTCCCCGGACGCCGAACCCACCGGCGGTGGTGAGAGCTTCGCGGCCGTCGCACGCCGCGTCGCGGCCACCCGCGACGAGCTGGCCGCGGCGCACCGGGGCCGTACCGTCCTGCTCGTCAGCCATGTCACGCCGATCAAGACCCTCGTCCGCCTGGCCCTCGGCGCACCCCCGGAGTCCCTGTTCCGCATGGAACTCTCGGCGGCCTCCCTGTCGGCCCTCGCCTACTACGCCGACGGCAACGCCACCCTCCGCCTCCTCAACGACACGTCACACCTGCGCTGAACGACGGTCGCCGAGGCCGGCCGCCTCCCGCGCCAGCCTCTCGATCCGCGCCCAGTCCCGCGCGGCCACAGCATCGGGCGGCAGCATCCAAGTGCCGCCCACGCAGCCGACATTGGGGAGGGCGAGGTACTCGGGCGCGTTGCCCGGCCCGACCCCACCCGTCGGACAGAACCTCGCGTGCGGCAGCGGCCCGGCGAGCGACTTCAGATACGTCGTACCGCCCGCCGCCTCGGCCGGGAAGAACTTCATCTCCCGCACGCCGCGTTCGAGGAGCGCCACGACCTCCGACGCGGTCGACACCCCCGGCAGGAACGGCACCCCGGACGCCCGCATCGCCCCCAGCAGCATGTCCGTCCACCCCGGGCTGACCAGAAACCGCCCGCCCGCCGCGACGGACTCGGCCACCTGCGGAGGCGTGATGACGGTACCCACGCCGACCACCGCCCCCGGAACCTCCGTCGAGATGGCGCGTACGGCGTCCAGCGCGCCCGGCGTCCGCAGGGTCACCTCGATCGCCGGCAACCCGCCGGCGACCAGCGCCCGCGCGAGCGGCACGGCGTCGGCGGGGTCGTCGACGACGACCACGGGCAGCACGGGCGCCAGGTCGAGGACGGAGAGGCGCGAGTACGAGGGCAGGGGCGTCGGGGGCGACGACGAGGACATGCCGTCATCCTGCCCGGGTCCAACAGCATGCACAACGCACGTTGCGCATGCTGCAATGGCATTGCGGAAGGTGTCAGTGGACCTCGTCCACCAGCACATCCAAAGTCCACGCCCGCCCGGCCCCAGCCGGAGGCGCCACCTCCACCACGTAACCGAGGTCCCGCAGCGCCTCCACCAGCTCCGCCGGTCCCTTGGGCGCGATCCCGGCGGACAGCAGGCTCCGTACGATGCGCCCCTTGGTCGCCTTGTTGAAGTGGCTGACCACCTTCCGCGTGGGCGCGTGCAGCACCCGTACGGTCGCGGTCCGCCCGGCCACCTCGCCCTTCGGCTTCCAGGCGGCCGTGTACGCGGAGGACCGCAGGTCGAGGACGAGCCCGTCACCGGCGGCCTCGGGCAGCGCCGCCGCCATCGGCGTACGCCAGTGCGTGCCGAGCGCGCCGAGGCCGGGGAGCTTCACACCCATCGAGCAACGGTAGGAGGGGATCCGGTCCGTCACCCGGACCGCGCCCCACAGCCCCGAGAAGACCAGCAGGGAACGCGCCGCCCGCTGCTTCGCGGCGGTCTCCAGGGTGGCCAGGCCGAGGGCGTCGTACAGCACGCCCGTGTAGACCTGCCCGGCCGGCCGCGTGCCCGCCGTCAGCAGCTCCGCGTTCTTGGCGACCTCGCCGCGCAGCCCCTCGCTCAGCCCGAGCACCTCGCGCGCTTTGTCCTCGTCACCGGCGCACAACTCCACCAGCTCACCGATGACCGCCTCCCGCGCCTCGGTGAGCGCCGGCAGCGACAGCCCCTCCAGCTTCAGGGGAGCGCCACCCGAGGAGGGTGCCTTGCCTTCGGACGGGGGCAGCAGGACGAGCACGGGTACTCCTTGTTCTCGGGGCTCCGCGACAGCGTACGGGGTGGACGACCGACCGATGACGTCCCGGCCATCTGCTCCCGGGACGCCGCCGCTGTCGTGCGCCGCCCGTCGCCCTGGCGCCGACCGACATCACCACGCCCTCCGCCGTCGCCGCCCCCTACGCCCCCTGCACGGCTCCATCGGGCCGCCTGGTGGACCGCAACTCCTCGCTGATGGTGCGGACGAGTTGCTCGGCCTCGTCGGCGTGGAAGCGCACCAGGCGTACCTCCCTGCGACGGCCGAAGAAGGTCAGGTAGGCGACGGGATCGGCCAGTTCCTTCAGTTCCATGGTCACGGTGGTCTGCGACCCGATCTCCATGTCGAGCTCGCCGTCCCGCTTCTCGTGCGTCGTACGCAGCTCACGGCGGACGGAGGCGACGGCGCTCAGCGGGACACACAGGTCCACGGTGCCGAACCGCCGCAGCCGCAGGGTGGTGGCGGTGAGGACGTGGGGGCGGGTCACGGAGGCGGCGTGGAGCCCGGCGACGATGAGGACCGTGTAGAGGTCGAGGACGAGGAAGACCGAGTGCACGAGCGGAAAGTCGCGCAGCAGGACGGACATGGTCACGGTCTCGACGACGCACACGAAACCGAACCCGAACATCATGGCGCCCTGCCCCCGCGCGTACCCGTACGCCCGCGCACCCTCCTCCCCGACCCCGTGCGGCCGCCGCGCCATCCAGCGCAACAGGCTTGCCAGCAGCACGAGTTCATGACGCACGAGGGAGCGGGCGATCCTGTGGCCGCTGCTCCTCCTGATGATCCCGATCATCCTCACGGGCGGTCCTCCCCCAGTGTCCGGAGCGTGCGGCGGATGGCCTCCGCCTGGGCCGGGGCGAAGTCGGCGTAGAAGGCACGCAGGAAGCTGCCGCTGCCGCCGTCGCCCCCGCCCCCGCTGTCGTCGAGGTCGATGCCGGTGTCCCGCGGGACCATCTCCGGCGGGATGAGGCCGGCCAGTACACGGGCGGCCTCCGCCACCCGGGGGTCGTCGGGCTCGGCGTCGGCGAGCGCGTCGAGCAGCGCGTACGCCTCGTGCGCCCGCTCCACCGCGCCCGGAGCCGACATCATGCTCTCCAGCCCCGCGATCATCTCCGCCCGGACCTCGGGCGTCGCGGTGGTCTCCAGGAGGGCGAACACCTCCCGGTCCTTGGCGGCCATCGGGGAATGCGGCGTGTGCCCGAACTTGCCGAAGAGGGTGGCCAGTTCAGGTGAGACGGGCCCCTCGGCCGGCAGTCGCCCGGCGCGCGCCTCCTCCATCAGGACGCGTAACCGCCCCCGCCGCTCCCGGATCTCGTCCTCCTGGAGGGCCAGATCCTCGTCCAACTCGCCCAGCACGTCGACGAGTTCACGCCCGGCGTCGTCCGCGAGCACGTCCCGTACCTCGGCCAGCCCGAGCCCCAGCTCCGTCAGCCGCCGGATCCGCGCGAGCACGACCATGTGCCGCAACGTGTAGTCCCGGTACCCGTTGGCCAGCCGATCCGGCTCCGGCAACAGCCCGAGATGGTGGTAGTGCCGCACGGCACGCGGGGTGACCCCGACGGCCGCGGCGAGTTCTCCGATCCGCATACGCCCAGTAGAAACGTTGACGCTGCGGCAGGGTCAAGCGACGGATGCGGTGAGGAGCCGCGACTGACGGTGACCGGGGTCATGTGCCACGATCGAGGGAACGGTTCCCGATCTCAGGGCCAGGTGATCAGCCGATGTCCCAGTCCGGCGAGCGCCCGAAGAAGGAGGGGCGTGACATGACTGCCATGGCCCACGAGCCGCTCTCGCAGGAAGACCTGCTGCTGGAGGGCTTTCTCGCCCTGGACACCCCGGAGGGATTCCGGGCGGAGCTGATCGAGGGGGAGATCGTTGCGACACCGCCGCCGGACGGCGAACACGAGAAGTGCATCAGCCGGATCGTGAGGCAGGTGATCAAACGATCTCGCACCGACATGGACTTCTCTGGGAACAAGGGGCTGATCCTGAGGAGCGGAGAGGCCTGCCCCAAGAACCACGTGGTCCCGGATGCCACTTTCGCACCCATCGAACTCGACCTCTTCGGGGGCGCCCGGTGCTGGATGCCCTGCGACGGTGTCGCCATGGTCGTAGAGGTGACGTCCACGAAGCCCGCGGCCGACCGGGAGGCCAAGCGCCGCTGCTACGCCCGCAGCGGCATCCCATTCCATCTGCTGGCTGATCGTGAGGCGTCCCAGGTCACACTTTTCAGCAGGCCGGCGAAGGACGACTACCGCGCAAACCGCACTCGCGCCTTCGGCGAGCCGCTCCCCCTCCCCGAACCCTTCGCCTTCGACCTGGAGACCTCCGACTTTCTCTGACCCGCACCCGTCCCCGCCGGGCGTAGCCTGAAGACCGACGGGGGCGTAGCGGAGCGGGGGCGGCAGCGGTGAGCACACACGGCGAGACCCGCTGGACCCGCACCACCCTGGGCCGCCCGGACCACCCCCTGGACCTCCTCACCGCGCGTTTCGACCGCCACCGCTACGCCCCGCACACGCACGAGGAATTCAGCATCGGCATCTGCGTCCAGGGCGCCTCGTGCATCGACTACCGGGGCGGCGCCCTCACCGTGGGGGAGGGCTCGATCGTCGTCCTGGCCCCCGGCGAGGTCCACACCGGCGAGTCGGCCTTCGGCACCTACGCCTACCGCGCCCTCTACCCGGCCCCCGCCCTCCTCACCGACGGCATCCTCGGCGGCACCCCGCACTTCCGCGACCCCGTCGTCCACGACCCCGAACTCGCCGCCGCCCTGCGCACCGCCCACACCGACCTGAGCACCTGCCCCGACCCGCTGGAATCCGAGTCCCGCCTCCCGTGGCTGCTCACAGCCCTGGCCCGCCGACACTCGACCTCGTTCCTCACCTCCGACAGACTCCCCGGCGCCGACACGATCGCCCTCGCCGTGCGCGACCGCCTGGCGGACGAACTCCTCTCCCCGCCCTCCCTCGCCGACCTGGCCACGGACCTGGGCCTCTCCCGCTACCAGCTCCTGCGAGCCTTCCGTACGACGATGGGCATGCCCCCGTACGCGTGGCTGGCCCAGCACCGGGTGAGCCGGGCCCGGGGCCTGCTGGAGGCGGGCGCGCGCCCGGCGGACGTGGCGGGCCAGGTGGGGTTCGCGGACCAGGCGCACATGACGCGCTGGTTCAGGAAGGTGCTGGGAGTGACGCCGGCGGCGTACCGCAACAGCGTTCAAGACCTACGTCGCTGATCTGCCCGAGACTCATCCCATGACTGCACGCGGCTGGTTCCTCTTCTCCCTGATGGGAGTCCTCTGGGGCATCCCCTATCTGATGATCAAAGTGGCTGTGGACGAGGTCTCCCCGTCCACGGTCGTCTTCGTACGCTGTGCCCTGGGCGCGGCCCTGCTGCTCCCCTTCGCGATCCGCCAGGGGAACCTGATCCGCGTGGTCCGACAGCACTGGCGCCCGATGCTCGCGTTCGCCGTGATCGAGGTCATCGGCCCCTGGTGGACCCTGACCGACGCGGAACGCCATCTCTCCAGCTCCACGGCCGGCCTCCTGATCGCGGGCGTGCCGATCGTGAGCGTGCTCCTGGCCCGCTTCTTCGGCGCCACGGAACACCTCGGAGTCCGCCGGATGACGGGCCTGGCCCTGGGCCTGGGAGGCGTGGCGGTCCTCACGGTCCCCCACCTCACCGGCGGAAACGTCCTCTCCCTCACCGAGGTCCTGATCACGGTGATCGGCTACGCGACCGCACCCCTGATCATGGCCCGCCACCTGAAGCAGGTCCCGACGCTCCAGCTGATAGCCCCGGTACTGCTCCTGGCGGCGCTGGTCTATGCCCCCGCGGCGGCCCTGACCCGCCCGTCCACCCTCCCGTCGACCTCGGCGCTGGTGTCTCTCGCTGCCCTGGGCGTGATCTGCACGGCCCTGGCCTTCGTGGCCTTCCTGGAGCTGATCCGAGAGGTGGGCCCGACCCGCGCGACGGTCTTCACGTACGTCAACCCGGCGGTCGCGGTGGCGGCGGGAGCCCTCTTCCTGGACGAGCGCCTCACCCCCGCGATCGCCGCCTCCTTCGCCCTGATCCTGGCGGGCTCGTTCCTGGCGACGGCGTCGACGGGACGGACCCCTCGCTCCCGCCGGGTAGCATGGTCGACACGGCAGACGAGCCGGGCGGACGGCCGCGTGGAGTCCCCCTAGGGGGCTTCCCGAGGAACGTCCGGGCTCCACAGGGCAGGGTGATGGCTAACGGCCACCCGGGGTGACCCGCGGGACAGTGCCACAGAAAACAGACCGCCGGGGACCTCGGTCCTCGGTAAGGGTGAAACGGTGGTGTAAGAGACCACCAGTGCCCAGGGTGACCTGGGCAGCTAGGTAAACCCCACCCGGAGCAAGGTCAAGAGGGGCCGCCGTGAAAAGCGGCCCTGCGCGGACGTTCGAGGGCTGCCCGCCCGAGTCCGCGGGTAGACCGCACGAGGCCGGCGGCAACGCCGGCCCTAGATGGATGGCCGTCTCCCCGGCCGCCGCGAGGCAGTCGGGTGACAGAACCCGGCGTACAGCCCGACTCGTCTGCCGCCCCATGCGGCTTCGCCGTGGAAAAGGACCCCCTTCAGTCGCTGGGCCCTCGTCGAGTGCCTTGGCCAGTGCGGCGAACCTCTCCTCGTAGGGGTTGCCTGGTTCCGCGAATGTCTGTGCGAAGAGGTCCCTTGGGGGCGGCTCCCGCTGCATCGGCCCCCGGCATGCCGGCAGCTGCGGGGGCACGGCGCCGATCGGCCACCGCTCACATGCCCTCGGGTGAGCGGACAGCTCTCTACTGTCCCGGTACCCGCAGATTGATCGGCCTCCGGTCGCGCAACCCGTCCAGGACGGTGTGGTCGACAGCGGGCCGGGGTCTGGGCGCGGCTGCGGTGAGCGTGATGGTGCCACGGTGGCTGAGCGCGGTCTGCCACTCGCTCGGGCGTGGCCGTGTTCCGCGCTCGCCCGCGGCCTGGGCGAAAAGCCTTCCGGCCGCAGCGGTCTGGCGCTCGTTGAGGCAGCCGGCGACGGGTCGCAGCTGCTGGTCCGGTCTGGCATACGGATCCTGCGCGAGGATGCGCCCCGCGGTGAGGGCCGTCTTGTAGGCGTCCGTGTCGACGCTCGCCTCGGTGGACGGGGCGAGCGGATCGTTCCAGTCGGGAGTGGCGGCCTGTGCCTGGACGGCGTCTCGCCCCACCCGCCGGAAGCCGTCACAGTCCAGGAAGTGGACGGCGGGTTCAGGTGTGAGGGACCACAGGACGTTGGCCTGCGAGATGTCCCCGATCACCAGGCCGGCGTCGTGGAACCAGCCGATGGCCTCGACACAGGCCAGGGCGAGGGTCCTGCGCTGGTCGGGCGTCGGCTGCGACACCTCCTGCCAGGCCACTTTCGGGGGTCTGATCAGGTACTGCAACTCCAGGAGTTTCGTCGTCCCGGTCGCGGTGCGCCACGTCATGGAGGACGGGGCCCGCCGCATGAGGAAACCGAGCGTCCGGCCCCCGTCGACCACCCGGCACAGCGGCCAAGCGGCCAGCTCGTCGCAGCGGACCCGATCGGCCTGGCCGAGCCCCTGCCGGAACGAGACCAGGTCCGCGAGCGCATGCCCGTTGACCTTGGACGGGTCCTTGTACTCCTTGTACAGCAGTGATCCATCACCGATGGCGTGCACGTCACCCTGGCCACCGCTGCCGACCCGGTTCCCCAGCGTGAGCGACGAGCGGGCGACGTCGCCGCCGTCCTGCGAACTCATCCCTGCTCCTCCCACACGCAGATGACGGTCCGGTCGTCGTCGTAGGACTTGGCCCGGGTCTGCGCCTGCCACAGAAAGTCGGACAGGGAAGGGACCTCGGGCCCGCCCCAGGCCGCGGCGAGGTGGCGCGCGAACTCCGGGTCCTTCTGGGTGAGCGGGTTGGTGATGCCGTCGGTGCCCAACAGAACAACCTCACCCGGCGCGGTACGCAGCACCGTGGCCTTGACGCTGCGGTAGGCGTGCGGGAGAGCCTCGGTGCGGGTGTCGAGGAGATCCTCGCCCCCCTCCGGATCCCCCTGCTCCCAGCGGCCGTCACGCAGTACGAACAGGCCGCCGTCGCCCACGCTGAACAGCACACGGTCACGGATGCGCGCGTCGGTGGGGACCAGGAGGACGTGCAGCGTGGTGGCGTAGTCCTGATCGGCATAGGGCCGGGGCTGGTGCTGGGCGGTGCGCGCCCACCCGGAGCGCAGTTCGGCGGCCGCACCGGCGACGGCCTTGGTCGCCAGGACCCGTAGCTCTTCCCCGTCGCGAGCGCACAGGGCCGCGTGAATGTTCTCGGCCTCCCGGTCCAGGTAGACGGCTGTGAGGCGCGAGAACTGGTAGGAGCCCACATGTGAGTACAGGGCGGAACCCACGCCGTCAGCGACGGCCAGCAGAAGCAGCTCCGCCTCCGGCGGGCCGATCCGCGTCACCGCCATGGCGTCCTGGCGGCAACTGCCCTCCCAGTTGTGGGAGTCGCCCCGCACCGAGGCGGCACGCACGGTCAGCCTCCCGATCTGAGCCCCGTCCAGCACGGCCACGGGGGAGAAGGGTGCGAAAAGGTCCGAGTCCCGCACGGAGGGGCGTCCCAGCGGATGGGGCGGATAGCTGGGCGGGCGATTGCCGATGTGCGCCGGCATTCCTCGCAGACGCTCCGTCTCCGTCTCCGTCTCCGGCTCAGTCTTCGTCTCCGGCTCCGTGAACGGCACGGCAACCTCATGTGCCTGGGGGGCCGACGGTGCCGTGGGCACGGCGGCCTCGGGGACCCGAGGAAGGATCTCGGGTGCCATGACGCCGTACGGCAGGCCCGCGATGTGCGCGTCGAGGCCGTCGGGATCGGCGGGTCCGCCCGTGCGGTGGGGGTTATGACCCGGATCGCCGTACACGTTGTGGGATGCGTCGTGGTTCATCGGGCCGCTCACAGCTTGTCGAGGGAGAGGCTGGTGAAGCCGGGCACCTGCTCGTCGACCTGGAGCTGGAACCCGTCCCCACCCTGTGCGGACATGCTGGTCGCCGAGCTCACGATGGACCGGGTGAGACTGGAGGCGAACTCGCGGAGCGCGACGGCCGGCGTGATGGACGCGTCCTGCTGGATGAACGCCTTGAAGTTGGCCACCTCCGTGATGATGGCGGCGTCGGCGGCGCTGATCCCGAAGGCGATGATCTTCGGGGCGTAGCGGAACGCGTTCAGCTCCTTGAGCGCCGTACGCCAGCCGTTGTCCGTCGGGTTGCCGTCGGACAGGAAGAAGACCACGGGCCGGTACACGTCGTGGCCGTCCGCCTTCAGTGCCGAGACGTCCTTCTCGATGGTGTCCTTGAGCAGAGTGAAGGCGTCTCCGAAGGAGGTCACTCCTCCGGCCGAGAGCGACGGCAGCTGCGTCAGCTCGCTCAGGTCCGCGAGCGGCTGCAGCACGGAGGCCTGAGTGGAGAACCCGATCAGCGCGAAACGGGTCTTGTCCGCGACACTCGGATTCGTGCTGATTTCGTGGTGCAGGTCGGGCAGAGCGTCGTTGATGGCGTCGACCCCGGTTCCCGCCATGGAACCGGACTCGTCGCACACCATGTAGAAGGGCAGGATCTGCATGAGCTCTCCTGAGCGTGGGAGTGGGTGACGGCGCAGCCGTCAACGAGTAGGAACGTCAACGGGTGTAGAAGTAGATCTCCAGGTCGGCAGCGCCCGCGGAACCGCCGTTCCAGAAGTCCCGCGTCGTCGTGTCGGTGAACATGTCCGGTCGCGCCTTGCGCAGAGCCTTGTTGATCTCGCGCGCGTACGCCTGACCGTCACTGGGCTCGACGGCATGGCCGAAGGTCATCACGAAGGCGGCGGACCGACCCTCGTAGCGGGCGGTGGCCGAACGGAGTTGCTTCACCATCCGTGTCCTGTCACCGACCGCAGCCGTCACGTGGACCTTCACCGGCTTGCGCTCCACCGACCGGGGGCCCTGCGGAGTCGGACTCGGTGTGGGCGACGACTCGCCGTCGGCGGACGAGGCGGACGAGGCGGACGGAGAAGGACGGGTGGCGGCATGCGCGGCCAGCGGATCGCCCCGGTCCCCCATGGACACGAGGGCGAGCACGAGCAGCATGTCGGCGAAGAGCCACCCGGCGAGATGCAGCGGGGTGAAGCGGAACCCCCTTCTCACCGGGCTCACCGTGCGGATCCGATTCCGGCCCGCAGCTCCCTCGCCTGCCGCAGTTCGTCCTCGGCCCGCTTCTGGGCGGCCTCGGCTCCGGCCCGCGCCGCTTCCGCCTCGCTCCGCGCCGTCTCGGTCTCGGCGCGGGCCGTCTCGGTCTCGCGCAGCGCCCGCACCAGGGCGTCGGTGACGCCGGTGAAGCGGTCGGCCGCTTCGTGAAGGGCCTGGCTGCGGGCCTCGATGCCGAGCAGGGCCTCGCGGGAGACGTCCGCGGCCTCACCGGTGCGCTCGGCCACCGCGCCGAGGTCGTTGAGCAGTCGGCCGTTGACATCCGCGACGACCTCGACGCCGGTGGTGAACCCGCGCTGCGACGCCGCCAGTACGGTCAGGGAGTCCTCGACCTGCTGCGCCGCGTCCGACAGCGCCTGGTGGACGCTGCTGCCGTTGGCGCCGACCGCCGCCTCCAGTCGATCCGCGGTCCGGGCGAGGAGATCGCGCATCCCGTCCCCGGCCACCCGCACTTCCTCCAGCGCCTTGTCGAGCACCCCGGTCTGTCCGCTGACGGCGTCGGCCAGTCGCCGGCCGGCCTGCGTCACCGGGGCGTCCAGGCCCTGCACGGCGGTCTGGATCGCCGTCCCGCTGTCCCGCACGGTCTCCTCCATGCGCAGCACGACCTGCTCGATCGGCCGCACATACGACTCCGCCTGGGCGAGGCGCTGCTCCGCCTTGTCCATGGCCTCGCCCACCACCTGGGCGGCCCGGGTGAGTTCTTCCTGTGTGGCGATGGCCTTGGTCTGCATGCGCTGCAGTCGGCCCGCCGCCGAATTGAGCTCTGCGGCGAAGCGTTGCGGGGACGCGAATCGGTGTGCGTTCAGTGCGAGTTGGGCCCGGGTAAGGACCGGGGCCAGGCGGGCGAGGGTCGCTCGGGTGCGTACGCGCGCCTGCTCCTCGTCACGTTCGGCAGCGGTGCGCCGATAGCCGTGCACGGCGGTCAGAACGAACAGCATCGCGAGACTCAGGCAACCGAAGACAGCGACGTGCCCGAACCGGAAGGCCTCACCCAGGTGCCCGTCGAACCCGGACTGCCACAGCTGGAGGAAGGGCCGGCCGGCGGCCTTGGGATCGTCGCCCGTGAGCGCCCCGTACGCGCTGGACGCCTGCCACAGGCCGAACCAGGTGAAGAGCAGGGGCAGGAAGACCAGGGCCCCCAGGATCCAGTCCAGTGCCGAGTTGAACCGCGCGCCTCGGCTGTCGACCGCCGGCTCGGCGATGCTCTCGGGCCGGGCGAAGTGTGTCATCAGATCCAGGTCGGCCCACGCGTCGAGAGCCTGCGCGTCGGTCGAGCCGAGCGCCTGTGCCAGTGCGCGCAGTTCCTCGGCGCGCGGTGCGAGCGCAGGGTCCTGCGCCATGTCTTCGAGGTGACGTGCCGTCACCCCATGATCCAGTTGTGTCCCCGCGAACATTCCCACCCCTGCCCGGTGCACGCCGGGACGTACTCGCCGATCAAGCGCGGCAACGGGTCAGGCTTGCCCCAGTGGCGCTTGCCCCCCGCAGCGCAGAACGAACTGGTGGAGACTTTTACATCTTCTTCACCAGGCGCGCCATACTAGACGACAATCGCATCAGCGGATGGGTGTCACGAAGCGGTATCAAGCGATCTGCTGAACCTGGGGGCCTACTTGAGTGGTGACGGTAGACGACGGGGTGTCATCCACCTGGGCGGTGGCGGGCCTCCCGCCGATACTGAGAGGCACACGCCGCGAGAGACGGCGCGGCCGCCGCGTCCGGTTGCGGTGGAACTCACGCGACGGACGCCACGTGCCGAGATCGTGGGCCGGGGAGTCCTCCAGGTGAACCTCAACTGGTCGGTCACCTCCGAGGCCGATCTCGATCTGGGCTGCCTGGTTCTCACCGGCGACGGCATGGGAGCCGCTGTGCAGCCCCTCGGGGAGACGTTCGGCGATCTGGACGCCTGGCCCTACGTCAGCATCGACCAGGACGACCGGACCGGCGAGACCTCGGACGGGGAGACGCTGCGGATCAGCCTGGAGCATCGGCGCCAGTTCACCAAGCTCCTCGTCTATGTGTACATCTACGAGGGCGCAGTCGACTTCCGGACACTGGGCGGCGTCGTCACCATCAGCGCGCCGAGCGGCACTTGGCGGATCCACCTCGACGACTCCCCGGCCGGCGCCACTTCGTGTGCCATCGCGTTGCTGACCCCAGGACATGACACCCTCGACCTGCGGCGCGAAGTGCGCTGGTTCACAGCCGATGCCTGGTCGTCGAACCAGGAACTCATCGACCGTGCCTACGGCTTCGGCTTCGAGTGGGTGCCCGGGTTCAAGCCCTCGCTGTAGCCGGGCCACTTCCCGGAAGGCGGTCTCTTCGGCCTCTGCTTCGTGTCGGCTTCCGTTTTCGCTGGTCCGGCAGGCGGGAGCCCTGCCACCGTGTGCCATGCTGTCGCGGTTTCCGGAAGGGGAGGGTGAGATGACCGAGAAGGCGCTGACGCACAAGCAGGCGCTCGCCGCGGTGATCCCGGCGCTGGCCGGCACCTGGGACACCGAACGCGCTGTCTTGGCCTTGCGCGTCGCCGGGTACGAGCCGACGAGCGGCGAGGCAGCCGGCAAAGAGGCCCGCCGCGTCCTGCGGGAGCTGGCTGACGAGGGCCTCGTCGTGAGGCCGGACCCCGGCCAGGCTGTGTATCGGCCGGCGTAATCCTCTCCGGGGTTTCGGCGTTGCGTCACGGAATGACGGACCCCTGAAAGCCGTTCGCGGTGATGTGGGCGATGGCTGACGGACGGGAAGGCGTTCGGCAACGACTATGCCAAGGGTGGGAAGGAGTGCGACGAGTACCCCTTCGCGACCACCTACGAGGGCTGCGCTCAGAAAACGTACGAGCCCTCCGCCCCGAAGAACAACTTCTCCGTCCTGCCGCTGGCGAAGAAGGACAACGGTAACGCCGGTAATCTGCTCGGACAGTTCATGACGCTCAATCGCATTCTCGACGGCGACGACGACTGCTTCTACGTCACCATCAAATAGCGGAGTAAATGCCGGGTAGCCCTCGGGGGGCGTACGCTCCCCAGGGCCCACTCTCACGTCTGCTGGGGCCAGAACTGCACGAGGTAGCGCTCGACGCCCTCAGCGATCCCTTCCTCCTCGAGGACGCGAGCCACCTCATCTCGGCCCGAGCAGTAGACCCGCACATGCCAGTCCCGGCCGGAGGCCCCCAACTCGATCACATCCTCGATCGGGCCGTACGCCACCGCCCACACCTCCAGGGTGCCCGTCGCGGACCGCACGGTGGTGTCGGCTCGCTGGTCCCACACGCGACCGGTGTCCACGGGCGGTTCACCGTTCCACACCTGAGCGGTCATCGTCGGCGTGTGAGTATGACCAGCACTCTCGATATCGACCCGCCCAGGGTGAGCGGTTACGAACACACCCTCGTCCATGTCGCGGCCACCTGGATACGCGACCTGGACAGACTCCGCGTCCTGTAGGCACATCCCGTAGAAATCCACCTCGGGTTCGAGTTCCTGCTCCCTCACCATCCGGGGCTCAGACATGGCACTCCTACTCCTCGATCGCCGCCACCGCCATCTGCGTCATGCGCTGGCGCTTCGGACTTCGGCGGGGCGGTAGGCGCGCACTTCGAACAGGAGCCCGGCAGTGCCCTGTTCGCTCTCCTTCCTTTCCTCCGGCGAAAGGCCGAGCCCCTGCTTGAGGCTTCCTGAGGTCGTCGACGGCGCTCGCAGCGCTCCGCTTCCTCCTCCTGTACCGCAGGTACGCCTCTTCCGCTTCCTGGATCGTCGGGACACTGGCGGAGGCGTGGCCGCGCCGGGTGCGTACGCGGTCGGCTGGCGCCACACCGACCCGGCGCCCGTCTCCATCGAGGCGGTAGACGCTGATGATCAGGTGGGAAGCGCCCGTGTGCGTGAGGGAGGGGCGCGGGCAGCGCCGCACCGGCAGGAAACTTTGGCCGTCCCGAGTAGAGCCGGAGTCCGGGGGCACTCGGATTTCTGGAAAGCGCGGGGCGCTGAGTGCCCGGCGGATGAAGCTCCATCATCAGGTACGCCTACATCAGGGGAATGTGATGACGAGTTACGGCAGTTCTTCTGCCACTTCCGGATCGCGCACCAATGGTCTGGCCATAGCCAGCCTTGTCTGCGGAATCATCGGGATCTTCTTCTTCAATGTGGTCCTCGGGCCCCTGGCCATCGTGCTGGGTGCCGTCGGCCTGCGGCAGGCGGGGGTGAAGGGCGGCGGCGGCTTGGCCAAGGCCGGCATCGTCCTCGGGGTCGTGGACCTGATCATCTTCGCGGTGCTGATCGCCGTGGCCGCGTCCAACGGCGGTTTCACCTGGTACGTCGGAGGCTGACCGGCGAGGGTCGGACGAGGGCACTCGTCCCTCGGTATACGTGAACGGCTCGGCTCGTGCCGAGCCGTTCACGCGTGCCTGCGGGCAGGCTCGGGCGGGTCGGCCGGTTGGGCCGGAGGGCGACGGTCAGCCGAGGACAAGCGGCAACCTCGTTGCCAGGGAGCCCAGTTCGGACAGCTTCGTGAGTTCCCTGTCCGTCGGTGTCCTGCGCCCCGTGCCGATCAGTAGGGCGTCACGGTCGGTGAAGGAGGTGGGGAACGGCGTGCCCGCGATGTTCTCCAGGGCCGTGCGGGAGTGGGCCAGGCTCTCCGGGGACGGGCCGGGGACCGTCGGGAGGTGGGTCGTAGGGAAGTGGGCCGTCAGGTCCAGGTGGTGGAGGGTCCATTCCAGGACGTACGCCGTGAGGTAGTCGGCGACCGTGAGGACCTTGTCCTGGGTGGTCACCCGGGCCGTGGGGTCGGCGAGTTCGGCCGCTCGGCCCGCCGCCGCGCCCACGTCGTCCAGGTGGAACTTCAGGAGGGCCGGGTCCTCGTACGCCGCCGCCAGGCGGACCGTCAGGGCGGCGAGGGGGTCCTCGCCGGTCGGGGGCTCGTGCGTGACCTGCCAGTACGTCCTCGCGTCGGCCGTCAGGGGCGCGGTGCCGGCGGGGGTGGCCAGCGTGATCAGGACGTCCTGGGCGTCGATGACCAGGTGGCACACGAGGTCCCTCACCAGCCAGCCCCCGCAGCCCGACGACTGTTCGAAGTCCTTGTCCGTGAGGTCGGCCACCGCCGCGCGCAACGCTGCCCAGGAAGCTGCGAAAAGGTCCACCCCCGCAAGGTAGTTCAAAGCATTGACCCTTCGCCGGGAGCGCGCTTTCATCGTGCTCCTGTTGAAGGGGGAAACCAGTGAAGAGACCTGTGTTACGTGTGCTGGCGCATGCCGTCGGTTCCGTGCTGGTGGCTGTGGGCGTGACGTCCGTGTCGTCCGCGTCCGCCGTCGCCCAGGACGAGTCACCGGGCGCCGTACCGACCACCCAGCGGATCAGTGTGGCCCCGGACGGCGTCACCGGCGGTAACAGCCACTCCACCGACCCGGTCGTCAGCGCCGACGGACGTGTCGTGGCCTTCGTGTCGTCCGCGACCAACCTGGGGCCGACGACCGATGTGCGCAACAGCGTCTACTACCGGACGGGGCCCGGGGAGCCGTTGCAGCGGGTGGTCGTGCCGGGGGAGACCACCTCCACGCCTCAACTGTCCGAGTCCGGGCGGTACTTGACCTTCGGGTCGTACTCGACCGCGACCGCCACCTCCTCCGTCCACCTCATGGATCTGAGCACCGGCACCGTCGAGCGACTGGCGCCCGCGATGGACGACGGCTACCAGGTGTCGTACGGCATCGCGCCGATCAGCGCCGACGGGCGGTTCATCGCCTTCGTCGCCCGGCCCGCCGTCGACCCGAACGGAGCCTTCGCCTGCCGGGTCATGTTGCTCGACCGCACGACGCGGGAGGTGCGGCGGGTCAGTCGGGAGCCGGACGGTTCCAAGACCTACCACCGGTGCGAGCAGGTCGCGATGAGCGCGAACGGGCGCAAGGTCGCCTACCTGGAGGGGTACACCGGGCCCGCCACCGGCGACCAGGGCGACATCCTGGTCTACGACCGGAAGAGCGGGCGTACCGTGCACGCCGACGCCACCCATGACGGGGCCCCGGCCACCACCTCGGCAATCGGTCCCGTGCTGAGCGCCGACGGCTCCAAGGTCGGCTTCAACTCGCTGGCCACCAACCTGGTCCCGCAGGCCGACACCAACGACGGCTGGAACGCCTTCGTCCGCGATCTGCGCACCGGCACGCTCCAGCGGTACGACGGCCACGCCCCCACCGACCTCACTCTGCTGTCCGACCTGTCCTGCAACGGGTCCAAGGTGTTGCTCAACACGGCGGACGCGAAGCGTACGTCCCTCGGGCTGATCCTGCGCGATCTGCGCACCGGGCAGGAGGAGTTGCTGTCACCGGGGCAGGACGGCAAGCCCGTCACCGTCGGCGACGCGGCGCTGAGCGGGGACGAGTCGACGGTCGTCTTCGAGTCGTACTACCCCGGGCTCGTCCCCGAGGACAACAACCTGATCGGGGATGTGTTCGTCCGCGCCGTGGGGTCCGCCCTCAGTCCGTAGCCCGGAGCGCCCCCACCACCCCGGCCAACCGCGCCCACTCCTTCCTCGGCAGGGCGTCGCCCTCCCGCCCGTCCAGTACCTGCAGCGCCACGTGGTCCGCTCCCGCCGCGTGGTACTCGTCCACCCGCGCCCGGATCCGCTCGTCCTCGCCCCACGCATACACCGCGTCGATCAGGCGGTCGCTGCCCCCGCCTCCCAGCTCCGCCTCGGTGAAGCCGAGGCGGAGGAAGGTGTTCGTGTAGTTCGGGAGGGTCAGGTAGAAGGCGAGGTGGGCGCGGGCGATCGTCCGGGCGCGGTCCGCGTCGGACTCCAGGATCACCTTCAGCTCGGGGGCCAGGAGCGGGCCCGTGCCCAGCGCCTCGCGGGCCTGTGCCGTGTGCTCCGGCGTCACCAGGTACGGGTGGGAGCCGGCCGCCCGGTCGCGGGAGAGGCGGAGCATCTTCGGGCCCAGCGCGGCCAGCACCCGGCGGTCGGCGGGGACCCCGGCCGCGTCCAGGGCGTCCAGGTAGTCGACCATCGCGGCGTACGGGCGCCGGTACTGCTCCGCCAGCTTCGCGTGGCTCACGCCCAGGCCGAGCAGGAATCGGCCGGGGTGGGTGGCGTCCAGCTCGGCGAAACGGGCGGCCGTGTCGGCGGGCTCGTGCTGCCAGATGCTCTGGATGCCGGTGGCGACGGTGATCCGGGACGTGGCCTCGACGAGGGGCACGGCGTGCCCGACCGACGGGCTGCCGCCGAGCCAGATCGCGCCGAAGCCGAGTTCCTCCAGCTCAGTCGCGGCTTCGCCCAGTTCATTCCTCCGGGCCGGGTCCTCGGCCCGCAGACCGACGCTCCAGATGCCGTACCGTCCCACGCTGTTCTCTTTGGCCATGCAAACGCCAACCAGTTCGCCTTGGCGATCTATTCCGGGCGATCCGTCGACATCAATCGTGTCGCATCCATTGACGTCCCTCCTGCCTCAGCCTTAACTTCTGGCCGAAGTTACGCACAACGTTCGCAATATCGAACAATCTGCTCCCATGACGATCCCCCTCGACAATCCCCCTCTCGAGCCGCTCCCTGAAGGGACTTGCCGTGTTCCGCATTCAAGTCCGTCACTGGGTGACGATGGGGGCCGCGCTGCTGGCCCTCTTCGCGTCACTCCTCGCCGTCCAGCCGGCCTCGCCCGCCGCCGCGGCCGACGGCAAGCCCTATACCAACCCGGTCAAGTCGCAGAAGGGCGCCGACCCGTGGCTGGAGTACTACAACGGCAACTACTACCTGGTGACGACCTCCTTCACCGGTGAGCTGACCATGCGCAAGTCGCCCACGCTCGCCGGGCTGAGCACCGCGCCCAGTGTGCAGGTGTGGTCGGACAGCACCTCCACCCGCAACTGGAACATGTGGGCCCCGGAGATCCACTTCTTCGACGGCAAGTGGTACCTCTACTACTCCGCCGGGCCCCGCGCCTCCGCCTGCTGCGACGACCAGCGCACCTACGTGCTGGAGAGCGCCGGGTCCGACCCGATGGGGCCGTACACCTTCAAGAACCAGCTCGCCGGGTCCAACCTCAACCCGGGCGGCTGGCTGATCGACGCCAGTGTGCTCAAGTACAACAACAAGCTCTACCTCGCGGGCAGCGGCTCCGTGAACGGCAGCAAGCAGAGCCTCGTCATCGCGCCGCTCAGCAACCCGTACACTCTCGCCTCCACCACCTTCACCGTCATCTCCAGCCCCACCCTGAGCTGGGAGACCCAGAGCGGTGAAGTGAACGAAGGTCCCGAGCCGCTGTACCGGAACGGCCGTACCTTCCTGATCTACTCCGCCAGCGCCTGCTGGGGCCCCGACTACAAGCTCGGCCAGCTGGAGCTGACCGGGTCCGACCCGCTGCTCGCCTCCTCCTGGACGAAGAAGCAGACCCCGGTCTTCCAGCGCAGCGACGCCAACAGCGTGTACGCACCCGGTCACAACGGGTTCTTCACCTCGCCCGACGGCACCGAGAACTGGATCGTCTACCACGCCAACGACGCGGCGGGCGACGGCTGCGACAACGGGCGGACGACCCGTGCGCAGAAGTTCACCTGGAACGCCGACGGCACCCCGAACTTCGGCACCCCGGTCGCCCTCGGGACCACCATCGCCGGCCCCTCCGGCGAGACCGCGACGACCCCGACCGCGTACACCATCGTGAACCGCAACAGCGGCAAGTGCCTGGACGTCACCGGTGGCGGCACGGCCGACGGCACCAACATCGCCCAGTGGACCTGCAACGGCGGGGCCAACCAGAAGTGGCGGATCGAGGACCGCGCCGACGACACCAGCCGCCTGGTGAACGTCGCCACCGGCAAGGTCGCCGACGTCACCGACTGCGCGAGCGCCGACGGCACCGACATCCGGCAGTGGTCCTGGCTGGACAACACCTGCCAGAAGTTCCGCATGGTCTACCTCGGTGGCGACTACGTCCGGATCGTCAACGCCGCCACCGGCAAGGTCATGGACGTCGCCGACTGCGGCACCGCCAACGGCACCGACGTCCGCCAGTGGTCCTGGCTCAACAACAACTGCCAGCAGTGGCGCCTCGTCCCCACCACCGCCTGATCCCGAAAGGCCCAGACAGAACATGAGACACCTCACCAGACGGGCCGTCGTGGCCGTGGCGGCCGCGCTCGCCGTCTTCACCACCATGACCACCCCCGCCCAGGCAGCCGTCCCGGCGTCCCCGGCCGTCACCTTCACCAACCCGATAGCCGAGCAGCGGGCCGACCCGCACATCTTCAAGCACACCGACGGCTACTACTACTTCACCGCCACCGTCCCCGCCTACGACAAGATCGTGATGCGGCGGGCCACCACCCTCCAGGGCCTCGCCACGGCCACGGAGACCACCATCTGGACCAAGCACGCCAGCGGCGAGATGGGCGCCCACATCTGGGCGCCGGAGATCCACTTCATCGACGGCAAGTGGTACATCTACTTCACCGCCGGCTCCTCCAACGACATCTGGAAGATCCGCCCGTACGTCCTGGAGACCAGCGCCGCCAACCCGATCACCGGCACCTGGACCGAGAAGGGCCGCATCGCCCTCCCGCTCGACACCTTCTCGCTCGACGCGACGACCTTCACCGTCGGCGGCACCCGCTACCTGAGCTGGGCGCAGAACGACCCGGCCGTCGGCGACGGCACCAACATCTACCTGGCGAAGATGTCCAACCCCTGGACCATCAGCGGCAGTCCGGTCATGATCTCCCGGCCGACCAACGCCTGGGAGAAGGTCGGGCACACCGTCAACGAGGGCCCGGCGGTCATCCAGCGCAACGGCAAGGTCTTCATGACCTTCTCGGCCGCCGCCACCGACGCCAACTACTGCCTCGGCCTGCTGACCGCCAGCGACTCGGCCGACCTGATGAACCCGGCCTCCTGGGCCAAGACCCCCAACCCGGTCTTCAAGAGCAACGCCGCCACCGGCCAGTACGGCCCCGGCCACAACACCTTCACGGTCTCCGAGGACGGAAAGTCCGACATCCTCGTCTACCACGACCGCAACTACAAGGACATCAGCGGCGACCCGCTCAACGACCCCAACCGCCGCACCCGTTACCAGAAGCTGTACTGGAACGCCGACGGCACGCCCAACTTCGGCATCCCCGTCGCCGACGGCGCGACCCCGGTCCGGCTCTCCTCCTTCAACTACCCGGGCAAGTTCATCCGGCACTGGGAGTACCGCGCCAAGCTGGAGAGCAACGTCACCAACCTCGCCGACTCGCAGTTCCGGATCGTCACCGGGCTGACGGGCAGCGGCACGGTCTCGCTGGAGTCGGCGAACTTCCCCGGCTACTACCTCCGCCACAAGAACAACGAGCTGTGGGTGGAGAAGGACGACGGCACGGCCCTGTTCGACGCGGACGCCTCCTTCTTCCAGCGGGCCGGCCTTGCCGACACGGCGGACGGCGTCTCGTACGAGTCGTACAACTTCCCCGGCCGGTACATCCGCCACTACAACAACCTGCTCTACACCCAGCCGGTCAGCACCACCCTCGACCAGCAGGACGCCACCTTCTACAAGGAGTAGACGGTTCCGTAGGAAGAGCAAGAAGAGACGGGAGCCCCGCCGGATCACTCCGGCGGGGTGACCCGCACCAGGCCCGACTGGTACGCCATGACGACCAGTTGGGCCCGGTCGCGGGCGCCCAGTTTCGTCATCGCCCGGTGGACGTGGGTCCGTACCGTCAGCGGACTCACGTACAGCTTCTCGGCGATCTCGTCGTTGGAGCGCCCCTCGGCGGCCAGCGACATGACCTCACGCTCACGGGTGGTGAGGATGGTCAGCTGCTCGGGGGCGGCGAGACGGTTGCCGGGGGTGGGGGAGGCGAGGAAGCGCGTGATCAGCGTCCGCGTCGCGGCGGGGGAGAGCAGTGTGTCGCCGGCGGCCACCGCGCGGATGCCGTCGAGGAGCGCGTCGGCGGTGACGTCCTTGCCGAGGAAGCCGCTGGCCCCGGAGCGCAGCGCCTGCGCCACGTACTCGTCGATCTCGAACGTGGTGAGGATCAGCACGCGGGTGTCGGCCAGCTCCTCGTCGGCGCAGATCACGGCGGTGGCGGTGAGCCCGTCCGTGCCGGGCATCCGGATGTCCATGAGGACCACGTCCGGGCGGTGGACCCGCACGAGGTCGACCGCCTCCCGGCCGTCGGTGGCCTCGGCGACCACCTCCAGGTCCGGGCAGGAGTCGATGAGGATCCGGAAGGTGGCCCGCAGCAGGGCCTGGTCGTCGGCGAGCAGGACGCGAATGGTCATGAGGGCTGTGCTACTTCCGCTGGTCGGGGGCGGCGACCGGGTCCACAGGGTGTGGCCGGCGGCTAGATCCGCTGGTCGGGGGCCGGTTCCGGGTCCGGTACCGGTGCGGTGGGGCGAGAGGTGTACGGCCGCAGCGGCAGGTCGGTGGTGACCTCGAAGCCGCCTTCGGGACGGTGGCCGGCGCTCAGACAGCCGCCGACCGACCGGGCGCGCTCGCGCATGCCGATGAGGCCGAAACCGCGGCCGGGCTCGGGGGTGCCGCGCGGGCGGGAGGCGCCGTCGTCGGTGACCGTGATCGTCAGACGCGCGTCCTCGTAGACGAGGCTGACCCGCGCGGCGTCCACGCCGGCGTGCTTGCTGACGTTGGTGAGGGCCTCCTGCACGATCCTGTACGCGGTCAGGTCCACACCGGGGTCCAGCGGCCCCGGGACCCCGTCAGCGGTGACGGTGACCGTGAGACCGGCGGACTCGCACGCCGCCGTCAGCTCCGGGAGCTGGTGCAGTCCGGGCGTGGGGGCCAGCGGCGCCTCGGGGTCGTCGGGACGGCGCAGTACCCCGACCGTGCCCTTCAGCTCCCGCAGCGCCGACGACGTGGTGGCCGTCAGATCGGTGAGGATGCGGTGGGCCTGCTCGGGGTCGGTACGGGTCAGATGCGCGGCGGTGCCCGCCTGGGCGTTGGCGAGCGCCAGATGGTGGGCGACCACGTCGTGCAGATCGCGGGCGATGCGCATCCGTTCCTCGGCGACCCGGAGGCGTGCCTCCTCCTCCCGGGTGCGCTCGGCGTGCTCGGCGCGGGCCTGCACCGACTTCAGGTAGGCGCGGCGCACCTGGGTGCCTCGGCCGGCGACGAGCGGCAGTAGCAGCCAGAAGACCGGGCCGATCGTCCTGAGCAGCAGCGACAGATGGTCCATGGAGTCGGAGACCACGGCCGCGAGGGTCATCGCCGTGATGGTGGTGCAGCCGTAGGCGCGGGTGGTCCTGCGGTCGGTGAGCGAGGCCAGCCAGTACAGCGCCGCCATGATCGGCGCCAGTAGCAGGGGGGTGAGCAGGTAGCCCAGGGCGACCGTGACGACGGTGCAGATCGCGGTCACGACGAGGGCGGAGCGCGGATGGGTGCGGTGCTTGAGCAGCGCGAGACAGGACACGCCCATGAGAGCCATGCCGACCCTGTCCTGGTCCGGAGGCCGGGCGCCGGGCAGGGTGAGCGCGCTGCCCAGGCAGGCGCAGCCCAGCAGCGCCGAGACCAGGACCAGGTCGACGAGGAAGTGGTGGCGGTCGGAGAACTCCTCCAGCCGGTCCGCGTAGCGCCGTTCCCGGCTGGGGCTGCTGAGTGTCATGGGTGACTCCGGTCGGTGGACTGGGACCAATCGTGGTCGACGCGGGGGTGGACGCCCCCGGGGGCCGCCCGTGTCCTTCGCCACGGACGGCCCCCGGTGGGGGTGGGCGGTCGGATCAGGTGCGCGTCACTTCCAGCTCGGCCGTCTCGGCCGGGGCCGGGGCCGCCTCCGGATCGGCGCGGCGGCTCAGCGCCTCACCCTCCACATCGACGTGGGGCAGCATCCGGTCCAGCCACTTCGGCAGCCACCACGCCTTGTCGCCGAGCAGCGCCAGCACGGCCGGCACGATCGCCATCCGTACGACGAACGCGTCGAACAGCACCGCCGAGGCCAGCCCGAAACCGATCATCTTGATCATGGAGTCGCTCTCGCCGATGAACCCGGCGAACACCGCGATCATGATCAGGGCGGCGGCCACGACCACCCGGGCGCTGTGCCGGAAGCCGCTGGTGACCGCCTCGTCGGCCGGGTCGCCGTGGACGTACGCCTCCCGCATCCGCGAGACCAGGAACACCTCGTAGTCCATGGCCAGACCGAACACGATGCCCACCAGGAAGATCGGCATCAGGCTCATGATCGGACCGGTCTGCTCCACGCCCAGCAGCTCCGCGCCGTGGCCCTGCTGGAAGACCAGGACGACCACACCGAGCGAGGCGAGCACCGACAGCAGGAACCCGACGGCCGCCTTGAGCGGGACCAGCAGCGAGCGGAAGACGACCAGCAGCAGGATGACGGCCAGACCGACCACGACCAGCAGATACGGCACCAGCGCGGACTGCACCTTGGCGGAGATGTCGATGTTCAGCGCGGTGGTGCCGGTGACCTCGAACGTGGCCCCCGTCTCGGACTCCAGGCCGGGCCGCTCGTCCCGGATGACGGTCACCAGGTCCTTGGTCTTCTCGTCGGTCGGCGCGGTGGTCGGCACCGCCGAGAAGACGGCCGTGTCACCGGCCTCGTTGAACCGCGCGGGGGAGACCGACACGACGCCCTCGGTGGCCCCGATCTCCTTCGCGATCGTGTCGGCGGCGCCCTTGGCGTCGGCGGCGCCCTCGGCGTCCACCACGATCGTCAGCGGCCCGTTGAAACCGGGCCCGAAACCCTCGGCGAGCGCGTCGTAGGCCCGCCGCTCGGTGGTGGAGGTCGCCTTGGCCTCGTCGCCGGGCATGCCCAGCTGGAGGTCGGTCATCGGCACCGCGAGCGCGCCGAGGCCGACGACACCGAGGAGCAGCACGGGAAGCGGACGGCGCAGCACGAACCGCGCCCAGCGCGTGCCGCCGTTGTCCGGGGCGCTGCCCTCGATCCGGCCGCTCCTGCGCACCTTGCGGGACAGCACCGCGTTCGGCCAGCAGGCGAGGACGGCCGGGACCAGGGTCAGCGCGATCAGCACCGCCACGACGACCGCGCCCGCCGCGGCCAGCCCCATCTTCGTCAGCATCGGGATGCCGACCACGGACAGTCCGGCCAGCGCGATGACGACGGTGAGCCCGGCGAACACGACCGCCGAACCGGCCGTGCCGGTGGCGAGGGCGGTGGCCTCCTCGGGCGTACGGCCGCCCGCGCGCTCCTCGCGGTAGCGGGAGACGACGAACAGGGCGTAGTCGATGCCGACCGCGAGACCCAGCATCATCGCGAGGGTGCCCGTCGTGGTGGACAGGCCGAGCGCCTCGGACAGGGCGAGGATCGAGGCCATGCTGACGCCGACGCCGACCAGCGCGGTCAACAGCGGCAGTCCGGCGGCGGCCAGCGACCCGAAGGTGATCAGCAGCACGACGGAGGCGATGGCGACACCGATCACCTCCGCCATGCCGCCCGCGCCGCCCTGCTCGGCCATGGCGGTCCCGCCGGCCTCGACGGTCAGCCCGGAGTCCCGCGCCGCGTGGAGCGTGTCCTCCAGATGGGCCTTACTGGCGTCGGTGAGGTCGTTCGCGGTGACCTTGTAGGTGACCGTCGCGTACGCCGTGGTGCCGTCCTTGCTCACCGCCCCGGCCTGGAAGGGGTCGACGGCGCTCGCCACCTGGGAACCGTCCGCCAGATCGGCCACCGTCTCCTCGACGGCCTTCTTGTTCCCGGCGGCGGTCACCTTCTCGCCGCTCGGGGCGACGAACACGACCCGGGCGGTGGCGCCGTCCGCCGTGACCCCGGGGAAGCGCTGCTCCATCAGGTCGAACGCCTTCTGGGACTCGATGCCCGGCATGGCGAACCCCTCGTCGGAGGCTCCCGGGGCCTTGAGGGCGCCGACCCCGACGGCGGCCAGGACCGCCAGCCACATCAGGACGACGTACCAGCGTTTGCGGAAGGCCAGTCGGCCCAGCCGATGAAGGAAGGTTGCCATGGGTCGCAGGTCTCCACGTCAGAGGTCTCGGGTGTGTGCCAAGACTCCCGTCGGGGCCCCTGTCCCGTCGTCGTGCGGCTGCCGACAATCCCGGGTACTCAGAACGCAGTACGACCCCGGCGCCGGATCACCCCGGGGTATGACCGGCGGCGGCCGGGGGAGGACGCACCGTCGGCCTACATGGTGTGCAGGGTGTCGCGGGAGGCCCTGATGAAGACCTTCAGCGCGTCCCAGAACGGCGTGTAGCAGGCGTCGAAGCGCGCCACGGCACCGGCGTCGCCCTCGATCATCGCCTCGATCGCCCGGTGGAAGGGGCTCGTCGCCCGCCGGACCGTGTTGGCGAGGTCGGCGACCTCCTCGGGCCCCTCCAGCGACACGATCCATGTGAGGTTGCGCAGCGTGGCGTACTCGTCCCGCTGCCGCTCCCGCAGCACCCGCAGCTCCTCCACCTGCTCCGGCCCGAGCCCGCCCTCGGCGCCCCGGACCACGTCGGACACCTTCCAGTGCACGTCGTTCAGCCGCTGCGCCTGCTCGATGAAGCCCGCGTACGCCGTCCGCCGCGCCTCCCGCAGCCGCTCCACCCGTTGCGCGCCCGCCGTCGTGTCCGCCTGTATGCGTGCCGCGCGCGCCGTCCCCCGGCTGGTCACCCAGCTCGCCAGCACGGCCGTGCCGGCGGTGAGCGCGGCGATCCAGAACGCGTTGTCAGCCACGGCGGGGGCCCAGCGAGCGCGCGGTGACCCCGGCGAGGTGGGACGCGAAGACCGCGCGGGCGTCCGGCGTCAGGGTGCGCAGCGCCACCAGGGCGGTGATGACCACGTCGCACAGCTCCGACTGCACGTCGTCCCAGGTGTGGGTGGTGCCCTTGCGCGGGTTCTGCCCGGTCGCGCCGATCACCGCCTGCGCGACCTCGCCGACCTCCTCCTGGAGCTTCAACATCCGCAGCAGCAGGCCCTCTCGGCCACCGTACGGCTGGTCCGCCTCAAGCCAGGCGTGCAGGTCGGCGACGGACTGCCAGAGGTCGTCGGGGGAGTGGTTCTGCTCGCTCATGGGCGCAGCTTGCCATGCCCCTGTGACAGCGGTGACGACGATGCCCGATCCGCCGGAACGGCGACGCTCACTCCTCGAAGCTCACTCTTCGAAGCTCACTCCTCGAACAACGCCTCCTGCTCGCCCTCCTTCTCCTTGCGCACCCGCTGGTTGCGCAGGCCCACGACCACCGCGGTGACCGCGGCCGTACCGGCGAGCGCCACCGGGACCATCCAGCCCCGGTCGACGACATGGCGCAGCGCGTGGTCGAGGGAGAGCCGGCCGGGCCCGGCGACGGCGAGGCCCGCGGCGGCCAGGCCCAGGGTCGCGGCGTACTCGTAGCCGCCCTCGGCATTGAAGAAGCCGTTGGGCGCGTGGATCGCGGCCGCGCCGCCCATCGCGCCCGCCGCGGCGGCACCGGCCGCGGGCGTCGCGAGGCCCAGCGCGAGCAGCGCGCCGCCGCCGGTCTCGGCGAGGCCGGCGGCGGTGGCGCTGGCCTTGCCGGGCGCGTACCCGACGGACTCCATGAACGCGCCGGTGCCCTCGATGCCGTGCCCGCCGAACCAGCCGAACAGCTTCTGCGTGCCGTGCGCGGCGAGCACACCGCCCGTGCCCAGCCGCAGGAGCAGCAGTCCCAGATCGCGTCGGTCGAATGAGGTCATGAGAACTCCCGGGCAGCCGGTGCGTTGGGTCCCCTCCCGCGTATCCACCGTCGCACCGATCACACCTGCCCGGCCCGCGCGGGCCGCCGTTCGGGTGGCCCCGGATCCGTGGCGCGCCTCCGGTGGCGCACCCCCGGCAACGGTGTGAGGCTGGCCGCCATGACGATCGCACCCGCCAAACTCAGCGACCCGGCCGTCCGGGCCTTCGTCGCCGCGGTGAACGCCCATGACGAGGACGCGTTCTTCGCGCTGCTCACGGAGGACGCGACGATGTCGGACGACGGCTCCGACCGTGACCTCGCGGACTGGACCGACCGGGAGATCTTCTCCTCCCACGGCCACATCGAGGTCCAGCGGGAGTCCGCGGGCGGCCGTGCCCTGGTCGCCAACTACCGCAACGACACCTGGGGCGAGATGCGCACCGCGTGGCGCTTCACGGTGTCGGAGGACGGCAGGATCAGCCGGTTCGAGACGGGCCAGGCATAACGCCCGGGGCGGTCCGGACGGTTGGGGGGCTTGCGTTCGTGTGCACTCCAACTCGTAGCGTCCGTGGGCATGGAGACGAACACGTACACGAGGCCGTTGGGCCGCAGCGGCATCCAGGTCAGCGCCCTCGGCTTCGGCTGCTGGGCGATCGGCGGTGAGTGGCAGGACACCGACGGCCGGCCGCTCGGCTGGGGCAAGGTGGACGACGAGGAGTCCGTACGGGCGGTCCACCGTGCCCTCGACCTCGGCGTCACCTTCTTCGACACGGCCGACACCTACGGCGCCGGCCACAGCGAACGCGTCCTCGGCCGGGCCCTCGGCAAGCGCCGCTCCGACGTCGTCGTGGCCACCAAGTGGGGCAACCTCTTCGACGAGGCCACCCGCACCCTCACCGGCCAGGACGACACCCCGGCCCACGCCCGCCGCGCCCTCACCGCCTCCCTGGACCGCCTCGGCACCGACCACGTCGACCTGTACCAGCTGCACCTCTCCGACGCCGACCCCGAGCGCGCGGCCGAACTCCGGGAGACCTGCGAGGAGTTCGTACGGGAGGGGCTGATCCGGGCGTACGCGTGGAGCACCGACGACCCGGAGCGCGCCGCCGTGTTCGCCGAGGGCCCGCACTGCGCGGCCGTGCAGCACCGGCTGAACCTCCTCCAGGACGCGCCCGAACTCCTCGCGCTGTGCGCGGAGTCGAACCTCGCGAGCATCAACCGCAGCCCCCTGGCCATGGGTCTGCTCACCGGCAAGCACACCGGCGGACGCGCCCTGGAGGCCGGTGACATCCGCAGGACTCCGCCCGCCTGGCTGCCCGGCTTCACCGCGGACGGCGGCGCCGACCCGGAGTGGCTCGGCCGGGTCGAGGCGCTGCGCGAGATCCTCACCGCCGGGGGCCGTACGCTCGCGCAGGGCGCCCTCGCCTGGATCTGGGCCCGCAGCCCCCTGACCGTGCCCATCCCGGGCTTCCGCTCGGTCGCCCAGGCCGAGGAGAACGCGGGCGCCCTCGCGCAGGGGCCGCTCACCGCGGACCAGCTCGCCGAGATCGATCGCGTCCTGGGGCGGTGAGCGTCGGCCGTCGCTCCGGCTTCGACGCCCTGTCCGTGCCGAGGCCGTAGGGCGAGTCGGGGACCGGATGCCGGCGGGGGTGGCGGCGCCGATGTGACGGGGCGGCGACCCGATGTGGTGGCAGCCGTTCCGCGCTCCGGTGCTTACCTCGCGGTCCCACGCGAGGTCCGCCCCCTCCCGGACCGCGGAAACGGCTGCCGCCTCCCCCTCGGGTTGGACGCGGAAGCCATTGCCTCCAAGTGTGAAGCTCTCGTGGAGACGCGTCCTGAGCATATGCCCGCCACGTGCTCTTATGGGGCGGAGCATCAGCTTCCGTTTGTGCAGGTTGAGCCGTGGACGAGTGTGGTGTACACCCGTGTCGGCTGTCTCAGCCCCGCCCGACGTACGGCATCGTCGTCGCCATCACCGTCGCGAACTGCACATTGGCCTCCAGCGGCAGATCCGCCATGTGCCGCACGGTCCGGGCCACGTCCCGCACGTCCATCACCGGCTCCGGCACGAGCTGCCCGTTCGCCTGGAGGACTCCGCTCGCCATGCGTTCGGTCATGTCCGTCGCCGCGTTGCCGATGTCGATCTGGCCGACCGCGATGCCGTACGGCCGCCCGTCCAGCGAGAGCGACTTGGTCAGGCCGGTCAGGGCGTGCTTGGTCGCGGTGTAGGCGACGGAGTGCGGGCGGGGCGTGTGCGCGGAGATGGAGCCGTTGTTGATGATCCGCCCGCCCCGCGGGTCCTGCTCCTTCATCTGCCGGTACGCCGCCTGCGCACACAGGAACGCCCCGTTGAGGTTGGTGTCCACGACGTGCCGCCAGGCCGCGTAGTCCAGCTCCTCCACCGGCACCCCGCCCGGGCCGAAGGTGCCCGCGTTGTTGAACAGCAGGTCCAGCCGTCCGAACCGGTCGCGCACGGCGGTGAGGAGCGCGTCCACGTCACCGGGGCGGGAGACGTCCGTACGGACGCACAGCGCCTCCGGGGTGCCGGCGCCGGTGCCGGTGCCCGCGTCCGTCGTGGCGCCGGCCTCGGCCGCGGTCTCGGCGAGCTTGTCCTCGCGGCGGCCCGCGAGCGCCACCGACCAGCCCGTGCGGAGCAGTTCCACCGCCACGGCACGGCCGATGCCGGAGCCCGCACCCGTCACGATCGCGATCTTGGTTCGCATAGCGTTCATGGCCCCGCAGCGTAAAGGAGGGGGCGCACCGGGCCGCGCAGAAAGCGCCCGCCATGCGGAACTCATTCGTCCGCCATCTGGGTGTTGTGTACGTGACAGAAGATCGTCGAACCTGGCCACTCCAATGCCAAGAGACAACTCCCGTCAGACGAGGGTCAGATGACACCCACAGCCCAGAACGCCTCCCCGTGGCCGACGCCGTCCCGTTCGTCCCACGCGGCCGAACTCCGCGCCGCCGCACGCCACTTCGACCGCCGCCGCTTCCTGACCGTCACGGGGGCGGCCGCCGCGCTCGCCTTCGCCACCAACCTGCCCGCGGCCGGCGCCGCGGCCGCCGCCACGCTCGACGCGCGGCGGATCACCGAGGACCCCTTCACCCTCGGCGTGGCATCCGGCGACCCGCTGTCCACCTCCGTGCTGCTGTGGACCCGGCTCGCCCCGGCCCCGTACCAGCCGGACGGCGGACTCCCCGCCGAACGGGTAGACGTACGGTGGGAGTTGGCCCTCGACGACAGATTCCGACGGGTCGTCAGACGCGGTACCGCCACCGCCCACCCCGAGTTCCACCACACCGTCCACGTCGAGGTCGACTTCCTCGCCCCCGGGCGCGTCTACTACTACCGCTTCCGCACCGGCACCTGGATCAGCGAGACCGGCCGCACCCGCACCGCCCCCGGCCGCGGCCACCTGACCGGCGCCACCGGCCTGTCCTTCGCGGCCGTCTCCTGCCAGCGCTACGACCAGGGCTACTACACCGCCTACCGGCACCTGGCCGACGAGGACGTCGATGTCGTCCTCCACCTCGGGGACTACCTCTACGAGTACGCGGTGAACTCCGTCGGAGGCGCCCGCAACTACACCGACCGCGTCCTGCCCGACGTCTTCAACCACGAGACGGTCACCCTGGAGGACTACCGACTGCGCTACGCCCTCCACAAGACCGACCCCGACCAGCGGGCCGCCCACGCCGCGCACCCCTTCGTCGTCACCTGGGACGACCACGAGACCGAGAACAACTACGCGGGCGAGAACCCCGACGGCGGCGAGCCCTCCGAGGAGTTCCTGCTGCGCCGCGCCGCCGCCTACCGCGCGTACTGGGAGAACCAGCCGCTGCGCCGCCCCCAGCGCCCCGACGGGCCCGACATGAAGCTGTACCGCCGCTTCCGGTGGGGCCGCCTCGCCCAGTTCGACATACTCGACACCCGCCAGTACCGCTCCAACCAGGCGCAGGGCGACGGCTGGCAGATCCCCGGCCCGGAGTCCGCCGACCCGGCGCGCACCATGACCGGCGCCACCCAGGAGCGCTGGCTCCTGGACGGCTGGGACCGGTCCGACGCGGTCTGGAACGTCGTCCCCCAGCAGGTCACCTTCTCCCAGCGCCGCAACGCCGTCGGCGACGTCTACAAGGTGTCGATGGACTCCTGGGACGGCTACACCGCCTCCCGCGAACGCCTGCTCGCCGGAGCGGAGGCCGCCGGCGTCGAGAACCTGATGGTCCTCACCGGCGACGTCCACGTCGGCTACGCCTTCGACATCAAGCGCGACTTCGACGACCGCGCGTCCCGAACCGTCGGCACGGAGCTCGTCGCCACCTCCGTCAGCAGCGGCGGCAACGGCTCCGACAAGCCCGCGAACTGGAACACCTACATGACCGCCAACCCCCACATGCGCTTCTACAACGGCCGGCGCGGCTACCTCACGGTCGCCCTCGACCGCGAGTCCGCCCGAGCCGACTTCAAGGCCGTGCCCTACGTGACGACGACCGGGGCCGGGATCTCCACGGTCGCGTCGTTCGCGGTGGAGGCGGGCAAGCCGGGGCTCACGCCGGTGTAGTCACCAGCGCGTCGCCCAGGTGGCCGTCCTCGCCGGGATAGCGCACTCCGATGCGGTCGCGGATCGCGTCCAGGGTGCGCATCACGGCGAGGGTGCCGTCGAGGGGGACGAGCGGGGACTCCGTCTCGCCGGCGCGCAGGGCCCGCATCACCTCCCGGGCCTCGTGACGGAAGCTGTTGCGGGGGCCGTCGGCCGGGTCCGCGGTGAAGACCTCCGGCTCGCGGCCCACCCGGTGCAGGACAAAACGGTCCGCGAAGAAGAAGCCGTCCGGGATGTCGATCCGGCCCTCGGAGCCGGTGACCGACGCGCTGGTGGCGGTGCCGCCGACGATGGAGCAGTGCACCGACGCGAGGGCACCGGTCTCCCAGGAGAGCAGCGCGCCCGTCTGGAGGTCGACGCCCTCCTTCGAGAGCACCGCCTTCGCCGTCACGTCCGAGGGCTCCCCGAGCAGCAGATGCGCGAAGGAGATCGGGTACACACCCAGGTCGAGCAGCGCGCCCCCGCCCTGCGCCGGGTCCCGCAGCCGGTGCGTCGGCGCGACCGGCCCGAGGATGCCGAAGTCGGCGTGGACGGTCCGCACCTCACCGATCGCGCCGTCCCGCACCATCGCCGCGAGCCGGCGCACCACCGGGTTGCAGTAGGTCCACATGGCCTCCATCAGGAACCGCCCGCGCTCCCGCGCCAGCGCGACCAGTTCCTCCGCCTCGCGCACGTTCAGCGTGAACGGCTTCTCGCACAGCACGTGCCGCCCGGCCTCCAGGCACATCCCGGCGGCCGTCCGGTGCGCCGAGTGCGGTGTCGCGACGTACACCACGTCCACGTCCGCGTCCTCGGCGAGCGCGCGCCAGTCGCCGTACGCCCTCGGTATCCCGAACCGTTCCGCGAAGGTCTTCGCGGAGTCCTCGCTGCGCGAGGCCACCGCCACGACCTCGGCGTCCGGCAGGTCGACGAGGTCGGCCGTGAAGGCCGCGGCGATCCCTCCGGTCGCCAGGATCCCCCACCGCACACGCCCGTCGTTCGACATCGCCACCCCTGTCCTCGGCCCCGGGGCGGGACTGTGACCCCACCCACGTCGTACGAGCTGAGAGCATAGGTGGCGGAAACGACGAAGAGGGAGGGGCGCATGCCCGAGGGGCACATACCCGGCTCGGCACCGGCCGAGTCGAACACGGGGGCACAGGCGGCCGGGCACACGGGGCCGGGCCGGCCCGGGACGCCGGGGCGGGGCGCTTCTCCCGCCCAGGCCGTCTCCCCAGCACAGGCCGCTTCCTCCACGCAGGGCGCTCCCTCCGGACAGGCCGGTTCTCCGGCAGCGGCGGGTTCCCCCGGGAAGCCGCAGCCGCGGCCGGGCCAGATCGCCCTTCGCCGCACCGGGCTCCTCGTCACCCTCATCCTCGGCGGGCTCACCGCCACGCCGCCGCTCGCGATGGACATGTACCTCCCGGCCCTGCCGGAGGTCACCACCTCCCTCCACGCCCCCGCCACGACGGTCCAGCTCACCCTCACCGCCTGCCTCGCCGGCATGGCGCTCGGCCAGCTGCTGATCGGCCCGATGAGCGACCGCTGGGGCCGCAGGCGCCCCCTCCTCCTCGGCCTCGCCGTCTACATCGTCGCCACGGCCCTCTGCGCCCTCGCCCCCACCATCGAGACCCTCATCGCCTTCCGCCTGGTGCAGGGCCTCGCCGGTTCGGCCGGGATCGTCATCGCGCGGGCGGTGGTCCGCGACCTGTACGACGGCGACGCGATGGCCCGGTTCTTCTCGACGCTGATGCTGGTCTCCGGAGTGGCCCCGATCGTCGCGCCGCTGATCGGCGGCCAGATCCTCCGTGTCACCGACTGGCGGGGCGTCTTCGTCGTCCTCATCGCCATCGGCCTCGCCCTGCTCGCGGTCGTCTGGGCGAGGCTCCCCGAGACGCTCGCCCCCGCCGAACGCCACGGCGGCGGCATCGGCGAGACGCTGCACGCCATGCGCGGCCTGCTCGCCGACCGGGTCTTCATGGGCTACACGCTCGCCGGCGGCTTCGCCTTCGCCGCCCTCTTCGCCTACATCAGCGCCTCCCCGTTCGTGATCCAGGAGATCTACGGCGCCTCCCCGCAGACCTTCAGCCTGCTCTTCGGCGTCAACTCCGTCGGCCTCGTCATCGTCGGCCAGATCAACGGCAAGATCCTGGTCGGCCGGGTCAGCCTGGACAAGGTGTTCACCGTCGGCCTCACCGTCGTCGCCGTCTCCGCGACCGCGCTGCTGCTGATGTCCCTGGGCGTCTTCGGCGAGGTCGGCCTCGCCCCGGTGTCGGCCGCCCTGTTCGTACTGATGTCCGCGATGGGCGTCACCCTGCCCAACACCCAGGCGCTCGCCCTGATGCGGGTACGCCACGCGGCGGGTTCCGCGTCGGCCCTGCTGGGTACCTCGTCCTTCCTGATCGGCGCGATAGCGTCCCCCCTGGTCGGCGTCGCGGGAGAGGACACGGCCGTCCCCATGGCCGTCGTCCAGCTGTCCGCGACACTGGTGGCCGCGGTCTGCTTCGTGGCACTGTGCCGTCCTTGGAACAGGCGTACGGCAGTGGGTACTTCGACGGGTACGACGGTGGAGGGAGCGGAGAGCTGAGCGCGCCGAGACTGCGCACGGACACCCCGGAACGGGCCGGACTCGACCCCGAGGAACTGCGCCGTCTCGGACGAGAGGTGCACGCGCTGACGGAAGGCGACCGCCCCCTGGCCCCCGCCGCCGTGGTCCTCGCCGGCCGCGGCCCCGTCGTCGCCGTCGAGGAGGCCGCGGGCTGGGCCGTCCGCTACGAGGCCTACGACGAGCGCGCCGACACCGGAGTGGAGCTGCCGCCCGCCGCCCGGATCCC
This sequence comes from Streptomyces sp. NPDC034049, assembly GCF_055575575.1. Taxonomy (NCBI): domain Bacteria; kingdom Bacillati; phylum Actinomycetota; class Actinomycetes; order Kitasatosporales; family Streptomycetaceae; genus Streptomyces; species Streptomyces sp. NPDC034049. The sequence continues at coordinate 411,860 of NZ_JBVISJ010000001.1, forward strand.
GGCGCGGCCGGACACCCCCTTCGACCTGGCCTCCCTCACCAAGCTCTTCACCGCCGTGGCCGCCGTCCAGCAACTGGAGCGCGGCACCCTCGGCATCGACGCGAAGGTGGCGGCGTACCTCCCCGACTTCACGGGCGCCGCCGCGCACGGCCTCACCGTCCGCCACCTCCTCACCCACACCTCCGGGCTGCGCCCCGAACTCCCGCTGTACGACTGCCCCTCGTCGGCCGCCCGGCTGGCGATGCTCCGCGCGGAGGCCCCGACGGCGCCCCCGGGCACGGCCCACGTCTACTCCGACCTGAACCTCCTGCTCCTCCAGCACGTCCTGGAACGCCTCACCGGCCGGACCCTCGACGTGCTGATCCGCGACGGCATCACCCACCCCCTGGGCATGGTGTCGACCACCTTCGGCCCCTGCCCGGCGGCCGCGGCGACCGAGGACCAGCGCCGGCCCTGGGCGAAGGCGGACCGGGGCATGGTCCGCGGTGTGGTCCACGACGAGAACGCCTGGTCCCTCGGCGGTGTCACCGGCCACGCGGGTCTCTTCTCCACCGCCCGCGACCTGGCCGTCTTCTGCCGCACCCTGCTGGCGGGCGGCTCCTACGGCCCGGCCCGCATACTCGGCCCCGACTTCGTCGAGCTGATGCTGACCCCGCCGGGCCTCGGCTTCGCCCTCGACCAGCCCTGGTTCATGGGCGAGCTGGCGGGCCGGGGAGCGGCCGGCCACACCGGCTTCACGGGCACGTCCCTGGTCCTGGACCGGGCGACGGACACCTTCCTCGTCCTCCTCACCAACGCCGTCCACCCCCGCCGCCGCGACCCGGTCAACAGGGCCCGGGCGGCGGCGGGGACCCGGCTGGCGCGGGCGGTACGGGGGAGGTGACCGGCCGAAGCCCTGAAGCCGGGTGCGCGGCCGGTGGCTGCTCGTGTCGTGGTTCAGCGAAGGTGGGCCGGGGCGGTCAGCCACTCCGCCAGGTGGTCCACGAACGCGATGAGCCATTCCAGGCGGGGGCCGCCGCGCGCCACCCGGAACCCGTGGCGCCGGGCGTGAAACGCGGCGCGGACGGCCTCCACCTGCGCCCATCGCCGCAGCCGTTCCCCGTCGACCTCCGCGGTCTCGGCGAAGACGTCCAGCACCCGGCGGACGGCCGCGCCGAGGTCGTCCGCCGCGAGGAGGCTCGGCGCCCGTGACTTCAGCAGCGTGCCGCCGTCGTAGGCCGGGTCCCCCGCCAGCCCCTTGGGGTCGACGGCCAGCCACGGCTCACGTTCGGCCCGCAGGATGTTCCGGGCGTGGAGATCGCCGTGCACGACGGTGTCCGGCTGATCGGGCCCCAGCTCACGGAGGGTGGCCAGCGCGGCGTCGACCGTGCGGCGGGGCAGCGCGTGCGCCAGCTCCCCGGCGTCCGCGCGCAGTTCCTCCGCCCAGGCGCCGGTCCGCTCCCGCAGCCGGGGCAGCCCGGCCGGCGCGGGCACGGCCAGCCGCCGGCTCAGCCGCCCGGCGACGGTCACGATCTCGTCCTCGTCGCCGAGGTCCGCCAGCGTCGACGGCCGGACCCGTTCCAGCAGCATCGCGAACCGCTCGTCGTCGCGCCGGTACAGCCGTACGGCCCCGCACCCGCCCCAGGCCTCGAAGGCGTCCGGCTCATGGACGTTCCCCGGGTGCGGGAACGACACCTTCAGGACGGCGTCGGGCTCTCCCCGCCGCGCCACGGGGACGATCACCCCGACACCGCCGTGCACGACGTCCCCGTCCGGCACACACCCCCACCGCTCCAGCAACTCGCCCACGACGCGCGGCAGTTCGGCGAGCCATGCCGCCCCCGGCTCGCCCTCCCGCTCGACCGTGCTCCGTACGAACGCATCGGGTACCTCGATCATCCCGGCACCCTACGCTCCGCCCCGGCCCGGGGACCGGCGCCGAGGCGGCCGGCACGCTCACGCCCCTCGTAGAATCGCCCCGTGAACGCCCCCGCCTCCGCCTCCTCCTCAGCCGACGCCCTCCGCGCCGCCCTCGCCGGTCTGCTCGACGGGCTGCCGCCGAAGTCGGCCACCCAGGCGGTCGAGCGGCTTATCACGAACTACCGGGGGCGGACACCGACGGACGCGCCCGTGCTGCGGGACCGGTCGGACGTCGTCGCGTACGCGGCCTACCGGATGCCGGCGACGTTCGAGGCGGTGTGCTCGGCGCTGGAGGCGTTCGCGGCGGCGGTGCCCGGGTGGGCGCCCGGCGGCCATGTGGACATCGGCGGGGGCACGGGCGCGGCGACCTGGGCGGTGAACGCGACCTGGGAGGGCGCGCGGCCGGTCACGGTGCTCGACTGGGCGGAACCGGCGCTCGCGCTCGGCCGGGAGATCGCCGCCGCCCACCCGGAACTGAAGGCCGCCGAGTGGCAGCGCTCCCGCATCGGCTCGGCGCTCACCATCGACAGCACCGACCTCGTCACCGTCTCCTACGTGCTGGGCGAGCTGACCGCGGCCGACCGCACGGCCGTCGTCGAGGCGGCCGCGAGCGCCGCGCAGGCCGTCGTGATCATCGAGCCCGGCACACCCGACGGCTACGCCCGGGTCATCGAGGCCCGCGACCGCCTGATCGCCGCCGGCTTCCACGTCGCCGCCCCCTGCCCGCACAGCGCCGCCTGCCCGATCGTCCCCGGCGAGGACTGGTGCCACTTCTCGGCCCGGGTCAGCCGCTCCTCCCTGCACCGCCAGGTCAAGGGCGGCTCCCTGTCGTACGAGGACGAGAAGTTCAGCTATGTCGCCGCCACCCGCTTCCCCCCGGCCCCGGCCTCCTCCCGCATCGTCCGCAGGCCCCAGATCCGCAAGGGCCAGGTCCTCCTCGACCTCTGCGCACCCGAGCCGGCCCTCACCCGGACCACGGTCACCAAGCGCCACGGCCCGCTGTACCGGGCCGCGCGCGACGCGGATTGGGGCGACAGCTGGCCGCCGCCGCCCGGGGACGACGACCGGACGTCCTGACCTCTCCGACCTCGACCGCGGCCCGGCGCGCGGTCCCCGGCGCGGCCCGGTGCGCGGTCCCCGGCGCGGCCCGGCGCGCGGTCCCCGGCGCGGCCCGGCGCGCGGTCCCCGGCGCGGCCCGGCGCGCGGTCCGGTCCGACGAAAAAGAAGTTGCGCAGCCCCCACGGTCTGCGGCTATCTCATCGATCATGTCCACCACCCCGCACCTGGCCGAGATCACCCCCGCCAACCTCGCCGCCGCGCTCGGCGTCCGCGTCCGCCCCGATCAGGAACACCTCGTCGAGCCGGTCGCGCAGTCGCTGGCCGAGGCGTACGTCCACCCCGGGGTCGCCTGGCCCCGGCTCATCATGGACGGCGAGCGCGCGGTCGGGTTCCTGATGGCCTTCCTCGACATCGACTGGAAGGGCGACGGCTCGGGCACCGACATCCGTTCCGGGCTCTGGCGGCTCAACATCGCCGCCGACGAGCAGGGGAGGGGGTTCGGCCGCTTCGCCGTCGCGTCCGTGGCCGCCGAGATCCGCCGCCGGGGCGGCGACCGCCTCTTCGTCACCTGGCACCCCGGCCCCGACGGCCCGGAGAACTTCTACCTCGGCCTCGGCTTCCGCACGACGGGCGAGACCAGCGGCGGCCAGACGGTCGGCGTACTGGAGCCGATCGGAGCGGAGTCGACCCAGCCGGAGCCGACCGAAGCGGCGTCGACCGGCCCGGGGCCGACCGGATGACGTCCCGCCTCGGTTCCGTGGCGAATTACGCCTGACCAGCCCGGAGGGGCTCACCCTCCGGGTGGTCCGGTTCTGCCGACCCGGGGACCGCTGAGGCAGCGGCCCCCTCGCTTCACGACGCCCCGTCGGCCGTACGGTCCTCCGCCGCACCCCCTCGCGACGTACGGCCCTCCCCCGCGCGTCCCTCCTGTCGTTTCTCCTGGAGCTTGCGCAGCAGCTCCCGCTTCTGGGCCTGGGGGTCGAGGCCGCCGCCGACGCGGCCGCTCCCGTGGGCGCCGCGCAGGGCCTGGCGGCCGAGGTTCCGGCGGGCGCCGCCCACTCCCAGCATGTTTCCTGCTCCACCTCGGGTCATGACGGTCTCCCTTCGCGTGACGAGACGATTCGTCTCGTTGTTCGTGACTCCACCATGAGGCGAGACGTACCGTCTTGTCAACCTGATAAATTCGGGGCATGGCCAAGAAGACCGCCCCCGATTCCGCCCGGCGCAGCGAGAAGTCGCGTCGCGCCATCTACGACGCCGCCCTCGCCCTCATCGGCGAGGTCGGGTACCAGAAGACGACGATCGAGGGCATCGCCGCCCGCGCCGGCGTCGGCAAGCAGACGATCTACCGGTGGTGGTCCTCGAAGGCGGAGGTGCTGCTGGAGGCGTTCATCGATCTGAGCGCCCAGGCGGCGGACGCCGCGGCCCGGCCCGAGGTGATCGGGGAGCGGGCCGCGTACGAGATCCCGGACACCGGGGACCTGGAGGCCGACCTCAAGGCAGTCCTGCGCGCGACCGTCGACGAACTCCTCGACCCCAAGTTCGAGGTCCCCTCCCGCGCCCTGGCCGCCGAGGGGGTGATCAACCGCGAGCTGGGCGTCGAGTTCGTCGGCAAACTGCTCGAACCCCAGCTCCAGTTGTACGTGAAGCGGCTGCGCGCGGCCCAGGAACAGGGCGCCGTACGCCCCGACGTCGACCCGCGCATCGCCCTGGAACTCTTCGTCTCCCCGCTCGCCCAGCGCTGGCTGCAGTACACGGGCCCCCTCTCGTACGAGTACACGGACGCCCTGGTCGAGTACGCCCTGTACGGCCTCGCACCCCGCTGACCGGGCCGGCCCGCCCGAGTGTGACCAAGGCGACCCGGTGTCGATCAAGCGGGGCCGGGGTGCGGGCGGTAAATCCCCTCAAAACACGGGATAGCCCACCATTCCTGTCCGCGCTCCGGCATCGCCCCACCTACCCCGGATGTGGGCTCCGGCCACCCGCCGCGCAGGATGGTGGGACCATGGGGACATGCTGTCCGCACCACAGCGAGGCGAGGCGATAGATGAGCGCGACGTTCGGCGGCCGGAGCGGTCGGCAGGGCAGGTTCTCCGAGTGGCTGCGTGCCCGTCGTCCAGGCCGCCCGCTCGATCCGGCCGCCGACGACACCGGGCGTGAGGAGCTGCTGCTCGCCTCGGCCGCCGCCGGACTCCCGCTCGCGCCCGCCGCGTACCCCTCGGGCTACCGGTGTTCGTGCGACCGCGTCGGCTGTCCCACCCCCGCCCGGCACCCGGTGTCGTTCGCCTGGCAGACGCAGTCCACCACCGACCGCGGCCAGATCGAGCGCTGGGCCCGGCACCAGCCGCAGGCCAACTTCATCACCGCGACCGGCATGGTCCACGACGTGCTGGACGTCCCGCTCGCCGCCGGACGCGAGGCCCTGGAGCGGCTGCTGGCCGCCGGGATCGAGGTCGGCCCCGTCGCGGAGTCCGAGTCGGAGTCCGGCGAGGGACGGCTCCTCTTCTTCACCCTCACCCGGGGCACCCCCGAGGACGAGGACGAGTGGTGGCCCTGCGAGCTGGACTGTCACCCCGAGACCATGGACGAGCACCCCGGACTGCGCTGGCACTGCCGGGGGTCCTACGTCCTCGTTCCGCCGGCCCGGCTCCCCGGTGACCTCGGCGTCCACTGGGTGCGCGGCCCCGAGCACCCGCTGCCGGACCCGCTGACCCTGCTGGAGATCCTCACCGACGCCTGCTCGCGCCATGTGGGGGAGCAGCCGGACCACGCGAACGCTGCCTGGCCCTCCCGGGGCTGACGCTCCCGAGCGACCGCCCGGCGGGTCAGTCCCTACTCGCCCTTGGCGCCCGTCAGCCCGCCCACCTGGCTCACGACCCGCACCTGCTGGTCGGACCGCGTCTTCGCCGGGTCGAGGACGGCCTGGTTGTTCACGAACTCCAGGGTCAGCGACTGCTTCGGCTCACCTGTCATCAGGGCGCGCACGGCCGCGTCGTTGACGGGGATGCTCACCCCCTGCGCGGCGGTCTGCTTCTGGTAGTGGCGGGTGGTGAAGAAGACCAGCGCCCCGCCGTCCGTGGTGCGCAGACCGACCGGCGCGTAGTCGCCGTTGGTGAGGGCCTCGTCGATGTACTGCCGCGCCAGGCCCGGCTTCTCCGCGTTCCGCTGGCGCCGCGCACGCTCCTCGGAGGTGTACGGGCCGTCCGCGAAGAGCGCGCTGTCCTCCCTCAGGTACGTCACGTACCGGTCGGGCAACTGCGCGGGCTCCACGGAGAGTTCGGTGTCGTCGGGCCGCACCGCCTGGGCGTGACCGTCCGCGTCCTTCTTGAACTCGGGCATGTCGGCGGCGGGCACGATGGTGAGGAAGGAGACCTCCCACAGATCCGTCAGCCCGTCCCGGGTGAACACGAACAGCCAACGGTCCGTCTTGTTGCCCTTGTTGGCGGTGGCGTCGGCGACGAACCAGCGCGGCCAGCCCGCCTTCTCCGGGATCGTGTACGTGATGTCGGCCAGCTCGAGCGGCACATGGTTCGGGTTGCCGCCCGGGTTGATCTTCGCGCCCGAGCGGAGCTTGCCGCCGTCGATGTCCGCGAGTGCGCCGGTGACCCGGGCGGCGTCCTGGGACTGGTCGTTGGCCTTGTCCGCCTTGTTGTACGCGGTGGTGAAGTCCTGCAGCGCGCGTTCGGCCTCCGCCCGGGTCGCCGTGGGGAGGACCTCCAGATCGCCCCGGACCACCACGCACCCGCTCGCCGTCAACGACAGCGCGGTCACCGCCGTGGTCACCAGCGCGGCACGGCCGTACGCGCGCAGCCCGCCCCGGCGAAGCATCCCGAGGAACCTCCCGCCCGTACGAACCGGACGAACCTCACGAAGCCTCAGTGGGCTCCGAATCCCGCGCACCCTGCTCATCAGGAATCTTCACCTTCCCCTTCCCGGAGGCGAACCCTACCGGGGCGAGGAACAGCGCGAGCGTCGGGATCAGATAGAGGAGCCAGACCGTGACTTGCAGGTCCGTGGGGTCGGGCTGGAAGTTGAACACACCCTTCAGGAGCGTGCCGTACCAGCTGTCCGGCGGGATCGTCCCGGAGATGTCGAACGCCTTGTCCGTCAGACCGGGCACGAAGTCGGCCTCCTGGAGGTCGTGGAAGCCGTACGCGAGGACACCGGCCGCGACCACCACCAGCATGCCGCCGGTCCAGGTGAAGAACTTCGCGAGGTTGATGCGCAGCGCGCCCCGGTAGAACAGCCAGCCGAGCACCACCGCCGTCGCCAGGCCCAGCAGGACGCCGATCAGCGGGCCCTCGGTGCCGTCGCTCGACGCCCGCACCGAGGTCCACACGAACAGCGAGGTCTCCAGGCCCTCCCGGCCCACCGCCAGGAACGCGGTCGCCACCAGCGCGCCCGTGCCCATCCGCAGAGCCGCGTCCAGCTTGCCGTGCAGGTCGGCCCTGAGATGCCGGGCGGTGCGCCGCATCCAGAAGACCATCCAGGTCACCAGGCCCACCGCGATGATCGACAGGGAGCCGCCGAGCGCCTCCTGCGCCTGGAACGTCAGCTCCTGGGAGCCGAATTCGAGGACGCAGCCGAAGGCGAGGGCCAGCCCGACGGCGACCCCGATACCGATCCAGATGGGCTTCAGCGCGTCCCGGCGGTCCGTCTTCACCAGATAGGCGATGAGGATGCAGACGACGAGACTGGCCTCCAGGCCCTCCCGCAGACCGATCAGATAGTTCGCGAACACGGCCTAGGCCTCCTTGGAGAACAGCGCCCGGCCCCACCAGTCGTCCGCGTCCCGGACGCCCGGCGGCACCGCGAAGATCGCCGAACCCACGTGCTGGATGTACTCGTTGAGCGCGTCCGTGGCCAGATTGCGCTGCACCGGGATGAACCCCCGGCGCACATCACGCTGGTACGCGAGGAAGAACAGGCCCGCGTCCAGCCGGCCGAGGCCGTCCGTGCCGTCGGTGAAGGAGTAGCCGCGCCGCAGCAGCGTCGCCCCGCCGTTGGAGTCGGGGTGCGCGAGCCGGACGTGGGCGTCGGGCAGCATCGCCTTCAGGAACGGCTCGTCCCGCTCCTTCGCCTTGCCGACCGGCGCGCCCTCGCCCTTGTCGCGGCCGAAGATGTCCTCCTGCTCCCGCAGCGAGGTGCGGTCCCAGGGCTCGATGTGCATCCGGATGCGGCGGGCGACCAGGTACGAACCGCCGGTCATCCAGGCGGAGTCCGCGTCGACGTCCTTCTCGCCCACCCACACGAACTTCTTCAGCCGGTCCGTCTCGGTGCCCGCGATGTTGCGGGTGCCGTCCTTGAACCCCATGAGGTTGCGCGGGGTCTGCGCCTCGGGCGTCGTCGAGGAGGTCTTGCCGAACCCGAGCTGCGACCAGCGCACCGACACCTTGCCGAAGCCGATGCGGGCGAGGTTGCGGACGGCGTGCACCGCCACCTGCGGATCGTCCGCGCAGGCCTGGACGCACAGGTCCCCGCCGCTGCGGGCCCCATCGAGGTTGTCGCCGGCGAACTGCGGCAGGTCCACGAGGGCCTCCGGGCGCCGCCCCGCGAGATCGAACTTCTCGAACAGCGACGGCCCGAACCCGATCGTCAGCGTCAGCCGGGACGGCTTCAGCCCCAGCGCCTCGCCGGTGTCGTCCGGCGGGGCCTCCGGCAGGCCGCCGTACGCGCCGTCGCCGACCGCCTTCCCGGCCGTCATCCGGCGCGCGGCGGCCGTCCAGTCCTTGAGCATCGCCACGAACTCGTCGCGGTCGTCCGTCTCCACGTCGAACGCGGCGAAGTGCAGCCGGTCCTGCACGGGCGTGGCGATCCCGGCCTGGTGCGCGCCGTGGAAGGCGACGGCCGCCCCGGCCGTGGGGGCCGCGTCGTCGCCGGTGCGCGCCACGGCGACCGCGCCGCCGGCCGCGGCGGCACCGAGCGCGAGCCCGGCACCGCCCCAGCCGATCAGCGCGCGCCGACTGGGCGCCTGGGCGTTGCTGTCCGCTTCCGTCGCTTCCGTCATCAGTCGACTCCCGTACCGAACCGGTTACTTGACGACCGCTGCGGCGAGCTGCGACAGCGGCTCGGCGAGCGCGTTGACCGCGTCCGACAGCTCCTTGCGCTCGGCCTTGCCGACCTTGTCGTAGGAGACGAAGTCGTATCCGGTCTTGTCCGCCCGGTACTTGTCGAGGAGCGTGTTCAACGCCGCGAACTGCTTGTCGAGTTCCTTCGTCAGCTCCGGGTCGTTCTCGGCGGCGACGGACTTCAGCAGCTCGTACGACTCCTCGGCGCCCTCGACGTTGGCCTTGAAGTCGACAAGGTCGGTGTGCGAGTAGCGCTCCTCCTCGCCGGTGACCTTGCCGGTGGCGACCTCGTCGAGGAGCTCCTTGGCGCCGTTGGCCATGGAGGTCGGGGTGATCTCCGCCTTGCCGACCCGCTCGCGCCAGTCCTCCAGGTCGGTCACCAGCTGGTCGGCCAGCTCGGAGTCGCGGTCGGTGAGCTTGCCGTCCTGCCACAGCGAGCGCTCCAGACGGTGCCAGCCCGTCCAGTCCTTCTCCGGGTCCTGGCCCTCCTCCAGACCGTCCTCGCGCACATCCACCTTCGGGTCGATGTCACCGAAGGACTCGGCGACCGGCTCGGTGCGCTCCCAGCCGATGCGGGAGGGCGCGTACGCCTTCTTCGCGGCCTCGACGTCCCCGGCCTTCACGGCCTCGGCGAACACCTTCACCAGCGGAATGGTCTCGTCGGCCTGCGCCTGCGCGTACTTGCGGTACGAGGCGACCGCCTTGTCGAGCCGCGGGTCGCGCTCGGCGATCTTCCCGCTTCCGGTGGCCGTCACGGCCTGCCGTATGCCGTCGCCCTTCATGCCGGGCTTGCAGGCGATCTGGTACTCGCCCTCCTTCACCTCGGCGGTGACCTTCTGCTTGGTGCCGGGGCCGATGTTCTCGCGCTCCGTCACCACCCGGTCGTCCGGGAACAGGACGTAGACCTCGGTGACCTTGGAGCCCTTGTTCTCGATGGCCAGCTCGACGTGACCCGCCGGGAACTCCTTCTTCGAGACCTCGCACGAGGTGTCGGTCGCGGTCACCGCGATGACCCCGTCCGCGCCCGCGCTGCTCTTCTCGGTGCAGCCGGTGACGGCGGTCAGGGCCGCCACGGTCGTGGCGGCGGTGACGACGGAGAGTCTGAGGGGGCGCATTTCGGCTCCAAGGAAGGACACAGGGGACACACAGAGAAGGTGAGGCCGCCACAAGTTATCTGAGGCTTACCTCACCAAACGCCGTACCCCCAGTGAATCCCGCTCCTCGGAGCCGTACGAGCACAGTCCGATCACGGTGGCTCAAAACAGCCCTCATCATCCGGTCAAGAGCGGGTCAAGAGAGCCATTCCGCGGTCAAGAACCCCGTTTCGGTGTGATCAGGACATCACCCGTCCGCGGATGCGGGAACACCTCCACCGGCTGCCGGTACACCTCCGACAGCAGCCCCGCCTCGAAGACCCCGGCCGGCGGTCCGTCCGCCGCGATCCGCCCGTCGCGCAGCACGGCCACCCGGTCCGCGTACGCCGCCGCGAGCCCGAGATCGTGCAGGACGACGACCACCGCGTCCCCGGCCCGCGCCCGCTCCCGGCACACCCGCAGCACCAGCTCCTGATGCCTGAGGTCCAGCGCGGCCGTCGGCTCGTCCAGCATCAGCAGCGGCGCCCGCTGCGCGAGCACCCGCGCCAGCGCCACCCGGGCGCGCTCGCCGCCGCTCAGCGCGGAGAAGGGCCGCGCCGCGAACCCGGTGACCTCGGTCAGCGCCATCGCCTCCGCCACGGCCACGTCGTCGGAGTCCTCCCGGCCGCCCCCGTCCGGCTGCCGCGCCCAGGGCGCCCGCCCCATCCGTACGACCTCCTCCACGGTGAAGGGGAACGACAGCGTCGCGGCCTGCGGCAACACGGCCCGCCGCAGCGCCAGTTCGGGCGCCGACCAGTCACCCACCGGGCGCCCGTGCACCCGTACGACCCCGCCGGTCACCGGCAGGTCGGCCGCCAGCGCGCCCAGCAGCGTCGACTTGCCCGCGCCGTTGGGCCCGACCAGCGCGAGCACCTCACCCGCGCGGGCCGCGACCGACACCCCGTGCAGGACCTCGCGCGCACCGAGGCGGACGGTGACGCCGTCGGCCTCGGCGAGGACGTCACCGGGGCCCGACGGAGGCGGGGGAGCGGGAGCCCCCGAACGCAGTCGCCCCAGGAGCAGCGCACGCAGCGACCCTGTGCCCGACGCGGACCCCGTGCCCGATGTGACCCTCATGCCCAGCCTCCCTGCTTGCGACGGGTCCTGCGGAGCAGCCAGAAGAAGAACGGGCTGCCGATCAGCGCGGTGAGGACACCCAGCGGCAGCTCGGCCGGCTCGACGATCGTGCGGGCCGCGAGGTCCGCCGCCAGCAGCACGACCGCCCCGGCGAGCGCGCTGCCCGGGATCAGGAACCGGTGCCCCGGCCCGGCCGCCATCCGCAGCAGATGCGGGACCACGAGCCCCACGAACCCGATGACGCCCGACACGCTCACGGCGGCGGCGGTCAGCAGCGCGACGACCAGGATCAGCACGACCCGCAGCCGCTCCACGTCCACCCCGAGATGCCGTGCCGGCCGCTCACCCAGCGCGAGCAGGTCCAACTGGCGCGCGTAGAACGGCGCCACGGCCAGCCCGATCACCGCGCACGGCAGCACGGCCAGCACCTTCGGCCACGTCGACTGCGCGAGCGAGCCCAGCTGCCAGAACGTGATCTGGTTGATGGCCGCCGTGTCCTCCGCGAGGAAGATGAACAGCCCGATCGTGGCGCCCGCGAAGGCGTTCACCGCGATACCGGTCAGGATCAGCGTCACGACCTCGGTCCGGCCGCCCGACCGCGACATCGCGTACACCACGAACACGGTGATCAGCCCGGCGACGAACGCGAGGACCGACACCGTCCAGGTGCCGAGGAACGTGATCCCGAACGCGATCGCCGCGACCGCGCCCACCGCCGCGCCCAGCGAGACCCCGATGACACTCGGCTCCGCCAGCGGGTTGCCGAAGACGCCCTGCATCAGCGCCCCCGCGCACCCGAGCGACGCGCCGATCAGCAGCGCCAGCACGATCCTCGGGAACCGCACGTTCCACAGCACCGACTCGGGAACGCGCGCCAGCTCCGCCCCGCCGAGCCCGAGCCGGTGGGCGACCGAGGAGACCACGTCACCGGTGGGGATCGGATAGGCCCCGAGCCCGCCCGCGACCGGGATCAGAACGAACAGCGCGACGACGAGGCCGGCGGTGAGGAGCAGCGGGGCACGCCGGCGCCCGGCACCGGAAGTCTGCGGGCCGCCCTTCTCCGGGCGACCCGTCACACCCCCGCCCACCTCGCCGGCCCTTTCCGCCCCGCCGGTCCCGTCGGCCCTCTCCGGCTCGACCGGCTCGTCCAGTACGGTCACTTGGTCCTCTCAAGGGTGGGGGCGGCCCTGCCCGGTCGATCCCCGGCACTGCGGTGACCTGGTACGACCCGGGGCCTGGTTGATGTTTCAATGCGGGGGTGACCGACTTCGATGTGCTGCGGGTGTTCTGCGGACCCCGCGGCGGATACGGCAACGAACTGGGCGTCGTCCGCGAGGGCTCCGTCATGCCCGACGCTGCCGAGCGCCAGGAGTTCGCCGCCAAACTCGGCTTCAGCGAGACCGTGTTCGTGGACGACCCCGAGCGCGGTGTCATCGACATCTACACCCCTTCGCAGCGCCTGCCCTTCGCCGGTAACCCCTGTGTGGGCGCGGCCTGGTTGCTCGACGTGCCCGAACTGGTCACCCCGGCCGGGCTGGTCGGGGCCCGGCTCGACGGTGAGTTCAGCTGGATCGAGGCCCTGCCGGAGTGGGCCCCGCCCCGCACCCTGCGCCAGTACGCCTCCGCCGCCGAGGTCGACGACCTGCGTGTGCCTCCGCCCGGCGAGCGAAGCGAGATGGGGGTACCCCCGGACGGAGTCTGGGGGATCTACGCCTGGGCGTGGGAGGACGAGGCCGCCGGACGTGTCCGGGCCCGCGCCTTCCCCGGCCGCGGCGACGGCATCGAGGAGGACGAGGCCACCGGCGCGGCCGCCCTGCAACTCACCGCCCAACTGGGCCGAGCCCTGAACATCACCCAGGGCACCGGCTCCCAACTCCTGACAGCCCCCCAGCCGCACGGCTGGGTCGAGGTCGGCGGCAGGGTGTTCCTGGAGCGCTAGGGAGCTTTCAAGGCAGGGGGCACCTGCTTTTAAGGGGCGCGGGGAACCGCGCGACCAGCCCCCACCCACCCGCAGCGAACAATCGACCCCCCGGCGGAGCGCTCACGCGCTCAACGGAAACTCGTCCCCCAAAGCAAGAAAGACCGCGGTGTTAAGCGCGAACGCCCGCTTGCACTCGCTCACGATCCGCTGCTTCTCCAGATCGTCGGCCCGCACCCGGTCCAGCAGCTCCCGGTAACCCCGCTTGAACGCGGCCGGGTTGGTGATCTCCTCGAAGACGTAGAACCGCACGCCGTCGCCCTTCTTGGCGAAGCCCCACGTCTTCTCGGCCCGGTCCCGGATGATCTGCCCGCCGGAGAGGTCACCGAGGTAGCGCGTGTAGTGGTGGGCCACATACCCGCCGGCCCAGGTGCGCGCGCACTCGGCGACCCGCGCCGCGTACTCCTCGGTCGCCGGCAGCGCCGTGAGCGTGGCCCGCCAGCCGGGGCCGCGCAGATGCTCCAGGTCCCGCTCCAGCGCGCCGAGCCGCATCAGCTCGGGCTGGACGAACGGGCCCGCGACCGGGTCGTCGGCCAGCGCCGGAGCGGCGCTCTCCAGCGCCTCGTACACGAACCACAGCTGCTCGGTGTACCGCGTGTACGCCTCGACGCCGAGTTTGCCGCCCAGCATGTCGCCCATGAACGTCGTGGTCTCCGCCTCCGTGTGCTGCTCGTGCGAGGCGGTGCGGATGAGCGTGGAGAACGCCGTGTCCGAGGTGACCGACGCGTTCATGGAGGCCTCCGGTGACGAGGGGGATGGACGAGAACCTGGCGTCATTTTCTATGGTTAGGCTTACCTAAGTCAACAGGTTCCCGACTCCCTGTCGGTAAAACGGTACCCCGGATTCCCACCGCCCCCACATCGAATCCGCGCACGAAAGAACCCGCCGCCGACCGGAGGCCGACGGCGGGTTCTTTCCTCGCGTCAGGGTTGAGGCGGAGCTAAGGAAGCGTGAGGATCTCCGCGCCGGTCTCCGTGACCACCAGCGTGTGCTCGAACTGCGCGGTCCGCTTGCGGTCCTTCGTCACGACGGTCCAGCCGTCGTCCCACATGTCGTAGTCGTACGACCCGAGCGTGAGCATCGGCTCGATGGTGAAGGTCATCCCGGTCTGGATGGTGGTGGTGGCGTGCGGGGAGTCGTAGTGCGGGACGATCAGCCCGGAGTGGAACGACGAGTTGATCCCGTGCCCGGTGAAGTCGCGCACGACCCCGTACCCGAACCGCTTCGCGTACGACTCGATGACGCGCCCGATGATGTTGATCTGCCGCCCCGGCCTGACCGCCTTGATGGCGCGGGCGAGCGACTCCCGGGTCCGCTCGACGAGCAGCCTCGACTCCTCGTCGACCTCTCCCACCAGATAGGTGGCGTTGTTGTCGCCGTGGACGCCGCCGATGTACGCCGTCACGTCCAGGTTGACGATGTCGCCGTCGTTCAGCACGGTCGAGTCGGGGATGCCGTGACAGATGACCTCGTTGACCGAGGTGCACAGCGACTTGGGGAAGCCGCGGTAGCCGAGCGTCGAGGGGTAGGCCCCGTGGTCGCACATGTATTCGTGCGCGACCCGGTCCAGCTCGTCCGTGGTGACGCCGGGGGCGATGTGCTTGGCGGCCTCGGCCATCGCGCGGGCCGCGATCCGGCCGGCGATCCGCATCGCCTCGATCGTCTCCGGGGTCTGCACCTCCGGCCCGGTGTACGGAGTCGGGGCGGGCTTGCCCACGTACTCGGGACGGCGGATGTTCCCCGGTACGGGGCGGGCGGGGGAGAGCTTCCCCGGTGCGAGCAGCGACTGGCCAGACATGCCAGCGAGTTTAACCAGCGGTGGTGGGGGACCATGTCGGTGACGACTGGCGAAGGGAACTCAGCTCATGCCCCTGTTCAAACGGCGTACGGCCGGCAAGCCCGGTGAGTGGTTCTACTGCCTGGAGCACAAGAGGGTCGAAGAGGGGCCCGACTGCCCCGGCAAGGACCGCATGGGCCCCTACGCCTCCCGCCAGGAAGCCGCCCGGGCCATGGAGACGGCCCAGGAGCGCAACGCGGAGTGGGAGACGGACCCCCGGTGGCACGACACCCGACCCGGGGAGCCCGGCGCCTGACCCGCCGAACGCCTCCTCACCACGCCGCGGGAGCCGAGGGGCGGTCGTCGTACGGAGCCCGCTGCCACGCGGGAGCGTCGACGCCGCCCCGACGGGGAACCGCCCCGGTGGCCGACAGGATCACCAGTGGCTGGGCGGCGGGGAGGTCAGCTGGTCGGTGAGACGGGAGAGGCGGTCCCGGAAACGCCGTCGCCCCCTCGGCGACGGCAGCGTGTTCTCCCCGGCGGCCGCGCTGACCAGATGCTGCACCGTGTCCAGATCGACCTCGGGCACGGCGGGCGCCGCCAGCGCCTCGTGGGCCAGCGCCCCGAGCTCCCGGTCACCGGTGTCCAGCGAGAGCACCGTCACCCCGGCCCGCCGCGCGTCGTGCACCCGCTCCAACAGGGCCGCACCCGGCTCCGACGGCGCCACCACGAGCAGGGTCTCGCCCCGCCGCGCCGCCGACACCCGGCCGAGCCCCACCGCCAGATGTGCCGGATCCGAGGCCCGCGCGGCATGCCGGACGAGCGTGGGCGAGAGTTCCGGAGTACCGGACCAGGCCGCCTCGTCGACCAGGTGGGCCGCGAGGTGCCACGGTTCGTAGGACGCCGTGCCGACGAGCAGCAGCCCACCGCCGTACGACACCACGGATCCCCGCAACGCCCCCGCGAACCGCCGCGTGGCCCCCAGCCACTCCGTCCCGGCGAGCACCTCACGCAACAACGCGACCCGTACGGCATCCATGCGCACGCATCCTGCCGCAACCGGACACTCGTGACCCGGTGTTCACCCGGATGTGGCCCGAGCCGGGCACGCAGGCCGAACGACGACCCCGTCGTGCACGAGCCGCCCCCCACGTCAGGAGCTCCCATGCCCGCCGTGCCCCAGTCCAGCGTCCCCTTCCGCGCAGGCCGCGAAGGCTACGCCAGTTTCCGGATCCCGGCCGTCGTCGCCACCCCCGGCGCCCTGCTCGCCTTCTGCGAGGGCCGGGTCGGCGGGCGGGAGGACTTCGGCGACATCGACATCGTCATGAAGCGGTCGACGGACGGCGGCCTCACCTGGGGCCCGCTCCAGGTCGCCGCCACGAACGGTGACGGCCTCGCCGGCAACCCCGCCCCCGTCGTCCTCGACACGGGACGCGTCCTGCTGGTCCACGTCCGCAACGCCGCCCACGCCACCGAGGACGCCATCCGCCGCGGCGAGGTGAGCGCGGCGGACGGCCGCCGCGTCTGGGTGCGGCACAGCGACGACGAGGGACGGACGTGGTCCGGCCCCAGGGAGATCACCCAGCAGACCAAGAAGCCCGAGTGGCGCTGGTACGCCACCACCCCCGGCCACGCGCTCCGGCTCACCACCGGCCGTGTCGTGGTCCCCGCCAACCACTCCCTCCCGCCCGCCGGCACGGACAACGGCACGGAGGGCAGGTACAACGGCGGACACTGCCTGCTGAGCGACGACGCGGGCGCCACCTGGCGCATCGGGTACGTCGACGACAACACCGACGGCTACGTCAACGCCAACGAGACCACCGCCGCCGAACTCCCCGACGGCCGGGTCTACTTCAACACCCGCAACGACTCCCCGTCCCCCGGCACCCGCGCCGACGCCCACTCCGCGGACGGCGGCGAGACCCTCGTCAAGCCGTTCCGGCCGCAGGCGGGCATCGTCGGCCCGGTCGTCGAGGGCAGCGTCCTCCAACTCCGCGACCCCGACCTGCTCCTCCACTCCGGCCCCGCCGACCCCGGCTTCCGTGCCCTGATGACCGTCCGCGCCAGCACCGACCACGGCGTCACCTGGCGCGCCGTCCACACCGTCGACGGGCTGCCCGCCGCGTACTCCGACCTCGTGCGCGTCGACCGCGACACCGTCGGACTGCTCTACGAGACCGGCGACTTCGGCGCGTACGAGACGATCACCTTCCGCCGGATCCCCGTGACCGCGCTCACCTGACCGTCGCCCGCCCCGGACCCGCACGTAAAGTCGGCCCATGACCTCTACTGACAGTGCACAGCAGTCCGCCGCGCAGGTTCCCGCGAAGGCCCCCGCCAAGGACCCCTGGGACCTGCCGGACGTCTCGGGGCTCGTCGTCGGCGTGCTCGGCGGCACCGGTCCGCAGGGCAAGGGCCTCGCCTACCGGCTCGCCAAGGCAGGCCAGAAGGTGATCATCGGATCGCGGGCGGCCGACCGCGCGCAGGGCGTCGCCCAGGACCTCGGACACGGCGTCGAGGGCGCCGACAACGCCGAGACCGCCCGCCGCAGCGACATCGTGATCGTCGCCGTGCCGTGGGACGGGCACGGCGAGACCCTCACGTCACTGCGCGAGGAACTGGCCGGCAAGCTCGTCGTCGACTGCGTGAACCCCCTCGGCTTCGACAAGAAGGGCGCCTACGCGCTGAAGCCGGAGGAGGGCAGCGCCGCCGAGCAGGCCGCCGCCCTGCTGCCCGACTCGCGGGTCACCGCCGCCTTCCACCACCTCTCCGCCGTCCTCCTGGAGGACCCGGAGATCGAGGAGATCGACACCGATGTGATGGTCCTCGGCGAGGAGCGGGCCGACGTCGAGCTCGTGCAGGCGCTGGCCGGCCGCATCCCCGGCATGCGCGGCATCTTCGCCGGCCGGCTGCGCAACGCCCACCAGGTCGAGTCGCTGGTCGCCAACCTGATCTCCGTGAACCGCCGCTACAAGGCCCACGCGGGCGTCCGCCTGACCGACGTGTAGCCGACGGGCGGCCCGATGCGCGGGCGAGGCACGAGAGCCCCCGGGCATGGGGGACACTGGAGGCCGTACCGCCTCGTCCGACCGGACCGCCCTGTCAGGAGCCGACCCCCATGCCCCGCCTCGCCGTGTACGCCCTCGTCGTCTGCCTGCTCGCCGTCACCGCGGCCGTGGTCTCCTTCAGCCGGGGCAGCTGGCTGGGTGTCGTGTGGGTGCTGATGGCCGGCCTGTCGTCCAACATGACCTGGTACTACGTGCGCAAGGCCAAGCTGGAGCGCTCCACCGGCTGATCACGCGGCCGTCACATCCCCGTGAGGCAGATGTCGCTGTCCGCGCGCCAGAAGCGGTAGAGCCAGTAGCCGCAGTCGGACAGCCGGTCCTCGATCCCGAGGCCCCGCATGAACGCGTCGATCACGTCCCAGAACACGCCGTTCACCGCGGGGATCCACAGCACCGCGAAGACCAGCAGCAGCCCGAAGGGCGCCAGCGGCTCCACCTGGCGACGGATCTTGTACGACAGCCAGGGCTCGATGACGCCGTACCCGTCCAGGCCGGGCACCGGGAGGAAGTTCAGGATCGCCGCCGTGACCTGGAGCATCGCCAGGAAGGCGAGGGCGAAGAGGAAGGCTACCGGGACCCCGTCGGTGACGCCCAGCCAGAAGGGCGCGGTGCAGACGGCCGCGAACAGCACGTTCGTCAGCGGACCCGCCGCCGAGATCAGGCTGTGCCTCCAGCGGCCCTGGATCCGCCCCCGCTCGATGAACACCGCACCACCGGGCAGCCCGATCCCACCCATGATCACGAAGACGACGGGCAGCACGATGCTGAGCAGGGCATGGGTGTATTTCAGGGGATTCAGGGTGAGATAGCCCTTGGCGCCGATGGAGATGTCACCGCTGTGCAGGGCCGTACGGGCGTGGGCGTACTCGTGCAGACACAGCGACACGATCCACGCCGAGGTCACGAACAGGAAGACGGCGAGGCCGGGCTGCTCGGCGAACCCCGTCCACGTGGCCCATCCCGTGACCGCCATGACGGCCACGATCCCCACGAACACGGGGCTGATCCTCCGGTCGCTCCGGCGGGATGCGGCGGTGGTCATGGAACTCCTAGCTGGGTCGATGCGACTCGATCACTCGTATGGACGCCCCGACGGTACCGGGCGCACGGCGAAAACGTCTCGCGATCGCCTCCGAGTTCCTAGCAAGGTGGGGGGATACGCCGGACACCCGAACCCCGACCCGGTTCTCGATCCCGACAGAGACAATGGACCTCGTGCGCTACCGCATCCTCGGCACCACCCAGGCCCTGCAGTCCGACGGCACCCCCGTCCCCGTCGGGGGCGCGCGGCTGCGTGCTCTGTTGACCGTGCTCGCGCTGCGGCCGGGGCGGACGGTGCCTGCGGCCGTCCTCGTCGACGAGGTGTGGTCCGACGATCCGCCCGCCGACGCGCCAGGCGCGCTGCAGGCGCTGGTCGGCCGGCTGCGCAGGGCGCTCGGCCCGGACGCGGTCGCCTCGGTGAACGGCGGCTACCGGCTCACGGCCACCCATGACGACGTCGACCTGCACCGCTTCGACCGCCTCGCGGACGAGGGCGCCCGCGCGCTCGCCGACGGTGACCCGGCCAAGGCCGCCGACGTCCTCGACGACGCGCTCGCCCTCTGGCAGGACCCGCCCCTCGCCGACCTCCCCGACCGCGCCGCCGAGGCCGCCCGCTGGGAGACCCGTCGCCTCGACGCGCACCGCACCCGCCTCACCGCCGCCCTCGCCCTCGGCCGCCCCGACACCGCGCTGCCCGACCTCACCGCCCTCTGCGACACCCACCCCCTCGACGAACCCCTCCAGGCCCTCCGCCTGCGCGCCCTCCGCGACACCGGCCGCACGGCGGAGGCCCTGGCCGCCTACGAGCAGATACGCCGTCTCCTGGCGGACCGCCTGGGCGCGAGCCCGGGCCCGGTGCTCAGCAGACTGCACACAGAACTCCTGTGGTCGGACGAAACCGCGCCCCGTCAGGGGCGCGGGGAACTGCGCGACCAGCCCCCACCGGGCCCGCGGATGGGGGTCGAAGGCGCGCAGCCCCTGGAGGATGGGACGGGAAGGGGCGGCGGGGGCGAAAACCCGCACCGGCACCCCCACCCCACCCGCCCCCCGGGCAACCTCCGCGCCCGCCTCACCTCCTTCGTGGGCCGCGACACCGACCTGGACACGATCCGCGACGACCTCACCGCCACCCGCCTCGTGACCCTCCTCGGCCCCGGCGGCGCAGGCAAGACCCGCCTCTCCCAGGAGGCCGGCGACGCGGTCGCCGACGCCGTGCCGGACGGTGTCTGGCTCGCCGAACTCGCCCCCGTCGACGACCCCGCCGACGTCCCGGAGGCCGTCCTCACCGCCCTCGGCGCCCGCAAGACCGTGCTGAGGGGCGCCGGCGCCGAGGAGATGCGCGTCGCGGCGGACCGCCAGGACGACGCCATGGTCCGCCTCGCCGAGCACTGCGCCGGCCGCCGCATGTTGCTGATCCTCGACAACTGCGAACACGTCGTGGACGCCGCCGCCCACCTCGTCGACCACCTCCTCCGGCACTGCCCGGGGCTGACCGTCCTGGCCACCAGCCGTGAACCCCTCGGCGTACCGGGGGAGTTGCTGCGCCCGGTGGAACCGCTGACGGAACCCCACGCGCTGCGCCTGCTCGCCGACCGGGGAGCGGCCGCCCGGCCCGGCTTCACCGTCGACGCCGACCCGGAGGCGGCCGCCGAGATCTGCCGCCGTCTCGACGGACTGCCGCTGGCGATCGAGCTGGCGGCGGCCCGGCTGCGGATGCTGACGCCCCGGCAGATCGCCGACCGTCTCGACGACCGCTTCCGGCTGCTCACCTCCGGCAGCCGCACGGTGCTGCCCCGCCAGCAGACCCTGCGTGCGGTCGTCGACTGGTCCTGGGAACTCCTCGACGAGGACGAACGGGACGTCCTGCGGCGGCTGTCGGTGTTCGCCGGCGGCTGCGACCTGGCCGCCGCCGAGGCGGTCTGCGGCCCCGCCGCGCTGGAGGCGCTCGGCTCCCTCGTCGACAAGTCCCTCGTCGTGGCGGCCCCCGTGACCGGGACGGGCGCCGACGGCCCGGGCGCCGACGGCCCGGGCGCCGGCGGCTCCGCCGGCGCCGAGATGCGCTACCGCCTCCTGGAGACCGTCGTCGAGTACGCCGGGGAGCGCCTGGACGAGACGGGCACCCGCCCCGCCGCCGAACGCGCGCACCTCACGTACTACCGCGAACTCGTCCGTGTCACCGACCCGTTGCTGCGCGGCTCCGGCCAGCGCGCCGCGATCGAGCTGCTGGAGCTGGAGTACGAGAACATCCGCACCGCGCTCAGACGCGCCGTCGCCGAGCGGGACGAGCAGGAGGCGCTCTGTCTGACCCTGTCGCTGTGCTGGTACTGGCAGATGCGCGACCTGAAGTCCGAGGCGCGGCACTGGTCCGCCCAGGTCAAGGACCTCGGCCCGGATCCCTTCACCGCCCCCGCGCGCCCCGTGCCGGACGTGCCCGGACGCGCCGTCGACCGGCCGCCGCCCATGGGCCCGGACGTCCTCGACGAGGCCCGGCGGGGCGCGCACCTGGTCCATCTGGCCTGTATGGACATGGAGTTGCCCGCCTGGGAGACGTCCGCGGGCCAGGAGCGGCTGCGGGTCATCAGCGAGACCTACCGGCCGGGCCAGCCGCAGACCTGCCGCTTCCCCGGCTTCATGTGGTTCTACGCCGTCCTGCTGACCGGCGACATGGACCGGCTCCGCGCCATCCTGGACGCCAACATCCGCACCTGCCGCGAACTCGGCTACACCTGGGAGTTGGCGCAGACCCTGCAGATGAGGGCCAACATCCTCGCCAACCGCAGCGACTGGGCGGGCGACGCCACCGTCGACGCCGACGAGTCGCTGGAGATCTTCGACCGGCTCGGGGACGCCTGGGGTGCCGCCGAGGCGCTCTCCGCGCGCGGAGAGGCCAGGGAGCGCCAGGGCGAGTTCGCGGCCGCCGCGGCGGACTTCGAGCGGGCCATCGAGTACGCCGAACGGCTCGGCACCAACGCCCAGTTGGGTATCCTCGGCGTCCGGCTCGGCAGTGTGCTCGTGGAGGGCGGCGAGGGCGAGCGGGGCGAGAAACTGCTGTTCGACGTGTTGGACGCCGGGCGTCACGCCGCCCGTGAGGCGGTGCCCGCGGCCCGTCTCTTCCTCGCGATCCGCCTCGGCCGCACCGGACGGCAGGCCGAGGCCCGTCGTCAACTCGCCCTGTTGCGCGAGAACTTCGAAGCCGCCGACTTCGTGCTCTTCGCCGGCTACTTCCTCGGTGTCGAGGGCTGGCTGGAGGGGGCGTACGGACGCCACGAGGAGGCGCTGCGGCTGATCCGCAAGGCGCTGGAGCGAAGCCTGGACAAGCTGTCCCTGGTGGTCACGCCCCATATGCCCTCCCTCCACTTCGTCGTCGCCGCCCTGTCCGTCGCGGGGGTCGACGGCGGAGCCCGCGTCCTCGACGCGGCCCGCCTGCTGGGCGCCGCCGACGCGCATCTGCCGCCGGGCCATGTCTCCGGCCCGTGGGAGGTCGAGGGCCGCGCCCGGGCCGAGCGCGAGGTCCGGGCCCTGCTGGACGACGCGGCCTACGAGCGGGCGTACGCCGAGGGCGGCGCCCTCTCCCGTGAGGAGGCCGCCGCCCTCGTCTGAGGTCAGTTCTTCGTCTTGAACTTGTGGATCGCGATGGGCGCCATCACCGCCGTCAGGGCCACCGACCAGCCGAGGGTGACCAGCAGGTCGTGGGCGACGGGCCCACCCGTCATCAGGCCGCGCGCGGCGTCCGCGAGGGAGGACAGCGGGTTGTAGTCCGTGAAGGTCTGGAGCCAGCCCGGCATGGACCCGGTCGGCGCGAAGATCGACGAGCCGAACTGCAGCGGGAACAGCACCAGGAAGCCCATGGCCTGTACGGACTGCGCGTTCTTCATGGTCACGCCCAGCACCAGGAAGATCCACATCAGGGACGAGCCGAAGACGACGGCCAGACCGACCGCGCCCAGCAGCCCCGGCCAGCTGGTGATGTCGAAGCCGATGAGGACACCGACGGTCAGCAGGATGGTCGTGGCGACCAGCATGCGCAGCAGTTCGACGGAGATCTTCGCGAGCAGCACCGAGGACCGGCCGATCGGCAGGGACCGGAAGCGGTCCATGACGCCCTTCTGGAAGTCCTCGTTGAAGCCCGTGCCGACGCCCATGGCGATGTTCATGCCCATCATCGCCATCAGGCCCGGCACCACGTACTGCACGTACTGTTCCTGGCCGCCGCCGAGCGCCTGCCCGATGGAGCCGCCGAAGACGTACACGAAGAGCAGGGTGAACACGATCGGCATCAGCACCGCGTCGAACATCGACTCCGGGTCCTGCCGGATCCACAGCAGATTGCGCCGGACGAGCGCCCCGGTGTGCCGGGCGTGGGCCCGCAGCCCGATCCGGCCGTCGGCCTCGCCCGTGGTGGGCAGGGTGTTCAAAGGGGCGGCGCGTAGCGCCTCGTTCAGGGTGGCGGTGGGTGACGGGTGGGAGCTCATACGGCGACCTCCTCGTAGGCGGGGGACAGGTCGACGTCCTGCGGGGCACTGGCCTTGTGGCCGGTGAGCGACAGGAACACCTCGTCCAGACTGGGCAGTTCGGTGCTGATGGAGGCGATGGTGACGCCGCGCGCGGTGATCGCGCCGACGACGGCGGTCAACTGCTCGTCGCTGAGGATCGGGACGAGGAGGGTGCCGGTCTCGGTGTCCACGGTGGTGGTGGCGAGCCCGGTGATCCCCAGGCCGTCCAGATCCGCGGCCAGTGGGCGCAGCTGCACCGGATCGGCCGTCCGGACCCGGAGCGTACGCCCCCCGACCTGCGCCTTCAGCTCCTCGATCCGGCCGCCCGCGATCACCTTCCCCCGGTCGATCACGGTCAGCTCGGAGGCCAGCTGCTCGGCCTCCTCCATGTACTGGGTGGTCAGCAGCACGGTCACGCCGTCCCCGACCATCCGCTTCACCTCGGCCCACACCTCGTTGCGGGTGTGCGGGTCCAGGCCGGTCGTCGGTTCGTCCAGGTAGAGCACGGCCGGGCTGCCGATCATGGACGCGGCCAGGTCGAGGCGCCGCCGCATACCGCCGGAGTACGTCCCCGCCGGGCGCCCGGCGGCCTCGGTGAGCGAGAACCGCTCCAGCAGGCCGGTCGCGCGGCTCCTCGCCTCCTTCCGGGGCAGGTCGAGCAGCCGGCCGATCATGTAGAGGTTCTCGAAGCCGGACAGCTTCTCGTCCACCGAGGCGTACTGGCCGGTCAGGCCGATCACCCGGCGCAGCTGGCGCGGCTGCCGTACGACGTCGTACCCGGCCACGGTCGCCCGGCCCGCGTCCGGTGTGATCAGTGTGGACAGGCACCGTACGAGGGTGGTCTTGCCGGCCCCGTTGGGGCCGAGCACGCCCATCACGGTGCCTTCTCGCACGTCGAGGTCGACACCGTCCAGCGCCCTGGTCTCCCCGTAGTGCTTGACCAGCCCCCGCACGGCGACAGCGCCTTTCGCGCCGCTGGCGTTCTTGTCGATTCGTGTCATGCGGACGACGGTCCCAGCCCCCACCGACAAACCACCGACAGCCCGCCGACACGGCCGATGGCCGACCGACGGCGCCTGACAGCTCGGGGGTGAGGGTTTCGTCGGCGGCTGCGGCTGCGGCTGCGGGTGCGGGTGCGGGTGCGGCTGCGGGTGCGGCTGCGGGTGCGTGGGGGCTTCTCGCGCAGTTCCCCGCGCCCCTGAAAAGCAGGGGCTGCGCCCCTTGCTTTTCAGGCCCGCAGAGTCGTGGTCCTTCAGGCCCGCAGGGGCCTGAAGCTTTCAGGGGCGCGGGGAACTGCGCGACCAGCCCCCACGCACCCGCACCCGACAACGCACCCCCCAGCGCCCCCACCCCCGTGGGTTCCGCCTAGTGGACGGAGTGCTCCTCCAGCGGGAACGTCCCGCCCACGACGTCCTCGGCGAACGCCTTCGCCGCGTCCCCCATGACCGTACGGAGATCCGCGTACTTCTTGACGAACTTCGGCACCCGCCCGCCCGTCAGCCCCAGCATGTCCGTCCACACGAGCACCTGCGCGTCCGTCTCGGCCCCGGCACCGATGCCGACCGTCGGAATGTGCAGCACCCGCGTGACCTCAGCCGCCAGCTCCGCCGGAACCAGCTCGAGGACCACCGCGAACGCGCCCGCGTCCTGGACGGCCTTGGCGTCGCGCAGCAACTGCTGCGCGGCCTCCTCGCCGCGCCCCTGCACGCGGTAGCCCATCGCGTTGACGGACTGCGGCGTGAGGCCGATGTGGGCCATCACGGGGATGCCGGACTCGACCAGCAGCTCGATCTGGCGGTGCGACCGCTCGCCGCCCTCCAGCTTGACCGCGCCGACCCCGGCCTCCTTGACCAGCCGGGTCGCCGAGCGCAGCGCCTGCACCGGGCCCTCCTGGTAGGAGCCGAAGGGCAGGTCGCCGACGATCAGGGCGCGGCTGGTGCCCCGTACGACGGCCGCGGAGAGCATGGTCATCTCGTCGAGGGTGACGGGCACGGTCGACTCGTACCCGAGGTGGCAGTTGCCCGCGGAGTCGCCGACGAGCATCACCGGGATGCCGGCCTCGTCGAAGACGGACGCGGTCATCGCGTCGTAGGCGGTGAGCATGGGCCACTTCTCGCCGCGTTCCTTGGCGAGGGCGATGTCCCGGACCGTGATACGGCGTGTGCCCTTGCCCCCGTACAGCGCCTTGCTGCCGTCGGAGGGCTTCGTCTGGGCAGCCGAAAGCTGCGTCATCGCTCCAGCTCCTTCATGTCATCTCGAGGCACCCTGACGGTGTCCCCGGACCACGTCCCATGGTGGCACCTAGGACGGGACAGGGCCAGAGCGGGTACATGTGACCGTGCAGGCATACGGCACGTAAGAGCCGGGTAAAAGATTTACGATACGAGACGGTCCCGTATCGAAATAGGTCTAGGGTCGACGACATGACTACCGCAGTCCCTGACTCCCGCATACCGGCGGCGGTGCACCGGCGCCGTTGGGTGATCCTCGGCGTGCTGATGCTGAGCCTGCTGATCGTGGTGCTCGACAACTCGATCCTCAATGTCGCCATCAAGACGATCTCCACCCCGGAGCCCACCGGTCTCGGCGCCACCCAGAGCGAGCTGGAGTGGGCGATCAACGCCTACACGCTGGTCTTCGCGGGGCTGCTGTTCTCCGCCGGTCTCCTCGGCGACCGCCTCGGCCGCAAGAAGGTGCTGCTCGGCGGGCTCGTCGTCTTCGGCATCGGCTCGGCGCTGGCCGCCCTGTCGGGCTCCCCGGGCGAGCTGATCGCCTTCCGCGCGGTCATGGGTCTCGGCGCCGCCTTCGTGATGCCCGCCACCCTCGCCGTCCTGATGAACGTCTTCGAACGCGACGAGCAGCCCAAGGCCATCGGCATCTGGGCGGGCGGCGTCGGCCTCGCCATCGCCATCGGCCCGATCACCGGCGGCCTCCTGCTCGACCACTTCTGGTGGGGCTCGGTCTTCCTGATCAACGTGCCGATCGTCGCCCTCGCCCTCGGCCTGATGATCTGGCTGGTCCCCGACTCGCGGGATCCGAACCCCGGCCGTGTCGACCCCGTCGGCGTCCTGCTCTCCGTGGTCGGCCTCGTCCTCCTCGTCTACGGCATCATCCGCGGCGGCCAGCTCGCCGACTTCACCGACGCCACGGTCCTCGCGCCCAGCCTGGCCGGCCTCGCGGTCCTCGCCGCCTTCGTGGTCTTCGAGAAGCGCAGCGACCACCCGTCCATCGACATGGACTTCTTCAAGAACAAGGTGTTCTCCGCCGCCATCGGCGTCATCGGTCTGGTCTTCTTCGCACTGATGGGCGTCACCTTCTTCTCCGTCTTCTACACCCAGACCGTCCGCGGCTACTCCCCGCTCCAGACCGGCCTGCTGATGCTCCCGCTGGCCGTCGCGCAGCTCGTCTTCGCGCCCCGCGCCCGCCTCGTCGTCGACCGGTTCGGCAACAGCGCGGTGTGCACGGCCGGCATGACGCTGATCGCCGCGATGCTGGCCGCGTTCGCCGTGCTGGACGGGGACACCCCGATCTGGATCCTCGAAGTCGTCTTCTTCTTCATGGGTGTCGGCATGGCGCATGTGATGACCCCGCTGAGCGTCGTCGTCATGCAGGCCCTGCCCCGCGAGAAGGCCGGCTCGGCGTCCGCGCTCAGCAACACCTTCCGGCAGGTCGGCGGCGCCCTCGGTATCGCCGTCCTCGGCTCGGTGCTCTCCACCGCCTACCGGCACGGCATCGAGGGCGACCTGCCCGCCGGCGCCCCGCACGCCGCCGCCGAGTCCATCGAGGCCACCCTCGGCCTCGCCGCCCGGCTCGGCGAGCGGGGCGAGTCCCTGGTCGCCCCGGCCCACGACGCCTTCCTGCACGCGATGCACGTGACGGCCCTGTGCGGAGCCGGCATCGCCCTCCTCGGCGCGGTGGCCATGGCGGTGTTCCTGCCGGGACGGCCGAAGGGCGGCCAAGAGGGCGAGGAGGAGACGGAGTTGGTGGCCGCCGACCACTGACGGAGAATCGGACCGACACGCGAGTGGTCGAACAGGACCACGAGTGAGCCGGACCAGCACACGAGAGACGGAGTCGACCTTGAGCCTCGCCGAGAGCCACGCCGGAGACGGGCGGGTCCGGGACGGGCGCCCCGTACGCGGACGGCCCCGCAGCGAGGCCGTGGAGCGGTCCATCATCGAGGGCGTCATGAAGCTCCTCGAAGAGGGCGTGCCGCTCGCGGAGTTGTCGATCGAGCGGGTGGCCCGCACCGCCGGCGTCGGCAAGGCGACCATCTACCGCCGCTGGAGCGGTAAGGAGGCGCTCTTCGTCGACGTGCTGCGGGCCGCCGAACCCCCGGACCCGGTGCTGCCCGGCACCTCGATGCGCGACGACCTGGTCGTCTTCCTGGAGGCGGCACGCCGGCGCGGGCTGCTCAACCGGCCCTCGGCGATCCTGCACAACGTCATCGCCCAGATGAAGAGCAGCCCCAAGATCTGGGACGCCTACCACGCGGACGTCGTCGCCCCCCGCCGCCGGGCCCTCGCCGACGTCCTGCGCCGGGGCCGGGACAACGGCGAACTCCGCCCGGACGTGGACATCGACCTCGTCGGCGACCTGGTCTTCGGCCCCATGCTGGTCCGCACCGTCATGCGCCCGGACGCCCCGCTCCCCGAGAACCTCGCGGAGCGCATCGTCGACACGGTCCTCGAAGGGCTCCGCCCTCCTGACTGACCGTCGGACCGCCGGCGGCCTGCGAAGTGAGTCACAGCGATGTGCGCGTTTCGTTACAGACGTCGGGCCCTGTCCGCCGGTTCGGAACTCCGAACAGCGGGTTGGGCGTCCTTGCTCCCGTACGACCGCCCGGTGACGGCGGGAACGACGGCGATCATCCCCTAGGGTTTTGAGAGCGCGGGGGGACGAAGTGCACGGCAGGCAGTGAGGCGACGGTATGGCGCAGGCGTACATGACGGAGACGGGCGGCGGCGCAGGGCAGGGCCGCGAACGATCCCGGTTCCGGCGCCTGTTCGGCCGCCTCTTCGGTGGGTGGAGAGGAGACCGGCGGATCTGGCGGCGCGGCATCGTCCTCGCGGTCCTCGCCGTACTCGTCGCCCTGGTGATGGTGCTGCACGCCCAGGTCCCCAACACCGTGGGCAACCTGGGCAGTCTGACCGAGACGTTCCTGCCCTGGTTCGGTCTCGCGATCCCGGTGCTACTGGTCCTCGCCCTGGTGCGCAGGTCGGCGACGGCGCTCGTCGCGCTCCTGGTGCCCACCGTCGTCTGGCTGAACATCTTCGGCGGACTGGTCACCAGCAAGACCGGCACCGGCGGCGACCTCGCCGTCGTCACCCACAACGTCAACGCGGACAACGCCGACCCGTCCGGCACGGCCCGCGAGGTCGCCGCCTCCGGCGCGGACGTGGTGGCGCTGGAGGAACTCACCGAGAACGCGGTGCCGGTGTACGAGAAGGCGCTCGCGGCGACCTACCCGTACCACGAGGTCGTCGGCACGGTCGGGCTGTGGAGCAAGTACCGGATGAGCGACACCGAGGCCGTCGACATCAAGCTCGGCTGGGAGCGGGCGATGCGGTCGACGGTGGCGGCACCCGGCGGGCCCGTCGCCGTCTACGTCGCCCATCTCCCCTCGGTGCGGGTGAAGCTGGAGGCCGGGTTCACCGCCCGCCAGCGCGACAAGAGCGCCGACGCCCTCGGCGAGGCCATCGCCGACGAGCCGATCCAGCAGGTCGTCCTCCTCGGCGACCTCAACGGCACCATGAACGACCGCGCCCTGAACGCCGTCACCGCCCAGATGCGCTCCACCCAGGGCGCGGCGGGCAGCGGCTTCGGCTTCAGCTGGCCGGCGTCGTTCCCGATGGCCCGGATCGACCAGATCATGGTCCGCGGCATGGAACCCAAGGCGTCCTGGACCCTGCCGGAGACCGGCAGCGACCACCTGCCGGTGGCGGCGCGCGTGACGACGGAGACGTCGGGCGGCTGACGGCGCGAGGCCGATGCGGGTGACGATCGACACGCCCGGAGGCCGACGGCGCAGGTGGGGTGGGGGGAGCGGGACAGAGGAATAGGCCCCGGTTCGGGTTTGTTCCGTCAATGAACATACGATGGAACGGAACCGATTCCTTCCTTTCCTTCCTCCTGTCCTCCCGCACCCTTTGAAAGGTCTCTCCGCCATGCCTTTGGCCCTGCTCGCTCTCGCCGTAGGCGCCTTCGGAATCGGCACGACCGAGTTCGTCATCATGGGCCTGCTCCCCGAGGTCGCCGCCGACCTCGGCATCACGATCCCCGCCGCCGGTCACCTCGTCTCGGCGTACGCGCTCGGCGTCGTCATCGGCGCCCCGCTGCTCGCCGCGGCCACCGCCCGGATGCCCCGCCGCAAGGTGCTGATCGGGCTGATGCTCCTCTTCGTCGCCGGCAACGCCCTCTCCGCGCTCGCCCCCGACGAGCACTGGCTGCTCGCCGCCCGCTTCCTCAGCGGTCTGCCGCACGGCGCCTTCTTCGGTGTCGGCGCGGTCGTCGCGACCGGCCTCGTGGCGCCGGAGCGCAAGGCCCGCTCCGTCTCGCTGATGTTCCTCGGCCTGACGATCGCCAACGTCGCCGGCGTCCCGGCCGCGACCCTCGTGGGCCAGCACTTCGGCTGGCGGATCACCTTCCTCGGCGTCAGCGCGATCGGCCTCGCCGCCATCGCCTCCCTCGCCCTCCTGCTGCCGGACGACCGGGCGGAGCACCACTCCTCGGGCCTGCGCGGCGAACTGGGCGCCCTGCGCTCCCTGCCCGTCTGGCTCGCCCTCGGCACCACCGTCGCCGGCTTCGGCGCCCTCTTCTCCGCCTACAGCTACATCACGCCCATGCTCACGGACTCCGCCGGGTACGCCGAGACCAGCGTGACCATGCTGCTCGCGCTGTTCGGCGTCGGCGCGACCATCGGCAACCTGGCCGGCGGCCGCCTCGCCGACCACTCCCTGCGCGGCACCCTCTTCGGCGGCCTGGCGTCCCTGATCCTGGTCCTCGGCCTCTTCCCGGTCCTCATGGCCGCGCAGTGGAGCGCCGCCCTGGCCGTCCTCCTCCTCGGCGTCGCCGCCTTCGCCACCGGCTCGCCGCTCCAGCTGATGGTCATGGAGAAGGCCGCCGGCGGCCCCTCCCTCGCCTCCTCCGCCAACCAGGCCGCCTTCAACCTCGCCAACGCGGGCGGCGCCTGGATCGGCGGCCTCGCCCTGACCGCCGGCCTCGGCACGACGGCCCCTGCGCTGGCGGGCGCGGGCCTCGCGGTGATCGGCCTGGCGGTCGCGGCGGTGTCCTACGCCGTCGACACCCGCCGGACACCCACCCCCGCCCCGCACCGCGGCCGCGTGGTGGCGTCCCATGTGCCGGGGGAGTCGGAGACGGTGCGGCTGGGGGCGTAATCGCCTCGCCCGGGGGACGCCTCCGGATCTACGCTCGCGGCCATGACCGCACACGACACGTCCGACCGGCCGCCGTTCGCTTCGAGTGGTGCGGGGCCGGTGATCAGGCAGGAGACCGCCGACGACCACCGAGGGGTGCGCGAGGTCCATGCGCGCGCCTTCGGTGACGAGGAGCGGGTCCCCGGGCTCGTGGAGGCGCTGCGCGCCACGGTCGCCGCGAGGGCGCCGCTCTCCTTCGTCGCCACCGTGGACGACCGGGTCGTCGGCCACGTCCTGCTGAGCGCGGCGCGCCTGGACGCCCCGCGCCGGATCGTGGACGTGCTGACCCTGTCGCCGCTCGGCGTGCTCCCGGAGTTCCAGGGTCAGGGCATCGGAACCCGGCTCGTCGCGCACGCCCTCGCGGCGGCGGACGGCCAGGGGGTGCCGCTGGTCTTCCTGGAGGGGTCTCCGCACTACTACGGCACACGCGGCTTCGAGGGCGCCGTCGCGGCGGGCTTCCGCTCGCCGTCGCTGCGCATCCCCGAGGCCGCGTTCCAGGTCGCCCGTCTCTCCGCCCACGAGCCGTGGATGACGGGCACCTTCGTCTACTCGGACGTCTTTTGGGCCTTCGACTGCGTCGGCCTGCGGGACCCGGAGGCCTGAGGGACGCGGAGGCCTGAGGGACTCCGGGGCCCGAGTGACCCCGGGGCCTGAGGGACCCGCCCCCAGGCCCCGGCCCGGTGCCTACGCCTGCTCGCGCCAGCGGTTGGTGATCGGCAGCCGGCGGTCCTTGCCGAAGCCCTTGGGAGAGATCTTCGTGCCCGGCGGGTACTGGCGCCGCTTGTACTCGGCGGTGTCGACCATGCGCAGCGTCTTGACGACCAGGTCCCGGTCGAAGCCGGCGGCGACGATCGCGTCGGCGCCCTGGTCGCGGTCGACGTACAGCGCGAGGATCGCGTCCAGGACCGGGTAGTCCGGGAGGGAGTCCGTGTCGACCTGGCCGGGGCGCAGTTCCGCGCTCGGGGGCTTGGAGATGGAGTTCTCCGGGATCGGCGGGGTCTGGCCACGCTTGACCGCCGCCCGGTTGCGCCACTCCGCCAGGCGGAAGATCGACGTCTTGTACACGTCCTTGATGGGGCCGTACGCGCCCACCGAGTCGCCGTACAGCGTCGAGTACCCCACCGCCAGCTCCGACTTGTTGCCGGGCGCGAGGACGATGTGGCCCTCCTGGTTGGAGATCGCCATCAGCAGCGTGCCGCGCAGCCGCGACTGGAGGTTCTCCTCGGCCAGCCCCGTCAGCTCGGTCGACGACATGTACGCGTCGAACATCGGCTCGATCGGGATCGTGCGGAAGTTCAGCCCCGTCCGCCGCGCCAGCTCCGCCGCGTCGCCCTTGGAGTGGTCCGACGAGTACTTCGACGGCATGGACACGCCGTAGACGTTCTGCGCGCCCAGCGCGTCGCACGCGATCGCCGCGACGAGCGCCGAGTCGATGCCGCCGGAGAGCCCGATCAGGACGGACGAGAAGCCGTTCTTGGCGGCGTACGCCCGCAGGCCCACCACCAGCGCCGAGTACACCTCCTCGTCGTCGTCGAGGCGGTCCGCGTACCCGCCGGTCAGCTCCGGCTCGTACGCGGGCAGCGGCTCCTCGGAGATCACGAGCCGGTCGATGCGCAGCCCGTCGTCCACGACGCCCGTGACCGGTTCGGCGGCGGCCGCCGGGAGGTCCAGGTCGAGGACCACGCACCCCTCCGCGAACTGCGGCGCCCGCGCGACCACTTCGCCGTGCTTGTCGACGACGATCGAGTCACCGTCGAAGACCAGCTCGTCCTGGCCGCCGATCATCGCCAGATAGGCGGTCGTACAGCCGGCCTCCTGGGCCCGCTTGCGCACCAGTTCGAGCCGGGTGTCGTCCTTGTCGCGCTCGTACGGCGAGGCGTTGACGGAGAGCAGCAGCCCGGCCCCGGCGGACCGGGCGGCCGGGACGCGGCCGCCGTCCTGCCAGAGGTCCTCGCAGATGGCGAGGGCGATGTCGATGCCGTGCAGCCGCAGCACCGGCATGGTGTCGCCGGGCACGAAGTAGCGGAACTCGTCGAACACGCCGTAGTTGGGGAGGTGGTGCTTGGCGTAGGTGAGCGCCACCTCGCCCCGGTGCAGCACCGCGCCCGCGTTCCGGGGCGCCCCGGCCGGCTGGCCGTACTTCGGCGCGGCGGACTCGGAACGGTCGAGGTAGCCGACGATCACCGGCAGTTCCCCGAAGCCCTCGTCGGCGAGCCGCGCGGCGAGCGCCTTCAGCGCGGCGCGGGAGGCCTCCACGAAGGACTGGCGCAGCGCGAGGTCCTCGACGGGGTACCCGGTCAGCACCATCTCCGGGAACGCCACCAGATGCGCTCCCTGCTCGGCTGAGTGCCGGGTCCACCGGACCACCGCCTCGGCGTTCCCGGCGAGATCGCCGACGGTCGAGTCGATCTGATTCAAAGCGAGACGAAGTTGAGGCACGCGGCCCAGTGTAATCGTCAGAGCGACGCAATGGGGTGTGGGGCGCCCCACGTTCGCGGCGCCCCACACCCCCGTCGCCGATCTACCGGCGGTACGACTCCACGTAGCCCTTGGCCGGCGACCCCACCCCGGTCACGTCGTCGTACCCGCGCACCGCGTGCAGCGAGCTGTCGGCGCCCAGCGTGCGGACGGAGGTGGCGAGCCCGTCGCCCGCGTCGTGCTGGTTGACGAAGTCCACCCGGGCCACCGCGAGCCCGGTGCCGCCCGTGGGGTGGTCGGTGACGTCGTGGAACACCTTCGCGCCGTACCCCGAGGCCGTGTACCGGGCGTAGATCGCCGGATTGGCGAAGCCCAGCGGACGGCCGCCGTGGGCCTCCTGGGCCAGCGCCTGCACACCCGCCATGACCGGGGCGGCGAGCGAGGTGCCGCCGATCCGGTACTCGTCGTACGCCTGCCCGCCCGCGGGCAGCGACTGCGTCTGCCCGATCAGGAACCCGGTGTTCGGGTCGGCGACCGCCGCGACGTCCGGCACCGTACGCATCGGCACGGCCCCGTTCGCTGTCGCGAGCGCCTTCGGTACGACGCCCCGCTGGTAGAAGGGCTGAGGCACGGTCCGGCTGGTCCCGCCGCCCGCGCCGGAGGTGAAGGCGCCGGGGAAGTCCGTCCAACTTCCGCCGTCGTCCGCCAGGGTGGCCTTGAGGGTGCCCCAGCCGGTCTCCCACAGGTACGCGTCGCCCTTGCCGACCGCCAGCGACGTGCCGCCGACCGCCGTCACCCACGCCGAGTTCGCCGGGGTGTCGACCTGCTTGGTGCCGGTGTTCGCGACCTCGTCGCCGTCGTCCCCGGAGGAGAAGTAGAAGCCGATGCCCTCGACCGCGCCCAGCTGGAAGACCTGGTCGTAGGCGGCGGCGAGGTCAGGGGTCTGGTTGGCCTCGATGTCGCCCCAGGAGTTGGAGACGAGGTCGGCGAGATGCCCGTCGACGATCTTCCCGAGCGCGTCGAGCAGATCGTCGTCGTGGCAGGACGCGGCGCCGACGTAGGTGATGTCCGCGGCCGGCGCGACCGCGTGCACGGCCTCGACGTCGAGGGTCTCCTCGCCGTACCAGCCGGACGCCGAGCACTCCTCGGTCGCCGTGTACGTCTTCGGCAGCACCTGCCGCAACTGCCCGCCCCGGTAGGCCGCGTCACCGTGCCGGCTCGCGTAGGTGGCCGCGTCGGAGGCGATGGTCGGCGAGGCGTACGCGTCCGTGATGGCGACCCGCACCCCCTTGCCCGTACGGTTCCCCGCCCCGTACGCCGCCCGCAGCTGCTTGCCCGTGTACCCCTTCACCGCGTACGGGATCTTCGTGCCGTAGGCGTCGGGCAGCGTGCTCGCGGTGTTCGAGCCGTAGTACGAGGAGAAGGGCCCGGCGTTGCGGAACACCGTGTCCGGCGGCGGCAGTTGATCGTCGTGGGTGGCCCGGTGGGGTGCGGTGTCCAGACCGGTCACGGTCAGCACGGCGCCGTTCAGGCCGGCGGGCGCGGAGGCGGCCTTCGCCGGGGCGCGGTAGGTGTGCTTGCCCTTGCGGTAGTTGTGCAGCTGGGTGCCGAAGGCGCGCTCGGCGGCGGCGACGTCACCGGTCACCGACAGGTAGTGCCGATTCGTGCCGGTGACGGTCAGCCCGGCGCCCTTCAGCCATGCCGTCACCGCCTTCACCTGCGCCCCGGTGGCCCCGAAACGCGCCTGCGTGCGCGCGGCGCTCAGGAACTTCCCGTACGACGGGGACGACGGGTCGGACACGGCCTCGGCGTACGCCGAGAGCCCGGCGGCGTCCCGGCCGGCCAGATAGACGCGCGCGGAGACCTCGGAACTGTTCGTGGTGGCCCCCGCGTCGGCCTCGGCCGTGGCCCACGCGGGTCTGGTGCCCTTCAGCGTGTCCCGGCCGGGGCCGGTCGAGACGGTCGAGGCGTGTGCGGCGGGGATGCCGAGCACGAGCACACCGGCGGCGAGCAGCGCGGCACGCCCGGACCTCTTGGTTCGCATGGATGACCCCCTGGAATGCGGTTGATCGCAACTCTCGCGATGAACCGTTCATGCCAGGGAATGCCACGGGGCACGGCTGCCCAAAGAACCCGTCAAGCGCATGTATCGCCGCCCCAAGGGACCGTATGCGCAAGGGAATCGCGGCCATACGCCCCCGGGGCCGCGCGAACGGCGACGGACCGTCAGGACCGCGGAGCGGCGCCCCGCTCCTTGAGCATGCCCGTCATCAAGGAGATCTCGGACTCCTGGGCGTTCACCATGCCCTGGGCGAGTTTCTTCTCGACGCCGACCGTGCACGCGGAGACACAGCCCTCCGCCATGTGGATGCCGCCCTTGTGATGGTCGGTCATCAGCTGGAGGAAGAAGATCTCGGCCTGCTTGCCGTTCAGCTTGCCGAGCTTCTCCATCTCCGCATCGGTCGCCATCCCCGGCATCAGCGAGCCGTCCTCGCCGGAGGCCATGTCGCCCATGCCCATCCAGGCCATCGGCTTCTCGGACGACACCTTCGGCAGACCCCAGAGGTCGAGCCAGCCGATCATCATGCCGCGCTGGTTGGCCTGCGTCTGCGCGATGTCGTACGCGAGCCGCCGGACCTCCTCGTCGTCCGTCCGGTCGCGCACGATGTACGACATCTCGACGGCCTGCTGGTGGTGGACGGCCATGTCCCGGGCGAACCCCGCGTCGGCGGAGTCGGCGGCGGGGGCCTTCAGACCGGAGTCGTCACCGTCGGCGACCGCGTAAGTGATCGCCCCGGCAGCGACGAGCACCGCCGCGGCCCCGGAGGCGATCCAACCGATGTGCTTCATGCTTCCCACTGTGCCAGTGCCGTCGCCGCTAGGAGATGCCGTTGGTGCAGGCGGCACCCGGCTCGGGCGTCTGCTCGCCCTGGACGTAGCTCGCGAAGAACTTGTCGACGTTCGGGTCCTTCGCGCCGGTCACCGTGCGCTGGTGGCCCCAGGCGCTGAGCATGATCGGGTCCTTCTGGTCCTCGACCGGGCTCATCAGCGTGTACGGGGTCTTCTTGACCTTCTCCGCGAGCGCCTTGACGTCGGCCTCGGAGGCCTTGTCGTTGTACGTCACCCAGACCGCCCCGTGCTCCAGCGAGTGCACGGCGTTCTCGTTCTTGATCGCCTTGTCGTAGACGTCGCCGTTGCAGTTCTGCCAGACCGGGTTGTGGTCGCCGCCCACCGGGGGCTCCATCGGGTACGTCACGGACTTGGTGACGTGGTTCTGGGTGAGCTTGGTGCTCCAGGTCTTCACGCCGTCCGAGCCGGTCTCCCACTTGCCCTTCGACTTGGAGTCACTGGCCACACTGTCGCCGCCGTTGTCGTCGGACTGCGAGCGGATCAGGACCGTCCCGCCCACGACGAGGCCGGCGACTATCAGCACGCTGGCGCCGATCGTGAGGATCCGGTTCCGGCGCTCACGGGAGCGCTCGGCACGGCGCATCGCCTCGATGCGCGCCTTGCGGTCCCCGCTGCTGTTGGTCTTGGCGGCCATGGGATGTGTCCTTAGTGGGGGATGGGTCGGATGGGACGGTCGGATCGACTGATCGTAAGTTGATCCGCTCCCTCTCGTAAACGAGGGATCCCGTCTCCCATGCTGCCCCCAGGCCACGGATGCCGCCCGACTTTCGGGGCAGGCGTGACGGACGCCCGGCGGATGTCCGTCCACGTGGGCGTTACGGATGTCGGCGCGAGCAGGCAAGATGGGCGGCAGAGCGGTTGAGCGGCGGAGCGAGCGGTACACCTGCCGTACGCCGGGCGTTCCGCGGGACGTCCGAATGCCGATCAAGGTGCGCAACGCGCGCGAAATGGTGTTGTGGTGGGATGCTCAGGTGCCCGACCGCCTCCCGTGGCTCGGGAGCCAGGCGGCCTGACCAGCAAGGAATGGGTGGAAGCGGAAGATGGACAAGCAGCAGGAGTTCGTGCTCCGTACGTTGGAGGAGCGCGACATCCGTTTCGTACGCCTGTGGTTCACGGACGTGCTGGGCTTCCTGAAGTCGGTGGCCGTGGCCCCTGCCGAGCTGGAACAGGCGTTTGACGAGGGCATCGGCTTCGACGGCTCGGCCATCGAGGGCTTCGCCCGGGTGTACGAGTCCGACATGATCGCCAAGCCGGACCCGTCGACCTTCCAGGTCCTGCCGTGGCGCGCGGAGGCCCCCGGCACTGCCCGGATGTTCTGCGACATCCTCATGCCGGACGGCTCCCCGTCCTTCGCGGACCCCCGGTACGTGCTGAAGCGGTCGCTGGCGAAGGCCTCCGACCTGGGCTTCACCTTCTACACCCACCCCGAGATCGAGTTCTTCCTGCTGAAGGACAAGCCGGTCGACGGCTCCCGCCCGACCCCGGCCGACAACTCCGGCTACTTCGACCACACCCCGCAGAACGTCGGCATGGACTTCCGCCGCCAGGCGATCACCATGCTGGAGTCCATGGGCATCTCGGTCGAGTTCTCCCACCACGAGGGCGCCCCCGGCCAGCAGGAGATCGACCTGCGCTACGCCGACGCGCTCTCCACCGCCGACAACATCATGACGTTCCGCCTGGTCATGAAGCAGGTGGCGCTGGAGCAGGGCGTCCAGGCGACGTTCATGCCCAAGCCGTTCTCCGAGCACCCGGGCTCGGGCATGCACACCCACCTCTCCCTCTTCGAGGGCGACCGCAACGCGTTCTACGAGTCCGGCGCGGAGTACCAGCTCTCCAAGGTCGGCCGCTCCTTCATCGCGGGCCTGCTGAAGCACGCCGCCGAGATCGCCGCCGTCACCAACCAGTGGGTCAACTCCTACAAGCGCATCTGGGGCGGCTCCGAGCGCACCGCCGGCGCCGGCGGCGAGGCCCCGTCGTACATCTGCTGGGGCCACAACAACCGCTCCGCCCTGGTCCGCGTCCCCATGTACAAGCCCGGCAAGACGGGCTCGGCCCGGGTCGAGGTCCGCTCCCTGGACTCCGGCGCGAACCCCTACCTCGCCTACGCCATGCTGCTGGCCGCCGGCCTCAAGGGCATCGAGGAGGGGTACGAGCTGCCGCCGGGCGCCGAGGACGACGTCTGGGCCCTCTCGGACGCGGAACGCCGCGCGATGGGCATCGAGCCGCTCCCGCAGAACCTGGGCGAGGCGCTCTCCCTCATGGAACGCAGCGACCTCGTCGCCGAGACCCTCGGCGAACACGTCTTCGACTTCTTCCTGCGCAACAAGCGCCAGGAGTGGGAGGAGTACCGCAGCGAGGTCACGGCCTTCGAGCTGCGGAAGAACCTGCCGGTGCTGTAGGGGCAGGGCCGAGCCCTTTGTGGCGGCGAGTGAACGGGGCCCGCGGTTGTCGACCGCCGGCCCCGTCCCCGTCGCGGCCGCTTCGGACGGGATCGGGCCCACCTCGTGGATTCCCGCAGGCTCACGCGTACCCGTGGTACGCCTTGTGGACGCCGTAGGCCTCGATGAAGCCCTGGATCGCCTCCAGGTCGAAGCCGGGGGACCGCCACTTCGCCTTGTTGCCGTCGAGGTAGCGAAGGTCGACCCACGTGGAGACGGCGGCCGACGAATCAGAACTGGCCACCCGCAGCTTCATCTCGGCCACGTCCTGGAAGACGACGATCTTCAGGGGCTTGCGTTCGCTGATGTACTCGACGGCGCAGTCCGGCGTGATCACCAGCAGCGGGTCCGGATCGTCCGATGTGCCGTGGAAGAAGCCGGACAGCTTGCCCCGCCTCTTGGTGAACACACGCCAGTCGGCCGGCACGGGACCCCGGCGTGCCTGCCACAGAAGGGTGAGCGGATCCGTCATGGCACCTCCGCACGGCAGAGACGTCCCTCCGAAAATTCTCCGCTCGGGGACGGACGCACGCCACTTCGCCCCGTTGCAAGCACTCCCTAGCGGACCACGCGGTGGCGGAGGTAGACGACCTTCGAGGCGAAGGTGCGGGTCTCGACCAGTTCGAGGTCCAGCCGGTGTTCGTGGCGGGGGAAGAAGGGGGTGCCGCCGCCGACCAGCACCGGGTAGACCATGGCCCGGTACTCGTCGATCAGGCCCGCGTCGGACGCCTGGGCGGCGAGCGTCGCGCCGCCGATCGCGATCTCGCCCTCGCCCGGCTCCGCGCGCAACCGCTCGATCTCCTCGGCCGGGCCGCCGGAGGCCAGGCGGGCCCGGCCCTCCACCGCCGACAGCGTCCTGGAGAACACCACCTTCGGCAGCGGGTTCCAGAGCGCGACCCACTCCCGCTCCGCCTCGCCGAGCGCGGGGTCCTGGGCGGCGGTCTCCCAGTACAGCATCGTCTCGTACAGCCGCCGTCCCATCAGGTGGACGCCGACGTCCCGGATCTCGTCGATCCA
The DNA here is from genome assembly GCF_055575575.1 of Streptomyces sp. NPDC034049. Lineage (NCBI taxonomy): Bacteria > Bacillati > Actinomycetota > Actinomycetes > Kitasatosporales > Streptomycetaceae > Streptomyces > Streptomyces sp. NPDC034049. Next base: position 451,676 of record NZ_JBVISJ010000001.1, read on the forward strand.
GAAGCGGAAGATCTCCTCGTCGAACCCCGGCCAGTCGAAATCGCCGTCCGGCCCGACGATGTAGCCGTCCAGGGAGACGTTCATCGAATAGGTCACGCTGCGCATCAGGAGCCTCCTCGGTGACGGATCCGACAGTACGGCCACCGGACGCCGACCGCTCCCCTCACCGGTTCGGGAGGCGGCTCGTCCCGGGGCGCGGAGTGCGGAGGCCGTCCAGCGCCGGGGGCAGCGTGTAGACGCGTTCGGACGGGAACAGGCGCTGGGCCTTCGCGGTCTGCCCGGACCGCACCAGGGCCGCGGCCTTGTGGACCTGAGGGGTGAGGTCCGTGAGGCCGACGACCCACTCGTCGGTGAAGGTGCGGATCAGCCGGCGGCCGATGCCCACCTGGATGCTGTAGTGGTTCAGCGCGGCCCCGCGCGCCGAGCGCTCCGGGTCCCACTGGACGTGGACGTCGGCCCGGGCCACCGCCGCCGGATCCGCCGTCGTCGGCACGGCTCGCGACAGCGCCTCCTCCCACCCCTCACGGGTGATGCGTACCGCGAGCACCCGCTCCTGGCCGGGCTTGCGGGCCCAGTTGCTGCGGTGCATCAGCCACAGGAACGACGGCTTGAGCCACGTCATCCGACGGAACGAGAACGGCTCGACGAAACGGCCGGCCCGCAGCGCCGCGTCGGCGATCGCGGGTGCGTACGCCTGGTACACCACGATCGTGCGGGCGTCGTGGTCGGCGCGGATCTCGTACGGGGGAGCCATGCGCGGCACCCTGTCACCCCCGGGGCGGGAGCCGCGAGCGAATTCCCCGTGGAGCCGCCGCCGTCCCCTCGGCCGCCGCCGTCCCGTCGGACCGCCGTCGGACTACTGCTGTCCCGCCAGGTCGGCCAGGACCTGGTGCAGCGGCTCCGTGACGCGGCGCCGGTACTCCTGGATCGCCCAGCCGTTGCCGTCCGGGTCCTTGAAGTACATGAAGGTGGCGCCGTCGTCGGGGGCGTACTGGACGGGCTCGGAGACGTCGAGGCCGCGTTCGAGGAGTTCGGCGTGGGCGGCCTTGATGTCGGCGACACAGAGCTGAAGGCCCTGGTACGAGCCGGGGGCCGGCTTGGAACCCGGGGCCATGTCCCAGATGGCGTCGCCGAGGGCGATCGAACAGCCGGAGCCCGGGGGAGTCAGCTGGACGATCCGCATGCCCGGCATGACCTCCTGGTCGATGTCGACGTGGAAACCGACCTTGTCCCGGTAGAAGTCCCGGGCCCGGTCGATGTCGCTCACCGGCAGTGGAATCACTTCGAGCGTGTACTGCATCCCTGGTCCTCCAAGTCGCCCTTGACTCTCCGCCTCGGCCGGACCGCCACCGCGTCCGGCCGGACGGCTCTCCCCAACCGAAGCCGAAAACCGTGCCGGGCGCCACCGAGAAGACGAAAGCCCGCCCCGCACCGTGCCGAAACCAGCCGTCGCGTACGTCGAAGAGCCGAGAACCGCCGTACTTCCGGAGGCTCAGTCCCTGTCCACCGTGCCGAGCCGCCGTGCCAGCACGGCCACACCGGCGGGTATCCCGACCAGACAGCCGACGACGAGTCCGATGCCCTGGTCGGCCGCCGGGGGAAGGGCCCAGTTCACCGCCGCGGCCACCGGCAGGGCCACCGCTCCCAGTGTCAGGAACGCGGCGGCGGCCGCGAGCCCGCGCGGCGGTCGTCCCGCGCCGAACAGCTCGACCGCGGGCCCGCACGAGGTCATGGCGACCACCGTGGCGAAGAGACCGGGATCGGGCAGCCACCCGAAGGGCCACCCCACCAGCACGACGAGCCCGGCGAGGACGAGACCGACGGCCTCCAGCAGCAGGGTCGTCACCACCGGCTCCGACGCCATCACCGAACCCCACGAAGGACGCCGCACGGCACCGTCCCCACCGTCCTGCGCGTCCTGTCGACCGGCCACCTCCGCAGGGTAGCCGCGGGCCCGGCGGACGCGACCGGTCCGGATCGGAGTACCGACCCGCGGCGGCGGACCGGAGTACAGACCGCCGGCCCGCCCCGGGCCCCGGGGATCGGCCGACGCCGCCGACGCCGCCGAACCCGCCCCCGCCCCCGGCCGACCGGCGCTTCGGCCAGGCACTGCGGTTAGGCTCGTGCCGTACGACCTTGATCGGCGGAGTCGGGCGATCGGGTGGGCGGACGAGTGGACGAGCGGGCTTGATCCGACGGGAGGCCTGGGATGACGGCGCCGGGGCGCAGGAGCAGCACGTTCTCGCGACTGCTGCGGCACGGTTTCACCGACGCCGGCGCTGCCGAGCGGCTGCTGGAGAGCGAGGAACTGTCCGCCGTACGAGGCGACCCGGTCCTGCTGGACGCGCTCGGGGCGACCGCCGACCCGAACCTCGCGCTGCTGGGCCTCGTCCGGCTGCTGGAGGCGCAGCCGGACCGTACGTCCCGGCGGGCGGTGCTGGACACGTTGATAGCGGCCAAGCCGCTGCGGGACCGGCTGCTGGGGGTGCTCGGCGCGTCCGCCGCGCTCGGTGACCATCTGGCCCGGCACGCGCAGGACTGGCAGGCGCTCGTGACGTACGAGCCGCGGGATCTGCATCCGGGTGTCGAGGAGTTCGAGCGGGGGCTCGCGGAGGCCGACGACCCCGTCTCCCTCCGGGTCGCCTACCGCCGCTGTCTGCTCTCCATCGCCGCCCGTGACGTCTGCGGCACGACGGACGTCGCCCAGACCGCCGCCGAACTGGCCGACCTCGCCACCGCCACCCTGCGCGCCGCCCTCGCGATCGCCCGCGCCGCCGCGCCGGAGGACGCGGCGCTGTGCCGGCTCGCGGTGATCGCGATGGGCAAGTGCGGTGGCCACGAGCTCAATTACGTCTCCGACGTCGACGTCATCTTCGTCGGGGAGACGGCGGACGGGGCCGACGAGCAGAAGGCGATCCGGGCCGCCACCCGGCTCGCCTCGCACATGATGCGGGTCTGCTCCGAGACGACCGTCGAGGGCAGCATCTGGCCGGTCGACGCCAATCTGCGGCCGGAGGGGCGCAACGGCCCGCTCGTTCGGACGCTCAGCAGCCATCTGGCGTACTACCAGCGGTGGGCGAAGACCTGGGAGTTCCAGGCGCTGCTCAAGGCCCGGCCGGTGGCGGGGGACCTGGAACTGGGCGAGGCGTACGTCGCCGCGCTCGAACCGCTCGTGTGGAAGGCCGCCGAGCGGGAGAACTTCGTCACCGACGTGCAGCGCATGCGCCGCCGGGTCGTCGAGAACATCCCCGCCGCCGAGGTCGACCGTCAGCTCAAGCTCGGTCCGGGCGGGCTGCGGGACGTCGAGTTCGCCGTCCAGATGCTCCAGCTCGTGCACGGACGCGCCGACACGTCGCTGCGCAGCGGGACCACCCTCGACGCGCTGGGCGCGCTGGCCGCCGGCGGGTACGTGGGCCGGGCGGACGCGGCCCAGCTCGACGCCGCCTACCGCTTCCTGCGGTCCATGGAGCACCGCATCCAGCTCTACCGGCTGCGCCGCACCCACCTCGTCCCCGAGGGCGAGGACGACCTGCGGCGCATCGGCCGTTCGCTCGGCCTGCGCACCGACCCGATCGCCGAGCTGAACCGAGAGTGGCGGCGCCACGCGGCCGTCGTACGACGACTGCACGAGAAGCTCTTCTACCGTCCGCTCCTCGACGCCGTCGCCCAACTCGCCCCGGGGGAGACCCGGTTGAGCGCGGACGCGGCCCGCGAACGCCTCGTCGCCCTCGGCTACGCCGACCCCGCCGCGGCCCTGCGCCACCTGGAGGCCCTGGCCTCCGGTGTCTCCCGCAAGGCCGCGATCCAACGCACGCTGCTGCCCGTCCTGTTGGGCTGGTTCGCCGACTCCGCCGACCCGGACGCGGGTCTGCTGGGCTTCCGCAAGGTCTCCGACGCCCTCGGCCGAACGCCCTGGTATCTCCGGCTGCTGCGCGACGAGGGCGCGGCGGCGGAGAACCTGGCCCGGGTGCTCTCCGCGGGGCGCCTGGCCCCCGACCTCCTCATGCGCGCTCCCGAGGCGGTCTCCCTCCTCGGCGACGGGGACGGTGTCGCCGGGGGCGCGGGCGGTCTCGAACCCCGTGGACGCGTCCTGCTGGAACAGGAGATCCTCGCCGCCGTGGGCCGGGCCGACGGCGCCCAGCAGGGTGTCACGGCCGCGCGTGGCGTGCGCCGCCGGGAGCTGTTCCGTACGGCCGCCCTGGACATCGTCGGCTCCTACGGCACCGAGGCGTCCCCCGTGACCGCCGACCAGGGTGCCCTGGTGGATCTCGTCGGCGGCGCGGTCTCCGACCTCACGGCCGCGACCCTCGCGGGCACCCTGCGGGCCGTGGTCCGCGAGGGCTGGGGCGAGGCCCTCCCCACCCGCTTCGCGGTGATCGGCATGGGCCGCTTCGGCGGCCACGAACTGGGCTACGGCTCCGACGCCGACGTGCTGTTCGTCCACGAACCCCGGGAGGGCGCCGACGAACAAGAGGCGGCCCGCGCCGCGAACGCGGTCGTCTCCGAGATGCGCCGGCTGCTCCAGGCGCCGAGCGCCGACCCGCCCCTCCTCATCGACGCGGACCTGCGACCCGAGGGCAAGACCGGCCCGCTCGTACGGACGCTGAAGTCGTACGAGGCCTACTACCGCCGGTGGTCGCTGGTGTGGGAGTCGCAGGCCCTGCTGCGCGCCGAACCGGTCGCGGGGGACATGGAGCTGGGCCGCCGCTTCGTCGACCTCGTCGATCCGCTGCGCTACCCGGCGGACGGGCTCGGTGACGACGCGGTGCGCGAGATCCGGCGCATCAAGGCCCGTATGGAGTCGGAGCGGTTGCCGCGCGGTGCCGATCCGACGCTGCACACCAAGCTCGGCCGCGGCGGCCTCTCCGACGTCGAGTGGACCGTCCAGCTCCTCCAGCTCCAGCACGGCCACCGCGAGCCGGACCTGCGCACGACCCGCACCCGCGAGGCGCTGGCCGCCGCCCGCGAGGCCGGCCTGGTGAGCGCCGAGGACGCGGCCACCCTGGACGAGGCCTGGGTGCTGGCCACCCGCGTCCGCAACGCCGTGATGCTCGTCCGGGGCCGCGCGGGCGACACCTTCCCCTCCCACGGCCGCGAACTCGCCGCCGTCGGCCGGTACCTGGGGTACGGCCCGGGGCATGTGGGCGACATGCTCGACGACTACCGCCGGATCACCCGACGGGCTCGGGGCGTGGTGGAGGAGTTGTTCTACGGGGGGTGAGGTCGGCACCCTCGTCCCCGGCGGTGAGGTCGGCACCCTCACCGCCGGCGGGCCCGGCGGCTCGGCGCGGCCTGGTCAGGGCCACCCCCGCCAGGACCACCGCCATCCCCACGATCACCCGGGTGCCCACCCGCTCGTCGAGGAACAGCGCCCCCAGCGCGACCGACACCACGGGCAGCAGATAGCCGACCGTCGCCGCGCTCGTCGCTCCCTCGTCCGCGATCAGGCGGTAGTTGAGGTAGAAGGTGATCCCCGTCCCGAAGATCCCCAGGACGGCCACCGCGAGCAGGGCGGTCGGATCCGCCCCGGACGCACCGGCGGCCCCCGCGGGCCGGGCGTCCGCCGCCCACCCCGTCGTCGCCCACCCGGCCGCCGCCCACCCCGTCGCCGTCAGCAGCTGCGCGGCGGAGACGGCGAGCGGCGCGTCGCGGCCCGTCAGATGGCGGCCCATGTACGCGAAGGCCACCGCGTAGCTGACGGCCGCCCCGAGCAGGGCGAGCGCGCCCCCGGTCATCAGACCCGCCTGCTGCCAGGGCGCGAAGATCAGCAGGACGCCGGTGAAACCGAGGAGGAGACCGGCGACGCGGGCGGGGGAGAGGGGCCGGTCGGTCCCGAGGACGAGGCCGAGGAGCAGGGCCCACAGCGGGGTCGTCGCGTTGAGGACACCCGCCGTGCCGGAGTCGACGGTCTGCTCGCCGATGCCGAAGAGCGCGAACGGCAGGGCGTTGCAGAAGAAGGCGGCGACCAGTAGATGGGCCCAGGTCCGGCGGTCGCGCGGCAGACGCTGGCGGGCGGCCAGGGCGAGGGCCAGCAGGACCGCCGCGCCCAGCGCGCAGCGCGCGACCGTGATCTGGAGCGGGGACATGCCGTGGTCGAGGGCGAGCTTGATCCAGAGGAAGCCCGAGCCCCAGAGCAGAGCGAGGAGGGCCATACGGAGCGTGGACGCGAGAGGCATGTGCTCCACGGTCGGGCACCGAGACACATAAGGACAAGCGAAGAATGGTGCGGACACCTTTAAGCTGAGCTACATGATGGATGTGCGGCGGATGCAGGTGCTCAGGACCGTGGTGACCAGTGGCTCGGTGACGGCCGCGGCGAGCGCCCTCGGCTACACCCCGTCCGCGATCAGCCAGCAGATCGCCGCCCTGGAGAAGGAGACCGGGATCGCCCTGCTGGAGCGGGTCGGGCGGGGGGTGCGGCCCACGGAGGCCGGGCTGGTGCTCACCGAGTACGCGGGGGCGATCGGGCGGCAGGTCGCCGAGGCGGAGGCCGCCCTGGCCGATCTGCGGACCGGGCGCACGGGGCGACTGGCCGTGCGGTACTTCGCCACGGCCGGGGCCTCCCTGGTGGCCCCCGCCGTCGCTCGGCTGCGCGCCGAGCACCCCGGCGTCCGTGTCGAACTGAAGCTCATCGACCCCGACGACCCGCTCCCGGCGGTCCGGGAGGGGCGGGCCGACCTCGCGCTCGTCGTACGGCCGCGCGGCGCCGACCCCGACGGCGTACGGCTGCTGCACCTGCTCGACGACACCTACGCCGCCGTCCTGCCCGCCGCGCACCCCCTCGCCGACCGGCCGGAGCTGGCCCTGTCCGACCTCGCCGACGAGCCGTGGGTGGGCAGCGAATGGCCGGGGCCGTGCCTGGACGCCCAGCTGGAGGCGTGCGCCGAGGCCGGCTTCCGGCCCCGCTTCGTGGTGGAGAGCGAGGACTACGCGACCGCCCAGGGCTTCGTGGCAGCGGGGCTCGGCGTCGGTCTCATCCCCCGGCTCGGCCTCGGCAGCACCCACCCGGACGTGGTCGTTCGCCGTTTCACGGGCCCGGAACCCCTGCGTTCCATCCACGCGGCCGTACGCGGGACGGCTCCCCCGCAGCCCGCCCTGCGCACGTTCGTCAGGGCCCTCAGGGAAGCCGCCGGCGCTACGCCTTGACCGGTGCCGGGTCCGGTTCCGGTTCCCGGATGCCCCCCGTCACCTGGCGGGGCAGCGCGTACGGCAGGGCGCCGTACCAGATCCGGGCCACGGCGAAGCCGAAGGCCAGGCAGAGCATGCCGCCGACCGCGTCCAGCCAGAAGTGGTTGGCGGTGGCGACGATGACCACGAGCGTCAGCGTGGGATAGAGCAGGCCCAGCACCCGCACCCATGGCACCGACGCCAGCGCGAAGATCGTGAGCCCGCACCACAGCGACCACCCGATGTGCATGGACGGCATCGCCGCGTACTGGTTCGACATGTTCTTCAGGTCGCCCGAGGCCATGGAGCCCCAGGTCTGATGGACGACGACGGTGTCGATGAAGCTCTCGCCGGTCATCAGGCGGGGCGGGGCCAGCGGATAGAAGTAGTAGCCGACCAGGGCCACGGCGGTGGTGGCGAAGAGGACCAGACGCGTCGCCGCGTAACGCCCCGGATGACTACGGTAGATCCACACGAGGACACCGAGCGTGACGATGAAGTGCAGGGTCGCGTAGTAGTAGTTCATGCCGACGATCAGCCACGTCACCGAGTTCACGGAGTGATTGATCGTCTCCTCGACCGCGATCCCGAGGTGGTGCTCCATCCTCCAGATCCAGTCGGCGTTCTCCAGCGCCTGCGTCCTCTGCTCGGGGACCGCGTTGCGGATCAGGGAGTACGTCCAGTAACTCACCGCGATCAGCAGGATCTCGAACCAGATACGAGGCCTACGGGGAACCCTCAGCCGGTGCAGGAGCCTCTGCTCCGGCGCGTCCGTGACGGACCGCGGAGCGGCCTGCTCCCGGCCTTCCTCCAGTGTCGTCACGGTCGTTTCACCCATGGGCACAGAGTCTGCCAGAAATCCGGTACCCCACCGATCATCCTCTGGTCGGGTTCATCACGCACGTTCGTCGGGGTAGTGCCGAGAGCCCTCTCCTCCGTACGTACCGCATCGTCCCCCCATGTCTCCGTCTCAGGTACGAGACCGGTCCCCGGGCGCCGAGGCGGTCGACCCCCGCACCACCAGTTCCGGCATGAACACGAACTCGCTGTGCGGTGCCGGAGTCCCACCGATCTCCTCCAGCAGCGTACGCACCGCCGCCTGTCCCATCGCCGGGACCGGCTTGCGGACGGTCGTCAGCGGCGGGTCGGTGAAGGCGATCAGCGGGGAGTCGTCGAAGCCGACGACCGAGACGTCGTCCGGGACCTCCAGTCCCCGCTGCCGGGCCGCCCGGATGGCACCCAGCGCCATCATGTCGCTGGCGCACACCACCGCCGTGCAGTCCCGGTCGATGAGTGCCATGGCCGCCGCCTGGCCGCCCTCCAGGGTGTAGAGGGAGTGCTGGACGAGTTCGGACTCCACGGTCGCGGCCGCCAGCCCCAGCTGGTCCTGCATCGTGCGGACGAAGCCCTCGATCTTGCGCTGCACCGGCACGAAGCGCTTCGGGCCCAGCGCCAGACCTATCCGGGTGTGCCCCAGCGACACCAGATGCGTCACCGCCAGGGACATCGCCGCCCGGTCGTCCGGCGAGATGAAGGGGGCCTGCACCTTCGGCGAGAAACCGTCGACGAGGACGAACGGCACGCCCTGGGCCCGCAGTTGCTCGTAACGCTGCATGTCGGCCGAGGTGTCGGCGTGCAGACCGGAGACGAAGATGATGCCGGCGACCCCCCGGTCGACGAGCATCTCCGTCAGCTCGTCCTCCGTGGATCCGCCGGGGGTCTGGGTGGCGAGCACCGGGGTGTACCCCTGCCGGGTCAGCGCCTGGCCGATGACCTGCGCCAGGGCCGGGAATATGGGGTTCTCCAGCTCCGGGGTTATGAGGCCCACCAGGCCGGCGCTGCGCTGCCGCAGCCGGACCGGCCGCTCGTAGCCCAGCACGTCGAGGGCGGCCAGAACGGACTGGCGAGTGGTCGCGGCGACGCCCGGCTTCCCGTTCAGGACGCGGCTGACAGTCGCCTCGCTGACCCCCGCCTGGGCTGCGATGTCGGCAAGCCGTGTGGTCACAGCACTGGACTGTACCGGCCGGACCTGCGCTTGCCCACCGGCCCGGCGTCGCGGGCGGGCGGGGATGCGGCCCACCGCGGGCTGCTGCGTCATCGCGGTCCCTCGTGATTCTGGTCGGTGTCCGTGGAGGCGCCCCGCGTGCGCAAGGGATGACCTTCGCAAGGCGCTGACAGGGTGATGATGGCCGCCCCTGCCGGTGGTGGCAAGAGCTTGCAGAGTCTTGCACAGCCTCGTGAACCCCCGCTGAGCGGCCCTGATATCAGGTTTCGGCCAAGTCGAGCACAGGTCACGGGCCGGTAACCATCCCCCACCGTTGCAATTTTTTGCAGCAAGGTCTTTCGTCGCGCTTACAACGCTGTTACGTTCGGCCTCGCCCGGCGGCGGCGATGGCGCGGCCGGAACTCGGCAGGAGCGGCGGACGGGGCCCTCCGCCCAGCACACGGGCTTTCACCCTCAAGGAGATCTCATGCGGCGTGGCATAGCGGCCACCGCGCTGGTGGCGTCGATCGCCCTCGCGGCGACGGCCTGCGGCGGAAGTGACAGCGGCGACTCGGCCGACGGTCCGGTCACCATCACCTGGTGGGACACCTCCAACGCCACCAACGAGGCGCCGACGTACAAGGCCCTGGTCAAGGAGTTCGAGGCCGCCAACAAGGACATCAAGGTCAAGTACGTCAACGTGCCGTTCGACCAGGCGCAGAACAAGTTCGACACCGCCGCCGGTGCCACGGGCGCCCCGGACATCCTGCGCTCCGAGGTCGGCTGGACCCCCGCCTTCGCCAAGAAGGGCTTCTTCCTGCCGCTGGACGGCACCGAGGCCCTGAAGGACCAGGACAAGTTCCAGCCCAACCTGATCAAGCAGGCCCAGTACGACGGCAAGACCTACGGCGTCCCGTTCGTCACCGACACCCTCGCGCTCGTCTACAACAAGGCGCTCTTCGAGAAGGCCGGCATCACCGAGGCCCCCAAGAGCTGGGACGACCTGAAGAAGGCCGCCGCCACCGTCAAGGACAAGACCGGCGTCGACGGCTACTGGGGCTCCACCCAGGCCTACTACGCCCAGTCCTTCCTCCACGGCGAGGGCACCGACACCGTCGACGTCGCGCAGAAGAAGATCACCGTGAACTCCGCCGAGGCCAAGAAGGCGTACGGCACCTGGCTGGACCTCTTCGACGGCAAGGGCCTGCACAAGGCGGACACCACCGCCGACGCCTACGCCCACATCCAGGACGCCTTCGTCAACGGCAAGGTCGCCTCGATCGTCCAGGGGCCGTGGGAGATCACCAACTTCTACAAGGGCTCGGCGTTCAAGGACAAGGCCAACCTGGGCATCGCCACCGTCCCGGCCGGTTCCACCGGCAAGGCGGGCGCCCCGACCGGCGGCCACAACCTCTCCGTGTACGCCGGCTCGGACAAGGCGCACCAGGAGGCGTCGCTGAAGTTCGTCGACTTCATGACCTCGGCGAAGTCCCAGGAGACCATCGCCCTGAAGAACTCCACGCTGCCCACGCGCGACGACGCCTACACCGCCGAGGTGAAGGCCGACCCGGGCATCGCCGGCTACCAGACCGTCCTCGCCGCCGCCCAGCCGCGCCCCGAGCTGCCCGAGTACAGCTCGCTGTGGGGCCCGCTCGACACCGAGCTGCTCGCGATCGCCGGCGGCAAGGAGTCCCTGGACAAGGGCCTCGGCAACGCGGAGACCGCGATCGCCAAGCTGGTCCCGGACTACAGCAAGTGATGCCGTGGGCCGGGCCGCCGAGCGGCCCGGCCCCCGCAGGCCCGCCCCCGATCTTCCCGTGATCTTCCAGAAGGTGTCGAACGATGACAGTCGCCATCGACCGAGCGACCGGCAAGCGCCGAGGTGAACCGGGCGGGCGCCCGGGCCCGCTGTCGCGTCTGAGGCAGTCGTACCAGCGGTACTGGTACGCGTACGCGATGATCGCCCCCGTGGTCGTCGTGCTCGGCGTCCTGGTGCTGTATCCGCTGGCGCGCGGCCTCTACCTCACCCTCACCGACGCCAACAGCCTCAACTCGGCGCGCACGATCGGCGCCAACCACATCGAGGCGACCTACGAGTTCATCGGCTTCGACAACTACGCCGACATCCTGTGGGGCCCGACGTCGTACGACCGCTTCTGGTCGCACTTCATCTGGACGATCGTCTGGACGGCGCTCTGCGTCGCCCTGCACTACGTCATCGGACTCGGCCTCGCGCTGCTGCTCAACCAGAAGCTGCGCGGCCGCACCTTCTACCGGCTGATCCTGGTCCTGCCGTGGGCCGTGCCCACCTTCGTCACCGTGTTCGGCTGGCGGTTCATGCTCGCCGACGGCGGTGTGATCAACGCAGGCCTCGACGCACTGCACCTGCCGACCCCGCTGTGGCTGGAGGACACCTTCTGGCAGCGGTTCGCCGCGATCATGGTCAACACCTGGTGCGGCGTGCCGTTCATGATGGTCTCGCTGCTCGGCGGGCTGCAGTCCATCGACTCCTCGCTCTACGAGGCGGCGGAGATGGACGGCGCGAGCCCCTGGCAGCGCTTCCGCTACGTCACGCTGCCGGGCCTGCGCTCGGTCAGCTCCACCGTCGTCCTCCTCGGCGTGATCTGGACGTTCAACCAGTTCGCCGTCATCTTCCTGCTGTTCGGCGACACCGCGCCCGAGGCGCAGATCCTCGTGACCTGGGCCTACTACCTCGGCTTCGGGCAGCAGCCGCGTGACTTCGCGCAGTCGGCGGCCTACGGCATCCTGCTGCTGGCCATCCTGATCGTCTTCACCTCCGTCTACCGCCGCTGGCTGAACCGCGATGAGCAGCAGCTCGCGATCTGAGGCAGGAGCCCCCATGAGTACGACCACCGTTGAGACCAAGGCTCCGGCGGACGCGACGCCGACAACCGCCGCCCCGCGCAGGACCCGCAGGCGCGGCGAGAACAGCCTCGCCGGCTCTCTCGCCGCGCACACGATCCTCGTCGTGGCGAGCCTGGCCGCCCTCTTCCCCATCGCCTGGCTGGTCTTCCTGTCCCTCGGACCGGACAAGGACGATTACCTGCATCCTGGGCGCATCTTCGGCAAAATGACCTTTGCCAACTACTCGCACGTGCTCCAGGAGACACCGTTCTTCGACTGGCTGGTCAGCACCCTCGTCGTCTCGCTCGGCACCACCGTCATCGGGGTCCTGATCGCGGCGACCACCGGTTACGCCGTCTCCCGCATGCGCTTCCCGGGCTACCGGAAGTTCATGTGGGTGCTTCTGGTCACGCAGATGTTCCCCGTGGCCGTCCTGATGGTGCCGATGTACGAGATCCTCTCGGAACTGCGGCTCGTCGACAGCTACCTCGGCCTCGTCCTCGTCTACTGCTCGACGGCCGTGCCGTACTGCGCCTGGCTGCTCAAGGGCTACTTCGACACGATCCCCTTCGAGATCGACGAGGCGGGCCGCGTGGACGGACTCTCCCCCTTCGGCACCTTCGCCCGGTTGATCCTGCCGCTGGCCAAGCCGGGTCTCGCGGTCGCCGCGTTCTACAGCTTCATCACCGCGTTCGGGGAGGTCGCCTTCGCCTCGACGTTCATGCTGTCCGACACGAAGTACACCTTCGCCGTCGGTCTGCAGAGCTTCGTCAGCGAGCACGACGCCCAGCGCAACCTGATGGCGGCCACCGCCGTGCTGGTCGCGATCCCCGTCTCCGCGTTCTTCTACCTGGTGCAGAAGAACCTGGTGACCGGACTGACCGCGGGCGGCACGAAGGGCTGACCGCCCGGCCGGGCCGCGAGATGGCGTCGGCGTCGGCCGTCTGCTGTCCGCGGCTCCGGTGGGGCTTCTCGCGCAGTTCCCCGCGCCCCTACAGGGGCGCCCAAAGACCCGAGGCGGTCGCGGTGGCCATCCGACCCCGCTGCCACCGCGACCGCCTCGCCGGAACGCCGGTACCCCGGCACCGCAGATCCCAAGACCTTCTGACCACATGACCCCGTTACGCACCAAGGACGCCATGAGCCAGCAGCACTCCGCAGCCGACCCGGCCCCGACCTCTGCCCGCGCCACCACCCCGCGCAGCGACTGGTGGCGCGACGCGGTGATCTACCAGGTCTATCCGCGCAGCTTCGCCGACAGCAACGGCGACGGCATGGGCGACCTGGAGGGCGTGCGGTCCCGACTCCCGTACCTGCGCGACCTCGGCATCGACGCCGTGTGGCTCAGCCCCTTCTACGCCTCCCCGCAGGCCGACGCCGGGTACGACGTCGCCGACTACCGCGCGGTGGATCCGATGTTCGGGTCGCTCCTGGACGCGGACGCCCTGATCCGCGACGCCCACGAGCTGGGCCTGCGCATCATCGTCGACCTGGTCCCCAACCACTCCTCCGACCAGCACGAGTGGTTCAGGCGGGCGGTGGCGGAGGGTCCCGGTTCACCGCTGCGCGAGCGCTACCACTTCCGCCCCGGCAAGGGAGCGAGCGGTGAACTCCCGCCGAACGACTGGGAGTCCATCTTCGGTGGGCCGGCATGGACGCGGGTCACGGAACCGGACGGCACCCCGGGCGAGTGGTACCTGCACCTCTTCGCCCCGGAGCAGCCCGACTTCAACTGGGAGCACCCGGCGGTCGGCGACGAGTTCCGCTCCATCCTCCGCTTCTGGCTGGACATCGGCGTCGACGGCTTCCGTATCGACGTCGCCCACGGCCTGGTCAAGGCGGACGGCCTGCCCGACCTCGGCGCCCACGACCAGCTGAAACTGCTGGGCAACGATGTCATGCCCTTCTTCGACCAGGACGGCGTCCACGCGATCTACCGCGAATGGCGCCTGGTGCTGGACGAATACGCGGGGGACCGCATCTTCGTCGCGGAGGCATGGACGCCGACGGTCGAACGCACCGCGAACTACGTCCGCCCCGACGAGCTGCACCAGGCCTTCAACTTCCAGTATCTGAGCACGAGTTGGGACGCGGCGGAGCTGAAGGCCGTCATCGACCGCACCCTGGACGCGATGCGCCCGGTCAACGCCCCCGCGACGTGGGTGCTGTCGAACCACGACGTGACCAGGCACGCGACGCGCTTCGCCAACGAACCGGGCCTCGGCACGCAGATCCGCCTCGCGGGCGACCGCGCCCTGGGGCTGCGCCGCGCCCGCGCCGCCTCGCTGCTGATGCTGGCGCTGCCCGGCTCGGCCTACGTCTACCAGGGCGAGGAACTCGGCCTCCCCGACGTCGTCGACCTCCCGGACGAGGTCCGCCAGGACCCCGCGTACTTCCGGGGCGCCGGCCAGGACGGCTTCCGCGACGGCTGCCGGGTGCCGATCCCGTGGACCCGCGCCGGTTCGTCGTACGGCTTCGGCTCCGGCGGCTCCTGGCTGCCGCAGCCCGCCGACTGGGCCGAGCTGAGCGTGGAGGCCCAGACGGGCGTCGCGGACTCGACCCTGGAGCTGTACCGCACGGCCCTGTCCGTCCGCCGCGAACAGCGCGCCCTCGGCGCGGGCGACTCGGTGGAGTGGCTGAAGGCCCCCGCCGGCGTCCTGGCCTTCCGCCGGGGAGACGTCGTGTGCGTCGCCAACACCACGAGCGAGGCGGTACGGATCCCCGCGTACGGTCGCGTCCTGGTCGCCAGCGGCGAACTGACGGTGGCCGACGACGAGGCGAAGCTGCCGGGGGACACGACCGTGTGGTGGACGACCGGCTGACCTTCCGTGAGCGGCGGCAGCGAGGCCGCCGCGGTCGACCTTCAGGGCCCGCCACCCCAGCCCGGGGTGGCGGGCCCTGCCGCGTCCGCCGTGGGCGGGGCGGCGCCGGGGCTGTCCGGTCGAGGTGCGTCCCAGGAACCGCAGGAGGACAGTGGAAGGGGGGTGGGGACGTGTCGGGGGCGCCGAGTGAGATCGGTCAACACCGGGATGTGAGCTAGATGGTTGACGGCGCAACGAGCGGCCGGGAGTCCCGTCACGGCAAGTCCCGCCACCGCGTCCGTATCCCCGGCTTCGCCCACGACGACGCGGAGATCGGACTGGGCGACGCGGTCGCCCGGGTGACCACCGCGATGGGGATCCGGCCCTGCGGCGGCTGTGGCCGCCGGGCCGAGGCGTTGAACCAGTGGATGACGATCGGTGGCGGGCGCGAACGCTGAGCAGCGCGCACGGCGCGTGCACGACCAGGCGGCCCGGTGCGCGACCGCTCCGGACCGGGAGTCCTACAGAGCCCGCGTGAGGAGTGACCGACCCATGGACCCCGAGATCACAGACGGCGCCACAGACGCGAGCCCTCCGCCGGACACCGGCACCGGGACACGGACCGTGCCCGCCGCGCCCCCCGCGTCGTTCGATCCGGACCCCCACCCGCTGCCCGTCGAGTCCGGCGTCACACAGGCCTGTTGCGGGTGCGCCGGGTCCGGCTCCCACGACGGCGGCGGAGCGGGGCACGGCGCGGACACCACCCCCGGCTACGTGTATGTCCTCGGCCAGGTGCGCGCCGTCTTTCCCGATCTCTCAGTCCAGCACGAGTTCTTGCAGGCGGCCGGCGCCGGAGGAGCCCGTGACGCCAGTGACGCCGACGCCGTCCACCGCGTCCTGTCCGCACCCGAGAACCGCTACCTGGCCCGGCAGATGTGTTACGTCCTGTCCGTGCAGGGAGTCGACACCTACGTCCTGGAACCCGTGGACCCGGCCGACCTGGACGACCTCGTGGAGGCCCTGCGCCCGGTCCGGGACTACCGCGACCTCGCCGTAGTCGTCGGCACCCTCGGCCCCCTTCTGCCGCCGGGCGCCTGTCAGGGACTCTCCGTGCCGGTCGTCCATGTCGAGAAGATCTGGGCCTTCGACAGCCGGGAGCTGATCGAGGCGATCGACCGCCCCGCGGACACCTCCCGCAAGGGGTTCGAGAAGACCGCCAGGGAGGTCCTCGACCGGGTGCTCCAGCTCAACAACAACGCGGGCCTCGACCCGGCCCACCGGGCTCTCAACTACCTGACGGTGCGGGAGCAGGAGATCTACCGCAAGACCAGTGAGATGCGCTCCGAGGGCTTCGTCCTGTCCGCGGTGGAGGCGGACTTCTCCCGGCTCAGCGTGGGGTCGCAGACCGTCATCACGGTCGTCTTCTCGTACACCCACCGCCAGACCAACGTCACCGAGAAGTGGTTCGTCCGCGTGGGTCTCGCGGGGCTCTTCCCCTTCCGGGTGACCCCCATCCAGCGCTACTACACCCGGTGAGCGACACAAGGACACGAGAGAGACAAGAGAGGAAAGAGGCGAAGGGACATGCGTATCCCCGGATTCGCCGTCGGACCGACGGCAACCGGAGCGCACGCCGGTGACCTGATGGTTTCTCAGCAGTTCACCTGCGAGGAGGAACTGAGGCCGGTCTGCCGCCACCGCTGCCGCCGTGCCCACGACCCCGGCGCGTGCGTGCGGAAGTGCGTGGCGCAGCTCTGCGAGGAGAAGTGGGAGAGGTGATCCGACATGAGCCTGCCAGGATTCACCACGACGGACCCGCCCGCCCCGGCCGGTGACCGGGTCGTGCCCCAGTTCATCACCTGTGAGGAGGAGCTCGGAGGGGTGTGCCGGGTTCAGTGCAGGCGCGCCTGGAACCCCGCCGCCTGCGTGCGGGAGTGCATCGCGGAGAACTGCTACGGCCCCTATGAGCCGACATGACCGTTCCCGGCTTCGTCCCGGCGGCTCCCGTCCCGCTCGCCCGGCGGGGCGGGGCCGGTGACCGGCTGTACGCCCAACTCGACATGTACTGCGACACGTTGTGCTCCCAGCTCTGTGCCGACGTCTGCCGGGACGTGCCGTCCTACGCGGCGGGCGACTGTCTGAACCGTTGCGCGGCGGACTGTCTCGGCACCTGCGGCCCGCCCGAGCCCGTGCGCGAGTGAGTCCGGCCGTCCCGTCGGACGGCCGCGGAGAGGGGCGTGCCATGGACCCGTTGGAACTGGTGCGCCTTCCGCCGCTCATGGCGCGCACCTCGGGTCGGCCCGAGGTCGTCATCGGTGTGATCGACGGCCGCGTCGCCCCGGACCACCCCGCCTTCGCGGCCCGCTCGGTGCGGGAACTGGGGCCGGGCACCGACACGGGAAGCTGCCGCCGCACCGACGTCTGCTGCGCGCACGGCACCGCCGTGGCCGGGATCCTCGTCGCCGACGGGGGCGTCGCCCCCCGCTGCACTCTGCTGTCACGGCCCCTCTTCACGGACCGTCCGGCCGACGGCGGCCCCGCGACCTGCCTGTCCGGCGTACGGACCGGGGAACTGGCCCGGGCGCTCACGGAGATCGTCGACGCGGGCGCCCATGTCGTGAACCTGAGCATGGCCCAGCCGGCGCCCTCCGGGATCCGCGACCACGCGCTGGAGCAGGCCCTCGACCACGCCGCCGCCCGGGGGGTGATCCTGGTGGTCGCCGCCGGGAACCAGAGCAGGATCGGCTCCTCCGTCCTCACCGACCACCCGTGGGTCGTCCCCGTGACCGCGTACGACCGCGCCGGGCACCCCATGCCCCAGTCCAACCTCGGTAGGTCCGTCGGCCGCAACGGCGTCGGCGCCCCCGGTGACCGCGTCCCGGGCCCGGTCACCGACGGCCACCCCCTCGTCCTGAGCGGCACGAGCGCCGCCGCGCCCTTCGTCACGGGCACCGTCGCCCTGCTGCGCTCGGCGTTCCCACGGGCCACTCCGGCGGCCGTACGCTACGCGCTCACCCATGGCCCCGGCCGACGAGGTTCGGTGACCCCTCCGTTGCTGGACGCGTGGTCCGCGTACACGGCACTCCGCGACGGGGGCGGCATACGGGGCGCCCACCCTCAACGCCCTTGCCTGTGAAGAGATTTCGCCCGCGTGAAGAAGGTGTGTCCGGAGGGTTGACCGTTTGACGAGCGACTCGTACCTTCCTTCCGGCTGAAAGTTTTCAGCCATCTTGCAGCAAGAATCCGCAACGGCCTTGCCGCACGGGCCCGTCCATGGCCCACGCACCTCCCCTTCGGACCCCTTCAACGGAGAAGGACCCCACATGGTCAGCAGAACCCTCTCCGGCGCGCTCGCTCTCGCGGCCGGCGCGTCGATCGCGCTCGCGGTGCCCACGACGACCGCGTACGCCTCGCCTCCCGGCACCAAGGACGTGACCGCCGTCCTGTTCGAGTGGAACTTCGCCTCCGTCGCCAAGGAGTGCACCGACAGGCTTGGCCCGAACGGGTACGGCTACGTCCAGGTCTCACCGCCCGCCGAGCACATACAGGGCTCGCAGTGGTGGACGTCGTACCAGCCGGTCAGCTACCGGATCGCCGGACGGCTCGGGGACGCCACCGCCTTCAAGAACATGATCGACACGTGTCACGCGGCCGGCGTCAAGGTCGTCGTCGACACGGTCGTCAACCACATGTCGGCCGGGAGCGGCACGGGAACCGGCGGCTCGTCGTACACCAAGTACACCTACCCCGGCCTCTACTCCTCCTTCGACTTCGACGACTGCACCGCGACCATCGGCGACTACACCAACCGCGCCGACGTCCAGAACTGCGAGCTCGTCGGGCTCGCCGACCTCGACACCGGCGAGGAGTACGTGCGGTCGGCCATCGCCGGGTACATGAACAGCCTCCTCGGGTACGGCGTCGACGGGTTCCGGATCGACGCGGCCAAGCACATCCCCGCCGGCGACCTCGCCCACATCAAGTCGCGGCTGACCAAGCCTTCCGTGTACTGGAAGCAGGAGGCCATCTTCGGCTCAGGGGAGGCCGTGCAGCCGAGCGAGTACACCGGCAACGGGGACGTGCAGGAGTTCCGCTACGCCTTCGACCTCAAGCGGGTCTTCAACAACGAGAACCTCGCCTACCTGAAGAACTACGGCGAGGGCTGGGGCTACATGAAAAGCTCGGTCGCCGGCGTCTTCGTCGACAACCACGACACCGAGCGCAACGGCTCCACCCTCAGCTACAAGGACGGCGCCAACTACACGCTGGCGAACGTCTTCATGCTGGCCCACCCGTACGGCGCGCCCGACATCAACTCCGGCTACGAGTTCACCGACCACGACGCGGGCCCGCCCAACGGCGGTACGGTCAACGCCTGTTGGCAGAACGGCTGGAAGTGCCAGCACGCGTGGCCGGAGATCATGCGCATGGTCCCCTTCCGCAACGCCACCCGCGGCGAGGCCGTCACCGACTGGTGGGACAACGGGGGCGACGCGATCGCCTTCGGCCGCGGAGCCAAGGGCTTCGTGGCCATCAACCACGAGTCGGGCAGCATCGGTCGCACGTACCAGACCTCCCTCCCGGCCGGCACCTACTGCGACGTGCAGAACAACACGACGGTGACCGTGAACGGTTCCGGCCAGTTCGCCGCGACCCTCGGCGCCAACACCGCCCTCGCGATCTACGCGGGCAAGTCCAGCTGCTGACGGTGTTGTAAGCCCTTACCGTTATTTTCAAGACTCTTGCTGAAACGCTTTCGGCGGCGATACGGTCACGCGGGGTCGGACCCACCAGAGCCGTCATCGCTAGGAGTCCCTCTGTGATACCGAGATGGCCGACGCCGTCGAGGCGCCGTACCACCCACGCCGGACGGACCGCCGTGGTCGGCGCGGTCACCGTGACCGCGCTGACCGCGGCGCTCGTCCAGCCCCTCGCCGCCGGAGCCGCCACCGCGCCCCCACCGCCGTCCGACGCGAAGCTGGCGAAGAGCGCCGCCCGTCACGACCTCACCCGCGAGCAGTTCTACTTCGTCATGCCGGATCGTTTCGCCAATGGGGACAGGGCGAACGACAAGGGCGGACTCACCGGCTCGCGCCTCGCCACCGGCCACGACCCCACCGACAAGGGCTTCTACCAGGGCGGCGACCTCAAGGGCATCACCCAGCGCCTCGACTACATCAAGGGCCTGGGCACGACCTCCATCTGGCTCGCGCCGATCTTCAAGAACCAGCCCGTCCAGGGCACCGGCACGAACGCCTCCGCCGGCTACCACGGCTACTGGATCACCGACTTCACCCGGGTCGACCCGCACTTCGGCACCAACGAGGACTTGGAGACCCTGATCTCCAAGGCCCACGCCAAGGGCATGAAGGTCTTCTTCGACGTCATCACCAACCACACCGCCGACGTCGTCGACTACGAGGAGAAGTCCTACGACTACCTGTCGAAAGGCGCCTTCCCTTATCTGACCAGGGACGGAAAGCCCTTCGACGACACCGACCACGCGGCCGGGAGCGAGAACTTCCCGTCCGTCGACCGGGACTCCTTCCCCCGGACACCCGTCGTCCCGGCCGCGAAGAAGAACGCCAAGGTCCCCTCCTGGCTCAACGACCCGACGATGTACCACAACCGGGGCGACTCCACCTGGGCCGGCGAGTCCGCCGCCCACGGCGACTTCGTCGGGCTGGACGACCTGTGGACCGAACGCCCCGAGGTCGTCTCCGGCATGGAGAAGATCTACGAGAGGTGGGTCAGGGACTTCGACATCGACGGCTTCCGGATCGACACCGTGAAGCACGTGAACATGGAGTTCTGGACCCAGTGGGCCACCGCGCTCGACCGTTACGCCGCGAGGAAGGGCCGCGACGACTTCTTCATGTTCGGCGAGGTCTACTCCGCCGACACCTCCGTGACCTCCCCGTACGTCACCCAGGGGCGCCTCGACTCCACGCTCGACTTCCCCTTCCAGGACGCGGCACGGTCGTACGCCTCCCAGGGCGGCAGCGCGCAGCGGCTGGCCCAGGTCTTCGGGGACGACTACAAGTACACGACCGACAAGGCCAACGCGTACGAGCAGGTCACCTTCCTCGGCAACCATGACATGGGCCGCATCGGGACCTTCCTGAAGCAGGACGACCCGAAGGCCACCGACGCCGAACTGCTCGCCAGGGACCGGCTCGCCAACGAGCTGATGTTCCTCAGCCGGGGCAACCCGGTCGTGTACTACGGCGACGAGCAGGGCTTCACCGGCGCGGGCGGCGACAAGGACGCCCGCCAGACGATGTTCGCCTCGAAGACCGCCGACTACCTCGACGACGACCTGCTCGGCACGGACCGTACGCACGCCACGGACGCGTACGACACGGACGCGCCGCTCTACCGACAGATCCGCGCGCTCGCGGGGCTCCGCAAGGCCCACCCCGCGCTCGCCGACGGCGTGCAGACCGAGCGCCACGCGGACGACGGCGCGGGCGTCTACGCCCTCTCACGGACCGACGCCCGCACCGGCACCGAGTACGTCGTCGCCTTCAACAACGCGGACGACGCCAAGTCGGCCACCTTCGCGACCGGTTCGGCCGGCATGACCTTCCAAGGCGTCTACGGCACCGACGGCAAGGTGAGGAGCGGCGCCGACAAGAAGGTCACCGTCACCGTGCCCGCCGGTTCCTCGATCGTCCTCAAGGCCGACGGCCCCCTCGCGAAGCCCGCCACCGAGCCCACCCTCACCCTCGAAGCCCCGGCCGCCGGCGCCACCGGCACCGTGGAGGTCGGTGCCGATGTCGACGGCGGACAGCTCGACCGGGTCGTCTTCGCCGCCCAGGTCGGCAACGGCGAGTGGAAGACCCTCGGCTCCGCCGACCACGCCCCGTACAAGGTCACCCAGACCCTCGGCGAGGACGTACCCGCCGGAACCGTCCTGCGGTACAAAGCAGTGGTGATCGACCGAACCGGACGTACGGCGAGCGCCACCGCGACCTCCACCACGGGCGCCCCGCCCGCCCCCGAGGCCCCCACCGCCTCCTCACGCGACCACGCGATCGTCCACTACCGGCGCGCCGACGGCGACTACACCGACTGGCGGCTCTACGCCTGGGGCGACATCGCCGAGGGCGAAGGGACGACCTGGCCGGACGGCCACGACTTCATCGGGCGGGACGCGTACGGTGCCTTCGCCTACGTCAAGCTCAAGCCCGGTGCCTCGAACGTCAGTTACCTCGTCATCGACAAGAACGGCACCAAGGACGTCTCCGCCGACCGCTCGATCGACGTCACGCGGACGGGCGAGATCTGGGTCGAGCAGGGCAAGGAGGCCGTCCTGACGGAGAAGCCCGACCTTCCGGCCCCGGACCCGTCCAAGGCCGTCCTGCACTACCACCGCGCCGACGGGAACTACGACGGCTGGGGCCTGCACGTCTGGTCCGGCGCCGCGAACCCCACCGACTGGGCCGAGCCCCTGGAGCCGGTGCGGACCGACGCCTACGGCGCCGTCTTCGAGGTGCCCCTCACCGACGGGGCCACCAGCCTCAGCTACATCATCCACAAGGGCGACGAGAAGGACCTCTCCGCCGACCAGGCCCTCGACCTCAAGACCCACGGGCCCGAGGTGTGGCTGCTGAACGGGCAGGAGAAGTACCTGCTCCCGCAGCCGGCCGGTTCCGCCGCCGCCCTCGACCTCACCACCTCCAAGGCCGTCTGGATCGACCGGAACACCGTCGTCTGGAACGGGAACGACACCGCCGCCTCCACCCAGCTGCTGTACTCGCGCACCGGCTCCATCACCGCGAAGGACGGCGCGCTGACCAGCACCGACGAGCGATGGTTGCGGCTGACCGAGTCGGCCCTCACCGACGCCCAGAAGGCGAGGTTCCCGCACCTGAGGTCGTACACCGCGTGGACCGTCGACCCCCGCGACCGCGACCGGGTCCGTGCGGCCCTGCGCGGCCAGCTGGTCGCCTCCCAGCGCGCGGCGAACGGCGCCGTGCTCGCGGCGACCGGGGTGCAGATCGCCGGCGTGCTCGACGACCTCTACGACGGGTCGGCCGCCGATCTCGGCCCGACGTTCACCAAGGGCCGTCCGACGCTCTCCGTCTGGGCCCCCACGGCACAGTCGGTGCGGCTCGACCTCGACGGAAAGACCCTCCCCATGAAGCGGGACGACGCCACCGGCGTCTGGTCCGTCACCGGTGAGAAGTCCTGGAAGAACAAGCCCTACCGGTACGTCGTGAAGGTGTGGGCGCCCAGCGTCCGCGAGGTCGTCACCAACAAGGTCACCGACCCCTACTCCGTCGCCCTGACGGCCGACTCCGAGCGCAGCCTCGTCGTCGACCTCGCCGACAAGGCCCTGGCGCCGAAGGGCTGGTCGTCCCACACCAAGCCCAAGGCCGTCCCGCTGAGGGACGCGCAGATCCAGGAACTCCACGTCCGCGACTTCTCCATCGGCGACGGCACCGTGCCGGCGAAGGACAGGGGCACCTACCTAGCCTTCACCGACAAGGGCAGCGACGGCTCGAAGCACCTGCGGGAACTGGCGAAGGCCGGGACGTCGTACGTGCACCTGCTCCCCGTCGCCGACATCGCCACCATCCCCGAGCGCAAGGCCGACCAGGCGAGCGTCGGCTGCGACCTCGGCTCCTACGCCGCCGACTCCGACCAGCAGCAGGAGTGCGTGGCGAAGGTCGCCGCGAAGGACGCCTTCAACTGGGGCTACGACCCGTACCACTACACCGTGCCGGAGGGCTCGTACGCCACCGACCCGGACGGGACACGGCGCACGGTCGAGTTCCGGAAGATGGTGAAGGCGCTCAACGACGACGGCCTCGGCGTCGTGCTCGACGTGGTCTACAACCACACGCCCGCCGGCGGCCAGGCCGACAAGAGCGTTCTCGACAAGGTGGTCCCCGGCTACTACCACCGGCTCCTCGCCGACGGTTCGGTCGCCACCTCCACCTGCTGCGCCAACACCGCCCCCGAGAACACCATGATGGGCAAGCTGGTCGTCGACTCGATGGTCACCTGGGCCAGGCAGTACAAGGTCGACGGGTTCCGCTTCGACCTGATGGGCCACCACCCGAAGGCCAACATCCTCGCCGTCCGCAAGGCCCTCGACGCGCTGACCCTCGAGAAGGACGGCGTCGACGGCAAGCGGATCATCCTCTACGGGGAGGGCTGGAACTTCGGCGAGGTCGCCGACGACGCGCGCTTCGTCCAGGCCACCCAGAAGAACATGGCCGGGACGGGCATCGCGACCTTCTCCGACCGGGCCCGTGACGCGGTGCGCGGCGGCGGCCCCTTCGACGAGGATCCGGGCGTCCAGGGCTTCGCGTCCGGCCTCCACACCGAGCCCAACTCCTCCGAGGACAACGGCACTCCCGCCGAGCAGAAGGCCCGCCTGCTGCACTACCAGGACCTCATCAAGGTCGGTCTGAGCGGCAACCTCGCGAACTACCGGTTCACCGACACCGACGGCAAGGAGGTCAAGGGCTCCGACGTCGACTACAACGGGGCCCCCGCTGGATACGCGGACGCCCCCGGCGACGCCCTCGCCTATGTCGACGCCCATGACAACGAGTCGCTGTTCGACGCGCTCGCCTTCAAGCTGCCCGCCTCGACGAACGCGGCCGACCGGGCCCGGATGCAGGTCCTCGCCATGGCGACGGCCGTCCTCTCGCAGGGCCCCGCGTTCTCCCAGGCGGGCACCGACCTGCTGCGCTCCAAGTCCCTCGACCGCAACTCCTACGACAGCGGCGACTGGTTCAACGCGATCCACTGGGACTGCCGGGACGGCAACGGCTTCGGCCGCGGTCTGCCCCTCGCGGCCGACAACCGGTCCAAGTGGCCTTACGCCAAGCCCCTGTTGACCTCGGTGAAGGTCGGCTGCGAGCAGATCGAGGGCGCCTCGGCCGCGTACCGGGACCTGCTGCGGATCCGTACGACGGAGGACGTCTTCTCCCTCGACACGGCGGAACAGGTCCAGTCGAAGCTGTCGTTCCCGCTGTCGGGGAAGGACGAGACCCCGGGCGTGATCACCATAGAACTCGGTGACCTCGTCGTCGTCCTCAACGCCACCCCCGAGGAGCGGAAGCAGACGGTGCACGACCTGGCCGGAACGTCCTACGCCCTGCACCGGGCGCAGGCGTCGGGCGCGGACCCTATCGTCCGCGGGGCGTCGTACGAAGCGGAATCGGGGACGTTCGCCGTTCCGGGGCGGACCGTCGCGGTATTCGCCCGGTCCGACCGGTAGGGCGCTAGCTTGGATGGTGCGGGCGGAGGGGAATCCGGCCCGCACCATCCGTGCGCCGGCGACGACGAGAGCCTCATGAGCCTGATGGCCGACGAAGCAAGCACCACGGTCCTGGTGGTCGACGACGCGGCCGCCAGCCGGTACGCGATGGGCGCGGTGCTGCGCAGAGCCGGGCACAGCGTCGTCCCCGTCGCCAGCGCCGGCGAGGCCCTCGCCGAACTCGACGTGCGCCTCCGCTCAGGGGTCCTGCCGGACGTGGCCCTCGTCGACGTCGGCCTCCCCGACATGAGCGGGTTCGAACTCTGCCGCCGGCTCAAGGCGCAGCCCCCGACGGCCGCCCTGCCCGTCGTCCACTTCTCCGCCGCCTCCGTCGCCCCCGGCGACCGCTGCCGGGGCCTCGACGCGGGCGGCGAGGCCTATCTGACGGTCCCGGCCGAACCCGAGGAGATCCAGGCGGTCGTCCGCGCGGCCGTCCGCGGCGCTCGGATGCGCAACGGCGCCGAGGCCCTCGTACGACGGCTCACCCTGCTCTCCGAGACCATCGTCGACGTCCAGGCCGCCCGCACCCTCACGGAGCTGGCCGGGGCCGCCGCCGAGGGAGCCGCCCGGCTCACCCGGTCGCCCGCCGCCGTGTTCGTGCTCGGGGAGGACGGCCACCTCTACAGCGGCACCTCCCGCGCCAGGGCCCGCACCACTCTGCCCGACGCCGGCGCGCACGAGGCCGTGGCCCGGCTCATCCGCCGTGTCACCGACGGCGACCCCGGCCCGCGCGACACCGTCGTCCCCGCGCCGCTGTGGCCCGCCGGCTTCTTCCGGCCCGGCGTCACCGAGGACGCCCGCCTCGTCCTCGCCCGCACCGAGAGCGGCACGCCCGTCTGCGTCGCCACCCCCGAGCACGACACCCGGCGCACGGCGTCCGACACCTCGGGGCTGGTCGCCCGCCTCGCGCAGGCCACCGCGCTGGCCGCGCAACCCCTGCTGATGTACCAGGTCGAACGCCATGTCGCGCTCACCCTCCAGCACAGCTTCCTGCCCAAGCGGGTGCCCGAGTTCCCCGGCCTCGAAGTCGTCGTACGGTATGTGCCCGCGTCCCGGCAGACCGAGATCGGCGGTGACTTCTACGCGGCCCTGTCCACCCCCGGCGGCGTCCTCACCGCCGTCGGCGACGTCGTCGGGCACTCCCTGGAAGCGGCCACCGTGATGGTGGAGATCCGGCACGCCCTGCGCGCCTACTGCGTGGAGCAGTCCGATCCCGCGGCGCTCGCCGGGCGGCTCGACCGGATGCTCCAGCACTACCACCCCGACGTCACCGCCACCGTCTGTCTGGCCCTCGTCGAGCCGGACAGCGGGCGGGTGCGGGTCGCCAACGCGGGCCATATCCCGCCGCTGATCGTCCGCGACTCCGGCGAGGCCGCGTATGTGAAGGCCGCCGGGCCGCTCCTCGGGCTCGGCCTCGAACGGCCCGAGCCGACGGAGACGGTGCTGTGGCCGACGGACCGGCTGCTCATGGTCACCGACGGCCTCGTCGAGACCCGGGGCATCGATCTCTCGCTCTCCATGGAGCAACTCCGGGCCGCCGCCGCGGACGCCCCGGACGGGGCGGTCGCGCTGTGCGACACCCTGCTGCACTGCTTCGGCCGGGACCGGGAGGACGACATCGCGATGCTGGCGTTGCGGCTGCGGTTAGGGTGACCTCATGCCGCAGATCACTGTTGACTACTCCGCCGTCCTCTCCGACGGCTTCGACCGGCCCGCGTTCGCCAAGGCCCTGCACGAGGAGGTCGTGCGGACCGCCGCCGCGAAGCCGGAGGCCTGCAAGACGCAGTTCCGGGCCACCGAGGACACGGTCGTCGGACCCGACATCGACGGCCACGCCATCGTGCACGTCACCCTCGGACTGCTCGCGGGCCGGACCGACGAGACGAAGGTGACGCTGACGGAGAACGTGCTGGAGCTGCTCCGGGAGTACGTGAAGGTGGGGGAGGGGCTGGCGTTCCACGCGTCGGCGGAGGTACGGGACCTCGATCCCTCGTACCGGAAGTTCGAGGTCTAGGCGAGGATCAGCCGCGGGCCAGAGCCACCAGGCGTCCCGCCAGTTCGCTGAACGGGCCGTCCACCGGCTCGTCGGCGAGCATGCCGCGCAGCAGGGCCGCCATCTCCGCGTCCTGCGCCGCGCTCACGGCCGCCAGGGCCGCGAAGTCGTGGACGAGTTGGATCTCCAGCTCGTGTCTCGGGATGCGGCGGCCGTCCAGCCAGATGAGGGCCGTGGACTCGGCGAGCGAGATCCAGGAGCGGACGACGAGTTCGAGGCGGGCCGGCGGGGTGTCGACGTCCAGGTGCGAAAGGATCTGGACATAGGCAGCCTGCCGTACGCCGTCGACGAGGGCGTTGGTACGCGACGAGCCGACGGCCGGGCCGCCCCGCATCAGGGCCGAGAACCCAGGGCCGTGCGCGTCGACGAAGTCGAAGAAGCGGTGGGTGACCCGGAGCAGCCGGGCGCCGAGCGGGCCCTCGCGGGGTTCCACGAAACGGTTCGCCAGATCGTCGGAGGCACGCTTCAACGCGGCCTCGTACAGGCTGAGTTTGCCCGGGAAGTAGTGGTACACGAGCGGGCGCGAGATGCCCGCCGCCGACGCTATCTCGTCGATGGAGACCTCGTCGGGGGAGCGCCGGCTGAAGAGGTCAAGGGCGACCCCGATCAACTGCTGCCGCCGCTCCTCCACACTCATCCTGCGGCGCACACCGGTTCGCATACGAACACCTTACCGATTCATTTCAGCCGGACATCGGCTGGATAGCGTATAGGTGTTCGAGCCTCGCGGTCACCGGTCACGCGCCGACCGGCTCGCGGTCACCGGGCGGGCTGAAGTCCGCCGATCTCCCGGCCGTTCGCCAGCGTGCCCTTCAACTCCGCCTGCGCGCCCTCCTCGGCCGGTACGGCGAGCAGATTGCCCTGAGCCGACCCGCTCGCCCCGCCGCTCAGTTCGACGGAGACGGTGTCCCTGCCGCCGGCGGCCAGCAGATAGGAGACACCGGCCGCGGACTTCCAGGGAGCGGCGGCCACCACATGGGGGTCGGCCGGGCCGCAGGCGGGGACCTCGTCGGCGGCGGCCGTGACATACGCGCCGGCCGGGGTGGCGAACTGGGTCATCGCCCGGGTGCCCGCGCCCCGCCAGGTCTCGGTGCGGGTGCACACCCAGTCGGCCGTGCCGCTGCCGTCGGGCAGCGGCTGACGGGCGAACCGCCAGGCGTTGACGGTCCGCACACCCTGCGAGCGCACGGCGGCGAGGGAACAGGCGAAGGGCGCCCAGGCCGCGGGCGCGGCGGACGCGTCACGGGCGGGCACGGTCGTCGGGCGGCCGACGGTGAGATGCGCGGGCACCACCTCGGACAGATCGCTCAACAGCCGCGTACCTCCGGTGGCGTCGGTCAGCTGAAGGACGTCCCACGACGTGCAGTTCCCGCCGCGCACCGCCGGGCTCGCGAACGGCGCCGTCGTCCCGTCCTTCGCCAGCGCCAGCCGCCGCACCCGCCCGTCGGCCTTCGCCAGATCCCGTACGGCCGCCTCGCGCACCCAAGGGGCCGTCAGATAGCGGACGTTGCCGTCGACCCGGCCCAGCACCAGGGCGCTCGCGCCGGCGCCGGTCGCCCCGTCCACCCGGGTCAGGTCGAGGGCCGCCATGTCCGGGTCGTCGAGCGGCTCGGCGTACCGGGCGATCCGCAGGCCGTCGTGGAGCAGGACGACCCGGAGGTTGTCCACCTCGCCCGCGTAGAGCAGGTGCGGCGGGCCGGGCGGGGGACCGGCCTGGGTGCCGAGGGTGACCGCCAACTGCACGGACTTGCCGGGGCGGGCCCAGACCGCGAGGGCCCGCCGCAGCAGGGCCTCGTCCTTGACGAGACCGCCGCGCGCGGGCCAGGTGCTGAAGTCGGTCCGCCCCGTCTCCCGCCACGCCGTGGCCGTCGCCGTCGTCAACCTGCCCGGATCGAGGGCCGCCTGCGCCGCCGGATTGCGCGCGTACGGGGGTGCCGCGGCGCCGTCCGGACCCCACCCGTCCCCGGGCAGGCCGAGGAGCGCCCCGCACGCCACCACGGCGGCGGTGGCGGCCATCGCGGCCTTCGTGTGCTGGCGGCGGCGCACCAGATCGGTGGGCCGGGCGTGCAGCGAGCAGGGGTCGTACTCGGGGGAGAGGAGCAACGCCTGCTGCTGGGCCGGCACCGAGTCGGCCTCCCGCAGCGCGGCGGCCGGATCACCGACGCCGGCCTCGTCGAGGAGGGCCCGGACCGCCGGGTCGGGCAGCTTCTCCAGGCCCCGCAGCACATAGGCGGCGCGGGCCGCCGGGGAGAGCGCCGACAGCCGCTGGTCCAGGGCCAGTTCGTCGGCGCCGCCCGAGCGGGGGAAGAGCCGCAGCCCCCACACCCGCGGAAGCAGCGGCGGCAACTGGGAGCGCTTCGGCCACGCCCTGCGGCGCAGCGGGAGACCGGCCTCCAGGGCGGTGCGGACCACCTGGAGCCGGACGTAGGCGTACCCGGGGTTGCGCTCCCGGCCCGCCGCGGTGCCCGTGCCCGTCGCCTGGGCCGGGATCAGCGGGGCCGACGCGCGGCCCCTCGGCAGCGCCCGCTGCGTCAACGCGTGCGCCGTCAGCACTCGACGGTTGCGGCCCAGGCTCGGCGGCAACGTCAGATAGGCGAGCCGCACCAGACGCGGGTAGTGCTCGACGAGCGCGGCCTCCGCCTGCTCGACGTCCACGACCGACTCCTGAGCACGGGAAGCTGCGGGGCGCGGGGCGACATCCTGTGACTGCACGTTCAGCAAAACGAGCGATAGGTCAGATGGTCACCACGCGTTCCACTGGGGTGCGCCGGGGCGCCCAGGGGGGAGGGGGCGCCTGTTTCGTCGGAGGCTGCGGGTGGGTGGGGCTTCTCGCGCAGTTCCCCGCGCCCCTGAAAAGCAGGGGCTGCGCCCCGTGCTTTTCGGACCGAAAGGCCGGAGGCCTTTCAGGGGCGCGGGGAACTGCGCGACCAGCCCCACCCACCCGCAGCCGACATACATCCGTCAGCCCAGCGACCACCCGCTGAACTCGACCAACCCCCGCGCCCCGCTCCCCCCGTTCGTCGCGCTCATGAAGAGCCCCACATCCTGCCCCTCGGCACCCGCCCCCGGCACCACCACCGACGCCACCACCCGCCAGCTGGCCCCCTCATCGGTCGAACACTCACCCGTGAACGCCCCCACCCCCGTCCGACGCAACCGCAACAGCACCGGCGCCTTCACCCCCGTGATCCGCCGATACGTGTCGAGGGTCCCGTCCCCCGTGCTGTCGTACGACAACACCACCCCGTTCGCCGGAGTGACCGCCAGATTCAGGAACCCCGCCGACCCGGCCGTACCGAGACTGTTGCGCACCACGATCCCGGCCCGGGCCCAGTTCCCGGTCGCCGCCTGGGCGTCGACCCGCAGCGTCACGGTCGTCCCGTCCCGCAGCGCCCCCGCGCGATAGAGCGTGCCGAACTCCGACGTCCCCCGCCACAGGTCCGCCCCGGCCCCGTCGATTCCGAACCGACCCCCCAACTGCCCGAAGACCGCCCCGTTGTTGGTGTAGGTGCGCCACCCGGAACCCAGCGCCCCCGCCTCGAAGAGCGTTCCGTCGAACCGCCCCTCGACCCGGTCCTCACCCCGGGGCCCGTACGTGACCGTGACCGTGTACGGCAGTGGCCGCAGCGGCCGGTCGAGCGGCGCGTCCGGCGCGTCCGCGCGCCAGCGCACCGTCCCCGAGCCCGCCGCCGGGACGCTCGCCAACGATGTCGGCCCCTCCGGCTCGGCCGTCCCGGCGAAGCCACTCAGGGCGAAGTCCACCCGCCCGGTGGCCCGCAGCCCGTTGACGTTGCGCAGGACCGCCGACAGCCGCGCACGCCCGCCCGGCGGCAGCACCGGCGGCTCGGCCGTGACGGTCAGCGACCCCTGGTACGGCGCCCGCGCCAGCACGTCCCGCACCCGCGCCGCCGTGCGGTAGGCGTCCCCCACCGGCCGCGCGGGATAGTCCTTCCGCTCCCGCGTCCACGGCTCCTCGAACGCGAACCAGTCCACGGCCGCCGGAGCGGTCCCCGTGGCGAGCGCGTCCTCCAGCGCGTCCAGCCACTTCTGCCAGCGCGGCACGTAGAAGTCGGCCATGAGGCCGTTCCACTCCCGGTTGCCGTACTCGTGCAGATTCCCCGTGTCGGACGTGGCCCGCCCGCCCCACACCGTGATCAGCACCTTCGCCGTCCGCTCGAACTCCGCCCGCTCGGCGTCGTTCGTGGCCATCGCCCGCGCGTCGTTCACCCACGGCCCGAGCAGGAACGCCGTGTTCGTCCCCGTCACCTCGTCCGACAGCCGCATCAGCCGCAGCCAGAGCGTGGACAGCGCCCGGAACGTCGCGAGATCGCCCCGCCGGTAGGCCGCCCGCAGCTGCGGCAGGTACTGGCGGCCGCGGTGCGCCAGCGCCTGCCGGGCCACGTCCACCAGGTCGTACCGGTACGCCGGACTGCGGCGCAGCCCGCCCGCCACGCCCAGCAGCCCGGCGAGGGCCGCGTCGAAGCGGCCCGGGTCGTACGTCAGGGTCCGCGGCGCGTACTCGGCGGCCCGGTCCGCGGCCAGGTCGGGGCGGGCGCAGAACAGGGAGTCGTGCGGGTCGCTGCGCTCCACGGCCCGCTGCTGGTAGGCGGTGTCGTGCAACGCCCGCCACGCCTTGCGGGCACCGTCGTCGCGGCCGCCGTAGCGGAAGTCGGCGTACGAGGAGAACCAGGCGGCCCGGTCGATCTTCTTCGGGGTCCAGGCCAGTTCGGAGAAGAGCTCGAAGGCCGCCGGGTCGCGGTCGGTGGCCTCCGGCATGAACGCCGTGCCGACGAGCGCGCTGTCCGCCTTGTCCCGCCAGGCGAAGAACTTGTCGTTCCACAGGTGCGCGCGGGCCCCGATGGTCGTCCGGCCGCCGAAGTTGGGGATCGTGCCGAAGCAGTACGGGGTGCCGCCCCAGTCCCGCTCGCGGTCGGTGACGCTGCTGTAGCGGTCGGAGACACCGTCCACGATCAGCATCTTCGACCGGTCGATGGCGTCCAGGAGTTCGGGCAGCGGGTTCTCCTGCCAGCCGAGGATCACCCAGGTGGCGCCCGGACGGGCCTTCTGGAGGGCGCGCTCCACGCCCTGGGCCGCGTCCGGCACCGGCACGTCGCCCGCGGTGCCGCCCTCGTGCAGCAGGTCCATCTTGAAGTGGGACGCCTTGCCGTAGACGTCCTGAAGGTGGCCGTAGAAGGAGGCGGCGACGCGGGCGAAGGAGTCGGTGCGCGGGTCGAGCCAGTCGGGGCGTTCGAAGCCGTGCCAGATGCCCTGCGGGACGACGTGCGCGTCACCGCCGTTGCGCTGGACGAACTCCTTGGGGACATGGCCGTAGTAGCCGGGCAGCACCGGCGACATGCCCAGGTCGCGCAGCCGGTCGGCGATCCGCCGGCCCAGGGCGGCCCGGCGGGCGATCAGCTCGGGGGAGAGGGGGCCGCCGTAGCCGGAGAGGTTCTGCAGCAGCCACCAGGGCTGGTGCGAGGGCGCGGGCAGCCAGGCCCGGGACTCCTCGTCGGAGTAGCCGAAGTCCTTCAGCAGCCGGTGGTAGACGGCCTCCATCCCCGCGATGACCAGCACCTCGTTGCAGCCGTGCGCCGCCAGCAGGTCGATCTGGTGCTCCCAGTAGGGCCAGTCGGCGTACGGGGCGGCGTAGCCGTCGTTGGTGTCGTTGAGCGCGAAGCGGTGGGGGAGGGCGGTGGATCTCTCCAGGGGGCGGGCGGGTGCCGGCAACCGCTTCGGCAGGTCGAGCTGGCTGCCGTTCCAGGCGAGGTGCGCCCCGCAGACGTACTTGAGGTACCAGTGGACGCCCATGAGCAGGGTGGCCGGAGTCGTGGCCTGGACCCGGATGCTCCCGGTGGTGCCGGTGACCCGGAACCGGTCGACGGTTCCGCTGCGGTCGAGCAGACTGAGCCGGAACTGTCCGGCGTGCCCGGGCAGCAGCCGATTGAGCGCGGAGCGCGCGGGAGCCGTATCGAAGGCGGGGCCCTCGCCGGGGCTCTCTGCGGCGTGGGCCGGGGCCGACCACTGCAGGTAGGTTCCGAGGCCGATGACACCGGCCGAGCCCAGCACCGTGCGTCGCGACGGACTGTTCATGTCTGTGTGCCCCCTGTGTCGACAGTGGCGGCACGCTAACGGGGCGACCGTCCGTGAACAACGGTGCGCACGGAGCTGGCGAGTTCACGTCGCCGGAATGGACCCGGAGGTACGGATGAGTTTGACGAGGAAGAGCCTTGCGGGGAGCGCGGCCGGCGCGGTCGCCGCCCTGCTGCTGCTGACCGGCTGCGGCTCGGGCGACGACGCCGAGGCCGCCGTCCCGAAGACGGCGACCGGGACGCTGGAGCACATCGCGGGCGAGGTCGGCTGCAAGCCGGACATGCAGACGGACGCGGACACCATCCGGCAGGCCCTCTGCACCAACAAGGACGGCGACTTCGACGGCAAGTTCGTCCTCGCGACCTTCGCCACCGACCGGGGCCAGGCGGAGTGGCTCGCCGGCGCCAAGGACTACGGCGGGTACTACCTCGTCGGCCGCAAGTGGGTCGCCGTCGGGGAGAAGAAGACCGTGGGCGGGCTGCAGGGCACGCTCGGCGGAGAGGTGCAGGAGGGGTCCGCGCACATGAACCCCGGCGGCAGCCACAACAACGGCAGCCACAGCGGCTGACCGACCGCGAGGGAAAACGAAAGCCGGCGGTGGGAATCCCACCGCCGGCTTCCTCGTCACCGCTTCAGGATGACGGTGACTGCTTCAGGACTACTGGCAGTCCTGGCCGCTGTTGATGCAGTCGACCACCTGGTTCATCGTGTTCTCGTCGAAGAAGTTGATGAAGTCGTTGTGGTCGGTGATGGCCTTGTGCAGCTGGTCCGGGAAGGAGTCGATCGCGTACGCGTTCTGCAGCTGCCCGTTCTGGACGGACGGGGCCGGGATGTCGTAGACCAGGCGGACCTGGAGCTGCGGGATGGCCTGGAAGCCGTTGGAGCAGCTGCCGTCCTGCTCGACGAAGTCGACGTGCGTGCGGTGGTTGGCGCTGTCGATGTTCTGGCCGTCCCAGCAGCTCTGGAAGAAGGACGTCCGGACCACGGAGCTGCCCTGCGGGCAGATCGGGTACTTGTCCGTCACCACACGGTCCTCGAAGCCGGTGCAGCTCCAGTTCGTGTTGGCGTTGTTCAGGCCGTTCACGAAGGACTTCGCGTCACCGGTGATGATGCGCAGCGCGGTCGGCATCGCGACGACGTCGCCCTGCTTGTTGCCGACGAACTTCAGCTCGGCCTGGCTCGGCTCGACGATCTTGCCGACGTTGCCGTCCTGGCCACCGCCGGGCGCGTTGGCGTCGATGTCGTTCGTGCCGTCCTGCAGACGGATGACCGGCCAGAAGTAGGAGGACTTGTCGCCCTGGTTCTGGCAGGTGGTCTGCGCGTTGGCCAGGTCCTGGTCGCTCGCGAAGGCGTTGTTGCTCTGGTTGCCGACGTAGTCGTGCTGGTGCTGGGCACCGTTGCTGACACCGGGGGCCACGATCACGTTGTCCGAGTTGCGGAGCTCGTTCTCGTTGGTGCCGCAGTTCGTGGTGAAGGAACCCGTCGAACCGCCGTCGCCGTTGGCCGCGAGGCCGTTGCCGCCGACACCCTTCGGGCCGCCGTTCGGCTGGACCTGGTTGATGTCGATGAAGTCGCCCGCGACCGGACCGTTGCCGCCCTGGCCGTTGCCACCCTGGTTCTGACCGTCGCCGCCCTGGTTCTGACCGTCACCCTGGTTCTGGCCGTCACCGCCCTGGTTCTGGTCGCCGCCCTGGTTCTGGCCGTCGCCGCCCTGGTTCTGGTCCTGGCCGTCGTTGTTGCCGCCCTGGTCCTGGCCCTCACCCGCGTTGGTCTGGTTCGGGTCGGCGACGCCCTTGCAGCCGGCGAGCTGGTCCATGCCCTGCGGAACCTGCCCGCCCGCGTTCCGGATGTTGATGCCGATCCGGTCGAGGGTGGCGACTCGCTTGGACTGGAGCGGGCTGATGATGGCGTTGTTGACGAAGCCGGCGTCTCCCGCCTGGGCCTGGCGCGTGTCAGCGAGGCGCTTGTAGGCCTCGGTGATCTGCTGGTCCAGCAGGGCCAGTTCCTTGGCGACTCCCTTGCGCGCCCGCTCGGGCACGTTCGTCAGCTGCTGGCCGACGTCAGGGCAGTCGATCGTGGCCACCTGCGCGGAGGCCAGCGTGCTGTTCTGACCGGACTTCGACTCACCCGCTGAGGCGTAGAAGTTCGCCCAGACCAG
Source organism: Streptomyces sp. NPDC034049 (assembly GCF_055575575.1). NCBI lineage: Bacteria > Bacillati > Actinomycetota > Actinomycetes > Kitasatosporales > Streptomycetaceae > Streptomyces > Streptomyces sp. NPDC034049. The sequence continues at coordinate 487,073 of NZ_JBVISJ010000001.1, forward strand.
GCCGCCGCCCGCGACCGCGAGCGCCGCGGATGCGGCAATGGCCCGGACGGCCAGCGGCGAACGTCGTTTGCGTGTGTTGCGTCCCATGGAACTCCTCTGACTTCCTTGCGGGGCATCGAGGCGCCCGACAGGAGTGAAGCGGCTCCATCAAGTACGCGGTGAGTCCCAGGAGTGTTCAGACGACTCAGAAATTGATGAGAGATTCGTGGGACAAACTGGTTTCAACGCCCCGTGGAACACCGGGAGTTGTCGCCCGTCTACGGCGTGTGCGCGGTGCGGCTCCCGGACCGGGTCCATGAAGGGAACGTTTCGGCGGCCCTGGTCAAGAAACGCGGGAACCGCCGCCCGCGCGCCGATTGCCCGTTCTGCCGCCGAACCGTCCCCCGGCGCTACCGGCCGAGCACCTTCGCCTCCACCGCCGGGTCCAGACCCACCGGTGGCCGGTCGGGCCGGTGCGGTGCGACGCCTCCGAGTCCCGTCAGCCACTCCCAGGTGTCCCGCACGGTCTCCGTCACGTCCCGGCAGCGCAGCCCCTCCCGGACGGCCCGCGACACGTCCGCCCGGTGCAGCGCGTCGTGCAGGTCGCTCCCTTCGGGCACCCACACCGGCAGCTCCGTCCACGGCTCGACCCCGGCGTCGAGGATCGACTGCGGTTCCGTCCACCGCAGTTCGGCCGCCCCGCCGGTCGCCCGCACACACGCGTCGAGCAGTTCGCCCATGGTGGTCGTGCCCGGGGGACCGGCCAGATTGCGGGCGCCGCTCAGCCCTCGTTCCGCCGCGCCGAGCACCCAGTCGGCGAGATCGCGGACATCGACGTACTGGAGGGGCAGGTCCCGGGGGCCGGGCGCCAGGACCGGTCCGCCCCGGGCGACACGGTTGAGCCACCAGGGCAGCCGGCCGATGTTCTCGTACGGTCCGAGGATCAGCCCGGAGCGCACGAGGAGCGAGCGGTCGGCGCCGAACGCCTCGACCGCGGCGAGCTCGCCGCCCCGCTTGTCGCGGGCGTAGTCGGTCTGCTCCGCGTCGGGCGACGCGCCCTCCACCAGGGGCGCCCGCTCGTCGTACCCGGCGGCCGGGGGCCAGGCGTACACCGAGCAACTCGACACGTACACATACCGCTCGACCTTGTCGGCCAGCAGCCGCGCGGTGTCCCGAACGGCTCGCGGCGCCGCCGACCAGGTGTCGACGACGACATCCCACCCGCCCCCGCCGGAACCGGAACCGGCGGTGGAGGCGTCGGCGAGCGCCGCGAGCCCGTCCGGCGCGGTGCGGTCGCCCAGCAACGACCGCACCCCGGCCGGAGGCGCGTGCCGTCCCCGGTGGAAGACGGTCACCTCCCAGCCGCGGGCCACCGCCGACTCCACGACGGCGCGGCCCACGAACTCCGTACCACCCAACATCAGAAGTCTCATACCGCCGACTCTGCCCGCCGGGCGGCGGCTACGGACGGGAATCTGCTCTCAGAAGATCCGCGGTCAACGGCCCAGCGGCGGTGTGTACTTGTACCCGACCCGCCGTACCGTCTGGATCGCCTGGCGGTACTCCGCCCCGAGCTTGCGGCGCAGCCGGGCGATGTGGACGTCGACGGTCCGCCCGTCGCCCACATGCCCGTAGCCCCACACCGTGGTGACCAACTGGTCGCGGGTGTGCACCCGGCCCGGGTGCGCGACCAGGTGGGCGAGGAGTTCGAACTCCAGGTAGGTGAGGTCGAGCGGCCGTCCGCCGACCCGCGCGGTGCGCTGCGCGGTGTCGACCCGCACCAGCTCGTCCTGCCCGCTCTCGGCCTGCGGCACGGGCGGCACGGGCGGTACCTGCGGCAAGGTCGGTGCCTGACCCTGCTGGTCGGCCGGTACGAGCACCAGGTAGCCGATCATCGGCGGCCGGCCCGGCAGCGTGGGCAGAGCGTGCTGGGGAGCGGGCAGCCAGGTGGCGCCCGGCGGCAGGAACTCGGTGATGTCCACGACCTCGTCCCGGCCCACGGCACGCAGCCGGTGGCGGGGCGAGGGCCCTGGGGAGGGGACGGCGACCGGGGCGGTGGCGGAGCCCGACGCGGCGGTCAGCGGGGCGGCGGTCGAGAGGGAACGGGTGTTCGCCATGAGAGGTCAGCTCTTTCGCGCGAGAGGTTCGTCCGGGAGACCTCGGCGACCGAGTTCGTGGTCGGTGACCCGCCGAGGGACGTACGTCGTTTCCGCGCCGACCGAAGGCCGGGGTGTACGGCTTTAGAGGGCCGGCGCGTTCATCGCGCGGCAACACACCCGGTCGAAGTCGTGGTGCTGACGGGAAGGCCAGAAGGGCTCGAGGTCATGGCGACCCGTCGCACGTCGGTTCTGGAAGCTGGCCATGGATCCATTGAAGCAGACACACGCCCGCGGCAGCAGTCTCCTCTCACTGCTCGGACACCTCCCGGGCCCGACAAGAACCCGTCATGACCTCAGCCGACCAGGCGTTTCCGCCAGTCCAGCGGGGTGACGGTGATGGCCGTGCCGGGATCGCCGTCCCACAAGGTGGACAACCCCTGCGCGTCGAGGGCCGCGACGACGTCCCGTCCGACCGCCGCCGTGGCCTCGGCGGATCCGTCGAACCCGCCGTAGAGCAGCATCAGTCCGTGCCCGGCGGCGGCGCCCTCGGTGCACTGGGAGTGGAAGAACACGAATCCCCGGGCGTCCGGCGGGCCTTCGGCACCTATCTCGCTGGTACCGCAGCTGCGGCAGCACGTGAAGTTCTCCCGGGCCGTGATGCCGTGGGCCCCCTGGAGGGCCTCGAAGGCGCGGGTGAGCCGCTCGGGGTCGGTGACCCCGTCCCAGGTGTCCTGCTCTGCGAGCCGCTCCACCCAGAGCCGGTCGACGAGCTGCCGGGCCTGCGCGGGGGAGACCGGCCGGTGGTCGCCCTCCACCAAGTACTCCTCGGCGGTCTCGGTGAGCCGCGCCCGGTCGTCGTACCCGCAGCGCAGCAACTCCCGCACCCGCTCCTCGATCTGCTCCCGTACGTCGCCGTCGAGCTCCGGCACCTCCTCGGGGGCGTCGTGCTCGACGGGGGTCCACTCGATGCCGGCGTCCCAGCCCTCCGCCCGTCGCGCCCAGCCGGTCATGGCGTCCGCGACCCGCTCGGGGTCGGTGAGCACGGCCCCGAAGAACCGGTCGCGGCCCTCGCGGTGTTCCAGCTGGTACTCGCCGTCGGTGCCGTCGTCGGCCCGCTGGTGCCAGACCTGGACGAAGACGTCCGGCACGTCCGGTATCCGTTGCGTGACCAGGAAACGGTCGTCCCGGTCCCCGATCCGGCGCACCAGTTCACGCAGCCGCTCCGGCGTGATCCGGGCGTGCCTCTCCCCGTTCTCCGTGCCGACCTTGACGGCCAGTTGATCGTTCTTCATGTCCCCACCCTGGCATGCCCCACCGACAACGCCGTGAGGGCGTCCACCGAACCGGTGGACGCCCTCACGGGAAACGCAGTGCGGCTGCCGCGGATCAGACCTGGCCGGCCTTGTCGAGCGCGGTGCAGCAGGTGTCGACGATCAGACGCGTCACGACGTACGGGTCGACGTTGGCGTTGGGACGGCGGTCCTCGATGTAGCCCTTGCCGTCCTTCTCGACCTGCCACGGGATACGGACCGAGGCGCCACGGTTGGAGACACCGTAGGAGTACTCGTTCCACGGGGCGGTCTCGTGCAGACCGGTCAGGCGGTCGTCGATGCCGGCGCCGTAGTTCTTGACGTGGTCGAGCGGCTTCGAGCCCTCGCCCAGCGACTCGCACGCGGTGATGATCGCGTCGTAGCCCTCGCGCATCGCCTTGGTGGAGAAGTTGGTGTGCGCACCGGCGCCGTTCCAGTCACCCTTGGCCGGCTTGGGGTCGAGGGTGGCGGCGACGTCGAAGTCCTCGGCGGTGCGGTAGAGCAGCCAGCGGGCCACCCACAGCTGGTCCGAGACCTCCAGCGGGGACAGCGGGCCGACCTGGAACTCCCACTGACCGGGCATGACCTCGGCGTTGATGCCGGAGATGCCGAGACCGGCGGCCAGGCAGTTCTCCAGGTGGGCCTCGACGATGTCACGGCCGAAGATCTCGTCCGCGCCGACACCGCAGTAGTAGCCGCCCTGGGGGGCCGGGAAGCCGCCCTTGGGGAAGCCGAGCGGGGTGCCGTCCTGGAAGAAGGTGTACTCCTGCTCGATGCCGAAGATCGGCTCCTGCGCGGCGAACTTCTCGGCGACCTCACGCAGCGCGGCACGGGTGTTGGACTCGTGCGGCGTCATGTCGATGTTGAGGACCTCGCAGAGAACGAGGACGTCGTCGCCGCCGCGGATCGGGTCCGGGCAGGTGAAGACCGGCTGGAGCACACGGTCCGAGGAGTGCCCCTCGGCCTGGTTGGTGGAGGACCCGTCGAAGCCCCAGATCGGCAGCGCGTCCAGACCGGCGGGCTCACCCGCGATGATCTTGGTCTTGGAGCGGAGCTTGGCCGTCGGCTCGGTGCCGTCGATCCAGATGTACTCAGCCTTGAAGGTCACGGGACACATCCTTCGGGGTGGGTCACTAGGCGCATGTGCGGGTGCTGCGGCGCTGCGGCACTGAAACGCCGCTGATGCCGGGCAGCCTGTCAACCTGCGATTTCCCGGTCATTGCTCGAATGTGAACCCCGTGTTACCTGGTGCCGCTGTGGTGCGACTCACGCCTCGGAGGACGCGCTGGTGGCACGTGCGGGGGAGGCCGGCCACCGCTGGGCGTGGGGGCCGGCCTCCCTGGGCGGCGATCGCCTGCCCTTCACCTCACCGTAACGAGCGGGTGAACCCCGACCGGTCCGGCCCGGGTCACCCCACCTTCTCGATCAGCGCGCGGCGGATCAGGAACTTGCCGGGTTCCCGGACCTGTTCGAAGGCCGCGTTGTTCAGCAGGGCACAACTGCCGGAGACCGAGGTGACCTCCACGGTCGTGGACTTGTTGTTGTCCAGGTTGGTCACCCGCAGCTTCGTGCCGGCCGGGAACTGGTTGCTGGACGCGGCCGGGGCGCCGCCCTCGCCGGAGAGGGTGACGGTGGAGCCGTTGCAGACCTGCTCGCCCGCACCGGCGTTCCCCGTGTTCCCGCCGGCCGCGTCTCCGGCGCCACCCGCGTTCCCCGCGGCCTCGTCGCCCTGGGGGTCCTGAGTCGACCCCCCGGTCTCCGCGGCCGGCGCGGACGGCTGTGCGGGCTGTGCCGCCTGGGAGCCCTGAGCCGACTCCCCGACGACGCAGTCCGACGCCTCCTGCTGGACCTTGATCTGGGCGATGACCGCCTCGCGGTTGGCGATCCGGGCCGCCGACTGGGCGTCGGGTTTCGCCTTCTGGTCCGCGATGAACCGCTCGTTGTTGCCGAGCGCGGTGGCCAGCCCCTGACAGACGCTGGAATCCGCCGCGCTCTGTGCCGCGTTCGACGTGGCCGCCATGGCGAAGGCCCCGCCTCCCGCCACCGCCGCCGCGGTCACGAACAACGCGACCCTCTTCTTCGTGCCGAGCGTTCTCCTACGCGACATGCGCGCCTCCTGTTCCCGGTGACCCTCGCCGGGCCACCGGATCGGAACGAGTACGCCGCTATGTACGAGATCCCGAACGAGGCCACTCAACGGGCACAGCGAACTCTCAAGTAACGCACATCACACTGGAGTTACCTGGACAGGGCGTCCCGCACGGCCTCGTCCGTGCGGGCCACCAGCGCGGTGCCGTCGTCGGCGGTGATGATGGGCCGCTGGATGAGCTTCGGGTGCGCGGCGAGCGCCTCGACCCACCGGTCGCGCGTACCGGCGTCCCGGGCCCACTCCTTCAGACCGAGCTCCTTGGCGGCGGCCTCCTGGGTGCGGGTGATGTCCCAGGGTTCGAGCCCGAGCCGGTCCAGTACGGCACGGATCTCGTCCTCGCTCGGGACGTCCTCCAGGTAGCGGCGGACGGTGTAGTCGGCGCCCTCGGCGTCGAGCAGGTTGATCGCGCTGCGGCACTTGGAACAGGCCGGATTGATCCAGATCTCCATGCCGCCCACCGTAGCCAACCGGGCCCGAAAACCCGTGTTCCACCCCTGTCACAGGACGCCTCAGATCCCTTCTGGCCAGGGGCGATTGTCAGTGGTGGGTAGTAAAATAGAAGCAGTGTTCGAGGGTTGCCGACGGGGGATTCCGGCGGCGCCCAGACCGCGACAGGAGGATGTCTTGCCCGCTGCCGCACTGAAGTCGAAGCCGCTGCCCACCCAGTCCACCGTCCAGCACCCCGTACTGCTCGACCTGCCCTACGCACCGGTGGTGAAGCACACGCTGCCGCCGGGCCGTCCGCGCGAGTGGTACATCACCCACAACCGGCGTCTGAAGGCCATGCGCCTCGCGATCGCCCTGCTCGACTCCGGCGTCCACATGCCGAACCAGGCACGCAACGAGACGATCCGGAGCACGGCGGAGGTCATCGGGGTGCACCCGCCGTCGGACACCACGTGCCACATGGTGCGGGCGCTGATGCGCTACAGCCGCTGACGCGGTGGGGCGGCCGACGCGGTACGACCGCTGACGCCGCCCCGGAAAAGGGGCGATCTCCGGCCGCCAGGGTTGGCCGGAGATCGCCCTAGCCCTGCCCGCTCCGGGTCCATACGATGCGGTCGCCCCCCGGTCTTCACAGGTGTTTCACAGGCTGAGCCCGCATGGCTGTGCTCTCACGGACCGTGGGGTCCTCGCACGTGTTTGTTGACATGTGCATGACTCTGATAGGAGAACCCCCCATGGTTCGTGGTCTCCTCCTGGGTGGCGCAGTGGCCGCCCTGTTCACCAGTGCGCTACCCGCGCAGGCCGAGTCCCCGTTCGAGGACCCGCCCCCGGACAAGATCGTCATCAAGGTCGCCACGGTGAACGGCTCCGGCTGTCCCCAGGGCACGGCCGCAGTCGCCGTCTCACCGGACAACACCGCGTTCACGGTGACCTACAGCGACTACCTCGCCCAGGTCGGCGGCGGCGCCCCGTCCACCGCGTTCCGCAAGAACTGCCAGCTCAACCTGATCGTCCATGTGCCCGGCGGCTTCACCTACGCCATCGCCAGCGTGGACTACCGAGGCTTCGCCTCCCTCCAGCGCGGCGCGAGCGGTGTGGAGAAGGCCTCGTACTACTTCCAGGGATCCCCCGACACGGCGGCCCGGACCCACACGTTCAACGGCCCGATCGAGGACAACTGGCAGGCCACGGACGAGACCGACTGGGCCCAACTGGTCTGGGCGCCCTGCGGGGTCGAGCGCAACTTCAACATCAACACCGAGCTGCGGGTCAACCGGGGGTCCTCGCCGGCGAGCAGCACGAGCTTCATGACGATGGACTCGACGGACGGCGACATCAGCACGATCTACCACTTGGCCTGGAAGGAGTGCCCCGAGGCGTGAGCCGTGACGCCGGGTGCCCCGTCGCTGTGCGGGCACCCGGCGTTCGGGCCGGTGTTTCGTCCGCGGGCCCGGTGGGGCTTCTCGCGCAGTTCCCCGCGCCCCTGAAAAGCAGGGGCTGCGCCCCGTTGCCTTTCAGGCCCGCAGCCCCGTTGCCTTTCATGCCCGCAGCCCCCGTTGCCTTTCATGCCCGCAGGGCCGGGGTCTTTCAGGCCCGCAGGGGCCTGATGCTTTTAGGGGCGCGGGGAACTGCGCGAGAAGCCCCCCTCACCCGCACCCGCCGACGAACCCGCACTCCCGAGTCATCACGCGCCCCACCCCTCACCCGCACCCGCACCCGCCGACGAAACCCGCACCCCCGAGCTACCAGGCGCCCCCCTCACCCGCCCGCCGCCAACTCCTTCTCCAGCGGCGTCCGGAACCGCGGCGTGACCCGGGTGCCACCCACCCACCCCCGAAGCCGCGCAGCCTCCTCGCGGATCCTCTCCTCCGCCTCCCGCCCCACCCCGCCCGTGTCCAGCAACCGCCACACGACCTCGCCGTCCGCCAGCTGGGCCCACCCGCCCACCACCCGGCCGTTCCACCACACCGTCGGGCCGACGTTGCCACTGCGGTCGAACAGGGCGGGCCGTATACCGGGGGCGAGGTACCAGTCGCGTTCGCGCCAGCCCATGGCCGTCGGATCGAGCGCCGGGAGCAGCGCGGCCCAGGACTCACCGGAGTCGGGGACCGGCTCCTCGTCCTCGGCGGTCACGAACCCCGTGCCCTCGTCCAGCGTCACGGCCCGCGCCCCGATCGCCGCCAGCGCCCGCCGCACCTCGGTGACCTTCCACCCCGTCCACCACTTGAGGTCCGCCTCGGTCGCCGGACCGCAGGCCGCCAGCCACCGGCCCAGCAGCGACGCCTGGGCCTCGGCCACGTCCAGCTCGGGATGGGCGGGGGCCACGGCCCAACGGAACTGGCTCGACGTCCAGGAGCCGAGCGGCCTGCCCCGTACGACTCCGCCCTCGACCCCCAGCACCCTGAGCAGCCGGGTGGAGACGGTGTGCGTCCCCTCGTAGCTCTTGCCCGCCGCGTACACGAACCGCTCCCGCAACCTCGGTTCGTCCTCGGCGAGTTCGGACGCGGTGGCCTGACCCCGGCGGGCCAGCGCGGCCAGCGCCGACTCCTCGACATCCTTCAGCCAGGCCGCGTCCGGGGCTCCGGCCGCCGCCATGTCCTTCAGCAGCGCGGCCCGCTCCCGCGCGGCGACCGTGAGGCCGGTCGAAGCGTGCACGACGGCGGTCAGCTCCGTGGGGAACACGAACACGGTGTGCCGCATGCCGTGCATCCGCACGAGCGTCCGGTCCGCGTAGAGCGCCCGCTCGGTCTCGGTCACCGTCCGCGCGGCGTCGGCGAGCCGCGCGCCCACGGCCAGGAACACCGTCGCGGGATCCGAGCCGTGCAGCGCGACGAGCGCGTCGGCCACCTCCTCGGGACCCGCCGCCCGCGCCGATCCGGCCAACCGCTGCCGCAGTCCCAACCGCACGCGCCGCTCGTCCGCCCCGACGTACCGTCGCCCGTCACCCATACCGACCGCCTCCACCCGCACGCCGCGTCCCGCCCGGGAAGCCCCGCGTCCCCGGCGCTCCCGCGAGCCCGTCACATCCGCCGAGAGCCTCGAACACCGCCGGACCCGGGCCCTCCACCCCCATCCTCCCGCCCCCCACTGACAACGCGCGGCGCTCCGGGTGCCTCCCTACGCGTACCGCTCCAGCACCCCGCCCACATACGCCTCCAGCCGCGCCCCCAGCACCTCCGCCGTCAGATCCGTCCGCCCCAGCTCCCGCCACGGCCCCGCCAGCTTCTCCGCGTCGGGCGCGTACGCGAGCGCGTCCAGCAGCAGCCAGTACACGTGGTCCCGGTCCCGCGAGAGCCGGCGCCCGCCCCGCGCCTCGTACCGCGCCCGGAACCCCGTCCCGTACGCGGCCCCGTACAGCAGCGCCACCGCCGTCGAGCAGTGCGCCACATCCAGATCGGCGGGCCCCCACGAGGTCTCCACCCAGTCCACCACCCCGCCGACCCGCAGATCACCACAGGCGCCCGCGCCTGTGAACAGCACGTTCCCCGGATGGAAGTCCCGGTGCAGAAAACACCCCTCGTACGCGGGCGCCTCTCGCCGGATCACGTCCACGGCCCGTTCCCACAGCGGACCGCCGGGCGTGGTGACCCGTTCGGGCGAGGTCCAGGCCTGGTAGGTGCGAGGCCGTTCCTCCGGTACGACCGCGTGGATCCGGGCGAGCTGCCCGGCGAGCAGGTCCAGCCGGCTCTCCAGGTCCGCGTCCTCCGCGATCCGCACGGACCCCGGCAGCAGGGACATCAACAGCGAGGGGTGGTCGGCCAGTTCGGCCGTCGGGTCGACGGCGTGCAGGAGGGGCGTGGGAATGCCGTCGTACGGGGCGAGCAGGGTGAGCATGTCGGCCTCGCGGCGCAGCAGCCCCGGCGCGTGCAGCCGGAAGAACGGTCTCACGAACGACCGCAGGACAAGATCCGTCCCGTCGTCGAGTTCCAGCCGACGCATCCGCGACGTCCAACCGCCGCGCAGATCGGTCCAGTTCCGCACGGAGCGGCCCGCGGGGAGCCGCTCGGCCACCCACGCACGGGTCGCCGCCCACTCCTGATCATCGAATGTCATGCGGCCAGCATCGCCGACGAGGGGCGCCGGCCTCCCCGATAAATGGGATGCCCCGGCACCCGCCGCACGAGCATCCTGGAAACGCGGAGCGAAGGCCCCCGGAACGCCGGGCCCGTGCACGACGGGCACCGCCCTCCGGCCCCGGGACCACTCTTCCCCGCAGGTCATCACCCACGCCACGCCCCGAGGAGTCCCGTCATGGGCACCGTGATCCTTTCGGCGACCGCGGTTCTGGTCGTCATGGGTTTCTCCGACAACATCCTCTGGCTGGCCGCAGTCGCCCTGCTCTACCTGTACGTCCGCCACGGTCGCACGGGGGGAGGCTCGGCGCCGTCGGGCCCCCCGGCGGCCGGCGGCTCGGCCCAGCCCGCCTCCTACCGCGCGTACCGCGATCGCCGTGACCAGCAGGCGAAGTGGGAGCGCCGCTACCGCCGCGAACGGCCTTTCGAGACCCGTCGGCAGGAGCGCGACAAGAGCAAGAAGTAGTCATGAGCAGCGACCAGGAGCAGCGCGTGACGGCGTCCCGGGGCCGAGGTCACAGCCCCGGGGCGCCCCAGATCGGGAACCACCGGCTCAGCTCGGGCTCGACCCGCAGCTCGTCCCCGAGCACGGCCCGGACCCGCAGCTCCAGCGCGTTGTCGCGCCGCTGCCCGCCACCCGGCAGCGGCGCGAACGGATAGAACGTCCCACGCTTGTAGAGATAGACGACCCCGAGCCGCGCCCCGCCACCGCCACCCGCACCGACCTCCCCGCCCCCGCCTTCGCCCCCGTCCTCGCCCGTACGGCGGAACCCGACGACCGAGCAGAGCAGTTGCGGCCCGAAGCCGCCGCTCTCCAGGGCGCTGTTGACCGCGTGCAGATCGCTCACCAGCGCGGGCAGGTCCTGCGGAGCGCGCCGGGAGACCAGCCACGAGTAGCCGTACTCGTCCCGCTCGATCCCGACCGGCGGCCCGGTCCGCCCCGCGTCCGCGTCGAGCAGGGCCCGCACCTCTCGCCGTACGCCGTCGAAGGCCGCGCCCTCGACCGTCGCGAAGCACACCGCGCCCGTGCCGGTCGGGGTGAGGGAGACGGCCGCCTCCAGCGCGACGGCCGCTGAGGGGAGGGCGAAGAGCCGGTCGAGGTCGGGCGCGACCGGCTTCGTACGGCCGAGGAGGACGTCCAGCAGCCCCATGCCCGCTCAGCCCTCCTTCCCGGACCCACCGGACCCCGGCGTGGCAGCGGCATCCAACTCCGCCGAGACGCGGGCCAGTTGGTCGAGCCGCTGCTCCAGTGGCGGGTGGGTGGCGAAGAAGTGGGCCAGATGGGGGTGGTCGCCGAGCGCGGGGGTGAAGTAGAAGGCGTTGAAGGCCTGCGAGGTGCGCAGGTCCCGGGTGGGGATGCGCGCGATGTCGCCGGTGACCTTGGTGAGCGCGGAGGCCAGCGCCGAGGGCCGCCCGGTGAGGAGGGCGCCCGCCCGGTCGGCGGCCAGCTCGCGGTACCGGGACAGCACCCGGATCAGCAGGAAGCTCAGGACGTACACCGCGGCGGAGACGCCCATGATCACGCTGAACACGACGGCGGTGTTCTGGTCCCGCCGCCCGCCGAACATGTGCGAGTAGAACGCGGCCCGTACGACGAGCCCGGCGATCACCCCGAGGAACGAGGCGACCGTCATGACGGCGACATCGCGGTGCGCCACATGCGACAGCTCGTGCGCGAGCACGCCCTCCAGCTCGTCCGGCTCCAGCCGCCGCAGCAGCCCGGTCGTCACGCACACCACGGCGTGGTCGGCGTTCCGCCCGGTCGCGAACGCGTTCGGCATCTCCATGTCGGCCACGGCGACCCGCGGCTTCGGCACGTCCGCGACCGCGCACAGCCGGTCCACGACCCCGTGCAGCAGCGGATACGCCTCCGGCTCCACGATCCGCCCGCGCATCGCGTAGAGCGCGACCCGGTCGGAGTACCAGTACTGCGCCCCCAGCAGCCCCGCGGCGATCACCACGACCAGCACCCAGGACCGCAGCAGCGCGATCAGCACGGCCACGAACACGACATAGAGCAACCCGAGCAGAAACATCGTGACCGTCATCCGCACGGCCAGCCGGGGATCACTCCGGAACCGCTCAGACATCCGTACCACCCCGCACTCAGGCAGCAGCTCGTCCCGCTTCCATTGTGCGCCCGGGGATCCCCATGAGGAGGTCACGCGGCGGTCCGGATCGCCCCTCAGCAGGGCAAAGGCCGCAAAGGCTCAGTACGAGGACCGATAGTTGACGTAGCCGATCAGCGCGATCAGCCCCGCCACACACCCGAACACGATCACCGTCGACACCCAGGACGACCGGCGCGGCGTCCTGGGCCCCGGATCGGCGCGGAAGGGCTGCGGTGCGGGCGGGTTCTCCTTCCAGCGGGCCGCGAGCATCCGGGCCCGCGCGGAGGGCTCCTTGTGCTCGGCCCCGTCCGCCCACTTGATGTCGAACTCCCGCTCGTCGTCGTCCTGTTCGGGCATCCCCATGTCTCCCCGTCGTCTCTCGAACAGTCGTGCCAGAACCATACGACGACGCCCCCGTCCCGAGAAACGGGAACGGGGGCGCCGCCGTGAAAACCTACGAACTACGCGTCGATCACACGTCGAAGTACAGCTCGAACTCGTGCGGGTGCGGGCGCAGCTGGAGCGGGGCGATCTCGTTGGTGCGCTTGTAGTCGATCCACGTCTCGATCAGGTCCGGCGTGAAGACGTCGCCCTGGAGGAGGAACTCGTGGTCGCGCTCCAGCGAGTCGAGGACGGCCGGGAGCGAGGTCGGGACCTGCGGGACGCCCGCGTGCTCCTCGGGGGCCAGCTCGTAGAGGTCCTTGTCGATCGGCTCGGCCGGCTCGATCTTGTTCTTGATGCCGTCGAGGCCCGCGAGGAGCAGGGCCGAGAAGGCGAGGTACGGGTTGCCGGAGGAGTCGGGCGCGCGGAACTCGACACGCTTGGCCTTCGGGTTGGAACCCGTGATCGGGATACGCATGGCCGCGGAGCGGTTGCGCTGCGAGTACACCAGGTTCACCGGGGCCTCGAAGCCCGGCACCAGACGGTGGTACGAGTTCACCGTCGGGTTGGTGAAGGCCAGCAGCGACGGGGCGTGCTTGAGGATGCCGCCGATGTAGTAGCGGGCGGTGTCCGACAGGCCCGCGTAACCGGCCTCGTCGTAGAAGAGCGGGGAGCCGCCCGTCCACAGCGACTGGTGGACGTGCATGCCCGAGCCGTTGTCACCGAAGATCGGCTTCGGCATGAAGGTGGCGGTCTTGCCGTTGCGCCAGGCCACGTTCTTCACGATGTACTTGAAGAGCTGGAGGTCGTCGGCCGCGGCGAGCAGCGTGTTGAACTTGTAGTTGATCTCGGCCTGGCCGGCGGTGCCCACCTCGTGGTGCTGGCGCTCGACCTGGAGGCCGGACTTGGCCAGCTCCAGCGAGATCTCCGCGCGCAGGTCGGCGAAATGGTCGACCGGCGGGGTCGGGAAGTAGCCGCCCTTGTAGCGGACCTTGTAACCGCGGTTGTCCTCCAGCGCACCGGTGTTCCAGGCGCCCGCCTCGGAGTCGATGTGGTAGAAGGACTCGTTCTCCGAGGTCTTGAAGCGCACGCTGTCGAAGACGTAGAACTCGGCCTCGGGACCGAAGTACGCGGTGTCCGCGATGCCGGTGGACGCGAGGTACGCCTCGGCCTTCTTCGCCACGTTCCGCGGGTCACGGGAGTACTGCTCGCCCGTGATCGGGTCGTGGATGAAGAAGTTGATGTTGACCGTCTTGTCACGGCGGAACGGGTCGACGCGCGCGGTCGACAGGTCGGCGCGGAGCGCCATGTCGGACTCGTGGATGGCCTGGAAGCCGCGGATCGAGGAGCCGTCGAACGCGAGCTCCTCGGCCGGGTCGAAGGCCTCGGCCGGGATCGTGAAGTGCTGCATCACACCCGGCAGGTCGCAGAAGCGGACGTCGACGAACTTGACGTCCTCGTCCGCGATGAACTTCTTGGCCTCGTCGGCGTTCTGGAACATCCAGCTCCTCCTACTCCCGACGTCACCTGCCGGGGTGGTAGTTCGTTCGTGCTGCCAGTGCGGTGGCACACGCTGGTCACGACACTAGGGACGGGTGATTTCTCGTACGTGACCCATTTGTTTCGCACAAGTTAACCGGACATCCCGCCCCGCACCCCACCTGTCCGTATGGCAGAACGGTCGCAGTACCGTGGTCGGGTGGACAAGAGGCAAGCAATCGGATCGTGGCTCTCCGGCCCCCGCGACGCCGCGGAGGCGGCCGGAGTCGACTTCGGATACAGGGGGCAGCAGCTCGGTCTGCCGGAGGAGGGGTCCGGCTCCATCGCCCGCCCCGGCCGCCGTCTCGGTGCCCTGGCCGTCGACTGGGGTCTGTGCCTCTTGATCGCATACGGCCTGATCACCGACGGCTACGACCAGGCCACCAGCAACTGGGCCCTGCTCATCTTCTTCCTGCTCCACGCCCTGACGCTGGGCACGGTCGGCTTCACACCCGGTAAGCGCCTCTTCGGCCTGCGCGTCGTCGCCCAGGACACCGGCACGGTGAACCCCTGGCGCGCCCTGGTCCGCACCGCCCTCCTCTGCCTCGCCGTCCCGGCCCTGGTCTGGGACCGCGACGGCCGCGGCCTGCACGACCGGCTGGCCCGCACGGTCGAGGTCAGGATCTGAGGCTCTCGCGCACATACGACTGTCACACGTACGACCACGCGTACGACGATGGGGGGCGCCCGGATTGATCCGGGCGCCCCCCATCGTCGTACTCATGTCGTCAGCGGGCCTTCGGGCCGCCCTTCGGCATGCGCATGCCCTTGGGCATCGGGCCCTTGGGAAGCGGCATGTTGCTCATCAGATCGCCCATGGCGCGCAGCCGGTCGTTGGTGGCGGTCACCTGGGGGCCGGAGAGGACACGCGGCAGCTTGAGCATGGTCGTGCGGAGCTTCTTCAGCTCGGTCTGGCCCTCGCCGGTGCCCACGACCAGGTCGTGCACCGGGACGTCCGCCACGATGCGGGCCATCTTCCGCTTCTCGGCGGCCAGCAGGCTCTTCACCCGGTTCGGGTTGCCCTCGGCGACCAGGACGATGCCGGCCTTGCCGACGGCCCGGTGCACCACGTCCTGGCTGCGGTTCATCGCCACCGCGGGCGTCGTGGTCCAGCCACGGCCCACGTTGTCCAGGACCGCTGCCGCGGCACCCGGCTGGCCTTCCATCTGCCCGAACGCGGCCCGCTCGGCCCGCCGTCCGAACACGATCGCCGTCGCGAGGAAGGCGAGCAGGAGGCCCAGGATGCCGAGATAGATGGGGTGACCGATCAAGAAACCGATCGCGAGGAAGACACCGAAGGTGATGATTCCGACAGCCGCGAGTACAAGACCGATCTTCTTGTCGGCCCTGCGGGTCATCTTGTACGTCAGAGCGATCTGCTTGAGTCGCCCGGGGTTCGCAGCGTCCGCTGCGGGTTCCTTCCTCGCCATGGCACGAAGTCTACGTGTCCGGGGAAGCGACGACGACGGCGGTGCCGGTGGGGACCGGGGACCGGCGGCTGCGCTGGGGAAGCGGCGCCGGGCGGCGGCGGTGCCGGCGTGGTGCGGCGGCCGTCGTCAGGAGGTGCGCGAGGCGACGGCCGCCTCGAGGACGCGCTCGGTCTCGACGCGGTCCTTGGCGCGGCGGCGGTCCTCCAGGACGGAGGTCCAGGCATTGCGACGGGCGGTGCGCTGACCACTGCTCATGAGCAGCGACTCGACGGCACGGAGTGCATCGGTGAACGACGGGATCGCTGTGGCACGAACGGGTGCGGCCTGCATGGGAGGTCCCCCCTCGGGATGGCTGCTCTGGCTAGGACCCTGTACCGGGCGTGAAACCAGGGTCACTCATTGGTGTTACCAGGGCATGACCGACCGGTCAAACGCCAGTGAAGCCTTGCTGCGCGGCCTTTAAACCTCGACGCGGCCCTGACGCTGCCCTCTATCTGCGAGGACGGTCAGGACCGCGGTCAATCGGCCATTACCGACGAGTAGCCCCTTGTGCTCAGATTCACACGAATCGGGTGGCACTCCGTGCCATTCGGCCTAGCGCCAGGAGCAGGCCTGGAAGGGGTCAGGAACGGCCAGGGGCGGGCCTGGAAGGGGCGGCGAGCGGGGTCAGACGGCCTGCGACGCGACGTACGTGCCGCGCTTCTCGACGGCCATCTGGTACAGCCGGCCGGCACGGTACGAGGAGCGGACCAGCGGTCCGGACATCACACCGGAGAAGCCGATCTCGTCGGCCTCCTGCTTCAGCTCGACGAACTCCTGTGGCTTGACCCAGCGCTCCACGGGGTGGTGCCGGACGCTCGGGCGCAGGTACTGGGTGATGGTCACCAGCTCGCAGCCCGCGTCGTGCAGCTGCTTGAGCGCCTCGCTGACCTCCTCGCGGGTCTCGCCCATGCCGAGGATCAGGTTGGACTTCGTGACCAGACCGTAGTCACGGGCCTCGGTGATGACCTTCAGGGAGCGCTCGTAGCGGAACCCGGGGCGGATGCGCTTGAAGATCCTGGGGACCGTCTCCACGTTGTGCGCGAAGACCTCGGGGCGGGAGGCGAAGACCTCCTCCAGCAGCTCCGGGACGGCGTTGAAGTCGGGCGCCAGCAGCTCGACCTTGGTCTGGCCGTCCGCGCGCTGCGCGGTCTGCTGGTGGATCTGGCGCACGGTCTCGGCGTACAGCCAGGCGCCGCCGTCCTCCAGGTCGTCGCGGGCGACGCCGGTGATGGTGGCGTAGTTCAGGTCCATGGTGACCACGGACTCGCCGACGCGGCGGGGCTCGTCGCGGTCCAGCGCCTCGGGCTTGCCGGTGTCGATCTGGCAGAAGTCACAGCGCCGGGTGCACTGGTCCCCGCCGATCAGGAACGTGGCCTCACGGTCCTCCCAGCACTCGTAGATGTTGGGGCATCCGGCTTCCTGGCAGACGGTGTGGAGCCCCTCGCTCTTCACGAGGCCCTGCATCTTCGTGTACTCGGGGCCCATTTTCGCCCGGGTCTTGATCCACTCGGGCTTGCGCTCGATGGGGGTCTGGCTGTTCCGGACCTCCAGGCGCAGCATCTTGCGTCCGTCGGGTGCGACTGCGGACACATCGGCTCCCTGTGCTTCGATTCTTCGGCGTCCACCAGGGTACGCCCGTACGGTTCTCGGTCCCCGGGGTGGGCAACCTTCGGCTTCGGGGTGACATTCCCTCGCCGTTTCGGGCGAAGAGCTCGGGGCGCAGCCCCGGCTTTTCAGGGGCGCGGGGAACGGCGCGAGAAGCCCCACCGGGCCCGCGCCCGACAACGCGCCTCGGCCCCGCCCTGGCCCCGGCTACGCCGACGCCCGTTCCACCACCCGCGGCTTCAGGTCCGCGTTCTCCAGCACCTCCCGCAGATGGCGCTCGACCACCGGCAGCACCTCGGCGATCGTCACGTCCCGCCCCAGCTCGCCCGCGAGCGACGCCACCCCCGCGTCCCGGATCCCGCACGGGATGATCCGGTCGAACCACTTGTTGTCCGGGTTCACGTTCAGCGCGAAGCCGTGCATGGTGACCCCCTTCGCGACTCGGATCCCGATCGCCGCGATCTTCCGGTCCTCCCGCCGCTGCCCGGCGTTGGAGGGCGCGTACTCCGGCCCGTTCATCCGGGGGTCGAACTCGTCGTCGGTCAGCCGGGGGTCGAGGTGCAGCGACAGCCCGCCGAGCCGCTGCTCGACCGGATCGCCGAGCACCCACACCCCGCTGCGGCCCTCGACCCGGGTCGTCTCGACGCCGAACTCCGCGCACGTACGGATCAACGCCTCCTCGAGACGGCGCACATGGGCCACCACGTCCACCGGCCGGGGCAGCTTCTGGATCGGGTAGCCCACCAGCTGCCCCGGGCCGTGCCAGGTGATCTTGCCGCCGCGGTCGACGTCGATCACGGGGGTGCCGTCGAGGGGGCGCTCGTTGTCGGCCGTGCGCCGCCCGGCCGTGTAGACCGGCGGGTGCTCGAGGAGCAGCACGGTGTCGGGGACCTCGTCCGCGAAGCGCGCCGCGTGCACCCGGCGCTGCTCGTCCCAGGCCGCCTGGTACTCGACGGCCTCCGTACCGAACCCCATGCGGACGAACCGCAACCCACTCACGGCAAGCGCCTCCCTCGGCGGTACCGCCGAGCGGCGGCACCGCGATAGCCCTGTGGCTCTGTCAGGCGCGTGACGCGCCCAAGCCACTGTACGACCGTACGACCGCGACCTGTTCGAGCGGTCTCCGCCGGCCGTCGTACGGGGCGCGGGGGTGCGGGCCGACGCTCGTCGTACGTCGTGGCCGCCGGGCGTACGAGGGGCTCAGCCGGCGCATGTCGGAGACCGGCCACGTCAGCCGTGCGGCAAATCCTCACACGATCGGATGAATGGTTGCGGAAGTGTGCGATCGGGTGCTTACTCTCCGCTACATTCGCGCCGTTCACCAGGCCGCAAAAGGCTTCTCACCAGGCAATCCGGGAAACCCCGCCGACACCCGGAAGGCAGGAGACCGCACCGCAGATGACGGAACGACCCGCGCAGCGCACCCCCAACCGCCAGCTCGCCGCCCTCATCGCAGAAGCGGGGTTCTCGAACGCGGGACTAGCGCGCCGTGTGGACCAGCTCGGTCTCGAACACGGCCTCGACCTCAGATACGACAAGACGTCGGTCACCCGCTGGCTGCGTGGTCAGCAGCCCCGGGGGACGACACCCGCACTCATCGCCGAGGTGTTCACCCGCCGCCTCGGCCGCCGCCTCACCGCCCAGGATCTCGGACTGGACGCCTGCGCCCCGGTCTACGCGGGCCTGGAGTTCGCCGCGACCCCCGAGGAGGCCATCGACATCGTCGGCGGCCTGTGGCGCAAGGACTCCGGCAGCCACGCCGAACTCCGCAAGATCGCGTTCACCCCGGCCGGGCTGGTCGTCCCCAGCCGCGACTGGCTGATCGGCCGCGCCGACGACCGGGTGGGCCGGGGTGATCCGGGCGCCACCCGGGTCCCCCCGCAGGGCCGCCCGGCCGTCCCCCGGCAGCGCAGCCAGACCGAGCGCGGCCCCGGCCAGAAGGTCACCGGCGGGGACATCGCCGCCCTCCGCTCGGTGGGCGAGCTGTTCCGCGCCCTCGACGACGCCTACGGCGGCGGCCACGCCCGCCAGGCCCTCGTGCGCTACCTGGAGCACGAGGCCGAGCCCATGCTGCGCGGCGCCTACGGCGAGCAGATCGGCCGACGGCTGTTCGCGGCCGCCGCCGACCTGACCCGGCTGGCCGGCTGGACCTCGTACGACATCGGCGCGCACGGGCTCGCCCAGCGGTACTTCGTGCAGGCGCTCAGGCTGGCGCAGGCGGCGGGGGACCGGGCGTACGGGGCGTACGTGCTCGTCACGATGAGCCGGCAGGCGGTCTACCTGGGGCACGGGCGGGAGGCCGTGCAGCTCGCGCGCGTCGCCCAGCAGGGCGTCGGGTCGGCCGTGCCGCCGGTGGTGCAGTCGCTGCTGCACTCCGTCGAGGCGCGCGGGCACGCGGTGCTGGGCGAGGTGCGGGCCTCCACGGCCGCGCTGGTCCGTGCCGAACGCGCCCTGGAGACGGCCCGCCCCGGGGACGAAGTGCCGTACTGGGCGCGGTTCTTCGACGAGGCGCAGCTCGCCGACGAGTTCGGCCACAGCCACCGCGACCTCCAGCAGTACCGGGCGGCCGCCCAACACGCCGAGCGCTCCCTGCAGTTGCGGGCTCCCGCCTACGCCCGCAGCCGCCTCTTCTGCCGGGTCGTCCTCGCCTCCGCCCGCCTCGGCCTCGGCGAACTCGACCAGGCCTGCCAGCTCGGCGCGGAGGCCGCGGGCCAGGCCGCGGAGATGCGGTCGGTCAGGGCCGTGGAGTACGTCCGCGACTTCGAACGCCGCCTGGAGCCGTACCGGGACGCCGCCCCGGTCCGGGGCTACCGGGACAAGGTGGCGGCGCTGATGTAGGCGCGCGGCAGACGACAGGGGCGCCCGGCGGAAACTCCGGGCGCCCCTGTGCCGTTCAAGCCGTCCACGCCGCCCCACGAGGCTCCTGGGGCCGTGGACGGGTCTCCACGGGCCCCCATGGGCCCCGGTGGCCCCGGTGGCCCCGCGCGGTCTCACGCGGCCGTTTCCAGCGGCTCCTCCAGGAACGTGGGGTGGGCGTCCAGGTCGGTCAGGACGGCGTGGGCGGCCCGGCGGGCGGAGTGCAGCGCGCCCTGCACGGTGCTGGTGTCGCGGTGGTCGCCGCAGACGTAGAGACCGGCGAGGAGCCGCACCGGACGCCGCAGATCGTGCGGCGCGGGCATCGCGGGGACCGCCTCGGGGACGTGGTACGCGGCGAGCAGCTCCCAGCGGGTCGTGGACGTCCGGTAGAGACGGGCCAGTTGGGCACGGACCGTGGCGTCGAGGTGCGCGGCGTCCGGGGGAGTGCCGAGGACCGTGGAGGTGATCAGGGCGCGGCCCGCCGGAGCCCGGCTCGGGTCGACCTGGCTGATCACCGCCGTGTGCGAGACGGGTCCGCTGCGGTCGGCGTCGAGGAGCAGCGCCGGTTCGGCCGACGGGGGCTCGTCCGTGGCGTGGTGCAGGACCGTCACCGGGTGGAACCCCGGCACGCGCAGACCGGGGAGCAGAGCGGCGGCGGACCGGGCGTCCGTGGCCAGCACCACGGCCCGGCAGGCGAGTTCACCGTGGTCGGCCGTGGTCACCGAGGTCGTGCTGATGGCGGTCGCCCGCACCCCCGTGCGGACCGAGCCCGGGGGCAGCGCGGCCGCGAGGAGTTCGGGCAGGGTGTCGGCGCCGCCCTCCGGGACGCAGAGCCGGCCGGTCGCGTACGTGTGCAGGGCCAGATCGGCGCAGCGGCTGGAGGTCGTCAGCGCCGGGTCGGCGAGCAGCGCGGTCAGCAGGGGACGGACGAAACCGTCGATCGTCCGGGGCGGGAAACCCCGGGTCGCCAGGGCCTGGGAGGCCGGGACCTCCGCGCGGGCGAGGAGCCGTTCGGGCGCGGTCGCGGCGAGCCGGGCCAGCGCCATGGCCAGCCGGGACTGATCGGCGGGGGCGCCCAGCCGGCCGGGTCGGGTGCCCGTGGAACGGGCCTGCGCGCGGCCCTGGTTCCTGGGGAGCCTGGGGGCGCTTGCGAGGGCGCGCGCGGCCGTGAGTGCGCCCCTCGCGCTTCGCAGGACGGGGGTGGCGCCGGCCCGCTGATGGCGCCCGTCGGAGTGCAGCAGGACGCCGGGGGCGAACGGGCGCAAGGGCAGCATCTCCATGCCCGGGGTACGCCGCAGTTCCGGGTACGACGTGGACAGCAGATGCGTCGTCCGGTCGAGACGGAAGCCGTCTATCTTCTCGGTCGACATACGGCCGCCGACGGCGGGGGCGGCCTCCAGGACGAGGGTCCGCAGACCCGCCCTGGTCAGATGTCCGGCCGCAGCGAGGCCGGCCACGCCGGCTCCTACGACGATGACGTCCACGTCCCGCGTGTCCGCCTGGTACGCCGACTGGTGCACCGACTCAAGCACGTGCCCCTCCCGAGGTCGCGCGGCTGCGGGGACGTTATGCCCCCAACACCCATCTGAAATACCTGAGTTCGGCACGAGAGTGAAGGTGGGGGCGGGTCCCGGGGAAGGAGCGTGTGACCTCGCACGGGGGCATGGGCGGGGGGTTCGTGCGCCGGGCGTCCGGGGGGCGGCGGTTGTCGGGCGGGTGCGGCTGGGTGGGGGCCGTTCGCGCAGTTCCCCGCGCCCCTCAAGGTCCTACGGCCCTTTCGGGCCGAAAAGGCAGGGGCGCAGCCCCGCCTTTTCAGGGGCGCGGGGAACTGCGCGACCAGACCCCACCGGGCCCGCAGCCGGAAACGCACCCCCGCCGCCCACTACCCCCCGGCCGCCACCCGAATCGCGTCGTCGATCTCCGGATACGTGAACGTGAAGCCCGACTCCAGCAACCGCTTCGGAACCGCCCGCGTGCTGCCCAGGACATCACCGGCGACGCCCCCGAGGGCGAGCCGCAGCGCGGGCGCCGGCACCGTGAACAGGGTGGGCCGGCGCAGCACGCGCCCCATCGCCGCCGTGATCTCCCGGTTGGTGCGCGGGGTCGGCGCCGTCAGGTTGAACGGCCCGGACAGGGACGGCGTGAAGAGCAGGTGCCGCAGCGCCGCGACCTCGTCGTGCAGGGAGATGAAGCTCCAGTACTGGCGGCCGTCCCCCATCCGCCCGCCCAACCCGGCCTTGAACAGCGGGAACAGCGGACCCCAGGCACCCCCGCCCCGGGCCACCACCAGCCCCGTACGGGCGAACGCCGTACGGATCCCGGCCTCCCGCGCGACCCCGGCCGCCCCCTCCCACTCCACGCACAGCGCGGACAGGAACTCCGCCCCCGGCTCCGCCGACTCGTCCACCACCCGGTCACCCGTGTAGCCGTAGAACCCGATCGCACTGCCGTTGACGAACACGCTCGGCGGGGTGTCGAGGGCGGCGGCGGCCTCGGCGAGCGTCCGGGTGCCGCGTACCCGGCTCTCGCGGATCGTCGCCTTGTACGCGTCCGTCCAGCGGCGGGACGCGACCCCCGCGCCGGCCAGGTTCACGACGGCCGCGCACCCCGCGAGCCCCGCCCTGTCGACCCGGCCCGCGTCCGGGTCCCAGCGCACCTCGCCCCGGGCCCGGGGCTCCCGTCGCACGAGCCGGAGCACCTCGTAGCCGTCGGCGGTGAGGGAACGGTCCAGAGCCGAACCGATCAGGCCGGACGCACCGGCGATCGCGATACGAGAACCGGGCGGAACGGGCGATTCATCGGTCATGCCCACCATCCTGCCCGGCGGACGGCGCGGGCGTGGGACCGGGGCGACCGCACCGGCGCGAACCGGCCGCCCGGCCGCCGTGCCACGGTCGTACAGTGACCGCCATGCCCGTTCCGCACATACGCCTCGCGACCTCGGACGACGAGGACACGCTCGGTCGTCTCGACCGCGAGACCTGGTCCACCCTGCACTCCGTCCAGGAACGACCCACACAGCCGCACGAGCCGTTCTTCAACGAGCGTTACGGCCCCCACGACCATCTGGTGGCCGAGATCGGCGGCGACGTCGTCGGGTACATCCGCCTCGCCCTGCCCTCCCGACTCGCCTGCCACGCCCATGTCCGCCAGATCCAGGGTCTGGCCGTCGCGGACGAGGCGCGGGGCTCGGGGGTCGCCCGTGCCCTGCTGCGCGCCGCGCAGGACGAGGCCCGCCGACGCGGCGCCCGCCGGCTCACCCTGCGGGTCCTCGGCCACAACACCCCCGCCAGGAAGCTCTACGAGTCCGAGGGCTTCGTCGTGGAAGGCGTCCTGCCGGAGGAGTTCCTGATCGACGGGGCCTACGTGGACGACGTGCTGATGGGCCGTCGGCTCTGAACAGCCCCGCTCAGACGTGACCGCGTCACGAGGTCACGAGCTCGCCCGTGTCCACCGCCGCCGTCGCGTTCGCGGCGCGCTCCGCGTCGGGGAGGACCTCGTCCACGGTGAGCACGTAACCCGTCTCCGCGTCCGAGGTGGAACGGGCGAAGACGACGCCGAAGACCCGGCCGTCGGTGGTCAGGAGCGGGCCGCCGGAGTTGCCGGGGCGCACGGTGGAGCGGATGGAGTAGATGTCGCGGGTCACCGAGTCGGTGTTGTAGATGTTCCGGCCGGTCGCGTCGATACGGCTGGCGACCGTGGCCGCCTGGAGGTCCAGGCCGCCGTCCTCCGGATAACCGGCCACCACCGCCGCGTCACCGCGCCCTGCGCTGTCGTCGAAGCGCAGCAGCGGGGCCCTCAGACCAGGGACGTACAGGACCGCCACGTCCTTGTCCGGATCGAACAGCACCACCTTCGCCTCGTACGCCTTGCCCACACCGCCCACCCGCACGCTCGGCTCGTCGATGCCGGCCACCACGTGGGCGTTGGTCATCACGTGCTCGGTGGCGTACGCGAAGCCGCTGCCCTCGCGGCCCTGGGTGCCCGCCACGCCCTCGATCTTCACCGTGCTGCGCTTGGCGGCGCCGGTCGCGGCCGCGGTGACGCTGTCGCCGGAGGGTTTGGCCACCTCGGCCGTCGCCTCGTTCTCGAAGGGGTTGAAGACCTGCGGGAAGCCGGCCTCGGTGAGCGCCGAGGTGGCGTCGGAGAACCAGGCCGGGGTGGTCTCCGGCATGGTGTTCTGCACGGCGCCGAGCAGCGCGGAGTTACGGATCGAGTTGGTCACCACCGCCGACGAGGAGGCTGCGAGGACGCTCGCGGCCACCCACGCCACGATCAGCACGGCGACCGTGTTGGCCGCGGCCCCGCCGACACCGTCGGCCACCCGCAGCGGACTGCGGTCGATCTCCCGGCGCAGCCGCAGCGCCAGCCGGCCGGCCAGCTCGTGCCCGATCACTCCCGGGACCAGGACCGTCAGCACCGCCGTGACCGTCGCCGCCGGGGTGCCCGCCTCCACCAGCTCCATCATCCAGGGCAGCACCCAGACACCGATCGCCGCGCCGCCCACGAAACCGGCGAGGGACACACATCCCGCGACCAGGCCGCGACGGTAACCGGACGCCGCGTAGGCCAGGATCACCAGCATCAGCAGGATGTCGAGCACGTCCACTCCGACCGCCTCTCTCTAGGGACCCTGTAGTACGCGCGGCACGGGTGCAGTGATCAGCTGTGAGCGCACCGCACCCCGGGTGGGGCCGCGCGAACCGGCCACCACCGTGCCGCGTGTGCCCCGAAGAGTGAAAACGCCCCGGACCACGGCGTTGGTTCCTTCCGCTTCCACCGGGTGGCCCACTCCACATCGCGGCCGGCGTACATCCGGGTGACTCTGGGGCCATGCGTGTGTTCCGGATGTCGCGGGGGGCGCGAATACGGCGGCTGCTCCGTGCGGGGCGCCGCCGCACACGGACCCCGCGCGCCCCGGACCCGTCCCGGCGGCGGCCGCGCCGGTCCCACGACGGCATTGGCCCGGCCGCCGACGGCACGGGCCCGGCCCCGGGCGCGGCCCACGACCGCACGCGACCGGCCCACGACCGCACGCGACCGGCCCGCGAGCGTGCGCGACCGGCCCGCGAGCGTGCGCGCCGGGTGCGGGAGCGGATGCGCCTGGCCCGGGAGCGTGTGGACCTGCCCCGGCCCGTCCTGATGCTGCTGGCCTGTCTGCCCGTGCTGGCGACCGTCCTCGCCCTGGTGCTGTACGCGATCGGCGCGGACCGTTCGGCCGGGCGCACCGACGGGCCCGCCGCGGCCGAGCCCGCGCCGCCGCACCGGGCGCCCCGGCCCCCCATCGTGCCCAGGGCCCGCTGGCTGGAGAAGGAAGCGCCCAGCCGGCCGGCCGCCCGCTACGACGACGAGGTCGCCGCCGTCTTCATCCACCACACGGACTCCCCGAACGGCTACGACTGCGCCGACGCGCCCCGCATCATCCGCGGCCTCTACACCGGCCAGACCGACGCCAAGCACTGGGACGACATCGGCTACAACTTCCTCGTCGACCGCTGCGGCACCATCTACGAGGGCCGCGCGGGCGGCGTCGACCGCCCCGTCGTCGGCGCCCACACCCAGGGCTTCAACCACCGCACCTCCGGTATCGCCGCGCTCGGCACCTTCACCGCGGGCGTCCCCGTCCCGCAGGCCATGACCGACGCGATCGCCGCGCTCGCCGCCTGGAAGCTGGGACTCTCCGACATCGACCCCCGGGGCAGCGTCCGGCTCACCTCCAGCAACAGCCTCAGCCGCTACGCCGCCGGCACCACGGTCCTGCTGCCCACCCTCGCGGGTCACAGCGACGGCTACATGACCAGCTGCCCCGGGGAGGCCCTCGCCGAGCGCCTCCCCGCGATCCGTGAACTGGCGGCCCGCCTCCAGGGCCGCCCCTGACCCCTCTGTTCGCCCGATCGCTCATCAGGTTCACAGACAGCGCGCCCCCGCCTCACAGAGTTCTCCCAGATCCGCGCCCTACCTTCATGGTCGTCACACCGACCGGAGGTGGGGAAAATGATCGGCAGCCGTACGAAGAACACGTCCCGTGACGCGAAGAAGTCCTGGGCCTCGGCCCTGCGGAGCCCATGGACGGTGGCCTGCGCGACCGTCGTCGTCGTGCTCGGCCCGTCCGCCGTCACCGCGTCCGCGCTGGAACGCGCCAACTCAGCGCCCCCGCACGGGGCCTCGGCCCCCGAACACCCGGCCCCGGGCAAGGAGCGACGCCACCACGGCGGCCCGTACACCACCGAGCAGTACGCCTACCTGCCACGCACGCCGCACCGCGGACTGCGCGTCTGACCCCGAGGGTCCCCGGCCGGCCTAGGGCCGGAAGCGCTCCCAGAGCTTCGGGCAGCGTTCCGCGAGCGCGGAGTCGTCCTCGAAGTCGAGCGGGGTCCCCTCGGGTTCGCCGGGCGGGGGCGGGATGCCGAGGTCCGGGGCGACCACACCCGTGAGCTGCTCGTACGCCTCGTCCGCGGCGTACCCCAGCTCCTCGGCGTCCCCGTCGATCTCCTCGTCGAAGTCGTCCAGCAGATCGGCGAGCGCGTCGGGGTCGTGCACCGCCCCCTCGAACACCTCCCGGCCCTGGCCGATCAGCCAGCACCGGAAGAAGTCGAACGCGTCGTCACTGGCACCGCCCAGCAACACCGTGGCGGCGCCCCAGAGATCCCAGGTGTACGCGCGGTTGTAGCGGGACTCGAAGTGCCGGGCGAAGTCCAGGACCGCTTCCGGGTCCAGCCGGCCGAGCCGTTCCACGAGCAGGTCGGCCTGGTCCTCGGGATCGCCCTCGGCGTCCTCGCGGGCCGTGTCCACCAACTCCCAGAACTCCGTCTCGTCCATCACTGGTCCAGCATCGGGCCTGGGCGGGTGGGACGCACGTGGAGAACGACCCATTCTTGGGTCACGAAGCCTCGTACAGCTCGGCCAGCCGGCGCGCGTCGTCCGCGAAGCGCTCCCGCAGCGCGGAGGGAGCCAGCACCTCGACCTCCGCTCCCAACGCGGTGAGCTGGGTGTACGCCACGTCCTCCGACTCCACGCGGAGGGCCACGGTCACCCGGCCGTGCTCGTCGGGGGTGTCGGCCACGGCGCTCAACGCGTCGCGGGCCGAGACGGGATCCACGACGTGCGGCAGCCTCCGCACTCCCTCCGCCGACAGCCGCACGACGACCTCGGCGCGCAGGATCGACCTGGCGAATCGTTCCGCCTGCTCGTCCCAGTGGGCCGGCAGATCGAACGCCTCGTCACGGGTGAAGCGCTCGTCGACGGTGTCGACGCCGGTGAAGCGATCGATGCGGTAGGTACGGAAGACCCCCGCACCCGGCCGGGCGCCGGGGCCGGAGGGCGGTTCCGCGTCGGGAACACGGGCGCACAGGTACCAGACGCCCGCCTTGAGCACGAGACCGTACGGCTCCAGGGCGCGCTCGACCTCGGTGTGACGCTTGCGGTACCGCGCGACGATCCGGCGGTCGTCCCAGACCGCGTCCGCCACGGTGGGCAGCAGCTCGGGTGTCTTCGGCTCCTTGAACCAGCTCGGCGCGTCGAGGTGGAACCGCTGGGAGGCCGTGCGGGACGCGTCACGCAGGGAGGGGAGAAGGGCGGCCGACACCTTCAGCCGGGCGGCGGAGGCCGCGTCCTCCAACCCCATCTCCCGCAGCGCGCCCGGCACACCGCTGAGGAACAACGCCTCGGCCTCGGTGCGGGCCAGTCCCGTCAGCCGGGTGCGGTATCCGCCGATCAGGCGATAGCCCCCGGCCCGCCCCCGGTCCGCGTAGACCGGGACCCCCGCCTCCGACAGCGCCTGGGCGTCCCTCGTCACCGTCCGCTCGGACACCTCCAGCTCCCGCGCGAGTTCGGCGGCGGTCATGGAGGGCCGGGACTGAAGCAACAACACCATCTTGATCAGCCGGGCAGCACGCATGCGGCCATGATGCCGGTCCGGGTGACAAAAGGGGGTGGGTTGTCGGGTGCGTTCTTCGGGCGCGGGTGGGTGGGGGCTTCTCGCACAGTTCCCCGCGCCCCTGAAGGAACCTTCGGCCCTTCGATGAAAAGCACGGGGCGCAGCCCCTGCTTTTCAGGGGCGCGGGGAGCGGCGCGAGAAGCCCCCACCGGAGCCGCACCCGCCGACGAACCCGCGCCCCCCGAGCCATAAGGCGGCGCCCGCCCCCTACAACCCGTACCGCTCCCGCGCCTCCTTCACCGCCGTGGCCTTGACCTCTCCACGGCGCGCGAGCTGCGCCAGCACCGCCACCACGATCGACTGCGCGTCGACCCCGAAGTGCCGACGAGCCGCCTCACGCGTGTCGGACAGCCCGAACCCGTCCGCCCCCAGCGACGAGTAGTCCTGCTCCACCCACTGCGCGATCTGGTCGGGAACCTGCCGCATGTAGTCGGAGACCGCCAGCACCGGCCCCTCCGCCCCCTGCAGCGCCTGCCGCACGAACGGCACCCGCTCCTCCCCGCGCAGCAGCGCCGCGTCGGCCTCCAGCGCGTCCCGCCGCAGCTCGCTCCAGGACGTCGCGGACCAGACGTCGGCCGCCACACCCCACTCCTCCGCGAGCAGCTTCTGCGCCTGAAGGGCCCAGTGGATCGCCGTACCGGAGCCGAGCAGCTGCACACGCGGCGCGTTCGCCACCGGGGACAGCCCCGCCGACTCGGCCGTGTTGAAGCGGTACAGGCCCTTGACGATGCCCTCGTCCACCCCGGCCGCGGCCGGCTTCGCGGGCTGCGGCAGCGGCTCGTTGTAGACGGTCAGGTAGTAGAAGACGTTCGGGTCCTCGTCCGGCGCGGCCTCGCCGTACATCCGGCGCAGACCGTCCTTGACGATCGTCGCGACCTCGTAGGCGAACGCCGGGTCGTACGTCAGCGCCGCCGGGTTGGTCGCCGCGATCACCGGCGAGTGGCCGTCGGCGTGCTGGAGGCCCTCGCCCGTCAGGGTCGTACGACCGGCCGTCGCGCCGACCAGGAAGCCGCGGCCGAGCTGGTCGCCGAGCTGCCACATCTGGTCGGCCGTGCGCTGCCAGCCGAACATCGAGTAGAAGATGTAGAACGGGATCATCGCCTCGCCGTGCGTCGCGTACGACGTCGAGGCGGCGATGAAGTCGGCCATGGAACCGGCCTCGGTGATCCCCTCGTTGAGGATCTGGCCGTCCTTGGCCTCCTTGTAGTACATCAGCTGGTCGCGGTCGACCGGCTCGTACGTCTGGCCCTTGGGGGAGTAGATCCCGAGGGACGGGAAGAGCGACTCCATACCGAAGGTGCGCGCCTCGTCGGGGACGATCGGCACCCAGCGCCGCCCGGTCTGCTTGTCGCGGACCAGGTCCTTGACCAGGCGGACGAAGGCCATGGTCGTCGCCACGTTCTGCGAGCCGGAGCCCTTGTCGAAGGAGGCGAAGGTCTTGTCGGCGGCGGCCGGCAGCGGGGCCAGCGCGTGCGTACGGCGGGCCGGGGCGGGACCGCCGAGGGCGGCGCGGCGCTCCTGGAGGTAGCGGACTTCGGGGGAGTCGGCGCCCGGGTGGCCGTAGGGCACGACCCCGTCGACGAAGTCGCTGTCCTTGATGGGGAGTTCGAGCAGATCACGCATCTGCTTGAACTCGTCCGTCGACAGCTTCTTCATCTGGTGGTTGGCGTTCTTCGACGCGAAGCCCTCGCCGAGCGTGAAGCCCTTGACGGTCTGGGCCAGGATGACGGTCGGCGCGCCCTTGAACTCGACGGCCGCCTTGTACGCGGCGTACACCTTGCGCGCCTCGTGACCACCGCGCGAGAGGTGGAAGCACTCCAGGATCTTGTCGTCGCTGAGCAGCTTCGCCATCTCGACGAGCGCCGGGTCCTTGCCGAAGAAGTCCTGGCGGATGTAGGCGGCGTCGCGGGTCTGGTACGTCTGCACCTGCGCGTCCGGTACCTCGCGGAGGCGGCGGACGAGCGCGCCGGTCGTGTCGAGCTGGAACAGCTCGTCCCAGGCGGAGCCCCAGAGCGTCTTGACGACGTTCCAGCCGGCGCCCCGGAACTGGGCCTCCAGCTCCTGCACGATCTTGAAGTTGGCGCGGACCGGGCCGTCGAGGCGCTGCAGGTTGCAGTTGATGACGAAGGTCAGGTTGTCGAGACCCTCACGGCTCGCCAGCGCGAGTGCGGCCGTCGACTCCGGCTCGTCCATCTCGCCGTCGCCGAGGAACGCCCAGACGTGGGAGTTCGAGACGTCCTTGATGCCGCGGCTGGTGAGATAGCGGTTGAAGCGCGCCTGGTAGATGGCGGAGAGGGGGCCGAGGCCCATGCTCACCGTCGGGAACTCCCACAGCCAGGGCAGACGGCGCGGGTGCGGGTACGACGGGAGGCCGTCGCCGCCCGACTCACGGCGGAAGTTGTCCAGGTGGGACTCGTTCAGCCGGCCGTCGAGGAAGGCGCGGGCGTAGATGCCGGGGGAGGCGTGGCCCTGGATGTAGAGCTGGTCGCCCGAGCCGTCGGCCTCCTTGCCCTTGAAGAAGTGGTTGAAGCCCGTCTCGTAGAGCCAGGCGGCGGAGGCGAAGGTGGCGATGTGGCCGCCGACGCCGTACTTGGAGCCACGGGTGACCATCGCGGCCGCGTTCCAGCGGTTCCACGCGGTGATACGACGCTCCATCGCCTCGTCACCGGGGATGCCCGGCTCGGCGGCGGTGGGGATGGTGTTGACGTAGTCCGTCTCGAGCAGCTTGGGCAGCGCGATGCCGTTGCCCTCCGCACGCTCCAGGGTGCGGCGCATCAGGTACGCCGCGCGGTGCGGGCCGGCCGCCTTGGTGACGGCGTCCAGCGAGGCCTGCCATTCGGCGGTCTCCTCCGGGTCCCGGTCGGGGAGCTGGTCGAGCGCGCTCGGCTGGATGGCGTGGGAGTCGGTCATTGCGCCGCCTTCCTCAGTCGAAGGGGGTTCCCTCATCGGTAAGGGTTCGGGGGTGCCCTTGGTCTTTGGCAGGACAGGGCTGGGGCTTCGGTGGAAGCCCGTCGGCGACTGTAACCCGCTGATCGATGATCGATCAAAGGGTTGCGGGCAAAATATCTTGATCACGAGAAAGTCGGCACGGGGTGCCTCCGGCGGAGACACCGGGTGCCGTGGTGATCCCGGGTTTGTGCAGGTGGGGCGGCGTTTGAGCGGGTGTTCGCTCAAGGGGTGGGGGGTGCGGTGCGTGGGCGGCTGCCGGCGCGTGGGCCTTCTCGCGCAGTTCCCCGCGCCCCTGAAAGACAACGACCAGGCCCTGCGGGCCTGAAAAGCATGGGGCGCAGCCCCTGCTTTTCAGGGGCGCGGGGAACTGCGCGAGAAGCCCCACGCACCCGCAGCCTCCAACCGCACCCCCGAGCTACTGGGCGCCCTTACTCCGGCTCGTCGCGCCCTTACTCCGGCTCGTCGTCAGTGTGCGGGGCGCAGCCCAGTACATGCGCCTTCACCAGGTCCGCGATCCGAGGGTCACGTCGACGGAACGCCGCCACCAGCTCCTCGTGCTCCTCCGCATAGGACTGCTGAACCGTCCCCAGCCACCGGATCGAGAGCGCCGTGAAGACCTCGATCCCCAGCCCCTCCCACGTGTGCAGCAGCACCGAGTTCCCCGCCGCCCGCACCAGCTCACGGTGGAACGCCACCGTGTGCCGCACCTGGGACGTACCGTCCGCGTTCCGGTCCGCCTCGTACAGCGCGGCCACATGCGGCTCCAGCGCCGAGCAGTCCTCCGCCAGCCGCTCCGCCGCCAGCTCCGCCGCGATCGCCTCCAGGCCCGCCCGGACCGGGTAGCTCTCCTCCAGGTCGGCCGCCGTCAGGTTCCGCACGCGTACGCCCTTGTTCGGCGCGGATTCGATCAACCGCAGCGACTCCAGCTCGCGCAGCGCCTCCCGCACGGGCGTCTGGCTGACCTCCAGCTCCGTCGCGATCCGCCGCTCCACGATCCGCTCGCCCGGCTTCCACCGCCCGCTCACGATCCCCTCCACGATGTGCTCGCGGATCTGTTCGCGCAGCGAGTGGACGACGGGCGCGGTGGTCATGCGGGCTCCTTCGGCGGGGGACAGAACCCCAAGGGCGTTGACCTCTAGACAATAAAGCCGCGGCCCTCCGGTGGAGAGGCGCACGGGGGTGCTTTCGCGCAGGTGAGACGAGACTTACACGCCCCCTGGAGGCCGGTTTGTAAAGACCGGTACCGGCCACGCTCGACGGCGGTTCCCCGCCCGGCCGCGGTCGGCGCCGACGCACCGGTGCCCCGCCCGGAGGACTCCGGACGGGGCACCGTCGTACCGAGATCAGCGGCCTCTGTTCAGAAGCCCCTGGTCAGAGAGGTCACAGACCGAGCTCGACCTCGAACTCGCCTGCTTCCAGGATCGCCTTGACGGCCGTCAGGTAACGGGCCGCGTCGGCGCCGTCGACCAGACGGTGGTCGTAGGAGAGGGTCAGGTACGTCATGTCGCGGACGCCGATGACCGTGCCCTCCTCGGTCTCGATGACCGCCGGGCGCTTGACCGTGGCACCGATGCCGAGGATCGCGACCTGGCCCGGCGGCACGATGATCGTGTCGAAGAGCGCGCCGCGCGAACCCGTGTTGGAGATCGTGAAGGTCGCGCCGGACAGCTCGTCGGGCGTGATCTTGTTGGCGCGGACCTTGCCGGCCAGCTCCGCCGTGGCCTTCGCGATACCGGCGATGTTGAGGTCGCCCGCGTGCTTGATGACCGGGGTCATCAGGCCCTTCTCGGAGTCCACCGCGATACCGACGTTCTCGGTGTCGAAGTAGGTGATCGTGCCTTCGCCCTCGTTGATCTTGGCGTTGATCGGCGCGTG
Source organism: Streptomyces sp. NPDC034049 (assembly GCF_055575575.1). Lineage (NCBI taxonomy): Bacteria > Bacillati > Actinomycetota > Actinomycetes > Kitasatosporales > Streptomycetaceae > Streptomyces > Streptomyces sp. NPDC034049. Next base: position 519,854 of record NZ_JBVISJ010000001.1, read on the forward strand.
CGCCTTCAGCGCCTGGGCCGCGGCCTTGACGAAGAACGGCATCGGGGAGAGCTTGACGCCCTCGCGGGCCGCGAAGGAGTCCTTCGCCCGGGCACGCAGCTTCATCAGACGCGTGACGTCGACCTCGACGACCGACGACAGCTGCGCCTGCTCGTGCAGCGCCTTGACCATGTTGTCGCCGATGACCTTGCGGATGCGCGGCATCTTGACGGTCTGGCCACGGAGGGGGGAGGCCTCCAGGCTCGGCGCCTTCTTCGGGGCGGCGGCCGGGGCGGCGGCGGCCGGAGCCGGGGCAGCGGCGGCGGCCTTCGCGGCCTCGGCGGCGGCGATGACGTCCTGCTTGCGGATACGACCGCCGACGCCGGTGCCCTTGACGGAGCCCAGGTCGACACCGTTCTCGGCGGCGAGCTTGCGCACCAGCGGGGTGACGTAGGCGCCCTCGTCGGTGGCCTTGGTGGCCGCCGACGCGGCCGGCGCGGCGGCCGGGGCCGGGGTGACCGGAGCGGGCGCGGGAGCCGGCGCGGCCGGCGCGGCGGCGGCGGGCGCCGGAGCCGGTGCGGCGGGGGCGGCCGGCGCGGGGGCCGGAGCCGCGGGGGCGGCCGGGGCGGGCGCGGGGGCGGCCGGGGCAGCGGCGGCGGGCGCCGGAGCCGGTGCGGCCGGGGCGGCCGCCGGAGCGGCACCCGGGGCGCCGATGACGGCCAGCTTGGCGCCGACCTCGGCCGTCTCGTCCTCGGCGACCGTGATCTCCAGCAGCACACCGGAGGTGGGCGCGGGGATCTCGGTGTCGACCTTGTCCGTGGAGACCTCGAGCAGCGGCTCGTCGGCCTCGACGGAGTCGCCGACCTCCTTCAGCCAGCGGGTGACGGTGCCCTCGGTGACGGACTCGCCGAGCGCCGGGAGGACCACGTCGGTGCCCTCGGCGGAGCCGCCGCCGGTGGCCGCCTCGGCGGTCGGGGCCGGCGCGGGGGCCTCCTGCTCGGTGGAGGGCGCGGCCGCGGCGGGCTCGGGGGCCGGGGCCGGAGCCTCCTCGGCGGCCGGGGCGGGGGCGGCGGCGGGCGCGCCCGTGCCGTCGTCGATCAGCGCCAGCTCGGCACCGACCTCGACGGTCTCGTCCTCGGCGACCTTGATGGAGGCCAGGATGCCCGCGGCGGGGGAGGGGATCTCGGTGTCGACCTTGTCGGTCGAGACCTCGAGCAGCGGCTCGTCGGCCTCTACGCGCTCACCCTCGGCCTTCAGCCAGCGGGTGACAGTGCCCTCGGTGACGCTCTCGCCGAGCGCCGGAAGGGTTACGGAAACCGCCATGGTTTCTGTTGCTCCTTAACGATTGCGGAAGTCTGGATCGTCGCTTCGTCGACCGAGGGGTCAGTCGTGCGAGTGCAGCGGCTTGCCCGCGAGGGCCAGGTGGGCCTCGCCGAGCGCCTCGTTCTGCGTCGGGTGGGCGTGGATCAGCTGGGCGACCTCGGCGGGGAGGGCTTCCCAGTTGTAGATCAGCTGGGCCTCGCCCACCTGCTCGCCCATGCGGTCGCCGACCATGTGGACGCCGACCACGGCACCGTCCTTGACCTGGACGAGCTTGATCTCGCCCGAGGTGTTCAGGATCTTGCTCTTGCCGTTGCCCGCGAGGTTGTACTTCAGAGCGACGACCTTGTCCGCACCGTAGATCTCCTTGGCCTTGGCCTCGGTGATGCCCACGGAGGCGACCTCGGGGTGGCAGTACGTCACCCGGGGGACACCGTCGTAGTCGATCGGAACGGTCTTCAGTCCGGCCAGACGCTCCGCCACCAGGATGCCCTCGGCGAAGCCGACGTGCGCGAGCTGGAGCGTCGGGACCAGGTCACCCACGGCGGAGACGGTGGGGACGTTGGTGCGCATGTACTCGTCGACCAGGACGTAGCCGCGGTCCATCGCGACGCCCTGCTCCTCGTAGCCGAGACCGGCGGAGACGGGGCCGCGGCCGACGGCCACCAGCAGCACCTCGGCCTCGAACTCCTTGCCGTCGGCGAGGGTGACCTTGACACCGTCCTGGGTGTACTCGGCCTTCGAGAAGAAGGTGCCCAGGTTGAACTTGATGCCGCGCTTGCGGAAGGCGCGCTCGAGGAGCTTGGAGGAGTTCTCGTCCTCGACGGGGACCAGGTGCTTCAGGCCCTCGATGACGGTGACGTCGGAGCCGAAGGACTTCCACGCGGAGGCGAACTCGACGCCGATGACGCCGCCGCCCAGGATGATCGCGGACTTGGGCACACGGTCCAGGACGAGGGCGTGGTCCGAGGAGATGATGCGGTTGCCGTCGATCTCCAGGCCCGGCAGCGACTTCGGCACGGAGCCGGTCGCCAGCAGGACGTGACGGCCCTGGACGCGCTGGCCGTTCACATCGACGGAGGTCGGGGAGGACAGACGGCCCTCACCCTCGATGTAGGTGACCTTGCGGGAGGCGACGAGACCCTGCAGACCCTTGTAGAGGCCGGAGATCACGCCGTCCTTGTACTTGTGCACCCCGGCGATGTCGATGCCCTCGAAGGTGGCCTTCACACCGAACTGCTCGCTCTCGCGGGCCTGGTCGGCGATCTCGCCCGCGTGGAGCAGGGCCTTCGTGGGAATGCATCCCCGGTGCAGGCAGGTGCCGCCGACCTTGTCCTTCTCGATCAGGGCGACGTCCAGGCCCAGCTGAGCCCCGCGCAGGGCCGCGGCGTAACCACCGCTACCACCGCCGAGGATCACTAGGTCGAAAACGGTGCTGGCGTCGTTCGCCACGTCACGTCCTCCATGCATGTGCGCCGTACGCCGGTCGTCCGAGACCCGCGCGGCGGCTGGTGTCCGGCCGCTCTTCTTCGGCCCTGTGGTGGGGGCCCTGTCCTGCCGAGCCCCATCTTCGCACTTGTCGCGGGCGAACGAGACGCCGGGCCGGGGTGTGAGACACCACACGCTCAGATGTGACGAGGCCGGGCCCTGAAGGGGCGCGGGGAACTGCGCGACCAGCCACGGACGGCCCGCAGTCGCCCGCGCCCCTCAGGTGCCGAGCTCCTGGGCGATCGTCACCCCAGGTCGCCGGAGGCAGCCCGCTCGGCGAGCCGCACCAGGGTCCGCACCGCGGTCCCGGTGCCCCCCTTCGGCGTGTACCCGAAGGGCCCGCCCTCGTTGAACGCCGGCCCCGCGATGTCCAGGTGCGCCCAGGTGATCCCCTCGCCCACGAACTCCTTCAGGAACAGGCCGGCCACCAGGCCACCGCCGTACCGCTCGCCCATGTTCGCGATGTCGGCGGTCGGCGAGTCCATTCCCTTGCGCAGGTGGTCCGGCAGCGGCATCGGCCACGCCGGCTCCCCGGACTCCTCGGCGGCCTCGTGCACCGCGGAGCGGAACGCGTCGTCGTTGGCCATGATCCCGAACGTCCGGTTGCCCAGCGCCAGCATCATCGCGCCGGTCAGCGTCGCCACGTCGACGATCGCGTCCGGCTTGTCCTCGGACGCCTTGGCGAGCGCGTCGGCCAGCACCAGCCGGCCCTCGGCGTCGGTGTTGAGCACCTCCACCGTCTTGCCGCTGTACATGCGCAGCACATCACCCGGGCGGGTGGCGGAGCCGGACGGCATGTTCTCGGCGAGGGCGAGCCAACCCGTGACGTTGACCTCCAGCTTGAGCCGGGCGGCGGCGACGACAGCGGCGAACACGGCGGCGGCACCGCTCATGTCGCACTTCATCGTCTCGTTGTGCCCGGCGGGCTTCAGCGAGATGCCGCCCGAGTCGTAGGTGATGCCCTTGCCGACGAACGCCAGGTGCTTCTTCGCCTTGGAGCTGGTGTACGACAGCTGCACCAGCCGGGGCGTGGCGGCGGAGCCGGCGCCGACGCCGAGGATGCCGCCGTAGCCGCCCTTGGCGAGTGCCTTCTCGTCGAGGACGGTCACCTTGATGCCGTGCTCCTTGGCCGCGGTCTGCGCGACGGCGGCGAAGGCCTCCGGGTCGAGGTCGTTCGGCGGGGTGTTGATGAGGTCGCGGGCGCGGTTCAGCTCCTCGGTCACCGCGACGGCGCGCTCGACGGCCGCCTTGTGGGCCCGGTCGCGGGGCTTGGCGCCGAGCAGGACGACATCGGCGAGCGGCCCCTTGCCGTTCTTCGCCTTGGCCTCCTTGCCCTGCTCCTTGTAGGCGTCGAAGGAGTACGCGCCGAGCAGCGCGCCCTCGGCGACGGCGCCCACGGCGACGGCGTCGGCGACGGGCAGCGCGAACGCGGCCTTCTTCGTACCGGTCAGGGCGCGGGCCGCCGCACCGGCCGCGCGGCGCAGCGTCTCCGCGCCGAACGCGCCGTCCTTCTCGGGCACCGCGCCCAGGCCCACCGCCACCACGAGCGGCGCCTTGAAGCCGGACGGCGCGGGCAGCTTCGTCACCTCGCCCTCGGCGCCGGCGGCGCCGAGGGTCTCGAGGAGGCCGGCCAGCTTGCCGTCGTACGCCTTGTCCACGGTCTCGGCACCCGGCGCTACGACCAGGTCCCCGGACCGGGATGCAGGGCCCTTCGCGACCCCGACCACGATCGCGTCGGCCCGGAGGCCCGACGCGGCGGCGGTGCTGAGAGTGAGAGCAGTCACGGTGGTGAAATCTCGCTTCCGGTTGAGTTTCGGTGGTCGAACGGATGGGTCGACGTGCCGGGAACGAGCCTAGGCCCTTGTTCGGCCCATCGGACCTGGGGCGTCGGCCGGTTGCGCCGCGCCGTCCGCATGGCGTCCGCTGCGACCAGCCTCCCCGACTTTCCGTCGCCGACGTGCAGGGAGATCCCCATGACTGAGGCATAGGGGGATCCCTTGTCGCGGCTCCTGGCGCGTACATCCATCGTCCTCGCGCGTGGCGTCGGCGGTCTGCGCGCGTAGCGTCGGCCGTCGATTTCGATCACCCCTGCGGACGTTCACCCCTATGTGGCTTCATGGTCATTTTCATGCCCTCATGTGCCCTGACCTGGGTGACACTCGTCCCGCCCGATGAGTGATCAGCTCATCGGCCTGCATCATTTCCACAGATTCCCCTCGGTGCGGCCGTTCAGTCCGGCCCCGGGGGATCTCTTCGGGGGAAGGGGCGAACATGGCGCACAACGTGCCCGGACGGACCGGTTGGAGGAGCGCCGCCGCCGTCGCGGCGACGACCGGCCTGCTGGTGGCGGGCCTCGGTACACCGGGAGCGTCGGCCGCCGCCGCGGCCCGCGTCGATCTGCGGGTGCTGGTGGTGGACAACGGCGACAGCCCCGTCCGGGCCGTCACCGCGGAGCTGAGGAGCACCGGCGTCCCGTACACCCTCGTGAACCTGGGCGACGCGAACCGCCCGACGATCGACGCCGCCTTCCTGAGCGACACGGCCGGCGGCACCCCGCGCGCCAGGTTCCAGGGCGTGGTCCTGTCCAACGAGGCCCCGTTCGGCCCGGGTTCGGCCGAGCAGACCGCCCTGGAGACGTACGAGCGGACGTACGGGATCCCGCAGGTCGACGCCTACACCTGGGCGCACCCCGGGGTCGGGCTCGACTACTCCAGCGAGGGCGGCTGGGCCGGCTCCCTCGACGGCCGCGAGGTCACGGTCACCGACGCCGGCCGTGCGGGCCGCTTCGGCTATCTCGACGGGCAGTTCGCCTTCGAGGACAACTCCGCCTCCACACAGGAGAGTTACGGCTTCGTCGCCCGGCCCCGCCCCGGCTACACCAGCTATGTCGACCTCCCGGTGCCGGGCGGCGCGGGCCGAGGCAGCCTGGTCGGGGAGTACGCCCACGACGGGCGCCGCGAACTGGTCGTCACCTTCGCCTACAACCAGCACCAGCGGCAGTTCCGGGTGCTGGCCCGGGGCATCGTCGAGTGGCTGACGGACGGCGTGCACCTCGGGCGGAGCCGGAACTACTTCGGCGTCCACATCGACGACGTCTTCGCACCCGACAGCCGCTGGGACACCGAGCACGACTGCACGCCCGGCGGCTTCGACTGCGGGGGTGGGGACGGCACACAGAGCGTGCCCATCCGGATGACCGCCGCCGACGCCGAGTACGCCGAGCAGTGGCAGCGGTCCAGCGGCCTCACCCTCGACCTGGTCTACAACGGCGGCAGCGGCGAGGAGTGGAAGGAGGCGCACGGCGGCACCGACGCCCTCGCCGACCGGCTGCTCGCCGACCGGGACGCGTACCGCTGGATCAACCACACCTATACCCACCAGTACCTCGGCTGCGTCCAGGACACCTCGACCGTCCCGTGGAGCTGTGCCAAGAACCCCGACGGCACCACCCGCTATCTGAGCCGCGCCGCCGTCGCCGCGCAGATCCGCGACAACCACGCCTGGGCCGTCGCGCGCGGACTGCCCGTGCGGCGCGACGAACTGGTGACGGGCGAACACTCGGGCCTGCGGACACTGCCGCAGCAGCCGGACGACAACCCCCACCTCGCGGGCGCCCTCGCCGACAACGGTGTCAGATGGATCGCCTCCGACAACTCCCGCGAACCGGCGCAGCGTCCGGTCGGCGCCGCGCTGACCGTGCCGCGCCACCCGATGAACGTCTACTACAACGTGGGCACGGCCGCGGAGATGGTCGACGAGTACAACTGGGTCTACACCTCGGCCGCCGACGGCGGCAGCGGGCTGTGCGAGAACAACGCGTCCTCCACCTGTCTGGCCGCGCCGCTGGACCCGGCCACGGGGTACCCGACGCACATCGTCCCGCAGGAGGTCCGCACGGCCCTGCTGCACGCCGTCGGCAACGACCCGCGACCGCACTACGCGCACCAGTCCAACCTGGCCGAGGAGCGGCTGCTCTACCCGGTCCTGGACCGGCTGCTCGCCGACTACCGGTCCCTCTTCTCCTCCGACACCCCGCTGGAGAACCCCCGGCAGGCCGCGATCGGCACCGAGCTCCAGCGCCGGGCCGCCTGGCAGACGGCGGTGGCGAACGGCACGGTCACGGCGTACCGGATCGGCACGACGGTGACCGTGAAGGCACCGTCCGGGACCGAGATCCCGGTGACGGCACCGAAGGGGACCGTCACGCAACTCCCGCTCGGTACCACCACGTTCGGCACCCCGTACGCGGGAGCCCGCTCGGCCTGGACCACGCCGGCACCGCTGCGGTCCGCCCTGAAACTCAAGCTCCCGTAGAGCGCCCCGAAAGGGGCGCGGGGCCGTATCGGACATGCGGCTCCGCCGCGGGGCGCGACCAGCCCCCACCGACCCGCAGCCGGGGGCCGGGCCCGCGGTTCCCCGCACATCATCCGCACAACAGCAACGGGGGGAGCGGCACAGCCATGCGCAACGGCCGCCACGTCACCATGCTCACCGAAGGCACCTATCCACATGTCCACGGCGGGGTCAGCACCTGGTGCGACCAGCTCGTCCGCGGCATGCCCGACGTCGAGTTCCACCTCGTGTCGCTCACCGGAACCGGCCGCGAACCCGTGACCTGGGACCTGCCGCCGAACGTGTACCGGCACACCTCCGTACCGACCTGGGGCCCGCGCCCCGGCCGCGCCCGCGCCCCGTACGGCGCGGCCCGCCGCCGCTTCACCGACTCCTACGAGCGGCTGCTGCTCTCCGTCCTCGACCCCGGCGCACCCCGGGGCTTCGAGGAGGCCCTGTACGAGCTGGCCCGACTCGCCCGCGACGGACGCCTGTCGGCGGCCCTGCGCACCGAGTCCGCGCTCCGCTCGCTGATGTGGATCTGGACCATGCCCCACCTTCCGACGGCCGCCGCGCACCCCACGGTCCACGACGCGCTCACCGCGACCGATCTGCTGGAACACTCCCTGCGGCCGCTCTGCGCCCGGATCCCCGAGGACTGTGTGGCCCACGCGGTCAGCGGCGGCCTCGCCACCCTGCCCGCGCTCGCCGCCCGGGAACTGGACGGCGTACCGTTCCTCCTCACCGAGCACGGCATCTATCTGCGCGAGCGCTACCTCGGCCACCGCGCCGCCGACCAGCGCTGGCCCGTGAAGGCCTTCATGCTCGGCTTCCACCGCGAGCTGACCAGGCTCGGCTACCGCGCCGCCGACCTCATCACCCCCTGCAACCGCTACAACCGCCGCTGGGAGGAGCGCGGAGGCGCCGACACCGCCCGGATCCGCACGGTCTACAACGGTGTCGACCCGGCCGCCTTCCCGCACGCCGGCCCCGAACCCGAGGTGCCCACCCTCACCTGGTGCGGACGCGTCGACCCCATCAAGGACCTGGAGACGCTGCTGCACGCCTACGCCCTGGTCCGCGCCGAACTCCCCGGCACCAGACTCCGGCTGTTCGGGCCCGTGCCACCGGGCGGCGAGGCGTACCGCACCGAGTTGGACAAGCTCGCCGCCGAACTGGGCGTCACCGGCGGGCTCACCTTCGAGGGCCGCATCGGCGAGGTGTGGCGGGCCTACGCCGCCGGGCACGTCGTGATGCTGTCCTCGATCTCGGAGGGCTTCCCGTACTCCCTGATCGAGGCCATGTCCTGCGGCCGTACGACCGTGTCGACCGATGTCGGAGGGGTCCGCGAGGCGGTCGGCGACACCGGGATCGTCGTGCCGCCCCGCGACCCGGAGACGATGGCCGACGCCGCGCTCGGTCTCCTCCTCGACGACGAACGCCGCCGCGCACTGGGGGAGTCGGCACGCCGACGGGTGATCGACCGGTTCACCCTGCGCCGCTCCGTGGACGCCTTCCGCCTGATCTACCAGGAACTCGCGGGCCGGGACGACATCGTCTACGCGCCCGCGCCGGCGACGGTCGCCGACTGGACCGCCGAACTGCGCGACCCCTGGTACCGGACCGGCGGCACGACGGACGGAACCGACCGGTGAGCGGCCACCCGACCCCGCCCCCGGGCGCCCGGCCGGCCCGGCTGCCCGCCGTCCCCCGCCCGCGCCGGGCCGAGCCGGATCCCATCGACCGACTGGCCGAACAGCACCGGGAGTTCATCGCCGCCGCCGTCCATCCGGACGAGATCGCCGCCCTGCTGGAGTCCGACGGCATCTCCGACGACCGGACCCGCGCACGCTACGGATGCCGCAACTCCTTCGCCCTCGCCGAGGAGTTGTACGAACGCGTCGAACGCGCCCACCCCGAACCGGCCGGACCCGCGCCCGACCCCTGGCGCATCGGCCTGCTCGGCTGCCTCCTCAGAGGCGTCGTCTTCGCCCTCCCCGGCCTCGCCTACGTCCTCGGCGCGCCCCTCCTGACAGGCCCCCGCGACGCCTTCGGCCTGCCCGCCGGTACGGTCCCGCTGCTGGCCGGCGCCCTGTGCGGCTGGATGTGGAACCAGGGGCTCGCCCACCGGGCGTACTCCTGGCTGGCGTGGGGCGACCGCGACGCCTGCCGCCGCTGCCTGGCCCGCGCGGCCCCGGTGGGCGCCCTGCTCTGCACGACGGTCGCCTGCCTGGCGGCCGGCGGGGGCGACCCGGGCGCGGTGGCCTTCGCCGCCGGCGAGGCCTGCTACCTGGGCGCGGCGACCGTCCTGCTCGTCCTCGGCCGCGAACGGGCCCTGCTGCACTGTCTGTCGCCCATGACCGCGGGAGCGCTGTTCGCGTTGGTCCGGCCGGTGCCCGACTGGGCCGGGCTCACCCTGCTGACCGCCTCCCTGGTGGCGGTCGTGCTCCTCGCCGTCCACGAAGTGGCGCCCGCCCTGTGGGAGCCCGGACTCGGCGCCGCTCTCCTGGGCGCGCCCGGCGGGCCCGCCGGGATCCCGGGGCGGGGCCCGGCCACGCCCAGGCTCGCCGCCTCCCTCCCGTACGCCCTCTTCGGACTCGGCACCGGTGTGCTCGTGCTGTACGCGACGCTCGGCGAGGTCCTCGCCCACGGCGGCGGCACCGCCGCCGCGCCCGCCGCCGTGGCGCTCACCCTCAGCATGGGCCCCGCCGAATGGCTGCTGTACCGCTTCCGCAGCGGAGGCCTCGCCGGACTGCGCTCCACCAGCACACCGGGCGCCTTCTGGCGGGCCGCCTCCGTGACCCTGGTCCAGTGCCTGGCCGGCTACCTCGCCACCCTGCTGGTCCTGGCCCACGCCACCGCCCACCTGTGGCCGCAGGCCCCGGACCTCGACGGCCTGCATCTCGCCGGTCTGCTCCTGCTGGGCGCGGTGCTCTGGACCGGCCTGCTGCTCCAGTCCTTCGGCGCGGTCCCGGGCGCCGCCGTCGTCTGCTGCGCCACCGCCGCCGCCCAGACCCTGGCCCTGGCGACGCACCCGGGCGACCCCCACGGCACCGGCCTGCTCGTGTACGGCGTCGCCGCCGCCCTCCAAGGGGGCCTGGTCTGCGGCCTGCTGGGAAGGGCGACGGCGCACCGATGACCGCACACGCGACAGCGCGCCCGGAGCCGGCCCCGGCGACCCACCCCTCCCGCCCCTCCTTCCTCGTCCCCTACTACGAGCACCCCCGCGACCGCCCCGCCGAATGGGACGCCCTCGTCGACGCCGCGCCCCTCCTCTACGGCGTCGTCCTCAACCCGGCGAACGGGCCCGGCGACGGCCCCGACCCGGCGTTCATCCGGGTCGCGGGCCGGCTGCGGGCGGCCGGCGTACGCCTCCTCGGGTACGCCGACACCGCCTACGGCCGCAGACCCGTCACCGACGTCGTACGGGAGCTGACCCGCTACCACGCCTGGTACGGCACCGACGGGGCCTTCCTCGACCAAGTGGCCGCGGAACTCGGCGCGTTCGACCACTACCGACGGCTCGCCGCGGCCGTCTGGGGCGCCGGGACCGCCACCCTCGCGCTCAACCCCGGCACCCCGCCGCACCCCGCGTACGCGCGGATCGCCGACCTCGTCGTCACCTTCGAGGGCGGCTGGGAGACGTACCGGGACCAGCCGCCCGAGCCCTGGCCCGGCGGCAGCGCCGGTCTCGGGGCGCGGGTGTGCCATCTGGTGCACGGGGTGCCGCCGGGCATCGACGTCGCGGGCGTCGCCCACGCCCGGGGCGCCACCGTGCACTGCGCGGTGCCCGGAGTGGGGGATCATCCCTGGGGTACGTTGCCGCACGCCTTGGAGCCCCGACGATGAGCCGCGCCCTCGCCCGCAGCGCCCTGCTGCCCCTCCTCCTGCTGGTCGCGGGGTGCACGAGCGCCCCCGACGACGGGCCGGGCACCGGACGCGGGACGGGCGAGGCCGCCCGCTGGCGACCGGAGCCGGGAACGGCGTGGCAGTGGCAGCTCAGCGGGCGCCTGGACACCTCCGTCGACGTCCCCGTGTACGACATCGACGGCTTCGACCAGTCGGCCGACACGGTCGCCGAACTGCACGACGACGGCCGCAAGGTCATCTGCTATCTCTCCACCGGCGCCTGGGAGGACTGGCGTCCGGACGCCGACGAGTTCCCGAAGTCCGTCATAGGCAGGGGCAACGGCTGGGAGGGCGAACGCTGGCTCGACATCCGCGCGACCGACGTCCTCGAACCCCTGGTGGCCGCCCGTATCGACATGTGCGCGGAGAAGGGCTTCGACGCGGTCGAGCCCGACAACATGGACGGCTACCGCAACCGGACCGGCTTCCCCCTCACGGCCGCCGACCAGCTCCGCTACAACCGCCTCGTCGCCCGCCTCGCCCACGAACGGGGCCTCGCGGTCGGCCTGAAGAACGACCTCGACCAGATACCCGAACTCGTCGACGACTTCGACTTCGCGGTCAACGAGCAGTGCGCCCAGTACGACGAGTGCGAGGACCTCACGCCGTTCATCGAGGCCGGCAAGGCCGTCTTCCACGTCGAGTACGAGAGGGAGACGGGCGACTTCTGCCCCGAGGCCCGCCGTCTGGAGCTCAGCTCGCTGCTGAAGAAGTGGGAGCTGGGGGCCTGGCGCGAGGCCTGCTGACCCCCCCGGGAGGCGCGGAGGAGGCGGGCGGCCGGCTCAGCCCAGGGTGAACGCCACCAGCGCCGCCGTGGTCGCCGTCTCCGCGAGAGCGCCGAACACATCCCCGGTGACGCCCCCGAACCGCCGTACGCAGTGGCGCAGCAGCAGCTCGGCGGCCCCGCAGGCGAGAACGACCGCGAGGACCGTACGCCCGATGCCGTACGGCCCGAACAGCGCCCCCGCGCCCGCCGCCGCGCATCCGGTCAGGGCGGCCGCGAGCAGCGCGCCGCGCACCGGAACGGCCCCGGCCACGGCCGCCCCAAGCCCCTCCGGCCGGGCGGCGGGCACACCGGCCCGCGCGGCCAGGGTCAGGGCCAGCCGGGCGGCGGTCGCGCCGACGGCCGCCGCGAGCGCGCCCAGCGCCCACGACTCCCCGTACGCCTCGGTGAGCGCGGCGACCTGGGCCAGCAGGACGAGAACGAGGGTGACGACCCCGAACGGCCCGATGTCCGACCGCTTCATGATTCGCAGGGCGTCCTCGGCGGGCCTGCCGCTGCCGAGGCCGTCGGCGGTGTCGGCGAGCCCGTCCAGGTGGAGGCCCCGGGTGAGGGCGGCCGGTACGGCGACGGAGGCCACGGCGGCCAGCAGCGGCCCGGCACCCAGGAGCAGCAGGAGACCGCCGAGCAGGGCCGCGCCCAGGCCGACGACCAGCCCGGCGACGGGCGCGCACAGCATCCCGGCGCGCGCCGCCTCACGGTCCCAGCGGCGCACGGTCACCGGCAGCACGGTCAGGGTGCCGAAGGCGAAACGCAGACCGTCGGCGAGCGTCGGACCGGGCGGGACGGAGGGCTCGGGTGGCGTGGACACCGGCGCAGGCTACCCGCCGCGGCGGACCGGCTCGGCGGCGGCCTGGAGCAGTCCTGGATAAAGTTCGCATATGGGTCACTGGTGGGAACGGAACGTCATCGAGCCGGGCAAACTGCCCCTGCTGCTCGCACTCGCCGCGTTCGTCCTGACGTTCCTGATCACCCGGATCGTCACCCGTCTCATCCGCGCGGGCAAGGGGCCGTTCCGCAACATCAGCGGCAGTGGCGGCGTCCACATCCACCATGTCGTCCCCGGTGTCGTGCTCACCGTCGTCGGCGGCTTCGGCTCGGTGGCCAGTGACGGGCACGGTTCCGGCGCGCTGATCTCCGCCGTGCTGTTCGGTATGGGCGCGGGTCTGGTGCTGGACGAGTTCGCGCTGATCCTGCACCTGGACGACGTGTACTGGAGCGAGGCCGGCCGCAAGAGCGTCGAGGTGGTCGTGCTGACGGCCGCCCTGGTGGGGCTGATGCTGGTCGGCTTCCTGCCCTTCGGCGTCAACGACCTCGACGAGGAGGAACTCCAGGACCGGGGAGCCGTCATGGTCAGCATGGGGACGAACTTCCTCATCGCGCTGGTCGCCCTCGCCAAGGGCAAGGCCCGCACCGCGATCTTCGGCGTCGTCATCCCGATCGTCGCCGTCGTCGGCGCCGTCCGACTGGCCCGCCCCACCTCCGCCTGGGCCCGCCGCTTCTACCGCCGCAGACCGCGCACCCGCGCTCGGGCCTGGAAGCGTTCCTACCGCCACGACCGCCGCTGGGCGATCCCCAGCCGCCGCCTCCAGGACTGGATCGGCGGCACGCCGGACGCGACATCGGACGCGACCCCGGACGCGACCGCGGAGCGCCGCTGACGGGCGGCGGTCGCCGCGCACACCACCAGCACCGCCGCGATGGCCGCCAGATGCTCCTTGCCCGCCAGGTTCTCCTTCACCAGCACCTCGACGGCCATCGCCACGACCACCGCGCCCGCCGTGACGTACGCCCGGTACCGCCATCCGACGTACACCGCGAGCCCGACCACGGCCGCCGACGGTCCGGTGTCCACGACGCGCGCGTCCGACGCGGGCAGGCCCAGCAGGGGGACGTCCGGGCCGAGCGCGACGCCCACGCGCGCGTACAGCGTGCCGGCCAGGGTGGCCAGGTACGCGATCGCCAGGGTCCGCCGCCGCCCCAGCGAGATCTCCGCGATGCCGAAGACGATCAGTATCTGCGCCAGCGCGCCCCACACCGGCAGGTCCAGCGCCGGTACGAACAGGGAGAGCGGCGTCCGCGCCAACGCCGTCCACAGCGGGTCCTCCGCCCGTACGGCGCCGGTGTGCTCGACGAGCCGGTAGCCCCAGGACTGCCGGTGCGTGAGGTGGACGGCGGCCGCGAGGCAGACGGCGGCGGCCGTCATGGGGACCGCCCGCAGCCGGCGGCGGACGAGGGGCGGGCGCACGGTGGCGTACAGCAGCCCCCACTCGGCGCGGGCCCATCCGAGGGCCCGGCCCGTCTGCGTCTGGTTCATCCCCACGCCGTGCTCCGTGCGACTCCGGTACGTGCGGTGAGGCCACCGCCACGTCCGAAGACCGACCGAAGAAGAAGGAAGTTGAGCGCCGCCCGAGTGATCCCGCTCTCTCCGGGTTCGGTGTCGGGTGCGGGTGGGTGAGGGGATGAAAAGCTCGGGGTGCGGCCCCTGCTTCTCAGGGCGCGGGAACTGCGCGAGAAGCCCCACGCACCCGCACCCGACAACGCACCCCCCGACCCCGGACCTAGGTCGCGTCGTACTCCTCCCCGAGGTTCTTCTCCTCGGTGCCCGACTTCGCCGGTTCCCCCGCGCCCTCGCCCTCGGGAAGCTCCGCCGCCCACCCCGCCGCGGCCCGCACCAACGGCAGCGCCAGCAGCGCCCCCGCCCCCTCCCCGACCTTCACCCCATGGTCGAGCAGCGGTTCGATCGCCATCCGGTCCAGCGCCTTCGCCTGCGCCGGCTCCCCGCTGTTCTGTCCGGCCAGCCACCAGTCCGGCGCCCGGAACGCCACCCGCTGGGCGACCAGCGCACACGCCGCCGACACCACACCGTCCAGGATCACCGGCGTCTTCCGCACCGCGCTCTGCAACAGGAACCCGGTCATGGCGGCCAGATCCGCCCCGCCCACGGCCGCCAGCAACTGCAACTGGTCCCCGAGCACCGGCCGGGCCCGCCGCAGGGCGTCCCGCACGGCCGCGCACTTGCGCATCCACGCCAGGTCGTCGATCGCCCGCCCGCCCCGCCCGGTCACGACGGACGCGTCGGTCCCGCACAGCGCCGCGACCAGGACCGCCGCCGCCGTGGTCCCTCCGACACTCACATCACCGAGGACGACGAGGTCGGTCCCGGAGTCCGCCTCCTCGTCCGCGAGGGCGACGCCCACCCGGAACGCGGCCTCCGCCTCCTCCGCCGTCAGCGCGTCCTCGACGTCGATACGGCCGGACCCGCGCCGCACCCGGTGCCGTACGACCTCGGCGGGCAACGCCTCCGGGTCGCAGTCGAGCGCGAGGTCCACCACGCGGACCGGTACGCCGAGCTGCCGGGCCAGCACCGCCACCGGGCTGCCGCCGTCCAGGACACCCCGCACCAGCTGGTCCGCGGTACCCGCGGCCCGTGCGGAGACGCCGAGTTCGGCGATCCCGTGGTCACCCGCGAACAGCAGCACCCGGGGCCGTTCGATCGGCCGCACCGGAACGGCCGACTGTGCCGCCGCCAGCCACTCACCCAGTTCGTCGAGGCGGCCCAGCGCCCCGGGCGGCACGATCTGCCTCTCCCGCCGCGCCTCGGCGTCGCGGCGCACCCCACCGTCGGGGCGCTCGATCAGATCGGTGAAGTCGTCGAGATTAAGCGAGCTCATTCGCCGAACAGTACCGGCAGGGATCGAACACGACGGCGCCACACCGTGACCCCGCGACGCACGAACGTCCCACCGCGCCACCGGCACGTCATTGCGCCGGGGACCAGGCTCACGTACGTACCTTTTTGGGGCGAATGTTCCCACCTCGTCCCCAGGAGCCGCCATGCCCCCCACCCCGCGGCCGGAGCCCGGCCCACCCGAGGGAGTCGACCCCTTCCACGAACCGCGCCGGGACGACTGTCCGTGGTGCGGCTCGCGGCAGTTGCGTACGCGGGTGCGCGCGCCGGAGGGTCAACGGCGCACGCCGGGCACGTTCGTGGTGGACGAGTGCCGGGACTGCGCGCACTCCTTCCAGAACCCCCGCCCCACGGCGGACGGACTGCTGCTCCGGTATCACCGGCACACCGGCGAGGACGGCCTCGGCGCCGACGCCGTCGGACGACGACGCCGCCGACACCTGCGGGGGGCCGCCCGCGCGCTGCTGCCGTACCCCGAACCGGAGGGCTGGCTCGACGTCGGCACCGGCCACGGCCACTTCCCGGAGGTCGCGCGCGAGATCCACCCGTACACCTCCTTCGACGGCCTCGACCCGACCCCGCGCGTCGACCGGGCGTGGGAGGCCGGGCGGGTGGAGGAGGCGTACCGGGGCCTGCTCACCGACCCCGCGATCACCGCGCGGCTGCGCGCCCGCTACGACGTGGTGAGCATGTTCCACCACCTCGAACACACCGCGGATCCCCGCGAGGAGCTGCGCGCCGCCCGCGCGGTGCTGCGCCCCGGCGGCCATCTTCTCCTCGAAGTCCCGGACCCGGCCCGCCCGTTCGGCGCGCTGCCCGGCAGGAACCGCCGCCTGTGGAAGCCGCACGACCGCCCCCGTCCCCTGCACCTCGTGCCCCTGCGCAACCTGCTCGCCGAACTGCGCTCCCTCGGCTTCGAGATCCTCACGGCCCGCCCATGCACCCCTCTCCCGCCCCGCGCGCACCGCATCCTCGCGCGCCGCGCCGCGCCCCCGGACGCCCCCGCAACCCCCCGAGCGCCGGAGGCCGAACCGGCGGACCCCTCAACCCCGTAGCGTCAGGGCCTGCCCCGCCACCACCAGCAGCACGTGCTCGCACTCGTTCGCGAAGGCCGCGTTCAGACGGCCGAGTTCATCGCGGTAGCGGCGGCCGGACGCGGTGGCGGGGACGATGCCGGAGCCGACCTCGTTGGAGACGGCGACCAGCGTGCGGCGCGTGTGCCGTACGGCGTCGGTGAGTTCGGTGACACGCGCCCGGAGCGCGCGCTCCCCGCCGCCGGCCCACTCCGCGTCGTCCCACGCCCCCACCGCGTCCATGGCGTCCGTCAGCCACAGCGAGAGACAGTCGATGAGCAGCGGTGCCCCGTCGTCGTCCTTCAGCAGCGGGACGAGGTCGCAGGTCTCGACCGTGCGCCAGGAACCGGGTCGCCGCTCACGGTGGGCGGCGACCCGCTCGGCCCACTCGCCGTCGCCGCCGCGCGTCCCACCGGTCGCCACGTACAGCACGTCCGGGAACGCCTCCAGCCGCCGCTCCGCCTCCACCGACTTCCCCGAGCGCGCCCCGCCGAGCACCAGCGTGCGGCGCGGCACGTCGGGCCCGTCCTCGGAGGCGCCCACCGCCAGCGTCGTCCCGTCCGGCACGGTCCGCGCGCCCGCCGCCGCGAGCCGACGGGGCAACTCGCCGTCCGCCGGCACGTCGTGGTCGATGTGCACGGCGACCACATCGGTCGTCGGAGCCACCGCCCCCACCGCGCGCAGCCGCGCCAGCGCGTCCGGCCGCCCCAGCACATCGAGGACGACCATGTCGTACGGCTCCGAGGGCCCCTCCATGCCGGCGGGCGCGCCCCCCGGCGGCAGATACAGCAGCCGCTGTCCGCCCGGACCGGTCACCGCGTACCCGGTGCCGGGCGCGTCCAGGGCCCGGGCCCGCACCCGGTGCCCGGTCAGCAGCGCCAACTCCCGCCCGTCCGGCACCCGCACCGGCTGCGGCAGGCCCGCCGGCACCTCCACGGCGGGCCCGTCGTGCGGGTGCGACAGCAGTACCTGCCGCACTCCGGTGAGCGTGCGCCCGGCGCGCGCGGCCGCGAGGGCCGCGCCGGGCGTGAGGTCGAGCAGCAGTGTGCCGTCCACGAGCAGCGCGGTCGCCCCGCGCGCGGCCTCACCGAGCGCGGTCGCGCACACCGCGCACGGACAGTCGGGGCGGGGGAGTCCCGCGGGGGCGCCGGTGCCGAGCAATGTCAGTTCCACACCGACGATTTTCCCGCGTCCCGATGAACACCCGCAGGTCTTGCGCGTCCGACTAGGCTCAGGGGGGAACCGGATCTTGCTCGGCGCCGAGTGCGGTGCCGGGCCGGTACTTACGGAGGCTCACATGGCGGCATGGACGTGGCGTTTCGAGAAGGCCGACGGGACGGAGGTCCAGCCCGCGGTCCAGCCCGAGGAGTTCACGACCCAGGGGGATGCCGAGTCGTGGATCGGAGAACACTGGAAAGCGCTCCTGGAGGGCGGCGCCGACCAGGTCCGCCTCTTCGAGGACACGACGGAGATCTACGGCCCGATGAGCCTGCACGCGCAGGACGCGTAGCGCTCCGCGGTGGGCGGGGTCTCCTGTCCGGGGCTCCGCCCCGATCCCCGCGGCAGAACTCGGGGGTGCGGGTGCGTCGACGGGTGCGGGTGGGTGGGGCTTCTCGCGCAGTTCCCCGCGCCCCTGAAAGGCCTCCGGCCTTCCGGCCCGAAAAAGCACGGGGCGCAGCCCCTGCTTTTTCAGGGGCGCGGGGAACTGCGCGAGACGCCCCCACCGAAGGGACGCCTGGGGGTCGAAGGGGCGCAGCCCCTGGTGGATGGGACGGGTAGGGGCGGCGGGGGCGAGAAAGGCTCAGCCGCGCACACCACACAGGTGCAACAACGCCGCCACCTGCCGATAGGGATCCGTCCGCCCGGCCCGCTCCTCCGCCGCGAGCAGCACATCAAGATCCCCCACCCCCTCCGGCACCCCCGCGTCATCCGCGGCCAGATCCGTGAACACCCGCACCCCGTACCACGCGCGCAACGGCGCCCCGATCCCCGCGAGCGTGTCCGTCAACGTCCCCAGCCGATCCGCCCGCACCTCCAGCCCGAGCCGATTCCGGTACGCGGTGGTGTCGAACGCGGCCAGCGCCCCGGCCCAGTCCCCGGCGAGCCCCGCCCGCATCGCGAGCGCGTCGCCGTTGCGCACGAGCAGCGACAGCAGCCCGCCCGGCGCCAGCATCCGCGCCAGCCCGGCCAGCAGCGCGTCGGGCTCCTCGACGTACATAAGGACCCCGTGACAGAGCACCACGTCGAAACTGCCCGGCAGGAAGTGCACCCCGGTGTCCCGGCCGTCGCCCTCGACGATCCGCATCCGCCCGCGAATGCCCTCGGGCTCGGCGGCGACCGCCTCCCGGGCCACGGCGATCAGCTTCGGCTCCCGCTCGATCCCGGTCACCGCGTGCCCGGCACGGGCCAGCCGCAGTGCCTGTGTGCCCTGCCCCATGCCCACGTCGAGCACCCGGAGCCGCTGCCCCACGGGGAAGCGTCCGGCTATCTGCTCGTCGACCTGACGGGAGACCAGCTCCTGTCGTACGACCTCACGCAGGGTGCCCAGTCGGTTCAGCCATGCCTGCGCGGCACCTTCGGAGAAAGGGGTCGTGCTCAGGGCCGCTCTCCGCGCTTGACCTGCGGCTTGGGCAGCCGGAGGCGACGCATCTGGAGCGTGCGCATGAGGGCGTAGGCCACGGCGCCCTTCTTGTTCGCGTCGGGGAAGCGCGCGTTCAGCTGCTTCTTGAGACGGAACCCGAGGCTGATCGAGTCGACCACGATCAGCACGATCACGAACAGCCACAGCAGAAGCGCGATGTTCTGCAGCGAGGGCACCTGCACCATGCTCAGCACGAGGATGATGACGGCCAGCGGCAGGAAGAACTCCGCGATGTGGAATCGCGAGTCCACGTAGTCACGGGCGAACCTGCGGACCGGGCCCTTGTCCCGCGCCGGCAGATACCGCTCGTCACCGGTCGCCAGCGCCTGGCGCTGCTTCTCCATCGCGGTACGGCGCTCGTCGCGGGAGCGCCTGGCGGCCTCCTTGCGGGTCGTCGGCGTATTGGCGACGCTACGGCGCTGCCCCTGGGCCACACTCCGTTTCGGGGTGGGGCGCCCCTTGGGGGCCTGCGGGTGACGGGTCTGCTTGGAGTCGGTCACCGGCGCCTTGTCGGCGGCCGATTCCTTCTCGCTCTTGGCGCGGCTTCGGAACACAAAGCCCAAGGGTACGGGGTGCCGGGGCATGGACCCCAGCCGAGTGGGGAACGATCCGGCAACACCCGGCGTCCGTACTGGAGACAGAGCTGGGGCGACAGTGGACGGGGAGACCCGTAAAGCCGGAGAAAATCGGAAAAGGGGGAGCGAGGCGACGATTCGTCCGTGGTGTGGCTGAGGCGGTACCGGGGGTCGGCCCGTACATGACCCCGGGGAACACCTACTCCCTACGCCGGAGCGGCGCCGTACACAGTCGTCCTTGGGGATGACCGCATCCGTCCCCGAACAGTGCGGTAATGGATGCAGGGCCCGTACTGTGGGTTCTGTCGCAGACCTGTGAGCTGGAGTCCGTCAGAAGGGGGCGCGCGAAGCCCATGAGCGGTGTCATGAAGCGTATGGGGATGATCTTCCGCGCGAAGGCGAACAAGGCCCTTGACCGGGCCGAGGACCCGCGCGAAACCCTCGATTACTCGTATCAGAAGCAGCTGGAGCTGCTCCAGAAGGTGCGACGGGGTGTGGCCGACGTCGCCACCTCCCGCAAGCGCCTGGAGCTTCAGCTCAACCAGCTCCAGTCCCAGTCCTCGAAGCTGGAGGACCAGGGCCGCAAGGCGCTCGCGCTCGGCCGCGAGGACCTGGCCCGCGAGGCCCTCTCGCGCCGTGCCGCGCTCCAGCAGCAGGTGACGGACCTGGAGACGCAGCACTCCACCCTCCAGGGCGAGGAGGAGAAGCTCACCCTCGCCGCCCAGCGCCTGCAGGCCAAGGTCGACGCCTTCCGTACGAAGAAGGAGACGATCAAGGCCACGTACACCGCCGCCCAGGCCCAGACCCGGATCGGCGAGGCGTTCTCCGGCATCTCCGAGGAGATGGGCGACGTCGGTCTCGCCATACAGCGCGCCGAGGACAAGACGGCCCAGCTCCAGGCCCGCGCCGGCGCCATCGACGAGCTGCTCGCCTCCGGCGCCCTCGACGACCCCTCCGGGATGCACAAGGACGACATCCAGGCCGAGCTGGACCGCCTCTCCGGCGGTACGGACGTCGAGCTGGAGCTCCAGCGCATGAAGGCGGAGCTGGCGGGCGGCCCGTCCGCACAGCAGCAGGCCATCGAGGGCGGCACCGGCCAGTCGGCGCCGCAGCAGCAGTCCCAGCGCCAGGACACCCCGCGCTTCGACAAGTAGCCGACCAGGCGTCTCTCGTCCCGAGGAGGGCGACATGATCGTACGGATCATGGGGGAGGGGCAGGTGAGGCTGGACGACGTCCACTTCGCCGAGCTGAACAAGCTGGACGACGTACTCCTGGCGGAAATGGAGGTGGGCGACGGCCCGGGCTTCCGCCACACCCTCCACGCCCTCCTGGACAAGGTCCGCGAACTGGGCACCCCCCTGCCCGACGACTCCCTGGAACCGTCCGAACTGATCCTCCCGGCGCCGGACGCGACGCTGGAAGAGGTCCAACAGATGCTGAGCGACGACGGCCTGATCCCGGGCTGAGGGCAGCTGGACCGCCCGAAGGGCCGCAGGCCTCTTTCAGGGGCGCGGGGAACTGCGCGAGACGCCCCCACCGGACGGACGCCTGGGGGTCAAGGGGGCGCAGCCCCTTGTACGGATGGGACGGGTAGGGGCGGCGGGGCGACCAATGCCCTGCCCACCCCGAAGGCACCCCCACCCCCGGTTCCCCACCACCCGTTCCGCCGCCACCGACCGCCCCGTACCGTAAACAGTCGTGAGCACCCTCCACCGGGCCAGGACCTGGCTGACCGCGCACCCCCTCGCGCTGGACGCCGCCCTCGCCCTCGGCGTCCTCGTCGCGATGGTCGCCGGCGCCTTCGTCGACCCCCACGCCGCCCACGGCGAGAAGTGGGGCGCCCGCACCCCCGACGCCCTCGGCATCGCGCTGATGGTGCCGGCCGCCGCCGTCCTCGTCGCCCGCCGCCGCGCCCCCATGGCCGTGCTGGCGGCGACCTGCGCGCTCACCGTCGCCGAACTGGTGACCGGTGACCCGCGCGCCCCCGTCGCGATGTCCGCCGTCATCGCCCTCTACACGGTCGCCTCCGCCACCGACCGCCCCACCACCTGGCGCGTCGGCCTGCTCACGATGACCGTGCTGACGGGCACGGCCATGCTCGCCGGGCCGCTGCCCTGGTACGCCCAGGAGAACATCGGCATCTTCGCCTGGACCGGCATGGCCGCCACCGCCGGGGACGCGGTCCGCAGCCGCCGCGCCTTCGTGCACGCCATCAGGGAGCGCGCCGAACGCGCGGAGCGGACACGCGAGGAGGAGGCCCGCCGCCGGGTCGCCGAGGAACGCCTGCGCATCGCCCGTGACCTGCACGATGTCGTCGCCCACCACATCGCCCTCGTCAATGTGCAGGCCGGGGTCGCCGCCCACGTCATGGACAAGCGGCCCGACCAGGCCAAGGAGGCCCTCGCCCACGTCCGCGAGGCCAGCCGCTCCGCGCTCGGGGAACTGCGCGCCACGGTCGGTCTGCTGCGCCAGTCCGGCGACCCCGAGGCGCCCACCGAACCCGCCCCCGGCCTGGTCCGGCTCGACGAACTCGTGGGCACCTTCCACAGCGCGGGCCTCGCGGTCGAGGTGGTCCGCGCCGACGAGTGCGTGAGCCTCCCGGCCGCCGTCGACCTCGTCGCGTACCGCGTCATCCAGGAAGCCCTCACCAATGTGCACAAACACGCCGGCGAGGCGGCCAAGGCCGAGGTCAGCGTCGTACGCGTCGGCCCGAACGTGGAGATCACCGTCCTCGACAACGGCACCGGACGGACGACGGCGGACGACGGGAACCCCGAGACCCCCGAGGGGGGCGGGCACGGGCTGCTCGGTATGCGCGAACGCGTCGCCGCGCTCGACGGCACCCTCACCACCGGCCCCCGCTACGGCGGCGGCTTCCGGGTCCATGCGATCCTGCCGCTCACGACCCGAACGACCACCGCGGAAGCCGTACGACCGTGAGCCGCACGGTCGGGGCGGCGGCCGTACGACCGTGACCAGCGCACCGGGGGACCCCGTATGACGATCCGTGTCCTGCTCGCCGACGACCAGGCGCTGCTGCGCAGCGCGTTCCGGGTGCTCGTCGACTCGGAGGCGGACATGGAGGTGGTCGGGGAGGCCTCCGACGGGGCGGAGGCGGTGCGGCTCGCGAAGGAGGAGCGGGCCGACGTCGTGCTGATGGACATCCGGATGCCCGGCACGGACGGCCTCGCCGCCACCCGCATGATCAGCGCCGATCCGACGCTCGCCCAGGTCCGTGTCGTCATCCTCACCACCTTCGAGGTCGACGACTACGTCGTGCAGTCGCTGCGCGCCGGGGCCTCCGGCTTCCTCGGGAAGGGCTCCGAGCCGGACGAACTGCTGAACGCGATCCGGGTGGCCGCCGGCGGCGAGGCGCTGTTGTCGCCCACCGCCACCAAGGGCCTGATCGCCCGGTTCCTCGCCCAGCCGGACGACTCGGCCGACGGCGAGGGCGGAGCCGCCGCCCGCTCGGAGCGGCTCGCCACCCTGACCGGCCGCGAGCGCGAGGTGCTCGTCCAGGTCGCCGGCGGGCTCTCCAACGACGAGATCGCCGAGCGGCTGGAGGTGAGCCCGTTGACCGTGAAGACCCATGTCAACCGGGCCATGGCGAAGCTCGGCGCCCGGGACCGGGCCCAGCTGGTGGTCTTCGCGTACGAGTCGGGCCTGGTACGACCGAGGGTGGACTGACAGCCACCGGGGACTACTCCACTCGGAGTATGCGCGGCATAAGGAAATGGCCCTGGGGAGCGAGGGAACAGGGGTCCCGATGGCCCAAGGTATGAGGTGAGCGCTCACATCCGCTTCACACGGGCGACACATGGGGGGAAGCACGCCGCATGTGGCATGGGCGTTCGTCACCCGCTCACGCCACAGAAGAGAGACCCTGACCCATGTCCTGGCTGTCCCGGTTCAGCCTCGCACAACGGGCCCTCGTCGGTCTGATGTCGATCATCGCGCTCGTCTTCGGGGCGATCGCGATACCCCAGCTCAAGCAGCAGCTGCTGCCCACCATCGAACTGCCCATGGTGTCCGTGCTCGCTCCCTACCAGGGCGCGTCCCCGGACGTGGTCGAGAAGCAGGTCGTCGAGCCCATCGAGGACAGCCTCGAAGGCGTCGACGGCATCACGGGCGTCACCTCCACCGCCAGTGAGGGCAACGCCCTGATCATGGCGTCCTTCGACTACGGCCCCGGCACCGACCAGCTCGTCGCCGACGTGCAGCAGGCCGTCAACCGGGTCCGGGCGCAGCTGCCGGACGACGTGGACCCGCAGGTGATCGCGGGCTCGACGGACGACATGCCGACCGTCGTCCTCGCCGTCTCCTCCGGCGAGGACCAGCAGGCCCTCGCCGACCGGCTCGACCGGACCGTGGTGCCCACGCTGGAGGGCATCGACGGCGTCGGCCAGGTCACCGTCGACGGCGTACGGGACCTCCAGGTCACCGTCACCCCCGACGACGCGAAGCTGGCGAAGGCGGGCCTGACCACGATGGCCCTCTCGCAGGCCCTCCAGGCCGGCGGCGTCACCGTCCCCGCGGGCTCCTTCGACGAGGACGGCGCCAACCGCACCGTCCAGGTCGGCGGCGGCTACACCTCGCTGGAGCAGATCGAGGACCTGATGGTGCGCGGCGAGGGCACGAAGAAGCCCGTACGCCTCGCCGACGTCGCCACGGTCAAGGAGGAGCAGGCCAAGGCCGACTCCGTCACCCGCACGAACGGTGAGCCGAGCCTCGCGGTCATGGTCACCATGGACCGGAACGGCAGCGCGGTCGCGATCTCCGAGGCCGTCGAGGACAAGCTGGCGGACATGCGCCGCGACCTGGGCTCCGGCGCCACCGTCACCGTGGTCAGCGACCAGGGCCCGGCGGTCTCCAAGTCCATCGACGGACTGACCACCGAGGGCGCCCTCGGTCTGGTCTTCGCGGTCCTGGTCATCCTGGTCTTCCTCGCGTCGATCCGCTCGACCCTCGTCACCGCGGTCTCCATCCCGCTGTCGGTGGTCCTGGCGCTGATCGTGCTGTGGACCCGGGACCTCTCCCTCAACATGCTCACCCTCGGCGCGCTGACCATCGCCATCGGCCGGGTCGTCGACGACTCGATCGTGGTGCTGGAGAACATCAAGCGGCACCTCGGCTACGGCGAGGAGCGCGAGGAGGCCATCCTCAAGGCGGTCCGCGAGGTCGCCGGCGCGGTCACCTCCTCCACCCTGACGACCGTCGCGGTCTTCCTCCCGATCGGCCTCACCGGCGGCATGGTCGGCGAGCTGTTCGGCAGCTTCTCGCTGACCGTGACGGCGGCGCTGCTGGCCTCCCTCGTGGTCTCGCTGACCGTGGTCCCGGTGCTGTCGTACTGGTTCCTGCGCGCGCCGAAGGGCACGCCCGCGGACGCCGACGAGGCGCGCCGCAAGGCCGAGGAGAAGGAGGCGAGGAGCCGTCTGCAGCGCTTCTACGTCCCCGTCCTGCGCTTCGCCACCCGCCGCCGGGTGACCAGCCTCGTCATCGCGGCCGTCGTCCTGATCGGCACGTTCGGCATGGCCCCGCTGCTGAAGACGAACTTCTTCGACCCCGGCGACCAGGAAGTCCTCAGCCTCAAGCAGGAGTTGAAGCCCGGCACCAGCCTCGCGGCGACCGACGAGCAGACGAAGAAGGTCGAGAAGCTGCTCGCCGGCACGAAGGGCGTCAAGGACTACCAGGTCACCGTCGGCTCCTCCGGCTTCATGGCCGCGTTCGGCGGGGGCACCGACACCAACCAGGCCTCGTACAGCGTGATGCTGGACGACTCGGCCGACGCCGCGGGCGTCCAGGCCACGATCGAGAAGGGCCTCGCCGGGCTCTCCGGGATCGGTACGACGACCGTCGCGGTCGGCGACGCCTTCGGCAGCCAGGACCTCAGCGTGGTCGTCAAGGCCGCCGACGGCGGCGTCCTGCGCAAGGCCGCCGAGCAGGTCCGTGACGCGGTCTCGACGATGGACAACGTCTCGGACGTCACCAGCGACCTCGCGCAGAGCGTGCCGCGTATCTCGGTGCGGGCCACCGACAAGGCGGCCGCGGCCGGCTTCGACGACCAGACCCTCGGCGCCGCCGTCGCGCAGGCCGTCCGCGGCACGACCAGCGGCCGGGCGATCCTCGACGACACCGAGCGGGACATCGTCATCAGGTCGGCGAAGCCCGCCGAGACCGTCGAGGAGCTGCGGGACCTGCCGCTGGGCCCGGTGAAGCTCGCCGACATCGCGGACGTCGAACTGGTGGACGGCCCGGTCTCCATGACCCGGATCGACGGCCAGCGGGCCGCGACGATCACGGCGAAGCCCAAGGGCGACAACACCGGAGCCGTCAGCGCCGACCTCACCGCCAAGCTGAACGCCCTGAAGCTGCCCGAGGGCGCCACCGCGTCCATCGGCGGTGTCTCCGAGGACCAGGACGAGGCCTTCGCCTCCCTCGGCCTCGCGATGCTCGCGGCCATCGCGATCGTCTTCATGCTGCTGGTGGCGACCTTCCGGTCCCTGGTCCAGCCGCTGATCCTGCTGGTCTCCATCCCGTTCGCCGCCACCGGCGCGATCGGCCTGCTGATCGTCACCGGCACGCCGATGGGTGTCCCCGCGATGATCGGCATGCTGATGCTGATCGGCATCGTGGTGACCAACGCGATCGTGCTGATCGACCTGATCAACCAGTACCGCCGCCAGGGCTACGGCACCGTCGAGGCGGTCATCGAGGGCGGTCGCCACCGCCTCCGCCCGATTCTGATGACGGCACTGGCGACGATCTTCGCGCTGCTGCCCATGGCGCTCGGCATCACCGGTGAGGGCGGCTTCATCGCCCAGCCGCTGGCCGTGGTCGTCATCGGCGGTCTGATCACGTCGACGCTGCTGACGCTCCTGCTGGTCCCGACCCTCTACACGATGATCGAGATCCGCAAGGAGCGCCGGGCGAAGAAGAAGGCCCTGAAGCGGGCGGGCAAGGCATCCGGGCCGACGAAGCCGGAGTCCGGCTCGGAGGCGGAGAAGCCGGAGCCCGCCGGGGTCTGACACCCCGTGAGGTCCAGACGGCCGGGTCGCGGAACCATGGGGTCCGCGGCCCGGCCGCCGCGCGTCGCCCATACGTATCCTGTGCCTCTCACCGTTAGTCGGGCTGCTTGTCGGGGGGAGGGACCAGGGCGTGCCGCTGCGCAGCGACGACCCCAGATCGGTCGGCGGGTACAAAGTGGTCGACCGGCTCGGCACCGGCGGCATGGGTGTCGTCTACCGGGCGAGATCCCGCTCCGGCCGCGAGGTCGCCGTGAAGGTGGTGCACGCCCAGTACGCGCAGGACTCCGTCTTCCGCAGCCGGTTCCGCCAGGAGATCGAGGCCGTCCGCAAGGTCAGCGGCGCCTTCACCGCGGCGGTCGTGGACGCCGATCCGGAGGCGGAGCGCCCCTGGATGGCGACCCAGTACGTGCCCGGCCGCTCGCTCGCCCAGCGGATCCGCGACCACGGCCCGCTCCGTGACACCGAACTGCGCCCCCTGGCCCTGGGGCTGGTGGAGGCGCTGCGGGAGATCCACCGGGCCGGTGTGGTGCACCGGGACCTGAAGCCGGCCAATGTGCTGATGGCGGACGACGGCCCCCGGGTCATCGACTTCGGCATCTCGCGCGCCGCGGAGAACCTCTCCCTGACCGAGACCGGCCAGATGATCGGCACCCCGCCGTTCATGTCCCCGGAACAGCTCACCGACGCCCGTACGGCGGGCCCCGCCTCGGACGTGTTCTCACTGGGCACGCTGCTGGTGTATGCCCTCACCGGGCGGGGCCCCTTCGACGCGGACAGCCCCTATCTGACGGCCTACCGGGTGATGAACGACGAACCGCTGCTGGACGGGGTGGACCCGCGGCTGGGCGCCGTACTGACGCGCTGTCTCGCCAAGAAGGCCGCCGACCGGCCCGGACTCGACGAACTGGCGCGGGAGTTCGAGGCCGTCCTGCCGGAGCCGGAGCCGGGGTCCCTGCCGGCGGTCACCCGGCGCGAGGACGCCGCTGCCGTCGCCACGGAGACCCACCTGGAGACCGGCGCGGACCCGGCGCCGACCCCGCCCCCCACCCGCCGCCGTCTCCGCGCCCTGCTCGCCGCGACCGGCACCGTCGGCGCGCTGGTCCTCGGGCTGACCGCCTACCTGCTGGGCCCCGGTCAGGCGCGCGGCGGCGACGCGGCGACACCCGCGCCGTCCCCGACCTCCCGCTGGACGCCACCGCCCAGCGGCTGGAAGCCCTGGCAGACGACGCTGTTCGCGACGGCGGCGGCGGGCGCGCGCCGGGCGCTGCCCGCGGAGGACGGCAACAACGGCGGCGCCCCCTCCTGCCAGGTGCACGGGAAGGACGTCTACTGCGGGGGCTCGGGCGTTCTCCCGGTCCGCGTCGACGGCCGGACCGGCAGGACCATCTGGCGCGCGAGCATCGCGCCGACGACCACCGTGCGGGACCGGTACTACGCCGGGATCCTCGGTGTCCGGGACGGCACCGTCCTCGTGCAGCAGACCGTCTTCAGCGGTGAACCCGTGGTGGACCCGGTCGATCTCGTCGCCCTCGACGCGGACACCGGTGAGCGGCTGTGGACGCGCCGGGTGGGCAGCACGGACCTCGACCCGGCCGTGATCGGCGACCTCGTCGTCACCGCCGAACCCGACGGCCGGACGGTCACGGCCCGTTCGGCGCGCACGGGCGCCGAGCGCTGGTCCCTGCCGATGCCCGCCGGCCACCACTGCGTGTTCACGACGGCCGGAGCGGGCACGTACGCGCACTGCCGTCCGGTGACCCGGGACGCCAAGGCGGCGAACGCGGAGTCCCGGGTCCTCGTGGTGGACCGCGTCGACGGCTCGGCGAGAACCGTGAAGGTGCCGCTGGAGAGCGTCCTCCTGGGCGTGCGGCAGGGAGATCTGGTCCTGGTCACGGAGGACACCGAGCGCACCGACGCGGGCCCCGGCAGCGACCCGGCGTACGACAGGACCCTGCTCGTGGACCTGGAGACCGGGACCCGTGTGGTGACGAAGACGGGCGAAGACGGACGGGGCCGGGTGGCCTTGGCGGACGGCGTGCTGGTGTTCACCCGGTCCGGCGGCCAGGTGACCGCCGTGTCACCGCACACGGGCGAGCTGCTGTGGCGGACCAGGACCAGTCTGGAACGGCCGGGCGCGCCCGCGTACGACGCCGCGACGAGCACCCTCTACCTGGTCAGCGACACCGGCAGGGTCGCGGCGCTCGACAGGGTCAAGGGCACCCTGCTGTGGGAGACGCTGCCCCGGACCACGCCGACCTGGTCCATCCAGGGCACTCCCTGGGCGAGCCCCCAGGAGGGAGCGCTGGTGGTGGCCGTCGCCGACGGCACGCTCTTCTCCCTCGACCCCGCCCACCCCGACCGGGAACCCGCCGAGTCGGGGTGAGCGCCTGCTCCGTGCGGGACGGCCGTCCCCAGGGGCACGGCCGCGAGAGGGCTACGGCAGTGCCAGCATCCGCTCCAGCGCCAGCTTCGCGAACGCCTCGGTCTCCTTGTCCACCTCGATGCGGTTGACGAGGGTGCCCTCGGCGAGGGACTCCAGGGTCCACACCAGGTGGGGCAGGTCGATGCGGTTCATCGTGGAGCAGAAGCAGACCGTGCGGTCGAGGAACACGATCTCCTTGCCCTCGGGCGCGAAACGGTTCGCCAACCGCCGCACGAGGTTCAGCTCGGTGCCGATCGCCCACTTGGAACCGGCGGGCGCGGCCTCCAGGGCCTTGATGATGTACTCGGTCGACCCGACGTAGTCCGCCGCCGCCACGACCTCGTGCTTGCACTCGGGGTGGACCAGCACGTTGACGCCCGGGATCCGCTCCCGCACGTCGTTCACGGACTGCAGGCTGAAGCGGCCGTGCACCGAGCAGTGGCCGCGCCACAGGATCATCTTCGCCGCCCGCAGCTGTTCGACGGTCAGGCCGCCGTTCGGCTTGTGCGGGTTGTAGACGACACAGTCGTCGAGCGACATGCCCATGTCCCGCACGGCGGTGTTGCGCCCCAGGTGCTGGTCCGGCAGGAACAGGACCTTCTCGCCCTGCTCGAAGGCCCAGTCCAGGGCCCGCTTCGCGTTCGAGGAGGTGCAGATCGTGCCGCCGTGCTTGCCGGTGAAGGCCTTGATGTCGGCGGAGGAGTTCATGTACGAGACGGGCACGACCTGCTCGGCTATGCCGGCCTCGGTCAGCGCGTCCCAGCACTCGGCGACCTGCTCGGCGGTGGCCATGTCGGCCATGGAGCACCCGGCGGCCAGGTCCGGCAGGACGACCTTCTGCTCGTCGCCGGTGAGGATGTCCGCCGACTCGGCCATGAAGTGCACACCGCAGAACACGATGTACTCGGCCTCGGGGCGGGCCGCGGCGTCGCGGGCCAGCTTGAAGGAGTCGCCGGTGACGTCCGCGAACTGGATGACCTCGTCGCGCTGGTAGTGGTGGCCGAGCACGAAGACCTTGTCCCCGAGCTTCTCCTTGGCCGCGCGGGCGCGCTCGACGAGGTCGGGGTCGGACGGGGAGGGGAGATCACCCGGGCACTCGACACCGCGCTCGCTCCTCGGGTCGGCCTCGCGGCCGAGCAGCAGCAGGGCGAGGGGCGTCGGCTGTACGTCGAGCTCCTGGGTCTGGGCGGTGGTCACGACACGCACCCTTTCTGTTCTGCGGCTCGCCGCCCGGGGGAGGGTCGGCGGGACATCCGGGCTATCCTTTTCGTCGAATTGACGTTATCTATCATAACCGCTTCACGTCACGTTGACGACGGCCATAGCGTCTATGTGACATGAATCCCGGCGCGGAGTTCGGGACAGGTTCCACCGGCCATGTGCGAGCATGAAGAGAGACGCGCACGAATTCCGCGCGGCCCGGAATGAATCCGGGGCTCCGGCGGTTGCAATCGTCGGCAAGCAGTCTCCGTACAACCCGGGAGAGATGTAGATGTCCGTATCGGACGAGACCGGCACCGTCACCGACGGCATCATCGTGACCGACGCCGCCGCGGCCAAGGTCAAGGCCCTGCTCGACCAGGAAGGCCGTGACGACCTGGCGCTGCGCGTCGCCGTTCAGCCCGGCGGCTGCTCCGGCCTGCGCTACCAGCTCTTCTTCGACGAGCGCTCGCTCGACGGCGACGTGGAGAAGGACTTCGACGGTGTGAAGGTCGTCACCGACCGCATGAGCGCCCCGTACCTGGGCGGCGCCACCATCGACTTCGTCGACACCATCGAGAAGCAGGGCTTCACGATCGACAACCCGAACGCGACGGGTTCCTGCGCCTGCGGCGACTCCTTCAGCTGAGCCCCGCCCGCGCGGTGGCGCCTCGCGCGCCAGTGGTACGACGAAGGCGGCGACCCCCTCCGAGGGGTCGCCGCCTTCGTCGTACCACCTGCCCTACCGGGGCTTCAGCTCCGCGATGCCGCCCTCCGGGATCGCCTTGCCGTCCGACCCGACCACCTTCCGGTCGCCCAGCGGCTCGTCCAGCGTCACCGTCCGCTCCACCACCTTGGCGATCATGATGCAGACCTTGCCCTCCCACGGGGTGTCGGTCACGGTCACCTTCACCTCGCCCGACTTCTCGCTCACCGAGGCCGAGTAGTCACTGCACACGCCGCCCCAGAAGGACACGGTCAGCTCGTCCCCGTCGACCGTGTAGCCCTGCACCTCCACCTCGTGCGAGGACGGACCGGTCGGCGGGGTGTCACCGGGCCCGCCGGGCCGCTCGGTCGGCTCCGAGCGGGGCTCGGGGGCGGCCAGGAACGCCGGGTCGACCGCCGGATGCGTCACCGTGTAGCTGTCGCCGCCGCCCGTGGGCCGCACCTCGAACATCCACGACGGCACCAGCGCCGGGCGGCCGGCCACCGGATGCGACGCGAGCCCGAACACCGCGCCCTCGACGGTGATCGTCTCCCGCTCGGGCGACCCGGTCATCCGCTCGCACGGCGTCTCGTCCGCCACGACCGTCCCGCTGTCCACGACCGTCCCGTTCTCCCCGGCCGTCCCGTTCTCGCCGGCCGTGCCGTTCTCGCCCGCCAGCGGTACGGGACCGGTGCAGCCGCCGATGCCGCCGCGTTCGGTGCCGACACCCTGGCCCGAGCCGTTCATCAGCTCCAGCGCCCGTTCCGCGTCGACGACGGGGTACGTGTCGCTCTTCACCGGCGACTTCAGGTTGCCGCTGCCGCCGACCACCCGGCCGTCGGCGCCGACCTGGATGCCGGTCGACCAGCCGTACGTGGGCAGTCCGCCCACCTCGGGATCGGCGTTCACGACGCGTACGGCGCCCATGAGCTGACCGGCGTCGAGCTTGGCGTCGTCCTGGCCGACGGCCTTGAGGACGGGTGCCGCCGCCTTCCTGGCGACCGCCTCGCTCACCGGGTCCCCGCTCTCGGCGGTGCCCGACGTGCAGACGTCGACCTTCTGGCAGTTGTCGGTGACGGGCGTGTACCGGTTGAACGTCCAGCTCCCGGGCGCCTGCCTGTTCACCCGCAGCACCGGACCCGAACCGTCCCCGGCCGCCCCGACCTGCCAGGTCTCGCCCTCGGCGGTCGGCGCGCCCTCGATGCCGAGCGCCTTCGCCAGCCGGGCGACCTCCGTTGCCGTGACGTCGCCCCGGACCGTGTGGACCGCGGCGGAGCCGGGGCCGTCGGGCAGCTCGCCGTCCGCGCGGTACGTCACCCCGTGGGGGTCGGGTTCACCGGGCGCGATGCCGTTCGAACCACCGCCGGGGTACCCGTCGAGCGCGAGCGGCGGGGGAGTGCCGTCACCGCCGGGCGAGCCGGATCCGCCGCCGGCCCCGCCGGACCCACCGGACGAGGACGAGGCGAGCAGCGCCCCGCCACCCCCGACCACCAGCACGGCGGCGGCCACGGACGCGACGACCACCCGGGAGCGCCGCCGGCCCGGCCGCTCGGCACCGCCACCGGCCACGACCTCGGCGCCACCACCGGGGTCACCGCCGTCGCCGTCGGCGGCTTCGCCATGGTCGACCCCGTCACTCGCCGCAGGTGCAGGTGCAGGTGCAGGTGCAGGCGCAGGCGGGGGCGCGGGCGCGGCCTCGGAGTCAGCCGTCACCGCGGCCTCATCGGTCCCTTCGGCCTCATCGGTCCCGTTCGCCTCGGTGACGTCGGCCGCATCGGGCCCGTCCGCCTCGGTGACGTCGTCCCCGGCAGCCCCGAACTCCTCGGCGGCCTCGGGCTCGGGGCCCTCGTCCGGGTTCTCGGGGGTGTCGGGTCGCTCGGGGTTCACCGCATCGCTCCTTCGGCACGTCGTACGCCGCCTCCCCTATACGGGGGACAGCGATGGGACGCGGCGGAGGAGCCGACGGTTCCCTCAGTCGCCGTACTCCGGCATCGCGTCCACCAGCCGCGCGGACGTCGCAGGCACCGTCACCCCGTGAATGAGCGAAGGAGACACCGGAGCCGTAATGACCTTCGCGGGGGCCGCCCAGTGCGGAACCATGCGGGCGCAGTCGCCACGCAGCGCCGCGAGGCCGCCGTCCGGGTCGAACGGGACGGTGCCGTGGATCTTGGGGTTCGTCATAACGGCACCGTACGCACCGGAAACCCCACGAAGAAAGACCTACTATCGGGTAGTTTCGCCTGCTTCAGCGTGTGCGGGCGACCCGGTAGCGTGAACTGTCAATCCCCCTCCCTTCGCAGGAGTGTGTCCTCGCCGTGCGTATCGCAGTCTCCGGCTCCATCGCCACCGACCATCTGATGACCTTCCCGGGCCGCTTCGCCGACCAACTCGTCGCGGACCAGCTGCACACGGTCTCCCTCTCCTTCCTCGTCGACCAGCTCGACGTACGCCGAGGCGGTGTCGGCGCCAACATCGCGTTCGGCATGGGGCAGCTCGGCACGCGGCCGATCCTGGTGGGCGCCGCCGGTGCCGACTTCGACGAGTACCGCGCGTGGCTCGACCGGCACGGGGTGGACACCGCCTCCGTGCGCATCTCCGAGACGCTGCACACGGCCCGCTTCGTCTGCACCACGGACGCCGACCACAACCAGATCGGCTCCTTCTACACCGGTGCGATGAGCGAGGCCCGCCTCATCGAGCTGAAGACGGTCGCCGACCGGGTCGGCGGCCTCGACCTCGTCCTCATCGGCGCGGACGACCCGGAGGCGATGCTCCGCCACACCGAGGAGTGCCGCTCCCGGAACATCCCGTTCGCGGCGGACTTCTCCCAGCAGATCGCCCGCATGGACGGCGACGAGATCCGGATACTGCTGGACGGCGCCACGTACCTCTTCTCCAACGAGTACGAGAAGGGCCTCATCGAGTCCAAGACCGGCTGGTCGGACGAGGAGATCCTCGCGAAGGTGGGCCACCGCGTGACCACGCTGGGCTCGCGCGGCGTCCGCGTCGAGCGGGCCGGCGAGGACCCCATCGAGGTCGGCTGCCCCGAGGAGGAGCGCAAGGCCGAGCCCACGGGCGTCGGCGACGCGTTCCGCGCGGGCTTCCTCTCCGGGCTGGCCTGGGGTGTCCCGCTGGAGCGGGCGGCGCAGGTCGGCTGCATGCTCGCCACCCTCGTGATCGAGACGGTGGGGACGCAGGAGTACCAGCTGCGGCGGGCGCACTTCATGGACCGGTTCGAGAAGGCGTACGGGGACGAGGCGGCGGCGGAAGTGAAGAAGCACCTCGGCGGTTGACGCGCCGCGACCACTCGTCCGCCGGGTTCGGTGCGTTGCCGGATGCGGGTTCGACGTGGCTGGTCGCGCAGTTCCCCGCGCCCCTGAGGTGAGGCCGAAGGCCTCACCTCAGGGGCGCGTCGTCCGCTAGCTCACCCGACGCACCACATACGCCGAACCCCGTTCCACCGGCTCTTCCCCCACGTACTCCTGGCCCCGCATCTCGCACCACGCAGGGATGTCCAGGCGGGCCGCCTCGTCGTCCGAGAGGACGCGGACGGTGCCGCCGACCGGGACGTCCCCGATCACCTTGGCCAGCTCGATGACGGGGATCGGGCACCGCCTGCCGAGCGCGTCCACCACGAGGGTGTCCTCCCGCACGGCCGACACGGTGGTGCTCACCGGCGCCCCCAGCTTCTCCCGGACCGCCGCGACCGCCCCCGGCAGCACGGACAGGAACCGCTCGACGTCCTCGGCCGCCGCCCCCGCCGGCAGCGACACCCGGACGTTCCCCTCGCTCAGCACCCCCATCGCCCGCAGCACATGGCTCGGCGTCAGCGTGCTGCTCGTACAGGAGGACCCGGAGGAGACGGAGAAGCCCTCGCGGTCCAGTTCGTGGAGCAATGTCTCCCCGTCGACATAGAGACAGGAGAAGGTGACCACTCCGGGCAGCCGGCGCTCCGGGTCACCCACCACCTCCACGTCCGGCACCAGCGCCGGCACCCGAGCCCGGATCCGCTCGGTCAACTCCCGCAGCCGTACGGCCTCCTCGGCGGCCTCCGCCCGTACGGCCCGCAGCGAGGCGGCGGCCGCCACGATCGCCGGGATGTTCTCGAAGCCGGCGGCGCGCCCCGACTCCCGCTCGTCGGCGGGCCCTTGCGCCGCGAACCGCACTCCCTTGCGGACCACGAGCAGTCCGACGCCGGACGGCCCGCCCCATTTGTGGGCACTGGCGGTCAACACCGACCAGTCCCCGTTCACCCGCCCCCAGCCGAGCGACTGCGCCGCGTCCACCAGCAGCGGCACCCCGGCCTCCCGGCATACGGCCGCCACCTCGGCCACCGGCTGCTCGGTCCCCACCTCGTGGTTGGCGGACTGGAGGCAGGCGAGCGCGGTGTCGGGGCGCAGGGCCTCGGCGTAGCCGGACGGCGCGACCGACCCGGTGCGGTCGACCGCCACTTGGGTGACCGTCCCGCCCGCGGTCTCGTGCGCGTCCGCCGCGTGCAGCGCCGAAGAGTGTTCGACGGACGACACGATCAGGTGGCGCCCCACCCGCCGCCGGCCGGCCAGCACCCCCGCGATCCCGGTGTGCACGGCCCGCGTCCCCGACGAGGTGAAGACCAACTCGTCCACCCGGCACCCGACCGCCTCGGCGGCGGCCTCCCGGGCCGCGTCCAGCAGCAGCCGCGCCCGCCGCCCCTCCCGGTACAACCGCGCGGGATCGGCCCACCCTTCGTCCAGCGAAGCCATCAGCGCCTGCCGCGCGACGGGATGAAGGGGAGCGGAGGAAGCGGAGTCGAAGTAGGCCACGGGTCAACGCTAAAGCCTCGGGCCGAGGACACAGGGGCACGGGGAACTGCGCGAACGGCCACAACGCGCGCGCACCCGCCAAATCACCCGAACCCCCGAGCTATTAGGCGCCCGGCGTGACCCCCGGCGAGTTGGCCCCCCCTCCCCGCGCGACCCCAAAACGCGTCCAGTAGGGTTTGGTCCGCATAAACATCCAAACCCCTGCCCGTCGCAGGGCGGCGACCGACCAGCGAGAAGGCCGCAGCCATACCGCGCGGGCGAGACTCTCGGGAAGGCGCTACGTGAGTCCCAACGGCTCCGACCGCTCGCCGCGGCGCCCGATGCGGCGGAAGCTGCTGCAGGCAATGACCGCAGGCCTGGTCCTGGCGACCGCCACCGGTTGCACATGGGAGGACTTCCCCCGCCTGGGTATGCCCACCCCGACCACGGAAGAGGCTCCGCGGATCCTCTCCCTGTGGCAGGGGTCGTGGGCGGCCGCGCTCGCCACGGGCGTGCTGGTGTGGGGCCTGATCCTGTGGAGTGCTTTCTTCCACCGGCGCAGCCGCACCAAGGTCGAAGTTCCCCCACAGACCCGGTACAACATGCCCATCGAGGCGCTGTACACGGTCGTCCCGCTGATCATCGTCTCGGTGCTCTTCTACTTCACCGCCCGCGACGAGTCGAAGCTTCTCGACACGTCGAAGAAGCCCGACCTCACGGTCAACGTGGTCGGCTTCCAGTGGAGCTGGTGCTTCAACTACATCGAGAACGTCGAAGGCTCCACCGGCGACGCGGCCACCGACGAGAACCTGGCCGCGATCCCGGACCGGTACAAGAAGGACTTCCCGGCGAACGCCGGCGGCGTCTACACCTGCGGCATCCCTGGTGACAAGAACCCGCAGACCGGCAACCCCGGCCCCACCCTCTGGCTCCCCGAGGGCAAGACGGTCCGCTTCGTCCTCACCTCGCGTGACGTCATCCACTCCTTCTGGGTGGTGCCGTTCCTGATGAAGCAGGACGTCATCCCGGGCCACACCAACGCCTTCCAGGTGACCCCCAACCAGGAGGGCACCTTCCTGGGCAAGTGCGCCGAACTCTGCGGCGTGGACCACTCGCGGATGCTCTTCAACGTGAAGGTCGTCTCCCAGGAGCGCTACGAGGAGCACCTCAAGTCGCTCGTGGAGAAGGGACAGACCGGTTACGTCCCGGCCGGTATCGAGCAGACGCAGCACGAGAAGAACCGGGAGTCGAACGTACTGTGAGCATCCTCAACGAACCTCAGGGTGCCGAGGCAGCTGGGTCCCATTACCAGGACGAGCTGCCCGTCCGGCGCCAGCGGCGTGGTGAGGTGATCGTCAAGTGGCTGACGACCACCGACCACAAGACGATCGGCACGCTCTACCTGGTCACGTCGTTCGCGTTCTTCTGCATCGGCGGCGTCATGGCGCTCTTGATGCGCGCCGAGCTCGCCCGCCCGGGTACGCAGATCATGTCGAACGAGCAGTTCAACCAGGCGTTCACGATGCACGGCACGATCATGCTGCTGATGTTCGCGACGCCGCTGTTCGCCGGATTCGCCAACTGGATCATGCCGCTGCAGATCGGCGCGCCCGACGTGGCGTTCCCGCGGCTGAACATGTTCGCGTACTGGCTGTACCTCTTCGGCTCGCTGATCGCGGTCGGTGGCTTCCTCACCCCGCAGGGCGCGGCCGACTTCGGCTGGTTCGCCTACAGCCCGCTGTCGGACGCGGTCCGCAGCCCGGGCATCGGCGCCGACATGTGGATCATGGGTCTGGCCTTCTCCGGCTTCGGCACGATCCTCGGCTCGGTCAACTTCATCACCACGATCATCTGCATGCGCGCGCCCGGCATGACGATGTTCCGCATGCCGATCTTCACCTGGAACGTGCTGCTGACCGGTGTCCTGGTCCTGCTCGCCTTCCCGGTCCTCGCGGCCGCGCTGTTCGCCCTGGAGGCGGACCGCAAGTTCGGTGCGCACGTCTTCGACGCGGCCAACGGCGGCGCCCTGCTCTGGCAACACCTCTTCTGGTTCTTCGGCCATCCAGAGGTGTACATCATCGCGCTACCGTTCTTCGGCATCATCTCCGAGGTCATCCCGGTCTTCTCCCGCAAGCCGATGTTCGGTTACATGGGCCTGATCGGCGCGACCATCGCGATCGCCGGCCTCTCCGTGACGGTGTGGGCGCACCACATGTACGTCACCGGCGGTGTGCTGCTGCCGTTCTTCTCCTTCATGACGTTCCTCATCGCCGTACCGACCGGTGTGAAGTTCTTCAACTGGATCGGCACGATGTGGAAGGGCTCGCTGTCCTTCGAGACACCGATGCTCTGGGCCACCGGCTTCCTGATCACCTTCACCTTCGGTGGTCTGACGGGTGTCATCCTGGCCTCGCCCCCGATGGACTTCCACGTCTCCGACTCGTACTTCGTGGTGGCGCACTTCCACTACGTCGTCTTCGGCACCGTGGTGTTCGCGATGTTCTCCGGCTTCCACTTCTGGTGGCCGAAGATGACGGGCAAGATGCTCGACGAGCGCCTCGGCAAGATCACCTTCTGGACGCTGTTCATCGGCTTCCACGGCACCTTCCTCGTCCAGCACTGGCTGGGCGCCGAGGGCATGCCGCGCCGGTACGCGGACTACCTCGCGGCCGACGGATTCACCGCGCTGAACACGATCTCCACGATCGCCTCGTTCGTGCTCGGTCTGTCGATCCTGCCGTTCCTCTACAACGTCTGGAAGACCGCCAAGTACGGCAAGCCCGTCGGCGTCGACGACCCGTGGGGCTACGGCCGCTCCCTGGAGTGGGCGACCTCCTGCCCGCCGCCGCGGCACAACTTCCTCACCCTGCCGCGGATCCGCAGTGAATCCCCGGCGTTCGACCTGCACCACCCGGAGATCGCCGCGCTCGAGCAGCTCGCGCACGGCGGCCCGGCGGCAGGCGAGCTCGCTGCCAGCGGCAAGGAGGCCGGCAAGTGAAGGTCCAAGGCAAGATGTTCATCTGGCTGAGCGTCTTCGTCCTCGCCATGGCGATCGTCTATGGCGTGTGGTCGAAGGAGCCGGCCGGCACCACGGCGCTCTTCCTGGCCTTCGGCCTGTGCATCATGGTCGGCTACTACCTGGCCTTCACGGCCCGGCGGGTCGACGTGGGCGCGCAGGACGACAAGGAGGCCGACGTCGCGGACGACGCCGGTGAGCTGGGCTTCTTCAGCCCGCACAGCTGGCAGCCCCTCGCCCTCGGCGTGGGTGGCGCGCTCGCCTTCATGGGCGTCGTCTTCGGCTGGTGGCTGCTGTACTTCTCCACCCCGATCATCCTGATCGGTCTGTGGGGCTGGGTCTTCGAGTACTACCGCGGCGAGAACCAGAACCAGTAGCACGCGCCCCTAGCACGCACCGCGCGCACGGAAGCCCGGACACTCCGACAGGAGGTCCGGGCTTCCCCCTTTCGCCATGGCGTACGTAGCCCACACGGGTCACCCGGCGCGCCGCGCACGACCGCCGTTCCTACGTTGAACCCATGAGCACATCACCCCGTAACCGCATAGTCGTCGGCTGCACCCTGCTGGTGGTCTCCCTGGGAGCGGGCGTCGCCGCCTGCGGGTCCGGCGGCCACCCCCTCTCGGGCACGCCCTACGACGCGGCCGACCACGTCTCCTTCAACACCCCCACCGGCGACGGCGAGAAGGCCGACCCGGACAAGCCGCTGGAAGTCACCGCCGAGGACGACGGACGCATCACCGACGTCACCGCCGTGGACGCCGCAGGACGCTATGTGGCGGGCGAACTCTCCGCCGACGGGGATCGCTGGCACTCCACCTCACCCCTCGCCGCCAACGCCCGCTACACGGTCCACGTGAGCACCGAGGACGAGGACGGCGCCCCCGGCCGCGAGACCGTCGCCTTCGACACAGGCCGCCCGCTCACCAAGAAGCGCCTGAACGTCACCTTCGGACCGAAGGAGGGCAGGTACGGCGTCGGCCAGCCCGTCACCGCCGAGCTCAGCCGGCCGGTCAAGGACAAGGCCGCCCGGGCCGTCGTCGAACGGGCGCTCAAGGTGGACTCCACCCCCGCCGCGGAGGGCGCCTGGCACTGGGTGGACGACAAGAAGCTGCACTACCGGCCCAAGGAGTACTGGCCCGCCGAGGCCACCGTCCGGGTGCACAGCAACCTGGAGGGCCTCAAGATAGGCGACCGGCTCTGGGGCGGGAAGGCCGAGCCCATCGAGCTGACGACCGGCGCCAAGATAGTCGCCGTCACGGACGCCGCCGCGCACCGGATGACCGTCTACAAGAACGACGAGGTGATCAAGCAGATACCCGTCACCACCGGCATGCCCGGCTACGACACCCGCAACGGGGTCAAAGTGGTGCTGGCCAAGGAAGGCACCGTTCGCATGACCAGCGCCAGCATAGGCGCGTCGGACTTCTACGACCTGACCGTGCACCACTCCGTCAGGGTCACCAACAGCGGCGAGTACGTCCACGCCGCCCCCTGGTCCACCGGCTCCCAGGGTTACGCCAACGTCAGCCACGGCTGCACCGGCATGAGCATGGCCAACGCCCAGTGGTTCTACGACACCATCAACGAGGGCGACATCGTCGAGGTCGTCAACTCGGCCGGCGACACCATGGCCCCCTTCGGCAACGGCTACGGCGACTGGAACCTCGACTGGAAGAACTGGCGCGAGGGCAGCGCCCTGGTGGGCGGCACCCAGGAGGTCCCCGGGCCCCAGGTGCAGGCGCGCCTGAGGCCGGAGTCCGTTTAGCTAGGCGCTCAGCGCCCGCCTGCTGCGGAGCAGGGAGGCCAGGGCCGCCGCGAACTCCACCGGCTCCACCGGCAGGGTCACCGCCGCGTCCGCCCGGCTCCACGTGGCGAGCCACGCGTCCTGCGGCCGTCCGATCAGCACCAGCGCGGGCGGGCACTCGAAGATCTCGTCCTTGATCTGCCGGCACACCCCCATGCCCCCCATGGGCACGGCCTCGCCGTCGAGGACGCAGACGTCGATCCCGCCCTTGTCCAGCTCCTTGACGACGGCGGCGGGGGTCGCGCACTCCACGAACTCCACCTGGGGGACATCCGGTGCCGGACGGCGTCCCGTCGCCAACCGAACTTGTTCGCGGGTGCCTGAGTCGTCGCTGTAGACCAGCACCGTGGCGGTCGGCTGCATTGTTCCTCCGTGACGTCAGCGTCTTAAGGACAGGCCCGATGCGCGGATGCTACTCCCTCGAACACCACGTCAGCACCGGTACGGAAGGCAGCAACACTCCGAACGGCACCCCCCGGAGTGAGGGCGGGATAAGCGACCGACATAATGTCGGTCGTGGCGACAGCAACGACAGTAGAAACCGGGCACGCGCACCCGTCGGTCAACCGGCCGAACCTCACCAGCGTCGGAACCATCATCTGGTTGAGTTCCGAGTTGATGTTCTTCGCGGCCCTCTTCGCGATGTACTTCACCCTGCGATCGGTGACCGGTCCGGAGTTCTGGCACGAGAAGGCCAGCACCCTGAACTTCCCGTTCTCGGCGACGAACACCACGATCCTGGTGCTCTCCTCGCTCACCTGCCAGCTCGGTGTGTTCGCCGCCGAGCGCGGGGACGTGAAGAAGCTCCGGATGTGGTTCATCGTCACGTTCGTGATGGGTGCGATCTTCATCGGCGGTCAGGTCTTCGAGTACACCGAGCTGGTCAAGCACGAGGGCCTGTCGCTCTCGTCCGACCCGTACGGCTCGGTGTTCTACCTGACCACCGGCTTCCACGGCCTGCACGTGACGGGCGGTCTCATCGCCTTCCTGCTGGTCCTCGGACGCACCTACGCGGCCAAGAGGTTCACCCACGAGCAGGCGACCGCGGCCATCGTCGTGTCCTACTACTGGCACTTCGTCGACGTCGTCTGGATCGGCCTCTTCGCCACGATCTACATGATCAAGTAGACCGGGCGACCGGGCCGGGCGGACCGTACGCCTGCCTCGAACCGAGAACGACCCTTCCAGAAGCACCGACGCAGAAGATCCTGACACCGGGGTAATCCGTGAAAAAGCTCTCCGCACGACGACGCCATCCGCTGGCGGCGCTCGTCGTCCTAACCATCGCGCTGGCGGCCTGCGCGGGGCTGTACACCGCCTTCGCGCCCGCGGACAAGGCGGTGGCCGAAGAAACCGCGCAGACCCTCACCATCGAGGAGGGCAAGAAGCTCTACGCCGTCGGCTGCGCGAGTTGCCACGGCACCGGCGGTCAGGGCACCTCCGACGGTCCCAGCCTGGTGGGTGTGGGCGCGGCGGCGGTCGACTTCCAGGTCGGCACCGGCCGTATGCCGGCCCAGCAGCCGGGCGCGCAGATCCCGAAGAAGCCGGTCGTCTACTCGCAGGCCGAGATCGACCAGCTCGCGGCGTACATCTCCTCCCTGGGCGCCGGCCCCGAGATCCCGACCGAGAACGAGTACAACCCCGAGGGCGCGGACATCGCCGAGGGTGGCGAACTCTTCCGGACCAACTGCGCTCAGTGCCACAACTTCACCGGCAAGGGTGGTGCGCTGTCCGAGGGCAAGTACGCGCCGTCCCTTGAGGGTGTCGACCCGAAGCACATCTACGAGGCCATGCAGACGGGCCCGCAGAACATGCCGTCCTTCCCCGACACCACGCTGTCGGAGGAGAACAAGAAGGACATCATCGCGTACCTCGACGCGGTCAACAGCGACGACACCGTTGAGCCCGGTGGCCTCAGCCTCGGCGGGCTCGGCCCGGTCAGCGAAGGCCTCTTCGGCTGGGTGTTCGGGCTCGGCGCGCTGATCGCCGTCGCCGTCTGGGTCGCCGCTCGGACCGCAAAGGCCAAGAAGTCATGAGTAGCCAAGAGATTCCAGAAGAGAACCTGCCCACCGAGCAGGACGCGCACGGCGCGGTGAAGGTCGCGGACGAGGAGAACCCCTTCGCGGACCCCGGCCTGCCGCCCCACGAGCACCGGGTCCAGGACATCGACGAGCGGGCCGCCAAGCGGTCCGAGCGCACGGTCGCCCTGCTGTTCACGGTGTCGATGCTGGCCACCGTCGCCTTCATCGCCTCGTACCTGGTGATCGACGTCGACAAGTCGATCTACGTCTGGCCGATCGGCCACATCAGCGCGCTGAACTTCGCGCTGGGCGTGACGCTGGGCCTGTCGCTGTTCTGCATCGGCGCCGGCGCGGTCCACTGGGCCCGCACGCTGATGTCGGACGTGGAGGTCGCCGACGAGCGTCACCCGATCGAGGCCTCGCCCGAGGTCAAGGCCAAGGTGCTGGCCGACTTCAAGCAGGGTGCCAAGGAGTCCGCGCTCGGTCGCCGCAAGCTGATCCGCAACACCATGTTCGGCGCGCTGACCCTGTTCCCGCTCTCCGGTGTCTTCCTGCTCGGCGGCCTCGGCCCCGCGCCCGGCACCAAGCTGCGGCACACCACCTGGGCCAAGGGCAAGAAGCTCGTCAACATGAACACCAACGAGCCGCTGCGCCCCTCGGACGTCGCGGTCGGGTCGCTGACCTTCGCCATGCCGGACGGCCTGGACGAGCACGACCACGACTTCCAGAAGAACATCGCCAAGGACGCCCTGATGATCGTCCGGATCCAGCCGGACGACATCAAGGACAAGCGCGAGCTGGAGTGGTCCCACGAGGGCATCGTGGCGTTCTCGAAGATCTGCACCCACGTCGGTTGCCCGATCTCCCTGTACGAGCAGCAGACGCACCACGTGCTCTGCCCCTGCCACCAGTCCACCTTCGACCTCGCCGACGGCGGCCGGGTCATCTTCGGCCCCGCGGGTCACGCCCTTCCGCAGCTGAGGATCACCGTCGGTGAAGACGGCTACCTCGAAGCGGTCAGCGACTTCGAAGAGCCCGTCGGTCCTGCCTTCTGGGAGCGCGGATGAGCACTACGACCAGCACCGACGCACGCGGCAAGCGTGACAAGGCCCCGGCCGGCGAGCGCGTCGCCGACTGGGCCGACGGCCGGCTCGGGATCTACTCCCTGGCCAAGGCCAACATGCGCAAGATCTTCCCCGACCACTGGTCGTTCATGCTGGGTGAGATCTGCCTGTAC
Source organism: Streptomyces sp. NPDC034049 (assembly GCF_055575575.1). NCBI lineage: Bacteria > Bacillati > Actinomycetota > Actinomycetes > Kitasatosporales > Streptomycetaceae > Streptomyces > Streptomyces sp. NPDC034049. The sequence goes on from NZ_JBVISJ010000001.1 coordinate 563,859, forward strand.
AGCTTCATCATCATCATCCTCACGGGTGTGTACCTGACGTTGTTCTTCCACCCGTCGATGAACGAGGTGGAGTACCACGGCAGCTACGTCCCGTTGCAGGGCCAGCTGATGTCCGAGGCGTTCAACTCGACCATGCACATCTCCTTCGAGGTGCGCGGTGGTCTGCTGATCCGGCAGATCCACCACTGGGCCGCGTTGGTCTTCCTCGCCGGCATGTTCGTGCACATGATGCGCGTGTTCTTCACGGGTGCGTTCCGCAAGCCGCGTGAGGTCAACTGGCTGTTCGGCTTCCTGCTGTTCGTCCTCGGCATGTTCACCGGCTTCACCGGTTACTCGCTCCCGGACGACCTGCTCTCCGGCACCGGTGTCCGCTTCATGGAGGGCGCGGTCCTGTCCGTGCCGATCGTCGGCACGTACCTGTCGTTCTTCCTCTTCGGCGGAGAGTTCCCGGGCGGCGACTTCGTGGCCCGCTTCTACTCGGTCCACATCCTGCTGCTGCCGGGCATCATGCTCGGCCTGGTGGTGGCGCACCTGATCCTGGTCTTCTACCACAAGCACACGCAGTACGCGGGCCCCGGCAAGACGAACAACAACGTCGTCGGCATGCCGCTGCTCCCCGTGTACATGGCGAAGGCCGGCGGCTTCTTCTTCCTGGTCTTCGGCGTCATCGCGATCATCTCGGCGATCGCCACGATCAACCCGATCTGGACCATGGGCCCCTACCGGCCCGACCAGGTCTCCACCGGCGCACAGCCCGACTGGTACATGGGCTTCTCCGAGGGTCTGATCCGTGTCATGCCGGGCTGGGAGATCAACTTCTGGGGTCACACGCTCGTGCTGGGCGTCTTCATCCCGCTGGTGATCTTCCCGCTGGTCCTGGTCGCGATCGCGGTCTACCCGTTCATCGAGTCCTGGGTCACCGGCGACAAGCGCGAGCACCACATCCTGGACCGCCCGCGCAACGCCCCGACCCGTACGGCCTTCGGTGTCGCGTGGATCACCTGGTACATGGTCCTGCTGATCGGTGGTGGAAACGACCTCTGGGCGACCCACTTCCACCTGTCGATCAACTCGATCACCTGGTTCGTCCGGATCGCGTTCTTCGTGGCCCCGGTCGTCGCGTTCGTCGTCACCAAGCGCATCTGCCTCGGCCTGCAGCGCCGGGACAAGGACAAGATCCTGCACGGTCGCGAGACCGGCATCATCAAGCGCCTGCCGCACGGTGAGTTCATCGAGGTCCACGAGCCGCTCAGCCAGGAGCAGCTGCACACGCTCACGGCGCACGAGCAGTACAAGCCGGCCGAGATCGGCCCCGCGGTCGACGAGAACGGTGTCGCCCGCAAGGTCTCGCGCCTGGAGAAGGTCCGCGTCAAGCTGAGCAAGGGCTACTACGGCGAGGACAGCCAGATCGCCAAGCCCACCGTCGAGGAGTACAAGGAGATCACGAGCGGCCACGGCCACCACTGATCGCTTCGCTTCGCCACACCACGGTCGAAGGGCCCCCGTCCGATCTTCGGACGGGGGCCCTTCGCCGTGCCCCGACCTGGATAGGGTGGGAGAACATCGTTGATCTCGCGGATCGCGCGGCATCTCGCGCGCTACGACACCCAGGAGCGGCTATGAGCGCTGTGACCCCCGCTGGAGGCGACACCGCGGCGGGCCGTTCCTGGCCCGTCGTCCTGAACGCGCTGCTCTCCGGGCAGGACCAGGACTCCGGTGCCACCTTCTGGGCGATGGACCAGATCATGCGCGGCGAGGCGACGGACGCGCAGATCGCCGGGTTCGTGGTGGCCCTGCGGGCCAAGGGGGAGACCGTCGAGGAGATCACCGGTCTCGTCGAGGCGCTGTACGAGCACGCCAAGGTGATCGAGGTGTCCGGGAGGACCGTCGACATCGTCGGTACGGGCGGGGACGGCGCCAAGACGGTCAACATCTCCACGATGTCGTCGATCGTCGTCGCCGGTACGGGCGCGAAGGTCGTCAAGCACGGCAACCGGGCCGCGTCGTCGGCGTCCGGGGCGTCCGATGTGCTGGAGAAGCTCGGCGTCAATCTGGAGCTGACGCCGCAGCGGGTCGCCGAGGTCGCCGAGGAGGCCGGGATCACCTTCTGCTTCGCGGTGAAGTTCCATCCGGCGCTGCGTCATGTGGCCGCCGCGCGTGGACAGTTGGGCATCAGGACCGTCTTCAACGCGCTCGGTCCGCTGGCCAACCCCGCGAAGGTACGGGCCCAGGCGGTCGGCGTCGCGGATCCCCGTATGGCACCGATCATGGCCGGCGTCTTCGCCGAGCGCGGCAACTCCTCGCTGGTCTTCCGCGGCGACGACGGGCTGGACGAGCTGACCACCACGGCGACCTCGCGCGTGTGGGTCGTACGGGACGGCAAGGTGACCGAGGAGAGCTTCGACCCGCGTGACGTGGGGTTGGAGCTGGTGCCGGTGGAGGCGCTGCGGGGGGCCGACGCGTCCTTCAACGCGGATGTCGCGCGACGGTTGCTGGGCGGGGAGACCGGACCCGTGCGGGACGCGGTGCTGTTGAACTCGGCGGCGGCGCTGGTGGCGTTGGAGCCGTCGTCCGCCTCGCTGGCGGAGCAGTTGCGGGGCGGGATGGAGCGCGCGGCCGAATCGATCGACTCCGGGGCGGCGCGGGGAGTTCTCGAGCGGTGGGTCGCGGCGACGAACCGGTAGTTCCGTCGGGTGGGCGCGGGTGAGTTGTCGGGTGCGGCTCCGGTGGGGCTTCTCGCGCAGTTTCCCGCGCCCCTGAAAAGCCGGGGCTGCGCCCCGCGCTTTTCATCCGGCAGCCCCCTCGCCTTTCAGGCCTACGGCCCCCTCGCCTTTCAGGCCTACAGCCCCCTCGCTTTTCAGGCCCGCAGGGGCCTGGTCTTTTAGGGGCGCGGGGAACTGCGCGAGAAGCCCCCACCGACCCGCACCCGCCGACGAAACAAGCACCCCCAACCCCTCACGCGCCCCATCCCGCAGTCCGGACACGAGTTGCGGCGCGGCGATCACTTCACGTACGTTCGGGTTCAGGTCATGAGTGACAGCCCATAGCCCCGGCTGGCTGTCCGGCAACCCTCCTTCCGTGGCGGGGTGCCCCGGGTGAAGACCGGGCCGTAGGCAGCGAGGTCTACGGCAAGCGCGGCTTCGAGGGAGTCTTCCGTGAGCAAGCGAATGCGATAGGGCCGCCGAGCCCCGCCTCCGCGCACCCCTTTCTCTGCTTTCTCCTCCTCCGCATGCCTTCTTTCCGCATGCCTCCTCACGGGAGTTCCCCATGTCTGTCTCCACCCTTGCCGCCGCCCAGTCCATTTGCACCCCGCTGCCCGTTCTGGGCCGGGATGTCACCGTCCCGCTCGTCACCGGCGGCGAGGTCACCTACGCCGCGCTCGACTACGCGGCCAGCGCCCCCGCCCTCCAGCGCGTCTGGGACGACGTGGCGGCCTACGCCCCCTACTACGGCAGCGTCCACCGTGGCGCCGGCTACCTCTCCCAGCTGTCGACCGACCTCTTCGAGAACGCCCGCCGGACCGTCGCGGAGTTCCTCGACTGCCGGGCCGACGACCAGGTCGTGTTCACCCGGTCGACCACCGACTCGCTGAACCTGCTGGCCGCCGCCCTCCCCGCCGACTGCCAGGTCTTCGTCTTCGAGACCGAGCACCATGCCTCGCTGCTGCCCTGGCGCGACGCGCGGGTGACGTACCTGGACGCGCCGCGTTCGCCGCAGGAGGCCGTGGCCGCCCTGGAGACCGCCCTCGCCGAGCGCGACCCGCACGGGCCGGCGCTGGTGTGCGTCACCGGAGCCTCCAACGTCACCGGCGAGATCTGGCCGGTGCGTGAGCTGGCCGCCGCCGCGCACGCGCACGGCGCGCGGATCGTCCTCGACGCGGCCCAGCTGGCACCCCACCACCCCCTGTCCGTACAGGAGTTGGACGTGGACTGGGTCGCCTTCTCCGGTCACAAGCTGTACGCGCCCTTCGGCTCGGGCGTCCTGGCCGGCCGCGCCGACTGGCTCGCCACGGCCGAGCCGTACCTCGCCGGGGGCGGCGCCTCCCGCAAGGTGACCCGGCGCACCGACGGTGGCGTGGACGTCGAGTGGCACGAGACCGCCGCCCGGCACGAGGCCGGCTCGCCCAACGTCATCGGCGCCTACTCCATCGCCTCCGCCTGCAAGGCCCTCACCGAGGCCGGGTTCGACACGCTGGTCGCGCGTGAGCGGCACCTCATCGACACCGTGCGCGCCGGGCTCGCCGAGGTGCCCGAGGTCCGGATCCTCTCGCTCTTCGGGGACGACGCCCCGCGGGTCGGTGTCATCTCGTTCGTCGTCGAGGGCTGGAACAGCTCCCACTTCGCCGCCGCCCTCTCCGCCGAGTACGGCATCGGCGTACGCGACGGTCTCTTCTGCGCCCACCCCCTCGTCCGCACCCTCCTCGGCAGCGACCCGCAGACCCAGGGCGAGTGCGGTGCCCCCGAGGCCGCGCCCGGCGAGCGCTCCCTCAACGCGATCCGGGTGAGCTTCGGCGCGGGCACCCCCGACGAGCACGTGGAGCGCTTCGTGGCCGCGGTGAAGGAACTCGTACGGGACGGCGCGAAGTGGAACTACCGTACGGAGGAAGGCCGTTGCGTCCCGGCCGTGTGATCCGCGCCGGGTGACCCCGGCGCCTGCCCGGCGTATACGCTCCCCTCGGCAGCCGAACGGTGGACAGGGGAGCGGTGGGTGCACGGGGTGCGGGCGCTGCGCGAGACGGATCCTCGGCGGATCGGCCCTTACGAGGTGCGGGGCAGACTCGGCGCGGGCGGCATGGGCGAGGTGTATCTGGCCGAGGCGCGCCCCGGGGTACTGCTGGCGGTGAAGGTGGTCCGCGGCGAGCACGCGGAGGACCGGACCTTCCGGGCCCGCTTCCGGCACGAGGTGCGTGCCGCGCAGACCGTCGGCGGGGCCGGGACCTACACCGCCCGGGTGGTGGACGCGGACACCGAGACCGAACGGCCGTGGATGGCCACGGAGTTCGTCGACGGACCCAATCTGCGGGACGCCGTCCTCGACCGCGGGGCGCTGCCCGAGCGGGCGGTCCGGGTGCTGGCCGCGGCGCTCGGCGAGGCCCTCGTCGCGATCCACGCCAGGGGCATGGTCCACCGCGACCTCAAGCCGTCCAACATCCTCCTGGCGGCCGACGGCCCGCGTGTCATCGACTTCGGGATCGTACGGGCGCTGGAGGGGACGGCCCTGACCCGCACCGGCGCCGTCGTCGGCTCGGTCGGGCATGTCTCCCCGGAGCAGATCCGCAACGGTGCCGAGGTGGGGCCGCCGAGCGACGTCTTCTCCCTCGGCACCGTCCTCGCGTACGCCGCCGCGGGGCGCGAACCCTTCGGCGAGGGCAAGGACGCGGTCGTCCTGATGCGCATCCTCACCGGCGACTTCGACCTGTCCGGTGTGCCGAAGGGTGTGCGACCCCTGGTCGAGTCCTGCCTCCGTGCCGAACCGGCGGACCGCCCGACGCCGGCCGAGATCCTCGCGGCCGCCGGTCACACGACGGCTTCGCTGCGGCAGGACATGCGCGCGGGCTGGTTCACCGCCGACGGCCCCGGGTCCGGCCACCGGTGGCTCCCGGGGCGGGACTCGGGGGAGCGGGAGAGCGGCGTCGAGTACGTGGCCCCCCTGACGTTGACGGACGTACAGGCTCCGGAGCGGGCGGGGGAACCCGGGCCGGCCGCGGACGTGGCCGATCGCCCTCCGGCCTCGCGGCGGGCCTTGCTGCGGGCCCTCGCCGGGGGCGTCACGGTGGCGGCCGTGGGCGGCGGCGTCGGTGGGTGGTGGTGGCTGCGGGAGCCGGGGTCGGGGAGTGACCCGACCGGTGGGAAGGAGAGCGGGGGTGCCTCAGCCTCCGCTTCCGGGACGGGCGGGGCGGTGCCCGCGTCGCTCGCCTGGCGGGCGCGGATCGGGCAGGTGGTCGATACGTCCGGGCCCTGCGGGGCGCTGTCACCGGACGGGAAGACGCTCTATGTGTCGGTCGAGGGCAAGGGCGTGTACGCCCTCGCCGCGGACGACGGCGTGGTGCGATGGACGGCCCCGTTCGCGAGCGAGGAGCTCGAGTTCCTCCCGATGTCCCCGCCGGCCGTGGCCCCGGACGGGACCGTCCACGTCGTCACCTCACCGGGCGGGAGCAGCCCCGGCACGCTGTGGGCGCTCGGCCCGGACGGGGACGTGAGATGGTCCCGCGAGGGGGACCGGTTCCACACCGAGGTCCCCGTGATCGCGGGTGAGCTCGTCCTCGTCACGTACGGGGACGGCGTCGGCGCCGGCGGCGTGCGGGCCTACGACACCGACGGCGACGTCGTGTGGACGACGCCTGTGCCCGGCGGGCCCGACGTGGCCCCGCTGGTCGTCGGGGACACGGCGTACGTGGGCGGGTACGACGACCATCTGCACGCCCTCGCGGTCGCGGACGGCAGCGTGACGTGGAAGGCCGACCTGAAGAGCGAAGTCGCCCGTCCCGCCTACCTGTTCGAGATGCTCGCCGTGAGCACCAATGACGACGGGAACATCCTGTACGGCGTGGACGGCGACGGCCGGCGCGCGTGGACCGCCCACGGCCGGGGCGGCGGCTACGCCTCGACCACGGTCTCCGTGGGAGACGTCTTCGTCGCGGCGCAGGCGGACATGCTGGTGGCGACCGGCGCCGACGGCTCCTCCCGGTGGACGTACCCGGCCGTCGGGCCCCTGCCCACCCCGGTGGAACGCGCCGGCGTCCTGTATCTGCGCTCGGGCAGCGAACTCCACGCGATCGACGGCGAGGGCAAGCGGCTGTGGAGGCTCACCGTCGGTTCCCAGGACGGCAACGGCAGCAGCCCGGTCGTCGGTGCCGGACGGCTCTACACCGTCACCTCCGCCGGCATCGCGGCCGTCGAACTCGGTTCCTGAAGGCCGGCGGACGAGCCGGCGACCGGCGCGGTCCGGGGGTGCTCAGCCGTCCAGGCCGATGGCGAACGCGGCCTCCAGGTCGTGCTGCGAGTACGTCCGGAACGCCACGTGCGTGTCGGTGCCCAGCACGCCGGGGATCTTGCTGATCGACCCGGGGATCACATCGGCCAGGTCGTCGTGGGCCTTCACCCGGACCATGGCGACCAGGTCGTAGGTACCGGTCACCGAGAACACCTCGCTCACGGAGTCGAGCGCGGCGATCGACTCCGCGATCTCCGGGATCCGGTCCACGCTGGTCTTGATGAGCACGATCGCGGTGATCACGGCTGTTTCTCTCCCTCGGGGGCCGGAGCGGGGACGTCCGACGGAACATCCACGGGCGCTTTCACTCTAGTCCCACGCCCGTAGCGCCCCCACGCGTGGACGAACCCCAGTCCGAACCCCACCAGATGCGCCAGATAGGCGACCCCCGGCCCCGCGGTCTGCCGCCCCGCGGCCAGCCACTGCAGGCTCACCCAGAACGGCAGGGTCACCCACGCGGGGAACCGCAGCGGCAGAAAGAAGAGGAAGGGCAGCAGACTCGTCACCCGGGCCCTGGGGAACAGGAAGAGAAACGCGCCGAGGACCGCGGAGATCGCCCCCGACGCGCCGACCAGCGACTGCGGTGACCCGGCGTGCGCGGCCGCGTACGCCACCAGCGCGAGATAGCCGCAGCCCACGTAGAAAAGGGCGAACTCGACATGGCCCATGCGTTCCTCGGCCATCGCCCCGAAGACGAAGAGGAAGAGCATGTTGCCGAGCAGATGCAGCCAGCTGCCGTGGACGAAGAGCGCCGTGAGCGGGGTGAGCGCGGCGCGCGGGGTGCCGTGGAACAGTTCGGCCGGGACGACGCCCCAGCGCCGGAAGTACGCCCGCTGCGCGGCGAGCAGTTCGTCGCCGGTGCCGTACACGGGGTTGAGGCCCGCCGCCGGTCCGATCAGGAAGAGCGCACAGCAGACCGCGATCAGCCCGTACGTCACCGGCGCCGACTCGTTTCGTACGGCCCGGGCGGCCGAGGTGCTCCACTTGCCGATCATGAGCAGAGCATGACGTAACGGGACCCACCCGCACAGACCGCCTCGCCGCCGACGGTGGCCGGCCCCGCCCTCACGGGCAATCCGCGCCGCCACCGCAGGCGAACAGGCGTCCAGGACCGGTCAGGCCGTAGGGTTACGAGCCACACGCACCGGGAGGCCGGTGCTTCGCGGAGACTGGAAGAAGGAAGAGCAGCCACGATGACGGTTCCCCTGCCGACGGACACCACCCGCTGGCGCTGCACGCTCTGTGGCAACCTCACGCGGTTCGACGTGACTCGCTCGTCGAAGGTCGTCGAGTACGTTCACCTCGACCTCGCCGGGAAGCCCGAGGTCGAGGAGCGCAACGTGGTCAGTGAGACCATCGAGTCGGTCCGCTGCCGCTGGTGCAACGCCGTGGACCAGGTGGAACTCGTGGACAGGCCGGGCGCCGGCTCCTGAGGGAGCGGGACCCGCACAGACATTGGGGTGACGGATGGTGGAGAGCTCAGGCGGGGGGCCGGGCGACGGCGCCGCTGAGGTGCTCGACCGTCCGCTGCCCGAGGGCGTCCGCAAGCGCGTCGTGCAGATCGTCTCCGACGGCTTCGGCGGACTGACCGTCGCCGAACTGCCCGCCCAGCTGCGACAGTACGCCCGGTTCGCCCCGAACCGCCGGGTGAAGTTCGCCGGGAACGCGATGGCGGCCGCGGTGGAGAGCGACACGCTCTTCAGACAGCGGATCGGGGAACGGTTCAGGGAGGCCCACCCGGAGCTGGCCGGCGCCCTCGACACCGGCGCGCCGCCCCCGGCCGCGGATCCGCTGGACGTGGCGGCCGCGGCCTATGTGCTGCGCCCCACGGGCTGGGTGAAGCTGGTCGCCGCCGCCGGCGAGGAGGCCCTGCGAGCGGACGCCGAGCGCGCCGACGAGGAGAGCCGGGCCGAGCTGGAGCGGCTGCGCGAGCAGCTCGCCGAGGCCCGCGGCCACACGAAGACCGAGACGGAACGGCTGCGGGCGGAGCTGGAGTCGGCCAAGAAGGACGCCGACTCGCTGCACCGCAAGCTCCGGGCCGCCCTCAGCGACGTCAAGCGCGGTGAGGCGGCCCTGCGCAAGCTGCACGCCGAGATGGAGACCCTGCGCGCCGAGAGCCACGCCCAGGTGTCCGCCGCCGAGAGCGAGACCCGGCGGCTCAAGGCCCGGCTCGGCGAGGCGGAGGCCGCCCTGGAGACCACCCGGCGGGCCGCACGTGAGGGCCGCAGCGTCGAGGACATGCGCGTACGGCTGCTGCTGGACACCGTGCTGGACGCGGCCCAGGGCCTGAGGCGGGAGCTGGCGCTGCCGCCGGTCTCCGTGCGGCCCGCCGAGACCGTCGACGCGGTCGAGCCGGGCCGGATGACGCCGAAGGACATCGCCGCCCGCGCGCTGTCGGAGAACGACCCGGCGATCCTGGACCAGTTGCTGGCGCTGCCGCAGGCGCATCTCGTCGTCGACGGCTACAACGTCACCAAGACCGGCTATCCGCAGATGCCGCTGGAGAAGCAGCGGCTCCGGCTCCTCGGGCAGCTCTCCCAGCTCGCCGCCCAGACCGGCGCCGAGGTGACCTGTGTCTTCGACGGTGCGGAGCTGGCCGCGCCGGTGCTGCTCGCGCCGCCGCGCGGGGTGCGGGTGCTGTTCTCCAAACCGGGTGTCACCGCCGACGAGTTGATCCGCCAGCTGGTGCGGGCCGAACCGCCCGGCCGGCCGGTCATCGTCGTCTCCACCGACCGTGAGGTGGCCGACGGGATCGCCAAGGCGGGAGCCCGGCCGGTCGCCTCCGCGGTGCTCCTCAAGCGCCTTTCCTGACCCTTCGACCCCAAGCGCACCAAGAGCAACGTACAGGCGCTATGCCCGAATTGACCGAACTGTTGCGCAACGTAGCGTCAACCGAGCGCTACTGCATGTGTGTTGAGTGTAAATTGTGCGCCCTGGGACGGGATTTTTCCTGTGGGGGATTTGAAGTGATCACCATTGGGTCACTAGGGTCTGGGCTCAAACCTCTGAACGGGTGATCGTCGCCGGAGTCCCCGCCGGTCGGTCGCTCACAAGAAGGAGTTCACCTACCGTGGCGTCCCACCGTCGACCCAAGCAGCCGAGCCGAGCGCGTGTGACCGTGCTCACCTCTGCCGCCGCCGCTGCCGTGGCCCTCACCTCGCAGGCCGCCAACGCCGCGCCCGCCGAGAAGCCGAGCAAGGACGACGTCCAGGCCAAGGTGCACAAGCTCTACGAGGACGCCGGGCGGGCCACCGACAAGCTCAACGGGGCCGAGGAGAAGCAGGAGAAGCTCGAGAAAGAGATCTCCACGATCCAGGACAACGTCGCCAAGGGCCAGGAGGAGCTCAACGAGCTCCGTGAGGGCATAGGCCTGGCGGCCAGCGCCCAGTACCGCTCGGGTGGCATCGACTCCTCGATCCAGCTCTTCCTCTCCGCCGACCCGGACGACTACCTGGACAAGGCCGCCACCCTCGATCAGCTGACCAGCCAGCAGGTCGAGGCGCTCAAGAAGATCCAGGAGAAGCAGCGCGCGCTCGCGCAGCAGCGCCAGGAGGCCACGGAGAAGCTGGAGGACCTCGCGGACACCCGCGAGACCCTGGCCGACAAGAAGAAGGAAGTCCAGAGCAAGCTGGCCGCCGCGCAGAAGCTCCTCAACACCCTGACGGCCGAGGAGAAGGCCGCCCTGGACGAGCAGGAGACCCGCGCCAGCCGCGACGCCGGGGAACGCGTCGAACTCGGCGACGAGGCGCCCGCGTCCAGCTACGGCGCCGCCGCCCTCGCGGCCGCCGACACCCAGGTCGGCAAGCCGTACGTCTCCGGCGGCAGCGGCCCCAACTCCTACGACTGCTCCGGGCTGACCCAGTGGGCCTACGCCCAGGCCGGTGTCTCGATCAGCCGGACCACGTACACGCAGCAGAACGACGGCACGAAGATCGGGCGCGACCAGCTCAAGCCGGGCGACCTGGTGTTCTTCAACGACCTCGGCCACGTCGGCCTCTACGCGGGCAACGGCATGGTCCTGCACGCCCCCTATCCGGGCAAGGTCGTCCGCTACGAGTCGATGAGCACCATCGGCAGCTTCCAGTTCGGTGTCCGCGTCGGCGGCTGACACCCGCTCCGCCTCGAACAGGGCTGATCGTCACACTGTGTGACGATCAGCCCTGTTTTTCTTCAAGATCAGGACACGACGCCGCCCGAACGGGCGAATTCCCGCACCTCGTGCTGACCCCTTCACCCGCTGGTGACCTGGGTCCCAGGCCGGACGTCACGCTCTGTTGCCGCTGAGGTCTTTGGCTGGGAGACCGTCGCGCGGCTACTGTCGGCCGCGCTTCCCTCACCCGCCGTGAGCGCACCCCTGCCGGGGGCGCCCTCCGGGCCGGGGAGGGCCCTGTCCACCGTCGAAGGGAGTGCGGCTTCCCGTGGTGTCCCACAGTCGCCTTGTACCGTCCGGGTTCGACCGGGGCGCGGCCGCCGCCCTCGGTGTGCTGTCCGCCGCTGCCGCCGCTTTCGGCGCCATCCCCGTCCAGCCGGCCGCCGCCGCGCCGCACGACAACACCCGCGCCGAGGTGGACCGGTTGTACGAGGAGGCCGAGAGGGCCACCGAGGCCTACAACAAGGCCGACGAGCGCGCCGACGCGCTGCGCGAGCAGGTCGGCACCGCACAGGACGCGATCGCCCGGCAGCAGGACCGCATCAACACCATGCGGGAGTCGCTGGGGTCGCTCGCCGGCGCCCAGTACCGCTCCGGCGCCCTCGACCCGTCGATCGCCCTGCTGTTCTCCGAGAACCCCGACGACTACCTGGACCGGGCCTCAGCCCTGGACCGCATCAGCGCCCACCAGGCGGGCGAACTCCACGACCTCCAGCAGGCCCTGCGCGACCTCCATCAAAACCGCGCGGAGGCCGGCGGCAAGCTGACCGAACTGGAGAAGAGCCGCAAGGCCGTCGCCCGGCACAAGCGGACCGTCGAGGGCAAGCTCGCGGCAGCCCGGCAGCTGCTCAACTCCCTCCCGGACGAGGAGCGCGCCGCGTACGACCGCGCCTCCCGCTCCACCGCCGCGGGCCGTACCGACATGCCCGAACCCTCGGGCGCGGTCGCCCCCAACGGCCGCGCGGCCGCCGCCGTCGCCGCGGCCCGCTCCGCCCTCGGCAAGCCCTACGTATGGGGTTCCACCGGCCCCGACGGCTTCGACTGCTCCGGCCTCATGGTCTGGTCGTACGGGCAGGCCGGCGTCGGCCTCCCGCGCACCTCGCAGGCCCAGCGGTACGCCGGCACCCAGGTCCCGCTCTCCCAGGCCCAGCCCGGCGACCTGGTCACCTACCGGCCCGACGCCAGCCATGTCGGCATGTACGTCGGCAACGGACAGGTCATCCACGCCCCCTACCCGGGCGCCCCGGTCCGCTACGACCCCGTCGGCATGATGCCGATCGCCTCGGTCACCCGTCCCTGACCGCCGCCGGCTCCGGTCGTCACGAGGCGGCCGGCGCCCCGTACGATCGGGAACGTGGCTGGTCGAAGGCGCACGACGCGTTCCCGGCCCGGGTCGGGGGTCCGGCGCGGGCTCCCGGGACGCGCGAGGGTCCCCTCGGCGGTCGCTCTCGCCCTCGCCCTCCTCGCCGGCTGCGGCGGCAGCGCGGCCGCGGACGCCGCCCGCGCCGACGTCGAGCGGATGCTCGACCGGCGGGCCGAGGCGGTCCTGGAGCGGGACGGGGCGGCCTACCGCGCCACCGAGGCGCCGGACCCCTCCGTCGCCGGTCAACTGGCCACCGGGGCAGCCGAGTTCGCCAACCTCCGCGGTCTGCCGCTGTCCTCCTGGTCGTACGACCTGAACTCCTTCCGGCGCACCGGTGACCGGGCCACCGCCGAGGCCGCCCTGCGCTACCGGATCCGCGGCTACGACCAGGCGCCCGTCACCGCCGTACGGACCCTGACCCTCGTCCGGGACGACGACGGGACGTGGCGGGTCGCCGCCGACGAGCCGTCGAAGAAGGGCACCGAACAGCTCTGGGAGCAGGGGCGGATCGTCGCGGTACGGGGGGAACGGAGCCTGGTGCTGGGGGTCGGGCGGTCGGCGGACGCCCTGCGTGCCTACGCGACGCTGGCGGACCGGGCCGTACCCGCCGTGACGGAGGCGTGGGGCGAGGACTGGGCGCGGCGCGTCGTGGTCGTCGTACCGGAGTCGCTGGACGAGATGGCGGGGCTGCTGGGGTCGCCCGCCTCCGGGTACCGGGGGATAGCCGCGGTCACCACCGGGGAGGCGGGGGGTGCGACGAAGGCGCCGGCGGACCGGATCGTCGTCAACCCCGACGCGTACGCCGTCCTCGGCGACTTCGGCAAGCAGGTGGTTCTCACCCACGAGACGACCCACGTCGCCACCCGCGCCCACACCAACGCGGCGACCCCGCTGTGGCTCTCCGAGGGCTACGCGGACTGGGTCGGCTACCGGGGCACGGGCCGCGGGGCCCGCGAGGTGGCCCCCGAGCTGCAACGGGCGCTGGCGGAGGGGCGGCTGCCGGACGCGCTCCCCGCCGACGCGGACTTCGGCTTCGCCGACGACTCCGGCACGCTCGCGCAGGCCTACGAGAGCGGGTGGCTGGCCTGCCGTCTGATCGCGGACCGCTGGGGCGAGGTGCGGCTGGGCGAGTTCTACCGGGCGGTGGGGGCGCACGGGGAGCGGGAGGGGGCGGTGGAGGGGGCGTTGGAGGAGGTTCTGGGGACGACGGTGGGGGAGTTCACGGAGCAGTGGAGGGAGTACGTGCGGGCGCAGTTGGGGTGAGGGTGAGGGTGGGGCCGGGTGCGTTGTCGGGTGCGGGTGCGTGGGGCTTCTCGCGCAGTTCCCCGCGCCCCCCAAAGCCCAGGCCCTGCGGGCCTGAAAGCCCCGCCCCTTGCGGGCCTGGAAGACCGCGGTCCTGCGGGCCTCAAAGCCGACGATCCTGTGGGTCTGAAAGTTCACGGGGCTGCGGGGTGAAAAGCACGGGGCGCAGCCCCTGCTTTTCAGGGGCGCGGGGAACTGCGCGAGAAGCCCCACCCACCCGCACCCGACGACGCACCCCCGGCCCCACCGCCCCCCTCCACAGCTCCAATCCCCCGAGAAGCGCCGCCAGCACCAGCAGGCCGTTGCGGACGAAGAGGAGCGTGACGCCCAGCCAGTCGCTGGCCACGACATGGCCGAACCAGATCGGGAACTCCAGGACGGTCACGAAGCACGCCACCAGCACCATGACCGCCGGCAGCCCCATACGGCTCGCCCGGAAACAGAGACAGACCGCTGCCAGCCCCACCAGCCACACCATGTACTGCGGACTGATCACCCGACTCGTCGCCGTGAACAGCAGCACCCCCACGAACGCCGCGTCCGCGAGCGTGTGCGGCGCGAACCGCCGCGCCCGCACCCGCCACAGCAGCAGCCAGGCGAAGGCCACCCCGCTGAGCGCCAGGGCCGCGTCGCTGACGACGCCGACGTACGGGCCGAGGAACTCCACCGAGCCGTAGTTGAGCAGGACCTCCCCGTCCCAGCCGAACTGCCGGGCGACATGGAGGACGAGCGCGCCCAGCGACTCCACCTCGGTGCCCCGGTCGCGCTGGAAGGTCAGGAAGGCGAAGGCGCCCGGCATGGCCAGGGCGAAGCCCACCGCCAGCACCAGGCCGGTCGCCGCCGCCCAGGCCCAGGCGGCGGGCCGGCGGGCGCCCAGGAGCAGCAGCGCCGGCCACACCTTCAGCAGGGCCGCGAAGGCCGTCAGCGCCCCCATGGCGCGCGGATGGCGGCTGCCGGCGAGGAGCGCGGCGACCGCCACCGCCGTCACCATCACGTCGTACCGGGCGTACACGGTCGGACCCAGCAGGGGCAGGCCCACCACCCACACCCGGGCGCCGCGCCAGGTCCTCCCGGGGCGGGTGCCCGCGTACAGGAGCAGCGCGAGGACCGCCAGGTCGGCGAGGAGGGCGAGGACGAAGAAGGCCGAGGCGTAGTCCAGGAAGGGCAGCAGCGCGGGGGAGAGGATCGCGAGGGCGGCGGCGGGCGGGTACTGCCAGGTGACGTCGTCCAGGGGATACGTTCCCGCGCGCAGGGTCCCGTACCAGCCGTGGTAGATCACCGAGACGTCGCCGGTGACGTCCGGTCCCGGGAACACGAACACCTTGAAGACGAACAGCAGCAGGAGCAGCCGGGTCGCGCCCCAGAGCGCGAGCAGCCCGAACGGGAGCCGTCGACGAGAGCCCGTCATGTCGGTCTGAGCCACGTGAGTCCCTGTCCGTCCGCGCACCGGTTCGTGTTGGTGAGGGACATGATCCCCCGTCCGGCTGTGCGGCGGCCGTGCGGCAGGGCCGGGGTCGGCGGGGTGAGCCCGGGGGCGGCCGGTAGGGTCGGCGGCGATGCACAAGACCCTGATCGTGACCAACGACTTCCCGCCCCGGCCCGGCGGCATCCAGGCGTTCCTGCACAACATGGCGCTGCGGCTGGACCCCGAGCGGATCGTCGTCTACGCGTCGACGTGGAAGCGGAGCCGCGAGGGCGTCGAGGCGACGGCCGCCTTCGACGCCGAGCAGCCCTTCACCGTCGTCCGCGACCGTACGACCATGCTGCTGCCGACGCCCGCCGTCACCCGCCGCGCGGTCTCGCTGCTGCGCGAGCACGGCTGTACGTCGGTGTGGTTCGGCGCTGCGGCCCCCCTCGGCCTGATGGCCCCCGCGCTGCGCCGGGCGGGCGCGACGCGGCTGGTGGCCACCACGCACGGCCACGAGGCGGGCTGGGCCCAGCTGCCCGCCGCCCGGCAGCTGCTGCGGCGGATCGGCGAGGGCACGGACACGATCACCTACCTGGGCGAGTACACCCGCTCCAGGATCGCCACGGCCCTCACCCCGGAGGCGGCCGGGCGGATGGTCCAACTGCCGCCCGGCGTCGACGAGAAGACCTTCCACCCGGGCTCCGGCGGCGCCGAGGTCCGCGCCCGGCTCGGCCTCACCGACCGCCCGGTCGTGGTCTGCGTCTCGCGGCTCGTGCCGCGCAAGGGGCAGGACACGCTGATCCGGGCGATGCCCGGCATCCTCGCGGCGGAGCCCGAGGCGGTGCTGCTGATCGTCGGCGGCGGACCCTACGAGAAGGAGCTGCGCCGGCTCGCCCACGAGACGGGGGTCGCCGGGTCCGTCCGCTTCACCGGCGCCGTCCCCTGGTCCGAGCTGCCCGCCCACTACGGCGCCGGCGACGTCTTCGCCATGCCGTGCCGCACCCGCCGGGGCGGCCTGGACGTCGAGGGGCTGGGGATCGTCTACCTGGAGGCGTCCGCCACCGGCCTGCCCGTCGTCGCGGGCGACTCCGGCGGCGCGCCCGACGCCGTGCTCGACGGCGAGACCGGCTGGGTCGTACGCGGCGGCTCCCCGACGGAGGCCGCGGAGCGCGTCGTCACTCTCCTCGGCGACCCGGAGCTACGGGAACGCATGGGGCAGCGGGGCCGGGAGTGGGTCGAGGAGAAATGGCGCTGGGACCTGTTGGCAGAAACTTTGAAGACGTTGCTGTAGCCCCGTAAGGGGCGCGGGGAACTGCGCGACCAGCCACAAGACGACCGGAACTCGCCTTTCAGGAGCACCCGGCACCCCGGTAGACGCCACCCGGCACGGCCGAGCCCCTAGCCGGAGCCGAATAATCCGCACATGCTGCGCACATGACAGCAAAACTGATGCAGCGTCAGCTGACGAGACGTCACATACTGGGTATGGCCGCCCTGCAGACGGCGGCCGCCCTCGGTCTCACCCGCATCGGCCTCCAGTCCGCCCACGCGGCCGAACCCGACGCCGTCGACAACGCCCCGGCGATCGTCATCGGCTCCGGCTACGGCGCCGCCGTGGCCGCCCTCCGGCTCGGTCAGGCCGGCATCCGCACCCTCGTCCTGGAGATGGGCAAGGCGTGGACCACCCCCGGCGCCGACGGCAAGATCTTCTGCTCGACCCGGGAGCCGGACGAGCGGTCCATGTGGTTCAAGACCCGGACCGAGGCCCCGCTCGCCACGTTCCTCTGGCTGGACGTCGTCAACAAGGACATCAGCCCCTACCCCGGCGTCCTGGACCGGGTCCGCTACGCCAACATGTCGGTCTTCCTCGGCCGGGGCGTCGGCGGCGGCTCCCTGGTCAACGGCAGCATGGCCGTCACCCCGCTCCGGTCCTACTTCGCCGAGCAGTTCCCGACCGTCGACACCGCCGAGATGTACTCCACGTACTTCCCGCGCGCCCGCGCCATGCTCGGCGTCAACACCGTCGACCCCGCGTGGTTCGAGTCCACCGAGTGGTACCGCTTCAGCCGGATCTCCCGGGCGCACGCCGAGAAGGCGGGGCTGCGGACCACCTTCGTGCCCAGCGTCTACGACTTCGGCCACATGCAGCGCGAGGCCGCCGGCACCGCGACGAAGTCGGCCCTCGCCGGTGAGGTGATCTACGGCAACAACCACGGCAAGAAGAGCCTCGACAAGACGTATCTGGCCGCCGCCCTCGGCACCGGCAACGTCACCGTCCACACCCTGGAACGGGCCAGGGGCATCCGCCGGCTGGGCGACGGCACGTACGTCGTCACCGTCGACCGCCTCGACGGCACGGGCACGGTCGTCGAGACCAAGGAGTACGGCTGCACCTACCTGTTCCTCGGCGCCGGCAGTGTCGGCACCACCGAACTGCTCGTCCGCGCGCGGGCGAAGGGCACCCTCCCCGCCCTGGACGCCAGTGTCGGCGCCGGCTGGGGCCCCAACGGCAATGTGATGCTCGGCCGGGCCAACCACCTGTGGGACACGGTCGGGGAGAACCAGTCGACCATGCCGGTCATGGGCATCGACGACTGGGCCAACACCGCCAACCCGGTCTTCGCCGAGATCGCCCCCCTGCCCACCGGCCTGGAACACTGGGTCAGCCTCTATCTGGCGATCACCAAGAACACCGAGCGCGCCTCCTTCACCTACGACGCCGCCGGCGACTCGGCGAAGCTCGGCTGGAGCGCCGCCCAGAGCGCGGTCTCCTCGTCCATGGCCAAGAAGCTCTTCGACCGGATCAACTCCGCCAACTCCACGATGTACCGGTACGACCTGTTCGGCTCGTCCAACAAGGTGTTCGCCGACGACTTCACCTACCACCCGCTGGGTGGCTGTGTGCTGGGCAGGGCGACCGACGGCTACGGGAGGGTGAAGGGCTACTCGAAGCTGTACGTCACCGACGGTTCGCTGGTGCCCGGCTCGATCGGGGTGAACCCGTTCGTCACGATCACCGCGCTCGCCGAACGCACGATGGCGCGGGTCCTCGTGGAGGACACCGCGCCATAGCCTCGTACGTGTGTGACTACTTCTGGTAGATCGCCTCGATCTCGTCCGCGTAGTCCTTCGCCACCACGTTGCGCTTGAGCTTCAGGGACGGCGTCAGGTGGCCCGACTCCTCCGTGAACTGGGAGGACAGAATGCGGAACTTCCGCACCGATTCCGCCTTCGACACCGCGGCGTTGCCGTCGTCGATCGCGGCCTGGACGGCCGCGTTCAGATCGGCGTCCGCGCTCAGCGACGCCGCGGTGGAGCCCGCCGGCTTCCCGTGCTCGGCGGCCCAACGGCCCAGGAACTCCTCGTCGATGGTGACCAGCGCGCCGACGAACGGCCGCCCGTCACCCACCACCATGCACTCCGCGACCAGCGCGTGGGCGCGGATACGGTCCTCGATCACGGCCGGGGCGACGTTCTTGCCGCCCGCGGTGACGATGATCTCCTTCTTGCGGCCCGTGATGCTGAGATAGCCGTCCTCGTCGAGGGTGCCGATGTCACCGGTGTGGAACCAGCCGTCGGCCAGCGCCTCCTCGGTCGCGCCCGGGTTGTTCCAGTACTCCTTGAACAGGTGCTCGCCGTGCAGCAGCACCTCCCCGTCGTCCGCGATCCGGATGACGGAACCCGGCAGCGGCTGCCCGACCGTGCCGATCTTCTGCCGGTCCCAGGGGTTGAACGCGGTCGCCGCACAGGACTCGGTGAGGCCGTAGCCCTCCAGGACGGTGAAGCCGATGCCGCGGAAGAAGTGGCCGAGGCGCTCGCCCAGCGGGGCACCGCCCGAGATCGCGAACTCGCCCTTGCCGCCGAGCACCGCGCGCAGCTTGCTGTAGACGAGCTTGTCGAACACCTTGTGCTTGATCTTCAGACCGAGGGCCGGGCCCGACGGGGTGTCCAGCGCCTTGCTGTAGGCGATCGCCGTGTCCGCGGCCTTGTCGAAGATCTTGCCCTTGCCGTCCGCCTGGGCCTTGGCGCGGGCCGAGTTGTAGACCTTCTCGAACACCCGCGGCACACCGAGGATCAGCGTCGGCCGGAAGGAGGCCAGCTCGTCGGTGAGGTTCTTGATGTCCGGTACGGTGCCCAGCTTGATCGGCGCCATCATCGGCGCGACCTGCACGAGCCGCCCGAAGACGTGCGCGAGCGGGAGGAAGAGCAGCACCGAGCACTCGCCCGTGCGGAACAGGGGCCGCAGCCGCTCCACCACGTTGCCGCACTCGGCGAAGAAGCTGCGGTGGGTGAGCACGCACCCCTTCGGGCGGCCCGTGGTGCCGGAGGTGTAGACGATGGTCGCCGGGTCGTCGGCCTTCGCCAGCGAACTGCGCTCGTCGACGGCCGCGTCGGTGACGTCCTGGCCGAGGCGGCCCAGCTCCTCCACCCCGCCGTCCTCGATCTGCCAGACGTGCTTGAGCGCCGGCAGGCTGTCGCGGACCGACTCGACGGCGGCCGTGTGCCCGTCCAGCTCCACGATCATGGCGGTCGCGCCCGAGTCGGCGAGGATCCACTGCACCTGCTCCGGCGAGCTGGTCTCGTACACCGGCACGGTGATCGCGCCGGCCGTCCAGATCGCGAAGTCCAGCAGGGTCCACTCGTAGCGGGTACGGGACATCAGACCGACGCGGTCGCCCGGCTGGACCCCGGCGGCGATGAGCCCCTTGGCCGCCGTGCGCACCTCGGCCAGGAACTGGACCGCGTTCACGTCCTGCCAGGCGCCGCCCACCTTGCGGGCGATGACGGCGACATCGGGATGCTGCGCGGCGTTTCTGCGGACGATGTCGGTCAGATTGCCGTCCGTCGGGACCTCGTACAAAGCCGGAAGGCTGAACTCGCGCAAGACTGCTGCTCCTCATAGGGCGCCGGCGCCACGACTCTGTGTTGCTGCGACGGTGCGGTCCAAGGCTGGGGCGAGCGCTCAGGTCCCGCGTAGTTCCTTGGGCCTTACTGGTTGAAAACCTGAGCACAACTGGACTGCCCGGACGTTACCCGTCGGTATGGCCTCTCCGCGAGGGGGGTCCGGTGAGATGTTCTCCGCGTCACACATGGGGGCTCTTCCCGGGAAGAATAATCCCCTCACTTGCTGACTGGCCAGTAACCGCACGTGCGACCGGCTCTGTTCACGTATGCCGCACAGGCCTACGCTTGATCGTCATGGCACGCACACCGGACGGTAACGGCAGAACGCGCATTCACGTGGTCAGCGACGTGCACGGCAACGCGCGCGACCTGGCCAGAGCGGGTGAGGGCGCCGACGCCCTGGTGTGCCTGGGCGACCTGGTCCTCTTCCTCGACTACGCCGACCACTCCCGCGGCATCTTCCCCGACCTCTTCGGTGCCGAGAACGCCACCCGGCTCGTCGAACTGCGCACCGCCCGGCGGTTCGAGGAGGCCCGCGAACTCGGCGCCCGGCTCTGGGCGGGCGTGGGCGAGGACCGCTCAGCGGTGATCGAGAAGGCCGTGCGCAAGCAGTACGCCGAGCTGTTCGCGGCCTTCCCCACACCGACGTACGCCACCTACGGCAATGTCGATATGCCGAAGCTGTGGCCGGAGTACGCGGGGCCGGGGACCACCGTGCTCGACGGCGAGCGGGTGGAGATCGGCGGCCGGGTCTTCGGCTTCGTGGGCGGCGGCCTGCGCACCCCCATGCGGACCCCCTACGAGATCAGCGACGAGGAGTACGCGGCCAAGATCGAGGCGGTCGGCGAGGTCGACGTGCTCTGCACGCACATCCCCCCGGAGGTGCCCGAACTGGTCTACGACACGGTGGCGCGCCGCTTCGAGCGGGGGAGCCGTGCCCTGCTGGAGGCGATCCGCAGGACCCGCCCCCGGTACGCCCTGTTCGGGCACGTCCACCAGCCGCTGGCCCGGCGGATGCGGATCGGCGCGACGGAGTGCGTCAACGTCGGGCACTTCGCTGGCAGGGGGAAACCGTGGGCGCTGGAGTGGTGAACGCCGGGTGGGGTGGCGAGGGTTCGGCGGGCGCGCGGTAGCCTTCACGCTGCACATACGTGCGCACCCACCTCCCTCACCGGACAGTCTCTGGAGGAGCCACGGCGATGGCGGAATTCACCAGTTCGAGCATCACGATCGAGGCTGCGGCGGCCGACGTCATGGCAGTGATCGCCGACTTCGCCCGCTACCCGGACTGGACGGGCGAGGTGAAGGAGGCGGAGGTGCTGGAGACCGACGGCCAGGGCCGCGCCGAGCAGGTCCGGCTCGTGATGGACGCGGGCGCGATCAAGGACGACCAGACCCTGGCGTACACCTGGGCCGGGGCGAACGAGGTCTCCTGGACGCTGGTCAAGTCCCAGATGCTCCGCTCCCTCGACGGCTCCTACCTCCTCAAGCCGGTGGGCGACTCGGCGACCGAGGTGACCTACCAGCTGACCGTCGACGTCAAGATCCCCATGCTCGGGATGATCAAGCGCAAGGCGGAGAAGGTCATCATCGACCGGGCGCTGGCGGGGCTGAAGAAGCGGGTGGAGTCGGGGGCGTAGCCCTCGCCCACCGACCCGCGGCCGGGACGCGGCGCGGCTGCGGGTTCGTCGTGGCTTCGCGGGGTTCCCCGCGCCCCTGACGGGGGCGCGGCCGTCCACCCCTTCGGCCCGCTGGGTTACCGTTCACCCCCATGCGCACCATCCTGATCACCGGGCAAGGCGGCAGCGGCCGTACGACGGTCGCCGCGGCCACGGCGCTGGACGCGGCCCGCGCGGGCACGCGGACGCTCGTGCTGAGCGCCGACCGCACGGACGGGCTGGGCGCGGCCCTCGGCACGGCCACGGGACCCGAGCCCGTCCGGGTGGCGCCGGGCCTCACCGCCTGGCGCCCCGACGCCGCGGCCGGCTTCCGCGAGGACCTCGTCGCGTTCCAGGAGCGCGCCGCCTCCGTCCTCGACCTGCTGGGCGCCGGACGGCTGGACGCCGAGGAGCTCACCCCCCTGCCCGGCGCCGAGGAACTCGCCCTGCTGCGGGCGCTGCGCGACGCCGCGCTGTCGGAGGCGTACGACCTGCTCGTCGTCGATCTGCCGCCCGCGCCGCAGGCCCTCGCCCTGCTCGGCCTCCCGGAGGAGCTGCGGCGGTACCTGCGCCGGCTGCTCCCGCCGGAACGGCAGGCGGCCCGCGCGCTGCGGCCGGTCCTCGGACGGCTCGCCGGGGTGCCGATGCCCGCCGAGTGGCTCTACGAGACGGCCGCCCGCTGGGACGTCGAGCTGGCCGCCGTCGCCGCGATCGTCGAGGACCCCGGCACCAGCGTGCGCCTGGTCGCCGAGCCCGGCCCGGCCGGCGCCGACCACACGCGCCTCGCGAGCGTCGGACTCGCCCTGCGGGCCCTCCCCGTCGACCTGCTGGTCGCCAACCGCGTCCTGCCCCAGGGCATCCACGACACCTGGCTGGCCGGCCTCGTCGCCCAGCAGCGCAAGGCGTTGGAGGAGTGGGAGGAGCAGGGCGAGGGCCGGCCCGTACGGGGTGTCGGCCACCTCGGCCACGACCCCCGCGGCCTCGACGACCTCACCGCCCTCGGCGTACCCGGTACGGGTGACGCTCCCGCACGCGTCGCCTGGCCCGTCACCGACAACCTCGCGGCCGAGGGCGTGCTCGTGTGGCACATCCCGCTGCCCGGCGCGCTACGGGACGAGCTGGATCTCATCCGGCGCGGCGACGAGTTGGTCGTCACGGCCGGCCAGTTCCGCCGTATCGTTCCGCTGCCGTCGGCACTGCGCCGCTGCACCGTCGACGGCGCGGCCCTGCGCGAGGGCTCCCTGAGGATCCGATTCGCGCCGGACCCGCAGTTGTGGCCCCGGACCCGGTGAACCGCATACGTCCGTTCGGGTAACGTCGAAGGTACGAACCGTAGGCAGGAGCCCGCCATGAGCGAAGAGCGCCCCCCGTCCGACGCCGCTCGCGAGGACGCGGCCGCTCGCAGGGACGCGGCCGAAGAGGTGCGGACGGCCGAGCAGGGACGCGAGAGCGACCGTGTGCGCGCCACCGACGCCGACGCCTGGGCCACGGCGTGCGAAGAGGACCTGATCGCGGAGAAGGCCCGCCGCCGCGCCCGGTACGGGCCGCCCCCGGGCTCGGCCGCCGAGGAACTGCGCAAGCTGGTCGACACCGTCGCGGACAAGCTGTCCGGGCTCCAGTCGCCGCTGCTCGGCGCGGTCGCCGGCGGCGCGGCCCAGCAGATGGTCGACCAGGTCGTCCGCCAGGCCAAGGCCGCCGTCGAACCCGTCATCGAACGCAACCCGGATGTCTTCGACCATCTCGCCGCCGCCGGCGGTGAACTCCTCGCCGCGTACCGCTCCGCCGTCGAGGCCCAGGAGCGCCGCTGGACGAACCGGGGCACCGGCCACCAGCAGGGCCGCGACCAAGGGGACGATCAGGGGCCCGGCGAGCGCATCGACCTGGACTGACGACGGGCCCGTCCGGCGGGCGGACGCCGGGAGTCCAGGGGCAGGGCCTCGGGTACGGTTGGCCGTAGCGGGGCTCGACCGAAACTGAGGGATTCATGGGACTCACCATCGGCGTCGACATCGGCGGTACCAAGATCGCGGCCGGTGTGGTCGACGAGGAAGGCAACATCCTCTCGACCCACAAGGTGCCGACCCCGGGCACGCCCGAGGGGATCGTGGACGCCATCGCCGCCGCCGTCGAGGGCGCGCGAGCCGGTCACGAGATCGTCGGCGTCGGCATCGGCGCGGCCGGCTATGTCAACCGTCAACGGTCGACGGTCTACTTCGCCCCCAACATCGACTGGCGCAACGAGCCGCTCAAGGAGAAGGTCGAGGCCCGCGTGGGCCTGCCGGTCGTCGTGGAGAACGACGCCAACGCCGCCGCCTGGGGCGAGTACAAGTTCGGCGCGGGCAAGGGCCACCGCAACGTCATCTGCATCACCCTCGGCACCGGTCTCGGCGGCGGCATCATCATCGGCAACAAGCTGCGCCGCGGGCACTACGGCGTGGCCGCCGAGTTCGGCCACATCCGGATGGTCCCCGACGGCCTGCTGTGCGGCTGCGGCAGCCAGGGCTGCTGGGAGCAGTACGCCTCCGGCCGTGCCCTCGTCCGGTACGCCAGGCAGCGCGCCAACGCCACCCCGGAGAACGCGGAGCTCCTCCTCGGCCTCGGCGACGGCACCCCCGACGGCATCGAGGGCAAGCACATCTCCATGGCCGCCCGCCAGGGCGACCCCGTCGCCGTCGACTCCTACCGCGAACTCGCGCGCTGGGCCGGCGCCGGCCTCGCGGACCTCGCCTCGCTCTTCGACCCCTCCGCCTTCATCGTCGGCGGCGGCCTGTCGGACGAGGGCGAACTGGTCCTCGACCCCATCCGCAGGTCCTACAAGCGCTGGCTGGTGGGCGGCAACTGGCGCCCGGTCGCCGACGTCATCGCCGCCCGGCTGGGCAACGAGGCGGGCCTGGTGGGCGCGGCGGACCTGGCGAGAGAACCCGACCCGATCATGTAGACACGGCCCGGCGGCACCCCCGCGCCCTTCAGGGGCGCGGGGAACTGCGCGAGAAACCACGACGCACCGTCACTCGCAAACGGACAAATGCACCCGAGCTCTTGGGCGTATCTTGATCCCCATGGTGACCCCGCTCCCCAACTCCCGCACCAACTCCGACGGTTCGGCGACCATCCGCGTCCTCAGCTACAACATCCGCTCCATGCGCGACGACACGGACGCCCTCGCCCGAGTGATCACCGCCTGCGCCCCCGACCTGGTCCTCGTCCAGGAGGCCCCCCGCTTCTTCCGCTGGCGCAAGAAGCTCGCGCGGCTCGCCGCCGCCTCCGGTCTGGTCACCCTCTCCGGCGGGGCCACCGCCTGCGGGCCCGCGCTGCTGTGCAACCTCCGCGCCACGGTCGAACACGCCGAGGACGTCCTCCTGCCCCTCACCCCCGGCCTGCACCGGCGCGGCTTCGCCACGGCAGTGGTCCGCTTCGGCCGCGCCCGCCTCGGCGTGCTGTCCTGCCACCTCTCCCTCCAGAAGGACGAGCGGTACGAGCAGGGCGGCATGCTCCTGGACCACCTCGCCGGCCTGGGTGTGCCGCACGCGGTGGCGGGCGGCGACCTCAACGAGCGCCCGCACGGCCCGACCTTCCGTCGCCTCGCCGGTGAACTCCAGGACTGCTGGACCACCACCCCGTGGGGCGGCGAGTACACCTCCACCCCCACCGACCCCCACCAGCGCATCGACGCGATCCTGGCCACCCCCGGCATCGAGGTCCTCGGCTGCGGCGTCCCCCTCGGCGTCCCCGGCCTCACCGACGACGACCTGAGGGCGGCCACGGACCACCTGCCGGTCCTGGCCGCCCTCAGGGTCCCCGCCGACGCCTAGGGGGTGTTTCGTACGCCGCTACCCGGCGGCCGACGGGTACTCCTTGGCCCGGTCGACGATCGCCCAACTGTCCAGGTAGGAGAGTTGGGTGTACACCTTCATGTTCTTGCCGTCGCCCGAGGAACGCTCGTCACGGAAGCCGAGGAAGGCGTACGTCACCGGGTCGAAGATGAAGTAGCCGCCGTAGTCGAAGCTTCCCCCGGGGAGGTCCGGGGCCTTGTAGGTGATGGCCACGCCGACCCGTCCCTTGGCGTCCTTCTGGTTCGGCACCGCCTTGACCCCCGGGACCATCCCGAGCGCCTCGTAGGCCGCCGGCCGCAGCCCCTCGGGCATCACCGGGACCAGCTTGAGCAGCCCGGCGAGGCTGAAGTGGATGTGCATCCACTCCTCGTCGGTGATGTCGTCGAGGGAGGCGTTCTTCCCCTGGCGTCCGAAGGACTCCCTCTGGACCGCAAGGATCAGCTGCTCCGGGTCGGTCGGCAGCTTCCGCAGCCTGCTCCAGTCCTGCGGCGGCCACACGCTCTCGTTCGCGGCCAGCGGTGGGGCCCACCACCCCTTGCCCAGCTCCATGACCCACGAACGCTTGGAGCCGTCCACCGAGCGCCAGTTCTCGGCGACGTGGGTCTTCGTCCTCCCGGTCTTCTGGTCGGTCTCCTTGATGATCTCCTTGGTGTACATGAACTGGTCGTCCCGCGGACTGACCTGCTTCTCGTGCTGTCGCGCGTACGCGGCCGCCCCGTTGAGCACCGTCCGCGCGCTCACGTTCCGCATCGGCGGCAGGCTGGTCACCGGCGGCTTCGCGGTCCCGCCCCGGCCGTCGTCGCCGTCCTGTTGCACGGCGACCAGGACACCGGCGGTGACGGCCGCGGCGACCAGCCCGCTCAGCGCGATCCGCGGGACCGGACGGCGGTGTACCGGCGGGGCGAGCCGGAAGGCCGGCTTCCGTGTCCGGTCCGCGTCCGGCGCGGTGATCGTGGCCAGCAGTCGGGCCCGCCCCCGCCGCCGGGTCTCCTCGTCCAGCGGGGGCACCCCCGCGTCGTAGTCGGCGAGGCCTCGCAGCTCCCCCAGGGTCCTCGGGTCGTCGATGTCACGCATGGGCGTCTGCCTCTCGGAAAGCGGTCGGATCGGATCCGCCCAGTGCCTCGCGCAGTCTGCCGCGAGCCCGGTTCAGCCGGGATCTGATCGTGCCGACGGGCACGCCGAGGGCCTGGGCCGCCTCCTCGTAGTCGAGGCCGGCCCAGGCCACCAGCAGCACCACGTCGCGGTGCCGGGCGGACAGCCCGGCCAGCGCAGCCGCCAGCTCCCGGCGCACCCCCGTGGCACCGGCCCTGGCGACCGCCCGGTCCGCGACCGGCTCCTCGTGCTCCACCGGCTCCGGCAGCCGGGCCAGCGCCCGGAAGCGGCGCGCCTCGGCCCGCCGGTGCCTGCCGAGCAGGTTGGTGGCGACACCGAACAGCCAGGGGCGGGCGTCGAGCCGCTCCAGGTCGTAGGTGTGCCGCCGCTGGAAGGCGATGGCGAAGGTCTCCGCCATCAGGTCCTCCGCCGCCTCGGGACCTAGCCGCCGGGCCGCGTAACGGTGGACGGCGTCGGCATGGCGGTCGTAGAGGACGGCGAACAGCTCGGGATCGTCCCGGGACCGCTCGATCACACGGGCGTCACTCTCCTCGCGCTCTCGCTCGCGGGTGCCGAGTCCCGGTGGTCCGACGGGCATCGGGGCTCCTCTCGTTCGTCCGAACGCCTCGAAGGCTTGGGCTCGTTCGGGTCGTGCACTCGTACTTCGCCGTTCACCGGAATCGAGTTCCATTCCGCCGCTGGGACCGCTGGGACCGCTGGGACCGCTGGGACCGCTGGGACCGCTGGGACCGCTGGGACCGCTGGGACCGCCGGGACCGCTGGGACCGCCGGGGACCGCGTCGTGGCGCCGGGCGACGGCGAGGGCCCGCCCGGAACGATCCCGGGCGGGCCCTCGTGCGCGACGCGACGTCGGTGACGGTGGTGACGTCGGTGGGTTGGCGGTGGGGTGGCGGTGGGGTCAGACGACCGCGCCCCGCCCCGGATCGCCGTCGTCCTCGTCGTCCTCCCTCATCCGCATCACCAGCGTGGCGAAGCCGCCGAGGAAGCCGCCGATGCCCAGGGTGGTGAGCCACCAGGTCATCTCCCAGCCGAGCAGCACGGCGAGCAGCAGCAGGACCGGGCCGCCGGCCACGCCCAGCCAGGCGAACTTGGAGGTCGCGTCGGCCTCCGGCAGCGGGGGCGGCTCGGGCGGCACGAAGTGGCCCTCGCCGTCCTCGTCCTCCTCGTCGGCCTCGTCGCCCGTGTCCTCGCCGACCGGGTCGGGCACGCTGTAGTCGCGCGGGCCCGCCCCGACACCGGGCGCGAACGCGACCGAGCTGCCGAGCGGCTTGGGGGCCGCGGGGCCGGCGGCGCCGTCCGGAGCCTTGTCCGCGGACTCCTCCGGCTCGGGCTCCAGGAGGGCCAGGTCCTCCACGGACCTGAACGGCTTGGCACCCGGTGGGTCCGGCGGCTCCTCGCCGAACCCGGCGACGATGGCCCGCCAGGCGGCGTCCTCGTCGAACGGCACGTGCTGCTCCTCGCCCGCCGCCTCGCCCGACGCCTCGCCCGACGAGGCGCCCCCGGCGCCCTTGGCGGGACCGCCCGCGGAGCTGCCCGAGGAGTCGCCCCGTGGGTCGCCGGGTGAGGCGCCGAGGGGCGCTCCCTGCTCCTCCGGCTCACGCTCGGAGTCGTGCTCAGCCACCAGTGGCCGTCCCTTCCCTCTGCCCCAAGGATCCCGGACCGTTCCGCTCCGCGGATCCCGAATCAGACTGCTGTACGGATTCCGCGTCGGACTTCTTCACACCCGCCTCCGCGGGATCCGTCGCGCGCGGCGCATCGGATCCCGCCACCAGCCGGGTGACGAACGCGTGACTCTCCTCGAAGATCAGGTCCGCGTCATGGTCCAACGTCGCCACATGGTGGCTCTGTTCCAGCAGGATCTCCGTGACGTCCGTCGACGACACCCGGCCGAGGACCCGCTCGGAGTCGACGGGCGGCACCACATGGTCCCGTGGGCTGTGCAGCAGCAGCAACGGCTGGGTGACCTGGGGCAGTTCCCCGTCGACCAGGCGCAGGAAGTTACGCAGCGAGTGCGCCGCGTGCAGCGGCACATGGCTGTACCCCAGCTCCTCGACGCCCTCCTTGGCGATGTCGCTGGTGATGCCCTTGGTGGTGGGCACGAAGTGCCGGAGCAGGGGGAGGGCGTGCGCGGCCGGGCCGTGCACCTTGTTCGCCGGGTTGACGACCATCACGCCGGCGACCGCGTCCCCGTGCTTCGCGGCCAGTCGCAGCGCGAGGGCGCCGCCCATGGACAGCCCCGCGACGAAGACCCGCGTACAGCGCTCGCGCAGGGTCCGCAGCTCGCGGTCCACCTCCGCGTACCAGTCCTGCCAGCCGGTCGGGCGGAGGTCCTCCCAGCGGGTGCCGTGGCCCGGCAGCAGGGGCAGCGCGACGGTCAGCCCGCGCTCGGCGAGATACTCCGCCCAGGGACGCATGGACTGCGGTGACCCGGTGAATCCGTGGCAGAGGAGGACTCCCACCTCCCCGCCCTCGTGGTGGTACGGCTCGGCTCCAGGAAGGACCGGCACGGTTCGGTCTCCTGTTCATGAGAAGGGTGTGAATGAGTCCGGATGTGGTTCACCGTACGCGACCGCACTGACACCGACCAGGGGCTTCGCTCGACACCGGTCGGACCTGTCGGACTCTTCCTCGGGCGTCCGGGTTAAGGTCTCCTCCACGGATCACAGAGAGGCAATCGGTTGTTGTACGGCGCGATGAAGGTCGCAATCGGAGGACCGCTCAAGGTCACCTTCAGGCCCTGGGTGGAGGGCCTGGAGAACATTCCGGCCGAGGGCGCCGCGATCCTCGCGAGCAACCACCTCTCCTTCTCGGACTCGTTCTTCCTCCCCGCTGTCCTGGACCGCAAGGTCACGTTCATCGCGAAGGCCGAGTACTTCACCACCCCCGGCATCAAGGGCAAGCTGACGGCCGCCTTCTTCAAGGGTGTCGGCCAGCTCCCGGTGGACCGGTCCGGTGCACGCGGCGCGGGCGAGGCCGCCATCAGGAGCGGCATACAGGTCATCGAGAGCGGCGAACTGTTCGGGATCTACCCCGAGGGCACCCGCTCGCCCGACGGCCGCCTCTACCGGGGCAAGCCCGGCGGCCTGGCCCGCGTGGCCCTCGCCACCGGCGCGCCCGTCATCCCCGTCGCCATGATCGACACGGAGAAGATCCAGCCCCCGGGCAAGGTCCTGCCCAAGGTCATGCGCCCCGGCATCCGTATCGGCAAGCCCCTCGACTTCAGCCGCTACCAGGGCATGGAGCACGACCGCTTCGTCCTGCGGGCGCTGACCGACGAGGTCATGTACGAGATCATGAAGCTCTCCGGCCAGGAGTACGTCGACATGTACGCGACCGCCGCCAAGCGGCAGATCGCGGACGCGGCCAAGGCCGAGAAGGAGGCCGACAAGGCCGCCAGGGCCGCCCTCGCCAAGGCCGAGAAGGAGCAGGCCGCCAAGGAGCTGAGGGAACAGGCCGAGAGGGCCCGCCCGGAGAAGGACGGCGCGGACAGGGACCGACCGGCTTCGTGACCGCCCGCTTCCCGGGTACGGTCGCGTTCCGGACGCGTACGCCGGGGAGCCCGGTGGCGAGTCAGCAGGGGGTGGGGGACGTGCCGAAACTTGAGCGGGTCATGACGATGTCGGTGGAGCAGCCGCTGTGGCGTGCGCTCACCGGCTACCGGGTCCTGACGATGATCTACGCCGTGGGCCTCTTCGTCAGCGCGTACGACAAGTTCGAGCGCCCCTGGCTGGCCGTCGCCTACTTCGCGGTGCTGGCCGGCTGGACGCTGGTGACCCTGCCCAAGGTCGCGGGCGCCGCCAGCTGCACCAAGCGGTTCCTCGCGGCCGACCTCACCATCGCGATCGTCGGCATCCTGCTCACCCGGCTCGCCGACTCGGCCGCGCGGGTCGAGGCCGGGGGCCCCACGCTGCCGTCGATATGGACCGCCGGCGCCGTCCTGGCCTTCGCCATCAAGGGCGGCTGGCGCTGGGCGGCCTTCGCCTCCACGCTCGTCGCCGTCGCCAACCTGATCCACCGGGGCGCCCCCACCCGCGACACCGTCCACAACGTGCTGCTGGTCTGGGTCGCCTCCATCGCCATCGGCTACGTCGTCGAGGTGGCCCGCGCCTCCGAGCGTACCCTCGCCCGTGCCCTGGAGATCGAGGCCGCCACCCGCGAACGGGAACGCCTCGCCCGGGACATCCACGACAGCGTCCTCCAGGTCCTCGCCATGGTCCAGCGGCGCGGCACCGCTCTCGGCGGCGAGGCCGCCGAACTGGGCCGGATGGCGGGCGAGCAGGAGGTCGCGCTGCGCACCCTTGTCTCCGGCGGCCTGGTCCCCGTCTCCCGGATCTCGGAGGACGCGGCCCAGGGCGCCCTCGTCCGCGTGGTGGACGAACCGGACGTCTCCGGCGACGGCGCCGACGGGGAGCCCGTGGACCTGCGCGCGCTGCTCGCCCCGTACGCCGGCGCGAAGGTCACGTTCTCCGAGCCCGGTGGCCCGGTGCCGCTCGCCCCGGGGGCCGCGCGGGAACTGGCGGCGGCGGTCGGCGCGGCCCTGGACAATGTGCGGGCGCACGCGGGCGACGGGGCGAGGGCCTGGATCCTGGTCGAGGACTGGCCGGACGAGATCGTCGTGACGGTACGGGACGACGGCCCGGGCATCCCCGAGGGGCGGCTCGCCCAGGCGGAGGGCGAGGGCCGGCTCGGGGTGGCCCTCTCCATCCGGGGGCGGCTGCGCGACATCGGCGGCACGGCCGAGCTGATCTCGGTGCCGGGCCAGGGCACGGAAGTCGAACTGAAGGTACCCAAGGCCGCACAGGGGCCGACGGGCGTACGGGGGAAGGCGGAGAAGCGGTGACGAACAGCGTGGAGAGCGTGGGCGACGGCGGGTCGGCGGACGCGGTGGCGCGGCCCGGCGGGGGCGGCGGCCCGATCAGGGTCATGGTGGTCGACGACCACCCCATGTGGCGCGACGCCGTCGCCCGCGACCTGGCCGAGGCCGGCTTCGACGTGGTCGCCACGGCGGGCGACGGCGAGCAGGCGGTGCGGCGCGCCCGCGCCACCGGGCCGGACGTGCTCGTCCTGGACCTGAACCTGCCCGCGAAACCGGGCGTGCAGGTCTGCAAGGAGCTGGTGGGAGCCAACCCCGCCCTGCGCGTCCTCGTGCTGTCGGCGAGCGGGGAGCACGCGGACGTCCTGGAGGCGGTGAAGTCCGGCGCGACCGGCTATCTGCTGAAGTCGGCGTCGACGGAGGAGCTGATCGACGCCGTGCGCCGCACCGCCGTCGGCGACCCCGTCTTCACGCCGGGCCTCGCGGGTCTGGTCCTCGGCGAGTACCGCCGCCTCGCCTCCGAGCCCGGGCCCGCCCCGGGCGCCGACGAGCCGAAGGCCCCGCAACTCACCGACCGTGAGACCGAGGTGCTGCGGCTCGTCGCCAAGGGCCTGAGCTACAAGCAGATCGCCGAGCGCCTCGTGATCTCGCACCGCACGGTCCAGAACCACGTCCAGAACACCCTCGGCAAGCTCCAGCTCCACAACCGGGTGGAGCTGGTCCGCTATGCCATAGAGCGCGGACTCGACGACGAGTAAACGCCTCGAATCACCCCATAGAGTGAAGGGGATTTGATCAACTTTGATCAACTCCCCCTCGATCAGCCGTAATTCGCCGGAATTGACCTGCCGTACATGCCGAAGTGACCTGGATCACTATTAGCGTGACCCTCACCAGGCAACCGCGGCGAAGGGACATTTCCATGCGCGTCGGAGTACTGACCGGAGGCGGCGACTGCCCCGGGCTCAACGCCGTCATCCGGGGCGTCGTCCGCAAGGGCGTACAGGAGTACGGCTACGACTTCGTCGGCTTCCGGGACGGCTGGCGGGGACCACTGGAGAACGACACCGTCCGCCTCGACATCCCCGCCGTGCGTGGCATCCTGCCCCGCGGCGGCACGATCCTCGGCTCCTCCCGCACCAACCCGCTCAAGGAGGAGAACGGCATCCGGCGGATCAAGGACAACCTCGCCAAGCAGGAGGTCGAGGCGCTCATCGCCATCGGCGGCGAGGACACCCTCGGGGTGGCCGCCCGCCTCTCGGACGAGTACGGCGTGCCGTGCGTGGGCGTCCCCAAGACGATCGACAACGACCTCTCCGCCACGGACTACACCTTCGGCTTCGACACGGCGGTCGGCATCGCCACCGAGGCGATCGACCGCCTCCACACCACCGCCGAGTCCCATATGCGCGTCCTGGTGGTGGAGGTGATGGGCCGGCACGCCGGCTGGATCGCCATCCACTCCGGTCTCGCCGGCGGCGCCAACGTCATCCTCATCCCCGAACAGCGCTTCGACGTCGACAAGGTGTGCGCCTGGGTGACGTCCCGCTTCAAGGCCTCGTACGCGCCCATCGTGGTCGTCGCCGAGGGGGCCATGCCGAAGGACGGCGAGATGGTCCTCAAGGACGGCTCGCTCGACTCCTTCGGCCATGTCCGCCTCTCCGGCGTCGGCGAATGGCTGGCCAAGGAGATCGAGAGGCGGACGGGCAAGGAGGCCCGGACGACCGTCCTCGGCCACGTCCAGCGCGGCGGCACGCCCTCGGCCTTCGACCGCTGGCTCGCCACGCGCTTCGGCCTCCACGCGATCGAGGCCGTGCGCGACCGGGACTTCGGCAAGATGGTCGCGCTGCGTGGCACGGACATCGTCCGCGTTCCGATCGCCGACGCGACGGCCCGTCTGAAGACGGTGGATCCGAGCCTGTACGAGGAGGTCGGCGTCTTCTTCGGCTGAGGGCGCCCGATGGGTGGGGCCGGGTGGGCGCGTGGTCGGGTGCGGGCCCGGCGGGGCTTCTCGCGCAGTTTCCCGCAGCCCCTGAGAAGCAGGGGCTGCGCCCCCGTGCTCTTCGTCTGAGGGCCGGAGGCCCGAAAGGGGCGCGGGGAACTGCGCGACCAGCCCCCACCCACCCGCACCCGACCACGCACCCCGAGCCCCACCGACCCCCGGGCCCCTAAACCGCCCGCAGAGACTGAACCCCCGCCACCAGCTCACCCACCACACTCACCCCGTCCAACGTCAGCACCGACTCCGGATGGAACTGCACCCCCGCGAACCCGGGGCCGCGCAGCGCGTGCACCTCACCGCTCCCACTGCGGCTGACTTCCACCCCCCGCTCCGCCAGCCCCCCGGCCGTCGCGTCGTCGCACCGGGCCACGAAGCTGTTGTAGAAGCCCACGGTCTCGGGCCGCCCGAACAGATCGATCTCCGTCTGCGCCCCCTGGTACGGCACCACCTTCCGCACGATCGGCAGCCCCAGCTCCGCCGCGATCAGCTCGTGCCCGAGACACACCCCGAGCACCCCGTACCGGTGCCCCCGCAGCACCTCGGCGGTCAGCGACCGCAGGAACCCCATCCGGGGATCGTCCCCGTCCGACGGATCCCCCGGCCCGGGCCCCAGCACCACCACGCCCTCGTGCGCGAGCACCCCCTCCCGCAACCCGGGCTCGTCGTACCGCCGTACCGTCACCTCCAGCCCCGACGACCGCAGCAGATGCGCGAGCATCGCCGTGAAGGTGTCCTCGGCGTCGACCACGAGCGCGTGCCCGGTCAGCTCGCCCGTCCGCTCCCGCATCCGCAGCCAGAACGGCGCCAGCGAGGCCCGTCGCCCGTCCAGCGCGGCCCGCACCCGCGGATCCTCGGCCAGCCCCGGCCGGACCCGCTCCCGCTCCGGGCGCCCGGGCCGCACCCCCAGCGCCGCCAGGACCCCCGCCGCCTTCGCATGGGTCTCGGCGACCTCGCTCGCGGGGTCCGACCCCCGGACGAGCGTGGCCCCCACCGGCACCTTCAGCCGCCCGTCCGCCGCGATGTCGGCCGTACGGATCAGGATCGGCGAGTCCAGGGTCTGCGCACCGCCCGCGTCCCGCCCCAGCAGCGCCAGCGCCCCGGCGTAGTAACCGCGTGCGACACCGTCCCGCCCGAGCGGCTCGTACCGCTCGATCACCCGGCACGCGTTCTGCACCGGCGACCCGGTGACCGTCGCGGCGAACATCGTCTCCTTCAGCACCTCCCGCACGTCCAGCGAGGACCGCCCGCGCAGCTCGTACTCGGTGTGCGCCAGGTGCGCCATCTCCTTCAGCCGGGGCCCGACCACGACCCCGCCCATGTCGCCGACCGTGCACATCATCTTGAGCTCCTCGTCGACGACCATCGACAGCTCCTCGATCTCCTTGCCGTCGCCGAGGAAGGCCAGCAGATCCTCCGGGGTCGGGCCCTCGGCCGGATAGCGGTACGTCCCGCTGATCGGGTTCATCACGACCGTCCCGCCGGACATCCGCACATGCACCTCGGGGCTGGCACCGACCAGCGTGCGCTCCCCGGTGCACACCACGAACGTCCAGTACGCCCCCCGCTCGCCCTCCAGCAGCCGCCGGAACAGCGCGAGCGCGTCGGCGCGGCCGAAGCCGGGAACCGTGCCCTCGTAGGTCCGCCGGATCACGAAGTTGGCGCCCTCGCCCCGCCCGATCTCCTCGCGCAGCACCCGGCCGACGATCTCCGCGTACTCCTCGTCGCCCACGTCGAAGCCACCGCCCTCGACCCGGACGTCGTGCGCGGGCAGCTCCGCGAGGGCCCGCTCCAGCGGCAGCGCGTACGACTCCTCGGGTACCAGCACCGACAGGGGCGTCCCGTCGTCGCGGACGTCGAAGCCGCGTTCGCGGATCTGCCGGAACGGGACGAGCGCCAGCCCCTCGTCGGGGAGGTCGGCGAGCCGTTCGTACGTCGTCACCGGGCCGATCAGCAGTTCCACGGTGTCGTGGTCGTGGAGACCGGGGGTGCGGCGCCGCACCAGCGCGAACGGGCGGTCGTCGGACAGGAGCCGGGTCAGGTCCATGGGTTCCTCTTCCCTGGGGGATCACGGTCGTCGCGGTGATCGGAGAGGAACGGCCCGGCCCTGGAAACACCGAAGGCCGCCCCTCGGGCGGCCTTCGCGAAGTCTTGCGTACGCGCAGTCAGTGGGCCGCCGGATGAGCGGTCCACCACCAGTTACGGGTCGAGTGCGCGAACATGCGCCGCACCCTACCGGAGAAACCCCGGAAACTCACATGATCGACACCTGGCGTGCGGCTTAGGATCACGCGTGCCACACATACGGAGAACGCGACCCCTGGCCCTCGTGGCGGCGACTGCCGCCCTGCTCGCCGGGCTGACCGGACAACCCGCGACGGCCGCGGAGGAGCCGACCACGACCCGACTGGCGCTCGCCGGTGACCTGTTCAGGATGACCGACACGAGCACCGCGACCGCCGCCACCACCCTCGCGGGCCGGCTGGCCGACGCCGACCTCGACGACGTCGTCACCACCGAGTACACGACCGACTCGGCGGGGACGCCCGACCCCGGCATGAACCTGGGCTCGATGCGTGCCTGCGCCGGCGACGAGACCAAGGCGCTGCCGCCGGTGGACCGGAGGATCGCCTGGTGCTGGTCCTCGGCGCTCGGCGACGACACCACCCCCCGCTGGTGGCCCCAGGGCATGAGCACCACCGGCACCGCCGACGGGGCCGACGGCGCGATCCAGGGCAGGAGCGTCACGGCGGTCGCCTGGCACTACCAGACCTTCCGGACCGACCCGGCGGGCACGGTCGAGGCGAACGACAGGTGCCGCACCAACAACCTGCTCAGGCTCTCCTTCATCGACCGCGACACACTCAGGTACCGTCACGTCCTGCTCGTCGAGCCGACCTCCGGCGGCCAGAACTTCAAGTACGTCACCGGCCACGGCGGCGGCGTCGTCTGGTACGCCAACCACCTCTACGTCACCGACACCACCGGCGGCATCCGCGTCTTCGACGTCAACAAGCTGAGCAAGGTCGACACCTACGGTTCCGGGCTCAACACGTACGGCGTCGACGGCGTCACCGGCCGGTCGAGCGCCTGCGGCCTCCCGTACGTCCTGCCGCAGACCCACTACTACCGGCAGGCCTCCCCGCCGCCCTCCGGCGGCTGCGACAACGACGCCG
The DNA here is from genome assembly GCF_055575575.1 of Streptomyces sp. NPDC034049. Lineage (NCBI taxonomy): Bacteria > Bacillati > Actinomycetota > Actinomycetes > Kitasatosporales > Streptomycetaceae > Streptomyces > Streptomyces sp. NPDC034049. Next base: position 600,572 of record NZ_JBVISJ010000001.1, read on the forward strand.
TCGACGGGACCCCCGACCCCGACTCGCTCTGCTACTCCTGGCTCTCCCTCGACAAGACCGGCGGCACCCCGTACAAGCTGGTCGCCGGCGAGTGGTACGGCGGCGCCGCGGGCGCCCGGATCGTGCGCTACCAGCTCAATCCGACCAGCGCCTCGGCCTATCCGGGCCTGCTGAACATGTCCGGCGGCAGAACGGTGATCCAGGACGCGTACGCGGCGACCCGCTACGTCGGGCTGCAGGGCGGCATGACCTGGACCGACGACAGCGGGCTGCTGAACTTCGCCTTCCACAAGGGCTGCGCCCTCCAGCCCGCCGTGTTCTCCCGTACCTGGGCCGGCGACACCCGCGCCCCGACGGCCTGCAACGTCACGGTCGACGGCCGGCCCCACGCGAGCGGCAACTGGGCGGTCGGCACCCCGCAGGCGCTGAGCCACTGGCCGAGGCTCGGCACGACACGCGTGGACGAGCTGTGGGGGCTCACGGAGCACATCTGCGCCGGCACCGCCCTGCGGGCGAGCTTCCCCGACGAGTTCACGGCCGTCGAGGAGGCCGACGAGCGGCGCAACGCCTGCGACGGCTACCAGGGCGAGGCCAACCTCTCCCTGCGCACGGTCTTCGCCGTCGGCTTCGACGACCCGGCGGTCATGGACCTCCACTGAGGCAGCCCGGGGCACCCCGCGGACCCCGCTCAGATCGAGCGGGGTCCGTCTCACTTGATGAGCAAGGGGATGGACGCCCGACATGACCCCGTAATGTGGACGTCGTGACCGTGAACGCTAAGTCCAGCGCGAGCGCTGGCAACACCTGGCGAGACCTGCCCGCGGCGCAGCAGCCCGAGTACCCCGACACCGAGGCTCTGCGCGCAGTCGTTGCGGAGCTCGAGTCGTATCCGCCGCTCGTCTTCGCGGGCGAGTGCGACCAGCTGCGCGCCCGGATGGCGTCCGTCGCCAAGGGAGAGGCGTTCCTCCTCCAGGGCGGCGACTGCGCCGAGGCCTTCGACGCCGTCTCGGCCGACCACATCCGCAACAAGCTCAAGACGCTGCTCCAGATGGGCGCGGTCCTCACGTACGCGGCCTCCGTGCCGGTCGTGAAGGTCGGCCGGATCGCCGGGCAGTACTCCAAGCCCCGCTCCAAGGGCACCGAGACCCGCGACGGCGTGACCCTGCCGACGTACCGCGGCGACTCGGTCAACGGCTTCGACTTCAACGAGGCCGCCCGCATCCCGGACCCCGAGCGCCTGAAGCGGATGTACAACGCCTCCGCGTCCACGCTCAACCTGGTGCGCGCCTTCACCACCGGCGGCTACGCCGACCTGCGCCAGGTGCACGCCTGGAACCAGGACTTCGTGAAGTCGTCCCCGTCCGGCCAGCGCTACGAGCAGCTCGCCCGAGAGATCGACAACGCGCTGAACTTCATGCACGCCTGCGGGGCCGACCCGGAGGAGTTCCGCACCGTCGAGTTCTTCTCCTCGCACGAGGCGCTGCTGCTCGACTACGAGTCGGCGCTCACCCGCGTGGACTCGCGCACGGGCCGGCTCTACGACGTCTCGGCGCACATGGTGTGGATCGGCGAGCGCACCCGGCAGCTGGACCACGCGCACATCGAGTTCGCCTCGAAGATCCGCAACCCGATCGGGATCAAGCTCGGCCCGACGACCACGGCGGAGGAGGCGTTGCAGTACATCGAGCGCCTCGACCCGGACCGCGAGCCCGGCCGTCTCACCTTCATCGTGCGCATGGGCGCGGACAAGGTCCGCGACAAGCTGCCCGAGCTGGTCGAGAAGGTCACCGCCTCCGGCGCGACCGTGGCCTGGGTGACCGACCCGATGCACGGCAACACCTTCGAGGCGGCCTCCGGCCACAAGACCCGCCGCTTCGACGACGTGCTCGACGAGGTCAAGGGCTTCTTCGAGGTCCACAAGGGCCTCGGCACCCACCCGGGCGGCATCCACGTCGAGCTCACCGGTGACGACGTCACCGAGTGCGTGGGCGGCGGCGACGAGATCTTCGTCGACGACCTGCACCAGCGCTACGAGACCGCGTGCGACCCCCGGCTCAACCGAAGCCAGTCGCTGGACCTGGCGTTCCTGGTCGCGGAGCTGTACCGGGACTAGTAAAAGATCAACAGGGAGTGCGCCTGTCACCGGCGCATGACGTGGGGCGCGGATCACATACGATCCGCGCCCCACTCCACTTTTGCGGTTCCTGCCTGCCGGGTAAGGTTAGGTTAGCCTCACCGATCATCGGGACGGCGCCCCCATTCGTTCCCGGCGGGAGGTGAACCGCGTGTTCGTCTGCAGTTGCTTCGGCGTCACCGAGCAGCAGGTCAAGAAGCATGCGGCGGACGGTGCCTGCACCCCTCGCCAGATCGCGTCGGCCTGCAAGGCGGGCACCGACTGCGGTTCGTGCGTCCGGCGGATCCAGGCGATCCTCGGCCGGGGCGCGTGCCCGCGCCGCGAGACGGCCGACCAGGGAGAGTCGGTCTTCACCGAGCTCGAGGAAGCGGCCTGACCCGGGAAGCGGCGGTCTGACTCAGCTCTCGGGCTGTTCGATCAGCTGCGCGATGTAGAGCGCCTCGCCGAGCTTCTCCAGCAGTTCCAGCTGGGTGTCGAGGTAGTCGATGTGGTGCTCCTCGTCCTCGAGGATCGACTCGAAGATGTTCGCCGAGGTGATGTCGCCCTTGTTGCGCATGACCTCGATGCCGCGCTTGAGGCGGTCGATCGCCTCGACCTCGATCATCCGGTCGGCCTCGAACATCTCCTTGACCGTCTGGCCCACCCGGACGTGGAACAGCCGCTGGTAGTTCGGCAGCCCGTCCAGGAACAGGATCCGGTCGGTGAGCACCTCCGCGTGCTTCATCTCGTCGAACGACTCGTGACGTGTGTACTTCGCGAGCTTCGTCCAGCCGAAGTTCTCCTGCATCTTGGCGTGCAGGAAGTACTGGTTGATCGCGGTGAGCTCCGCGGTCAGCTGCTCGTTGAGGAATTCGATGACCTCGGGGTCGCCCTGCATCGCAGAGGCTCCTTCCAAGCGGGGAACTGGGAGGTTGCGCCGCGATGATTGCACCGCCACCGAAGATCGTCCAGTAAGTGCAAGCTTAGTAAGTAAGTGCAGCCTTAGTTCTAAATGTCCGGATCGGGTGGGCCCTGGTCATGTGCACCACCCGAGGTCTGTCAGGATGGAGTCATGGGTCAGCCGGTGGAACGCGAATCAGGAGATCGCGCATCTGAGAACGCGGCGTCGTCGCAGCTTCCGCCGGGACAGCGGCTCCAGCGCGGCTGGCCGGTCACCCACTACGGGCCCGTCCCCAAGTTCCGACCGGAGCGCTGGGACTTCCGGGTCTTCGGCGCCACCGCCGACGGCGAGAAGCACTCCTGGAACCACGAGGAGTTCACCGCCCTGCCGTACGCCTCGGTCGTGGCCGACCTGCACTGCGTGACGAAGTTCAGCATGGTCGGCGCCGAATGGGGCGGCATCCCGGCCCGTACGATCCTGGACACCGCGCCGCCCGCCGCCGAGGTCACCCATGTGATGGTGTGGGCGGAGTACGGCTTCAGCTCCAACCTCCGCCTCGCCGACTTCGCCGACGACCGCACGATCTTCGCCACCCACAAGGACGGCGAACTCCTCACCGCCGAGCACGGCTTCCCGGTCCGTCTCGTCGTCCCCCGCCTCTATGCCTGGAAGGGCCCCAAATGGGTCCGCGGCATCGAGTACATGACCGCCGACCGCCGCGGCTTCTGGGAGGAACGCGGCTACCACAACATCGGCGACCCCTGGCAGGAACAGCGCTACTCCTACCAGGAGGGGCCGGGGGACGGGCCCGAGCTCTGATTGAGGCACGCGTGAAACAATTCAACGTGCGATAACGGTGAGGTGGGACGGACGGAAATTGCCCGTACCATCCGTACCACGCGTAACAAGAAAAGCGCGCCTGCCGTGAATGATGCTCACGGCAGGCGCTATCCGGTTCTGCGGATTCCGATTGTCTAAATGGATGCGAGAGTGCGGGCGAGGCTTCCCTGCGGGAACTGGAGCTCGCTCGTCTCGAGCAGTCGACGCACGGAGGGGAATTCGTAGGAGCGGTAGCCCGTCACCACGGTTTTGCTCCTGCGCAGCTGCGTCAGCGCGGCCTCGACCGAGCCGATGCTGAGGCAGAGCGCATCCGCTAGGTCGGTCTGGGTGGGCCCCTCGACCATGAAGTCGTACTCCTTGCCCGGCACCGCGCAGTGCATGAGCAGGTGCCCCAAGAGCCCGCACAGGCGCTGTTCGGGCTTCAGGCCGTGCCGGTTGTAGATGCGCTCGGCGGCCTCCATGCGGTCCACGACGGAGCTGCCGATCGCCTTCATCAGGTTGGAGTTGCTCTCGGCCAGGGTCCGCATCCTGTCCAACGGGACAGCGAGTGTCCACGTCTTGGTGATGCACCTCGCCGTCGGCGGGGGCACGTGGTCGTCGAAGACCTCGACGGATCCGACCATGGCCCCGGCCCCGAGGAAGCGCACCGTGGACGACTGGCCTATCTGGGTCCGCTCCAGCACACATCCGGTCAGCACGATGTGCACCGAGGTGCCTATGTTCGGCCCTCGCAGCTCATGGCCGCGCGGGTAGGTCCGCGAGCCGGCCGAACCGCTCGTCTCCTCCAGGAAGTTGAGGCGGGTCTCCTTGGGGAGCTTGCGCAGGAAGGGGTTGCGCTCGAAGACCGTGCCCAGGCGGCTGGGCGTCTCCTCCCGGTCGATACGGCCGGTCGTGACGTCCACGTTGTAGAAGGACGATCCGATCTGGATGGGCTCGTCCTTCTTCCAGAAGGTCATTGCGTGCCCGCCTTCCCTGTGGCGCCGGACTGCGGGCTCGGATGCTCGACGGCCGGCGGGGAGGTGACGGGAGCCTGCGTGTCCAGGGCACGAAGGAGCGGCGGGAAGGCGATCACCAGGCTCGCGAACGCGGTGATCACCACCCCGATGCGCGCCGGTGTCGACGACAGGACTTTGACGGTGAAGGCGACCGTCGCCGACATGATCAGAAAGATCACGACGGCGGCGATCAGGAACTCTGACATTCGTTGCTACTCCATTTACGAAGCGTGGCCGGTCCAGGTGTAGGAAGACGTGATCCGGATCGGTGGTCCGAAGAAAATTCACGGTCTTCCGGTAGCCAAAGACGATATCTCACCCATCGGACTGCCCGAGATCTCGTATGTCGACAAAACGGCAGCATTGCCGTCCTGGATAACCGGACGCCTGAAAATCCCCAAACGGAAGGGGTTCTACTCTTACTCTTCGGTAACTCCCTACTTCTGGGGAATGGCCTTGAGGGCCAGCTGGTTACATTGACCGTGCTGACGTTGAGCCTGGCCGGTCCAACAGAAGCTGTCGGGCAGTGGCCCCGGGGGGTGGTACCCCAGGGGCCGCCCCGACACCGCCCGGACTGTGGATGCGGCAGGTCGCTCACGGCGTTCGCCTGGTCACACAGTGCGGTGATGTCCCTGTCAAAAAGGGCGGTCCGTCGCTTTCCCTATTTATGGGGTGAGTATGGCCGGGGCGCGCTGGTCACTCCCGGTTGCGCCCTTCCCGGGCTGGTGACGGCAGTGGAATCCTTGGGCACGGCACGTACAGGAGACAAGCGTCACACCGTGGGACTGCCGTTCTCTGCACGGCCTCTGACGGCACGTCGGCCACCCGGTGCTGGTCGTTCCGCGGGGCGCTCGGGCCGTGCTGGCGTCAGCCGTCCCTGAGCTTCTTCAGGCGTTCCACGTCCGCCGCGTGGCCCTCCTTGCCGCCGGGGGTCTCGATGATCAGCGGGACGCCCTCCGTGGCGGGGTGGGTCATCAGGGCGCGGAAGGGGTCCTCGCCGATGTGCCCGGAGCCGATGTTCTCGTGGCGGTCCTTGTGGGCGCCGACCACGTCCTTGGAGTCGTTGGCGTGGATCAGCTTCAGCCGGCCCTCGCCGACGGTGTCCACCAGCAGGTCCAGCGTCCGGTGCATACCGTCCGGGCCGGTCAGATCGTGGCCGGCCGCGAAGATGTGGCAGGTGTCCAGGCAGACGCCCAGCTTCGGATGGGCGTCCAGCGCCTCGAAGTACGGCCCGAAGTCCCAGGTGCGCGAGCACAGCGAGGCCCCCTGGCCGGCCGTCGACTCCAGCAGCAGATACGGGTCGTCGTCATGGGTCAACTCGTCCAGCAGCGGCAGCAGATACTCCCGTACCTGCTTGAGCGCCACCGACCGGTCCCGCCCGCCGGTCGCGCTCCCCGTGTGCACGACCACCCCGAGCGCGCCGATCTCCCGGCCCCGGCGCAGCGAGTGCCGCATCGACTCCACGGACCGCTCGGCCGTCGCCTCGGTGTGCGAACCGAAGTTGATCAGGTACGGCGCGTGGACGTACGCGGGGATCGACTCCTCGGCGCAGGCCGCGCGGAACGCCTCGTCCTGCCGGGGATTGCCGGCCGGGGTGGCCCAGCCGCGCGGATTGGCGACGAAGACCTGGACGGTCTCGGCCCTCAGATCGCGGGCGTACGTCAGCCCGACGGAGTTCAGGCCCCCGGCGACGGGGACATGACCGCCGACGGGGTTGCGGGGGAGGGCGGGGGACTGCTGAGTGCTCACCGGACCAGGGTGTCATGCGGCCCGCGGTGCCCGGCCGCCGGTTCGAGGCGACGGCCGGGCCGTCCCGTCAGCGGATCTCGATGGTGATGGTCGAGCCCTTGGGCGCCGTGTCCCCGCCGTCCACCGACTGGCTCCTGACCTCGTCGCCGAAGAGCCCGAGGATGCCCCGGTCCTCCTCGACCTCGAAACCGGCGTCCTTCAGCTGCCGGGTCGCGTCGTCGACGCTGTCGCCCACGACGTCGGGGACCTCGACCATCACGGGCCCCTTGGAGAGAGTCAGGGTGACGGTGTCGCCCTGGCCGACCTGCTTGCCGGCGCCCGGAGCCTGCTCGGCCACGAGCCCCTTGTCGAACTCGGAGTTGACCCGGCCGGGGGCGATCTTCACCTTCAGCCCCGCCTCCTCCAGCTGGGCCCGGGCGTCCGCGACCGACGCACCCGACACCTCGGGCACCTCCACCGGGGCACCCCGGCTGACCACGATCCTGACCGCCGCGCCGGACGAGATCTCGGTGCCCGCGCCCGGCCGGGTGCCGATCACCTGTCCCCGGGCGACCTCGTCGCTGAACTCCCGTGTCACCACGCCCGGTTCGAGCCCGTCGTCCTTCAGCCGGGTCTTCGCGGCGTCCAGCGGGGTGCCCTTCAGATCCGGCACCTTCACGGTCTGCGGGCCCTTGGAGACCGTCACCGTCACGGTGTCGTTGTCGCGGATCCGCTCGCCGGGCGCCGGGTCGGTGCCGATCACCCTGCCGCGCTCGACGGTGTCACTGAACGCCTGCTCGATGTCGACGTCCAGCCCGGCACCCTCCAGCCGCTTCGTGGCGTCCGCCTCGCTCTGCTGCAACACGGCCGGGACCTGCGTGAACTGGCCCGAGTTGATGTACCAGACACCCCCGCCCACGCCCAGCACGAGCACCACGGCGACGACGACCGCCCACAGCCCGCGCCGGGGCGCGGGGGAGGTGCGGGCGCCCCGGGGCGGCGGCGGAGGCGACTCGAACCGGCTCGTGCGGTGCAACCGGTCGTCGGGATCGAGTCCCACCGACCGCGACACGGACAGGGAGCGCGGGATCACGCTCGTCCGGTCCTCCGCGCTGTCGTGGCCGTCGGCTATCGCCTGCGGCGGCATCACGTCCAACTGCGCGTCGCTCAGCGCCGCCCGCGCCAGACGGGTCTGCGCGAGAAGTGTCACGGCGTCGTAGGGCCGCAGCTCCGGATCGCGGGCGGTCGCCGAGGCGACCAGCTCGTCCAGCTCGTAGGGCAGCCCCGGCACCGCGGCCGACGGCGGCGGCACGTCGTCGTGGAGCGCGTGGTAGAGCACCTGCGCGGGGGAGTCGCCGGCGTGCGGCTTGCCGCCGGTGAGCATCTCGTAGAGCATCACGCCGCACGCGTACACGTCGACGCGGGTGTCGGTCGTGCCGTGCTCCAGCTGCTCGGGGGCGAGGTAGGAGACGGTGCCGAGGACACTGCCGGTGGTGCTGGTGACGGTGTCCACGGCCCGGACGAGCCCGAAGTCGGCGACCTTCACCCGGCCGTCGTCCCCTATCAGCACGTTCTCCGGCTTCATGTCCCGGTGCACGAACCCGGCGCGGTGCGCGGCGCCCAGCGCGGCGAGCACCGGCTCCAGGATGTCCAGCGCGGCACGGGGCTGGAGCGCCCCCCGCTCGCGCAGCACGTCACGCAGGGTGCAGCCGGCGACGTACTCCATCGCGAGGTAGACGTACGAGCCGTCGGTGCCCTGGTCGTAGACCCCCACCACGTTCGGGTGGGAGAGCCGGGCCACCGACTTCGCCTCCCGGATGAACCGCTCGACGAACGTCCGGTCCGCGGCCAGCGTCGGATGCATCACCTTGAGCGCGAGCACGCGGTCGAGGCGGGTGTCCACGGTCCGGTAGACCGTGGCCATCCCGCCGACCGCGATCCGCGCCTCGACTCGATACCGGCCGTCGAGCACCTGGCCGACAAGCGGGTCCTGAAGGGTCGTGTCCACGCAGGTGAGTGTACGAGCCGCCGCCGACAGGCCCAGGGGCCCGGTGGTCCGCAAGACGTACTGCAGCAGAGCTGTGACCGAGCCGGGAGGGCTGTGACGAGCGGGTCTCCGACCGCACTCGTTCGGCTGTTCGGGCGAGGGGTGGGGGGCGTGAGCTCCGCCTCAGAACGCCGGGCGCTCCGGATCCAGCCGCGCCAGCCCCTCGCCGGGCGAGGAGGCCTCGGCGAAGTGACGGCGGGGGATGCGGCCCGCCCGGAACGCCAGCCGTCCCGCCTCCACCGCGTGCCGCATGCCCTCGGCCATCAGGACGGGCTCCTGCGCCCGGGTCACGGCGGAGGCGAGCATGACTCCGGCGCACCCCAGCTCCATCGCGAGCGCCACGTCCGACGCCGTCCCGGCACCCGCGTCCAGGATCACCGGCACGCGCGCGTGCTCGACGATCAGCTGGAAGTTGTGCGGGTTGCGGATGCCGAGGCCGGAGCCGATGGGCGACCCCAGCGGCATGATCGCGGCACAGCCGACGTCCTGGAGCTTGCGCGCCAGCACGGGATCGTCGTTCGTGTACGGCAGCACCGTGAAACCGTCGTCGACGAGCGTCTCGGCGGCGTCGAGCAGTTCGATCGGGTCGGGCAGCAGGGTGCGCTCGTCGGCGATGACCTCCAGCTTGACCAGCGACGTGCCGAGCGCCTCGCGCGCGAGGCGGGCCGTCAGCACGGCCTCGCCCGCCGTGAAGCAGCCGGCCGTGTTGGGCAGCACCCGGATGCCGAGCCGTTCGAGCACGGACAGGACCGAGCCCTGCGTGGCCGCGTCGACCCGGCGCATCGCGACCGTGGTCAGCTCCGTGCCGGAGGCCACCAGCGCGCGCTCCAGGACGTCCAGGCCGCTCGCGCCGCCGGTGCCCATGATCAGGCGGGACGCGTACGTCGTGCCGCCGAGGACGAAGGGGTCGTCTGCCATGGGATCAGCCTCCTTGGACGGCGGTGAGGACCTCGACACGGTCCCCTTCGGCGAGGGCGGTGGTCGTCCACCGCGCGCGCGGGACGACGGTTTCGTTGAGGGCGGCGGCGACGCCCGAGACGGACGGCGTGAGCGTCCGCACGAGCGCGTCGAGGGCGGTGCCGGGGGCGATCTGCCGCGGCTCCCCGTTGACGGACACGGTCAGGGTCCCGGTGGTGGTCATACGGGCTGCTCCAGAAGTGCGCGGGCCGCGCCGGCGCGGAACCGCAGGGGGGTGAAGTCGCGTGCCTCCGCCGGCAGTTCACCGGTGGCCAGCACCTCGGCCAGGATGTCGCCGGTGACCGGAGTGAGGAGCACCCCGTTGCGGTAGTGGCCGGTCGCGAGGAGCAGGCCGTCCAGCCCGCTGGGGCCGAGCAGCGGGGCGTTGTCGGGGGAGGCGGGGCGCAGTCCCGCGCGGGTCTCGGTGAGCGGCAGTTCGGTGATGCCGGGGACGAGTTCGTGGGCGTCCCGGAGCAGTTCGTACACCCCGCCCGCGGTGACCGTCGTGTCCCAGCCCTGTTCCTCGCTGGTCGCGCCGACGACGAGTTCGCCGTTCTCGCGCGGCACCAGATAGACCTGGCTGCCGCGCACCACGGCCCGCACGGTACGGCTCAGGAAGGGCGCGTAGAGCTTCGGCACGGTCAGCCGCAGCACCTGCCCCTTCACCGGCCGCACCGGCGGCCGCACCTCGGCCGGGACCCCCGCGAGCCGCCCGCTGAGGCTGCCCCCGGCGAGGACGGTGCTCCCGGCGTCCAGCCGCTCGCCGTCGCTCGTCCGGACGCCGGTGGCGCGCTCCCGGGCCACCGACAGTTCCTCGGCCCAGGCCCGGTGGAACACCACCCCGGCGCGTTCGCAGGCCGCGACCAGGGCCGCGGAGAGCCGCCTCGGGTCGATCTGGTGGTCCCCGTCGACCCGCAGTCCGCCGCGCACGCCCGGCGCGAGCATCGGCTCAAGGCGACGGCACTCCCGTCCGCTCAGCCACTCCGAGTCGAGGCCCGACCGCTGTTGCAGGGCGTGCAGTTCACGCAGGTGGGCGCGGTCGTCGGCGTCGAGCGCCACGGCGAGCGTGCCGCAGCGGCGGTAGCCGAGGTCGAGGCCGGTGGCCTCCGTCAACTCGGCCGCGAAGTCCGGGTAGCGGCGCGCGGACTCCAGGTTGAGCCCGAGCAGCGTCTCCTCGCCGTAGTGCAGTTCGGTCACGGCGGCGAGCATCCCGGCCGCCACCCGCGCGGCCCCGCCGCCGGGTTCGGGATCGACCACGGCCGTGGCGAACCCGCGCCGCGCGGACCGCCACGCCGTGACGAGGCCGATGATGCCGCCCCCCACGACGAGGACGTCTGACGTGTGCGTACGCGACATGGGCGTCCAGCCCCTCCCTTCGCCGGCATGACCCGGATCAGGTTCGTACGGTCGGAGGCCGCCAGCCTCCCTCTCAGCCCGGTGCGTCCGGGCTCCCGCGAGTGCTCTACGGTGGCCCACCCTAGCCCCCGCCGATCGCCTCAGTAAGGGAGCCCGTGCTCATGGCCCGCTCGCTCGACGGTCTCGTCCTCGCCCCCGTCGCCGACCAAGCCCCAGGTCAGGTGGGCACCCGCACCCGGTTCACGTACCACGAGGAGAACGGTGAGATCTGGGCCGAGTACGCGGGCGGGGACGTCGTGCGGGGACGGCTCGTGGGCACGCGCGCGGGGGACCGGCTGGACTTCCGCTACGTGCAGGCGAAGACCGACGGGACCACCGCCTCCGGGCACTGCGTGTCCCTCGTGGTCGAACTCTCCGACGGGCGCGTCCGGCTGGAGGAGACCTGGGAGTGGGAGTCCGGGCCCGGCAGCGGGACGAGCGTGGTCGAGCAGGTCGAGGGGACGGTGGACCGCGCCCGCTGAGGGGCGGCCACCGGGCCCTCCGTCGGACGACCGGGCCCCCACCCCCTGACTGACCGAATATCAGTTGTCTATGGTGATCGGGTGAGCGAGCAGACGCAGCAGCGGGGCGGATCACCGGCGCGGCGCGTGGTCGTCGTGGGCGCGGGCATGGCGGGCGTGCAGACGGCGGTCGCCCTGCGGGAACAGGGCTTCACCGGCGACGTGATCCTGCTCGGCGCCGAGCCGCACCAGCCGTACGACCGCCCTCCGCTCTCCAAGGCCGTCCTGCTCGGCAACGCCGAGGGCTCCGCCTTCGACGTCGACTTCGAGGCGCTCGGCATCGACCTCCGGCTGGGCCGCGAGGTGACCGGCCTGCGCCCCGCCGACCACGAAGTGGACACGCCCGCCGGACCCGTTCCGTACGACGTCCTCGTCGTCGCGACCGGCGCGGAACCGATCCGGCTGCCGGGCGCCGAGGGCGTGCCCGGGGTGCATCTGCTGCGGACCCTGGACGACGCCGAGCGGCTGCGGCCCGTGCTGGCGCGGCAGCACGACATCGTGGTCGTGGGGGCGGGCTGGATCGGCGCCGAGTTCGCCACGGCCGCCCGGGAGGCGGGCTGCGCGGTGACGGTCGTCGAGGCCGCCGACCGCCCGCTCGCGGGCGCCCTCCCGGCGGAGGTGGCCGCCCCGATGACCGCCTGGTACGCCGACAGCGGCACCACCCTGCGCACCCACGCGCGCGTGGAGCGCGTCGAGCCCGGGACGGTGGTCCTGGACGACGGCACCCGCATCCCGGCCGGCGCGGTCGTCGTCGGCATCGGCGCCCGTCCCGCCACGGCCTGGCTGAAGGGCTCCGGCATCGAGCTGGGCGCCCACGGCGAGGTGGTGGCCGACGACCATCTGCGCACCTCCGCGCCGGACGTCTACGCCGTCGGCGACTGTGCCTCCTTCCCCTCCGGCAGGTACGGCCGGCGCCTCCTCGTCCACCACTGGGACAACGCCCTCCAGGGCCCCCGCACGGTCGCCGCGAACATCGTCGGCGAGACCCCCGCGCCCTACGACCCCGTGCCCTACTTCTGGTCCGAGCAGTTCGGCCGGTTCGTCCAGTACGCCGGGGACCACGCCTCGGCCGACGCGACGGTCCGGCGCGGCGACCCGACCGGCGTCGCCTGGTCGGTGTGCTGGCTGCGCGAGTCCCGGCTGGTCGCGCTGCTGGCGGTGGGCCGCCCCCGGGACCTGGCCCAGGGCCGCCGTCTGATCGAGGCGGGCACGCCGATGGATCCGCTGCTGCTCCAGGACCCGGCGAGGCCCCTGAAGGCGGCGACGGCGTAGCCGGACGCGTCCGCCGGCCGACCGACGCGCTCCGCGCACCCCTCGGTCGGCTCCGCCCTGGGCGCCTCGGCTACCCACTGTCAGTCCCAGATGGCAGTCTTGGAGACGTGACCGAGATTGACGCAAAGATCGATGCTCTCGTCCCCGCGTGGCTGACCCTCCCCGACATCGCAGAGATGCTGGACGTCGAGGTGACCCGCGTGCGGCAGCTGGTGAAGGAAGGCCAGCTCATCGCCGTACGCCGTGGTGAGAACCGCGCGCTGCACGTCCCCGCCGCCTTCATCGACGGAGACAAGGTGGTCAAGGGCCTGACCGGCACCCTGACCCTGCTGAGGGACGACGGCTTCACCGACGAAGAGATGCTGGAGTGGCTCTTCACTCCGGACCCCAGCCTGCCCGGGACCCCGGCCCAGGCCCTGAGCGAGAATCGCGGCACGGAGGTGAAGCGCCGCGCGCAGGCGCTCGCCGTCTGACCGGAACCAGCTGAGAACACGAGACACCGAGACACCCGAAAGATCCGCGGAGGTTCCGCGGAAGAGCCGCCCGTCCGGCGCGCGGGGGCCGGGGCCCGCGAGGGCCGCGTCCCCGTGCGCCGCACCGATCACGCACGCCCACGGGGGACCCACCCATGTCCGACGCCGCCGCCCAGCTCGCCGACGCCCGGCTCTACCTCTGCACGGACGCCCGCAGGCGCCAGGGCGACCTCCCGCGGTTCCTGGACGCGGTCCTCGGCGCCGGCGTGGACATCGTGCAGCTCCGCGACAAGGGCATGGAGGCCGCCGAGGAGCTGGAGCACCTCCAGGTCTTCGCTGACGCCTGCCGCCGCCACGGCAAGCTGCTCGCCGTCAACGACCGCGCGGACGTCGCCCACGCCGTCGGCGCGGACGTGCTGCACCTCGGTCAGGGCGACCTCCCCGTCCCCGCCGCCCGCGCGATCCTCGGCCCGGACGTGCTCATCGGCCGTTCCACCCACGCCGACGAGGAGGCCGCCGCGGCGGCCGTCCAGGAAGGCGTGGACTACTTCTGCACGGGCCCCTGCTGGCCCACCCCCACCAAGCCCGGCCGCCACGCCCCCGGCCTGGACCTCGTGCGCCACACCGCCGCCCTCGCCACCGACCGTCCCTGGTTCGCCATCGGCGGCATCGACCTCGGCAACCTCGACGAGGTCGTCGAGGCGGGAGCCCGGCGGGTGGTCGTCGTCCGGGCGATCACCGAGGCCGACGACCCGGGAGCCGCCGCGGCGGAGTTCACCGAGCGGCTGCGCGCCCTCTAGCCGGTCGCGCCCGCGGTCGTCCGCCCGAATCTCCGGCGGTCGACGGCTGTCCAAGGCTGTCCATGGCTGTCCAAGGCGTGGACGGCAGCTCGACAAAGAGGACAAAAGCACCTGCTCTGGTTGGGGGACGGCCCCGACCTGACTAACCTGCCCGTATGGCCCTAGGAACCGCTTCGACCAGGACGGACCGCGCACGGACCGTGCGTGACATGCTCGCCACGGGCAAAACCACCTACTCCTTCGAGTTCTGGGCGCCCAAGACGGAGAAGGGCGAGCGGAACCTGTGGAACGCCCTCCGCAGGATCGAGGCGGTCGCCCCCAGCTTCGTCTCCGTGACGTACGGCGCGGGCGGCTCCACGCGGGCCGGCACGGTGAAGGCGACCGAGCAGATCGCCGCCGACACCACCCTCACCCCGGTCGCCCACCTCACCGCGGTCAGTCACTCCATCGCCGAACTGCGCAACATCATCGGCCAGTACGCGGACGCCGGGATCCGCAACATCCTCGCCGTCCGCGGCGACCCGCCCGGCGACCCCATGGCCGAGTGGGTCGCGCACCCGCAGGGCCTGACGTACGCCGCCGAACTCGTCCGTCTCATCAAGGAGTCGGGCGACTTCTGCGTGGGCGTCGCCGCCTTCCCGGAGATGCACCCGCGCTCCCCGGACTGGGACAGCGACGTCGCGCGCTTCGTCGACAAGTGCCGCGCCGGCGCCGACTACGCGATCACGCAGATGTTCTTCCACCCCGACTCGTACCTGCGTCTGAGGGACGCGGTGGCGAGCGCCGGCTGCGAGACCCCCGTCATCCCCGAGGTCATGCCCGTCACCAGCGTGAAGATGCTGGAACGGTTGCCGCAACTCAGCAACGCGGCCATCCCGAACGCCCTGAAAGAGCGGATCGTCACAGCCAAAGACGATCCGACCGCTGTACGCTCCATTGGCATCGAGTTCGCCACGGAGTTCTGCGCGAGGCTGTTGGACGAGGGAGTCCCCGGACTTCACTTCATCACCCTGAACAACTCCACCGCGACTCTGGAAATCTACGAGAACCTGGGCCTGCACCATCCACCACGGGCCTAGACCGGTCGCACTCGCGTACGACACACTGCGTAGCGGCTACAGGGAGAGGGGCGTACATGGGCTGGGCGGTCCTCTACATCGCGTTCGGCGTCGTCGCGTTGTGGCTGCTGGGCGAGGTGCTGCTGCAGTACAAGGCACGCCTGCGCTGGCGTCTGCTCGCCTTCGCCGGTTTCGTCGGTGTCGTCCTCGGTGTCCTGATCCCCAACGTGATCGTCATCGCGCTGGGCGCGATCGGATTCGCGATCGGGCAGACCTATGTGACGCTGTCGTTCCGTCGCGGCTTCGAGGCAGGCTGGGCCGTCCGCCCGCGCTCCGGTGAGGGCGAGGACGGCGGCCGGTTGCCGAAGGCGGCCAAGAAGCGGCGGCGCGGCGAACCGGACCGCCAGGACCCGACCCTGGAGGTCACGGACCTGGAGACCACCGCCGGCGGACGGTACCCCCAGGGCGACGACCTGCTCGACGACCGCGACGACGACGTGTTCGTCCGCCCGCAGTCCACGCCCTCGGCGGCCGGGCCGGCCCCCGTCTACTCCCCGGAACCCATGCCGGACGACACCAGCACCTACGGCGTCTACAACGACGACAACGCCTACGCGGGCGCCCCCGGCCAGCAGCACGCGACCGCCGACCAGGCCGCGCAGGACGAGGCCTTCGCCTACTACGGCTACGACCAGCAGCAGTACGGTTACGACGCCTCGCAGCAGCAGTACGCCGCCTACTCCGACCCGTACATCGGCACCCAGACGTACGACGCCACGGCCTCGTACGACCAGTCCTACGGGCAGCAGGGGTACGGGCAACAGGGCTACGGCCAGGACCAGTACGGCAACGGCGGCTACGGCGGCGAGACCCCGCCCGGCGGTGTCTGGGTCCCGCAGCAGCGCAACACCGACGACCCGTTCGGCTCGGACCTCCCGTCGGACCAGCAGTACCCGTACCAGGGCAACGGCAACGGCCAGAACGGCTACGACGAGCAGCAGTACCGTTTCTGAAGAACTCGCGGGGCCCCTCGCCCGGGCCAGGTGAGCCTCACTGCGAGCCGCGGAAGTCCGGCCCCTCCACGATCAGTCCGGCCACCAGCGCGCCCGACATCCCGGCGTGCGGAAGACCGCCGCCCGGGTGGGACCAGCCGCCGACGGTGAACAGGCCCGGCAGAGCGGTGGTGTTGGAGGGGTGCAGCCACCGCCCGTCCGCCGCCGCGAGCGCCGGAGCCGGGACCGCGCCGCCCTCCGCGCCGGTCGCCCGCGCGATGTCGGCCGGGGTGCGCACCTCGCTCCACAGCAGACGCTCGCGCAGGTCGGGTACGGCCCGCTCGGCGGCGTCGATGAGCCGCTCGGCCTGCTGCTCGTAGACCTCCGACTCCGCCCAACTCCAGTCGGGTTCGGAGGGGACCGTGCAGGTGACCGTGACCGCCTCGTGGTCGGCGTCCGGCACCAGTGCCGGATCGTCGGGGCGCAGCACCGTCGCCGTGGGCCGTGCGGCCGTCGCGGGCGAGCCGCCGAACAGCAGGTCCAACTCGGCGTCACGGTCCTCCGCGTGCACCACCGTCCGGTGCGCCGCGTCCGCCGGACGTCCGCCGCGCAGCGCCAGCAGCACGGTCAGCCGGCTCGTCGTCCCGGGCCGGGCCGGTACCTCGCCGGCGCCGCGTACGACCGACCGGCGCGCCAGGCGGGCCAGCACCTCGGGCGCGACCCCGGCGACCACATGGTCGGCCCCGGTCACCGTGCCGTCGGCCAGTTCCACCCCGGCCGCCCGGCCGTCCTTCTCGACGATCCCGGTGACCTCGACACCGAAGACGAACTCGACCCTGCGGGCCAGACACCGCTCGTACAGCGCCCGCGCCAACTCCCGTACGCCGCCCCGGACGTACCAGGTCCCGAAGGCGTGATCCAGGTAGGGCAGGACCGCCGCGCTCGCCGGGACGCTCCTTGGGTCCAGGCCGTACGCGAGGGCGTGGCTCTCCAGCAGGGCCGTCAGCCGGGGGTCACGCAGCTCCCACGCGCCGACCTCGGCGAGGGTGGCGGCCCGGCGGGTGCGCAGCAGCTTCCTGTGGGGGACCGAGGGGTACGGCTCGCGCTCGGCGAGGACCTTCCAGTCGGACCACAGCGGCTCCTCCAGGAGGGGCCGCCGGGTGCGGTCCCAGGCCTCGCGGGCCCGCACCAGGAAATCGCCCCAGCGGTCGCCGGCGCCCGGGCCGAGCGCGGAGTTCAGGGCGGCGACCACGCCCGCGCGTGAGGCGTTCGGCAGCAGGACGTCGGTGCCGTCCGCGAAGACGTGCCGGGCCGCCGGGTCCACCTGGACCAGGTCGACGCACTTCTCCAGCGGCTCCTTGCCGGTCTTGAGGAACAGATCGCGGTGGACGGCCGGGAGCGGCAGGAGCCCCGGTCCCGTGTCGAACGCGAACCCGTCGCGCTCGAGGCGGCCCACGGCTCCGCCGTAGGTCGTCGTGCTCTCGTGCACCACCACGCGGTGGCCCGCGACGGCCAGCCGGGCGGCGGCTGCCAGGGCGCCCATTCCGGCGCCGATCACCGCGATTCTTGCCATGCCGGTGACCTTATCGGGCGCCGTGTGGCCGGTGTTTCGCGGGAGAGCTCGGGGGTGCGGCTGTTCGGCGGGTACGGGTTCGTCGTGGTTCGTCGCGGAGTTCCCCGCGCCCCTGACGGGCCGGGCCTGGGGGGAAGTACGCAAGGCTGAGTACCCGTACTCAGCCGGTGAGATGAGTAGGCGCGCGGATGGGCTGCCACCTGCGGGAACGGGAGAGTGGAGGCACGGGAAGGGGCGCGGCTCCGGTACCGCCGACACGGGGCGGCGGAACGGCTCTCGCGCTCTTACCGCTCCTTCCGTCGACGCGAGTCGACGGAAGCGAGGCACGGGGGAGTACGGGGGAACGGGGAAGCGCCGGTTCGAGGTGGCCCGCGGGGGACGCGGCCAGTTCGGACCGGCGCTCTCGTTTCCGCCGGGACCGGTCGGCTCCGCCGGGACCGGTCAGCCGATTCCGCTCACCCGGCCCTGGAGCAGCCGGGAGAGCGCCGCGTGGACGTCGTCCAGGGAGCGCTCCGGCTGGAAGGCCTTCCAGTCCAGCGCGGCCACCAGCACCATGCCGACCAGGGCCGACGCCGTCAGGCCGACATCGATCTCGTCGCTCAGCTCGCCGCCCTCGACACCCTCGCGGAGCACCCCCTCGACGACGGCGACCGCCTCCTGCCGGACGACCATCAGCGTGGACTGCCAGGCCCGGTTGGTGCGCCACAGCTCGGCCACGTACAGCTGGGTGAAGGACGGGTAGCGGTCGATGAAGACGAGCCCGGCCCGGATCATCGCGTCGAGGGAGTCGACCCTGCTGCCGCCCTCCCGTGCGGTCCGCTCGGCCGCCTCGCGGAGGGAGGCGGTGAGCAGTCCCACGCCGTGCCGCAGCAGTTCCTCGAAGAGGACCGACTTGCTCGCGAAGTTGTAGTAGACGGTGCCCTTGGCGACTCCGGCGCGCTCGGCGATCTCGTCCACCGTGGTGGCGGAGAACCCCTGCTCCGCGATGAGGGTGACGGCCGCTTCGTAGAGTTTCTGCCGGGTCGCCTCGCGGCGGCCCCCGCCTGCGCCGCCGGGGGCGTTGCTGCTTTCCATGGCCCTGATTGTCACAGGAACCGTGCCGTGCGCGGGAACCGCTCCCCGCGCGGTCACAGGCTCAGCTCCGGGTGCAGCCGGTCCAGGGTCCACACCTGCTTGCGGCGGGCGGACAGGGCGGTCAGCGCGAGGGCGCCGGCCGTGAACGCCACCAGCACCGCGCACGCCTGCCACACCGGGCCCAGGCCGCCGCCCGTGATCAGCCGCCGGAGTGCGTCGACGACATGGCTCATCGGCAGGAAGGGGTGGACCGCGTTGAAGAAGTCCGGGCTGGTCTGCACGGGATACGTGCCGCCCGCGGACGTCAACTGGAGCATCAGGAAGGCGAGCACGAGGATCCGGCCGGCCGGCCCGAAGCGCGCGTTGAGCCACTGCACGATCGCCGCGAAGCACGCCGTCACCAGGAACAGGAAGCCCACCGTCCCGGCCGCCCGCGCCATCTGCAGGCCGACCGCCCAGTGCAGCACCGCCATCAGCGCGACCGTCTGCAGCACACCGAGCGCGGCCACCGGCAGCCAGCCCGCCAGCGCGATCCGCCACGCCGAGGCACCCGCCGCGAGGGCCCGCCGGTTGAGCGGCTGGATCAGCATGTACGCCACCATCGCGCCCACCCACAGGGACAGCGGGATGAAGTACGGGGCGAACCCGGTGCCGTAGTTGGGCGCCTTGTGCAGGTCCCTGGAGGCCAACTGCACCGGATCGGCCATCACTTCGGTGCGCCGGTCGCGGTCCCGCTCGTCGTAGTCGGGGATCCGCTCGGCCCCGTCGTGCAGACCGCCCGCGAGCTTGCCGGAGCCGTCGGCCAGCTTGTACATGCCGCCCTTGAGGTCGACCGCGCCCGTCTTCAGGGCGCCGACACCGGTGTCGAGGTCCTCCGCGCCGGTCTTCGCGGTGCCGAGGCCCGTGTGCAGCGTCCTGGCCCCCTTGGCGACCTTCGTGGCGCCCGCGTCGAGGGCGTTCACCTTGGCGACGGCGTCGTCGAGGTCCGCGGAGAGCGTGGGCGCCGCCTTCGCGAGGGCGCGGGCCTGCTTCTCCAGGGTCCGGAGGTCCTTGTCGAAGGCCTTCATGTCACCGTCGTAGTTCTTCACCACGGTGTCGACGTCCTCGGCGAGCGTGGCCGCCTGGGCCGCCGCGTCCTTCGCCTTCTTGAGGTCCGCGCAGGCCGTGTCGGGCAGTACGGCCTTCTCGCAGCGGCGCTCGTGGACGTCGTCCAGGGTGTCGGAGGCGGTACGGGTACCGGAGGCCGCGGCCGGCGCCGTCTTCACGAACGCGTCGAGGTGGTCCCGGATCGTGGCGGCCGAGTCGGCGACCAGGGTGGCGGTGTCGGCGATGGTGTCGCTGTTCTCGTCCAGGAACGGCCGCACCTGGTCCGCCGCGGCGCCGACCTTGTCGGCGAGCTTCCCGGTGCCGTCCGCGACCTGCCGGGCACCGTCCTCCAGATCACCCGCACCCTCGTCGAGGTCCTTCAGCCCGCCGGACAGGTCCCCGCTGCCCTCCTTGGCCTTGCGTAGCCCGTCCGCGAGGTTCCTGGAACCCTGCTCGGCCTTGTCGATACCGCCCTTGAGGTCGTCGGCGCCGTTCGCCGCCTCCTCGGTCTTCCCGTGGATGTCGGAGAAGGAGATGAAGATCCGGTCCAGGAACGACCGCGAGGCCTTCGTCGACGCCGCCGTCCGCACCTCCGAGAACACCGTCCGCGAGATCTGCCCGACGATGTAGTTGTTGGCGTCGTTCGTCCGCACCTGGAGGGCGCCCGTCTCCGGCACGTCCCCCGAACTGGACGCGATGCGCTCGCTGAAGTCCTTCGGCATGGTCAGCGACAGGTAGTACGTGCCGTTCTCGACGCCCACGCGGGCCTCGGCGGCGCTCACCCGGTGCCACTCGAAGGTGTCGCTGTCCCGCAGCCCCTTCGCGATGTCGTCGCCGGCCGTCAGCCGCTCCTTGCCGACCGACGCCCCCTTGTCGTCGTTCACCAGCGCCACGGGGATACGGTCCAGCCGGCCGTACGGGTCCCAGAAGGACCACAGGTACAGGGCGCCGTACAGCAGCGGCAGCAGCAGCAGCGAGACCAGTGCGGCGCGCGGCAGCTTCCCCCTGCCGAACCGCCTGAGCTCAAGCGCGGCGAGCTTCGGCGAGCGCATCGGCCGTCTCCTTGTCGTCGGTGTCGGTGTCGGTGTCGGCGTTGGCGTTGGCGTTGGTGTCGGCGTCCGCGTCCCCGTCCATGTCCGCGTCCGCGTCGGTGGGTTCGGCGGTGTCGGCGGCGGGCTTCGGGGATTCGTGTACGTCGTCACGCGCGCGTGCGGCTTCGTCCGGCGCCGTCGACACCGTGACCGCCCCCTCCGGGGCCTCGCTGCACACCGCCACGACCGTGGTCCCGGACTCGGTGAGGGACGTCAACAGGGCCCACATCTCCGCCCGTTCGGCGTCGGAGAGCTTCAGATCGGCGTCGTCCACGCCGAGCAGCCGGGGCCGGCCGACGAGGGCGAGGGCGACCGACAGCCGCAGGGCCTCCATCCGGTCGAGGTCGCGCACGGCCGTCCGGGAGCCCTTGGGGAGCGCCTCGCGGTCGAGCCCGGCGGCGGTCGCGGCGGCCTCGATCCGCTCCTTCGTCTCGGCGGCACGCTCGGCCCGGGGACGCAGCAGCCCGCGCAGGGTGCCGTCGAACCGCCGCTGGAGCAGCGCCCGTTCACGCAGGTGCTCCCCGACGGTCAGGGCCGGGTCGAGGTCCGTCACCCCGGGGACATGGGCGAGGGCGCTGATGCGGCGCACGGCCGCCATCCGTTTCGGCAGCGGCAGGGAACCGACCGTGGCACGGCCCTCGCTCGGCTTCATCCGGCCGGTGAGCGCGAGCAGCAGCGAGGTCCGGCCCGACCCGGACGGCCCCGCGATCGCGACCAGCGAGCCGGCCTCCGCGTCGAACCCGACGCCCCGGAAGGCCCAGCCACGCGGACCCGCGAGCCCGAACCCCTCCGCGCCGACGGCGGCACCCCGGGCCGTTCCCTGCCCGGTGTCCGTCTCCCCTGTCTCCGCCATGTCCCCGGAACCCCTCCGCCCTCGGCCCATCTTTAAACTGACTGGTCAGTGCAAAAACTACTCCGAACCTTTGACCGAAGCAAAAGT
The DNA here is from genome assembly GCF_055575575.1 of Streptomyces sp. NPDC034049. Classification (NCBI taxonomy): domain Bacteria; kingdom Bacillati; phylum Actinomycetota; class Actinomycetes; order Kitasatosporales; family Streptomycetaceae; genus Streptomyces; species Streptomyces sp. NPDC034049. Next base: position 622,428 of record NZ_JBVISJ010000001.1, read on the forward strand.
GCAGGTCAGAACGGATTGTCAGTGGCATACCTCACGATGGGCACATACGGCACCTCGTGTCAGAGCTTGCCGTCCGAAGACGACAGGAGGTTCGTCATGGCCACCTACCACGCAGCAGCCGCAGGCCGGCGCCGAGCCACCGGCCCTGCCCCCTCACTGACCGGCCCGGCGAGCGACGTGCACCCCGTGCTCCGCCGGGCGACGGCACCGCCCGCCGCCCTCGACCTGCTCGCCCAGGCCCGCTCCGGCCTCGACGAGGCGTCCGGCCTCCACGCGCCCAACGAGCGCTACGCCACCGCGCACCTCGCCGCCCTGCGCACCGCCGCCGCCGTGCTCGCCGCCCGAGGCCGCCCCGAACCCACCCCGAAGCGCCGGGCCAAGATCCGCAGCGCCTGGGAAGTGCTCCCCGAGATAGCGCCCGAACTCGCCGAGTGGAGCGCGCTGTTCGCCTCCGGCGCCGCCCGCCGCGCACGGGCCGAGGCGGGGATACAGGGCGCGGCGAGCGCGCGCGACGCCGACGACCTCATCCGCGACGTGGCGATGTTCCTGCGCCTGGTCGAACGGATGCTGGTGCTCCAGCCGGTGCTGCCGCAACCCCGGCAGGACAGCGGCCCGGAGGTCCCGGACGCGGGCTGACCGACCGTCCCGGCGCCGCCCATTAGGGTTGGGGGCACCAGCACCCTCCGTCACGGCCACCGGCCCGGCGGAGACGCAAGCCCATCGCTCCGCCGCACACCAGGCGGTGCCGCGCCGAGGAGTCAACTGCCGTGTCGGACCCGATGCGACCCCGCGCCTCTCTCCGTACCGCCGTGGTCTGGGAGGTCCTCCAGGACGCCCTCGACCGCCGAGTGAAGGCGACGGGGCGCGAGTCGCTGGACGTACTGGACACCGGGGGCGGCAGCGGCAGGTTCGCGGTGCCCGCGGCCCGCCTCGGCCACCGCGTCACCGTCGTCGACCCCAGCCCGAACGCGCTGTTCGCGCTGGAGCGCAGGGCCGCCGAGGCCGGTGTCGCCGACCGCGTCCGGGGCGTCCAGGGCGACGCCCACGGCCTCTTCGACGTCGTCGAGCGCGGCGGGTACGACGCGGTGCTCTGCCACGGCGTCCTGGAGTACGTGGACGACCCCGCCGAGGGCATCGGCAACGCGGTCGCCGCGCTGCGCCCCGAGGGCGTCCTCAGCCTGCTCGCCGCCGGTCTCGGCGGTGCCGTCCTCGCCCGCGCCCTCGCCGGGCACTTCAAGGAGGCCCGGCAGGCGCTCGACGACCCGAACGGACGCTGGGGCGAAGGTGATCCGGTTCCCCACCGCTTCACCGCCGAACAGCTCACCGCCCTCGTCGAGGGCGCGGGCCTCCGGGTCGCCGCCGTGCACGGTGTCCGGGTCTTCGCCGACCTCGTCCCCGGTGTCCTCGTGGACACCGAGCCCGGTGCCCTGGACGCCCTGCTCAAGCTGGAGGCGGTGGCCGCCGAGCTGCCCGCCTTCCACTCCGTGGCCACCCAACTTCATGTGCTGGGTGAGACGCGAGGGGGCGCCGAGTCCTGAGCCGGCTCCCGCGGCGGACGAGGACGCCCCCCTGATCAGGGGCTCGGCGGCGGATGGAGTACGCCACAGGCCCCCCGATCGAGCGCTCGGAGCCGTATGATCGAGGGAGACCGTTCCGGCATGACGGGCCGTTCGCTGGGGAATTCACACCTCAGCGAGTCGGGGTGCCATGGCGGGTTCCGGTTGGCGAATTGGCGTAGAGGGGCGGGTTTCAAGGGGGCGATTCCCTGCCTATCCTGAAGAGGACCCCCCGGGTCGCCCCGGCGACCGCACGATGAGGAGGACTCCGTGCCGCTCTCAGAGCACGAGCAGCGCATGCTCGAGCAGATGGAGCGAGCGCTGTACGCCGAAGATCCCAAGTTCGCGTCAGCGCTTGAGGGAAGCGGGCTGCGTACGTACACCCGGCGGCGGGTCTACCAGGCGGTCGCGGGCTTTCTGGTGGGAATCGCGCTCCTCATGGCCGGAATGGTCGCACAGCAGATCTGGGTCAGCGTGGTGGGATTCCTCGTCATGCTGGGCTGCGCCGTGCTCGCCGTCACCGGTTGGCGCAAGGCCCCCAAGCCGGGTGAGCAGCCCGCCGGTGCCGCAGGCTCCGCCGGTGCGCGTCGGCAGTCACGACAGCGCCGCTCCATGATGGACCGAATCGAACAGCGCTGGCAGCGCCGTCGTGACGAGCAGGGCGGCCACTGAGCCCGCCGAACAGCCGACCCGACAGCCACAGCTGAACACGGACGAAGGGTGACCACCCCAGCGGCGGTCACCCTTCGAGCATGCCCCCGTGAGGGCTGGGGCGCATTGCCGCACGGCCCTGCGGGTCACCGTCCGTCGCCGTAGGCCCCCGTCCGCCGTGGGGTCACCATGCGTCGCCGTGCTCTGCCGTTCATTGCCTTTGCCGCTGCGACTGCGCGCCGTCTGTCGCTCCCGCCCTCGGAAATTCGAACGGTCCCGTCCCCACCGGGCGAACCCGAGGGGACAGGACCGTGATGCCGTGACGCGTCGGCGCTAGCCGTTCTGGCTCGGTGTGGGCCGTCGCCAGGGCAGGCGTGGCCTGGGGACCCGGGACAGCAGCTCGTCCCTGGCGTCCGCCCAGCGCGCGGCGAGGGCCCACACCACCCGGACGGTCGAACGCGGCAGCAGCAGTGCCCGCAGCCGGGTACGCCGGCCGGCGTGCGCCCTGAGGCCGGCCCCGACCTGGTGAGCGTCCCGGGCGAGACCCGCCGGGATCTGCGGACGCGGAGCGAAGAGCACCTGCTCCACCGCCGCCGCCACCCGGTGCACCGCGTCGGCGGCCGCCGGTTCCAGCTCCCCGAGCCGCACGATCCGCGCGGCCGCCTTGCGGGGCGTCTGTGACTCGTCCGGCGCGATCCCGTAGTCCCACGCCGTGTCGGCCACCTCCTGCCAGGCGGCCAGCGCATGAGCCGCCGCGGCCTCCGTCCGCCCGTACGAGGTGGCTCTGTCCGGCTGTTCGAGGGAGCCCGGGGCTCCGGTGCCCTCATGGGTCACCTCCCGCGCGAGGGCGGGCTCCCGGGTCCCCTTCGGCACCGCGCCCTGGTGCGCGCCGAGCCGCACGGACCGGACCCGCAGCCGCCACAGCATCGGCAGCAGCGGGATCGCCAGGACGAGAAGCGCTCCCGGGACGATCAACAGGGTCCAGGGGGAGAAGAACACCAGCCCCCACACCGACCGCTCCTCGTCGTCCGAACCCGGCAGGGCCGCCGCGGACTCGGTCCCGCAGGCCCCCAGCTTGGCCTCCTGAGGCGTGCAGCTCTCGCTCTCCGTCGGCTCGGCCGACGGCGCCGAGGACGCCGAGGACGAGGGACGAGGCACCTCGGGCAGCCCACCGGTGCCGGTGTCCTCCGGCACCGTGTACTCGGGGGTCGAACCCCGGTTGGGGGTCGGCTCGAAGCGCGTCCAGCCCACACCCTCGAAGTACAGCTCGGGCCAGGCGTGCGCGTCGCGCAGGCCCACCGACATCGTGCCGTTCGTCTGCGGGGTGCCGGGGGTGAAGCCCACCGCGACCCGGGCCGGTATGCCCAGCGTGCGGGCCATGGACGCCATCGCGAACGAGAAGTGGACGCAGAAGCCCTCCTTGTCCTGGAGGAACCGGGCTATCGCGCGGGCGCCCGTGCCCGACCGCACCTCGGTGTCGTACGTGAACTCGCCGCTGAACGCGAACCAGTCCTGGAGCTTCACCGCCCGCTCGTAGTCGTTCTTCGCCCCCTCGGTGATCTCCAGCGCGGTCTGTGCCACCACCGGCGGCAGCGAGGCCGGTACCTTGGTGTACTCCCGACGCAGGGACGGCGGCGGCTCCGGCGCCGAGGCCAGCTGCTCCGCCGTGGGCTCCACGATCAGGCTCTCGACCTTGTACTGGGCGCCCTTGGTGTTCTGGCCGTGGTCACCGACGAGGGTGCGCCCCACGGGCTCGTACCGCCAGTCGCCGTCGATGTCCACGCTGGTGACCGGGTACGGCATCGGCAGCCAGTTCTGCTCGTAGTCCTCCGACGCGACGATCCGGGTCTCGATCGACGTCCGCTTGACATCGGAGGCGAGCCCGACGGGGTTGCCGAAGTCGTCCGGGACCCCCGTGATGGAGCGCTCGGTCGGGGTCCAGGAGGTGCCGTTGAAGTTGTCCAGGGAGACGATCCGCAGATACATCTGCTGCACGTCGTCGGTGTTGGTGCGGTAGGACAGGACCTGGCGGTCCTCGTCGACGTTCAGGCTGCCGCGCAGCTGCACCACCGGGTTCACCGCGGCGATCGTGCCGCCGCCGCCGGAACCCCCGCCGAGGCCGGCGCCCGTGCCGTCCAGCAGCCCGCCGTCGAGGGAGGGCAGACCGAGCGGCACCACCAGGGCGATGCCGAGCGCCACGGCGCCGATGCGCCGCCCGGTGCGCACCGGTGCCACCGCGCCGTTCGCGGACTCCGCGCGCGGCCCCTGGGGCGCGCCTCCGAAGACCCGGCCCCACTGCGAGAGCCGGTCGCGGCTCTCGGTCAGGAGCAGCAGCAGATAGCCGGCCGAGGCCAGCACGAACCACAGCCACGCGGCGCCGTCGGAGAGGCCCGCCGCGACCGAGTACAGCGCGAGCAGCGGCAGACCGGCCGGTGCGGCGCTGCGGAACGTCACCGCGAGCGCGTCCACCAGCAGGCCTATCACCAGCACACCGCCGATGATCATCAGCCGGATGCCGGCGGTCAGCGGCGCCGGGATGGCGTACCGCCCGACGTCCTCGGCGCCGTTCTGCAGGAGCGTCGCGAAGTGCTGGAAGGCCTCGGGGCCGGGGACGATCCCGGCCACCGCCCGCTCCCGGGCGAAGACCAGCGTCAACATCAGCAGGGTGACCAGCGCCTGGGCGGCCACGGTCAGCGGCCGGGCCAGCGGGACGCGCCGGGTGAGCGCTCCCACGCCGCTCTGCACGCCCAGCATCAGCGCCGCCTGGAGGATCCATGTCGCCGGGTCGACCAGCGGCAGCAGCGCGCACGCCGCCGCGATCGTGGCGGCCCAGGCACACAGCGCCAGTCTCGCCCGCCCGCTCATGAACGTCCCTCCGTCATGCTCCCGGACATCACTCCGGTGCGCTGCCGGTCCGCCTGCCGCCACAGGTCCGTCAGCGAAGCGCCGCGCGGCACGGTCAGCGCCGTCCAGCCCGCCTCGTGCAGCAGCCGCAGCGACTCCTCGCTCGCGCTCCCGGCACCGGGCACCTCGCCCGGTTCGGTCGTCCACGCCTCGCTGTCCAGCAGGAAGGCGACCGCCCCACCGCCGCGCTGGCGCATCTTGCCGATCACCGTCGCCTGCTCCTCGTCGAGGTCGCCGAGGAAGGCGACCAGCAGCCCCTCGTTGCCGCCGCGCAGCGCGTCGTACGCGGGCGACAGACTCGTGCCGCCGGAGTGGTCGATCACCGCGAGGGTGTCCATCATCAGTCCGGCCGCGTCGGCCGACTCCTGGCTGGCGCCCGCGAAGCCGTCGGCGCCGTCGCCGGGCATCGAGCTGCCGGTGTCCGTCAACAGCCGGACGGAGAAGCCCCGTTCGAGCATGTGGACCAGCATGGAGGCGGCGCCGGAGACGGCCCACTCGAAGGCGGAGTCGGGGCCCGCGCCGAGGAACGCCTCGGCCCGGGTGTCCAGCAGCACCGTGCACCGGGCGCGCTGCGGCTGTTCCTCGCGGCGCACCATCAGCTCGCCGTAGCGCGCGGTCGAACGCCAGTGGACCCGGCGCAGGTCGTCGCCGTGCCGGTAGCCGCGGGGGATCACGTCGTCCTCGCCGGCCAGCGCCAACGAGCGCTGCCGTCCGTCGCCGTAGCCCTTGGCCTCGCCGCTCAGCCGCACCGGCGGCAGCGCCTCCACGCGCGGGACGACGGTCAGCGTGTCGTACGTCGAGAAGGACCGGGTCAGCTCGCACATGCCGAACGGGTCGGTCAGACGCAGCTGGAGCGGGCCCAGCGGATAGCGGCCGCGCAGATCGGAGCGGACGCGGTACGACACCTCGCGGCGACCGCCCGCCTCCACGCGGTCCAGCACGAAGCGCGGGCGCGGACCGAGTACGTAGGGCACCCGGTCCTGGAGCATCAGCAGCCCGGTGGGCAGCCGCGAGACGTTGTCCATCCGCAGATGGACGCGGGCCTCGCTGCCGGCGGGGACGCGCGCGGGGGAGAGGCGGCGGCTGCCCGCGACCCGGTAGCGGGTGCGGTACAGCACGGTCGCGCAGACCAGCGGCAGCACGGCGAGCAGCAGGCCGACCCGGAGCAGATCGCTCTGCCCGAGGACGTACGCGCAGACGGCGGCGGCCACGCCGGCGGCCAGGAAGGAGCGCCCGCGCGTGGTGAGGCCGGCGAGGGCCGTGCGCAGCCCGCCCTTGTCCTGCTCCGGGGAGGGCGCCGGCCCGGCGGTGGTCATCCAAGCCTCCGCGGCGGCTGCTGCGGGTACGCGGGCGCGGTGTGGACCGACCCGTACCCGCTCTGTGCCTGGGGGGCCTGCGGTACGGGTGTGCGCTGGAGGATCTCCTGGACCACCTGCTCCGGCGTACGCCGGTTGAGCTGGGCCTGGGCGGTGGGCAGCAGCCGGTGGGCGAGGATGGACACGGCGAGCGACTGGATGTCGTCCGGCAGGGCGTACTCCCGGCCGCTCAGGGCGGCGGTCGCCCTCGCCGCACGCAGCAGATGCAGCGTGGCGCGCGGCGAGGCGCCGAGTCTGAGGTCCGGATGGGTGCGGGTGGCGCCGACCAGGTCCACCGCGTACCGCCGGACCGTTTCGGCGACGTGCACGCCCCGGACGGCCTCGATCAGCTTCACGATCTCGTGCGCGTGCGCCACCGGCTGCATGTCCTCCAGCGGCGAGACCCCGCCGTGGACGTCGAGCATCTGCAGCTCGGCCTCCGGGCTGGGGTAGCCGACGGAGACCCGGGCCATGAAGCGGTCGCGCTGGGCCTCCGGCAGCGGGTAGGTGCCCTCCATCTCCACCGGGTTCTGCGTGGCCACCACCATGAAGGGGCTCGGCAGCTCGTAGGTGGTGCCGTCGATCGTGACCTGGCGCTCCTCCAGGGACTCCAGGAGCGCGGACTGCGTCTTCGGCGAGGCGCGGTTGATCTCGTCGCCGATCACGATCTGAGAGAAGATCGCGCCCGGCTTGAACTCGAACTCCTTGCGCTGCTGATCCCAGATGGACACACCCGTGATGTCCGACGGCAGCAGGTCCGGCGTGAACTGGATACGCCGCACCGAGCAGTCGATGGACCGCGCCAGTGCCTTGGCCAGCATGGTCTTGCCGACGCCGGGAACGTCTTCGATCAGAAGATGTCCCTCGGCGAGCAGCACTGTCAGCGAAAGCCGTACGACCTCAGGCTTGCCCTCGATCACTCCTTCGACCGAACTGCGGACTCGCTCCACAGTGCTGGTCAGATCAGTGAGGCTCGCTCGATCGTCATAGGTCGTCACCCGGCCCTCCTCGGCCCGTTCTTTCTCCGGGCCGTCGCTCTGCGATGCGGACCGGCCCACCCCGAAACACGGACACCACGCGTGAACTGCTCAGCGTGACGCCACATCCGCATTCTTGCTGCCGTTACCAATCCGTGTCACTCGCCTGTGGATAACTGGCCGCGATATGTCAGGTTTGCGGTGTTCTGCGGGGTGAGATGCCAGCAGATTGACAGGAAACCGGGGCTGCGCGGAACCGCCCTCGGGCGATAGGAGGGCGGTTCCGGCCGCGCGGTTCGACAGGGCTCAGGCCGCGTCGATCTCCCGGAGCAGACCGGTCTTCACATCGAAGACGAAGCCGCGTACGTCGTCGGAGTGGAGCAGGAAAGGATTGGTGCGGATGCGCTGCATGGACTGCCGTACGTCCTGGTCCACGTCCCGGAAGGACTCCACCGCCCACGCCGGACGCTGGCCGACCTCGGCCTCCAGCTCCGTGCGGAAGTCCTCGGTAAGGGACTCCAGGCCACAGCCGGTGTGGTGGATCAGGACGATGCTGCGGGTGCCGAGCTTGCGCTGGCTGATGGTGAGGGAGCGGATCACGTCGTCGGTGACCACGCCGCCCGCGTTGCGGATGGTGTGACAGTCGCCCAGCTCCAGGCCGAGCGCGTCGTGCAGGTCGAGGCGGGCGTCCATGCAGGCCACGACCGCGACACGCAGGACGGGGCGGGCGTCCATCCCGGGGTCGGTGAACGCGGCGGCATAGCGCTGGTTCGCCTCGACGAGGCGGTCGGTGACGGTGCCGTCGGATATGGCGCCTTCGGGGCCGGTGGGAACTGCTGCGGAGGTCGTCATGGACAAGACGGTACTGGTCACCGCAGCTGGGGGCGCTCTGTGAGAGGGGACAAAGAACGTCATTGAACCTTGTTGTGAGGTAACCCACAGGAGGGGTGGGATCGCGGCCGTACGGGTGATTTCGCCGTCCTCACGGCTTCGTCCGGGGGAGCCGCGCGACGCGCAGGCCGGTTGATTGACCGCGCAGGGCCGTGGACTAAAGTGACGCCGAGCGGGAGGCGAGGCCCCCCGCTGACCGAAACCCCAAGGAGAACCGGCGACAGCCCGGCGTCTCCCCGCGTGCGCGGCGCGTACGTGCGGCTCGCGCCGGACCTGAGAGGGCCCCTTGAGCAACAGCCGCCACGTCCCCGTCATGCTCCAGCGGTGTCTGGACATGCTGGCCCCGGCCCTCACGGCGCCCGGCGCGGTGGTGGTCGACTGCACGCTCGGCCTCGGCGGCCACAGCGAAGCGCTCCTCACCCGGTTCCCCGAGGCACGGCTCGTCGCCCTCGACCGGGACAAGGAGGCCCTGCGCCTCTCCGGCGAACGCCTCGCCCCCTTCGGTGAGCGCGCCACCCTCGTGCACGCCGTGTACGACGAACTCCCCGACGTGCTCGACCGCCTGGGCCTCCCGCGCGTCCAGGGCGTCCTGTTCGACCTGGGCGTCTCCTCCATGCAACTCGACGAGGCGGACCGGGGCTTCGCCTACGCCCAGGACGCCCCGCTCGACATGCGGATGGACCAGACGACCGGCATCAGCGCCGCCGAGGTCCTCAACACCTACCCGCCGGGCGAACTCGTCCGCATCCTCAGGGCGTACGGCGAGGAGAAGCAGGCCAAGCGGATCGTCTCCGCGGTCGTGCGCGAGCGCGACAAGGAGCCGTTCAGCAACAGCGCCCGCCTCGTCGAACTGATCCGCGACTCCCTGCCGCAGGCCGCCAAGCGCACCGGCGGCAACCCCGCCAAGCGCACCTTCCAGGCCCTGCGCATCGAGGTCAACGGCGAACTCACCGTCCTGGAGCGGGCGATCCCCGCCGCGGTGAAGGCCCTCGCGGTCGGCGGCCGGATCGCCGTGCTGTCGTACCACTCGCTGGAGGACCGGCTGGTGAAGCAGGTGTTCGCGGCCGGAGCCGCCACCACCGCCCCGCCCGGACTGCCCGTCGTCCCCGAGCGCTACCAGCCGAGGCTCAAGCTCCTCACCCGTGGTGCCGAACTTCCCACCGAGGAAGAGGTCGCCGAGAACCGGCGCGCCGCCCCCGCGCGTCTGCGTGGGGCGGAACGCGTGCGGGAGGACGTCGCATGAGCTGCCCGACGCACATGAGGTGCGTGAGGCGCGTGAGGCGTACGGGGCGACCGCACACGGTGCGTGAAGGGGACGGTGAGTGAGGCCGACAAGCGAACTCGCGGGGACGGCGAGCGAGTCCCGAACCCGGACCCCCAGGGAGGGCGCGTGAGCAGGAAACCCGAACTGAGGGGCCGGGCGGCCCGTCTCGCACGGCTCCTGCCCGCACGGCCCAAGGGCGCCGCCCGCACCCCCTTCGTCCTCCTGGTCGTCCTCCTCCTGGGCGGCGGTCTCATCGGCCTCCTCGTGCTGAACTCCGCGCTCAGCGAAGGGTCGTTCAAGCTCGACGACCTCCAGGACGACGTGAAGAGCTACACCGACGAGGAACAGGCGCTCCAGCGCGACGTCGACGCCTACTCGGCCCCCGAAGCCCTCCAGCGCCGCGCCCGCGAGCTGGGCATGGTCCCCGGCGGCGACCCGGCCTTCCTGAACCCCGACGGCTCGGTCAAGGGCGTCCCGAGCGCCGCCCGGCAGTCCATGGCCCGGATGCCGCTCGTCCTCGCGCCCGAGATCCTCGACCCCGGCCCGCCCGTCGACCCGACGCCCACCGGCAGCCCCACGCCCCCGGGCTCCCCGACGCCGAGCCCGAGTTCGCCCCCCGCTCCGACGCGGACGCCGGCCGAGCCCGAGCCGCAGGCGGACGCCCGCACGCCGCAGCCCTCGGGCACCCCCACTCCGACCCCCACCACCCCGCCCGTACAGCCCAACCAGTTCCCGACGACCCCCGGCAGGTGACGGAAGTGGCCGATTCAGGCAGGCAGCCCCCGCGCCGCCGCGTACCCGGACCCGCCCGGCCCGTTCGACCGGGCGGCCAGCAACGCCGACCGGGCCCCGGCGCCCGCCCCGCCGCACAGCGCCGCCCGGCCCCGCCCCGGCAGCTGCGCGCGCGCACCATCCGGCTGGGCAGCCCCCGCCCCCGGCTGCGCATGGTGAGCCTCGCGCTGACCCTGGTGATGATCGCCTTCGTCGTACGGCTGCTCCAGGTGCAGGCCGTCGACGCGAGCGAGTACGCGGCCAAGGCCGACCAGAACCGCTACGTCGGGCGGGTGCTGGCCGCCGAGCGCGGCGGGATCACCGACCGCAACGGCGTCGCCCTGGCGATCAGCGCCGACGCCAACGACATCACCGCCGACCCGACGATGTTCACCCGCGAACAGCTGAAGATCGACGACGGCCCCGAGCAGGCGGCCGCGCTCCTCGCGCCGATCCTCGGCGCGGACCAGGAGACGCTCGCCGAGAAGCTGCGCACCAAGAACACGCGCTATGTGCTGCTCGCCCGCCGCCAGACCCCCCAGGTCTGGAACCAGATCAGCGACCTGAAGACCGCGCTCGTCAAACGGGCCGCCGACGAGAAGGGCACGGTCAACGTCCTGGCCGGCGTCTTCCAGGAGCCCAGCAGCAAGCGCGTGTACCCCAACGGCGATCTCGCCGCCGGGATACTGGGCTGGGTCAACGCCGAGGGCAAGGGCGGCGGCGGCATCGAGCAGCAGTGGAACAGCCGCCTGTCGGGCAAGGACGGCAAGATCCGCTACGCCCAGTCCGGCGGCCGTCTCGTGCCCACCGCGGGCTCCACCGAGACCCCCGCCGTGGCCGGCTCCGACGTCGAGCTGACCATCGACCGCGACATCCAGTGGGCCGCGCAGAACGCCATCACCGAGCAGGTGAAGAAGTCCAAGGCGGACCGCGGCTACGTGATAGTGCAGGACACCCGTACCGGCGAGATCCTCGCCATGGCCAACTCGCCCGGCTTCGACCCCAACGACCTCACCCGAGCCAACCCGGACGCGCTCGGCAACGCGGCGCTCCAGGACGCCTACGAGCCCGGCTCCACCGCCAAGGTGATGTCGATGGCCGCCGTGCTGGAGGAGAACGTCGCCACCCCGGAGACCCGCGTCACCGTGCCCAACCGGCTGCACCGGGGCGACCGGCTCTTCAAGGACGACATCGACCACCCGACCTGGTACCTGACGCTCAACGGCGTCCTCGCCAAGTCCAGCAACATCGGCACGATCCTCGCCACCGGCGAACTCGGCCGCAACCAGGGCGAGTCCAACAAGATCCTCCACTCCTACCTGCGCAAGTTCGGCATCGGCAGCTACACCGGCCTCGGCTTCCCCGGCGAGACCAAGGGCATCCTCGCCGCGCCCGGCGACTGGTCGACCTCGCAGCAGTACACGATTCCTTTCGGCCAGGGCGTGTCGGTCAACGCCATGCAGGCCGCCTCCGTCTACTCGACGATCGCCAACGGCGGCGTACGCGTCGAACCGACCCTCGTACGCGGCACCAAGGGGCCCGACGGCCGCTTCACCCCCGCCCCGAAGCCCGGCAAGACCCGGGTGGTGAGCGAGAAGACGGCGAAGACCCTCGCCCGGATGCTGGAGTCCGTCGTGGACGACGAGGAGGGCACGGGCACCAAGGCGCGCATCCCCGGCTACCGGGTCGCGGGCAAGACGGGTACGGCCAACCGTGTGGATCCGGCCACCGGCAGATACCGGGGCTACACCTCGTCGTTCGCCGGGTTCGCGCCCGCCGACAAGCCCCGGATCACCGTCTACTGCGCGATCCAGAACGCCACCAAGGGCAACTACTTCGGCGGCCAGATCTGCGGACCCATCTACAAGGAGGTCATGGAGTTCGCCCTGAAGACCCTCCAGGTGCCGCCCACCGGCGCGAAGCCCGCGAACCTGCCCGTCGCCTTCGCACCCTGACCCGTCCTTCGGCCCCCACCCTGATCCGCCCGACGATCAGCGCAACCAGCCAGGAACCGACTCGTGACCATGATCACTCCCGACCCCGGGAACCACGCCTCCGAGCCCCGCTCGCACAAACCCTCGCTTCGCTCCCGTGGGGGTGCGCCCGGTACGCTCACCGCCGTGCCACACGCTGATCAGTCCCAAACCACCCAGAAGGACGTTCCCGTGACGTATCCGGGACCGCCCAGGCCGGCCCATGTCTCCGCCACACCCCTCGCGGAACTCGCCGGTCAGCTGGGTGCCGAGCAGCCGGCGAGCGCGGACACCGTCCAGGTCACGGGCATCACCCACGACTCGCGTGCCGTCCGCCCCGGCGACCTCTACGCCGCGCTGCCCGGTGCCCGTCTGCACGGAGCCGACTTCGTCGACCAGGCGGTCGGCCTCGGCGCCGTCGCCGTCCTCACCGACCCCAGCGGCGCCGAGCGCGCCGCCGCGGCCGGGCTTCCCGCCCTCGTCGTGGAGAACCCGCGCGCGCGGATGGGCGAGCTGGCGGCCACCATCTACGGCCGGCCGGGCGGCGACCTGCTCCAGATCGGCATCACCGGCACCTCGGGCAAGACCACCACCGCGTACCTCGTCGAAGGCGGTCTGCAGGCCGTGCGTTCCACGGGGCTCATCGGCACCGTCGAGATGCGCATCGGCGACGAGCGCATCAAGTCCGAGCGGACCACCCCCGAGGCCACCGACCTCCAGGCCCTGTTCGCCGTCATGCGCGAACGCGGGGTGGACTCGGTCGTCATGGAGGTCTCCAGCCACGCCCTGGTCCTCGGCCGGGTCGACGGCTGCGTCTTCGACGTCGCCGTCTTCAACAACCTCAGCCCGGAGCACATGGAGTTCCACTCCGGCATGGAGGACTACTTCCAGGCCAAGGCACAGCTCTTCACCCCCGAGCGCAGCAGGCTCGGCGTCGTCAACCTCGACGACGAGTACGGCCGCCGGCTCGTCGACGAGGCCACGGTCCCGGTCGTCACCTACTCCGCCGAGGGGCACCCCGACGCCGACTGGCGCGCCGAGGGCGTCCGGGTCGGGCCGATGGACTCGACGTTCACCGTGGTCGGGCCCAAGGGCGAGCGGATCGCCGCCAGGTCGCCGCTGCCGGGCTCCTTCAACGTCGCCAACACCCTGGCGGCCGTCGCCGCGCTGGCCGTCGCCGGGATCGACCCGCAGACCGCCGCCGACGGCATCGCGGCCGTACCGGGCGTACCGGGCCGGCTGGAGCGGGTGGACGCCGGGCAGCCGTACCTCGCGGTCGTCGACTACGCCCACAAGACGGACGCCGTCGAGTCGGTCCTCAAGGCGCTGCGCAAGGTCACCGAGGGCAGCCTGCACGTCGTCCTCGGCTGCGGCGGCGACCGGGACACCACCAAGCGCGGACCGATGGGCGCCGCCATGGCCCGCCTCTCCGACACGGCCGTACTGACCTCCGACAACCCCCGCTCCGAGGACCCCCTCGCGATCCTCGCGACCATGCTCGAAGGCGCGGCGTCCGTGCCGGCCCACGAGCGCGGCGAGGTCCTCCTCTTCGAGGACCGGGCCGCCGCGATCGCCGCGGCCGTGGCGCGCGCCCAGCCGGGCGACACCGTGCTGGTCGCGGGCAAGGGCCACGAGCAGGGCCAGGACATCGCCGGCGTGGTCCGTCCCTTCGACGACCGCCAGGTGCTCCGCGAAGCTATCCAGCAGACCCAGGGATGAACTTGTGATCGCCCTCTCTCTCGCCGAGATCGCAGAAGTCGTCGGCGGGCAGACGCACGACATACCGGATCCGTCGGCACAGGTCACCGGACCGGTCGTCCGGGACTCCCGTGAGGTGGAGCCCGGCAGCCTCTTCGTCGCCTTCGCGGGCGAGCGCGTGGACGGGCACGACTTCGCGGCCGCGGTCGTCGAGGCGGGCGCGGCAGCGGTGCTGGCGTCCCGCCCCGTCGGCGTGCCCGCGATCGTGGTGGCCGATGTGCAGGCGGCGCTCGGCGCCCTCGCCCGGCACGTCGTGCGCAAGCTCGGCGCGACCCTCGTGGCCCTCACCGGCTCCGCGGGCAAGACCAGCACCAAGGACCTGATCGCCCAGGTGCTCCGGCGCAAGGCGCCGACGGTCTTCACGCCCGGCTCCCTCAACAACGAGATCGGGCTGCCCCTCACCGCGCTCAGCGCCACCGAGGAGACCCGTTTCCTCGTCCTGGAGATGGGCGCCCGCGGCATCGGCCACATCCGCTACCTCACCGAGCTGACGCCGCCGAAGATCGGTCTCGTGCTCAACGTCGGCACCGCCCACATCGGCGAGTTCGGCGGCCGCGAGCAGATCGCGCAGGCCAAGGGCGAACTGGTGGAGGCCCTGCCGTCCGAGCAGGAGGGCGGCGCGGCGATCCTCAACGCCGACGACCCCCTCGTACGGGCCATGGCGTCCCGTACGAAGGCCCGGGTGCTCCTCTTCGGCGAGTCCGGCGAAGCGGACGTACGCGCCGAGAACGTGACGCTCACCGAGGCCGGACAGCCCGCGTTCAGGCTTCACACACCCTCCGGTGCAAGCGATGTGACCATGCGCCTGTACGGTGAGCACCACGTGTCGAACGCGCTCGCCGCGGCCGCCGTCGCCCATGAGCTGGGCATGTCCGCAAGTGAGATCGCCACCGCGCTCTCCGAGGCGGGCTCCCTCTCCCGCTGGCGCATGGAGGTCACCGAGCGCCCGGACGGCGTGACGGTCGTCAACGACGCCTACAACGCGAACCCCGAGTCCATGCGGGCCGCTCTGCGCGCGCTCGCGGCCATGGGCAAGGGGCGGCGGACCTGGGCGGTGCTCGGCAAGATGGCCGAGCTCGGGGACGAATCGCTCGCCGAGCACGACGCGGTCGGACGGCTCGCCGTCCGGCTCAATGTCGGCAAGCTCGTCGCGGTCGGGGGCAGGGAGGCCTCCTGGCTGCAACTGGGCGCATACAACGAGGGTTCGTGGGGTGAGGAGTCGGTGCACGTGTCCGACGCACAGGCGGCGGTCGACCTGTTGCGCAGTCAGTTGCGCCCGGGAGACGTCGTACTCGTGAAGGCGTCCCGGTCGGTCGGGCTCGAGAGTGTGGCGCAGGCGCTGCTCGACGGCGGCAACGAGGGTGAGGTTGCCGCGCGATGATGAATCAGATCCTGTTCGCAGGAGTCATCGGTCTCTTCCTGACGCTGGTCGGCACCCCGCTGCTGATCAAGCTGCTGGCCCGCAAGGGCTACGGCCAGTACATCCGTGACGACGGCCCGCGCGAGCACGCCAGCAAGCGCGGTACGCCGACCATGGGTGGTATCGCCTTCATCCTGGCGACGATCGTCGCGTACTTCCTGGCCAAGGTGATCTCGGGCCAGCCGCCGACCTTCTCCGGTCTGCTGGTGCTCGGCCTGATGGCGGGCATGGGCCTCGTCGGCTTTCTCGACGACTACATCAAGATCGTCAAGCGCCGTTCGCTCGGTCTGCGGGCCAAGGCGAAGATGGCCGGCCAGCTGATCGTCGGTATCGCCTTCGCGGTCCTCGCGCTGCAGTTCCCGGACGCGCGCGACCAGACGCCGGCCTCCACCAAGCTCTCCTTCGTGCAGGACTTCGGCTGGTCCATCGGCCCGGTGCTGTTCGTGATCTGGGCGCTGTTCATGATCCTCGCGATGTCGAACGGCGTGAACCTGACCGACGGCCTCGACGGCCTCGCCACCGGTGCCTCCGTGCTCGTCTTCGGCGCGTACACGTTCATCGGCGTCTGGCAGTTCCAGGAGTCCTGCGCCAACACGCAGACCCTGACCAACCCGTCCGCCTGTTACGAGGTACGGGATCCGCTCGACCTGGCGATCGTGGCCTCCGCGCTGATGGGCGCCTGCCTCGGCTTCCTGTGGTGGAACACCTCGCCGGCCAAGATCTTCATGGGCGACACCGGTTCGCTGGCCCTCGGCGGCGCGCTCGCGGGTCTCGCGATCTGCTCCCGCACCGAGCTGCTCCTCGCGCTCCTCGGCGGCCTGTTCGTGCTCATCACCATGTCGGTCGTCATCCAGGTGGGCTCGTTCAAGCTGACCGGCAAGCGCGTGTTCCGCATGGCACCGCTCCAGCACCACTTCGAGCTCAAGGGCTGGTCCGAGGTCCTGGTCGTGGTCCGCTTCTGGATCATCCAGGGCATCTGTGTGATCGTCGGACTGGGCCTCTTCTACGCGGGATGGGCAGCGGACAAGTGACCGACTGGCAGGGTAAGCACGTCACCGTCGCCGGGCTGGGCGTCTCCGGCATCCCGGCGGCCAAGGTCCTGCACGGCCTCGGCGCCGCCGTCACGGTCGTCAACGACGGCGCCGACGAACGCGCCCGCGCGCAGGCCGCCGACCTGGAGGCGCTCGGCATCACCGTGCGCCTCGGCGACGGCGCCACCCTGCCGGAGGGCACCGAACTCGTCGTCACCACCCCGGGCTGGAAGCCGGACAAGCCGCTGTTCACGGCGGCCCGCGCGGCCGGTCTGGAGATCTGGGGCGACGTCGAACTCGCCTGGCGGCTGCGGGGCCCCGACGCCGCTCCCTGGCTGGCCGTCACGGGCACCAACGGCAAGACCACGACCGTCCAGATGCTCGCCTCGATCCTGAGGGCGGCGGGGCTGCGCACGGCCGCCGTCGGCAACATCGGGGTCTCGCTCCTGGACGTGGTCCTCGGCGACGAGCCCTACGACGTCCTCGCCGTGGAGCTGTCCAGCTACCAGCTCCACTGGGCGCCCTCCCTGCGCGCCCACTCCGCCGCCGTCCTCAACCTCGCCCCCGACCACCTCGACTGGCACGGCTCCATGGAGGCGTACGCCAAGGACAAGGGCCGCGTCTACGAGGGCAATCGGGTCGCCTGCGTCTACAACGTCGCCGACAAGGCCACCGAGGACCTGGTGCGCGAGGCCGACGTCGAGGAGGGCTGCCGGGCCGTCGGATTCACGCTCGGCACGCCCGGTCCGTCCCAACTCGGCGTGGTGGAGGGCATCCTGGTCGACCGCGCCTTCGTCGAGAACCGGCAGAAGAACGCCCAGGAACTCGCCGAGATCTCCGACGTGAACCCGCCCGCCCCGCACAACATCGCCAACGCCCTCGCGGCGGCCGCCCTCGCCCGCGCCTACGGGGTGCCCGCAGCGGCTGTACGCGACGGTCTGCGGGCCTTCACCCCGGACGCGCACCGCATCGCGCACGTCGCCGACGTGGACGGCGTGGCGTACATCGACGACTCCAAGGCCACCAACACACATGCGGCGCAGGCCTCGTTGGCCGCGTACGAGTCGATCGTGTGGATCGCGGGCGGACTCGCCAAGGGGGCCACCTTCGACGAGCTCGTCGCCGGCGCCGCCGGGCGGCTGCGGGGGGTCGTGCTGATCGGCGCGGATCGCGCGCTGATCCGGGAAGCGCTCGCGCGACACGCGCCGGAAGTGCCGGTCGTCGACCTCGACCGGACCGACACTGGGGCGATGCTCGCCGCCGTCCGCGAGGCGCGGACGCTGGCACGGACGGGCGACACGGTGCTCCTGGCGCCGGCCTGTGCGTCGATGGACATGTTCGTCAACTACAACAGGCGTGGGGACGCGTTCGCGGAGGCTGTGCGCGAACTGGCCGCCACGGACGGCTGACCCGGCCCGGCCTCGCCTGGCGGCGCCGGGTGACACTGGGAGGGACGCGTGACACGGAACTGGTCGGTCGGCGGCGAGGGCGCCCCCGATGCCGAGTAGCCGTACGAGCCGTGCGCCCCTCCAGCGCGTCACCCGGCGGCCACCCGTCTCCCGGCCGCCGCGCGAGAACCCCCTGCGGCGGCTGCACACACGGGCGCGCAAGGCCTGGGACCGGCCGCTGACCGCGTACTACCTGATCCTCGGCGGCAGCCTGCTGATCACCGTGCTGGGGCTGGTGATGGTCTACTCGGCCTCGCAGATCACCGCCCTGCAGAAGTCGCTGCCCGGCACCTTCTTCTTCCGCAAGCAGTTCCTCGCCGCCGCGATCGGCACCGTGCTGCTGCTCGTGGCCTCCCGGATGCCGGTCAAGCTGCACCGGGCACTGGCGTATCCGATCCTGGCCGGCTGTGTGTTCCTGATGGCCCTGGTTCAAGTGCCCGGGATAGGGCAGTCGATCAACGGCAACCAGAACTGGATCGCCGTCGGCGGCTCCTTCCAGATCCAGCCCAGTGAGTTCGGCAAGCTGGCGCTCGTGCTCTGGGGCGCCGACCTGCTGGCCCGCAAGGAGGACAAGCGCCTGCTGACGCAGTGGAAGCACATGCTGGTGCCGCTCGTTCCGGTGGCGTTCCTGCTGCTCGGGCTGATCATGCTCGGCGGTGACATGGGCACCGCGATCATTCTCACGGCGATCCTGTTCGGCCTGCTGTGGCTGGCCGGGGCGCCGACCAGGATGTTCGTGGGCGTGCTGTCCATCGCCGGCCTCATCGGGTTCGTCCTGATCAGGACCAGCGAGAACCGTATGGCCCGCCTGGCCTGCATCGGAGCCACCGAACCCCGCACGGACGGCGCCGACTGCTGGCAGGCCGTGCACGGCATCTATGCCCTGGCCTCGGGCGGAATCTTCGGCTCCGGGCTCGGTGCCAGTGTGGAAAAATGGGGCCAACTCCCGGAAGCGCACACCGACTTCATCTTCGCCGTCACCGGCGAGGAACTGGGCCTCGCGGGGACGCTGTCGGTGCTCGCCCTCTTCGCGGCTCTAGGCTATGCGGGTATCCGCGTGGCCGGACGCACGGAGGACCCCTTCGTCAGGTATGCCGCGGGAGGCGTGACCACCTGGATCACCGCTCAGGCAGTGATCAACATCGGTGCGGTGCTCGGTCTGCTGCCGATCGCCGGAGTCCCGCTCCCGCTGTTCTCCTACGGAGGTTCCGCCCTGCTGCCGACCATGTTCGCCATCGGGTTGCTGATCGCCTTCGCGCGCGACGAACCCGCAGCGCGGGCGGCGCTGGCCATGCGGCAACCCCGCTTTGGTAGAAAGCGTGGCGGCGGCCCTTCGGGGCCAGGGAGATGGAACACGATGCGACGGCGTGTCTCGGCACGTTCGTCCGGAGAGCGGTGAATTTCGGTGCATGTCGTACTCGCCGGTGGCGGAACCGCCGGTCACATCGAGCCCGCGCTCGCCCTCGCGGACGCCCTGCGCAGGCAGGACCCGACCGTGGGCATCACGGCCCTGGGCACGGAGCGCGGCCTCGAGACACGCCTCGTCCCCGAGCGCGGCTACGAACTCGCGCTGATCCCCGCCGTACCCCTGCCGCGCAAGCCCACCCCCGAGCTGATCACCGTGCCCGGTCGGCTGCGCGGCACGATCAAGGCGACCGAGCAGATCCTGGAGCGCACCAAGGCGGACGCGGTCGTCGGCTTCGGCGGCTATGTCGCCCTGCCCGGCTACCTGGCCGCCAAGCGTCTCGGGGTGCCGATCATCGTCCACGAGGCCAACGCCCGCCCCGGCCTCGCCAACAAGATCGGCTCCCGGTACGCCGCCCAGGTCGCGGTCTCCACCCCGGACAGCAAACTCCGCGACGCCCGGTACATCGGCATCCCGCTGCGCCGCTCCATCGCCACCCTCGACCGGGCCGCCGTGCGCCCCGAGGCCCGCGCGCTGTTCGGTCTCGACCCCAACCTGCCGACCCTGCTGGTCTCCGGCGGCTCCCAGGGCGCGCGCCGTCTCAACGAGGTCGTCCAGCAGGTCGCGCCCTACCTCCAGCAGGCCGGGATCCAGATCCTGCACGCGGTCGGCCCGAAGAACGAACTGCCGCAGGTGCACCAGATGCCGGGAATGCCCCCGTACATCCCGGT
Organism: Streptomyces sp. NPDC034049; assembly: GCF_055575575.1. Classification (NCBI taxonomy): domain Bacteria; kingdom Bacillati; phylum Actinomycetota; class Actinomycetes; order Kitasatosporales; family Streptomycetaceae; genus Streptomyces; species Streptomyces sp. NPDC034049. The sequence goes on from NZ_JBVISJ010000001.1 coordinate 642,563, forward strand.
ACCGTACGTGGACCGGATGGACCTCGCGTACGCCGCGGCCGACATGATGCTCTGCCGTGCGGGCGCGATGACCGTCGCCGAGCTCTCCGCCGTCGGGCTCCCGGCCGCCTATGTCCCGCTGCCCATCGGCAACGGCGAACAGCGGCTGAACGCCCAGCCGGTGGTCAAGGCGGGCGGAGGACTGCTGGTCGACGACGCGGAGCTGACGCCCCAGTGGGTGCAGCAGAACGTGCTGCCCGTGCTCGCCGACCCGCACCGGCTGTACGAGATGTCCCGCGCCGCCAGCGAGTTCGGCCGCCGGGACGCCGACGACCTGCTCGTCGGCATGGTGTACGAGGCGATCGCCGCCAGGCGTGGACACCGCTAGGGAGCGGTTCGCCGGCTGAGGCGCCCGGAGGCGAACCGGGCCAGGAGAGGGAGTGCGCGTGGCCGGACCGACCAGCACCGCCGAGCGCGGCGCGGACGAGGATCTGGACCCCGGCCCGCCGCCCCGGCGGCGGCTCCCCGGCCCCCGGGCACTGATCGCTGCCGCGATCGCCCTGGTCCTGATCGGGGGCGCCTCCGTCTGGGCCCTGTACGGCTCCTCGTGGCTGCGGGCCGAGACGGTAACCGTGTCGGGAACCCGGGTGCTGACCGGGACCCAGGTGCGCGAGGCGGCCGCCGTGCCGCTCGGCGATCCGCTCATTTCCGTCGACATCGACGCGATCGAGTCACGACTGCTGAAGAAATTGCCTCGAATCGACTCGGTCGAGGTCGTCCGCTCATGGCCCCATGGAATCGGGCTGAAACTGAACGAACGCACTCCGGTTCTGATTGTCGAAGCGGCCGGAAATTCGGGCAAGTACGTCGAAGTGGACGCGAAAGGGGTGCGTTTTGCCACGGTTTCACGCGCCCCGGAAGGCGTTCCCGTACTGGAATTGACGGTGGCCCGGTCCGGTTCGTCCGCCGCCAGTCTGCGGCGATTCGGGGAGGAACGGCTCGTGCGGGAGGCCGTGCGGGTCGCCGACGCGATTCCGGCCGCGATCGCGCGCGAGACCCTGGTCGTCAAGGTCCGCTCCTACGACGCCATCTCGCTGGAGTTGAGCGGAGACCGTACGGTCGCGTGGGGGAGCGCGGAGAAGGGGGGCGCGAAGGCCCGTGCGCTCACGGCCCTGCTGAAAGCGGCGCCGGGTGCGGGGCACTTCGACGTGAGTGTCCCCACCGCGCCCGCGTCATCAGGGAGTTGACGCACATCCGCGCAGGCCAGCACCCTGGTTGGGCACCGCTACGGCTGATCACATAGGGTGAAAAGAAAAACGGGAGGTTCGGCGTGTTCGTTGAACGTGCGCCACTTGTCGACTTAGTGTCCTGTTCGGAAGAGTCCAAGGAACAGTCACACTGGTAACCCTAAACTTCAGCGTTAGGGTTCGGGTCGGCGTTCGGACCGTCCCACTTCGGCATCAGTCGTCGGCTCGCGGGTACCCCGCGAAGCGGCGACACGTAACTCGAGGCGAGAGGCCTTCGACGTGGCAGCACCGCAGAACTACCTCGCAGTCATCAAAGTCATCGGTGTCGGCGGCGGTGGTGTCAATGCCATCAACCGGATGATCGAGGTCGGTCTCAAGGGCGTCGAGTTCATCGCCATCAACACCGACGCGCAAGCTCTGTTGATGAGCGACGCCGACGTCAAGCTCGACGTCGGCCGTGAACTCACCCGCGGACTCGGCGCCGGCGCCAACCCGGCCGTCGGCCGGAAGGCCGCCGAGGACCACCGCGAGGAGATCGAGGAGGTCCTCAAGGGGGCCGACATGGTCTTCGTGACGGCCGGCGAGGGTGGCGGCACCGGCACCGGCGGCGCGCCCGTCGTGGCCAACATCGCCCGCTCCCTCGGCGCCCTCACCATCGGCGTGGTCACCCGCCCCTTCACCTTCGAGGGCCGCCGCCGCGCCAACCAGGCCGAGGACGGCATCGCCGAGCTGCGCGAAGAGGTCGACACCCTCATCGTCATCCCGAACGACCGGCTGCTCTCCATCTCGGACCGCCAGGTCTCCGTGCTGGACGCGTTCAAGTCGGCCGACCAGGTCCTGCTCTCCGGTGTCCAGGGCATCACCGACCTCATCACCACCCCCGGTCTGATCAACCTCGACTTCGCCGACGTCAAGTCGGTCATGTCCGAGGCCGGTTCGGCCCTCATGGGCATCGGCTCGGCCCGCGGCGACGACCGCGCGGTGGCCGCCGCCGAGATGGCGATCTCCTCGCCGCTCCTGGAGGCCTCCATCGACGGCGCCCGCGGCGTCCTGCTCTCCATCTCCGGTGGCTCCGACCTCGGCCTGTTCGAGATCAACGAGGCCGCCCAGCTGGTCAGCGAGGCCGCGCACCCCGAGGCCAACATCATCTTCGGCGCGGTCATCGACGACGCCCTCGGCGACGAGGTCCGGGTCACGGTCATCGCGGCCGGCTTCGACGGCGGCCAGCCCCCGGCCAAGCGGGACAACATCCTGGGCTCGGCCGCGGCCAAGCGCGAGGAGCCCGCCCCCGCGCGGCCCGCCGAGAACCGTCCGTCCTTCGGCTCGCTCGGCACCGTCAAGCCGAAGGAGGAGCCGGCGGCGCCCGCCCCGGAGCCGGTGAACGAGGCCCCGGTCGCCCCGCCGGTCCCGCCGTCCCGGTCCTACTCGGACAGCGCCGCGGAAGAGCTGGACGTGCCGGACTTCCTCAAGTGATAGGACGGCGCGAGAACGTGAGCGGCGCGCACTTCGCTTTCACCGACAGGTGGGGCGGGGTGAGCGCCGCTCCGTATGAGGAGCTCAACCTCGGCGGTGCGGTCGGGGACGACGCCGGCGCCGTGACGACCAACCGGGAGCTGGCGGCCAAGTCGCTGGGTCTGGAGCCCGGCCGGGTCGTCTGGATGAACCAGGTGCACGGCGCGGACGTGGCCGTGGTCGACGGGCCGTGGGGCTCCGGTTCCGGCGACGTCCCGTCCGTCGACGCGATCGTCACCACGCGGCGCGGTCTCGCGCTCGCCGTTCTCACCGCCGACTGCGTGCCCGTCCTGCTGGCCGATCCGGTCGCCGGGGTCGTCGCCGCCGCCCACGCGGGTCGGCCCGGCATGATCGCCGGGGTCGTCCCCGCGGCGGTACGGGCCATGACCGGCCTCGGCGCCGACCCCGCCCGGATCGTCGCCCGCACCGGACCCACCGTCTGTGGCCGGTGCTACGAAGTGCCCGAGGCGATGCGCGCCGAGGTGGCCACCGTCGAGCCGGCGGCGTACGCCGAGACCAGTTGGGGCACGCCCTCCGTGGATGTGTGCGCCGGAGTGCATGCACAGCTGGAGCGCCTCGGAGTGCGCGACCGGGAGCAGTCGCCGGTGTGCACGCTGGAGTCGAGTGATCACTTCTCGTACCGTCGCGACCGCGCCACAGGGCGACTCGCGGGATATGTCTGGCTGGACTGAGGGACATGACCGACCGTAAGGCACAACTCGCCTCGAACCTGGCGAAGGTGGAGGACCGCATCGCGGCGGCGTGCGCGGCCGCGGGCCGCAAGCGGGACGAGGTGACCCTGATCGTGGTCACCAAGACCTACCCGGCGAGCGATGTGCGGATCCTGTCGGAACTCGGTGTGCGCCACGTCGCCGAGAACAAGGACCAGGACGCGGCCCCCAAGGCGGCCGAATGCTCGGATCTGTCCCTTGTGTGGCACTTCGTGGGCCAGTTGCAGACCAACAAGGTCCGTTCTGTGGTGCGTTACGCGGATCTCGTGCAGTCCGTCGATCGTTCCAGGCTTGTCACGACTCTGTCGAAAGAGGCCGTTCGGGCCGGCCGTGAGGTGGGATGTCTCATCCAGGTCGCGCTCGACGCCGACGAGAGCGGCCGCGGGGAGCGAGGGGGTGTCGGTCCGGGCGGAATCGAAGAGCTGGCCGACCTCCTGGCGGAGTCGCCGGGGGTGCGGGTCGATGGTCTGATGACCGTCGCGCCGCTCACCGGGGAGTACGCCGGACGCCAACGGGCCGCGTTCGAGCGGTTGATGGTTTTGTCGACCGACCTGCGCCGAGCCCATCCGGCTGCGAACATGGTCTCCGCAGGGATGAGTGCGGACCTCGAGGATGCCGTGGCGGCCGGAGCGACACATGTGCGCGTCGGCACTGCGGTACTCGGAGTCCGTCCCGGGCTCGGGTAACGTCGCCAAGAAGTCGGACCACAGCAGAAAATATGGTCATTCCGTCGAGAGGCGGGCGCAACGACCTCGTGGATCGCGGGCACTTGGGAAGTCGTCAGTCGATCCACCACAGAGCGGAGGACTCAGAGCATGGCCGGCGCGATGCGCAAGATGGCGGTCTACCTCGGCCTCGTGGAGGACGATGGGTACGACGGCAGGGGATTCGACCCCGATGACGACTTCGAGCCCGAGCTCGACCCGGAGCCCGAGCGGGACCACCGCCGGCACGAGCCGGTGCATCAGTCACACCAGTCACACCAGTCCCAAAGGGATGAATCGGTGCGAGTGGTGCAGCCCCCGGTGCAGCGCGAACCGGTGGCGCACGCCACTTCGCTCCCCGCGGAATCGGTGCGACCCGCCCGGATCGCGCCCGTGGCGTCCATCACACAAGAACGTTCGAGTCTGGAGAAGAACGCACCGGTGATCATGCCCAAGGTCGTGTCCGAGCGAGAGCCTTACCGGATCACCACGTTGCACCCGCGGACCTACAACGAGGCCCGTACCATCGGGGAACACTTCCGTGAGGGCACCCCGGTGATCATGAATCTGACTGAGATGGACGACACAGATGCGAAGCGACTTGTCGACTTTGCGGCCGGTTTGGTGTTTGGTCTTCACGGCAGCATCGAGCGGGTGACGCAGAAGGTGTTCCTGTTGTCGCCTGCTAACGTCGATGTCACGGCGGAGGACAAGGCCCGCATCGCAGAGGGCGGGTTCTTCAACCAGAGCTGAGACGTACGACCGGAAACAGCGGTAGAGCAACACGGAATTGGGGAGAGGGAAACACCGGACATGAGCGTGGTCTTGACGATCCTCTACATCGCGCTGACGGTGTTCTTCATCGTGTTGATCTTCCGGTTGGTCATGGACTACGTCTTCCAGTTCGCCCGCTCATGGCAACCCGGCAAGGCGATGGTGGTCGTTCTGGAGGCCACCTACACTGTCACCGATCCACCGCTCAAGCTTCTGCGGCGGTTCATTCCGCCGCTGCGTCTCGGGGGCGTGGCGCTCGACCTGTCCTTCTTCGTGCTGATGATCATCGTTTTCATTCTGCGTGCGGTGGTAGCCGGCGGGATGGGAGCGGTGTGAGAGATGCGGTCTTGCCGAATGCCGACGACTACGTTGAGGTGAAGAGATGCCGTTGACCCCCGAGGACGTGCGGAACAAGCAGTTCACGACCGTCCGCCTCCGAGAAGGCTATGACGAGGACGAGGTCGATGCCTTCCTCGATGAGGTCGAAGCCGAACTGACGCGTCTGCTCCGCGAGAACGAGGACCTGCGCGCCAAACTGGCCGCGGCCACGCGCGCCGCTGCGCAGAACCAGCAGAACATGCGCAAGCCTCCGGAGCCGCAGGACCAGCAGGGCGGCATGCAGCAGGGTGGCATGCAGCAGCAGGGCGGCATGCAGCAGGGTGGCATGCAGCAACAGGGCGGCATGCAGCAGCAGGGTATGCGAGGTCCCGGTGGACCCGTACCCGCCGGCATATCGGGCCCGCCGCAGCAGATGGGGGGCCCCATGGGTGGCCCGCCCCAGCTGCCGAGCGGTGCCCCGCAGCTGCCCGCCGGCCCTGGTGGCCAGGGGCAGCAGGGTCCCGGCCCGATGGGTCAGGGACCGATGGGCCAGGGCCCCATGGGTCAGGGCCAGATGCAGCCGCAGATGGGCCAGGGCCAGATGGGTCAGGGTCCCATGGGCGGCCAGCCTCCCATGCAGCAGCAGATGGGCGGCCCGATGGGCGGCCCCATGGGTGGTCCGATGGGCGGCCCCGGTCAGGGTCCCGGCGGCGACAGCGCCGCGCGCGTGCTCTCGCTGGCCCAGCAGACCGCCGACCAGGCGATCGCCGAGGCCCGTTCCGAGGCCAACAAGATCGTCGGTGAGGCCCGCAGCCGCGCCGAGGGTCTGGAGCGGGACGCCCGTGCCAAGGCCGACGCGCTGGAGCGGGACGCGCAGGAGAAGCACCGCGTCGCGATGGGCTCCCTGGAGTCCGCCCGCGCCACGCTGGAGCGCAAGGTCGAGGACCTGCGCGGCTTCGAGCGCGAGTACCGCACGCGTCTGAAGTCGTACCTGGAGTCGCAGCTGCGTCAGCTGGAGACCCAGGCGGACGACTCGCTGGCCCCGCCGCGCACCCCGGCGACCGCGTCGCTGCCGCCGTCCCCGGCGCCCTCCATGGCTCCGGCCGGCGCGAGCGCCCCGTCGTACGGTGGCAACCCGGGCGGCATGGGTGGAGGCATGGGCGGCGCCCCGTCTCCGGCCGCGCCCTCCTACGGCGGTCAGCAGCAGATGTCTCCGGCCATGACCCAGCCGATGGCTCCGGTCCGGCCGCAGGGCCCCTCTCCGATGGGGCAGGCTCCCTCGCCGATGCGTGGGTTCCTCATCGACGAGGACGACAACTGACGATTACTGGTACGCCGTAGGCGTCGGCAGCGTTCAGGGCGGGGCCCCGGATTTTCGATCCGGGGCCCCGCCCTTGTTCGTGGGCGAGTGCGGATGTCCGACGTACGAAACGCCGAAGGCCTGGGGCACCGAGATTTTCGGTGCCCCAGGCCTTGGTGGTGCCCGATGGCTGGTGCTGGGCGGGGGTGGGAGGCGCTCACCGGCGCTTGGCGGGTGCCGCTGCGCCCACCCTCCCCCACTCTCGGCTTCGCTCGAGCGGGAGGTACCCCCAGCGCCCCAGCGGCACGATTGCCCGCAGCCACGGCGGGCAGCAGGCCGGCTGGGGCGCGCCCCTGGGGGTTATGCCTTGCGCAGGCGGAACGTCAGCGTCAGGGGCTCGTCCGTGAACGGGGCACCGTACGTGTCGTCGGCCTCGCCCCGGGCGAAGTCCGTCGCGAGGACCTCGTCCGCGATCAGGGCCGAGTGCTCGGTCAGGGCCGCGGCCACCGCCGGGTCCGTCGCCTCCCAGCGCAGGGCGATTCGGTCGGCCACGTCCAGGCCGCTGTTCTTGCGGGCCTCCTGGATCAGGCGGATCGCGTCACGGGCCAGGCCCGCCCGGCGGAGCTCCTCCGTGATCTCCAGGTCCAGCGCCACCGTCGCCCCGGAGTCCGATGCGACCGACCAGCCCTCGCGCGGGGTCTCGGTGATGATCACCTCGTCCGGGGCGAGGCTGATGGTCTCGCCGTCCACCTCGACCGTCGCCGTGCCCTCGCGCAGGGCCAGCGAGAGGGCGGCCGCGTCGGCGTTCGCCACGGCCTTGGCCACGTCCTGGACGCGCTTGCCGAAGCGCTTGCCCAGCGCGCGGAAGTTGGCCTTGGCGGTGGTGTCCACCAGGGAGCCGCCGACCTCGGAGAGGGAGGCCAGCGAGCTGACGTTCAGCTCCTCCGTGATCTGCGCGTGCAGCTCGGGGTTGAGGGCGTCGAAGCCCGTCGCCGCCACCAGAGCGCGGGAGAGGGGCTGGCGGGTCTTGACGCCCGACTCCGCGCGCGTGGCACGGCCCAGCTCGACCAGGCGGCGCACCAGCACCATCTGCCGGGACAGCTCGGGGTCGATCGCGGAGAGGTCCGCCTCCGGCCAGGAGGCCAGGTGCACCGACTCGGGGGCGCCCGGGGAGACCGGCACGATCAGGTCCTGCCAGACCCGCTCGGTGATGAACGGGGTCAGGGGGGCCATCAGCTTGGTGACCGTCTCGACGACCTCGTGCAGGGTGCGCAGCGCGGCCTTGTCGCCCTGCCAGAAGCGGCGGCGCGACCGGCGGACGTACCAGTTGGACAGGTCGTCGACGAACGCCGAGAGGAGCTTTCCGGCGCGCTGGGTGTCGTAGGACTCCAGGGCCCCGGTCACCTGGTCGGTGAGGGCGTGGAGCTCGGAGAGCAGCCAGCGGTCCAGGACCGGGCGGTCGGCCGGGGCCGGGTCCGCCGCGCTGGGCGCCCAGTTCGACGTACGGGCGTACAGCGCCTGGAAGGCGACCGTGTTCCAGTACGTGAGGAGCGTCTTGCGGACGACCTCCTGGATGGTGCCGTGGCCGACGCGGCGAGCCGCCCAGGGGGAGCCGCCGGCGGCCATGAACCAGCGGACGGCGTCGGCGCCGTGCTGGTCCATGAGCGGGATCGGCTGGAGGATGTTGCCCAGGTGCTTGGACATCTTGCGGCCGTCCTCGGCGAGGATGTGGCCGAGGCAGACGACGTTCTCGTAGGACGACTTGTCGAAGACCAGGGTGCCGACCGCCATCAGCGTGTAGAACCAGCCGCGGGTCTGGTCGATGGCCTCGCTGATGAACTGGGCCGGGTAGCGGGACTCGAAGAGTTCCTTGTTCTTGTACGGGTAGCCCCACTGCGCGAACGGCATCGAGCCCGAGTCGTACCAGGCGTCGATGACCTCCGGGACGCGGGTGGCGGTGGCGGCGCAGCCGCCCTCGGGGCACGCGAAGGTGACCGCGTCGATGAAGGGGCGGTGCGGGTCCAGCTCCGACTGGTCGGTGCCGGAGAGCCGGCTCAGCTCCTCGCGGGAGCCCACGCAGGTGAGGTGGCCCTCCTCGCAGCGCCAGATCGGCAGCGGGGTGCCCCAGTAGCGGTTGCGGGACAGCGCCCAGTCGATGTTGTTGTTCAGCCAGTCGCCGAAGCGGCCGTGCTTGACCGTGTCGGGGAACCAGTTGGTCTTCTCGTTCTCCTGGAGGAGGCGGTCCTTGACGGCGGTGGTGCGGATGTACCAGGACGGCTGCGCGTAGTAGAGGAGCGCGGTGTGGCAGCGCCAGCAGTGGGGGTAGCTGTGCTCGTACGGGATGTGCCTGAACAGCAGGCCCCGGGTCTGGAGGTCCTCGGTGAGCTTTTCGTCCGCCTTCTTGAAGAAGACGCCGCCGACCAGCGGGACGTCCTCCTCGAACGTGCCGTCCGGGCGGACCGGGTTGATCACCGGCAGGCCGTACGCCCGGCACACCTTGAGGTCGTCCTCACCGAAGGCGGGGGACTGGTGGACCAGGCCCGTGCCGTCCTCGGTGGTCACGTACTCGGCGTTCACCACGAAATGGGCGGGCTCGGGGAACTCCACGAGCTCGAACGGACGTTGATAGGTCCAGCGCTCCATCTCGGCGCCGGTGAAGGACTGGCCGGTGGTCTCCCAGCCCTCGCCCAGCGCCTTGGCGACGAGCGGCTCGGCGACGACGAGCTTCTCGGTGCCGTCCGTGGCGACCACGTAGGTGACCTCGGGGTGGGCGGCGACCGCGGTGTTGGACACCAGCGTCCACGGCGTGGTCGTCCACACCAGGAGCGCGGCCTCGCCCGCGAGCGGACCGGAGGTGAGCGGGAAACGGACGTACACCGAGGGGTCGACGACCGTCTCGTAGCCCTGCGCCAGCTCGTGGTCCGACAGGCCGGTGCCGCAGCGGGGGCACCAGGGGGCCACGCGGTGGTCCTGGACCAGCAGGCCCTTGTTGAAGATCTCCTTCAGCGACCACCAGACGGACTCGATGTACTCGGGCTCCATGGTCACGTACGCGTCGTCGAGGTCGACCCAGTAGCCCATGCGGGTCGTCAGGTCGGAGAACGCGTCGGTGTGGCGGAGCACGGACTCACGGCACTTGGCGTTGAACTCGGCGATGCCGTACGCCTCGATGTCCTTCTTGCCGTTGAAGCCGAGCTCCTTCTCGACCGCCAGCTCCACGGGGAGGCCGTGGCAGTCCCAGCCGGCCTTGCGGGCCACGTGGTAGCCGCGCATGGTGCGGAAGCGGGGGAAGACGTCCTTGAAGACGCGCGCCTCGATGTGGTGGGCGCCCGGCATGCCGTTGGCGGTGGGCGGGCCCTCGTAGAACACCCACTCGGGGCGGCCCTCGGACTGCTCCAGGCTCTTGGCGAAGATCTTCTGCTCGCGCCAGAAGTCGAGCACCGCGTGCTCGAGCGCGGGCAGATCGACCTGGGCGGGCACCTGGCGGTACGTCGGCTCTGTCATGAGCGGGCTTCCTCCAACGGACTTGCTGCCTTCCGTCGGAGGGACGAGAGCTTCGATCCTTCGAACGCCGTGTGCGGCGCGCTCCCGCGGTACCACCCTCCTTGGCTCCCCCGCGCGCCGTACGCACCGGTGAACCCCCTCATTGAGGTCGCGATACCGGGTCTACTCGCCGTGCCCCACGGTGTGCGACAGGGGCTGCGGCTTTCTTCCGGCGGCTCCGGGGTGATCTTCACATCGCGCTCGCCCCCGGGCTTCCACCGTCCCCGGGTCGCTCTGGGCTGCGTACGACGCTACTCGTCCCCATCCACGCTTCTCGCTCCGCCCAGTGTACGGCGCCGTACGGACAGCGGCCGACCGGATTTCCGGCGTCCGCGCGGGCGGTGCGGCGGGGCTTCGGCCCGGTCCGCCGGGCGGGGGCGGGGTGACCTGCGGGGTGACCCGAATGGAGCGGGTCGGGCGTCCGGATCCTGGGACGTGCGGCGCGGCGGAATACCCGGCGGGGAGCTGGGCACAACGCTTGCAGGCTCGTCGCGCGACGCTCGCGGGGCGGGTGAAACAGGTGGTCTGCCCCGTTGCCGCGGGACTCGGGTCGATTTATCGTCCCAGCACGATACGCGTGCAAGATCACAATATGTGAAGGGGCGCGGCCATGGTGGCGAAGAAGACCGCCGTACAGCAGTCGGCGTCCGGCGGATCCACGGTGGCCTCCGGCGGGGACGAGGGGCAGAAGGCCGCGGCGGTGAAGGTGGCCGGCAAGAAGCGGGTGGCGAAGAAGGCGGTGGCGGAGAAGACGGCGGCCACGAAGGCGGCGGCGAAGAAGGCCGTGGCCGGGAAGGCGGACGCCGGGAGGCCGGCCGCCGCGAAGCCGGTCGGCCGGAAAGCCGCCGGTGGCGACTCGGCCGGCGGCGCGTCGGCCGTCGGGAAGGCCGCGGCCAAGAAGGCGACGGCGGCGAAGAAGAGCACCTCTGCGACGAAGAGCACGGTCAAGAAGGCGGGTGCGGCCGAGGCCGCCGAGACGACGGGAGCCACGACGGTGGTTGCGAAGAACACTCCTGGTACGGCTACGGCGGCGAAGAAGAAGCCCACCGCCGTCCCCAAGGCACGGCCCGCCGCGGTGGAACCCGGCGAGCTGGCGGTACGCCCCGGTGAGGACCCCTGGAGCCCCGAGGAGGTGGCCGATGCCCGGACGGAGCTGCAGTCCGAGGCGATGCGGCTGAGGACCGAGCTGGAGGCCTCCGAGCGGGCCCTGACGGGTCTGATGCGGGACTCCGGGGACGGCGCGGGAGACGACCAGGCCGACACCGGCGCGAAGAACATCACGCGCGAGCACGAGCTGTCCCTCGCGCACAACGCGCGCGAGATGCTCGACCAGACCGAGCGCGCCCTGGACCGGCTCGCCTCGGGCACCTACGGACTCTGCGAGAACTGCGGCAATCCCATCGGTAAGGCGCGAATGCAGGCCTTCCCCCGGGCCACCCTGTGCGTGGAGTGCAAGCAGAAGCAGGAACGCCGCTAGCGATCGCCGCCTGAGCCCCTGGTCCGCGGCGGGCGTGTCGTACCTTTGTCCTCAGTCAGGAACCTAGGTTGAGGGACTCACGTGGCAGAGGCGGAGCGCATCATCGGTACGCCGGACATTCCAGACGCGGCGGGGGCCGACCCGGAGCAGTCCGAGGGCGACGTCGCGGCCCAGCGGGCCGAGGCCACCGTGCAGCCGCGCGGCAGGCGCCGGATCGCCGTGCTCTTCGGGGTCGCCGCGCTGGCGTACGCGCTCGACCTGGTCAGCAAGATGATCGTGGTCGCGAAGCTGGAGCACCACGAGCCGATCGAGATCATCGGGGACTGGCTGAAGTTCGAGGCGATCCGCAACGCGGGCGCGGCCTTCGGCTTCGGCGAGGCCTTCACGATCATCTTCACGATGATCGCGGCGATCGTGATCCTGGTCATCGCCCGCCTGGCCCGCAAGCTCTACAGCCTGCCCTGGGCGATCGCGCTCGGTCTGCTGCTCGGCGGCGCGCTGGGCAACCTCACCGACCGGATCTTCCGGTCGCCGGGTGTCTTCGAGGGCGCGGTCGTCGACTTCATCGCGCCGAAGGGCTTCGCGGTCTTCAACCTCGCGGACTCGGCCATCGTGTGCGGCGGCATCCTGATCGTGCTGCTGTCGTTCCGGGGGCTCGACCCGGACGGGACCGTCCACAAGGACTGAGCCCACCAGGTGACAGACGGGGGCGACGGGGGTTTTCCACAGGCGCGGTCGGGCGTGTCGTGGCGGTCCGGCATACTCGTCGGGTGAGCACGATTCCCGAGATCCGTACCCTGCCCGTGCCCGACGGCCTGGAGGGCGAGCGTGTGGACGCCGCCATCTCCCGCATGTTCGGCTTCTCCCGTACCAAGGCCGCCGAGCTCGCCGCCGCGGGGAAGGTCACGGTCGACGGGTCGGTGGTCGGCAAGTCCGAGCGGGTGCACGGCGGGGCCTGGCTGGAGGTCGAGATGCCGCAGGCGCCCGCGCCGGTGCGGGTCGTCGCCGAGCCGGTCGAGGGCATGGAGATCGTGCACGACGACGACGACGTGGTCGTGATCGTCAAGCCGGTCGGCGTGGCCGCGCACCCCAGCCCCGGCTGGTCGGGGCCCACCGTCATCGGCGGGCTCGCCGCCGCCGGGTACCGCATCTCCACCTCCGGCGCCGCCGAGCGCCAGGGCATCGTGCACCGGCTCGACGTGGGCACCTCGGGCCTCATGGTGGTCGCCAAGTCGGAGTACGCGTACACCTCCCTGAAGCGCCAGTTCAAGGAGCGCACGGTCGACAAGCGGTACCACGCGCTGGTCCAGGGCCACCCCGACCCCACGAGCGGCACCATCGACGCCCCGATCGGGCGGCACCCGAACCACGACTACAAGTGGGCCGTCACCGCCGAGGGCAAGCCGTCGGTCACGCACTACGACCTGATCGAGGCGTTCCGTGCCGCCTCCCTGCTCGACATCAAGCTGGAGACCGGGCGCACCCACCAGATCCGCGTCCACATGTCCGCCCACCGGCACCCCTGCGTCGGCGATCTGACGTACGGCGCCGACCCGACGCTCGCCAAGCGGCTCGGTATCACCCGCCAGTGGCTGCAGGCGGTACGGCTCGGCTTCGAGCACCCCGGGGACGGCAGCTGGGTCGAGTTCGAGTGCGACTACCCGGCCGATCTGCAGCAGGCCCTGGACAAGGTCCGTGAGGAGACGTACGCGTGAGTCCCGCGCCGGTGTCCTACGAGGTGCGCGTCGCCGACGGACCCGCTGACCGCGAGGCCTGCTTCGCGGTGCGCAAGCAGGTCTTCGTCGTCGAGCAGGGCGTGCCGGAGGACCTGGAGTACGACGCGTACGACGCCGGGGCCGTGCATGTGCTCGCCGTGCGGGACGACGGGACACCCCTCGGGGCCGGTCGGCTGCTGTACGGGGAGGCCGCCGCCGGCAAGACCGGTGGGGAGCTGGGTGTGGGGTCCCTGGGGCGGCTCGCCGTCGTCGCGGAGGCCCGGGGGCTGGGCGTCGGGGTCGCGCTGGTGCGGGCCGTCGAGGAGGCGGCGCGGGAGCGCGGGCTGACCGCTGTGGACCTGGGGGCCCAGACGCACGCCCTGGGGTTCTACGAGCGGCTGGGGTATGAGGCGTACGGGCCGGAGTTCGCGGACGCGGGCATCCCGCATCGGGCGATGCGGCGAAGACTTTAGCGTTCGGCGGTGCGGGTGGGGCACCCTGGGCATCCGGTCTGTCGAGATCGTCTAGCACCAGCGGAGCGCCCCCATGGATCAATTGGCCCTGTTGTTCGTGTTGCTGGTCGGGGCCGTGGTCAGTGTGCCGGTGGGGGAGCGGCTGAAGCTGCCCGCGCCAGTGCTGATGACGCTGCTGGGCATCGCCCTGGCCCTGCCCGGGTTCGTGCCCAATGTGGAGATCCCGCCGGAGCTCATCCTGCCGCTGCTGCTGCCACCGCTGCTGTACGCGGCGGTGCGACGGACGTCCTGGCGGCAGTTCACCGCCAACCTGCGGCCGATCCTCCTGCTGGCCGTGGCGCTGGTGTTCGTGACCACCGCCGCGGTGGCCGTCGTGGCGAACGCGATCGTGCCCGGGCTGCCCATCGCGGCGGCCGTGGCGCTCGGCGCCCTCGTCGCGCCGCCCGACCCGGTGGCGGCGACCGCCGTGGCCGGGCAACTGGGGCTGCCGCGACGGCTGGTGTCGATACTGGAGGGCGAGGGCCTCTTCAACGACGTCACGGCCATCGTGCTCTACCACGTGGCCATCGCCGCGGCCGTCAGCGGATCGTTCTCCTGGCCGGACGCCGCGCTCCAGCTCGTGCTGTCGGCCGTCGTCGCGCTCGCCGTGGGGATCGGGCTCGGCTGGGCGGCCAACAAGCTGATGGACTTCCTCGAGGACGCGACGCTGCAGATCGGGCTGACCCTGCTCGTGCCGTACGCGTCGTACGTCATGGCCGAGGAGCTCCACGGGTCCGGGGTGCTCGCGGTGCTCACGACCGCGCTGTTCCTCGCGGAGTACGCGCTCGGCGCGGACGACGTCCTGACGCGGCTCGCCGGGCACACCGTCTGGGACGTCGTGGACACGCTGGTGACCGGTGTCGCCTTCGGGCTGATCGGGCTGGAACTGCACAACGCGATCCGTACGGCGTCCGGGCGGTGGGGCGAGATGCTCGGCTGGGCGGCGGCCGTCGTGGTCGTCGTCGTGTTCGTACGGCTGCTGTGGCTGCTGCCGGCGACCTGGCTGGCGCGGCGGTTGCACGCCAAACGCGACTACGACGAGGAGATCCCGATGTCGTGGCGCGAGACCGTGGTGATGTGGTGGTCGGGGATGCGGGGGGTGGCCTCCGTGGCGCTGGCGCTGGCGATTCCGCTGGAGACGGACAGCGGGGCGCCGTTCCCGGACCGGGACGAGATCGTGTTCATCGCGTTCGGGGTGATCATGGCGACGCTGGTGCTACAGGGGCTGACACTGCCGCGGCTGGTGCGGTGGCTGGGGGTGCGGGCCGACGAGGGGGTCGAGAAGGAGTTCGAGAAGGCGTTGGCGGTGCGGGCGGCGAAGGCGGCGAAGCGGCGGCTGAAGGAGATCGAGGAGGTGGAGGAGCTGCCGGAGGAGATGTCCGAGCGGCTGCTGCGGCGGGCCTTCGAGATCGGGGTGCGGATCAGTCCGGAGGTGGGGGAGGACGAGCGGCGGGAGGGGCACGAGCAACGGGTGCGGAGGCTTCGCCGGATGCGGCGGATCCAGGGGGAGATGTTGAGTGCGGCTCGGCACGAGGTGCTGGCCGCGCGAAGTGAGCCGGGGGCGGATCCGGAGGTGGTGGACCGGGTGCTGCGGCATCTGGATGTGCGCAGCCTGCGGTGAGTCGGGCGGGTGCCCCCCTTGCCCACCCGCGCCCGCCCGTGACTCCTCGGCGGTGAGGTGGGGTCGGGGCGTCGTCGGCGGCTGTGGGTGCGTTGCTTTCACCCGCCCGCGCCCGCCCGTCTCCTTGGTGGGATGTACGGGTTTCTGGTGGGGAGCGGGGCGTACGCCGCGTCCAAGGCCGCGCTGCGCCCGTACGCCTTCGATCTGGCACGGGAGTTCGGGCCGCGCGGGATCACGGTGAACGTCGTGGCGCCCGGTCCGGTGGCGGAGGCGCGGCTCGCGTCGCCCGGCGTGGGGCAAGTCATCGCGCAGATCGTCCAGGGCGAGGGGGCGCGGAACGCGGTCGACGCGGGCGTGGGGCGGACCCGGTGGCCGGGGCCGCCCCACGTTCATGTCGAGGCGCGGACGGTGCCGCGCTCACCCCCGGTCCGGGGCCCTCGGGGGCTCGTGGACACGGCTCCGGTGGGTGCGCAGGGCCCTGCCGTCGCCGTTGTGGGAGTGGGGATGGGTCGGGGGCAGGACCGCGTCGGCCGTGTTGACGCGGGGGAGGGCGTACGGGTGGGTCTCGGTGAGCCAGTGGATGAGCTGTTCGCGGACGGCGACGCGGACGGTCCACAGGTCGTCCGGGTCCTTCGCCGTCACCAGGGCCCGCACCTCCATGGTGGAGGGCGTCGAGTCGGTGACCGTCAGGTCGTAGTGGCGGCCGTCCCAGGCGGGGCAGGAACGCAGGATGTCGCGGAGCCGGTCGCGCATCGCGGACAGCGGCGCGGCGTGGTCGACGTGCAGGAAGACCGTGCCGGTCATCTGGGCGCCGCCCCGGGACCAGTTCTCGAACGGCTTCGAGGTGAAGTACGACACAGGCATCGTGATCCGGCGCTCGTCCCAGGTGCGGACCGTGAGGAACGTGAGGGTGATCTCGTCGATCGTGCCCCACTCGCCCTCCACGACGACCACGTCACCGAGGCGGACCATGTCGCCGAAGGCGATCTGCAGCCCGGCGAAGAGGTTGCTCAGCGTGGACTGCGCGGCGATACCGGCGACGATGCCCAGCAGTCCGGCCGAGGCCAGCAGTGAGGCGCCGGCCGCGCGCATCGCCGGGAAGGTCAGCAGCATCGACGCCACCGCCACCACACCGACGATCGCCGAGACGACCCGCATGATCAGCGTCACCTGGGTCCGCACCCGGCGTACCCGGGCGGGATCGCGGTGGGTGCGGGCGTAACGGCTGTACGTCGTCTCCACTATCGCCGCCGCGATGCGGATCACCAGCCAGGCCGTCGCGCCGATCAGCACCAGCGTCAGGGTGCGGCCGACGGCGGTGCGGTGCTGCTCCAGCAGTTGTGCCTCGTCGTACGACGCTCTCAGGAAGGCCGCGCACAGGACCAGTTGGTAGGGGATGCGGCCGCGGCGCAGCAGGCCCCACAGAGGTGTCTCGTGGTGCCGCTGGTCCGCCTTGCGCAGCAGCAGATCGGTCGTCCAGCCGATGAGCAGCGTGAGGACGACCGAGCCACCGATGACGATCAATGGGCGGAGTAGGTTCTCCATGCCTTCGAACGTAACCGGCCTCGCGGGGTGATGAACATGTGACTTCGGCCGCGCTCGGGGTACGGGCGCCGGGACCGGTCGGCGGACCCGCTGTCGGACCCGGCTGGCACCATGGCCTCATGAACATCGTGCTCTTCCACTCGACCTACGGTCTGCGGCCCGCCGTACGCCAGGCCGCGGACCGGCTGCGCGCCGCCGGACACGAGGTGTGGACCCCCGACCTCTTCGGCGGCCGGACGTTCGACACGGTCGAGGACGGCCGGGCCCTCAACGAGGAGCTGGGCCGGGAGGAGGTTCTCAAGCGGGCGGTCCTGGCCGCGGCGCCCTACTCGGAGCGAGGGCTCGTCTACGCCGGGTTCTCGCTCGGTGCCGCCGTCGCGCAGACCCTCGCCCTGGGCGACAAGAACGCGCGCGGGCTGCTGCTCCTGCACGGCACGTCGGACATCGCCGCCACCGCGTCCGTGGACGACCTGCCGGTTCAACTGCACGTCGCCGAGCCCGACCCCTTCGAGCCCGACGACTGGCTGAGCGCCTGGTACCTCCAGATGCGCAAGGCCGGCGCCGACGTCGAGGTCTACAGATACGCCGGTGCCGGCCACCTCTACACCGACCCCGACCTCCCCGACTACGACGAGGAGGCCGCCGAGGCCACCTGGCAGGTGGCGCTCGGCTTCCTCGACACCCTGTGAGCCGTGGGCGGGATCACACGGGGTCGTACGTCCGCTCGACCTTCTGTGTCCCGCTCCGCGTCCGGTACGAGCGCGCCCAGGACGAGGTCGCGTCGGCCTTCGTGCGGTCGGACAGGACGTAGAAGTCCATCTGCGCCCGCGCGGCGGTGATGTCCAGGACGCCGTAGCCGTGCCGGTCGGTGTCGACCCAGTGGACATGCCGGTTGGCGGCGCGGATCAGCGGGGAGGCCAGCGCGGAGACGGTGCCCTCGGGGACCTTGACGAGGTCGTCCAGGTTGTCGGAGCTGACCGACGTGACCACGAACTCGGTCGCGGCGGAGGCCGACAGCGGATACGTACCGGCGTTGACCGGTACGTCGTTGGCCCAGGCCATGTGGATGTCGCCGGTGAGGAAGACGGTGTTGCGGATGGCGTTCGCCCGCAGATGCGCGAGGAGTTCGCGGCGGTCGTCGGTGTAGCCGTCCCACTGGTCCGGGTTGAGGGCGAGCCCCTCCTTCGGCAGCCCCAGCAGTTCGGCGAGGGGTTCGACGAGGTCGGCGGTGAGGTTGCCGAGGGCGAACGGGGCGATCATCACCGAGTTGCCGACCAGACGCCAGGTCGTGTCCGAGGACGTCAGCCCGGCCTTCAGCCAGTCGAGCTGGGCCCGGCCGGTCAGCGTACGGTCCGGGTCGTCGACCTCGCCGTCGCCCACGCCCACCTGCTGCGACCGGAAGGAGCGCAGGTCGAGCAGCGAGAGGTCGACGAGCTTGCCGAAGCGCAACCGGCGGTAGGTGGTGCCCGCGACCGCCGGGCGTACCGGCATCCACTCGAAGTAGGCCCGCTTGGCCGCCGACTGACGGGCCGCCCAGGTGCCCTCCGCGCCCTCGGTGTGGTTCTCGGCGCCGCCCGACCACGTGTCGTTGGCGATCTCGTGGTCGTCCCAGATGGCGACGACCGGCGCGGCCGCGTGCAGGGCCTGGAGATCGGGGTCGGTCTTGTAACGGGCGTGCCGGACGCGGTAGTCGGCGAGGGAGACGATCTCGTGGCTCGGCGCGTGCGGTCGTACGACCTTGTCGCGGGTGCCGTACGCGCCGGTGCCGTACTCGTAGATGTAGTCGCCGAGGTGCAGCCACGCGTCCAGGTCGCCGCGCGCGGCGAGATGACGGTAGGCCGCGAAGTACCCGCCCTCCCAGTTGGCGCAGGACACCACGCCGAAGCGCAGCCCGGCGACGGCGGCGTCGGCGGGCGGGGCGGTGCGGGTGCGGGCGGCGGGCGAGTCGGTGCCGCCGGCGGAGAAACGGAACCAGTAGTCCGTGGCGGGCGCCAGACCGCGTACGTCCGCCTTGACGGTGTGGTCGGAGGAGGCGCTCGCGGTCGTCGACCCCTTGGCGACGACGCGGGTGAACGCCTTGTCCAGGGCGACGGTCCAGCCGACCTCGACGTCCGGGCCGACGCCGGAGCCGGGCAGCGCGGCGGCGGTGGGCGTCACCCGGGTCCACAGCAGGACACCGTCGGGCAGCGGGTCACCTGAGGCGACCCCGTGCAGGAAGGCGGGGGCCTCTGCCGCGCGCGCCGGTATCGCGGCGGCCAGCGGTGCCGCGAGGACGGCACCGGCCGTGGCCGCCTTGACCACCGTACGGCGGCTCGGGGCGGGCGAACTCGTGGGCCGGGTCGGGGAATCGGGGCTGGAGTGAGATCTGCGACTGGTCACGGCGGATGAGATTACTGATGAGTAGGGCCAGAGGTAAGACAGAAGCCCGAAATCCGCTCAATGTTCAGACGGTCGTGCATTGTTCGTCGTACCGGGTGCGCGAGAGCGGGCCGACGCACAGGGTTCTGCGGTCTCCGGTGAGCCGGCGCCCCGGCGGGTCACCGGTCCTCGGCGTAGCGTCTGGCCAGGGTGATCAGGGCCGCGCGGTCGGGGCTGTCGGTGCGGTGGCGGAGGCTGGCGAGGTGCTTCTCCACGGTGCGCGGGGAGAGGAAGAGGTGGTCGGCGATCTCCTGGTTGCCGAGCCGGGCGGCGAGCAGGCGGAGCACCTCGTACTCCCGGGCCGTCACCCCCACGCGGCGCAGCTCTCGCGGGATCGTGTCGTGGCCCTGGCGGCGGCGCGGCACGGGCGCGCCGGCGTCGCGCAGCAGCGCCCGGCACGCGGCGGACACGCGGGTCGTGCCCCGCTCGTGGAAGAACTGCTCGGCGGCGCGCAGCCATTCGACGGGCCGGCCCCAGCCGTCGGCGAGCGCGGCCTGGGCGCCGAGCCGCAGACAGAGGTGGGCGGCCAGCGGGATCGCGGCGGTGCTGGTCAGGGCCTCCTCCGCCGTCTTGGCGGCCTCCGCGCCGCGGCCCTCGCGGCCCAGCAGGACGGCCCGGGACCAGCCGGCGAAGGGGCGGTCCCAGTGGACCTGGGCGAGCCGTTCGGTGCCGGGGCCGTCCAGTTCACCCCAGTCGGTCGTGCCGCGCAGGGTGCGCAGCAGGAGGTACGGCCCGAGGAACCCGGTGACGCCACGGGTGCTGGGCAGGGCCCGCATGACCGCGTCCGCCTCGGTGAACTCGGCCAGCGCGCGGTCGGGTTCCTCCCGCAGCAGGGAGCAGATGCCCTGGGCCCAGCCCCACACCGAGGTGTCGGCGTAACCCCAGAGCGCCCCCGCGCTGCGCCCGGCGAGCGCGCGCTCCAGCGTGCGCAGGGTGGCGTCGAGCCTCTCCCGCTCCCCGAGCGAGGCGGCGATGATGCCGTCCACGCCCGCGCCGATCAGCTCCACCTCGCGCAACCGCAGTCGGCGGGCCGTCTCCCGCAGGCGACGCGCGGACTCCGCGGCCCGGTCGTGTTCGTCGCGCAGGATGTGGGAGAGGGTCAGATGCATGTCGGCCCAGGCGGTCATGAGCACCGCGCCGGTGTCCTCGGCGGCCGCGCGCGCGGCGAGCAGCCGGTCCGTGCCGGTGAACCGGACACGGTCGAGCACGCCCAGCTCCAGCAGGCCACGGATCCGCCACACCGGCAGCGCGTGGGCCTCGGCGGTCGCGACCAGCCGGGTGAACGCGTCCTCCGCCTCGCCCAGGTCCCGGGGGCGCAGGCAGTAGCCGAGCATGTTGAGCGCCTTGCACGCCACCTCCGGCAGCCCCACCTCCTCCGCGGTCGCGACGGCGCCCTCGGCGAGCGCGCGGGCGCTCTCCAGCCGGTCCGGGCGCTGCGAGTTGAGCATCAGGTGGGCGGCGACCGCGTCCAGCGCGGCGCGGGACGCCGGGTCGGGCGAGTCGCCGAGCAGTTCCCTTGCCCGCCGTACGGCGGTCAGGCCCTCCTCCCACTGCTGCGCGGTCGCCGCGGCCCGCGCCCGGATCAGGAAACCCGCCGCCCGTCGGCCGGCCGGCGCGCCGGAGACCGTCAGGACACGGTCCAGCCGGTCACCGAGTTCGGGTACGCGTCGTACGTCGCCGGTGAGGACCAGCGTGCCGAGCAACTCCTCCAGCAGCCGGGCCACGGCCTCGGGGGGAGCGTCCGGCGTGTCGGCGATCAGTTCCAGGCCCCGGTCGAGGAGTTCCACGGCGGTCAGCAGCGCGCCCCGCGCGACGGCCTGTCGACCGGCCCGGGCGAGCAGCACGGCCGCCCGCGCCGGCCGGCCACCGGCGACACACAACTCCGCGGCGAGCCGGTACAGATCGTCACGGGCGTCCTCGCCGAGGGGGCGGTGGGGGGTGCGGGCCGGGGTGGCGGACTGGGCGGGCGCGGGGGGTGGGGGCTGGGCGAGGGCGAGAGCGGAGAGGTCGGGTTCGGCGGGCGGGGCGCCCCTGCTGGGCGTGTCGTGGTGTGTCGTGCTCGGTGTGATCGGGCGTGTCGGGGTGTCGCCACCGGTGTGCGTCACGTCAGGGCTCGCCTCCTCGTCGCTCACCCCCCACGCCCCCTCGATCGCGTCGGCCGCCGCCAGGCACAGGGCCGCCCGTTCGGCGGGGAGCAGGCGGCCGCTGATGGCGTCGGCCGTGAGGGCGTGGCGGAAGGTGTGCCAGCCGGGGTCGGCGGGGGTGGTGGCGCCGGAGACGAGGTGGGCGTGGGAGGCGTGGCGGAGCTGGGGGAGGGCGGTGGTGGGGTCCAGGCCGGCGGCGCGGGCGGCGACGTCCACGGGGAAGCGTCGGCCGAGGACCGCCGCCGCCTCCAGGAGGGCGACACCCGCGGGCGGCAGCTGGTCCACACGTTGCAGGACGGCGGCGGCGACGGTGGCGGGGACACCGGCGTCGAGCGAGCCGGTGACTGCCCAGCGGGAGTCCCCCTCCCGGACCAGCCCGCCCCCGTCGACCATGGCGCGCAGCAGTTCCTCCACCACGAAGGGAACGCCCTCGGAGACGGTGTGCAGCCGGTTCAGTACCGCGGCCGGGACGTCTTCGGCGGAGTCGTGGCCCAGACAGCGGGCCGCCAACTCGGCGGTGCCGGCCGGCCCGAGGCGGGCCAGCCGGATCGTGCGGGCCGTGCGGCGGGACGTGGCGGCCCCGGCGAGGTCGAGCGCCGGGCCGGACTCGCCGCGCAGGGTGGCCAGCAGGACGGTCCGCTGCCCGGAGACGTTGTCCGTCAGGTAGTCGACGATGGCGAGCGTGTCGGCGTCCGCGTCGTGCAGGTCCTCCAGCACCAGGACACAGCCGCCGTCCCGGCCGAGGACGTGCAACAGCCGCAGCACCGCCTCGGCGTACCCGACGAGGGGTGCGCCGTCCTGCGGTGCCAGCCCGCACAGCCGGGTCAGCAGGGGCTCGTAGAGGCCCAGTTCGCCGTCCGAGGGCGCACCCTCGCCCCGTAGGCCGGAGAACACGGCCTCCGCGAGGGGGCGCAGCGGCACCGCGCGCCCGGCGGACGCCGCTCGCCCGCGCAGGACACGCGCCCCGGTGCGCGCGGCGGCGGACGCGGCCTCCTCGACGAGCCGGGACTTGCCGATGCCGGGCTCGCCCAGCACGAACACCGAGGAGCCGTGCCCGTCCCGGCCCGCCCGGACGACGGCCGTCAGCAGCTCGCGCTCCGCCTCCCTGCCGACCAGGGCGGGCGAGGACAGCGACGAGAAGGACGGCTCCACCGAGAACGACGACAACTCCAGGCCCCCTGCGCCCCGTTGGGATGGTCGTGGCAACCCCCGTACTCCTCGCACACCTCTTCGAGGCGCGTACAGAGTAGCCCCCTCTTTCACAGGGGTCGCACAACTACATGGGGGGTCTTCCCCGATACCCGGCGCGTCGGAGTCCGGCACGCTTCTGTCTCGGCAGGGCAGGGGGGACAGGGCATGACCCGGGGGGACATGCCCTGCCTGCTTCTTTCTCTTTTCGGCAGGGAGGTCGTCGATGCAGCGTGCCCGGGTGTGGGTCGCCGCCGGAGTGCTGGGCGTGGTCCTGAGCGGGTGTTCGTCATCCGCGGGGAACACCGGGAGCACCGGGAGTCCCGGTGGAGGTAGCGGCGGCGGGTCGTCGTCGGCCGGTGCCGCCGCCGACGAGCCGGAGGTTCCGCTGACCACCCAGGACCTGGAACGGGTCTGCGCGGACGGACTCGGCTTCGCGGGACTACCGGCCTACGACCGTACGAAGAAGACGGTGCACCCGGCGCAGTTGATGAACAGCACCGGCGACGGCTGGAACAGCAGCGTGCCCCTCGACGGGGACTTCCCCAAGGGCTGGTTCCTCGGTTACGAGGACAAGCCGGCACAGGCGGAGCTGGTCGTCTGTGTCGAGCGCACCAAGGCCACCGCGACCGGCAAGGTCTGCGACATGGAGGCCGACGGCAAGCCGCTGAAGATCAAGACGTACAACACCTCCTACCGGCTGCGGGTCGTCGAGGCGCGCACCGGCAAGGAGCAGTACACGTACAGCGGCAAGGTCGAGTCGGACGAATGCCCGGTCTACATCTTCACCTCGGACGACGAGGACGCCGACAAGTACTACAACGAGGTCCGGTCCGAGGACTACCGGGGCCGCGTCAAGCCGTACATCGCGCCGTAGCCGTAGCCGTAGCCGTAGCCGTAGCCGTAGCCGTAGCCGTAGCCGTAGCCGTAGCCGCGTCGAGCACGCGGCTACGGCCGCCAGGTCGCTACTTCGTGACGCCCGCGTCCTTGAGCGACTTCTCCCAGTCCGCGACCGACGACGGGTTGGTGATCTTCTTGTCGTTGATCTTGATGGTCGGAGTCGACTCGACCCCCTCGGCGTCGTCGAAGGTCTTGCTCATCCGCATCGCCCAGGCGTCGTAGGTGCCCTTCTCGACGGCGTCCTGGAACTTCTTGTTGTTCTTCAGCGCGTCGACGGTGTTCGCCACCTTGATCAGATAGCTGTCCTTGGCGAACTCGTCGGTCGACTCCTCCGGGTGGTACTTCGCCGAGTACAGCGCCGCCTTGTAGTCGAGGAAGGCCTCGGGGCTGACGTTCAGGGCGGCGCCGAGCGCGCTCAGCGCGTTCTTCGAGCCCTCGCCGGTGAGGTTGCCGTCAAGGAAGGTGCCGAGAGTGAAGGAGAGCTTGTAGTCGCCGTCCTCCATGCCCTTGTTCACCGTCTCGCCGACGGTCTGCTCGAAACTGGCGCAGGCCGGGCAGCGCGGGTCCTCGTACAGGTGGACCACGTTGTCGGACTTGGAGTCGCCGATCAGTACGGTCGTACCGTTCTTGCCGGAGGCGTTGGCCGGCGCGACCACCGTGGCGTCGGCGGCCGCCTCCCACTTCGTGGGCTTGTTGTTCTGGACGACGGCGTAGCCGATGCCGCCCGCTATCGCGAGGACCGCGACGATGGAGGACGCCACGATCGCCTGACGCCGGACCTTGGCGCGCTTGGCCTGGCGCTCGCGCTCCAGACGCAGCCGCTCACGGGCCGCCGACTTCGCCGCGTTGCTGTTCCGCTTGCTCATAAGGGTGAACTCCCTGGGAAACGCGCACCCGGGTGCGCGGATGGGTGTGACGGGGATGTGCTCGTGCTCGGAAGGCGGTCACGCGAACGTGACCGAGCACGGCGGTCCACGCCGTCCCAGGGAGTGGGCGAAGAGAAGGGTGCGGGCGGTGGCCGTACGGTGCGCGACGCGCCTCGGCCGGTGCTCCGCCGGGGCGGGCCGCACCAGGACGGAGGCGACCGCGATCAGCAGCGGACGGAAGCCGGCGGCGACCGCGGCGTCCAGCAGCTGGGCCAGCGCCCGCTCGCCCCGCCGCAGCCAGGCGGCGGCCAGCAGCCCCACGCCGATGTGCGCGGCGAGCAGCAGCCAGACGGCCGTCGGACCGGCGCCCGCCAGCAGCGTGGCCGCGCGCTCGGAGCCGCCGGTGACCCGCGCCAGCGGCGCGCCGACGCTGCCGCCGCACAGGACGTCCAGTCCGACCTGGCGCAGCGGACCCGTGACGGGGCCGCCCGCCTCGCCGTAGCAGGCGTGCTGACCCGCGGTGAAGACCGTGTCGGCGGTCAGCTCCAGCGGGATCAGCACACCGGCGATGCGCCCGAAGCCGCGCTCGCGGCCGGCCAGCGCGTAGGCGACGAGGAAGACGGCGGCGGCGATCGCGGCGACGGCGGTGAGCGGGAGCGGGACCCCGGACAGCAGCACGTGCGACGCGGTGCCGAGTGTCACGACGATCGCCGTGAACAGCGCCGCGCGTACGGCTCTGAAGTGGGTCCCGGATATGTCCATGGCGTCGGAGAGTCTCCCACGTTCACCCGTAAGGGACCGCTAAAGGGCCCCTGTGAGTGACGAACACGGAAGGATGTCGGACGTCTACAGACCGGGGATCCGGCCGTTGCGGAAGAGGTCGACGAAGATCTGGTGGTCCGCACGCGCGCGTGCCCCGTACGCGTGCGCGAAGTCCACCAGGAGGGGTGCGAAGCCCTCCTCGTCGGCCGCGATCGCCGCGTCGATGGCCCGCTCCGTGGAGAACGGGACCAGGGACTGTCCGGTCAGGTCGTCCGCCGCCGCGTGCATCGTGGCCGTGGCCCGGCCGAGGTCGGCGACGACCGCCGCGATCTCCTCCGGGTCGTCGATGTCGCTCCAGTCCAGGTCCACCGCGTACGGCGAGACCTCGGCGACCAGCTGTCCGGCGCCGTCCAGCTCGGTCCAGCCCAGCCACGGGTCCGCGTGCGCCTGCAGAGCGCGCTGGGAGATCACCGTGCGGTGGCCCTCGTGCTCGAAGTAGTCACGGATCCGCTCGTCGGTGATGTGCCGGGAGACCGCCGGGGTCTGGGCCTGCTTGATGTAGATCACGACGTCGTTCTCCAGGGCGTCGCTCTGCCCCTCCAGCAGGATGTTGTACGACGGCAGCCCCGCCGAGCCGATGCCGATGCCCCGGCGGCCGACGACGTCCTTCACCCGGTACGAGTCGGGGCGGGTCAGGGACGACTCCGGCAGCGTCTCCAGATAGCCGTCGAAGGCGGCCAGCACCTTGTAGCGCGTCGCCGCGTCCAGCTCGATGGAGCCGCCGCCCGGCGCGAAGCGGCGCTCGAAGTCGCGGATCTCCGTCATCGAGTCCAGGAGGCCGAAACGGGTCAGCGAGCGGGCGTCGCGCAGCGCGCCCAGCAGCGGGCCCTGGGCGGTGTCCAGCGTGAACGGGGGGACCTCGTCCCGCTTGGCGCCGGTCGCTATGGCGTGGATCCGCTCGCGGTAGGCGGCCGCGTAGATCTCCACCAGCTCCGTGATCTGCTCGTCGCTGAGGGCCTTCGCGTACCCGATGAGCGCCACGGAGGCGGCGAAACGCTTCAGGTCCCAGGTGAAGGGGGCGACGTACGCCTCGTCGAAGTCGTTCACGTTGAAGATCAGACGGCCCGTGGAGTCCATGTACGTGCCGAAGTTCTCCGCGTGGAGGTCGCCGTGGATCCACACGCGCGAGGTGCGCTCGTCCAGGTACGGTCCGGCCGACTTCTCCTCGTCCAGGTCCTTGTAGAACAGGCACGCCGTGCCCCGGTAGAACGCGAAGGCCGAGGCCGCCATCTTCCGGAACTTCACGCGGAACGCGGCCGGGTCGGCGGCGAGGAGCCGGCCGAAGGCGGTGTCGAAGACGGCGAGGATCTCCTCACCGCGTCGCTCGTCGTTGAGCTGCGGAACCGACATCGCTGGGTGCCTCCTGGTGGATCACGGGTGGGTCGACCTCTCAACGTGCGAGCGCGCACGGGAGTGCCCACGACTCCTCCCCGAAAGGTACGGGGCACACCCCTCGCCGTGTCAGTGCCGAGGCATAGACTTCGACGCTGTCCCCCAGACTGTCCGCAGCCCGTGGGGAAGTCGTTCACGCCTGTTTCCCCTGTGTCCCCTGGAGGCCGAAGCCGTGTCAAAGCCGCCGTTCACGCACCTGCACGTCCACACCCAGTACTCGCTGCTGGACGGTGCCGCGCGGCTCAAGGACATGTTCGACGCGTGCAACGAGATGGGCATGACCCACATCGCCATGTCCGACCACGGCAATCTGCACGGGGCGTACGACTTCTTCCACTCCGCGAAGAAGGCGGGCGTCACCCCGATCATCGGCATCGAGGCGTACGTCGCCCCCGAGTCCCGCCGCAACAAGCGCAAGATCCAGTGGGGTCAGCCGCACCAGAAGCGGGACGACGTCTCCGGCTCCGGTGGTTACACGCACAAGACGATCTGGGCGGCGAACAAGACCGGTCTGCACAACCTCTTCAAGCTCTCCTCGGACGCGTACGCCGAGGGCTGGCTCCAGAAGTGGCCCCGGATGGACAAGGAGACCATCTCCCAGTGGTCCGAGGGGCTCATCGCCTCCACCGGCTGCCCCTCCGGCGAGCTGCAGACCCGGCTGCGCCTCGGCCAGTTCGACGAGGCCCTGAAGTCGGCCGCCGAGTACCAGGACATCTTCGGCAAGGACCGGTACTTCCTGGAGCTGATGGACCACGGCATCGAGATCGAGCACCGGGTCCGCGACGGCCTGCTGGAGATCGGCAAGAAGCTCGGCATCCCCCCGCTGGTCACCAACGACTCGCACTACACCTACGCGCACGAGGCGACCGCGCACGACGCGCTGCTGTGCATCCAGACCGGCAAGAACCTCTCCGACCCGGACCGCTTCAAGTTCGACGGCACCGGCTACTACCTGAAGTCCACGGACGAGATGTACGCCATCGACTCCTCGGACGCCTGGCAGGAGGGCTGCGCCAACACCCTGCTGGTCGCCGAGCAGATCGACACCACGGGCATGTTCGAGGCCCGGAACCTGATGCCGAAGTTCGACATCCCCGAGGGGTACACGGAGGTCAGCTGGTTCCGCGAGGAGACCATGCGCGGCATGCACCGCCGCTTCCCGGACGGCATCCCGGACGACCGCATGAAGCAGGTCGAGTACGAGATGGACACCATCATCTCGATGGGCTTCCCGGGCTACTTCCTCGTGGTCGCCGACTTCATCATGTGGGCCAAGAAGCAGGGCATCGCGGTCGGCCCCGGCCGTGGCTCCGCGGCCGGCTCGATCGTCGCGTACGCCATGGGCATCACCGACCTCGACCCGATCCCGCACGGCCTGATCTTCGAGCGGTTCCTCAACCCCGAGCGCATCTCCATGCCCGATGTCGACATCGACTTCGACGAGCGCAGGCGCGTCGAGGTGATCCGGTACGTGACGGAGAAGTACGGCGCCGACAAGGTCGCCATGATCGGCACCTACGGCAAGATCAAGGCGAAGAACGCCATCAAGGACTCCGCGCGCGTGCTGGGCTACCCGTACGCGATGGGCGACCGGCTCACCAAGGCCATGCCCGCCGACGTCCTCGGCAAGGGCATCGACCTCAACGGCATCACCGACCCCTCCCACCCGCGCTACGGCGAGGCGGGCGAGATCCGGGCGATGTACGAGAACGAACCGGACGTGAAGAAGGTCATCGACACCGCCAAGGGCGTCGAGGGCCTGGTCCGGCAGATGGGTGTGCACGCGGCCGGCGTGATCATGTCCAGCGAGCCCATCGTCGACCACGCCCCGATCTGGGTGCGGCACACCGACGGCGTGACCATCACCCAGTGGGACTACCCGCAGTGCGAGTCGCTCGGCCTGCTGAAGATGGACTTCCTCGGCCTGCGCAACCTCACGATCATGGACGACGCCATCAAGATGGTGAAGGCCAACAAAGGCATCGACCTGGAGATGCTCTCGCTCCCGCTGGACGACCCCAAGACCTTCGAACTGCTCTGCCGCGGCGACACGCTCGGCGTCTTCCAGTTCGACGGCGGCCCGATGCGCTCGCTGCTCCGCCAGATGCAGCCCGACAACTTCGAGGACATCTCCGCCGTCTCGGCCCTCTACCGGCCCGGCCCGATGGGCATGAACTCGCACATCAACTACGCCGAGCGGAAGAACGGCCGCCAGGAGATCACCCCGATCCACAAGGAGCTGGAGGAGCCGCTCCAGGAGGTCCTCGCGGTCACCTACGGCCTGATCGTCTACCAGGAGCAGGTGCAGAAGGCGGCCCAGATCATCGCCGGGTACTCCCTCGGTGAGGCCGACATCCTCCGCCGCGTGATGGGCAAGAAGAAGCCCGAGGAACTGGCGAAGAACTTCACCATCTTCCAGGCCGGCGCCAAGAAGAACGGCTACAGCGACGAGGCCATCCAGGCCCTGTGGGACGTGCTGGTCCCGTTCGCCGGCTACGCCTTCAACAAGGCCCACTCCGCCGCGTACGGCCTGGTCTCCTACTGGACGGCGTACCTCAAGGCCAACTACCCGGCCGAGTACATGGCCGCGCTGCTCACCTCGGTCAAGGACGACAAGGACAAGTCGGCGGTCTACCTCAACGAGTGCCGGCGCATGAAGATCAAGGTGCTCCCGCCGAACGTCAACGAGTCCGAGCAGAACTTCGCCGCCCAGGGCGACGACGTGATCCTCTTCGGCCTCTCCGCCGTCCGCAACGTCGGGACGAACGTGGTGGAGTCGATCATCCGCAGTCGCAAGGCCAAGGGGAAGTACGCCTCCTTCCCGGACTACCTCGACAAGGTCGAGGCGGTCGCCTGCAACAAGCGGACCACGGAGTCGCTGATCAAGGCGGGCGCCTTCGACTCCATGGGGCACACCCGCAAGGGCCTCACCGCGCACTTCGACCCGATGATCGACAACGTGGTCGCGGTCAAGCGCAAGGAGGCCGAGGGCCAGTTCGACCTCTTCGGCGGCATGGGCGAGGACGACAGCAGCGAGCCGGGCTTCGGGCTCGACGTGGAGTTCACCACCGACGAGTGGGACAAGACCTATCTCCTCGCCCAGGAGCGGGAGATGCTCGGTCTCTACGTCTCCGACCACCCCCTCTTCGGCCTGGAGCACGTGCTCGCCGACAAGGCCGACGCGGGCATCGCCCAGCTCACCGGCGGCGAGCACGCGGACGGCGCGGTCGTCACCATCGGCGGCATCATCTCGGGCCTCCAGCGCAAGATGACCAAGCAGGGCAACGCCTGGGCCATCGCCACCGTCGAGGACCTCGCCGGCTCCATCGAGTGCATGTTCTTCCCGGCGACCTACCAGCTCGTCTCCACGCAACTCGTCGAGGACGCCGTCGTGTTCGTCAAGGGCCGCCTCGACAAGCGCGAGGACGTGCCGCGGCTCGTCGCGATGGAGATGCAGGTCCCCGACCTGTCGAACGCGGGCACCAACGCGCCCGTGATCCTCACCATCCCGGCGACCCGGGTCACCCCGCCCATGGTCAGCCGGCTCGGCGAGATCCTCACCCACCACAAGGGCGACAGCGAGGTCCGGATCAGGCTCCAGGGCCCGACCAAGACGACCGTGCTCCGCCTCGACCGGCACCGGGTCAAGCCCGACCCGGCCCTGTTCGGCGATCTGAAGGTGCTGCTCGGCCCGTCCTGCCTGGCCGGCTGAGCGGACCTGGGCGGGTCCGGGCGGACCCGTGCGGGCCGCGGAGTCCGACAGGCGTGAACGCGCGAGGGGCGCATCCGGTGTTCCGGATGCGCCCCTCGGTGTACCTGGGCTGCAACAGCCTTTACGCAGATGTCAGTTGTGACCGAAGCGCTTCTGCCGGCCCTTGCGGGCCATGTCGCCGGGCGTCACCTGGGTCACGCGCTGTTCGGCCTGCGACTCCAGCGAGGACTGCTGGGTCTGCTGCTGACCACGCTCGGACTGCGGCTGCTTACGGTCCTGCTTCTTGTTCTTGGCCATGGTGATCTGCCTCCTGTGGGGGATCTAGGGGCCAGGGCCGCGACCAGACTCACATAGCATGACAAGGTGCGCATTTCGGAAAATCACCGTCCGTGACGAGAGTTGTCGGACCACGAGTCGCGACCCGGGGGCGCGCGCCCGGATACGCCACGCCGAAGATCGAGTTCCGGCCGTTAACCTCCGCGCGGTCGGGCAGACTCGAAGGAAGCCCGAAGCAAACCTCCCGGAAAGAGGGTGGATCGCGTGGACCGCTGCATCGTCCTGGTGGACGCCGGGTATCTGCTCGGCGCGGCCGCCAGCCTCCTCGCCGGGGAACCCTCCCGCTCCCGCATCACCGTCGATCACGCCGCCCTCATCCAGGGGCTGCGCGAGCGCGCCGAGGCCGACACCGAACGGCCGTTGCTGCGCATCTACTGGTTCGACGGCGCCCCCGACCGCGTCCCGCAGCCCGAGCACCGCAGGCTGCGCGTGATGCCCCGGGTGACCGTCCGGCTCGGCGCGCTGACCCGCAGCGACGGGCGCTGGGCGCAGAAGGGCGTGGACGCCGCCATGCACGCCGAACTGACCGAACTGGCCCGCAACCGCGCCTGCTCCGACGTGGTCCTCGTGACCGGCGACGGGGATCTGCTGCCGGGCATGATGGCCGCCAAGGAGCACGGCGTCGCCGTCCACCTGTGGGCGGTGCAGGCGGCCGACGGCGACTACAACCAGTCCGAGGACCTGGTGGCCGAGGCCGACGAGCGGCGGGTGCTCGACCGGATGTGGATCACCAAGGCCGTGCGGGCCAAGGACGTCGGCGGGGTCTGCGCGCCCCAGCCGGTGCCGCGGCCGGAGATCGCCGCGATCCTGTCGGCCCCGCTGCCCGAGTCGGCGCTCGCGGCGGCCGCCGAGCGGTCACCCGGAGAGCCCGAGCACGCCTCGGCTGCCGGTGCCGCGCGCAACGGCAGCGAGGAGCGGGCGTCCGCACACAAGGGCGTACCGACGCCGAAGGACCTGGCGGCGATGCGCGGGCCCGGGGCGCACGCCGTGCAGCATCCGGCCACCGCCACGCTCCGGTGGTCCTCCGACAAGGGCTGGGTGGACCGGCCCGGGGGCGCCGCGGAGCCGCCGGAGGCCGCGGCGATGCCGACGCTGGCGCAGCTGACCTCGGCGGAGCAGCGGTGGGCCGATCGGGAGGAGGACATCACGACCGTGGGCGGCGACCCCTTCGAGGTCGGACAGGTGTTCGCCCGGCGGTGGATGGCCCGGCTGACCGACCAGGCGCATCTGCAGAAGCTGTCGGGGATGTATCCGCGGGTGCCGCACCGGGTGGACGGGGAGCTGCTGCGGTATGCGGCGCGGTTCGGGCTGCTGGCGCACAAGGACGATCAGATCGACGAGCACGACCGGTACGCGATCCGGGCCGGGTTCTGGCGGGAGATCGATGTGCGCACGGGGGTCGAGCACGCGCCGGCGGGGGAGCGGTAAGGGGGCCTCACGGGCCGGGGCGGACTGTTTTCGGGCGACTGCGGGTTGATTCTGGCTGGTCGCGCAGTTCCCCGCGCCCCTCTCCGGGGCGCGCTGCGGTGCCCCGGAGAGGGGACAGTCCTCCGGACCCCTTAGGCTCGTCCCTCGTGAGTACGCGTACGGCACAGGCGGTCCGGCATGGTGGGGATGTCGTGTGCGCTGTGCGGGGCCTCACCAAGACCTATCCGGCCACCCGGGGACGGCGCGGGACACCGGGGACCCCCGAGGTGCGGGCCAACGACGCGGTGGCGCTGGAGGTCCGGCGCGGCGAGATCTTCGGGCTGCTCGGACCCAACGGGGCGGGCAAGACCACCCTCGTACGGCAGCTCACCGGGCTGATGCGGCCCGACGACGGCACCGTCGAGATCCTGGGCCACGACATCGTGCGGCACCCGGAGCGGGCCTCCCGGATCCTCGCCTATCTTGGCCAGGAGTCCACCGCCCTCGACGAGCTGACCGTGGCGCTCGCCGCCGAGACCACCGGACGGCTGCGCGGGCTGGACATCCGGCGGGCGCGGGCCGAGCGGGACGCGGTGCTGGAGGAACTGGGACTGACCGGGCTCGCCGCGCGTCCCCTGAAGAAGCTGTCCGGCGGACAGCGACGGCTCGCCTGCTTCGCCACCGCCCTCGTCGGGGAGCGCCCGCTGCTCGTGCTCGACGAGCCGACCAGCGGGATGGACCCGGTGGCCCGGCGCGCCGTGTGGGCCGCCGTCGACCGGCGGCGCGCCGAGTCCGGCGCCACCGTGCTGCTGGTCACCCACAACGTCATCGAGGCCGAGACCGTGCTCGACCGGGTCGCCGTCCTCGACCAGGGCCGGGTCATCGCCTGCGACACGCCGGCCGGGCTGAAGGAGCAGGTCGCGGGCGAGGTTCGGGTCGACCTGGTGTGGCGCGAGAAGGCCCCGCTGGACGTGCCCGAGGTCGTCGCCCTGCGCCCGCGCGCGGTGGAGTCCGGGCGCCGGTGGACGCTCCGGCTCGCACCCGAGGAGGCGCGTGCCGTGGTGGCCACCGTGACCGGGGGCGCCGCCTTCGTGGCGCTCGACGACTTCACCCTCGCCACGCCGAGCCTGGAGGACGTCTACCTGGCGCTCGGCGGCAGCGCGGGCAGCGCGCAGGGACTGGTCAAGGGGTGAGGGACGCGGGCGTGGGCCGGAGAACAGTCGGTGCGAAGGTGAACGACGTGGCTGCCGCAGCCGTACGGAACTGGGCGACAGCCGAAGCGAAGAGGAGCAGCTCGACGTGAGTGTCGTACCCGCCGAGATCCTGCCGGGCAAGGCCCTGGCGGTGGAGGAGCGCGTGGAGCGCGGAGCCGCCGAGCTAGGGCCCCGCGCGCGCCTGTGGCCGTCGCTCTGCGCGGTGTACCGGGCGCAGCTGTCCCGGGCGCGGGTCGCGCGGATCCCACTGCTGTTCGTCGCCACCTTCCAGTCGATCGGGATCATGATCCTGATGCGCGGTGTGGTGGACGGCGGGGCCGAGGCGCACGCCGTGGTCGCCGGTTCGTCGGTGCTCGTCGTCGCCTTCGTCGCGCTGAACCTGCTGGCCCAGTACTTCGGGCAGCTGCGGTCCAGCGGCGGACTCGACCACTACGCCACACTTCCGGTGCCGCCGGCGGCCGTGGTGCTGGGCGCGGCGGGGGCGTACGCCTCCTTCACCGTGCCGGGGACCGTCGTGACCGCCGTCTTCGGCTGTGCGCTCTTCGGGCTGCCGCTGACCCACCTCTGGGTGCTCGCCGCCGTGATCCCGCTCGCCGGGGCCGCGCTCGCCGGCTTGGGCGCCGCGCTGGGGCTGCTCGCCCCGCGCCCGGAGCTGGCCACCGTGCTCGGGCAGCTCGGTATGTCGGCGGCGCTCCTGCTGGGCGTGCTGCCGGCCGACCGGATGCCGGGCTTCGTCCAGTTCGCCCGGGACCTGCTGCCGTCGACGTACGGCGTGGAGGCTTTCGCCCGGACCTTCGGGCCGAGCCCCGACTGGGCGTTCGTGCTCGGGGACCTCGCCGTGTGCGCGGGGGTCGGGGTAGTCTCGCTCGCCGTCGCCACCTGGGCGTACCGGCGGGCCGCCGTCCGGTGACGCGGCGCGCGACCGGGCCTGGCACGATGGCAGAGTGACCGCACCGTTGACTCCTCCTCCGCCGCCGCACGACCAGTCCCCGAACGACCCCTGGGCTCCCCCGCCCACCAGCGGCGGGGGCGACGCGGAACCCTGGTACGGGCCGGAGAAGCCGCCCGTCGGCCCCGGGCTCAGGACCGAGTTGATCGAGGCCGCCGTCGTCACCGTGGTCATGGCGCTGCTCGGCGGCGCGGTGCTGGGCGTCCTGTGGTGGTGGCTCGCGCCGCACGTGCCGCTCGTCTCCGACGGGTCGGCGGTCTACTTCAAGGACACCGAGGGCGAGCAGGCCGCGGGTGTCGACGGGACGTTCACCCTGCTGGCCCTGGGCGCGGGGGCGCTGAGCGCGCTCGTCGTCTTCCTGCTGCGCCGACGCGGCGGGGTGCCGCTCGTCGTGGCGCTCCTGGTCGGCGGGCTGCTCGGGGCCGTGGTGGCGTGGCGGCTCGGGGTGTGGCTCGGACCCGGGACGGATGTCGCCGCGCGGGCGAAGGAGGTCGGGCAGGGCGTGACGTTCTCGGCGCCGCTGAAGCTCGGGGCGAAGGGCGCGCTGCTGGCTTGGCCGTTCGCGGGGTTGCTGGTGCACCTCGGATTGACGGCGCTGTTCGGACCGCGCGATCCCGAGCCGCTCGAGTCCGAGCCGGAGAAGGACGGGTACGGCGCGCCGGTGGTGTGATTTTCGGGCGCCTGATAGCTCGGGGGTTCTGGTGCGCTGGCGAGTGCGGGTGCGTGGGGTTTCTCCGCAGTTCCCGCCCCTAAAAGACCAGGCCCTGCGGGCCTGAAAGACCACGGCCCTGCGGGCCTGAAAGGCGACGGGGCCGCGGGGTGAAAAGCACGGGGCGCAGCCCCTGCTTTTCAGGGGCGCGGGGAACTGCGCGACCAGCCCCCACGCACCCGTAGCCGAAAACGCGCCGCCCCCCAACGTCACGCGCGAGCGATCGGCGCGGACACCGCCTCCGTGAGCTTCGCGAGGTCTCCCGGGGACAGCTCGACCTCCAGGCCCCGCCGCCCAGCCGAGACGCAGATCGTGTCGTGCGCGTCCGCCGACGCGTCCAGCACCGTGCGGAGCCGCTTGCGCTGGCCGAGGGGGGAGATCCCGCCCCGCACATAGCCCGTCGTGCGCTCCGCGAGCGTGGGGTCGGCCATCGCCGCCCGCTTGCCGCCGACCGCCGTCGCCAGCGACTTCAGGTCCAGCGAGCCCGCCACCGGCACGACCGCCACCACGAGCGCGCCGTCGACGTCCGCCACCAGTGTCTTGAACACCCGCTCGGGCGACACGCCCATCGCCTCGGCCGCCTCCTCGCCGTAGGAGGGATGCGCCGGATCGTGCTCGTAGGCGTGCACGGTGTACTCCACGCCCGCCGCCGTCAGGGCCACCGTCGCGGGCGTGCCGCCCGCCTGCTGCTTCTTCGACTTCTTCGCCATCGGCCTTCTCGTGTGCGTCAGTTGAGGCTCGTCGGGCCCCGCGTCAGCTCCGACGCGGGCAACGACGGCAGACTACGGATGATCGCGGACTCGGCGCGCAGGAGTCTCAGCTCGTCGCGCAGCCGGGACGCCGTGTCGGGAGCCTGGAGGAGCCGCTGCTTGGCCGGCGTGTCGAGCATCATCGCCGCCGCGACCAGGTACGAGACGACGGCCGGCTCGTCGGGCAGGTCCGCGCCCGTCGACAACGAGCGCTCCCGGGCGCCCGCGAGCCGCTTCTGGTACTGGCGGAACGCCCGCAGGACCCCCTCGGCGAGCGCGCCCGCCTCGTCGCCCGCGTCCTCCGGCAGCTCCTCCAGGTCCGCCACCAGGAACGGACCCGTGGTGTCCACCGAGAGCAGGCGCACGCGGGTGGTACCGGTCGCGAGGACCTCGTACGTGCCGTTGTCGCGCTCCCGGATGGTGGCCGCGTCCGCGATGCAGCCCACGGCGTGGAACGCCTTCGTCGGCTGGTCGCCGAAGCCCGCGGTCGGGCCCCGGTCGGGCAGCGCCGTCGGATCCGGCATGCCCGGGGCGCTCGGCGCGACCTCGTGGCCGTCGCGGATGGCGACCACGGCGAAGCGGCGGGGTTGGTCCTCGGGGGTCTTCAGCAACTCGCGCATCATGGCGCGATAGCGCTCCTCGAAGATGTTCAGAGGAAGCACGAGCCCCGGGTACAACACCGAGTTCAGGGGGAAGAGCGGCAGCCGGACGGTGGTCACGAGGCCAGAGCCTAATGGTCGTCGGGGCGCGCGCGTTCGTCCGTACTCGTTTGGTGACCTCCGCCGGGAGCTACCCTTCGCCCCGCTCGGCCCTCTTCGGCCGTGCGCGCAGCGGGATCGAGCACGCCACCTCCAGCCGTACGCCGTCCCGCAGCTGGAGGAACTGGCCCAGCGGATCGTCCGACACCCGGTCCCAGGGGAACGACGTGGCGTACGGGCCGATCATGCGCAGCTGGGCCAGGGCGTCCGACCAGCGCTCCAGCCGGACCAGGACGTAGGTCAGCAGGTTGCGCACCTCGGCCGGCCACGGGTCGCCGGGCCCGTACTCGGCGGAGAGCGCGATCGCGCCGTCCGCCGCCCGGTCCAGACGCGCGCGCGGGATCGCGGCCCCGCCGCCGTCCGCGAGGTACGCGAAGGCCGCCCGCACCGGCAGGGCCCGGACGAGGGACCCGGGGAGCGCGTCCTCGGCGGCGCGTTCGGCGAAGTCGAAGCACTCGCGGTGCGAGCCGTACCACGCGGCGGACAGGTACTTCAGGGCCGCGACATGGCAGCCGTAGTGGTGCGGGGACCGGCGGACCGCCTCCGTCCACAGCTGCTCGAAGCCGGTGTGGCCCACTCCGGTGCCCCGGGCGTGGTCGAGCGCGATCCGCCAGGGCACCGGGTCGCGCGGTTCGCCCTCGGCCGCCGCCGTGATCAACGGGCCGGCCTCGCGCAGCCGTTCGGCCCGGGCGGGGGAGCGCCAGCCGCGGGCCACCGCCAGTTCGGCCCTGATCAGCAGGACGTCCGGGTCGTGCGGCGCGGCCCGGTGCCAGCTCCGCAGCCACGCGTCGCGCGCGTGGGCGAAGGCGGCGAGCCGCAACGCGTACCGGTCACGGTTCTCCCACTCCGCCGACTCCCGGGTGGTGGCCAGCAGCTTCGCCGCGGGCGCGTGGTCACCGCGGCCGGCCGCCACCAGCGCGGGCCCGAGCCGCTCGTCGGGGGCGTCGAGCAGCACCTCGTCGTCGGCCGGCAGCCCCACGGCGAGCCGTGAGGTGTGGCGTGCCATCCGGGCCGTACGGACGAGCGCACGCAGCGGATCCATGGCGCCTGGCCCCCTTTTGCGCCTCGCCCGGTTCCGCACGCGCGGACCGGGTGCTCACCGTCGTGGTTTCGCGGATTGATGGTTCGCTGGGAAGACGGAGGGACGACGAGTCAGGTTGTCTGCATCGAAGATCGGTTCGAAACAACCGGTCGACTCCGGTACGGAATCGGTCAGTTCCTGCTCAGCAGGCGGGTGGCGCCCGCCGCCACCGTCGTCGCCAGGATCCACCCCAGGATGATGACCACCGCCGCCAGCCACTGCCAGCTGTCCTCCAGCTGCCAGTAGCCGGCCTGGCCGAGGTCGATGACCGGCAGCAGCAGGTCCAGGGCGAACAGCGACGCGTTCCAGTCCGGGTGTTCGCCGCTCTTCATCGGCGGATGCTCGGCGTGCGAGAAGGCGTACGAGGTGAGCGCCCACAGCACCGCCATCCACACCGCCGCCCGGCCCGGCCGGTACCCGTAGGCGACCGTCCAGTCCTGCGCGTACCCCCAGAGCTTGGCCGCGAGCGGCAGGTTCTCGCGCCGGTGGCGCTGCTTGGCGAGGAGCACCTCGCGGGCGCCCTCGTCGTCCCCGCCGGCCCGCAGCACGGTCGCCAGCCGCTCGTACGGCTCCGGGCTGTACTCGGCGGTCGCCGCCGCCACCCACTCCAGCCGTTCGGCCAGCGGGAACTGGCCGCGCGGGACGAGGGTCTCGTACTGGAAGCCGCCCATGTGGAGGTTGCCCGGGCCGGGCCAGCTCTCCGCCTTGTCGATCAGGACGCCGACGCGGGCCCCGGACAGGACGACCTTGCCGCGCTCGGGCTTCTCCCCGAGGAAGCGCAGCTCCGGCACCTGGACGCGGCGCAGCGACAGCTCCTGTTCCTCCGTGAAGGTGAACCGGGCCCGCTCCAGGTCGACGGAGTCCCCGAACCGCCCGTCGTCCAGCCGGATCCCGCCCTGGCACTCGAAGCGCTGCACCCGGGTCCCGCGCGCGGGGGTGCTGCCGCTGGTGTGCAGCGGATTGCCGACGCCGGCCGGGGTCAGATACAGGGTGCGCTCGACGGTCAGCTGCGGCGCGTTCAGGGCGAGGCGGCCGTAGGGGTTGGCGAGCCGGCTCCCGCGCAGGCTGAGCGAGGCGCCGACGGTCGCGCCGCGCAGACTCAGCTCGCCGTGCGACTCCAGCATCTCGGCCTGGACGTCCTGGGCGACGGTCAGCCCGTCGGCGGAGAGCGAGCGGCCGTGCCGGTCGCGGTAGACGACCGCCTGGTTGAGCAGCAGATCGGTGCCGATCTGGGCGTCCGCCAGCCGTACCCCGTTGTGGAAGCGGCAGCGCGGCAGATGCAGATCGCCCTCCGTGTGCAGGCGCGCGGCCTCCAGCCGGGGCACCGAGCAGTCCACCAGCCGTACGGTCGTGAACCGGGCCTCCGGCAGCAGGATCTCCTTCTCGAACCGGCAGCCCTTCATCTCCACGTACGGCACCACCTGGCCGCCCGCGAGCTCCAGCACGCCCTTGATCTGGACGCCGACCAGCTTCAGCGCGGACACCCGGCCGGCCAGCGCCGGCGGGCCGTCCAGCAGCAGCCAGGCCACGATCCGGGCCCGCACCGACCGCTCGGGACCCCACGGGTGGCCGCCGTGCGGATCGTCCACGGCGACGTCCCCGTCCCGCAGGTCGTACACGCTGCCGTTGCGGAAGGCCTGCCACATGCCCGCTTCCGCGGCGGTCAGGTCCTCCGGCAGGTCCCCGTCGTCCCGGAGGCCGGGCCCCTCGCTCACGACTCTTCCTTCCCCCGTCCTGGGCATTCGCGTGTATCGCGCACCTGTTTACGCTGGTGATGCCCGCTGAGTGACAGCCTGAACGCTAGACGTGAAGAGGATCTTCCGGGTTCCCGCCCGAGCCGTATCAGCCATTGGAACGCGCGGACGGCCGCCGACGCGGGTCTGAGAGAATTGGGCCTGTGATCTCCCGAATCGATCTGCGCGGCGACGCCCTCCCCGAGGGACCCGCCCTGCGCGACCTGCTGCCCCGAGCCGACTTCGACGTCTCGGCCGCCCTGGAGAAGGTGCGGCCGATCTGCGAGGCCGTGCATCATCGGGGCGACGCGGCGCTGATCGACTTCGCGGAGAAGTTCGACGGGGTGCGCCTGACCTCCGTGCGGGTCCCCGCCGAGGCCCTCACCGAGGCCCTGGAGCAGCTCGACCCGGCCGTCCGCGCGGCCCTGGAGGAGTCGATCCGGCGCGCCCGCACCGTCCACCGCGCGCAGCGCCGCACCACCCACACCACCCAGGTCGTGCCCGGCGGCACCGTCACCGAGAAGTGGGTGCCGGTCGAGCGCGTCGGCCTCTACGCCCCCGGCGGCCGCTCGGTGTATCCCTCCTCCGTGATCATGAACGTGGTCCCGGCGCAGGAGGCCGGTGTCCCCTCGATCGCCCTGGCCTCCCCGGCGCAGGCCGAGTTCGACGGGCTGCCGCACCCCACGATCCTGGCCGCCTGCGCGCTGCTCGGCGTCGACGAGGTCTACGCGGCCGGTGGCGCCACCGCCGTCGCGATGTTCGCCTACGGCACCGAGTCCTGCCCGCCCGCCCCCATGGTCACCGGGCCGGGCAACATCTGGGTGGCCGCCGCCAAGCGGTACTTCACCGGCGTCATCGGCATCGACTCCGAGGCCGGCCCGACCGAGATCGCGGTCCTCGCCGACGACACCGCCGACCCGGTGCACGTCGCCGCCGACCTGATCAGCCAGGCCGAGCACGACCCGCTCGCCGCCGCCGTGCTCGTCACCGACTCCGTCGCCCTCGCCGACGCGGTCGCGAAGGAGCTCCAGCCGCAGGTCGAGGCCACCAAGCACATCGAGGACCGCATCCGCCCGGCTCTCGCGGGCCGGCAGTCCGCGATCGTCCTGGTCGACGGCGTCGACGAGGGCCTGCGCGTCGTCAACGCCTACGGCGCCGAGCACCTGGAGATCCAGACGGCCGACGCCGCCGCCGTCGCCGAGCGCGTCGTCAACGCGGGCGCGATCTTCATCGGCCCCTGGGCACCGGTCTCGCTGGGCGACTACGCGGCCGGCTCCAACCATGTGCTCCCCACCGGCGGCTGCGCCTGCCACTCCTCCGGTCTGTCCGTCCAGTCCTTCCTGCGCGGCATCCACATCGTCGACTACACCGAGGACGCGCTGGCCGAGGTCGCGCACCACGTGGTGACGCTGGCGGAGGCGGAGGACCTCCCCGCGCACGGCGCGGCGATCAAGGCAAGGTTCGGCTGGAAGGTACCTGGCAAGTGAGCTTCGGAATCGACGATCTCCCCGTACGGGACGAACTGCGCGGCAAGAGCCCCTACGGCGCGCCCCAGCTCGACGTCCCCGTACGCCTGAACACCAACGAGAACCCGTACCCGCTGCCCGAGCCGCTGGTCGAGCGGATCACCGAGCGGGTGCGGGAGGCGGCCCGCCACCTCAACCGCTACCCCGACCGGGACGCCGTCGAGCTGCGGACCCGGCTCGCCGAGTACCTGACGGACACCTCCGGCCACGAGGTCGGCCTCGCCAACGTGTGGGCCGCCAACGGCTCCAACGAGGTCATCCAGCAGCTGCTGCAGACCTTCGGCGGGCCAGGCCGCAGCGCGATCGGGTTCGAGCCCTCGTACTCGATGCACGGCCTGATCTCCCGCGGCACCGGTACGGCATGGATCTCCGGCCCCCGCAACGACGACTTCACGATCGACCTGGCCGCCGCCGAGAAGGCGATCGCCGAGCACCGGCCCGACGTCGTCTTCGTCACCACCCCCAACAACCCCACGGGCACCGCCGTTCCGGGCGAGACCGTCCTCGCGCTGTACGAGGCCGCGCAGGCGGCGAAGCCGTCGCTCGTCGTGGTCGACGAGGCGTACATCGAGTTCAGCCACGGCGACTCGCTGCTGCCCCTCATCGAGGGCCGGCCGAACCTCGTCGTCTCGCGCACGATGTCGAAGGCGTTCGGCGCGGCGGGCCTGCGCCTCGGCTACCTCGCCGCCCACCCGGCGGTCGTGGACGCCGTCCAGCTGGTCCGGCTGCCGTACCACCTGTCGGCCGTCACGCAGGCGACCGCCCTGGCCGCCCTGGAGCACACCGGCACGCTGCTGAAGTACGTCGAACAGCTGAAGTCGGAGCGGGACCGGCTGGTGGGCGAGCTGCTGGCGATCGGCTACGAGGTGACCGCGTCCGACGCCAACTTCGTGCAGTTCGGCCGCTTCGACGACTCCCACACCGTGTGGCAGAAGATCCTCGACCGGGGTGTCCTGGTCCGGGACAACGGAGTACCGGGCTGGCTCCGGGTCACCGCCGGCACCCCCGAAGAGAACGACGCGTTCCTCGACGCGGTCCGTGAACTCAAGAAGGAGCAGAACGCATGAGCCGCGTAGGACGCATAGAGCGCACGACGAAGGAGACGTCGGTCCTCGTCGAGATCAACCTCGACGGCACCGGCCGGACGGAGATCTCCACCGGGGTCGGCTTCTACGACCACATGCTCGACCAGCTCGGCCGGCACGGTCTGTTCGACCTGACCGTGAAGACCGACGGCGACCTGCACATCGACTCCCACCACACCATCGAGGACACCGCCCTCGCGCTGGGCGCCGCCTTCAAGCAGGCCCTCGGCGACAAGGTGGGCATCTACCGCTTCGGCAACTGCACGGTCCCGCTGGACGAGTCCCTCGCCCAGGTCACCGTCGACCTCTCCGGCCGCCCCTACCTCGTGCACACCGAGCCCGAGAAGATGGCGCCGATGATCGGCGAGTACGACACCACGATGACCCGGCACATCCTGGAGTCCTTCGTCGCCCAGGCCCAGATCGCGCTGCACGTGCACGTGCCGTACGGGCGCAACGCCCACCACATCGTCGAATGCCAGTTCAAGGCGCTCGCCCGGGCGCTGCGCTACGCCTCCGAGCGCGACCCGCGCGCCGTCGGCATCCTGCCCTCCACGAAGGGCGCGCTGTGAACGGGCTGTCCACCGTCCTGATCGTCGTCGGCCTCTTCCTGGTCGGCGGGATCATCTCGTTCGCCAGGCAACAGATGCCCAAGAGCCTCATCACGCTCCTCTCGATCGGGGCCGCGATGTGCCTCGTCGCGGGCATCCTGCGGCTGGAGGTGTGGAATTGAGCACCACGTCCAGGACCAACGCGTCCAAGAAGGTCGTCGTCTTCGACTACGGCTTCGGCAACGTGAGGTCCGCCGAGCGCGCCCTCGCCCGCACCGGCGCCGAGGTCGAGATAACCCGTGACTTCGACAGGGCCATGAACGCCGACGGGCTGCTGGTCCCCGGCGTCGGCGCCTTCGCCGCCTGCATGAAGGGCCTGAAGGAGGCGCGCGGCGACTGGATCATCGACCGGCGCCTCTCCGGCGGCCGCCCGGTGATGGGCATCTGCGTCGGGATGCAGATCCTCTTCGCGCGCGGCATCGAGCACGGCGTGGAGACCGAGGGCCTCGACGAGTGGCCCGGCGCGGTCGAGCCGCTCCAGGCCGAGATCGTGCCCCACATGGGCTGGAACACCGTCGACGCCCCGGCAGGCACCGAACTGTTCGCCGGCCTCGACGCCGACGCCCGCTTCTACTTCGTGCACTCCTACGCCGTCCACGACTGGACCCTGGAGACGCACAACCCGGCCCTGACCAGCCCCAAGGTCACCTGGTCCACGCACGGCAAGCCGTTCGTGGCGGCCGTGGAGAACGGCGCCCTGTGGGCCACGCAGTTCCACCCCGAGAAGTCCGGCGACGCCGGAGCGCAGCTGCTGAACAACTGGATCGGAACCCTGTAGCCATGGCAAAGCTCGAACTCCTCCCCGCCGTCGACGTCCGCGACGGCCAGGCGGTCCGGCTCGTCCACGGCGAGTCCGGCACGGAGACCTCCTACGGCTCCCCGCTCCAGGCCGCGCTCGCCTGGCAGAGCGCGGGCGCCGAGTGGCTGCACCTGGTCGACCTGGACGCCGCGTTCGGCACCGGCGACAACCGGGACCTGGTCGCCGAGGTCACCCGGGCGATGGACATCAAGGTCGAACTCTCCGGCGGCATCCGGGACGACGCCTCCCTGGCGAAGGCCCTGGCCACCGGCTGCACCCGGGTCAACCTCGGCACCGCCGCACTGGAGACCCCCGAGTGGGTCGCCAAGGTCATCGCCGAGCACGGCGACAAGATCGCCGTGGGCCTCGACGTCCGCGGGACGACGCTGAAGGGCCGCGGCTGGACCCGCGACGGCGGTGACCTCTACGAGACGCTGGAGCGCCTCGACAAGGAGGGCTGCGCGCGGTACGTGGTCACGGACATCGCCAAGGACGGCACCCTCCAGGGCCCGAACCTGGAGCTGCTGAGGAACGTCTGCGCAGCCACCGACCGCCCCGTCGTCGCCTCCGGCGGAGTCTCCTCCCTCGACGACCTGCGGGCCATCGCCGAGCTGGTGCCCCTCGGTGTCGAGGGCTCCATCGTCGGGAAGGCCCTGTACGCGAAGGCGTTCACCCTGGAAGAGGCCTTGGAGGCTGTGTCGTCATGACGTCCGATGCCGTACGGCGGGTGCAGAGCGGGAGTCCCTGGGAGGAGTCCTTCGGTTTCGCGCGCGCCGTCGCGGCGGGCGACCGCGTGCTGGTGGCGGGCACGACGGCCTTCAGAGGCGATGTGCTCCACGGGGAGGGCGACCCCTACGAGCAGGCCAAGGTGGCCTTCACCAGCGCGGTCGAGGCGCTCGGCGAGTTCGGGCTCGGCGCCGCGTCCGTGATCCGTACGCGGATGTACCTGACGCACATGCGGGACGTGGAGGCCGTGGGGCGGGCCCACAAGGAGATCTTCGACCCGGTGCGTCCGG
Organism: Streptomyces sp. NPDC034049; assembly: GCF_055575575.1. Classification (NCBI taxonomy): domain Bacteria; kingdom Bacillati; phylum Actinomycetota; class Actinomycetes; order Kitasatosporales; family Streptomycetaceae; genus Streptomyces; species Streptomyces sp. NPDC034049. The sequence goes on from NZ_JBVISJ010000001.1 coordinate 686,956, forward strand.
CCGCGACCCTGCTGGTCGTGGAGGGTTTCGTCGACCCGCGCATCCTGGTCGAAGTAGAGATCGAAGCATTTCGGGGCTAGGCCTCTGCCGGGCCTGGCCGAGCATTTCTGGGTTTTTTCTAAGGAGCCGTGGATTCATGACCCTGGCGGTCCGAGTCATCCCCTGCCTGGACGTGGACAACGGCCGGGTCGTCAAGGGCGTCAACTTCCAGAACCTGCGCGACGCGGGCGACCCCGTCGAGATGGCGAAGGTGTACGACGCCGAGGGCGCCGACGAGCTGACGTTCCTGGACATCACCGCCTCGTCGGGCAACCGCGAGACCACCTACGACGTGGTGCGCCGCACCGCCGAGCAGGTCTTCATCCCGCTGACGGTCGGCGGCGGCGTCCGCACCGCCGAGGACGTCGACAAGCTGCTGCGGGCCGGCGCGGACAAGGTCGGCGTCAACACGGCGGCGATCGCCCGCCCCGACCTGATCCGCGAGATCGCCGAGCGCTTCGGCCGCCAGGTGCTGGTCCTGTCGGTCGACGCGCGCCGCACCGAGTCGGGCTCCTTCGAGGTCACCACCCACGGCGGCCGCAAGGGCACCGGCATCGACGCCGTCGAGTGGGCCCACCGGGCCGCCGAGCTGGGCGCGGGCGAGATCCTGCTCAACTCGATGGACGCGGACGGCACCAAGGACGGCTACGACCTGGAGATGATCACCGCCGTGCGCAAGCACGTGACCGTCCCCGTCATCGCCTCCGGCGGCGCCGGTAAGCTCGCCGACTTCCCCCCGGCCATCGAGGCGGGCGCCGACGCCGTCCTCGCGGCCTCCGTCTTCCACTTCGGCGACCTGCGCATCGGCGAGGTCAAGGACGCGCTGCGGGGGGCGGGGCACGCCGTTCGGTGAGCGCCGGGGCGGACCCCGCCGGGGCCGTGCCTCAGATCCCCAGCTGCTTCGTCTCGTGCAGCTTGGTGATCGCCTCCTTCTCGCCGTCCAGCTCCACATCGGCCACCTGCTGGCGGCCGTACAGGAACAGCAGCAGCTCGGAGGGCTCACCGGTGACGGTGACCACCGGGGTGCCGCGATGGGCCACCGCCGTCCGGCCGTCGGGACGGCGCAGGACCAGACCGGTGGGGGAGCCACGGCCCATGAGGCGGGACGTGCGCTCCAGACGGGACCACAGGGCGTCCTGGAAGACATGGTCGAGCTCGCGCGGGGACCACTCGGGCTGCGCCCGGCGGATGTCCTCGGCGTGGACGTAGAACTCGATCGTGTTCGAGGCCTCGTCGATCTGCTTGAGGGAGAAGGGCGAGAAACGCGGCGGGCCGGTCCGCACGAGCTGGATCAGCTCCTCGTACGGCTTCGCGGCGAACTCCTCCATCACCCGGTCCAGGCGCGAGGCGAGCTGCTTGATGAGGATGCCCCCGGCGGCGTCGGGGCGGCGCTCGCGCACCACCACGTGCGCGGCCAGATCACGGGTCGTCCAGCCCTCGCACAGGGTGGGGGCGTCGGGGCCCGCGGTCTCCAACAGGTCGGCGAAGAGAAGCCGTTCACGCTTGGCATGGGTCGACATGTCAGCCAGCCTACGACCGTGCCACCGCGGCGCACAGCGCAGGTCCGGCCGAGACGGCACGAGCCTCCCGGTGCCGGCGGACGACTGCGGCACGAGACCCCCCGGTGCCGGGGGCACCACGGACGCCCGGCCGGGACGGCATTCGTACGACAAGCAGGTCCGGCCTGTGGACAACGGACGAGGCCGGTCGGCGGGGCGCGGCACAATGGCACGCATGACCAGCACGCCGTCCTCCACCAGCCCCCACGGTCCCGGAGCCCCCGCCGGCCCCGGCACCCCCAGCGCGTTGGACCCCGAGATCGCCGCCCGCCTCAAGCGCGGCGCCGACGGCCTCCTGCCCGCCATCGCCCAGCAGTACGACACCGGTGAGGTGCTCATGCTCGGCTGGATGGACGACGAGGCCCTGCACCGCACCCTCACCACCGGGCGCTGCACCTACTGGTCGCGCAGCCGCCGCGAGTACTGGGTCAAGGGCGACACCTCCGGCCACTTCCAGTGGGTGAAGTCCGTCGCCCTGGACTGCGACGCCGACACCGTCCTCGTCAAGGTCGACCAGATCGGCGCCGCCTGTCACACCGGCGACCGCACCTGCTTCGACGAGGACGTCCTCAGGGCCGTGGAGGGCGCTTCGGGCGCCGCCGATTCCGACGTACCGTCACTGGATCAGTAAGGTCAGCCGCCATGGACCTCGAGACGTTCCGCAAGCTGGCCACCGACCGTCGGGTCATCCCCGTCAGCCGCAAGCTCCTCGCCGACGGCGACACCCCCGTCGGGCTCTACCGCAAGCTCGCCGCCGAGCGCCCCGGCACCTTCCTGCTGGAGTCCGCGGAGAACGGCCGCTCGTGGTCCCGCTACTCCTTCGTGGGCGTCCGCAGCCACGCCACCCTCACCGCCCGCGACGGACAGGCCCACTGGCTCGGCACCCCACCCGTCGGCGTCCCCGTCGACGGCGACCCCCTCGCCGCGCTGCGCGCCACCATCGAGGCCCTCCACACCCCGCACCAGGAGGGCATGCCCCCCTTCACCGGCGGCATGGTCGGCTACCTCGGCTACGACATCGTGCGCCGTCTGGAGAAGATCGGCCCCGGCGAGCGGGACGACCTCCGGCTGCCCGAGCTGACCATGCTGCTGACCAGCGACCTGGCGGTCATGGACCACTGGGAGGGCTCGGTCCTGCTGATCGCCAACGCCATCAACCACAACGACCTGGACACCGGCGTCGACGAGGCCCACGCCGACGCGGTCGCCCGCCTCGACGCCATGGAGGCCGATCTCGCCCGGCCCGTGGCCCAGCCCCCGGCGGCCCTCCCGCCGTCCGAGCTGCCCGAGTACACCGCGCTGTGGGGCGGCCCCGACTTCCAGGAGGCCGTCGAGGACATCAAGGAGCGCATCCGGGCCGGCGAGGCCTTCCAGGTCGTCCCCTCCCAGCGCTTCGAAACCCCGTGCACGGCAAGCGCGTTGGACGTCTACCGCGTCCTGAGGGCGACCAACCCCTCCCCGTACATGTACCTGTTCCGCTTCGACGGCTTCGACGTCGTCGGTTCCTCCCCCGAGGCCCTGGTCAAGGTCGAGGACGGACGGGCCATGGTCCACCCGATCGCCGGCACCCGGCACCGGGGCGCCACCCCGCAGGAGGACCAGGCCCTCGCCGACGAGCTGCTCGCCGACCCCAAGGAGCGCGCCGAGCACCTGATGCTCGTCGACCTGGGGCGCAACGACCTCGGCCGGGTCTGCGAACCGGGCTCGGTCGAGGTCGTCGACTTCATGTCCGTCGAGCGGTACTCGCACGTGATGCACATCGTGTCCACCGTCACCGGCCGGGTCGCGCCGGGCCGCACCGCCTTCGACGTCCTCACCGCCTGCTTCCCCGCCGGCACCCTCTCCGGTGCCCCCAAGCCGCGGGCCATGCAGATCATCGACGAGCTGGAGCCCTCCCGCCGCGGCCTGTACGGCGGCTGCGTCGGCTACCTCGACTTCGCGGGGGACTCCGACACCGCCATCGCCATCCGCACGGCCCTCCTCCGGGACGGCACGGCCTACGTCCAGGCCGGCGCCGGCATCGTCGCCGACTCCGACCCCGTCGCCGAGGACACCGAGTGCCGCAACAAGGCGGCGGCCGTCCTGAGGGCGGTGCACACGGCCAACCGACTGGGGCAGTAGGGCGCTGCCGACCCGTCGGACGACGCGGTCGGCAGCATGCGCCTCTCCAGATGTGCCATAGGGCGCTTCTCGCTCGAACCCTCCCCTTGTGGAGCCCAAGGGGATTTCTGGCTCACGCCGCCCGGCTACTCAGCGAGAGGCCAGGTCCTACGCGCTCAACACCAGCCGGGTTGGAACCAGCCCGGATTCCTGCCAGGAACCACGACGTGGTCGGGCCCTTGCTGCGAGGGAACCCCTGCTTCAGCTGATCGTGTGAGCAATCTCCGGAGGTTTCCGAAGAACCCCGGGTGACAACGCCCCCGGGGGGCAGGCGATAGTGGGGTACGTGACCGCTGCACCGCACCCCCGTTCCGAACCCACGTCCCTCCGCTCCGGTCGGCGCAGCCTCGCCCTGGCACTGCTCAGCGGTGCGCTCGGCGCGGCCGTCACGCTGCTCGCCACCCGGCAGCGCTGGTCGGAGGGCACCATCACGGTGGCCGGCGGCCCCTTCCCGCTGACCGCCAGGGGCAGCGACGTCACCGGCGTCCCGGCGTCCCTCGCCGTGGTCGGCCTCGCCGCGCTCGTCGCCGTCTTCGCCGTACGCCGGTCCGGGCGCGTCCTGGTCGCCGGCCTGCTCGCCCTCTCCGGCGCGGGCACCGTCGCCGCGGCGCTGCTCGGCGCGTACGACAGCGGGGCGCTCGACGACAAGGCGGCCGAGGCCTCGGGCGACAGCGGCGCGACCGTCGACGCGCTCAGCCACACCGGCTGGCCGTACGTCGCGGCCGTCGGCGGCGCGCTCATCCTGCTCGCCGGCCTGCTCGCCCTGCGCTACGGACGACTGTGGCCCACGATGTCCGGCCGCTACGAGCGCGACGGCGCCCCTCGGCCCCGCAGGACCGGGCCGGTCGACCCCGACCGGCCCGAGGACATGTGGAAGGCCCTGGACCGGGGCGAGGACCCGACGGGATCCGACCCGGCCTGAAGACCCGTTCCCGGCACCGACCGGGCGCAGCCGGGAACGTGAGAGTGGACACCCCCGCTCATGGCACCCGTACCCGTACGGAACAATGGACGACGAGCGTCCGACTCAGCACAGGCATCGAGCGTCACGCATCGAGCACGACGCAATGAACAACGAGGAGCAAGTCATGGCGGGCAGCAGCCACGGTCACACCCCGGCCGCCTGGACCGGCGTCACCATCGCCTTCATCGGTTTCTGCGTCTCGGGCGCCTACATGGTGATGGCCCAGCCGCTGGGATTCTGGGCCGGCATGGTCATCGTCGTCCTCGGCGGCGTCGTCGGCATGGTCATGCGCGCCATGGGCATGGGCCAGCCGAAGGACGCGCACGCCGTGTACGAGACGGCGGCGGTGCGCTCCGGCGGCACGACCACGTCGACCACCGAGCCGGCCGCCGCCCAGAGCTGACGTCCGCTGGAGGGGCGGCCCGGCGGGATCGAACCGCCGGGCCGCCCCTCGTGCGCGTGTACGGCTCGCGCGGGGCAGAATGCGGTGTGTGAACGCCGAGACCGCTCCCACCGCCCCGCCCGCGCCGCAGCGGGGCCGCGCGCTCCGCGGCCTCTGGGTGCCCGCCGCGGCGCTCACCGTCGTCGGCAGCGCCTTCGCGTACGTCGCGGCCGTCGACCCCAACGAGCCCGGCCACTACCCGGTCTGCCCGCTGTGGCGCTTCACCGGCCTCTACTGCCCCGGCTGCGGCGGCCTGCGCAGCGCGCACGCCTTCGCGCACGGCGACCTCGCCACCGCGCTCACCGACAACGCGCTCGCCGTCGCGGGCTACCTGGGGTTCGCGGTGCTGTGGACCGTTTGGGTGGTCCAGGTGGTGCGCGGACGACCCCTGCGGCTTCGGTTCGGGACCGTTCAGATGTGGTCGCTCGGCGCATTGGCGCTGGTCTTCACGGTTGTCCGGAACCTGCCGTTCGGTGGCTGGCTCCATCCTTGATCGAACGGCGAACGTCCAGGTAGTGGGACCGCCGTCAACCGGATGCGAGGCCTACGCCCTCCTCCGGATACCATCGCAGTGAACTGCCTGAACCCTGAGAACCGCTCGACTGTCAATACATGACCGTCAAACGTTGTCACCGATTTTCACCGTCTGAAAGGGGGCCGCTCGCGTGAGTGTGCTCGACGAGATCATCGACGGAGTCCGTGCCGACCTCGCGGAGCGGCAGGCGCGCGTCAGCCTCGACGAGCTCAAGGAGCGCGCGGCGAAGGCTCCGGCGGCCAAGGACGGCGCGGCCGCGCTGCGCGGCGACGGCGTCAAGGTGATCTGCGAGGTCAAGCGCTCCAGCCCCTCCAAGGGCGCGCTCGCCGCGATCGCCGACCCGGCCGGTCTCGCGGCCGACTACGAGGCGGGCGGCGCGGCCGTCATCTCCGTCCTCACCGAACAGCGCCGCTTCGGCGGCTCGCTGGCCGACCTGGAGGCCGTCCGCGCCCGCGTGGACATCCCCGTCCTGCGCAAGGACTTCATCGTCACCTCGTACCAGCTGTGGGAGGCGCGGGCGTACGGCGCCGACGTGGTGCTGCTGATCGTCGCGGCCCTCGACCAGCCGGCGCTGGAGTCGCTGATCGAGCGTGCCGAGTCCATCGGGCTCACCCCGCTCGTCGAGGTCCACGACGAGGACGAGGTCGAGCGCGCGGTCGACGCCGGTGCCCGGGTGATCGGCGTCAACGCCCGCAACCTCAAGACCCTGGAGGTCGACCGCTCCACGTTCGAGCGGGTCGCCCCCGAGATCCCCGACTCCATCGTCAAGATCGCCGAGTCCGGCGTCCGGGGCCCGCACGACCTCATCGCCTACGCCAACGCCGGCGCCGACGCGGTCCTCGTGGGCGAGTCCCTCGTCACCGGCAAGGACCCCAGGACCGCCGTCGCCGACCTCGTGGCCGCCGGCGAGCACCCCGCGCTGCGGCACGGCCGGAGCTGACCCGGACATGACCGCCCGTACCCGCACCGCCGACCGGCCGGGGTCCGCCCCGGACGGCGCGGCGGGGCGCGGTGCGGTGGGGCACCGGGCGGTGTGCGCGGCGGTGGATTCAGTGCCGTCCGTCGCGGTCGGGGTCGCCCACACGGGTGAGGTGGTACCGGTAGGCTGTGCCCCGATGTTCTCGATCACCATGACCCCCAGGGACCCCTACGCCCGCCTCGCGCGCGGGTGCCGTCCCCGTGGCTGCCGGGCGCCCGCCCGTCGGGTCCACGGGCGCCGGGTCCGCTACGTCATCGGTGACGAGCCGGGTCAGGTGAACGGCATGCGATGGCCCAGGACACGTACGCACGGATGCCCTGCGGGCAGCTGAGCCGCCTCCTCCCTTCCTGAACGCCGGGTGTCCCGTCCCCGGCGGCGGGTGAGTCGGGGCGGGGTCGGCGGATCCGTCCGGTGGTGCGCGTACGTGATCGCCGTGAGTCATAGTCCGACCGACGACGGGGCTCCGCCCCTGCGAGGTAGTCGCATGTCCAGTGAGTTCTTCATTCCCGACCCCGAGGGTCAAGTCCCCAGTGCCGAGGGGTACTTCGGCGCGTTCGGCGGCAAGTTCATCCCGGAGGCGCTGGTCGCCGCCGTGGACGAGGTCGCCGTGGAGTACGACAAGGCGAAGCACGACCCCGAGTTCACGCGCGAACTCGACGATCTGCTCGTCCACTACACCGGGCGGCCCAGCTCGCTCACCGAGGTGCCCCGGTTCGCCGAGCACGCCGGCGGAGCGCGGGTCTTCCTCAAGCGCGAGGACCTGAACCACACCGGGTCGCACAAGATCAACAACGTGCTCGGGCAGGCCCTGCTCACCAAGCGCATGGGCAAGACCCGGGTGATCGCCGAGACGGGAGCGGGCCAGCACGGCGTCGCCACCGCCACGGCCTGCGCGCTCTTCGGCCTCGACTGCACCATCTACATGGGCGAGATCGACACCCAGCGCCAAGCCCTCAACGTCGCCCGGATGCGCATGCTCGGCGCCGAGGTCGTCGCCGTGAAGTCCGGCTCGCGCACCCTCAAGGACGCCATCAACGAGGCGTTCCGGGACTGGGTCGCCAACGTCGACCGCACCCACTACCTCTTCGGGACCGTGGCCGGCCCCCACCCCTTCCCCGCCATGGTCCGCGACTTCCACCGCGTCATCGGCGTCGAGGCCAGGCGGCAGATCCTCGAACGCGCCGGACGGCTGCCCGACGCGGCCGTCGCCTGCGTGGGCGGCGGATCGAACGCCATCGGGCTCTTCCACGCCTTCATCCCGGACACCGGCGTCCGCCTCATCGGCTGCGAACCGGCCGGGCACGGCATCGAGACCGGTGAGCACGCGGCGACCCTGACCGCCGGGGAGCCGGGCATCCTGCACGGCTCGCGCTCGTACGTCCTCCAGGACGAGGAGGGCCAGATCACCGAGCCCTACTCGATCTCGGCCGGCCTCGACTACCCGGGCATCGGCCCCGAGCACGCCTACCTCAAGGACAGCGGCCGCGGCGAGTACCGCGCCGTCACCGACGACGCGGCCATGCAGGCACTGCGTCTGCTGTCGCGCACCGAGGGCATCATCCCGGCCATCGAGAGCGCCCACGCGCTCGCCGGAGCCCTGGAGGTCGGCAAGGAACTGGGCCGGGACGGGCTGATCGTCGTCAACCTGTCCGGGCGCGGCGACAAGGACATGGACACGGCCGCGCGCTACTTCGGCCTGTACGACGAGGGCGCCGACGCCGAGGTCGCCGCCGACGCGGCCGATCTCGCGGAGATCGAGGGGGACGCCAAGTGAGCGGCAACATCCAGCTGTTGAGTGACACCCTCGCCGCCGCCAAGGCGGAGGGCCGGTCCGCGCTGATCGCCTATCTGCCGGCCGGGTTCCCGACCGTCGACGGCGGTATCGCCGCGATCAAGGCGGTCTTCGAGGGCGGCGCGGACGTCGTCGAGGTCGGGCTGCCGCACAGCGACCCGGTCCTCGACGGACCCGTCATCCAGACCGCCGACGACATCGCCCTGCGCGGCGGCGTCAAGATCGCGGACGTGATGCGCACGGTGCGGGAGGCGTATGAGGCCACCGGGAAGCCGGTGCTCGTCATGACGTACTGGAACCCCATCGACCGCTACGGCGTGGAGCGCTTCACGGCCGAGCTGGCGGAGGCGGGCGGCGCGGGCTGCATCCTGCCCGACCTGCCCGTCCAGGAGTCGGCGCTGTGGAGGGAGCACGCGGAGAAGCACGGGCTCGGCACGGTCTTCGTGGTCGCGCCCAGCAGCAAGGACGCCCGGCTCGCGGAGATCACCGCGGCGGGCAGCGGCTTCGTCTACGCGGCCTCGCTGATGGGGGTCACGGGCACCCGGGAGTCGGTGGGCGCGCAGGCCCAGGACCTGGTGGAACGCACCCGGGCCACGGGGTCGGGCCTGCCGGTCTGCGTCGGCCTCGGCGTCTCCAACGCCGAACAGGCCGCCGAGGTCGCCGGGTTCGCCGACGGTGTGATCGTCGGCTCCGCGTTCGTGAAGCGGATGCTGGACGCGCCGGACGAGGCGGCCGGCCTGGACGCCGTCCGGGAACTGGCGGGCGACCTCGCGAAGGGCGTACGCCGGGGCGCGTGAGGCAGCTCGTGACGTTCACCCGTTTGTCGTACGGGGATCGCTGGACGTAACGGGCAATCCGCTCACTCGAACGGGTGGAAGTGGGATCGGGGAGGCGCTGAGCGCCTCCCCGGTTCGTTCTGCGGGATGTGAGCGAGAAGAACCGTGAGGGAAAGCGCACCGCCCGGGAACGGCTGGCGGAGGAGCGCGAGAAGCAGAAGGCCGCAGAGAAGCGCCGTCGGGTGCTGATTGTGGGCGCCTCCGTGGTCTGCGTACTGGGGCTGGCCGCCGTGATCGGCGTCGTGGCGGCGAACGCGGGCAAGGACGACGAGTCCGACGCCTCGGGCCCGGTCGTCGCGCCCTCGGGGGCGAACGGCGAGGACAGCCTCGCGATCCCCGTCGGTGACGCCGGCGCCAGGTCGACCCTCTCCGTGTGGGAGGACTTCCGCTGCCCGGCCTGCAAGTCCTTCGAGGACGCCTATCGCTCGACGATCCACGAGCTGACCGCGGCCGGGAAGCTGAAGGTCGAGTACCACCTCGCCACCCTGATCGACGGCAACATGGGCGGCAGCGGCTCCCGCGAGGCCGCGGGCGCCGCCGCGTGCGCGCAGAACGAGGGCAAGTTCCCCGCCTACCACGACGTGCTCTACCAGAACCAGCCGCCCGAGACGGACGACGCCTTCGCGAACGAGACCAAGCTCCTCGACCTGGCGAAGAAGGTGGACGGGCTGGACACCGCCGCCTTCCGCACCTGCGTCGAGGACGGCAAGCACAACAGCTGGGTCGCCAAGTCGAACGAGGCCTTCCAGAAGGGCGGCTTCTCCGGCACGCCGAGCGTCTTCCTCAACGGCACCAACATCTACGCGGACCAGTCCATGACCCCCGCCAAGCTGAAGCAGATGGTGGAGGCGCGAGCCGCCGGGTGAGGCCGGGGGTGTCTGGCGGGGGCCGTGGGGTGTCAAGGCGGCAACGGTACGGCGTTATGCACCCGTTGCCGGGCCGCCTGCCGTCGGCCGGGCCCGGCAGGGTAGCGTCGACCCTGCCATGGAACTTGCCTACATTCCCAGCCCGTCGCGCGGGGTGCTGTACCTCGGTCCCGTCCCGCTGCGCGGCTACGCCTTCTGCATCATCATCGGTGTCTTCGTAGCCGTCTGGCTCGGCAACAAACGCTGGGTCGCGCGGGGCGGACGGGCCGGAACGGTCGCCGACATCGCCGTCTGGGCCGTGCCCTTCGGCCTGGTCGGCGGGCGGCTCTACCACGTGATCACGGACTACGAGCTGTACTTCAGCGAGGGCCGTGACTGGGTGGACGCCTTCAAGGTCTGGGAAGGCGGACTCGGCATCTGGGGCGCGATCGCCCTCGGTGCGGTGGGGGCGTGGATCGGCTGCCGCCGACGCGGCATCCCGCTGCCCGCCTACGCCGACGCCGTCGCGCCCGGCATCGCCCTCGCACAGGCGATCGGACGCTGGGGCAACTGGTTCAACCAGGAGCTGTACGGGAAGCCGACGGATCTTCCGTGGGCCGTGGAGATCACGTCCTCCACGGACGGGCGGCTGCCGGGCACGTACCACCCGACCTTCCTCTACGAGTCGCTGTGGTGCATCGGCGTCGCGCTGCTCGTCATCTGGGCGGACCGCCGGTTCAAGCTCGGGCACGGGCGGGCGTTCGCGCTGTATGTCGCCGCGTACTGCGCGGGGCGGTTCTGGATCGAGTACATGCGGGTCGACGAGGCCCACCACATCCTCGGGCTGCGCCTCAACAACTGGACCGCGCTGTTCGTCTTCGTCCTCGCCGTGATCTACATCGTCCTGTCGGCCCGGAAGCGGCCGGGGCGCGAGGAGATCGTCGAGCCGGGTGTCTCCGACGGTGACGGGGACGAGGGGGCTGCCGCGGTCGAGGACGCGAAGCCTGAGCCTGAGTCGGGGTCGGGGTCGGGGTCGGGGTCGGAGGAGTCTTCGGCCAAGGCTGAGGCCGAGAAGAAGAAGGACGCGGGGGCCTCCGGCGGTGGGGGCGTGAAGAAGGAGCCCGAGTCGGCGGAGAAGAGCTGACCGCGACCGTCGGTTCGGTTGCTGTGGTGCCTGCCCACCTGTCCCTTCGGGGGCGGGTGGGTTTTTGGTTCGGGGGGAGTGGGGTGCGTCGTCGGGTGCGGGTCCGGTGGGGCTTCTCGCGCAGTTCCCCGCGCCCCTGAAAGACCCGGCCCCCGCGGCCCTGAAAGGCGACCGGCGACGGCCCTGAAAAGCACGGGGCGCAGCCCCTGCTTCTCAGGGGCGCGGGGAACTGCGCGAGAAGCCCCCACCGGGCGGACGTCTGGGGGTCGAAGGGGCGCAGCCCCTGGGATGGGATGGGACGGGTAGGGGCGGCGGGGGCGATCAAAGCCTGCTGGGGCGGGCCGCAAGGGTCAGGGTCCTGCGAGCCGCCGCGACCACGGCCGGGTCGATGAAGTGCCCGTCGGGAAGAGCTTGGGCCCCGGCCATGCTGGCCGCCGCCCTGAGGGTCCGCTCGGCCGACTCCACCTCCTGGGGAGTCGGGGTGTAGGCGCGTTCGATCACCGGCAGCTGGCGCGGATGGATGGCGGCGCGGCCCAGGAACCCCAGCGCACGGCCGTGCGCGGAGGTGGCCGCCAGGCCCTCCAGGTCCCGCGTGTCCGGGTAGATCGACTGCGCTGGCGACGGCAGGCCGGCGGCACGCGCGGCGAGGATCACCCGGGAGCGCGGCCAGTCGAGGGCCCGGTCGTCGCTGACGGCCAGGTCGGCGCGGAGGTCCGCCTCGCCGAGGGCGATGCCTCGCAGGGCGGGGTGCGCGGTGGCGATGTCGTACGCCCGTTCCACGCCCAGGGCCGATTCGAGGAGGGCATAGAGGGGGATCGCTCCTCCGTCCGCCGGCGCGGTGCGTTCGGCGACCTCCGCCACCTCGTCGGGGGACGTGATCTTGGGGAGGCGGAGGGCCGACAGGCCGGGGAGCGGGGCGAGGGCTTCGAGGTCCTTCCCGGCGTCCGGGGTGTCCAGGGCGTTGACGCGGACATGGACCGGCACGGGCGGCGCGGTCGAGAGGAGTTCGGCGGTGGCCGCGCGGGCGTAGGCCTTGCGGTCGGGGGCCACCGCGTCCTCCAGGTCCACGATCACCACCTCCGCGCCGGAGGCCAGGGCCTTGGTGACCACCTCAGGGCGATCGCCGGGGGCGTACAGCCAGGTCAGGGGGAAGGGCCTCGGCGACGGCGGGGTCACAGGGCGCCCTCCCGGCGGAGGGTCTCGATCTCCGGCTCCGACAGGCCCAGTTCGGTCAGGACGGCGTCCGTGTCGGCGCCGTGCGGACGGCCCGCCCAGCGGATCGAGCCGGGGGTGGTGGAGAGCCGGAAGAGGACGTTCTGCATACGCAGGGGGCCGAGTTCGGGGTCGTCGACGGTGGTGATGGTGTCCAGGGCGCGGTACTGGGGGTCGGTCATCACCTCCCGTACGTCCTGGACGGGGGCCACCGCCGCCTCCGCCTTCTCGAACGCCTCGATCACCTCCTCCCGGGTGTGACGGGCGATCCACGCGCCGACCGCCTCGTCCAGGACGTCCGTGTGCCGGGCCCGCTCCGCGCCCGAACCGAACCAGGGCTCGTCGATCAGCTCGGGCCGTCCCACCAGGCGCATCACGCGTTCCGCGACCGACTGGGCCGAGGTGGACACGGCCACCCAGGAACCGTCCGCCGTGCGGTAGGTGTTGCGGGGCGCGTTGTTCGCGGACCGGTTGCCCGTACGGGGCTGGACGTGGCCCAGCTGGTCGTACCAGAGGGGCTGGGGGCCGAGGACGGTGAGGATCGGCTCGATGATCGCCATGTCGACCGTCTGCCCTTGTCCGGTGCGGTCACGCGCCGCGAGCGCCGTCATCACCGCGTACGCCGTCGCCAGACCCGCGATCGAGTCGGCGAGGCCGAAGGGCGGCAGGACCGGTGGGGCGTCCGGTTCGCCGGTGATCGCGGCGAACCCGCTCATGGCCTCGGCGAGGGTGCCGAAGCCGGGGCGGTGCGCGTACGGGCCGAACTGGCCGAAGCCGGTGACGCGGGCGAGGACCAGACCGGGGTTCGCCGCCGACAGCTCCTCCCAGCCCAGGCCCCATTTCTCCAGGGTGCCGGGGCGGAAGTTCTCGATGATCACATCGGCGGTGGCTGCGAGGCGCAGCAGGGTGGACCGGCCGCCGGGGGTGGAGAGGTTGAGCGTCAGGGTGCGCTTGTTGCGGCCCAGCAGCTTCCACCACAGGCCCACGCCGTCCTTCGAGGGGCCGTGGCCCCGGGACGGGTCCGGTTTCGTGGGGTGCTCGACCTTGATGACCTCCGCGCCGAAGTCGCCGAGCATCGTGGCGGCGAGGGGGCCCGCGAAGAGGGTGGCGAGGTCGAGGACGCGGAGGTGCCCGAGCGGAGGGGCGTACGCCTGGGGCGGGGGTGGCGCCTGGGTCATGGGCGGTGGGTCTCCCGGAGGGTGAGGTGGGCCAGGGTGTCGAAGCCGATGCCGTTGAAGTCGGCGATCGAGGTGGCCAGGCGGTTCTTGAGGGGGGCGGTCCAGCGGTCGGGGAGCGCCTCCGGGGAGCCGGCCAGCAGGCCCGCGATGGAGCCGGCCGTCGCGCCGTTGGAGTCGGTGTCCCAACCGCCGGACACCGCACGGCAGATGGAGGCCGTGTAGTCGCCGTCCGCGTGGGTGAGGGCGGCGGTGAGCAGGGCGGTGTTGGGGACGGCGTGGACCCAGTGGTGGTCGGCGTAGGTGGCGTGGAGTTCGTCGACGACCGTGTCGAAGTCCCTGATCTCGGCGGTGAGTCGGAGGGCGTGGGTGATCGCTCGCGCGAGACGGGAGTTCGGGGGGACGACTGTCAGGCCGGTGCGCAGGCACTGGTGGACGTCGTGGGTGCCGGTGGCCGCCTCGGCGACGGTGGCCGCGATGAACATCGCCGCGTAGACACCGTTGGCGGTGTGGGTGAGGGTGGCGTCCCGGTGGGCCTGTTCGGCCGCGGCGGCCGGGTCGCCGGGGTTGGTCCAGCCGTGGACGTCGGCGCGGATCAGGGCGCCGATCCATTCGCGGAACGGGTTGCGGTGGCGGGCGGTGCGGGGTGGCTCGATGCCGGTGAGGAGGTTGCGGTAGGCGACGCGCTCGGCGGTGAAGGTGCGGCCCGCGGGCAGTTCGTCGAGCCAGAGGCCGGCCACGTCGGCGGTGGTGAACTCCCGGCCGTGACGGGCCAGGAGGAGGAGGTTGAGGAGGGGGTAGTTGAGGTCGTCGTCCTCGGGCATGCCGTCGATGTTCTCGGCGAGGGAGGTGGGGGCCGAGCGGCGGTTCCAGGGGTGGGCCGTGAGGAGTTCCGGGGGGACGCCTCGGGCGGTGAACCAGGTGGTGAGGGGCCAGTTGCCGGTGGCGGCGGCGAGCCGGCGGATGGCGTGGAGGGGGAGTTTCTCGACGGGTTTGCCGAGGAGGCAGCCGGCGGCGCGGCCGAGCCAGGCGGCTTCCAGGCGGGGTGCGTAGGTGGCCGGGGTGGGGTGCGTGGGCCGGGTCGGGCGCGTGGGCCAGTTCGGGCACAGGGCCTTGATTCCGGGCAGGGCCGTCGGCTCGTCCTCCGTCAAACCACTGGGCAGGTCCGCCAGTTCGTCGAGGAGGTCTTCGGCCAGTTGCCGGAGGTAGGGGGAGGCTGGGGTGGGGGAGGCGCCGGCGCGGAGGGGGGCCGGGGGGCCGCCCGCCGTCCGCCAGCGGGCGGCGACGGCCGACGGCTCGCGGCCGTCCTGGCGGGCCTGGTGGAGTTCGTGGCCGAGGAGGTCCTCGGGCTGCACCCAGGTCAGACGCAGGGGCATCACCGGACGGGGACCAGGGCGGTGAAGGCCGACTCGTGGGCGCGGCGTCGACGGACGTCCTGGGTGTGGATCTGGAGCGCTACGTCGGTCAACGTCCTGGCGGGCGCGTGCAGGTCCAGGCGGCTAGCCTCCGCCACCGTCTTGGCCCAGTCCGACGGGACCTCGGAGCCCAGCGCGCCGGCGAGGGCTCCGGACATGGTGGCGATGGAGTCGCAGTCGCGGCCGTAGTTCACCGAACCCAGCACGGCATGGCGGTAATCGCCGCGGGCCACGAGCAACATGCCGAGCGCGACGGGGAGTTCCTCGATCGCGTGCAGGCGGGAGGGGCGGCGGGCGCCGAGGGAGGGGGCGCGGTAGTCGGGGCCGACCGTGTCGAACGGGGTGACCGCCTCGCGCAGCGGCCGTAGCGCCGACTCGAAGTCCGAGTGCCGGCGGGCCACTTCGCACATTGACTCGATCGCCGCGCGGGTGCCGTCCTTCGCCAGGGCGAGGCAGGCCTCGATGACCGACTCCGCCGTCGCGCCCGGCGTGCACGCCGCGGCGACCGCCGCCGCGAAGACGCCCGCCGCCTCCCTGCCGTACGACGACTGGTGGGCGCCCGCGACATCGAGCGCCTCGGCGTACGCGCCGTGCGGGTCGGCCGCGTTGACCAGGCCGACGGGGGCCATGTACATCGCGGCGCCGCAGTTGACGATGTTGCCGGTGCCGGCCTCGCGGGGGTCGATGTGGCCGTAGTGGATCCGGGCCACCAGCCACTTCTCGGCGAGGAAGACCCGCTGGAGGGGGAGGGCCTCGGCCTCCAGCTCGGGGATCCAGCGCGGGGTCGTCATCATGTCCGGCACCAGGTGCTCGGCGACGGCGTACGCGTCGAGGTGGTCGCGCACGCGGTCGTACACCCGGACGAGCGCATGGGTCATCAGGGTGTCGTCGGTGACGTGCCCGTCGCCCTTGTGGTACGGGGCGATGGGGCGGGCGGTGCGCCACTCGTCGCCGTTCCACGGGCCGACGACACCGTGCACACGGCCGCCGTGGCGTTCGAGGATCTGCTCCGGGGTGTAGCCCTCCACCGGGCCGCCGAGGGCGTCGCCCACGGCGGCGCCGACGAGGGCGCCGGCGATGCGTTCGTCGAGCGTGGCGTCCGGCCCGGCCGCGGGGGCGGGTGCCGGGACGGGTGCGGGATGCGATGCGGGCGTCATGCCCGGCTAACGCCGGGGGTGGTGGGGAGTTCCGCTGTACCGAGAAGTTCGGCGAGGTGGACGAGGTCGGTGCCGGTGAGGCGGGGGAGGGCGCAGCCGGAGAGGGTGCGGCAGGCGTCCCGCCAGGTGTCGGGGATGGCGGCGCCGCCGCCGAGTGCTCCGGTCAGGGCGCCGGCGAGGGCCGGGGCGGAGTCGGCGACCCGGGAGAGGCAGGCGGCGGCGGGGACGGCCTCGGCGATCCGGCCCTGGGCGGCGGTGGCCAGGGCGAGGGCCACGGGGACGGTCTCGGCGGCGGCGATGCCGTAGCTGTAGACATGGTCGACGATCTGGTGTTCGAGGAGCGGGATCAGAGCGAATGTTCCTTCGTTTTTGTGGCGGTGGGCGAGGTCGAGGGCGTGGCGGGCGTTGCGGCCGATCTCCGTCTCGGCCGGGAGTTCGGCCAGGGCCGCGGCGGCGCAGTCGTCGACATCCGCGCCGCTGAGCGCCAGCGCGAGCGCCGCGGCCATCGCGCGGGCGCCGTGCACGCCGTCGCCGTCCTGGGTGTAGCGGGCGTCGAACTCGGCGAGGTCGGCGGCGCGTCGGGGGTCGCCCGGGTGGGCCACCGCCAGGACGCAGGCGCGGACGCAGGCCGCGTCGTCGAAGTAGTGCGGGTTGTCGTGGCCGGTGGCGGGTGGGCGCAGGCCGGTGGCGAGGTTGCCGAGGCCGGCGCGTACGGAGATACGGGCGCGCAGGGGGAGCACGGCGGACTCGACCTCGGGGGCGCGTTCGGCGGCGGCGGCGATCTCGCTGGCGACGGCGTTCCAGGAGAGGTCGATGGAGGCGCGGGTACGGCGCTCCAGGCTGAGGTCGCCGAGGGCGGCGGCGTCGCCCGCGCGGAGGAGGGCCTCGGCGGCGAAGGCCGCCCACTCCGCGTCGTCGGAGGGGCCTAGGCGGAGGGGCTCGGGGGGTTGGTTGAGGGCGATGGGGACGGGGAGGGTGGTGGTGGCGTTCTGCTCGGCGAAGGTGTCCAGCTCGCGGGTGAGGCGGCGGGTCCACTCCGGCATGCGGGCGGCGCGGTGGCGGGCGGCGGGCCAGCCGGCGGCGTCGCCCGCGGCGAGGCCGAGGAGGAGGCCCTCGATACGGCGGGGGGTGCGGGCCCCGGAGGCCTCGGCTCCGCCATCGGCTTCCGTTCTCCCACCCGCACCGCCCGTGCGACCTTCGTCGTCGACTGCGGGTGGCCCCGGTGGGGCGCCCCCACCGCCGGCGGCCACCGCTCCGTGGGTGAGCGGCTTCGCCGAGACCGGGCGAGCGGGCGCGAAGCGCTCGGGGGCGAGCGGCGGTTCGGTCATGGGGGCGGGGGTCAGCAGTTCGGTCGGGGGCGCGAGGCCGACAGGTGCGGTGTCGAGAGACGCGGGGTCGGGCGTGGGCACGGGGGTGAGGGGTGAGCTGTCGGGCACGGGCACGGGCGCGGGCGCGGGGGGTGAGCTGTCGGGCGCGGGCGCGGGCGCGGGCGCGGGGGTGAGGGTGAGGGGTGCGGAGTACGGCGTGGGCACGGGGGTGAGGGGTGAGCTGTCGGGCGTGGGCGTGGGAGCGGGGCCGAGTGGTGTGGGGTCGGGCATCGGTGCGAGGGCGAGCGGTTCGGTGGCGGGTGCGGGGTTGGCCGTGAGGGGGGCGGGGACGGTCGGCTTCGGTGTGTTCGGGAGGGTGTGCTCGATCGGCTCCGCTAGGAGGTGTCGCTCGCTGATGTCGGGAGTGTCCGTCGGCGCGGCCGGTGTCGCTTGCGGTGTCGTCCCCGTCGAGGTCTCGCGCGGGCTGGTCGGCGGCCTCGCGGGTGGCTCCTCGTACGGCGAGGACGGGGACGTGGGGGTCGTGTCGTCCCACGGGGTCGGTGGGGTCATGCGGGGGTCTCCGTCGTGTCGGCCGGGGCGAGGGTGAAGGGGGTCGGGGGCGTCAGCGGGCTGTCGCCGTGGGGGAAGAGGGCCGTGCCCGTGGCCCATTTGCCGCCCTCGGTGGGGACCAGGAGTTCGGCCACGTCCAGGACGTGGTGGCCGGCCATGGAGGGCAGGCAGCTGCCTCTCGCCGGGCCGATCGCGGCGGCCCAGTCGGCCGGGATCGACGACGCTCCCCGGGTCGCGCCGGCCAGCGCGCCGGCGACCGCGGCGGTCGTGTCGGCGTCGCGCCCCATGTTCACCGCGGTCAGTACCGACTCGGTGAAGTCGCCGTCCGCCGCCGCGTAGGCGCCGAAGGCGAGGGCGACGGCTTCGGGGGCGAGGTCGGTCCAGGGGTAGCCGCCGATGACGACGGCGGAGCGGACCGCGCGTTCGCCCCGGTGGGCGACGGCGACGGCCCGGCGCAGGGAGCGTGCCGTCCAGGAGTCGTCGGGGATCACGGCGAGCGCGGAGGCCACGACCGCGATCGTCGGCGCGCCCGCCATCGCCGCCGCCACGCCCGCCGCGACCGCCTGGCCGCCGTAGATGCCCTCGCCGTCGTGACTGACCGAGCCGTCGACGGCGACCAGCCGGGCGGCCTCGGCCGGGCGGCCCGCCGCGAAGACGCCGAAGGGGGCGGCGCGCATGGCGAGCCCGTCGCTCCAGGCGTGCCGGTGCTGGGCGGAGATCGGCGCGGCGAGGCCCCGGCGGAGGTTCTCCAGGGTGCCGCGCTCGCTGAAGCCGGCGCCCCGGAACGGGCCCTCGTCCCGGTCCGCGATCCACTGGTGCCAGGCCGTCTCCACATGGGTGACGGTGAGCGCCGAGCCGTGGCGGGCCAGCAGCAGCCCGGAGAAGATCGCGTACTCGGTGTCGTCCGTGCCCGAGGGGCGCTCGGCGACATACCCGGTGATGCGCCCCCAGCGCGCGCGGATCTCGGAGGGTTTCATGTTCTCGGCGGGCGCCCCCAGCGCGTCCCCGACGGCGAGCCCGAGCATGGCCCCCCGCGCCCGTTCGCGCAGTTCGGCGGCGTCCCCGGGCGCCGGGACCGAGGGAATGCAGGCGATGGAAGGCATACGGTCGCCTCTCTGGCCCGTGGGCAGGTCCGGCCCGGTGGGCAGTTGATCCGCTCTCAAGATGTGTCAGCTTTCGCTGGGAAGATCTCTCCCACATCGGGTGCCTCGGCGGCGCGCGGAACGCCCGTGTATCACCCGGTCGACATCTGTGCAGAGCCCTGTACGAATGAGCGGCAGCCGTTTCTCGAACAGGCGTCGACCCAGGTAAGTACGGCCTTCCTTGCTGGCAGAAGCGATTTTCCGAGCGTACGTTCGACGTGAGGAAAGGGGCTTGATCGTGGCGATCATCGACACCGAGGCCGCGTTGCACGAGGCGCACCGGGACAACCACACCCATCGGGACGTGAACGGCGGCTGGCTGCGGCCCGCCGTGTTCGGGGCGATGGACGGGCTCGTGTCCAACCTGGCACTGATGACCGGTGTCGCCGGCGGAACGGCGGGGCGGGAGGCGGTCGTCGTCGCCGGGCTCGCGGGACTCGCCGCCGGGGCCTTCTCCATGGCCGCCGGCGAATACACCTCCGTGGCCTCGCAGCGCGAGCTGGTGCAGGCCGAACTCGACGTCGAGCGGCGGGAGTTGCGCAAGCACCCCAAGGACGAGGAGGAGGAGCTCGCCGCGCTCTACGAGAGCCGCGGGGTTGAGCCGGGGCTCGCCCGGGAGGTCGCGCGGCAGCTCTCGCGCGACCCCGAACAGGCCCTGGAGATCCATGCGCGCGAGGAGCTGGGCATCGACCCCGGCGATCTGCCCTCGCCCCTGGTCGCCGCCGTGTCGAGCTTCGGCTCGTTCGCGCTGGGAGCCCTGCTGCCCGTGCTGCCGTATCTGCTCGGCGCGAGCGCGCTGTGGCCCGCGGTGCTGGTGGCGCTCGTCGGGCTCTTCGGGTGTGGTGCCGTGGTGGCCAGGGTGACGGCCAGAACCTGGTGGTTCAGCGGGCTGCGGCAGCTGGCTCTCGGGGGTGCCGCGGCGGGTGTGACGTACGCCCTGGGCAGTCTGTTCGGGGCGGCCGTATGATGGATCGGATGGCTACGTATGCATGGGACCGCATAAGTAGTCGTTACCAGGCGGTTTCGAATGCTTAACCGCTGGGCATGAGCCGTAAGCGCCGCGGGCAACGACGCCCGTCAAGCATCTGAAGCACCCTGAAGTAGTGGGCGACGACGCCTCCTGCGCCCCGGTCGACCGACACAGATCTGTCCGGTCGGCTCCCCCTTGATCGCGTTCGATCACGCCACCGCGTGCGGCCACCCCCTCCGCGCCGTGGCGTCCGCATGTTGGGACGAAGTATCCGCTTCCCGAGAATCGTTCCATCATGTAACCTGCACGAAATTTTGCACCTTACGCAGAGGGCCAGCGTCGTCCCTCGGCAATTGCATATGCCAGATGACGACGACGGGAGAGCCGATGCGTACGCCGCGCCAGCCGTCCCAGCACTCCACGAATGGCCAGAAGTGGTCGTTCATGGATGCTCGCCCTGCTGCGCAGGGTATGTACGACCCCCGCAACGAGCGCGACGCCTGTGGCGTCGGCTTCGTGGCCACCCTCACCGGCGAGGCGAGCCATGCGCTGGTCGAGCAGGCGCTCACGGTTCTGCGCAACCTGGAGCACCGCGGGGCGACCGGTTCGGAGCCCGACTCGGGTGACGGCGCCGGCATCCTGTCGCAGGTGCCCGACGCGTTCTTCCGTGAGGTGGCCGGATTCGAGCTGCCCGAGGCCGGCTCGTACGCCGTCGGTATCGGCTTCCTGCCCGAGGAGGGCACCGAGGACGCCGTCGCCCGTATCGAGGCCATCGCCGCCGAGGAGGGCCTGACCGTCCTCGGCTGGCGCGAGGTGCCCGTCGCCCCCGAGCTGCTCGGCGCGACCGCCCGCTCGACGATGCCCGCCTTCCGCCAGATCTTCGTCTCCGACGGCGCCGCGGTGCCCGCCAAGGACATCGACCTCGACCGCAAGACGTTCGTGCTGCGCAAGCGCGCCGAGCGCGAGGTCGACGTCTACTTCCCCTCGCTCTCCGCGCGGACCATCGTCTACAAGGGCATGCTGACCACCGGCCAGCTGGAGCCCTTCTTCCCGGACCTGTCCGACCGCCGCTTCGCCTCCGCGATCGCGCTCGTGCACTCCCGGTTCTCCACCAACACGTTCCCGTCGTGGCCGCTCGCCCACCCGTACCGCTTCGTCGCGCACAACGGCGAGATCAACACGGTCAAGGGCAACCGCAACTGGATGGTGGCCCGCGAGTCGCAGCTGGCCTCCGACCTGTTCGGCCCGCAGGACAAGCTGGACCGGATCTTCCCCATCTGTACGCCCGACGCCTCCGACTCGGCGTCCTTCGACGAGGTGCTGGAGCTCCTCCACCTCGGTGGCCGCTCCCTGCCGCACTCCGTGCTGATGATGATCCCGGAGGCGTGGGAGAACCACGACTCCATGGAGCCGGCCCGCCGCGCCTTCTACCAGTTCCACTCCACGATGATGGAGCCCTGGGACGGCCCGGCCTGTGTCACCTTCACCGACGGCCGTCAGGTCGGCGCGGTCCTCGACCGCAACGGCCTGCGCCCCGGCCGCTACTGGGTCACCGACGAGGGCCTCGTCGTCCTCGGCTCCGAGGTCGGCGTCCTCGACATCGACCCCGCCAAGGTCGTCCGCAAGGGCCGTCTGCAGCCGGGCCGGATGTTCCTCGTCGACACCGTCGAGCACCGCATCATCGAGGACGACGAGATCAAGGCCCAGCTCGCCGCGGAGAACCCGTACGCGGAGTGGCTGGAGGCCGGCGAGATCGAGCTCTCCGACCTGCCCGAGCGTGAGCACATCGTGCACACCCACGCCTCGGTCACCCGCCGCCAGCAGACCTTCGGTTACACCGAGGAGGAGCTGCGCGTCATCCTCGCGCCGATGGCCAAGGCCGGCGCCGAGCCCATCGGTTCCATGGGCACGGACTCGCCGATCGCCGCGCTGTCCTCCCGGCCGCGTCTGCTGTTCGACTACTTCACCCAGCTCTTCGCGCAGGTCACCAACCCGCCGCTGGACGCCATCCGCGAGGAGCTCGTCACCTCGCTGCGCTCCTCGCTGGGCCCGCAGGGCAACCTCCTGGAGCCGACCGCCGCGTCGTGCCGCAGCGTCACCCTGCCCTTCCCGGTGATCGACAACGACGAGCTGGCCAAGCTCATCCACATCAACGCCGACGGCGACATGCCCGGCATGAAGGCCGCCACGCTCTCCGGTCTCTACCGGGTCTCCGGCGGCGGTGACGCCCTCGCCGCGCGCATCGAGGAGATCTGCGCCGAGGCCGACGCCGCCATCGAGAACGGCGCCCGGCTGATCGTCCTCAGCGACCGCCACTCGGACGCCGAGCACGCGCCGATCCCGTCGCTGCTGCTCACCGCGGCCGTCCACCACCACCTGATCCGCACCAAGCAGCGCACCCAGGTGGGCCTGCTGGTCGAGGCCGGTGACGTCCGCGAGGTCCACCACGTCGCCCTGCTCGTCGGCTTCGGCGCCGCGGCCGTCAACCCGTACCTGGCGATGGAGTCCGTCGAGGACCTCGTCCGCGCCGGAACGTTCCTCTCCGGTATCGAGGCCGAGCAGGCCATCCGCAACCTGATCTACGCCCTCGGCAAGGGCGTCCTGAAGGTCATGTCCAAGATGGGCATCTCCACGGTCGCCTCCTACCGCGGCGCCCAGGTCTTCGAGGCCGTCGGTCTCGCGGACGAGTTCGTGGAGAAGTACTTCAACGGCACGGCCACCAAGATCGGCGGCGTCGGCATCGACGTCATCGCCAAGGAGGTCGCCGCCCGCCACGCCAAGGCGTACCCGGTCAGCGGCATCGCGCCGGCCCACCGCGCCCTGGAGATAGGCGGCGAGTACCAGTGGCGCCGCGAGGGCGAGCCGCACCTGTTCGACCCGGAGACGGTCTTCCGCCTCCAGCACTCGACCCGGACGCGCCGCTACGACATCTTCAAGCAGTACACGGACCGCGTGAACGAGCAGTCCGAGCGGCTGATGACGCTGCGCGGCCTGTTCGGCTTCAAGGCCGGCGAGGGCCGGGCGCCGATCTCGATCGACGAGGTCGAGCCGGTCTCCGAGATCGTCAAGCGCTTCTCGACCGGCGCCATGTCGTACGGCTCGATCTCGCGCGAGGCGCACGAGACGCTCGCCATCGCCATGAACCAGCTGGGCGGCAAGTCCAACACCGGTGAGGGCGGCGAGGACCCGGACCGTCTCTACGACCCGGCGCGGCGCTCGTCGATCAAGCAGGTCGCCTCCGGCCGCTTCGGCGTGACCTCCGAGTACCTGGTCAACGCGGACGACATCCAGATCAAGATGGCCCAGGGCGCCAAGCCCGGTGAGGGCGGTCAGCTGCCCGGCCACAAGGTCTACCCGTGGGTCGCCAAGACGCGTCACTCGACGCCGGGCGTGGGCCTGATCTCCCCGCCGCCGCACCACGACATCTACTCCATCGAGGACCTGGCCCAGCTGATCCACGACCTGAAGAACGCGAACCCGCAGGCGCGGATCCACGTGAAGCTGGTCTCCGAGGTCGGCGTCGGCACGGTCGCGGCCGGTGTGTCCAAGGCGCACGCGGACGTCGTCCTCATCTCCGGCCACGACGGCGGAACGGGCGCCTCGCCGCTCACCTCGCTGAAGCACGCGGGCGGCCCCTGGGAGCTCGGCCTCGCCGAGACCCAGCAGACCCTGCTGCTCAACGGCCTGCGCGACCGCATCGTCGTGCAGACCGACGGCCAGCTGAAGACCGGCCGTGACGTCGTCATCGCCGCGCTGCTCGGCGCCGAGGAGTTCGGTTTCGCGACCGCGCCGCTCGTCGTCTCCGGCTGCGTCATGATGCGCGTCTGCCACCTGGACACCTGCCCGGTCGGCATCGCCACGCAGAACCCGACGCTGCGCGACCGGTTCTCCGGCAAGGCCGAGTACGTCGTGAACTTCTTCGAGTTCATCGCCGAGGAGGTCCGCGAGATCCTCGCCGAGCTGGGCTTCCGCTCCATCGAGGAGGCCGTCGGCCACGCCGAGGCGCTCGACGTGACCCGCGCGGTCGACCACTGGAAGGCGCAGGGCCTGGACCTGGAGCCGCTGTTCCACGTGCCCGAGCTGCCCGAGGGCGCCGTCCGCCACCAGCTGATCGAGCAGGACCACGGGCTGGAGAAGGCGCTCGACAACGAGCTGATCAAGCTCGCCGCCGACGCGCTCGCCGCCTCGGACGCCACCGACGCCCAGCCGGTGCGCGCCCAGGTCAAGGTCCGCAACATCAACCGCACGGTCGGCACCATGCTCGGCCACGAGGTGACGAAGAAGTTCGGCGGCGCCGGTCTCCCCGACGACACCATCGACATCACCTTCACCGGCTCGGCGGGCCAGTCCTTCGGTGCCTTCCTCCCGCGCGGTGTCACGCTGCGCCTGGAGGGCGACGCCAACGACTACGTCGGCAAGGGCCTCTCCGGCGGCCGGGTGATCGTCCGTCCCGACCGGGGCGCCGACCACCTCGCCGAGTACTCGACCATCGCGGGCAACACCATCGCCTACGGCG
Source organism: Streptomyces sp. NPDC034049 (assembly GCF_055575575.1). NCBI lineage: Bacteria > Bacillati > Actinomycetota > Actinomycetes > Kitasatosporales > Streptomycetaceae > Streptomyces > Streptomyces sp. NPDC034049. The sequence goes on from NZ_JBVISJ010000001.1 coordinate 711,715, forward strand.
CGACCGGCGGCGAGCTGTTCCTCCGCGGTCGTACGGGCGAGCGGTTCTGTGTCCGTAACTCCGGCGCCCTGGTGGTGTCCGAGGGCGTGGGCGACCACGGCTGCGAGTACATGACCGGCGGCCACGCGGTCGTCCTCGGCGAGACGGGCCGCAACTTCGCGGCCGGTATGTCCGGCGGCATCGCGTACGTCATCGACCTGAACCGCGACAACGTCAACGCCGGCAACGTGGGCGCCGTCGAGGCCCTCGACGACACCGACAAGCAGTGGCTGCACGACGTGGTGCGCCGCCACGCCGAGGAGACCGGCTCCACGGTCGCCGAGAAGCTGCTCGCCGACTGGGACGTGTCCGTGGGCCGCTTCAGCAAGATCATCCCCAGCACGTACAAGGCAGTGCTCGCCGCCAAGGCCGCCGCCGAGCAGGCCGGTCTCTCCGAGACCGAGATCACCGAGAAGATGATGGAGGCGGCGATCAATGGCTGACCCGAAGGGCTTCCTGAACCACGGGCGCGAGGTCGCCAAGTCCCGCCCCGTCGACGTACGGCTGAAGGACTGGAACGAGGTCTACGTTCCGGGCTCGCTGCTCCCGATCATCTCGAAGCAGGCGTCCCGCTGCATGGACTGCGGCATCCCGTTCTGCCACAACGGCTGTCCCCTCGGGAACCTCATCCCCGAGTGGAACGACTACGCCTACCGCGAGGACTGGGGCGCGGCTTCGGAGCGTCTGCACGCCACGAACAACTTCCCGGAGTTCACGGGCCGTCTGTGCCCCGCTCCCTGTGAGTCGGCGTGCGTCCTCGGCATCAACCAGCCGGCCGTCACCATCAAGAACGTCGAGGTCTCGATCATCGACAAGGCGTGGGACAGCGGCGATGTCGCGCCCCAGGCCCCGGAGCGCCTCTCCGGCAAGACGGTCGCGGTCATCGGCTCGGGCCCGGCGGGTCTCGCCGCCGCCCAGCAGCTGACGCGGGCCGGTCACACCGTCGCCGTCTACGAGCGCGCGGACCGCGTCGGAGGCCTCCTCCGCTACGGCATCCCCGAGTTCAAGATGGAGAAGCGGCACATCAACCGCCGTATCGAGCAGATGCGCGCGGAGGGCACCCGCTTCCGCACGGGCATCGAGATCGGCCGCGACCTCAAGGCGACGGACCTGAAGAAGCGGTACGACGCCGTCGTGATCGCCGCGGGTGCCACCACCGCCCGTGACCTTCCGGTGCCCGGCCGCGAGCTGAACGGCATCCACCAGGCGATGGAGTACCTGCCGCTCGCCAACAAGGTGCAGGAGGGCGACTTCGTGGCGCCCCCCATCACGGCCGAGGGCAAGCACGTCGTGGTCATCGGCGGCGGCGACACCGGCGCGGACTGCGTGGGCACCGCCCACCGCCAGGGCGCGGCCTCCGTCACCCAGCTGGAGATCATGCCGAAGCCGGGCGAGGACCGCGCCCCGAACCAGCCGTGGCCGACCTTCCCGATGCTGTACAAGGTCACCTCCGCGCACGAGGAGGGCGGCGAGCGGGTCTACTCCGTCTCCACCACCCACTTCGAGGGCGACGAGGACGGCAACGTCCAGTGGCTGCACCTCATCGAGGTCGAGTTCGTCGACGGCAAGCTGACGCAGAAGGCCGGCACGGAGCGGAAGATCCCCGCCCAGCTGGTCACCCTGGCGATGGGCTTCACCGGCACTGACCGCGAGAACGGCCTGGTCGAGCAGTTCGGCCTGGACCTCGACGAGCGCGGCAACATCGCGCGCGACGCCGACTTCCAGACCAACGTGCCGGGCGTGTTCGTGGCCGGTGACGCGGGCCGCGGCCAGTCCCTCATCGTGTGGGCGATCGCGGAGGGCCGCTCGGCCGCCCGCGGCTGCGACCGCTTCCTGACGGGCGCGAGCGAACTGCCGGCCCCGATCCGGCCGACGGACCGCTCGCTGATGGTCTGATCCACCGGACCGACACGGGACGGTGACCCCCGCCGGGTCACCGTCCTCCACACACGTCCCGTACAACGGCGTACGGAACACAGACGGCGCCTGCCCACCAGTCCCCGACCGGACGCCTGGGCGGGCGCCGTCGCATGTGCGGGTCGCGACCCGTCTACTTGCCGGGGGCCAGCCAGGTGATGACGACGGCGGCCGCGATCGCGACGACGCTCGCCAGGCCGAGCCAGCGGGCCGCCTCGACCAGCCGCCACACCGTCCGGGTGCGCTCCTTCTCGTACGTCAGGAGCCGGTTGGGCTCGCTGTAGACCTCGACGCCCGGTCTGCTGTCGGTCGCCAGGACGCTGAGCCAGGTGGCGACGATCAATCCGGCGAAGCCGCCGATCAGCAGGGAGATCACCGCCCAGCGCGGGCAGCCGGACATCTTGCTCAGATCTTCCTGCCCCTTCAGGACGAAGACCGCTGCCAGGAGTCCGGTGAGCGAGGACAGGTAGGTGCGGTAGCCCTCCGCCTGTTGGACGGCGAGGCGGAGTTGCTGGTGCGGGTCGCGCATCTGCTGGGCCCGGTCCTCGGCGTCGCAGAGCTGCTCGAAGGTGAAGCGGGGAGGCGGTGTCGGCATGTGCTGCCTCAGTTCTCTGCGGTGAGGTGGGCCGGCGGCGGAGCGAGCGTCAGCAGGGCGCCGCAGCCCCGGCGCTGGGCCGGACGGGGCTGGTGGTAGCTCTCACAGGCGCAGGACATGTTCCAGACGTCCGGCTCGTCGGGCTTCCTGCGGCGGCCCAGGAAGCCTGCGCCCTTGGCGATCAGGGGCTGGATGGGGCCGAAGGAATGGGTCATGGCGCACTCGCACGCCGGGCAGGTTCCGGAGACCGTCAACTCCCGGTCGGCATCGCCCGCCCGGGCGCTCCACTGGAAGGTGTGAACACCGGGGTACGGGTGTCGGTGGTACGGCTTCGGTTCGGTCATCAGGCAGAAGCCTTTCCGGTGGCCGGGGCGGTCGGTGCGGTCTGCTGAGGAAGCTCGGGCGCTTCGGCGGGCTCGGGCAGCGTGAGCGCGAAGAGCCTGGCGAAACGTCCCAGGCGTTCGCGTACGTCGGCCTCGCCGAGTTCGGTCTCCTCGGCACACAGCGCGATGTGGTCCTCTGAGACGGCCTCGGCGAGGGCGGGGGCGCGGCCGGTGAGCCGGGTGGTCAGGATGATGACGTCGGCCCAGTCCGGGACGATCTCCCGCTCGGCACCCTCGGGCGGGTCGACCGTGACGTCGAGACCGAGGCAGGAGAAGGGCGAGTAGCGGTCGTAGGCCTCGGCCAGGGTCCACTCGAAGCGCCCGGCGACCAGGACGAGTTCGAGGGGGCCGAGGGCGCCGGGTCCCAGCAGGCCCTCGTCGAAGGCGGCGAGGTCGAAGTCGGTCGGCTCGAAGCCGACCAGGTGGTCGGCGCCGGGACCCTGGAAGTCGCCGGGCAGTTCGACGCCTCCCGCGGCACACAGCCTGGCCACATGGTGGAACGCCTTGTCCAGGGTGCGGAAGCCGTCCCGACGGCGCTCGATGGCGAACCGCAGGAGGTCCATGACGGACAGGTCCTCCTTCAGCCGCGAGGGGCCGGAGACCATGCCGAAGAGTGTGGGCTCCGCGTCGGAGAGGAAGTCGAAGTCAGCCTCGTTCAGCCGCAGATCGTGGAACTCCGGGGGGAGATCCGGGACGCGCAACTCCAGTGCCGTGTCCAGACCTCTCAACTCCTCGGCGACAGCGCCCAGTTCCAGTTCGAAGTGCGCCGCGAGGGCCATCAGGTAGGCGACGGTGACGCCGTCCTGGTCGAAGCGGCAGTTGGCGATGGTGTTCGGCAGGGGGTAGGGGCGCAACAGGCGGAACTGGGGCGCGGTCGCCTGTCGTTCCAGCGCTGTCATGTCGGCTCCCCGCAGGTCGAGCAGGCCGCAGGCGTCCAGCGCGCGGACGGCGGCGCGCAGTTCGTCGACGGTCGACGGGCCCGCGTGGAAGGCGCCCACCAGCTCCCATCCGGAGACGGGGGTGGTACTGATCTCAGGGTGTCTGGAGCGCTCGTGCAGGAGCCCGTAGATCCACTCGGGCACGTTCCAGTCGGCGGCCTCGTCAGGCACCGCGGGTGTGTGCACACCGGTGATCCCGGTGGCCGAGTTGATGCGGTGCGCGGTTTCCCCCGGTGAGGCCCCGGAGAGGTGCGAGATCTCGAACAGGTGGTAGGTCGGGATCTCGCCCTCGTGCCAGGGGCGCTGCCGGTCGAAGTCCTGCGAGAGCAGATGCCCCAGTGCCGGCGGCAGGGTGTTCGCGTCGATCGCCTCCGGGGTCGGGGGCGCCTCCAGGGAGTACCCGAGACAGCTGAGCTGCTCCACCTGCTGCGCCAGTTCACCCACCGGGAAGGAGGCCGTGCTGCGTGACAGGAGATCCACCGGCCCGAGGGAGCCGGGCAGCCAGTCGAAGTTCTGTGTCCAGGGGGAGCTGGGGAACCTGTTCTGCCCGAGCGCCAGCCGGACCACCTCGGCTCTGGTCAGGCGGAGTCTGACGATCTCCTCGGGCAGCGGGGGCAAGGGGGGAACCGTCGGGTCCACCGCACGCAGCCGGGGGAGCAGGGCGGCCGTCTCCCCGAGCGAGAGACCGTGCAGCGCCGAGGCCACGAGCAGGGGGGCGTGCCTGGCGGGGGGCTGGCGCCGCTTCCGGGTGTGTCTGCGGGCGAACAGCACGATGCTGTCGGAATGGACCGGCGAGGGCGAGAAGTACCCCTGGATCGAGGTGTAGCCGTAGTAGAGGTCGGCCTCCTCAGGGGTGACGAAGTGATCGCCGAGGGCTCTGATGTCCGCCACCTCCGGCACCTCGATCCCGGTCACGGCGTAGCGGCGCAGTGAGCGCAGCACCTCGCGGACGGGGCGGCGCGACTGCGCCGCGGCGTGCAGGACGGTCTGCCAGCCCTTGAGCGTCAGGTCCTGGAAGAGCAGGGCGTCGAGTTCCCGGGGCTGCGGATAGCCCTTGGGGGCGAAGGGTTCCCGGGCCTGCTTCACGCCCAGCACCGTGGATCGCCACCGCTTGATCAGCGCGTCCTCATGTCTTCTGCCGGGGAGGAACTCCTGTCCGCCGTAGAGATCGGAGGCAGCCCTCGCGTCGGAGGGCAGACAGCCCAGGGTGCCGAGCGAGGCTCTGTCGTGGGCCAGCTGCCGCTCGCTCTCCATGTCGAGGATCACCTGGGTCTCCTCGGGCAGGGACCCGAGGACACGGACCGCCACCCGCGGACTGCGGCGTGCCAGTTTCCACAGCCACGACACCGACAGGTCCGCCAGCTGCGGGGCCGCGGCCGGAATGCCGTCCAGTACCTCCTTCATCACCAACTCCTCGTCGTGGGACAGGAGATGGTTCCGGTCGACACTGGGCACCGGAGCATGCCGTTCCCGCAGGTTGACCACGTATCCGTACGCATTCGGCGCCTGGGAGACGAGGAGACCGTCCAGGAGGAGCTGGCCCTCTCCCTGGACGAGCCATGCCTCCACCGGACCACCCTGCTCGCTGTGCAGCGCGACGGGCGGCACCCGCCACCCCTCCTGGACGGCCAGTTGCCCGGCCTCCCAGCTGACCTTGCGGGCCGTGCCGTCCTGGGTGGTCCTCTCCTCCGCCCGTACGGCGTACTCGGTCACCCACAGGTGCGTCCGCAGGGTCTCCAGCAGGGAGGGCACCTGTTCGCCCTCGCGGGGCTCGGCCAGGTACAGCCGTACGCGGGTGCCGCCGTCCTCCGGGACCTGGGGATCGTCGGAGGTGTTGATCTGCAGGAGGCCGGAGCCGGAGCGGATGTCGACCCGCAGGGCCGGTTCCGAGGCGACACGGCCCGTGGTGTCGACGGCGCGGGTCCAGACCACGACCTCGTCGGCCAGCATGAAGTAGCTGAACACACCGATGCCGAAGCGGGAGTTGAGGGACTTGTCGACGATTCCGGCGCGACGCCAGTTGCGGCGCTCCTGCACGAACTCGGGATCCTGCTCGTAGCGCTTGCCCGCCCTCGCGAACATCGAGGTGAGCCGAGAACGGCTCATCCCGGACCCGTTGTCCAGACACTCGACATAGGGCCGGACCCCGTCCCAGCCCTGGGTGAAGAGGATCTCTCCGTCCCAGGTGGAACGGATGTTGCCGTAGCGGCGGCGCATCTCGCGGTAGCGGCAGGCGTCGAGCGCGTTCTGGTACAGCTCGCGGATGGCGAGCATCCGGTCGCCGTACAGCTGTGTGCCCATGAGCAGGGGCCGGATCTCGTCCTCGGCGAGACGGAAGCGCTCCAGCGGTTCCTGGTAGCGGCCGGGCAGGGCGCGCAGTTCGTCCGTCGTCACCCGGTCCGGGAGCCCACGCAGCAGGGGCTGCGCCGCCGCGTCCTCGCTCAGGGCCTGGACCGTCGCGTCCGCTGCCGAGGTCAGCTCCTCGATGGCCGCGTGCAACGCCGGATGCGGACAGCGAAGCCGTACGGCGAGGCCCCGGCCACCGGTGCGGTCGTCCGTGTCGTCGTAGTCGAGGCCGGCGAGCGCACCCGCCACTTCCTCGGCGCGCAGGGGTTCGTGCGCCCCGAGGTGGTCGACCAGGACACTGGAGAGCCTGCGCGGGCTCGCCGCGAGCAGACCGGCGGTCCACAGCAGACGGGCCAGCTGGAGTCCGCGCCAGTGGTTGCCGCGTACGGGTCTGGCCTCCTTCTTCCACTGGTCGTCGTGCAGTGCGTCGTTGACCCGGGGGCTGAGCCCGGGCTTCACCGTCAGATGCCCCAGCACCTGCCGCACGAGGGTGTCGATCTCCTGCCGCTCCTCGGGGGGCCTGCGGGTGGGGGTCGCGACGTCGGCCGCGGCCTCGACGGCCTCCACCACCTTGTCGATCAGGTCGTCGACATCGGTGCGGTGCTTCTCGTCGCGCTCCCACGCCCCGTCCCACTCGTTGATGAAACGGTGCCGCAGCCAGTGGTCCGCAGCGATGAATGCCTGGTCGAGTCCGCGGCTGCGCAGGGTCTCGGCGGTGCGTACGACGAGGGAGTGGGCGCGGCACACGTCGCGGGCGGCGTCCCGGACGAGCCGCTGCCGCTTCTCGCCGTCCCGCTGTCCGGTCTCGTCGGCCTCCTCGCTCCCGCGCGGGCCGGGGTCGAACCGGTCGGGCAGCAGCCTGGCCAGCTGGGTCAGGGTGATGGCGACGATGCCCTCCTGGACGATGGCCGCCGAGAGCAGGCACGCCGTCTCGGCGGGGGAGAGGCGCTCGTCGTCCCGCCGTAGGCCGGCCCTGGCCACCAGGTCCGTGAGCCGGGCGTCCAGCCGCTCGGGGTAGAGCGAGTCGTGCCACGGGTCGTCCCGGTACGCGCGGGTCTGCTCGCTGCTGTCGACGACCCAGCGCACCAGCTCGGCCAGGCTCTCCTTGACCCGCTGGTGGATCTCGGGTCTGCCGGAGGTGTGCTGCCAGAGCCCGGAATCATGGATGATCCGGGTCCAGTCGAGGGTCTGTTCGGTGCCCTCGCAGACGACCGGATCACGGTACTCGCCGCCCTGAGAGGGCTCCGGTCGCCGCAGCCCGACCGAGGGCGGCGCCACCTGAGGGCTGCGGGACGCGAGCTGCCCCAGCTCGTCCTCGGCGAAGTCGGCCACCTGGCGAAACGTGGTGGGCGGATTGACCCGGGACAGGGCTGCGGCGAGGGCCCGCGCGAACCAGCTGCCCTCCACGGGATCGGCGTAGGCGCGCTGCCCCGGGCCACAGCTGTAGAGCCAGTAGGCCTCCTCCCGCCCGGCCCAGCTGGGGTCGGTCGTGCCGGAGACCGGGCCGGGCTGCTCCGACCGGCAGACGTCGAGGCACACGATCGCCGTGACGCCCGCGGGCAGGACGCTCAGCAGATGGGCGGGGTCGGCCCGCAGCAGGGTGGGCTGGAGCAGGCCCCGGCTGCCGTCGGCGCCGGCGGCTCCTGGCTGGCTGTCGCGCAGGACCAGATGGTCCCGGCCGTCGATCGTCGCTCCGTGACAGGAGAAGTAGAGGAAGGCGGTGTCGCCCGGCTCGCAGTCCGTCAGGAAGTTGGTGATCGCCGCGAGGACGGAGGTGAACGAGGTGTCGTCGCACGCCTTGACGACGTCGTAGTCGGACTGGTCCAGAGCCTGGGCGATCAGGTCGACGTCCCGTTTGGCGAAGTCCAGCGGCGGGAACGCCTCGGCCAGTTCGGGGTGCTTCGCCAGGGACGGCGTCTCCGTGACCCCGATCAGCAGCGCGCGGCGCCTGCCCGCGACCGCCACGTCTCGTTCCGCACCCACGTATCGCCCCTCCCGTCGAACGCTGCGGAGCACATCATCCCAGAAGTGGCAGGCGGGGCGGGTGGGTTGACGTGCGGTGCGAGCGGGCGGCGGGCGGGGCCTCGGGCCGCCACGGCGGCGACCCCCGGACCTGCCGACCGGCCTCAGCCCGTCATCGCCGCCGCCTTCGCGAGCGCCAGCACCACCAGCAGGGCCAGCACCCCCACACACGCCCCCGCCTGTACCAGCACCCGCCGTCGGTCCCGGGGGGCGTACGCGAAGGCGAGGGCCACGAGGCCGCCCGTGAGGAGGCCGCCCAGGTGGCCCTGCCAGGACGTCACGACCGCCGAGACGACCAGCCAGATCAGCAGGCCCGCCATGAAGCGGTTGATGCCCGCAGGGTCCGCGCCGAGGCGGCGGGCCAGGACGTAGTACGCCGTGCAGACGCCGAAGATCGCGCCGGAGGCGCCGACCGTGCTGGCGTCGGGGGCGAGGAGGAGGACCAGGACGGAGCCGCCGAGGGCGGAGAGGAGGTACAGGCTGAGATAGCGGGCCCGGCCCAGCTGCGCCTCCACCACGCGGCCGACGTTCCACAGCGTGACCATGTTCATCACGATGTGCAGGATGCCGAACGTGCCCTCGGTGGGCGGGATGTGCAGGAAGGCCCCGGTGAGGAGGCGGTACCACTCGCCGTCGATCACGCCTTCGAGGTGGAAGTCGGCCGGGTAGGCGCTCTGCCACACGTAGTGCAGACCGTCCGGGCCGGCGAGGCCCCGGCCCAGCATCGCGAAGTCGTCGACGACCGACGGGCGGAGCAGTTCGGCGACGTACGCCACGACGTTCAGGCCGATCAGGACGTACGTCACCAGCGGGACCGCCGAGATCCGGCCGCCGAAGGCCGTGCGGGCCTCGCGGACCGTTCTCGCGCCCTCCTTGACGCACTCCGGGCACTGGTGGCCCACGGCCGCGTCGCGCATGCAGTCCGGGCAGATGTACCGCTCGCAGCGGGTGCAGCGGACGTACGACTCCACCTTCGGGTGGCGGTAGCAGGTGGTGACGGCGGGGTCGGACGACGACGGGGACTCGGGTTCCACGGCCGGCTCCTTGAGGGTGCGGGGCTGATGACGAGCCGGTGAGGACGGCGGCGAACAAAATAGCGAACGAAGTCGGGTGCGCGGGGACGGGGTGGTGTCCGGAGTGCCCTAGCCTCTGGGTTCCGCAGACGTCTGGGCCAGGAGAGTGTCGTATGTCCGCGATCAGCCTCAGCAAGATGCAGGAGACCGCCCCCGCGCTGGTCGACCTCTACAAGGCTGCCGGCGTCTCCCTCGACAAGCATGGGCTGAGGGGGCAGCGGGCCGCCGTCTATCTGGTGGTCGATCACAGCGGATCGATGCGGCCCTACTACCGGGACGGCAGTGTGCAGGCTCTCGCCGATCGTGTGCTCGGACTGTCCGCGCAGCTCGACGACGACGGGAGCGTGCCGGTCGTCTTCTTCTCCACCGGCGTGGACGCGGTCACCGAGATCGGTCTCGCCGATCACCGCGGGCGGATCGACCGTGTCGTGGCCGGGCTGGGACACATGGGGCAGACCAACTACCACCTGGCCATGGACGCCGTCATCGACCACTATCTCGCCTGTGGCGCCGAGGACCCGGCCTTCGTGGTGTTCCAGACGGATGGCGGGCCGACCAGCAGAATCGCCGCCGAACGGTACATGTGCAAGGCCGCCCGCCTCCCTCTCTTCTGGCAGTTCATCGGTTTCGGCGACCCCGGCAGCAGGCAGTTCGACTTCCTGCGCCGACTCGACGAGTTGGCCGTGCCGGGAAAGCGGGTCGTCGACAACGCGGGTTTCTTCCATGCCGGTTCGGATCCGGGGGCCGTGTCCGACGGGGAGCTGTACGACCGATTGCTGGGGGAGTTCCCGAGCTGGCTGGTGGCGGCGCGGGCGCAAGGGATCGTGCGGTAGAGGGCCGCGAGAAGCGGACCTGGCCGGGGCTCCGGCGCCGCCACCGCGACAGCGACAAGGAAGGTGGCGTACGGCTTCCGGATCCGGCCCCTCGGCCGGCTGTGCGGCCGGTTCGTCCGCGCCATGTGCCGGCCCGGGACGCGGAACCCAGAACCCGGGTCGAGGAGGGCGAGGAGCACCGCGAGATCACCCGCGGCGGTCGCGGGTGCCGCCGCTGAGGATCATGTCGCGGCACTCGGCCGGGGTGCCCCATGCGCTCCGCAGCGCGCGTGCCTTGGTCAGCCAGAGCGACAGGTCGTACTCCGCCGTGTAACCGATCGCGCCGTGCAGTTGCAGCGCCGTGCGCGCGGTCGCGTACGCCGCCTCGCACGCCGCCACCTTGGCCGCCGCCGCGTCCGCCGGGTCCAGGGTGACCGCCGCCCCGAAGACCAGCGGGCGCGCGAACTCCAGGGCCACCTTGGCGTCCGCCAGCCGGTGCTTCACCGCCTGGAACGAGCCCACCGGCACACCGAACTGGGTGCGCTGCTTGACGTACGCCACCGTCCTGTCCAGGAGGGACAGCCCGACGCCGAGCGCCTGGGCGGCCACCGCGAGACGGGCCCGGACGAAGGCGTGGGGGAGGGGCGCGTGAGGGGCGAGGAGTTCGCCGCCGGGGGAGAGGCGGGTCAGGCGGCGGGCCGGGTCCAGGGAGGGGCGCACGGGGCCGTGGCCGGGCGCCAGGCGCAGTCCGCCCGTCGCCGGATCGAGGGTCAGCCGGGTCTCCGCCGCATCCCCGTCCAGCGCGTACGCCCCCGGCGCCGGCGCCACCGTGGCCATCGCCTTCCCCGACACCAGCGCCGGAAGCAGGCGCTCGGCCGGGCCCGGGTCGTCCAGACCGGCCAGGAGGCCCGCCGCCACCACCGTCTCCACGAGCGGGCCGGGAACCGCGTGCCGCCCCAACTCCACGAAGGCGACGGCCAGTTCGACGGGGAGTGGGCCGACCCCCTCGTACGCCTCCGGCGCCGCCAGCGCGAAGACGCCCGCGTGCGCGAGGCGCTCCCACAACGCACGCCCTGCCTCGTGCTCCCCGCGCCCCCAGGCCCGTACGACGGCGGGTGTGCCGGCGGCCGTCAGCAGGGCGTCCAGCGACTCGGCGAACGCCCGCTGCTCGGTGTCCAGGAGGAAGCGCATCGGCGGCGGCCCCTTCGGTTCGGGAGGGGGCCACGCGTGAGCGGCGCCCCCTGAGGCGACTGAGGCGGAGGCCGCGCGTCGGCGGCTTTTGAGCTGGTGGCCGCGCGTCCGGTGGCGGCCGTTCGGACGGAGGCCACCGTCAGCGGCGGCCCTTCGGCAGGCCGAGAAGGCGCTCGGCGATGATGTCGCGCTGGATCTCGTTGGTGCCGGCGTAGATCGGGCCGGCGAGGGAGAAGACGTACCCCTCGCACCAGTCGGTGTCCGCCGACTCGCCCTCCTCGCCGAGCAGGTCGAGCGCCGTCTCGTGCAGGGCGATGTCGTACTCGGACCAGAAGACCTTGTTCAGGCTGGCCTCGGGTCCGATCGGCGTGCCCTCCAGGAAGCGGGAGGCGGCGGCGTGGGTGAACAGCTCGTAGGCGCGGGCGCCGATCAGCGCGTCGGCCACCGCGTCGCGCGCGGACGCCGGGCTTCCCCGGTCGCGCCAGAGGCCGAGCAGCCGGTGCGCGGAGGCGAGGAAGCGGCCCGGGGAGCGGAGCGTCAGACCGCGTTCGTTGCCGGCGGTGGACATCGCGACGCGCCAGCCCTGGCCGGGCTCGCCGATGACGTCCTCGTCCGGCACGAACACGTCGTCGAGGAAGAGTTCGGCGAACGCGGGCCGGCCGTCGAGGCGGCCGATCGGGCGGACCGTCACACCGGGGGCGCGCAGGTCGAACATGAGGTACGTCAGCCCCTGGTGGGGCCTGGCCGTGCCGGGCTCGCTGCGGAACAGGCCGAACGCCCGGTCCGCGAACGCCGCCCGGGACGACCAGGTCTTCTGCCCGGTCAGCAGCCAGCCCCCCGCCGTGCGCACGGCACGGGAGGTCAGCGAGGCCAGGTCGGACCCGGCCTCGGGCTCCGACCAGGCCTGGGCCCACACCACCTCGCCGGAGGCCATCGGCGGCAGCACCCGCGTCCGTTGCTCCCGCGTGCCGTGGTCGAAGAGGGTCGGGGCGAGGAGGTTGACGCCGTTCTGGCCGACCCGGCCCGGGGCGCCCGCCGCGTAGTACTCCTCCTCGAAGACCAACCAGCGCGACAGGCCCGCGTCGCGGCCGCCGTACGCGGCCGGCCAGTGCACCACCGACCAGCGGTCGGCGGCCAGTTCGGCCTCCCAGGCGCGATGGGCGGCGAAGCCCTCCTCCGTCTCCAGGGACGGCAGCGGCTCCGCGGGGACATGGGCGCGCAGCCAGGCGCGCGCCTCGGCGCGGAAGGCCTCGTCGGCGGGGGAACGGGCGAGGTCCATGGAGCACGGCTCCTTCCCTAACAAGTGTTTGGTAGGTTAGCGTGCCCGCATGAGGAACGTCGACCCTCCGACGTACGTCCCCGGCCATGGCCTGCTCGCCGGACGCACCGCCGTGATCACCGCGGCGGCCGGCGCGGGCATCGGCGGGGCCACCGCGCGACGCTTCCTGGAGGAGGGCGCTCGGGTACTGATCAGCGACGCCCACACGCGCAGGCTCAAGGAGTACAAGACCGAGCTGGTCGCCGAGTTCGGGGCGGACTCCGTCCGCGCGGTGCCGTGCGACGTCACGAACGACGACCAGGTACGGGCACTGTTCGAAGCGGGGGCCCGACTGCACGGGCGGCTCGACATCGTCGTCAACAACGCCGGCCTGGGCGGCAGCTCGGACCTCGTCGACATGACCGACGAACAGTGGTCCAGGGTCCTCGACGTGACACTGAACGGCACCTTCCGCTGCACCCGGGCCGCCCTGCGACTGATGCGGGAAGCCGGGGCCGGCGTGATCGTCAACAACGCCTCCGTCGTCGGCTGGCGCGCCCAGGCCGGCCAGGCGCACTACGCCGCCGCGAAGGCGGGCGTCATGGCCCTGACCAGATGCGCCGCGATCGAGGCGGCCGCCTACGGGGTCCGGGTGAACGCCGTGTCGCCGAGCCTCGCCATGCACCCGCACCTGGTGAAGGTCACCACCCCGGAACTGCTGGAGGAACTGACCGCGCGCGAGGCCCTCGGACGGTACGCCGAACCATGGGAGGTGGCCAACGTGATCGTGTTCCTCGCGTCCGGCTACTCCTCGTACCTGACGGGTGAGATCGTCTCCGTCAGCAACCAGCACCCGTGAGGACGAGGAACAGCGTGCCGACCAAGAAGAAACCCACGACGACCGCCGGCGCCAAGCCCCCCGCCGCGCCCGCCCGCCGTCGGGAACTCCTCGACCGGGCCGCGACGGTCTTCGCCGACCTGGGGTACAACGCCACCACCGTCCGCAGGATCGCGGACGACGCCGGCATGCTCGCGGGCAGCCTCTACTACTACTTCGAGTCCAAGGACGCGATGCTGGAGGAGATCCTGCGGACCTTCCTCGACGAGCTCTGGGAGGGCTACGACGCCGTCCTGGACGCCGAACTGCGCCCCCGGGAGACCTTCGAGGCCCTGGTCGTCGAGTCGTTCCGCGCCATCGACCGGCACCGCGCCGCCGTCGCGATCTACCAGAACGAGGCCAAGAAACTCGTCGCGCGGGAGCGGTTCCGGTTCCTCGACGCGTCGCAGCGCAAGTTCGAGAAGGCGTGGCTCGCCACGCTGGAACGCGGGGTGGCCGCCGAGGAGTTCCGGGCCGACCTGGACACCCGGCTCACCTACCGGTTCGTGCGCGACACGGTCTGGGTCGCCGCCTCCTGGTACCGGCCCGGCGGGCCGCTCGGCCCGGAGGAGATCGCCCGGCAGTACCTGTCGATGGTCCTGGACGGGATCGCCGTACGCGCCGCGCCCCAGCCCTGAGCACATTCGGTGAACAACCTTTGACAACAAGGGAGTTGCCATGGCCGAGGCCTATATCGTCGAAGCGGTCCGCACACCCGTGGGGCGGCGCGGAGGAGGGCTCGGCCAGGTCCATCCGGCCGACCTCGGCGCCCATGTCCTGGGGGCGCTCGTCGCACGCGCGGGCGTGGACCCGGCCGCCGTCGAGGACGTCGTCTTCGGCTGCCTGGACACCGTGGGCCCGCAGGCCGGTGACATCGCCCGGACCAGCTGGCTGGCCGCCGGGCTGCCCGAGGAGGTACCGGGCACGACCGTCGACCGGCAGTGCGGCTCCTCGCAGCAGGCCGTGCACTTCGCCGCGCAGGCCGTGCTCTCCGGCACCCAGGACCTGGTGGTCGCGGGCGGCGTCCAGAACATGACGATGATCCCCATCGCCTTCGCCTCCCGCCAGGCCGCCGTCCCCCTCGGCCTCACGGACGGGCCCTTCGCGGGCAGCGAGGGCTGGCGGGCCCGCTACGGCGACCGGCCGGTGAACCAGTTCGCGAGCGCGGAGATGATCGCCGCGAAGTGGGGCATCGGCCGCCGCGACCAGGAGGAGTACGCGCTGCGCTCCCACCGGCGTGCGGTACGGGCCCTCGACGAGGGCCGCTTCGCACGCGAGACCGAGCCGTACGGGGACGTCACCGTCGACGAGGGACCACGCCGCGACACCTCGCTGGAGAAGATGGCCGCGCTGAAACCGGTCATCGACGGCGGTACCGTCACCGCCGCCTGCTCCTCCCAGGTCTCCGACGGCGCCGCCGCGCTCCTGCTCGCCTCCGAACGCGCCGTACGGGAGCACGGGCTGACTCCGCGCGCCCGCGTGCACCACCTCTCCGTGCGCGGAGAGGACCCCATACGGATGCTCACCGCACCGATACCGGCGACGGCGTACGCCCTGAAGAAGTCCGGCCTCACCCTCGACGCGATCGACCTCGTCGAGATCAACGAGGCCTTCGCGCCGGTCGTCCTCGCGTGGCTGAAGGAGACGGGCGCCGACCCGGAGAAGGTCAACGTCAACGGCGGCGCGATCGCCCTCGGTCACCCCCTGGGCGCGACCGGCGCCAAGCTGATGACGACCCTCCTGCACGAACTGGAGCGCACGGGCGGCCGATACGGGTTGCAGACCATGTGCGAGGGGGGCGGCCAGGCGAACGTGACGATCATCGAGAGGATCTGAGGGGCGCGGGGCGGACGCAGGGCTGCGTGGCTGCCCGGCCGACCGTCCGCCTGCCCCGGCCAGCCGCCGGCCCGCCCCCTTGCTCGGCCGACCGACAGCCCGTCGGCTGTCTGGCTGCGCGCGTGCCTGGCCCGCCGCCTGGCTGCTCGGCGATCGACGGCCGGCCGTCGGCCCGCCCGGCCGACCCGCCGTGTCGGTCGACGGGGCTCCGGGAGCCGGGAGCCGGGAGCCGGGGGCCGGTGCCCGGCGTGCGGGCCTCCGGCATGTCGCGGTCGGTCTGTCGTGCTCGATGGGGCGCGTCAGGTGTCGGTGAGGCGTCGGCGGGTCTCCTCCGCCTCCCGCATGATCCGCTCCACCAGCTCCGCGCACGACGGCAGGTCGTCGATCACCCCGGCTACCTGCCCGGCGGCCATGACCCCCAGGTCCGTACGGCCGTCCACCATCGCGGACCTGAGCAGCACGGGCGTGTTCGCGGCGAGCAGGACCTGGCTCCAGGCGAGGTCCTTGCCGTGCCGCAGCGCGAGGCCGTCGCGGACCATGGCGCGCCAGGTGAGCCCGGAGAGCCGCCGGAAGGCCGCCGCGTGCCGGAGGGCGCGCACCAGGGCGCGTGCCCGTCCGGACGCCTCCAGCGCGCTCACGAACTCCGTGCGGAGCATGCGGTGCGGCAACCCGTCCACGGCCCGCGTGACGGTGACGTCCTTGACGGTCGCCGCCAGGTAGCGGGCCTTCACCGCGTCCGGCACCGTCGAGTCCGAGGTGAGCAGGAACCGGGTGCCCATCGCCACCCCGGCCGCGCCGAACGCCAGCGCGGCCACCAGCCCCCGCCCGTCGTGGAAGCCGCCGGCGGCGACGACGGGGATGTCGACGGCGTCCACGACCTGCGGCAGCAGCACGGTCGTCGCCACCTCCCCGGTGTGGCCGCCGCCCTCGCCGCCCTGCACCACCACCGCGTCCGCGCCCCACGCCGCCACCTTCTCGGCGTGCCGCCGGGCGCCCACGGACGGGATCACCACCACGCCCGCGTCCTTGAGCTCGGCGATCAGCTCCCTGGACGGCGCGAGCGCGAACGAGGCCACCCGGACGCCCTCCTCCACGACGATCCGCACCCGCTCCCGCGCGTCCGCCGCGTCGGCCCGCAGATTCACCCCGAACGGCGCGTCCGTGCGGGACCGCACCTCCCGTACGGCCTCCCGGAGCCGCGCCGGTGTCATCGTCGCGGAGGCCAGGACGCCGAGCGCGCCGGCGTTCGCCGCGGCGGAGACCAGCCGGGGGCCGGCCACCCAGCCCATACCGGTCTGCACGACCGGATGGCGGACGCCGACGAGCCGCGTGAGCGCCGTCTCCATCAGTCCCGCACCTCACGGGCGCGGGTGCCCGCCGGGTCGATCACCTCGCGGATCAACCGCAGCTCCTCCGCCGTGGGGTCCCGTGTGTACGGCACCTCGTCCGGGACGGCGAGCGCGAAGCCGGTCGCCTCCGCGACCTGCTCGACCGTGACCCCGGGATGCAGCGAGGCCAGCCGCATCGTGCGGTCGGGCGTCGCGAAGTCGAACACCCCGAGGTCGGACACGACCCGCGGCAGGTGGTGGAAGCGGGCGGCGGCCGGATGCGCGGCCACCCGGTCGTGGCCCACCCCGCACACCATGTCGACCTTCTCGACGAAGACCCGCCGGGAGTGCTTCGGCACCCAGTAACTGGTCGGGTTGTTCAGGGTGTTGACCGGCGCTCCCCGCACCCCGAGCAGCTGTCGCCTCGGCCTCGCCCAGTCGCCGACGCAGGAGATGTTCTGGTTGCCGTACCGGTCGATCTGGCTCGCGCCCATCATCACGTGCCGTCGTCCGCCGGTGACCAGGTCCAGATGCCGGCGGTAGGGCAGCCACCCCTCCACGGTGCCGTCGAGGTCGACGAGCAGCGCCTCGCCGTCGGTCAGCAGCAGGTCCGGCGAGAAGGTCCGCCTGGCCAGGCGCGCGCCCAGGGACGGGATCAGCCCCATCGGACTGGCGAGGATCTCCCCGGCCCCGCGCCAGGCCTCGGCACAGGCGATCACGCAGTACTCGGCGCGGGTCGCCGCGCCTGTGGCTGTGCCTGTCGCCGTGCCTGTGGCTGTGCCCGTGGCTGCGCCCGTCGCCACCCCCGCCGCCGGTGTCCCGTTCACGAGCCCTCCTTCTGCCAGGCCCGTACGGCCGACTGGTAGGCGGGCTCGTCACCCGAGAGGAACCGTTCGGCGAAGTCCTCCCAGGGCGTGGCCGCGTACATCTTCTGGAAGGCCTCGTCCCGGCCGTGGTCAGGGGCGCAGGAGGTGAAGTGCGCGCCGTTCGGGGCCTCGATCACCCCCGTCACCACATGGCGGCCGACCAGCAGTGTCTGCGGCGGCGCCTCCTTCGTCAGCTCCGCCGTGTCCACGATCCGTTCGCAGGAGACGTACGCGGTGTCGGCCGCCTCGCAGAACAGGTCGTCGAAGTACGGGTCCGGGCCCAGATACTGGCCGTTGCCCCGCCGATCGGCCCGGTTGACGTGCACCAACGCGGCGTCGAGGCGCAGGGCGGGCATGGCGACGAGGGTCTCCCCGTCGTCGTAGGGCGAAGTGACCGTCCGCAGGCCGGGGTTGACCCGCATCACGTCCGAGCCGATGCCCGCCCGCACCGGGAGGAAGGGCAGCCGGTGCGCGGCGGCCCGCAGACCGCACAGGAACATCGCCTCGTCGATCTCCATCAGCTCGAACGCGCCCCGCTCGCGCGCCGCGCGGAAGTGGGGTTCGAGGGGGACGGAGTCCAGGGTGGCGAAGGGGGCGACCAGTCTGCGGATCCGTCCGGCGGCGGCGAGCATGCCGACGTCCGGGCCGCCGTACGAGACGACCGTGAGATCGGTGAGCCCGGACCGGAGCACCGCTCTGACCAGGGCCATCGGCTTACGGCGCGAGCCCCAGCCGCCGATCCCGAGCGTCATCCCGCTCACCAGCCGCGAGACGGCCTCGTCGGCGGTCATGGTCTTGTCACTCACCCGGGTCCCCCTCCACCGCGCCCCTTCCCTCCACCGCGCCCCGTCGCTCGGCCGCGCCCCGTCGCTCGGCCGCGCCCCTTCCCTCTGCCGCACTCCGTCGCTCGGCCGCGCCCCGTCGCTCGGCCGCGCCCCTTCCCTCTGCCGCGCCCCGTCGCTCGGCCGCGCCCCGCTGCTCGGCCGCGCCCCTTCCCTCCCCCGCACTCCGTCGCTCGGCCGGCGGGCGTGCCTTGGCCGCGCCGGCCGTCCCGGCCTTACCCGCGCCGGCCGTCCCGGCCCCGCCCGCCGCCCCGAACCGGTCGCGGATCTCGTCGGCCAGCCCGCTGAGGTTCGCCTCGAAGGTGAACCCCTGCTCGAAGCGGTAGCTGCGGCGGACGTCCACCGGGTCGATGCCGTTGATGGCGGCCTTGGCCAGCCGCAGCAGCCGGCCGTCCTTCGCGGCGATCTCCCGCGCCAACTCCAGTGCCGCGGCGTGCAGTTCGGCACGCGGTACGACCCGCCACACCGAGCCGTGCGTCCGCAGCTCGGCGGCGGTCGCCGTCCGTGAGGTGTAGTACAGCGCGCGCATCAGATGCGGGGGCACCAGCCGGGCCAGATGCGTCGCCGCACCCAACGCGCCCCGGTCCAGCTCCGGCAGCCCGAAGGTCGCGTCCTGGCTCGCCACGATCGCGTCCGCGTTCCCCACCAGCCCGATCCCGCCGCCCAGACAGAACCCCTGCACGGCGGCGACCACCGGCACCTCGCACTCGTACACGGCGGCGAAGGCCTCCGCGCAGCCCTGGTTGGCGCCGATCAACGCGCTGTGCCCCGCCGCCTGGATCTCCTTGATGTCCACCCCGGCGTTGAACCCGCGCCCCTGCGCACCCAGCACCACGCACCGCACCTCGGGGTCGCGTCCCGCGTCGCGCACGGCGTCGGCCAGCTCGAACCACCCGCGCACCGGCATCGCGTTCACCGGCGGGAAATCGATCGTGACGACGGAAATCCCCTTTTCCGGGGACGAGGTGGAGACACTCATCGGAGCATCAGCTACCTTCCACCTAACGTTTGTTTGGTGCGTCTCTCCTGCGGAAGGTAGCAGCGGATGCGGCTCAACGGGAAGGTCGCCGTCGTCACCGGCGGCACACGCGGCGTCGGCGCGGGCCTCGCCCGTGCCTTCGCCGAGGCCGGCGCCGAGGTCGTGACCTGTGCCCGCAGACCGCCCGAAGTGCCTTTCGAGGGAGTCGAGTTCGTACCGCTGGACGTCCGGGACCCCGACGCGGTGCACGGCTTCTTCGCGGGACTGCCCCGCGTGGACGTCCTCGTGAACAACGCCGGCGGCACACCCCACCGCCCCCTCACCGAGGCCGACGCCCGCCGCCACGCGCGCGTGATCGAACTCAACCTCACCGCCCCGCTGACCGTCTCCCTCGCCGCCCACGCACATCTGCGGCGGGCCCGGGGCGCGATCGTGATGATCGGCAGCGTCAGCGGCAGCCGCCCCTCACCCGGCTCGGCGGCCTACGGCGCCGCCAAGGCCGGTCTGGAACACCTCGCGCGCTCCATGGCCGTGGAGTGGGCCCCCGAGATCCGGGTCAACACCCTCGTCCTCGGCATGGTCCGCACCGAGCTGTCCCACCTCCACTACGGCGACGAGGCCGGCGTCGCCGCCGTCGCCCGCACCGTCCCACTGGGCCGCCTCGCGACCCCCTCCGACATCGGCGACGCGGCGGTCTTCCTCGCCTCCGACGCGGCGGCCTACATCACCGGCGCCTCCCTCCTCGTCCACGGCGGCGGCGAACGCCCCGCCTTCCTGGACGCGGCGACGGCCCACACCAGCGAAGGAGAACCACGATGAGCGGCACGGACCGGTACCGCGCGAGGCGGCTCTGCGAAGGGCGCGTGGTCGTCGTGACCGGCGCGGGCCGCGGCCTCGGGCGGGCGCACGCGCTGGCGTACGCCGCCGCCGGCGCCCGTGTGGTCGTCAACGACCTCGGCGTGGCACTCGACGGCTCACCGGACCCCGACAGCCCCGCCGCCCGGGTCGTCGAGGAGATCCGCGCCGGGGGAGGGGACGCGGTCGCGCACGGCGGGGACGTCGCCACGACCGACGGCGCCGCCTCCCTCGTACGGACCGCCCTGGACACCTACGGCCGGCTCGACACCCTCGTCAACAACGCCGGCTTCCTGCGCGACCGCATGCTCGTCAACCTCGACGAGGACGACTGGGACGCCGTCCTCCGCGTCCATCTCAAGGGCCACTTCCTGCCCCTGAAGCACGCGGCCGCCCACTGGCGCGCGGAGACCAGGGCGGGCCGGACACCGACCGCGCGCATCGTCAACACCAGCAGCGGCGCGGGCCTGCTGGGCTCACTCGGCCAGGGCAACTACAGCGCCGCCAAGGCCGGCATCGTCGGCCTCACCCTCGTCGCCGCCGCGGAACTCGCCCGCTACGGCGTCCAGGTCAACGCCATCGCCCCCGCGGCCCGCACCAGGATGACCGAGACGGTCTTCGCCGAAACGATGACCGCCCCCGGCACCGGCTTCGACGCCATGGCCCCCGAGAACGTCTCGCCCCTGGTGGTCTGGCTGGGTTCCGCCGCGAGCGACGGCGTCACCGGCCGCGTCTTCGAGACGGAGGCGGGCCGCATCACCGTCATGGAGGGCTGGCACCCGGGCCCGACCGAGGACAAGGGCGCCCGCCGCACCCCGGAGGAGGCGGGAGAGACCGTACGCAAACTGCTGACGACCACGAGAACACCGCTTCCGGTGTACGGCACCGAGTGACCGGAGGCACGCCCCCCAAAGGGGCGCGGGGAACTGCGCGAACAGCCACGACGGACCCGCGGTCGCGCGACAACCGCACCAGTCGAGCTCTCCGGCGCCCACCCCCTACGTGTCACACTCCAGCACCGTCCGACACAACCCACACCGAGCCCGCACCCGCCCCCGCACCGGCACCCGAATCCGCTGATGACACGTCGGACAGGGAAACGACACCCGCAACACCCCCCGCTCCTCCGGCGTGAACGCATACGAGACCCCCGCCCCCGCACCCCCCGGCCCAGCCGGCCGCAGGTCGTCCCGCGCATGACGCCGGTCCCGTGCATACCGCCGCCGCCCCGCCCACCCCGCCGCCGTCAGCGGCGGCTGCCGCTCGTCGCTCCGCGCCCGCACCCGGCCCTGCGCGTACGCGGAATACGCCTGCGCACTGGTGAACCACACCGACGGATCCTCGTCGAACAGCTGCGCCCGCTTGGCCAGCACGTACCCGAACTCCTCCGGCGTCAGATACCCCAGCTTCTGCGACGAGGCGGCGTCCTCCCGGTACGCGTCCAGCAGCAGCCACCCCGCCCCCAGATACGTCGCCGCCGTGTCCGTCAGGATCTCGTTCTCCCGGGTGCCGGGGAAGGAAAGCCCGAGCCGGTGCAGATAGATGTGCATCACCTCGTGCGCGAGCGCCGCCCCGATGTCCCGCCGATGCCTGCGGAACCGGTCGTTCAGCTCGACGAAGTACTCCGGCCCCGCCGCCAGCTCGACATGCGCCGCGTGCGTCATCTCCCGGAACCCGACGATCATCCGGGCGTCCGGCAGCCGGTAGTGCCGCACCAGCTCCCGCGCCACCCGCTGCGCCCCCAGATGCAGATCGTCGGTGTCGCAGAACGCCACGTCGACCGGGGCCACACTGGTGGCGAACGTCTGGATCGTGTCGTACGAGAGCCGCTTGTACAGGGCGGTGATCGACGCCCGCACCAGGTCCAGGTGCGGGTAGCCGTGCTCGACAGGTCCGCCGTTCGCCACGTCCGCACCCCCAGAAGACGCCCCGACACGTTCCACTCTAAGCCGGTGCGTACGCGTGTTCGTCGAAAGCCGCCCCCTGAGGACGGCCCACCGGCGCGTCGTAGGGTGACGACCATGACCACCAGCGACACCAACGAGTCGAACACCGGCGCCGCGCGGGCCGGCGACGTCGACGCGGACGTACGGGCCGAACTCACCCGGCTGCGCGACAGCATCGACAACATCGACGCCGCCGTCGTCCACATGCTCGCCGAACGCTTCAAGTGCACCCAGCGGGTCGGCCACCTCAAGGCCGCGCACCACCTGCCCGCCGCCGACCCGGGCCGCGAGGCCCAGCAGATCAACCGCCTGCGCGGACTGGCCGAAAGCGCCAAACTCGACCCGGCGTTCGCGGAGAAGCTGCTGAACTTCATCATCGCCGAGGTCATCCGGCACCACGAACGCATCGCGGACGACGCCCAGAACGGCCCGGCGGCGGACGCGGGGGAGTGACATCGGCCCCTCCAGAGGGCATGCTGCGTGAGCACTCCTCGTCAGGAACCGACCACACACCGTGAGTAGCCATGCCGTCGGAAGCCAAGATCCTCATCGTCGACGACCATGAGGACACGCTGTACGCGCTGGAGAGCGCCCTGGCCCCGCTGGGCTACCTGCTGACGCGCGCCACCAGCGGCGACGCGGCACTCAAGGAAGTCCTGCGCGGCCAGGTCGGCCTGCTCCTCCTCGACGTCCGCATGCCCGGCGTCAGCGGCCTCGACGTCGTCCGCTACATGCGCGGCGTCGAACAGACCCAGCACATCCCCGTCATCCTCCTCACCGGCTTCGGCCCCGACGCCGAACTCACCGCCACCGCCTACCGCCTCGGCGTCGCCGACCTCGTCATGAAACCCATCGACCCCTGGGCCCTGCGCACCAAGGTCCGCTACCTCTACGACGCCCACGAACGCTCCCACGCCCTGGAACGCGAGGTCCGCGACCTGCGCGCACGCCTCAAGGACCACGACGAGATCAAGCGCCGCGGCGACGACGACCGGCGCGACAGGGGGCGCGTCCCCGCGCAGGCCGACGGCGCCAAGGACCGGGCATAGGTCGCATACTGCCGGGCGCACGGCGCGTACGACCGGACATAGGTGGCGTACCAGGCCCGCCCCTGTCCTGCGTCAAGGGCATCAGGCAGCATGTCCCTCATGTCCGTACTGACGCGCGACGAAGCGCATGCCCGTGCTCGGCTCCTCGACGTCCACCGCTACGAGATCGCACTCGACCTCACGCGCGGCGACGAGACCTTCGACTCCCGTACCGTCATCCACTTCACCGTGCGGGGGAAGAAGAAGGCCGCGGACACCTTCGTCGAGCTCAAGCCCGCCGAGCTGCGCTCCGTCACCCTCGACGGCGAAGCCCTCGACCCGGCGACCCTCGACGGCAACCGCCTGCCCCTCAAGGGCCTCACCCCGGGCGACCACGAACTGCGCGTCGACGCCGCCATGCGCTACTCCCGCACCGGCGAGGGCATGCACCGCTTCACCGACCCCACCGACGGCGAGACCTACGTCTACACCCAGCTCTTCATGGACGACGTGCAGCGCGTCTTCGCCGCCTTCGACCAGCCCGACCTCAAGGCCGCCTTCGACCTCACCGTCACCGCCCCCGAAGGCTGGACCGTCCTCGCCAACGGCGTCACCGAACGACGGGACGACGGCACCTGGCGGGCCGCCACCACCCCGCTGATCTCCACCTACCTCGTCGCCGTCGCCGCCGGCCCCTGGCACTCCGTCCGCACCGAACACCGCGGCCTGCCCTTCGGCATCCACTGCCGCCGCTCCCTCGCCCCCCACCTCGACACCGACGCCGACGAGATCCTCGACGTCACCCGCGCCCTCTTCGACCGCTACCACGAGAAGTTCGAGGAGCCGTACCCCTTCGACTCCTACGACCAGGCGTTCGTCCCCGAGTTCAACGCCGGCGCCATGGAGAACCCCGGCCTCGTCACCTTCCGCGACGAGTTCGTCTACCGCTCCGCCGTCACCGACACCGAACGCCAGACCCGCGCCATGGTCATCGCCCACGAGATGGCCCACATGTGGTTCGGCGACCTCGTCACCCTCAAGTGGTGGGACGACATCTGGCTGAACGAGTCCTTCGCCGAGTACATGGGCTACCAGACCCTCACCGAGGCCAGCCGCTTCGCCGACACCTGGGTCGACTTCGGCGTCGCCCGCAAGGCCTGGGGCTACGACGCCGACCAGCGCCCCTCCACCCACCCCGTCGCCCCCGAGAACGTCGACGACACCGCCGCCGCCCTCCTCAACTTCGACGGCATCTCCTACGCCAAGGGCGCCTCCGCCCTGCGCCAACTCGTCGCCTGGCTCGGCGAGAAGGACTTCCTCGCCGGCATCAACGCCCACTTCACCCGCCACCGCTTCGGCAACGCCACCCTCGCCGACTTCATCGACAACCTCGCCGGCGCCACCGAACGCGACGTCCACGCCTGGGCCGACGCCTGGCTGCGCACCACCGGCGTCGACACCCTCACCCCCGAGGTCACCCGCGCCGCCGACGGCACCTACACCCTCACCGTCGACCACGCCGGCGGCCGCCCCCACCGCATCGCCGTCGGCCTCTACGACCAGGACCACGGCGACGACCAGGGCCACCTCACCCTCCGCGACCGCGTCGAACTCGACCTCCCCCAGACCGACCCCCAGGCCATCGGCAAGCGGCCCGCACTCCTCCTCCTCAACGACGGCGACCTCACCTACGCCAAGGTCCGCTTCGACCCCGAGTCCTTCACCGCCGTCACCGGCCACCTCTGCGGACTGCCCGACCCGCTCACCCGCGCCGTCGTCTGGAACGCCCTGCGCGACGCCGTGCGCGACGCGGAACTCCCGCCCACCGCCTACCTGGAAGCCGCCCGCACCCACCTGCCCCGCGAGAGCGACCTCGCCATCGTCCAGGGCGTCCTCGCCTTCGCCGGCACCCAGGTGGCCGGCCGCTTCCTCGCCCCCGAGCAGCGCGCCGCGGGCCTGGCCACCCTCGGTTCCCTGTGCCGCGACCTCATCCGCCGCACCGAGGACGGCGACAACCCCGGCCTGCGCCTCATCGCCGTACGCCACTTCATCGACGTGGCCGCCCATCCCGAGACCATCGCCGCCTGGCTCGCCGAGGGCACCGTGCCCGGCGGGCCCGAACTCGACCCCGAGCTGCGCTGGCGCGTCCTCGGCCGGCTCGCCGTCCTCGGCGCGGTCGACGCCGCCACGATCGACGCGGAACTGGAGCGGGACCCCAGCGCCAGCGGCCGCGAGG
Source organism: Streptomyces sp. NPDC034049 (assembly GCF_055575575.1). Classification (NCBI taxonomy): domain Bacteria; kingdom Bacillati; phylum Actinomycetota; class Actinomycetes; order Kitasatosporales; family Streptomycetaceae; genus Streptomyces; species Streptomyces sp. NPDC034049. The sequence continues at coordinate 737,082 of NZ_JBVISJ010000001.1, forward strand.
GCGCCGCCCGCTGCCGGGCCGCCCTGCCCGACCCGGAGGCCAAGCGGGCCGCCTGGGAGGCGATGTTCACCGCCGACGACCTCTCCAACTACCTCTTCACCGCCACCGCCCAGGGGTTCTGGCAGCCCGAACAGGCGGACCTCCTCACGGAGTACGTCGAGCGCTACTGGGCCGACGCGGTGTCGCTGGCCGCTCGGCGGGGACCGGCGATCGCGGAGGCCGCGGGGCGGTGGGCGTTCCCGGTGTACGCGGTGGACGCCGAGACGCTCGGGCTGGGGGAGCGGTGTCTTCAGGACGGTGAGCTGATCCCGGCGCTGCGGCGGAAGCTGGTGGACCAACTGGACGACCTGGCGAGGGCGTTGCGCGTGCGGCAGGGATAGACCGTTTCTCGACGTAGGGGTTCGGGTGTTCTGCGGGCTTGCGGCCGTGTGTGGCTGATCGCGCAGTTCCCCGCGCCCCTTTCGGGCGCGCTGCCCTTGAGGGTGTCTTCCCGTACCCTCTTTCGGTTGTAATTAGCTGTCTTTTCGGGCTTGGCACCCGATCGGCGTACAAGATGGGATTCCCCGTGCTCGGAGGAACCCATGACCGCCCCGCCCCTCGCCTCGGGACCCCAAGGTCCCGGCGCGCTCCGGCCGTTGCTCGACACCGTGCTCGACGCGTTGCGGGAAGGGGCCGCGGCACGGGGCGGCCCCCTCCCCGCCGGCGGCCCGGAGGCGGTCGCCGCGACGGTGCGCGACGCGCTCGGTGACCCGCTGCCCGCCGAAGGCGACCCGGACGCCCTGCACCGCCTGGTTCGCGCCCTCGCCGCCGGCACCGCCGACCCGGCCGACCCCCTCTGCGCGGCCCATCTGCACACCCCGCCGCTGGCCGTCGCCGCCGCCGCGGACCTCGCCGTCTCCGTGCTGAACCCCTCCCTCGACTCCTGGGACCAGGCCCCGGCCGCCTCCGCCCTCGAAGCCCTGGTGACACGGGCCCTGGCCGAGGAGGCCGGCGCCGCCGACGCGCTGGTCACCACCGGGGGCACCGAATCCAACCAGCTCGCCCTGCTCCTGGCCCGGGAGGCCCACCCGGGCGTACGGCTCGTCCACGGGGCCAACGCCCACCACTCCCTGGCCCGCGCCGCCTGGCTGCTCGGCCTCCCCGACCCCGTCGTCGTCCCCACCCCCGCCGGCACCCTCGACCCGGCCGCCCTGGACGACGCCCTCACCCACCTCCCGGGCCCCCTCCTCGTCGCCGCCACCGCCGGCACCACCGACGCCGGACTCATCGACCCGCTGCCCGCCGTCGCCGACCTGTGCCGCACCCACGGCGCCCGGCTCCACATCGACGCGGCCTACGGCGGAGGCCTCCTCTTCAGCGACCGCCACCGGGCCCGGCTCGACGGCCTCACCCGCGCCCACACCGTCACCCTGGACCTGCACAAACTGGGCTGGCAGCCGGTCGCCGCCGGACTCCTCGCCGTACGCGACGCGGCGGACCTCGCGGCCCTGCACCAGCGCGCCGACTACCTCAACGCCGACGACGACACCGAGGCCGGCCTGCCCGACCTCCTCGGCCGGTCGCTGCGCACCACCCGGCGGCCCGACATCCTCAAGACCGCCGTCACCCTCAAGACCCTCGGGCGCACCGGACTCGGCCGGCTCGTCGACCACGTCTGCGCCCTCGCCCAGGAGTTCGCCACCACCGTCGAGGCACACCCCGGCTTCGAGCTGCACGACCGGCCCACCCTCAGCACGGTCCTCTTCCGGCCCGCCGGAGCACCTGACTCCGCCGTCGCCGCCGTCCGCCGCCGGCTCCTCCACGACGGCCAAGCCGTCTTAGGCCGCGCCGTCCTCGACGGCCGGCTGTGGCTCAAGGCCACCCTCCTCAACCCCCACGCCCGGCCGGACGACCTCACCGCCCTGCTGAAGCTCGTAGACCGCGCAAGCCTCGCCGAAGGACACACCCCCGCATGAGCACGACCCCCGCGCACGACCAGCCCGACCCCGAAGCCCCCCGCGACCTCGTCGGCGTCGGCATCGGACCGGCCAACCTCTCCCTCGCCGCCCTCGCCCACCCCCTCGCCGAACTCGACGCCGTCTTCTACGAGCGCCGCCCCGGCTTCGACTGGCACCCGGGGCTGCTCATCGACGGCGCCACCGTCCAAGTGCCGTTCCTGGCCGACCTGGTGACCCTCGCCGACCCGGTGAGCCCCTGGTCGTTCCTGAACTACCTCAGGACCCGCGACCGGCTCTTCCCGTTCTACTTCGCCGAGCGCTTCCACATCCAGCGCGCCGAGTACGACGCCTACTGCCGCTGGGTCGCCGAGAACCTGCCCGGACTGCGCTTCGGCCACCAGGTCGACTCGGTACGCTGGAACCCCGAACGGGACCTGTTCGAGGTCGACTTCAGCAGGTTCGGCGCCGACGGAGGGGTCGAGGCCCTCGGCCGTACCCACGCCCGGAACATCGTGCTCGGCGTCGGCACCGAACCGTACGTGCCCGAACCCCTCAAGCCGCTCGTCGAGGCGGCCGGCGTGCCCGTCGTCCACGCCGCGGACTACCTCGGCGAGCGCGACCGCCTGCTGACCGCCCCGCACGTCACCGTCATCGGCGCCGGACAGTCCGGCGCCGAGGTCTTCCTCGACCTGCTCCGCCACCGGCCCGCCGGCCGGGAGGGACTGCACTGGCTCGGCCGGACCGAGGCGTTCGCCCCCATGGAGTACTCCAAGCTGGGCCTGGAACACTTCACCCCCGACTACACCCGCTACTTCCACGCCCTCGCCGAACCCACCCGGGACCGCCTCGTCGCCGCCCAGTGGCAGCTCCACAAGGGCATCGGCGCCGACACCATCGCCGCCATCCACGACGAGCTGTACCGCCGCACCCTCGACGGCGGCTGGCCCGACGCCGTCCTCACCCCCGGCGTGCACGTCCGCACCGCCGGCCGGCTCGCCACCACCCGGGTCGAACTCCACCTCGAACACATCGAGCAGGGCACCCGCTCCCGCCTCACCACCGACGCCGTCGTCCTCGCCACCGGCTACCGCGAACGCCCCCTGGACCGCGTCCTCGCCGGCCTCGACCCGTACATGCGGCGCGACAGCCGCGAGCGGCCGCGCGTCGACGAGAAATTCCGGATGGTCCTCGACCCGTCCGTCACCGCCTCCGGCTGCCACGTCTACGTCCAGAACGCCGAACTGCACACCCACGGCGTCGGCGCCCCCGACCTGGGCCTCGCCGCCTGGCGCAGCGCCACCATCCTCAACACCCTCACCGGCAAGGAGCCCTACCCCCTGCCCGGCCGCACCGCCTTCACCACCTTCGGCCTCGACCCCCGGCCGCAGATCCCGCCCGCGCGCAGGGCCGGCCCCGCGGTCCCCCTCACCCCCCTCGTCGACGTGAGGTAATCGAAAGACAAAGAAGCAGGGCAGGAGTGGTGACGGCCGCAGAGAAACTGCCTACCTTTCGGTCATGGCCGGCACCCGCGCAGGCACGACCTGAATCGCCGCCGGCACCGTCCACCCCGGCTACGACACCGAGGAGGGCCAGACCGTACGCGCCGAGGTCAACTCCTGGCTCCTCGGCGACAGCCACCCCTTCGACGCCGTCGTCGACATCGCCGCCGCCGTCGCGGACCGGGACCACCCCACCCGCATCCGCGACACCGACAACAGCGGCGACGGCCTCCACGTCAACGACGCCGGCGCGAAAGCCGTCGCCGACGCCGTCGACCTGTCCCTCCTGGCCCTCCAGGGACCCGCGAACCCCTAGAAGACCGGCGTACCGTTCCGCGTCAGCTTCCAGTCCACCGAAGCGAACTCCGCCGGATCGATCGACCCCTTCGCCTTCACCCACGCGATCATCGTGTTACGGATCTCGTCCGAGTTCGACCACAGCAACGGGGACGCCGCGACATGCGGGAAGTTGCCACCGCCGTTCGCCCGGTAGTTGTTCACCGCGAACACGAACTTCTGATCATCCGCGAGCGGAGCACCCTCGAACCGCACGTTCGTCACCCGCGACCCCGCCGGCTTCGCGATGTCGATCTCGTACGACAGCCCACTCACCGCGTCGTAGTTGTAGTCCGGCGTCCCGTTCGCGTTCGTCAGCTTCGCCGGATCGACCACCGCGTCCGCCGCCGTCTGCACGAAGTAGTTCGCCGAGAACTCCAGATACGCCTTCATCTGCGCACCCGTCATCAGACGCGCCTCCAGCGTGTTCTCGAAGACATACAGACCCGCCACATCCCGGATCGTCACGTTCCCCGCCGGGATCACCGCGCTCCGCGAGAACGCGGCGGCCTGCGACAGCACCGGCAGCGCCCCGTACTCCGTCGCCGCGAGAGCCTGCCTCACCGTGTCGGCCTGGATGTGGTTGATCAGATCGATGATCGCCACATCCTTGTACGGCGCCTCCACCGACGTCATCTCCGCCGCGTTCGTCCCGATGATCTGGTTGACGTACGCCACGACCTTCTCGTGCTCGTCACCCAGCATCTTCACGATCGCCGGGTCCTCCTCCACCGTGTTGGAGTTGAGCACCTGCGCCGCGACCTTCTCGACCTTCCAGCAGCCCTTGCTCCACACCAGCTCGAAGTCGAACAGCGTCAGCCGCTGCCCCCACTTCAGGGGCTCCGACAGCACGACCTGCTTGCCCGTCTCCTTGTTGGTGACGAAGTACTCCGGGATCTCCGTGTGAGCGTGCCCGACCAGGATCGCGTCGATCCCGGGCACCTGCTCGGCGACCAGCCCGGCGGCGTTCTCGATGTACGGCAGCTGGTCACCGTACGACGACGTCCCCGACGACCCGCTGTGCGCCGACACGATGACGACGTCCGCCCCCATCGACCGCAGCTTCGGCACCCACTTCGCCGCCTGCTCCTCCAACCCCGGGAACGTCATCTTCCCCTGCACGTTCGCCTTGTCCCAGATCGCGATCCCCGGGTTGGTCAGCCCCAGGACCGCCACCTTCACATCACGCCCGTGCGGCGTACGCAACCGGTGCATGCTGTACGGCGGGAAAGCCGGACGAAGGGTCTTCGCGTCCAGCGCGTTCGCCCCGAGCAACGGGAAACGACACTGCTCCTGGAACTTCCGCAGCACCGGGATGCCGTAGTTGAACTCGTGGTTGCCCAGCGCCGCCGCGTCGTAGTCGATCGCGTTCATCGCCTGCGCCATCGGATGCACCGGACCACCCTTGGCGGTGATCGGGTCCACCTTCGCGTAGTAGTACGACAGCTGCGTGCCCTGGATGGTGTCACCGGCGTCGATGAGCAGCGTGTTCCCGCGCCCCTTCTCCTTGCGGATCCGGTTCACCAGCGTGGAGATCTTCGCCAGACCGACGTCGTTGTGCGCCTTGTCGTCGAACTCCTTGTCCGTGAAGTAGTCCCAGTTGAAGACGTTCCCGTGGAGGTCGGTCGTCCCCATCACGGTGAAGCTGTACCGCTTCGGGGCCCTCTTCCCCTCGGGCTTCACCTCGGCCGCCTGCGCGCTCGGGGCGAGCGCCGTACCGGCGACGGCCACGCCCGCCCCGGTCACGGCCGACTTCTTCAGGAACTTCCGGCGGTTCAAGGGCATCTCGGGGCACTCCTCGGAGGTACGGACGATCGCAACGCGCGTAGACAACGGATGTCACAACGCGCGTAGATTCTGACCCGCCACGCCCCCGCCGCAACAGACCCCCCAGGTTGCGATCTGGTGACCGGCAGGGCCCGCCACCAGGCCATCGGTGACAGAGTGGGGCGTATGACCAGCCCAGAGGAAGCCCAGCCCACCGCCGTCCCCTACGGCACCCCCGACGCGCCCCGCATCGCCGTACGCGGCGAAGCACGCCTCGACGTCGACCCCGAGATAGCCCGCATCGGAGTCACCGTCCTCGCCCGCGGCAAGGACCGGCGCGCCGCCCTCGACGACCTCACCCGCCGCAACACCACCGTCCTCGACCTGGTCAAGACCTACGGCGAAGCCGTCGAACGACTGGAGACCGGCGCCTTCTCCATCACCCCCGAACTCAAGGAGAAGAGCAGGGGCGAACGCATCCAGGCCTACCACGGCCGCGTCCACATCACCGCCGAACTCACCGACTTCACCGCACTCGGCGAACTCACCACCCGCCTCGCCGACCTCGACCTCACCCGCGTCGACGGCCCCTGGTGGGCCCTCCGCCCCGACTCACCCGCCCACAGGAAAGCCAGGCAGAAAGCGGTCACCGAGGCCGTCCAACGCGCCCGCGAATACGCCGAAGCCCTCGGCACCACCCTCGCCGCGCTCGTCGAACTCGCCGACATCGGAGCCGAGGCCCCCCAACCCCTCCGCCCCGCCGCCCCCGGCGGCCTCATGCGCTCCGCCAGAGCCAAGGGCGCCGAGGACACCGACGCCGCACCCCTCGACCTCGAACCCCAACGCCAACGCGTCTACGCACAGGTCAACGCCCGCTTCACGATGCACCCGCCCCGCCTGTGACGCACCAGCCCCCGCCGACCCCCTCCCCCTCTTCACCATGCGATGACGACTTGTCAATTACCCTTCATCTCAAGGCCGTTGAGTAGTCACGCTCCACCAAGTCGCTACCGGCGGGTAAGCCATAGGCTCGCACCATGCGCCGAGCAAAGATCGTCTGCACCCTCGGGCCCGCCACCGACTCGTACGACCAGATCAAGGCACTGGTCGAGGCCGGCATGGACATCGCCCGCTTCAACCTCAGCCACGGCGGCCACGCCGAACACGACGAGCGGTACCAGTGCGTCCGCAAGGCCGCCGACGAGACCGGCCGCAGCGTCGGCACCCTCGCCGACCTCCAAGGCCCGAAGATCCGCCTCGGCCGCTTCACCGAAGGCCCCGTACTCCTCGAACGCGACGACACCTTCACCCTCAGCGTCGAGGACGGCGCGACCGGCGACAGCGAGGGCTGCGGCACGACCTACGCCGGCCTCGCCGCCGACGTCACCCCCGGCGAACAGATCCTCGTCGACGACGGCAAGGTCACCTTGGAGGTCACGGCGGTCGACGGCCCCCGCATCCACACCAGGGTCGTCGAAGGCGGAATGATCTCCGACCACAAGGGCCTCAACCTCCCCGGTGTCGCCGTCTCGGTCCCCGCCCTCTCCCCGAAGGACGAGGAGGACCTCCGCTGGGCGCTGCGCACGGGCTTCGACGTCATCGCCCTGTCCTTCGTCCGCACGGGCCGGGACATCGAACGCGTCCACCAGATCATGGACGAGGAAGGCCGCCGGCTCCCCGTCATCGCCAAGATCGAGAAACCGCAGGCGGTCGACAACATCGAGGAGATCGTCGCGGCCTTCGACGGGGTCATGGTCGCGCGGGGCGACCTGGGCGTGGAAATGCCCCTGGAGCAGGTCCCGCTGGTCCAGAAGCGTACGGTCAAGCTCGCCAAGCGCAACGCCAAGCCGGTCATCGTCGCCACCCAGATGCTCGACTCGATGATCCACCACTCCCGGCCCACGCGCGCCGAGGTCAGCGACGTCGCCAACGCGGTGCTCGACGGCACGGACGCGGTGATGCTGTCCGGCGAGACGAGCGTCGGCAAGTACCCGGTGGAGACGGTCCGCACGATGGGCCGCATCGTCGCGGCGGCGGAGGAGGACATGCTCGCCAAGGGCCTCCCGCCCCTGACCGAGCACAACAAACCCCGCACCCAGGGCGGCGCGGTCGCTCGCGCCGCCGCCGAGATCGGCGACTTCCTCGACGCGAAGTACCTGGTCGCCTTCAGCCAGTCCGGCGACACGGCCCGCCGCCTCTCCCGCTACCGCTCCCCGATCCCCCTGCTGGCCTTCACCCCGGACCCGGCGACGCGCTCGCAGCTGAGCCTGACGTGGGGCGCGGAGACCTTCCTCGGCCCACAGGTCGACTCCACGGACGCGATGGTCGACCAGGTGGACGAGCTGCTGCTGAAGTACGGCCGCTGCGAGAAGGGCGACGTGGTGGTGATCACGGCGGGCTCACCGCCGGGGGTGGCGGGCACGACGAACTTGGTGCGGGTGCACCACATCGGGGAGGACGACGGCCCGGAGTAGGCCGTCAGTACTTGGGGCCGACGTGGGTGTCCATGAGGGCGACGGAGGCCTTGCGCGCGATGGAGACGTTACGGGCGTTGGCGAGTCTCCAGTCGACGCCCACCTGGTCGAGCGTTGACGTGAAGAGGCGGAGGATGTCGCCGGACACGTTGGTGAAGAAGTACCGGGGGTACTCGTAGCGCTTGCGCTCGCCTCCGACGACACGGGTCGAACCTTCGCGATGGCCTCACGGCACTGCTGCATGAGCCCGGGCCAAGCGTCTGCGCAGGCGATGCGGAGGTAGTAGCCACTGCGAGGGTGTGCGGAGATGCAGCCATCGCCCAGGCAACCAACGCAAGTGCTCGTTTGCGTGAGCTGATGTCGTACATGCGGCCGCTCTCGGCAACTGATCGCGACGACGTGCAGCAAAGAGCGGATGTTCACGAGAACGTACATCCGCTTCCTGATGGGCGACCTTCAAATCAAAGGAAAAGTGCCCCGGGTGGGACTCGAACCCACACTGAATACCTTTTGAGGGTATCGTCTCTGCCGATTGGACTACCGGAGCTCCTGCGAATCGAAGGCTCAGCCCGACCCGCTGCGTTCCCACCATACCGCAGCTAGGTACCCTCATGTCAGCAGTACCCCTGCCCCGAACAAGGAGCCCACGTGACCGCCCCCGAGTCGCCCCAGCCCCTCGACGCGCCCGACGACGACAAGTCGCACGTGCCTCCGCTGACGACCCGTGTCGTCATCGCCGAGGACGAGGCGTTGATCCGTCTCGACCTGAAGGAGATGCTCGAGGAGGAGGGCTACTCCGTCGTGGGCGAGGCCGGTGACGGTGAGCAGGCCGTCGAGCTGGCCCGGGAGCACCAGCCGGATCTGGTGATCCTCGATGTGAAGATGCCGAAGATGGACGGGATCTCGGCGGCGGAGAAGATCGCCGAGGAGCGCATCGCCCCCGTGCTGATGCTGACCGCGTTCTCGCAGCGCGACCTCGTGGAGCGCGCCCGCGACGCCGGCGCGATGGCGTACCTGGTGAAGCCGTTCAGCAAGAGTGATGTCGTGCCGGCCATCGAGATGGCTGTCTCGCGGTTCACGGAGCTGAAGGAGCTGGAGAAGGAGGTCGCCGACCTCACGCTCCGGCTGGAGACGCGCAAGCTGGTGGACCGGGCGAAGTCGATCCTGCAGACGGAGTACGGGCTGACGGAGCCGGCCGCGTTCCGGTGGATCCAGAAGACGTCGATGGACCGTCGGATGTCGATGCAGCAGGTGGCGGAGGCGGTCATCCAGGATGCGGACGAGAAGAAGGCCGGCAAGGGCTGACCGCGCCCGCCCTCACAAGAACGACGACGAGGCCCGCACCCCCTACCTGAAAGGGGGTGCGGGCCTCGTCGCAGGTGGGCCGGAGGCTAGTCCTCGCCGAGGTAGGCCTTGCGGACCGACTCGTCGTGCAGGAGGTCGGAGCCGGTGCCCGACAGGACGATCTTGCCGATCTCCATGACGTGACCCTGGTCGGCGAGGGAGAGCGCCGCCTGGGCGTTCTGCTCGACGAGCAGGATGGTGGTGCCCTGGGACTTCAGCTCGGCGATCGTGGCCATGATCTTCTGCATCATGATCGGCGAGAGGCCCATGGAGGGCTCGTCCAGCATGAGCAGTTTCGGCTGGGACATGAGCGCGCGGCCCATGGCCAGCATCTGCTGCTCACCGCCCGAGAGGGTGCCCGCGGCCTGCTTGCGGCGTTCGCCCAGGATGGGGAAGAGGTCGTAGGCGCGCTGGATGTCCTTCTCGATGCCGGGTTTGTCGTTGCGCAGGAAGGCGCCGAGGCGGAGGTTGTCCTCGATGGTCATGCGCGGGAAGATGTGCCGCCCCTCGGGGGAGTGGGCGAGTCCGAGCGCGACGATGTCGTGCGCGGGGATCTTCTTGAGCGACCTGCCGTTGAACTTGACCTGGCCGCCGACGGGCTTGAGGAGGCCCGAGAGGGTGCGCAGGGTGGTGGTCTTGCCGGCGCCGTTGGTGCCGATGAGGGTGACGACCTCGCCGGCGTCGACCTTGAAGGAGATGCCCTTGACGGCTTCGATCTTGCCGTAGGCGACCCGGAGGTCCTCCACTTCGAGCAGTGCGGTCATCGGTCGTTCTCCTTGCCGGGCGCGGCGTCGGTCGTGGCCTCGGCGTGTGCTTCGGCGGCTTCGACCTCGGCGGCCTCTTCCTTGCCGGGTGCGTCCTCGAAGGGTTCGCCGAGGTAGGCGGCGACGACGCGCTCGTCGCCCTGCACGGTGGCGCTGTCGCCCTCGACGAGTTTCTCGCCCTGGACGAGGACGGCGACGCGGTCGCAGAGGTTGAAGATGAACCGCATGTCGTGCTCGATGACGAGGACGGCGATGCCCTGGTCGCGGATGGCGAAGACCAGTTCTTCGGTCGTTCGCGTCTCCTGGGGGTTCATGCCGGCGGTGGGCTCGTCGAGGAGGAGGAGGCCGGGCTCGCTCGCCAGGGCCCGGGCGATCTCCAGCTTGCGCTGTTCGCCGTAGGGGAGGTTGCGGGCGAGGTGTTCGGCCTTGGCGTCGAGGCCGACGAACGCGAGGAGTTCCATGGCGCGTTCGCGGGAGGCCTTCTCCGCCTTGTGGAAGCCGGGGCCGCGCAGGAGGGCGGACCAGAGGCCTTCCTTGGTGCGGGTGTGGCGTCCGACGAGGACGTTCTCCAGGACCGTCATGTTGGCGAAGAGACGGATGTTCTGGAAGGTGCGGGCGATGCCGGCCGCGGTGACCTTGAAGGACTTGGGCGGCAGGACCTGGCCCTTGTAGCGGACCTCTCCCTCGGTGGGGATGTAGAGGCCGGTGAGGCAGTTGAAGAAGGTCGTCTTGCCGGCGCCGTTGGGGCCGATGAGTCCGACGATCTCGCCGCTGTTGACCGTGAGGTTGACGTTGCGCACGGCGGTGAGGCCGCCGAAGCGCATGGTCACGCCGCGTGCGTCGAGGACGGTCTCGCCGGGGGCGTTGGCGCCGGGTGCGGTGTCCTTGATGGTGGTGTCGGTGGTCATGGGTCAGGCCCCTGCCTTGCTGAGGACTGTGGGTGCTTCGGCCTCTTCGTGGAACTCGAGCTGGCGGCGCCGGTTGGGGATGAGGCCCTCGGGGCGGAACCGCATGAGCAGGACGAGCGCGAGTCCGAAGGCGAAGAGCTGGTAGTCGCCGAGGAACTGGAGCTTGGCCGGGATGAGGTAGAGCAGTGCGGCGCCGACGAGGGGTCCGCTGATGGTGCCCATGCCGCCGAGGACGACGGCCGCGAGGAGGAACGCGGAGTTGGGCGGGACGACGTGGGCGAACTGGTACTGCTCGGGGGTCACGGTGTAGGTGACGTGTGCCTGGACGGTGCCGGCGAGGCCGGCGAGCGCGGCGCCGAGGGCGAAGGCGATGAGCTTGACCCGGAAGCCGTTGATGCCCATGGCGAGTGCCGCGGTCTCGTCCTCGCGGATGGCGATCCAGGCGCGGCCGATGCGGGAGTCGCTGCTGCGTCGGAAGACCACCACGACGACGAGCGTGATGAGCAGCATGAGGAAGAAGTAGTTGGCGAACCGGGCGATGGTGAACCCGGCGATGGTGTGTTCCTGGCCGAAGTCGAACCCGAGGATGTTGAGGTTCGGGATCGAGGAGATGCCGTTGGAGCCGTTGGTGATGTCGGGGCCGGAGGTGCCGTCCATGTTGAGGACGGCGAGGCGGAAGATCTCACCGAAGCCGAGGGTGACGATGGCGAGGTAGTCGCCGCGCAGTCGCAGGGTCGGGGCGCCGATGATGACGCCGAAGATCATGGCGACGACGGCGCCGAGGATGGCGCTGGCCCAGAACGGCAGGTGGATGTCGAAGGGGGAGGAGGGGGAGCCGGAGACCATGGCCGCGGTGTAGGCGCCGACACCGAGGAAGGCGACGTATCCGAGGTCGAGGAGGCCGGCGAGGCCGACGACGATGTTGAGGCCGAGGGCGACGGTGGCGAAGATCAGGATGTAGACGCCGATGGTCGCGTACTGGTCGTCGGACTGGGTGAAGGGGAACGCGGCGGCCGCGGCGAACGCGCCGGTCATGGTGACGGTGCGGTGCTTGGCGGTGACGGCGGAGACCCGGCCGACGAGGCCGGCCTTGGAGAGTGCGCCGATGGTGAAGCCGGCGGTGATCAGGAAGCCGACGAAGAGTTCGTCGTACTCGGTGCCGATGCCGTAGGTGAAGACGATCAGGCCGAGGGCCATGGCGGCGACGATGATCAGGATCTCGGCGTACGCGGGGACCTTGCGGGCCGGGGCGGCGGTGCCGGTGGCGAAGCAGGCCTTCATGACGGCGCGGGCGTTGCGTGCGCCGAGCAGGAACTGTTCCCAGGCGGTGTCCTCGGGGTCGGCGGTCTCGGGTACCGGTCGTTCGAACGGCAGGGCGAGTGCGCCGAGGAGGGCGGCGAGGGTGGCGGCGGCCGCGACGTAGCCGCCGGGTTCGAGGTTGACGAGGCCGCCGAGCTCGACGCTGATCGCGAGGATCGTGTACCAGGCGGTGACGAAGGTGCCGAGCGCGGCGAGCTTGATGGAGCTGTCGGCGCCGGCGGGGACGAGCCAGCGCAGGCCCTTGACGCCGTAGGAGGCGAGGCCGAAGAGGGCGGTGAGGGCGCCGCCGATGAGGACGAGGACCTGCAGGCCGCCGGGGTAGCCGTAGACGGTGAGGTCGCCGGGGAAGGCGGAGGTCCAGGTCCAGGCGAGGAAGGTGGAGATCACGGCGAGGACGCCGCCGCCGGTGGCGAGGGCGCGGCCGGCGGTCTCGGGGATGCCGACGAGGCCCCGGGAGGTGGTGTCGTGCTTGGCGGCGGGTGCGGTGGCCGCGGTGGTGTTGGTGGTCATCGGTGTCACGCCCTGTCCGCCACGCGCTCTCCGAGCAGACCCTGGGGCCTGAACAGGAGGACGAGGATGAGGAGTACGAACGCCCAGACGTTGGCCCAGGACTGGCTGCCGAACTGTTCCATGCCGGGGATGTCGGCGATGTAGGCGGTGGAGAGGGCTTCGGCGAGGCCGAGGACGACGCCGCCGAGCATGGCGCCGTAGATGTTGCCGATGCCGCCGAGGACGGCCGCGGTGAAGGCCTTGAGGCCGAGGATGAAGCCCATGCGGAACTGGACCTGGCCGTACTTGAGGCCGTAGGCGACGGCTCCGACGGCGGCGAACGCGGCGCCGAGGGCGAAGGCGACCACGATGATGCGGTCGGTGTTGATGCCCATGAGCTTGGCGGTGTCGGGGTCCTGCGCGGTGGCCTGCATGCCGCGGCCGGTGCGGGTCTTCATGACGAAGTAGGCGAGGATCGCCATGCTGATCGGGGCGGCGACGAGCAGGAAGATGTCACCGGTCTGGATGGTGACGTTGCCGATCTCGAAGGGCCCGCCGTCGATGTGCGGGAAGTTGATGGACTCCTTGGCGTCCGGGTACCACGCCCACACGGCCTGCTGGAGGGCCAGGGAGAGGCCGATGGCGGTGATGAGGGGGGCGAGGCGGGGTGCGGTGCGCAGCGGCCGGTAGGCCAGGCGTTCCGCTCCCACGGCGGCCAGTACGGCGACGATGATGCCTCCGACGAGCATCAGCGGGAGTGCGACCCACATGCTCGTTCCGTCGGGCAGCACGTAGAGATAGACCGTGATGGCGCCGAAGCCGCCCAGCATGAATATCTCACCGTGGGCGAAGTTGATGAGCTGGACGATGCCATAGACCATCGTGTAGCCGATGGCGACCAGCCCGTACATGGATCCTAGTAGCAGGCCGTTGACCAGCTGCTGCGGCAGTTCGTTCACCGCATGTCCTCCGAGACTTTCGGATGTTCGACGAATGTGACCGGATGTGAGTCCGCGCGGGGCGCTGTGGTGCAGCGCCCCGCGCGGCTCAGGTGTGTGCGGGTGGGATCAACCGGAGTAGGTTCCGGACTTGACCGCCTTCCACTCGCCGCCGTCGACCTTGTAGACGGTGAGCTGCTTGTTGGTCGTGTCGCCGTACTCGTCGAAGGAGACCTTGCCGGTCACGCCGTCGAAGGAGACGTTCTGCATGGCCTCGGTGATCTTGGCGCGGGCGTCGCTGGGCAGCTTGCCGTCGTTGTCCTCGACGACCTTCTTCACGGCTTCGATGATCGCCCAGGCGGAGTCGTAGGAGTAGCCGCCGTAGGCCGCGTAGGGCTCCTTGTAGCCGCCGGCCTTGTAGTCCTCGATGAAGGTCTTGGCGGAGGGGAGCTCCTCGACCGGGGCGCCGACGGAGGTGGCGAAGTCGCCGGTGCTGGCGCTGCCGCCGAGCTCGATGTAGGTCGGGTCGTACATGCCGTCGCCGCCGGCGACCGGGATCTTGGCGCCTGCGGCCTTGATCTGCTTGGTCAGCGGGCCGGACTGCGGGTACTCGCCGCCGTAGTAGACGACGTCGGCGCCGGAGTTCTTGACCTTGGTGGCGACCGTGGAGAAGTCCTTGGTCTCGGGGTCGATGTGCTCGGTGCCGACGACCTTGCCGCCGAGCTTCTTGAACTCGTCGGTGAAGGTGGCGGCCAGGCCGGCGCCGTAGGTCTTCTTGTCGTCGATGACGAAGACCTTCTTCTTCTTGGCGTCGTTGTACAGGTACTGCGCGGCGAACGGGCCCTGGATGGCGTCCGTGGTCGCGGTGCGGAAGTACGACTTGTACGGGCGGACCTTCTTGGTCTGCCAGTCGGCGCCCTGGGTCAGGGTCGGGCCGGTGTTGGCCGGGGAGACCTCGACGAGTTTGGCGTCGTCGAAGACCTTCTGCATGGACTCGGCGACCGAGGAGTTCAGCGGGCCGACCACGCCGAGGACGTCCTTGTTGGCGACGAACGTGGTGGCGTTCTGCTGGCCCGAGGAGGGCTGCGCCTGGTCGTCGAGGGACTCGACCTTGAAGGTTATGCCCTCGACGTACTTGTCCTTGTTGGCGGTCTTGGCGGCGAGGTCGGCGGAGTTCTTGATGCCGAGGCCCAGCGCCGAGAGGTCACCGGTCAGCGGGGCGTCGACGCCGATGACGACAGTGGTGCCACTGCCGGTGTCCGAGCCGCCCTTGTCCTCGTCGCGCGAACCACAGGCGGTGAGAGTGAGTGCTCCCGCCGCCAGCGCGGCGGTGATGGCGATGAGCGAACGTTGACGCACGATCAGTCCTTTCCCTGGCACGGCCCTTCCTGTTGGAGTGGCCGAGTCGAGCGCTGGGCCGAAGACGTGACTTCGATTCCGTTGGCGCGGTGACTGGCCGTGACTCTAAGCGTGTGTGGACAACGTGGAGGAGAGTCTGACCAAGGCTGTGACGCTCTTGTTATGACACGAGGTAATGCAGAGCGGTACTCAGTGGGTGGATGCGCGGAATTCCGGCCGATTCGCCCTGTCCACATAGTGAGAACGTGCAGGGTCGACGCGGGTAGGTTCAGGAGTGTTCAGCTTTTTGGTGATGACGCGGAATCGTTGCCACAGGCGACTCGAAGGGCGTCGGAGAGGTCCTGTGCGTAGCGCTCACCCAAGATGAAACTATGCGCTTCTATTGCGCGCGTATTACGTAGAGTTACATCCAGGAAGGGAAGTCCGGCGTTCTCCGGTGCCTTCCCGCATTCGATGACCCGCATGGTGACGACGATCTTTCGGGTCTCTTTCGTCCCGATCCGGAGCGGAGTGCGCGGGTCCGTGCGCAGGGACAGTCCCTCGTAGGGCTGGGTCATCCGCTCGACGGTGACCGGGGGGCCCTGGCGCACGCCCAGCTCCATCTCGAAGGCGAAGCGGCCGCGCGGCGTCCGGGCGGATCGTGCCACCGGGCCGAGGTAGCTGACGACCACGGCCTGGGAGGGGTACGGCGTCTCCCTCGGGGTCGGCTCCGGCGTCGGCGCCGAGGTGGGCCGCGTGGCGTAGAGGTAGCCGCCGCCCACGAGCACGACGACGGCCGCCGCCCCCGCGAGCACGACGCGTCGGTGCCGGGCGTACACCTGGGCGTACCGTCCGCGCGGCGGCGGGGGCGGGGTGCCCGCGTCCGCCGCCCCGTCCGCGGCGTCCCACGCGCGCGTGCCCTCGCCCGGCTCCACGGGGCCGACGCCGCTCAACTCCAGGGCCCCTCGCCCGGACCGCCCGAGCGGTACCACTCCTCGCAGCCCGTGCGGGCCCGCCGCTCGATCAGTCGCCGCGCCGCGGTGGCTCCCGCGCGCCTCTTCTCGGCCCTGGCCTCGTCGACGACGTCCCGCAGGATGTCGTACTGCCCGTTCGACAGTCCCATGGACTGATAGTCCCCGTAGGTGTCGCCGTCCAGCACCTCCAGCGACCAGTGCGAGACGAGCCTCGCGCACAGTTTCTCGGGCGGGGTGGGCGACGGCGAGCCGCCGCCCCGCGCGGTCGTCGAGGGGCTCGCCGGCCCGTCCGGGTCGGTCGTCCCCGCGCACCCGGTGACCAGGACGCCGATCAGCAGCGCCGACCCGAGCGCCGCCCCCGGCCAGGGGGCTCCTCCCGTTGCCATGCCCCGACGCTAGGGCCTGCGCGGGCCGGGGGGCCAGAGGTGAACAGGTCCCCGCCCCGGCCCGCCCCTCGTCCGCACGGGTCACTCGGCCGTTCGGTCCCGCGGGCTCGGGGCGGTGGGGGCGTCCCGCAGCAGACAGGTCAGCCGGGCGGTGCAGACCCGCTTGCCGTCCTCGTCGCTGATGACGATCTCGTACGTCGCCGTCGAGCGTCCCTGGTGCAGTGGGGTGGCGACCCCGGTGACCAGGCCCGACCGTGCGCCCCGGTGGTGGGTGCAGTTCAGGTCCACGCCGACGGCGATCTTGGAGCTGCCGGCGTGCAGCATGGAGCCGACCGAGCCCAGCGTCTCCGCCAGCACGGCGGACGCGCCGCCGTGCAGCAGCCCGTACGGCTGGGTGTTGCCCTCCACCGGCATCGTGCCGACGACCCGGTCCGCCGAGGCCTCCACGATCTGTACGCCCATCCGGGTGCCCAGGTGGCCGGCGGAGAACATCGCGACCAGGTCGATGCCGAGGGTCGCGTACTCGTCGATGACCTCTTGCGGGAACTTCGCGTGGTGCTGCTCGCCCATGGGGCTCCGTTCGTCGTCTCGCGTGCGCCGCCGGCGGAGGAGCGCCGGACTGCTGAGCAAACGCTCAGTCGGTGGACGATTGTTCCAGACGGACCACGACGGACTTGCTGGCCGGGGTGTTACTGGTGTCGGCGGTGGAGTCCAGCGGCACCAGCACATTGGTCTCCGGGTAGTAGGCGGCCGCGCAGCCGCGCGCCGTCGGGTAGTGCACGACCCGGAACCCGGGGGCGCGCCGCCGGGCGCCGTCCCTCCACTCGCCCACCAGGTCCACGTACGACCCGTCGGCGAGCTTCAGCTCCCGCGCGTCGTCGGGGTTGACGAGCACGACCCGGCGGCCGTTCCTGATGCCGCGATAGCGGTCGTCCAGGCCGTAGATGGTGGTGTTGTACTGGTCGTGCGAGCGCAGCGTCTGCAGCAGCAGACGGCCCGCGGGCAGCTCCGGGTACTCCACCGGTGCGGCCGTGAAGTTGGCCTTGCCGGTGGCGGTGGGGAAGCGGCGCTCGTCGCGCGGGGCGTGCGGGAGGGCGAAGCCGGACGGATCGGCCACGCGCGCGTTGAAGTCCTCGAAGCCGGGCACCACGCGCGCGATGCGGTCGCGGACGGTCGCGTAGTCCTTCTCGAACTCCTCCCAGGGCGTCCTGCTGTCCTCGCCGAGGACCCGCCGGGCGAGCCGGCACACGATGGCCGGCTCGGACAGCAACTGCCCGCTCGCGGGCTCCAGTCGGCCGCGTGAGGCGTGCACCATGCCCATGGAGTCCTCGACGGTCACGAACTGCTCGCCGCCGCCCTGGAGGTCGCGCTCGGTGCGGCCCAGGGTGGGCAGGATCAGCGCCCGCGCGCCCGTGACCGCGTGCGAGCGGTTCAGTTTCGTCGACACGTGCACGGTCAGCCGGGCCCGGCGCATCGCCGCCTCGGTGACCTCCGTGTCGGGGGAGGCCGAGACGAAGTTGCCGCCCATCGCGAAGAACACCTTCGCCCTGTCGTCCCGCATGGCCTTGATGGCCCGGACGACGTCGTAGCCGTGCTCGCGGGGCGGCGCGAAGCCGAACTCCTTCTCCAGGGCGTCCAGGAACGCGCGGGAGGGCCGTTCGAAGATGCCCATCGTGCGGTCGCCCTGCACGTTGGAGTGGCCGCGCACCGGGCAGACGCCGGCGCCGGGGCGGCCGATGTTGCCGCGCAGCAGGAGGAAGTTGACGACCTCGCGGATGGTCGGCACCGAGTGCTTGTGCTGGGTGAGGCCCATGGCCCAGCAGACGATGGTCCGCTTCGAGGCGAGGACCATGCGCAGGGCCTCGTCGATCCGCTCGCGCGTGAGCCCGGTCGCCGTGAGCGTCTCGTCCCAGTCGGCCGCGCGGGCCGCCTTGGCGAACTCCTCGTACCCGTGGGTGTGTTCGCGGACGAACTCCTCGTCGACCGCGCCCTCGGTCTCCAGGATCAGCTTGTTCAGGAGGCGGAACAGGGCCTGGTCGCCGCCGAGGCGGATCTGGAGGAACAGGTCGGTGAGGGCGGCGCCCTTGAGCATGCCCTGCGGCGTCTGCGGGTTCTTGAACCGCTCCAGGCCGGCCTCGGGCAGCGGGTTGACGGTGACGATCTTCGCGCCGTTGGCCTTGGCCTTCTCCAGCGCGGAGAGCATCCGGGGGTGGTTGGTCCCGGGGTTCTGGCCTGCCACGATGATCAGGTCGGCCTGGTAGAGGTCCTCCAGCAGGACGCTGCCCTTGCCGATGCCGATGGTCTCCGAGAGCGCCGAGCCCGATGACTCGTGACACATGTTGGAGCAGTCCGGCAGGTTGTTCGTGCCGAACTCGCGGGCGAACAGCTGGTACAGGAAGGCGGCCTCGTTGCTGGTCCGGCCGGACGTGTAGAAGAGGGCCTCGTCGGGGGAGCCGAGCGCCTTCAGCTCCTCGGCGACGATGTCGAAGGCACGGTCCCAGGACACCGGCTCGTACCGGTCGCCGCCCTCGGGGAGATACATGGGGTGGGTGAGCCGCCCCTGCTGACCCAGCCAGTACCCACTGCGCGTGGCGAGGTCGGCCACGGTGTGGGCGGCGAAGAACTCCGGGGTGACCCGGCGGAGGGTGGCCTCCTCGGCGACCGCCTTCGCGCCGTTCTCGCAGAACTCCGCCGCGTGCCGGTGGTCCGGCTCCGGCCAGGCGCAGCCCGGGCAGTCGAAGCCGTCCTTCTGGTTGACCCGCAGCAGGGTCAGCGCGGTCCGCTTCACGCCCATCTGCTGCTGCGCGATCCGCAGCGTGTGCCCGATCGCCGGCAGCCCCGCCGCCGCGTGCTTGGGCCCCGCGACCTGGGGCGCGTCCTGAACCGGATCATTCTTCGGCGCCTTGCCGGCCATGACTGCTCCCCATTCGCATACACGTGCTGCTCGGGCGGTTGGCTACACCTCCGATCCTCGCACGAGCGATCGGACGGGAACGAGGGCGATCGGGGGCGGGGTGGTGAGAGGGGCGGGGTGGTGAGGGAGCGGTGTTCCGGCCCCGTCCGGTCCTCCGTACGTCCCTGGGGTCCGGCTGTCAGTGGTACGTGGCAGGATCGGGGTCGTGGCAGAGACAGCATCGAAGAAGACCGACAGCACCCCCGGCGGCAGCCGTCCCCGGCTCATGCTCATGGACGGGCACTCGCTGGCCTACCGCGCGTTCTTCGCGCTGCCCGCGGAGAACTTCACGACGGCGACGGGCCAGCCGACCAACGCGATCTACGGCTTCGCGTCGATGCTGGCGAACACGCTGCGCGACGAGGCCCCCACGCACTTCGCGGTCGCGTTCGACGTCTCCCGCAAGACCTGGCGCTCGGAGGAGTTCACCGAGTACAAGGCGAACCGCTCCAAGACCCCGGACGAGTTCAAGGGCCAGGTCGAGCTGATCGGCGAGCTGCTCGACGCGATGCACGCCGCCCGCTTCGCCGTCGACGGCTTCGAGGCCGACGACATCATCGCCACCCTCGCCACCCAGGCCGAGGCCGAGGGCTTCGAGGTCCTCATCGTCACCGGCGACCGCGACTCCTTCCAGCTCGTCAGCGAGCACACCACCGTGCTTTACCCGACGAAGGGCGTCTCGGAGCTGACCCGGTTCACCCCGGAGAAGGTGTTCGAGAAGTACGGCCTCACCCCGGCCCAGTACCCGGACTTCGCGGCCCTGCGCGGCGACCCGTCCGACAACCTCCCCGGCATCCCCGGCGTCGGCGAGAAGACCGCCGCGAAGTGGATCAACCAGTTCGGTTCGTTCGCGGATCTCGTCGAGCGCGTCGAGGAGGTCAAGGGCAAGGCCGGTCAGAACCTCCGCGACCACCTGGAGGCCGTCAAGCTCAACCGCCGCCTCACCGAGATGGTCCGCACGGTCGAACTCCCCAAGGGCGTGGGCGACCTGGAGCGCGCCGCGTACGACCGCAAGGCCGTAGCGATGGTCCTGGACACCCTGGAGATCCGCAACCCCTCGCTGCGCGAGCGCCTGCTGGCCGTCGACCCGGGCGCCGAGGAGGCCGACACCGCCTCGCCGGCCGCCCCCGGCGTCGCGGTGGACGGCACTGTGCTCGCCTCCGGCGAGCTGGCCCCCTGGCTCGCCGAGCACGGCACGGACGTCCTCGGTGTCGCCACCGTCGACACCTGGGCGCTCGGCACCGGCTCGGTCACCGAGATCGCGCTCGCCGCCGCCCAGGGAGCGGCCGCCTGGTTCGACCCGACGCAGCTGGACGAGAGCGACGAGACGGCGTGGGCGACCTGGCTCGCCGACATCGCCCGGCCGAAGGTGTTCCACAACGCCAAGAGCGCGATGCGGGTCTTCGCCGAGCACGGCTGGACCGTGGACGGCGTGTCCATGGACACCGCGCTCGCCGCCTACCTGGTCAAGCCGGGCCGCCGTTCCTTCGACCTGGACGCGCTCTCCCTGGAGTACCTGGGCCGCGAGCTGGCCCCCGCCGCCACGGCCGACGGCCAACTGGCCTTCGGCGCGGACGAGGGCGCCGAGGCCGACGCGCTGATGGTGCAGGCCCGCGCGATCCTCGACCTGGGCGAGGCCTTCGGGGAGCGGCTGGAGGAGGTCGGCGCGGCGGAGCTGCTGCGTGACGTGGAGCTGCCCACCTCCGCGCTGCTGGCCCGGATGGAGCGGCACGGCATCGCGGCGGACCGGGCGCATCTGGAGGCCATGGAGCAGATGTTCGCGGGCGCCGTGCAGCAGGCGGTGAAGGAGGCGCACGCGGCGGCGGGGCACGAGTTCAACCTGGGCTCGCCCAAGCAGCTCCAGGAGGTCCTCTTCGGCGAGCTGGGCCTGCCCAAGACCAAGCGCACCAAGACGGGCTACACCACGGACGCGGACGCCCTCGCCTGGCTGGCCGGCCAGACGGACAACGAACTGCCGGTCGTGATGCTCCGCCACCGCGAGCAGGCGAGGCTCCGGGTCACCGTCGAGGGCCTGATCAAGATGGTCGCCGGGGACGGCCGGATCCACACCACCTTCAACCAGACGGTCGCCGCCACGGGCCGGCTGTCCTCGGTCGACCCGAACCTGCAGAACATCCCCGTCCGCACGGACGAGGGCCGCGCCATCCGCCGCGGCTTCGTCGTGGGCGAGGGCTTCGAATCCCTGATGACCGCGGACTACAGCCAGATCGAACTGCGCGTGATGGCCCACCTCTCCGAGGACGCGGGCCTGATCGAGGCGTTCACCTCCGGCGAGGACCTGCACACCACGGCCGCCGCCCAGGTGTTCGGGGTCGAGCAGTCGGCGGTGGACGCGGAGATGCGCCGCAAGATCAAGGCGATGTCCTACGGCCTGGCCTACGGCCTGTCCGCGTTCGGCCTCTCCCAGCAGCTGAACATCGACGCGGGCGAGGCGCGCTCGCTGATGGACGCGTACTTCGAGCGGTTCGGCGGGGTGCGGGACTATCTGCGCCGGGTCGTGGACGAGGCGCGGGCCACGGGCTACACGGCGACGCTCTTCGGCCGCCGCCGCTACCTCCCCGACCTCAACAGCGACAACCGCCAGCGCCGCGAGGCCGCGGAGCGGATGGCTCTGAACGCGCCGATCCAGGGCACCGCCGCCGACATCGTCAAGATCGCCATGCTCAACGTGGGCCGCGCCCTGGACGAGGCGGGCCTCGCCTCCCGGATGCTCCTCCAGGTCCACGACGAAATCGTCCTGGAGATCGCCCCCGGCGAACGCGAGCGCACCGAACAGCTCCTCCGCCACGAGATGTCCAACGCGGTCCATCTGCGGGCCCCCCTGGACGTCTCGGTGGGCCACGGCCCGGACTGGGAGTCGGCGGCGCACTAGCGGATACGCAGGGCGAGGGCGGGGTTCGTTCGGGTGCGGGTCCGGTGGGGCTTCTCGCGCAGTTCCCCGCGCCCCCGAAAGGCCTCCGGCCTTTCGGGCCGAAAAGCACGGGGCGCAGCCCCTGCTTTTCAGGGGCGTGGGGACTGCGCGACCAGCCCACACACACCCGCACCCGAACGCGGCCCCGCAAACCCCCGCACTCACCCGACCGGCCCCCACCACCGCGCCCCCGGCGGAGCGCAGCCGTAAGGATGCCCGCATGGGCATACGCACGCTCCGCCGTCGTACAGCGACAGCCGGCACCCGTCTGTCAGGGGTCCGGTCCCGCTTCCCCCGGGGCCCCTGGACCCGCCCCCGCGTCCGCCGGCCCCACAGCCTCTACCCCTGGCCGCTGACCCACCCCCTCGCGGCCCTCCTCGGCCACGTCCCGCCGTACGCCGCCCGTGCCGCCCGACCCCGCATCCCCAGCGGAGCCCCGGCCCGGCGCGCCTCGCTCAGCGGCGGACCGGACTGTCCGCCTCCGCGTCGGCCGCGGGCACCGCGACGGCAGGAGCCGGGCGCCGCGCCCTGACCCCGATCCCGTAGAGGATCACGCCGATCACCAGCCCGGCGCCCGCCCCGAAGCACACGGTCGGGATCACCTCGTACGGCTTGGCGACCGACCCCCAGTGCGCCCACCACCGGGCCACCCGCTGCACCGCCGCGACCAGCGCGCACCCCCCGATGACGACGCCCGCCACCCACCGGTCGGCCGGGGAGAGGGCCGGCACGCCCACGGGCTCGTCCGCCGGCTGCCGGCGCAGCGCCCGCACGACGAAGACGACGAGCACGACCGCCGCGACCGCGGAGCCCCCGTACTGGAGGTACCAGTAGAGCGGCGAGCCCGCGATCTCCTCGCCGAGGACCGGGAAGAGCCGCATCCCCCACCGGTCGAGATGCGTGAACGCGTCCCACACGACATGGGTCAGCGAACCGAGGGCGGCCGAGACGTACCACCACAGCGCGACCGACGGGCTGAACCGCCGCGCGCCCGTCCCGCAGCGCACCAGCGCGGCCACCCGTCCCTGCCGCCCCCGCGGCAGCAGCGCCACCAACGGCTCCCGGAGCATCAGCCACAGCCCGACCATCGCCCAGGTGACGAGCACGTCGACGGTGAAGACCCCGGCGAAGGAGTGGGTGACGTCGCCGAACTCCATGGCCTCGGGCAGCACACTCGCCGCGTAGTAGGTCATGTCGGGCGCGAACGAACCGGCCACGAGCACCGAGGGCACCAGGGGCCCGCGTCCGGTTCCGTTCCCCCGCAGGGCGGGCAGTACGGCGGCCGCGTGGCTGAGCGTGAAGGGCAAGTCGTCCCCCTGTGACGGACTTTGGCCGGACGGAGCGACCGGCGATGACCGGTCGCCAGTATGCGCGACAGGGGTCCGGCCCCCGGAAAGACATCGGCAGACAGCAAACCGATAAGGCCAATCGGTGAATATCGGGCACGAACGGGTGTCCGGGCGACGGAAGTTGTCGTAGGGTCGCCTGGGCCGTCGCGCCGGTCGGCGCGGTGGTCACCGGAGTTCTGGAAAAGGAATGCCGGAACAGTGCAACCAAGACCGGAACTCCGGAGTCGGTGTACCTGGGCGGGGAAGCCGGTCCGGCGAAACCGGAAGAAATGCCCGAGACATCACGTAGACGGGAAGAACGCCAAGGCGTTCGGCCACCGGGAGGGGTTCACTCAATGGCGGCGCAGTTCGGTTTGAGGCTCCGCAAGGGGGCGGCCACCACCGTCCTGGCCGCGGCCACCGTGGCGGCGATGGCCGCCTCGCAGGCCCCGGGAGTGACCACCGACGGCGCGGGCAGACAGACCACGGGCTCGCCCTCCCCGGAGATGAGCACCCAGGCCGACGACACCGCCACCGGCAACTCGCGGTACTACACGGACCTTCCGACCCTCGACAGCCCCAACCCGACGACGGGTCCGGGCGGCACCTCCGGCGCCGGCGGCAACGAGAGCGGCATACCCGCGACCGTCCTCGACGCCTATAAGAAGGCCGAGGCGTCCCTGCGCCAGTCCAAGCCCGGCTGCAACCTGCCCTGGCAACTCCTCGCCGCCATCGGCAAGGTCGAGTCCGGCCAGGCGAGCGGCGGCCGTGTCGACGCCGAAGGCACGACGACCGGGAAGAAGATCCTCGGCCCCCCGCTCAACGGCAACGGCTTCGCGAACATCAGCGACACCGACGACGGTGCCTACGACGACGACCGCACGCACGACCGCGCGGTCGGCCCCATGCAGTTCATCCCCTCAACCTGGGAGTGGGCGGGCCGCGACGGCAACGACGACGGCGCCAAGGACCCCAACAACGTCTACGACGCCGCCCTCGCCGCCGGCCACTACCTGTGCCGCTTCGACTGGGACCTGTCGAACGACGCCAACCTGCGCAGCGCGATCCTCAGCTACAACAACTCGACGGAGTACTACAACACCGTCATGACGTGGCTGGAGCACTACCGCAAGGGAACCCACGAGATCCCGGACGGCACCGGCTCCCTGCCGCAGAACCCCAGCGGCGGCAACAGCAACAACACCGGCGGCAGCGGCAGCGGTGACAACGGGGGCCGCAACTCCTCGCCGAGCCCCAAGCCGTCGAACCCGTCCAACCCGTCGAACCCCTCGAAGCCGCAGAAGCCGGGCACCGACGAGCCGGGCGGCGGCGGCAGCACCCCGAAGCCGCCCACCACCACGCCGCCCTCGACGCCGCCCACCCCCACGGACACCGTGCACCACCTGGAGAACGCGGGCGCGTCGAACCTCACGGCCATGGCCGGGGACACCTTCACCGGCAAGCTCGCCACCCGCACCGAGACCAAGGCCGGCAAGGCCGTCGCCAAGGTCCGGGTCCGTTTCGCCGTCGTCGGCGACACCGACACCACCTTCCTCGGTGGCGAGAAGGTGGCGACCGTCATCACCGACAGCACGGGCAAGGCCACCGCGCCCGCGCTCGTGGCCGGCGAGAAGACCGGCACCGTCACGGTCCGGTCCACCGTCGTGGGCCGTACCGTGACCGCCCTCGACCACAAGGTCACCGTCACCGCCCGCCGGGCCGACGCCCTCGCCCGCACCGGCACGGGCGCGCTGACCTGCGTGCCCAAGGGCGAGTTCGCCGAGCAGATCGCGGTCAAGGCCACCTACAAGGGAGCGGTCGCCGACAAGGTCGCCGTCAAGGCGACCCTGATCAAGTCCCTCCTCGACCCCACCGCGAACGACAAGGGCCCCTACTTCAAGGACGCCGCGGGCAACCCCGTACGCGCCCTGACCGCCCTGGAGACCGACGCCGACGGTGCCCTCACGCTCCCGAAGCTCTACTCCGACGACGCCACCGGCACGTTCCTGCTGCGCATCGAGACCGAGGGCGGCGCGACCCTCACGCTCGAACTGAAGGTGGAGGCCCCGGCCGGGACGACCGAGCCGAGCGCGCCGACCGGGACGACGGAGGCGACGCAGCCGGCGACGCCGAGCCCCAGCGAGTCCTAGGCACCCTCGCCCGTACGACCACGGCGGCGCCCCTCCTCCACCGAGGGGCGCCGCCGCCGTGTGTGCGCGACCTGTTCTCATCTCGCCCGCCCGTTGCTACCGTGCCGGACCTGACGATGTATCAGTTCCCGTCATCAGGCCCGTGGCCGGGAGGTCCGTATGCGCGCCCTGATCGCCGCCGTGACCGGTCTCGCCCTCGCCTTCGCCCTGGTGTTCACGCTCACCGCGCTGGGCTCACCGACGGGGAAGACCTCACCGAAGCCACTGCTGACGACGGTCCCCGCACATCCGTGACCGCCAGGGAGGGAGGCCCGAGATGCGCCGTAGGGCCGGTCTGATCCTGCTCGCGCTCGCCGTGTTCTGCACCGCGCTGTCCCCACTGCTGCGCTGGTACGCCTTCCCGAACCTGGCGAAGATCCCGGCGAACCAGTACCAGGACATGGTTCTGGAGGCCGAGGACGCCACCCTGCTCGACTACGGCACGATGACCGCCCGCACGGTCCCGAAGGTCACCATCGTGCAGACCCTCAAAGGCAATGTGGAGGCCTCCGAGCAGATCGAGAGGACGACCGACCGGGACGTCGTCGTCTGGGACGGCCTGTCGTACGTCCAGGGCCCCGACGGCGAGATGGTCTCCCGCATCCCCGAGCGCTACATCTTCGACGCCCACACCCAGGAACCCGTCCACGCCGAGGGCGAGTCGGTCGACGGCGACCCCGTGAAACGCCAGGGCCTGGAGTTCAAGTGGCCCTTCCTCACGGAGAAGAGGGACTACGAGTACTTCGACGCCCAGGCCCGGATCACCGCCCCCATCCACTACAAGGGCACCCAGGACTTCCGCGGCGTCGAGGTCTACTACTTCGAACAGACCATCCCCTGGACCCAGGTCCCCTTCCCCCGGACCATGCCCGTGGAGGGCATCACCCGGGAGACCGTCGCCCAGACCGGCACCACCCGCTGGTACACCACGGTCCGCAAGTTCTGGGTCGAACCCGTCACCGGCGCCCCCGTCTACGGCGAGGAGATCCACAAGGAGGAACTGCGCGGCGGGACGCTGCTGGGCGACCGCGAGAAGGTGACCGCCTTCGCCGGGCACGTGAAGATGCGCGAGGACTACATCGAGCACACCGTCGACCTGGTCACGTCCCAGCGTCTGCCGGTCCTCCTCATGACCTCCTACCTCCCCTGGGGCTTCCTGGGCCTGGGCCTGCTGCTGCTCGCCCTCTCCCTCTACGTCGAGGCCCGCAGCCGCAGGCCCGGCGCACCGCAGTCCGCGAAACCCCCGGCGTCCGAGCCGGTCAACGCCTGAGCCGCGCGTTGGTGTGCCGGGTGGGCTCGGCCGTCGCCGGGTCCTGTGGCCACGGATGCTTCGGGTACCGGCCCCGCAACTCCGCCCGCACCGCCCGGTACCCGTCCCGCCAGAACGAGGCGAGGTCGGCGGTGACCGCGGCGGGCCGCCCGGCGGGGGACAGCAGATGCACCAGCACGGGCACCCCGGCCAGCACGGGCGACTCCCGCAGCCCGAACATCTCCTGCAACTTCACCGCCAGCACCGGCTGTTCGGGCCGCGTGTAGTCGACCCGGATCCGGGACCCGCTCGGCACCTCGATCCGCTCCGGCGCCAGCTCGTCCAGCCGTACGGCGTCCCCCGTGGCCCACGGCAGCAGCCGCTCCAGCCCCTGCCCGGCGTCGATCCGCCCGAGGTCGGCCCGCCGCCTGGCCCGGCTCAGCTCGGGCTCCAGCCACTCCGCCACGCGCGCGTGCAGGGCGCCGTCGGACACATCGGGCCACGGTTCACCGAGCCGCTGTCGCAGGAACGCCAGCCGCTGCCGCAGCCGCGCCGCGTCCTCGGACCACCGCAGCAGCCCGAACCCCTCCTCCCGCAGCCCCGCCAGCAACGCCTCCCGTACGAGGTCGGGTTCCGCCTCCCGCAACGGCCGCACCGCCAGCTCCACCGCCCCCAGCCGCTCCACCCGCCGGGCCACCACGTCCCCGTCCCGCCACACGACCTCCTCGTCCCGGCGGTACAGACCCCCGGCCGCCTCCCGGGCGACCTCCTCGTCGACGGCGGCCCCGAGCCGCACGCGCGCGTGCCCGCTCCCCACCGCCCGGTCGGCGACGGCGACGGCGATCCAGCTCACTCCTCGCAACCCGGACGCCTCCGACACCTCGGCCCGGGTCCCGGAGACCATGAGAAACGTCCCGTCGTCGCGTCGGGCCACCCGCTCCGGGAACGCCAGAGCGGCCACCACTCCGGCCCCGTGCTCGCCCCCGGCGCCCGCCGCGGGCGCGGGCGGCGATGCGGTCCGCAGTCGCCGGGCCTCCGCGCGCCAACGGGCCGCGTAGGCGTCGCCCCCGCGCCGGGCGCTTCGCAACGCGGCGGCCAGGTCGTCGCCGTATTCCCGGGGCGGCTCCTCGCTCAGCAGCGCCACGACCTCCGCCGCGAGTTCGGCGCCCACCAGCGGTGCCGCGTCCAGGAGGGCCCGGGCCAGCCGGGGATGCAGGCCCAGGCGGGACATGCGTACACCCCGATCCGTGGCGTGGCCCGCGGAGTCGACCGCCCCGATCGCCGAGAGCACGTTCCGCGCCGCCGCCATCGCCCCGCCCGGCGGCGGGTCCAGCAGAGCGAGCCCCGTGGCCTCCGGGTCGCCCCAGCACGCCGCCTGCAACGCGAACGCCGTCAGGTCGGCCACCTTGATCTCCGGCGCGGGGAAGCGGGGCAGACGGGCGTCCTCGGCCTCCGCCCAGCACCGGTACACGGCACCGGGGGCCTCGCGCCCGGCCCGCCCGGCCCGTTGCCGTCCGGCCGCCTGCGAGGCCCGTACCGTCGTCAGCGAGCCGATGCCCCGCGCGTGGTCGACCCGCGGCTCCCGCGCGAGCCCGGAGTCGACGACCACCCGTACCCCGGGCACCGTCAGCGACGACTCGGCCACCGACGTCGCCAGCACCACCCGCCGCCGCTCCCCGCCCGCCAGCACCGCGTCCTGCACGGCGGCGGGCGCCCGCCCGTGCACCTGGAGCACCTCCACGTCACCGAGCCCGCCCAACTGCCCCGCCACGCGCGCGATCTCGCCCACGCCGGGCAGGAAACACAGGACGTCGCCCTCCCGTTCGACCAGCGCCCGCCGCACCACCGACGCGACATGCGTCAGCGCGGCCGGGTCCACCCGCATCCCGTGCGGCGGCCGCACCGGACGGGCCGGCGGCGCCCACACCACCTCGACCGGATACGACACCCCCTCGGCCGCGACCACCGGCGCCCCGCCCAGCAGCCGCGCCCAACCCTCCGCGTCGGTCGTCGCCGACGCCGCCACCAGCCGCAGTTCCGGCCGCAGCGCCGCCCGCACATCGAGCAGGAACGCGGCGACCGTGTCCGCGTCCAGATGCCGTTCGTGGCACTCGTCGAGCACGACGACATCGACCCCGGGCAGCTCCTGGTCGCGTTGCAGCCGTTGCAGCAGGACACCGGTCGTGACGACCTCCACGCGCGTGCGCGGCCCCACGACCCGTTCGCCGCGCACGGTGTGGCCGACGCTGTCGCCGGGCTTCTCGCCCAGCAGCCACGCCATCCGGCGGGCCGCCGCCCGCGCCGCGATCCGCCGCGGCTCGGCGACGACCACCCGCCGCGCCGGCCGGCCGTCCGACAGGCCCGCCAGGGCCAGGGGCACCAGCGTCGTCTTGCCGGTGCCGGGCGGCGCCACGAGGACGGCGGTGCCGTGCCTCTCCAGGGCGTCGTCCAGCGAGGGCAGGGCGGCGCGCACGGGCAGCGCGTCCAGGGCGTCGTAACGGATCACGCCCCCAGTGTGTCGCGCGCCCGGCTCAGTCCCGCTCGCACACGAAGATCGCCGTCCCCGGGATCAGGTTCCCGCGCAGCGGGGACCAGCCGCCCCACTCGGAGGTGTTCCAGGCGGGCCACTCCGGCTCGACCAGGTCCACCAGCCGGAAGCCCGCGGCCACGACGTCCCGGACGCGGTCGCCGACCGTGCGGTGGTGCTCCACGTACACGGCGTCGCCCGCCTCGTCCTGCTCGACGTACGGCGTGCGGTCGAAGTAGGAGCCGGAGACGGACAGCCCCTCCGGGCCGGGCTCGTCGGGGAAGGCCCAGCGGATCGGATGGGTCACCGAGAAGACGAAACGGCCCCCGGGGCGCAGGACCCGGCGGACCTCCCGCAGCACCCGCACCGGGTCGGCCACGAAGGGCAGCGCCCCGTACGCCGAGCACGCCAGGTCGAAGGAGGCGTCCGCGAAGGGCAGGTCGCCGGCGTCGGCACACACCAGGGGGAAGGGCGCGCCGATGCGCAGCGCGTGCTGGAGCTGGCGGTGGGAGAGGTCCAGGGCCACCGGACGGGCCCCCTGGGCGGCCAGCCAGCGCGCGCACTGCGCGGCGCCGGCGCCGATCTCCAGGACGTCCTTGCCCTTCAGCTCCTCGGACGGCCCCAGCAGCTCCGCCTCCACCTCGTCGAGCCCCTCCGGGCACCACACGAAGCGGTCGTCGCCGAGGAACGTGCCGTGCTCGACTTGGTAGTCGTCGGCGTTCCGGTCCCACCAGCCCCGGTTGGCCCGGGAACTCTCCGTCACCCCGGCGTCGCGGCGGGTGGCCTCCGGTTCGTCCGCCTCGGACGCACCGCCGGCCCCGTGGGCCGCGTCGGCTTCGTGGACTTCGGACTCTTGGATGATCGGCTCCCTCGTCGTACTCTTCCGTAACCTGCGTGCGGCGACCCGCTCCGGCGGTGACACGAGAGGGGTCTCCCAGGCCTGCGTGGCCTCATGGGACAGGTTTTGTGCCGGGTATGCGGCGTTCCGCCCCGGGTGTGCGCCTTCGCGCATTGACCCTGCCCGGCTGCCCCCGTATGCTACAAGTTGCGCTGCGGGCCTGCGCACCTCAGACGTAGCAGGCTGCGCTCGCATCTGTCGTATGTCCCCTCGGTTGTCGAGGCGCCACCGGATTTTCGTGGCGCTTCCTATGCTGTCCGGCTTCTTCAGAGCGATACGGGCTCCCGGCGTAGCAGTACCTACGACTCACCGTCCGTACCGGAGCCCTTTCCCACATGACGAGCAGCACCGAGACCACCGCCACCACCCCGCAGGTAGCGGTCAACGACATCGGTAACGAGGAAGCCTTCCTCGCCGCGATCGACGAGACGATCAAGTACTTCAACGACGGCGACATCGTCGACGGCGTCATCGTGAAGGTCGACCGGGACGAGGTCCTGCTCGACATCGGTTACAAGACCGAAGGTGTCATCCCGAGCCGCGAGCTCTCGATCAAGCACGACGTCGACCCGAACGAGGTCGTCAAGGTCGGCGACGAGATCGAAGCCCTTGTTCTCCAGAAGGAGGACAAGGAAGGCCGCCTGATCCTCTCGAAGAAGCGCGCCCAGTACGAGCGTGCCTGGGGCACCATCGAGAAGATCAAGGAAGAGGACGGCATCGTCACCGGTACCGTCATCGAGGTCGTCAAGGGTGGTCTCATCCTCGACATCGGCCTCCGTGGCTTCCTGCCGGCCTCCCTCGTCGAGATGCGCCGCGTCCGCGACCTCCAGCCCTACGTGGGCAAGGAGCTCGAGGCGAAGATCATCGAGCTGGACAAGAACCGCAACAACGTGGTCCTGTCCCGCCGTGCCTGGCTGGAGCAGACCCAGTCCGAGGTCCGCCAGACGTTCCTCACGACCCTCCAGAAGGGTCAGGTCCGCTCCGGCGTGGTCTCCTCGATCGTCAACTTCGGTGCCTTCGTGGACCTGGGTGGCGTCGACGGTCTGGTCCACGTCTCCGAGCTGTCCTGGAAGCACATCGACCACCCCTCCGAGGTCGTCGAGGTCGGCCAGGAGGTCACGGTCGAGGTCCTCGACGTCGACATGGACCGCGAGCGTGTCTCCCTGTCGCTGAAGGCGACCCAGGAAGACCCGTGGCAGCAGTTCGCCCGGACCCACCAGATCGGCCAGGTCGTGCCCGGCAAGGTCACGAAGCTGGTTCCGTTCGGTGCGTTCGTCCGCGTGGACGAGGGCATCGAGGGTCTGGTCCACATCTCCGAGCTGGCCGAGCGCCACGTGGAGATCCCGGAGCAGGTCGTCCAGGTCAACGACGAGATCTTCGTCAAGGTCATCGACATCGACCTCGAGCGTCGTCGCATCAGCCTCTCGCTGAAGCAGGCCAACGAGTCCTTCGGTTCGGACCCGGCCTCGGTCGAGTTCGACCCGACCCTGTACGGCATGGCCGCGTCCTACGACGACCAGGGCAACTACATCTACCCCGAGGGCTTCGACCCCGAGACCAACGACTGGCTCGAGGGCTACGAGACCCAGCGCGAGGCTTGGGAGGGCCAGTACGCCGAGGCGCAGCAGCGCTTCGAGCAGCACCAGGCCCAGGTCATCAAGTCCCGCGAGGCCGACGCCGCTGCCGCGGCCGAGGGCGGCGACGCCGCGGGTGCGGCTCCGGCCGCGGGTGGTGGCTCCTACTCCTCCGAGGGTGCGGACACCTCCGGCGCGCTCGCCTCGGACGAGGCCCTCGCCGCGCTCCGCGAGAAGCTGGCCGGCGGCCAGAGCTGAACGCACACGGCTGAGAGCTAGCCGATGACACCTCGGGCCCGCGTCCTTCCTGGACGCGGGCCCGAGGTGCGTCATCAACCGGACGTCCCCGCCGAGGTGTTCACGTTCCCGGGAATGCCGGGCCCCCGCCCCGCGTTGTGCAGTACGAACACGAGGAGGAGCGGTCACAGTGCTTGATCCGCAGGGTTTGTACGCATGGGAGCCGAAAGGCCTGGCAGTCGTCGACATGGCGCTCGCCCAGGAGTCGGCGGGACTTGTCATGCTCTACCACTTCGACGGATACATCGACGCGGGTGAGACGGGCGACCAGATCGTCGAACGGCTCCTCGGCTCGCTGCCCCACCAGGTGGTGGCCCGCTTCGACCACGACCGGCTCGTGGACTACCGGGCTCGCCGCCCGCTGCTGACCTTCAAGCGCGACCGCTGGAGCGACTACGAGGTGCCGGCCCTGGAGGTACGGCTCGTCCAGGACGCCACCGGAGCGCCGTTCCTGCTGCTGTCGGGCCCCGAGCCGGACGTGGAGTGGGAGCGGTTCGCGGCCGCCGTCCGCCAGATCGTGGAGCGGCTCGGTGTCCGTCTGTCGGTGAACTTCCACGGCATCCCCATGGGCGTCCCGCACACCCGCCCGGTCGGCCTCACCCCGCACGGCAACCGGGCCGAGCTCGTCCCCGGCCACCGCAGCCCCTTCGAGGAGGCCCAGGTGCCCGGCAGCGCCGAGTCGCTCGTGGAGTACCGCCTGATGGAGGCCGGGCACGACGTGCTGGGCGTCGCGGCGCACGTGCCGCACTACATCGCCCGCTCGCCCTACCCGGACGCCGCCCTGACCGTCCTGGAGGCCGTCACGGCCGCCACCGGCCTGGTGCTGCCCTCCGTCGCCCACGCCCTGCGCACCGAGGCGCACCGCACACAGACGGAGATCGACCGGCAGATCCGCGAGGGCGACGAGGAACTGGTCGCCCTCGTGCAGGGCCTCGAGCACCAGTACGACGCCGCCGCTGGTGCCGAGACACGGGGCAACATGCTCGCCGAGCCCGTCGACATCCCCTCCGCCGACGAGATCGGGCGGGAGTTCGAGAAGTTCCTGGCGGAGCGCGAGGGCGACGGCTGAACCGCTTGCCGGGGCCGTGGGAGGCCTGACGCCGAGCCTCGTGCGATCCGGAGAATCCGGGTCTCCCACCACCGCGCCGACGGCAGGGCCTAAGCTGCCGGACATGCTGAAAGTGGGTCTGACCGGCGGCATCGGCGCCGGCAAGAGCGAGGTGTCGCGGCTGCTCGTGGAGTGCGGCGCCGTGCTGATCGACGCCGACCGCATCGCGCGTGAGGTCGTCGCACCCGGCACCCCCGGGCTCGCGGCGGTCGTCGAGACGTTCGGCGAGGGCGTCCTCGCGCCGGACGGCGGCCTGGACCGCCCCAGGCTGGGCTCCCTCGTCTTCGCCGACCCGGAGAAGCTCGCCGCGCTGAACGCGATCGTGCACCCCCTGGTGGGCGCCCGCTCCCGAGAGCTGGAGAGCGCCGCCGCCGAGGACTCCGTCGTCGTCCACGACGTCCCCCTGCTCGCCGAGAACGGCCTGGCCCCGCTGTACGACCTGGTGGTCGTCGTGGACGCGGCCCCCGAGACCCAGCTCGACCGGCTGGTACGGCTACGCGGCATGACCGAGGAGGACGCCCGCGCGCGCATGGCCGCCCAGGCGACCCGTGAGCAGCGGCTGGAGATCGCGGACATCGTCGTCGACAACGACGGCCCCCTCGACGACCTGCGGCGACGCGTGCGGGAGGTGTGGGAGGACCTCGCCCGCCGGGCCCACGCGTCCCGGACGGGATCCGAACACACACAGGAATAGCGGGGTCGCGGGGGGCGTTGAACCGTCCCAGCAAGGGAAGGACTCAGCCGTGCCTCAGACCAGCGGTTCCACCGGACGTAGCCCTCAGACGCATGTCATCGACTTCCGCGCCGCCGAGCAACTGCTCGCCGCGAACGACCCCCGCGGCGCGGTCAAGCTGCTCGACCGAGTCATAGCCGAGCATCCCGAGAACACGGCCGCCCGGCTGCTGCGCGCCCGTGCCTTCTTCGCGGCGGCCCAACTGCGTCCCGCGGAGCTGGAGTTCACCATCGTCCTGGAGCGCGAGCCGGACAACGCGTTCGCGCACTTCGCCCTGGCCCGCACCTACCAGCGCCAGGCCCGCCCGGACCAGGCCAAGCGGCACTTCCGGCTCGCCGCGGCCCTCGACCCGAACCCGCAGTACGTGGAAGCGGCCCGGTTCGACTCCTGACGGACGGTCCCGCCGCTACGGATGGTGATGCCGGGGCGGCTGGTACGGCGGGACGTCGCGGCCCGGCTGGTAGTGCGGGCCCTGACGGATGTGGCGCAGGACCATGAACAGGTCCACGGTGACGATCAGCCACAGCACCCCGCAGGCCACGGCCCAGCCGGGACGGCCGACGACAGCGAAGGCCGCCGTCCCGGCGATCGCCCAGATCAGGCCCCATACGCTCAGCCAGAGCCGCATCCGCAGAGGACTGCGCGCGGTCGTCGGTTCACTGCCGGTACGCATCGACGCCACTCCTCCTCGTCCTGTTCGGAAACGTACTCCTCGTCCCACGCGTTTCCCCAGGAGACCGACGGAAACGGGGAGACGATGGTGCTGCTGGACGCGGTGCGGGCGGACGAGAGGCTCGCCGACTGGCTGGGGGGCCTGGAGGAGAGCGGGAGCGCCCGCGCGGTGCAGGCCCGGCTGCCGGACGCCGACGACGAACTGTTCGACACGCTGGTGGACCTCGCCGTGCCGTACGAGGACGTCAACGACCTGATCGCGCTGCGCCGCACCCTGGCGGCCGACGAGGGCGCGACCTGGCTGCTCGGGCGGTGCGTCGACGGTCTGGCGCGGGACCTGGGCAGGGTCGGCAAGGGGCCGAGGCTCCTGCCGCTGCCGTGGGACTCCGGTCCGCTCGGCCGCTACTTCCATGTGTTCGTCTTCGTGGCGGCCCTGCCGTACGTGCGCGCGTACCACCGGGAGCGCGGGATTCCCGACGACATCTCCCGGCGCACCCTCGCCGACCTGGGCCGCGGGCTGGTGCTGCACCGCCGGAGGTACGGCGTGGGCGGGCTCGTCGCGCCGACCTGGTTCGCGCTGCACTTCCACGGGGAGCTGTTCCAGCTCGGCCGCCTGCAGTACCAGCGGTCCCGGGTGGCCGGCCGGGAGGGTGTCGCGCTGGCGGTGGCCGGCCTCCCCCTGGGGCCCGGGGAGCCCTGCATCGACCTGCACATACCCGACTACGCGGGGCCCCTGACGCCGACCGCGTGCGACCGCTCGCTGGCGTCGGCCCACGACTTCTTCGCCCGCCACTTCCCCGAGGAGCGGTACACCGCGGGCTGCTGCCACTCCTGGCTCCTCGATCCGCAGCTGCGGCGTTATCTGCCCGAGGACTCCAACATCGTCCGGTTCCAGCGGCGGTTCCGGGTCGGCGGTACCACCGGCGAACCCGAGGACGACCTGCCGGTCCGTTTCGTGTTCGGGGACCCCGACCTGCCGCTGGAGACACTGCCGCGCCGGACGCGTCTCGAACGGGCCGTGGGCGATCATCTGCGCGCGGGCGGGCACTGGTACAGCGGGCACGGCTGGTTCGCCTGGTGAGGCATGCAAGGACCACCCCAACTCGGTCGCCGGACAAGCAAGTTCACCCCATCGGGTGATTCCTGGCAGGAACGACCCCTGCACGCCCGGCCGTTGGACGGACATGGGCATTCAGACGCGTGAGGGGTACGAGGGGACCGGGTCCGGGGCGATCACCCCGGACGGCTGCGCGGTCGAGCTGTACGCACGACTGCCGGTCGGGGACGAACCGGAGGTGATCGCGAGCGTCGCACCCGCGGGCGCGCGCATTCTCGAACTGGGCTGCGGGGTGGGCCGGATGACCCACCCCCTGATCGAGCGGGGCTTCACCGTCACGGCCGTCGACGAGTCGGCCCAGATGCTGGAGCGGGTGCGCGGCGCCCGCACGATCCACGCCTCGATCGAGGAACTCGACCTGGGCGAGACGTTCGACGTGGTGCTCCTCGCCTCCTTCCTCGTCCACACCGGGGACCCCGAGGTGCGGCGCGGGATGCTCGCGGCCTGTCTGCGGCATCTCGCGGACGACGGCTTCGTGCTGATCCAGCGCGAGGGGGAGGACTACCACACCGATGTCCCGAGGGAACGGGTCGACCCCCGAGGCTTCACCGTCCGCATAGCCTCGACCGAACCGGTCGGGGATGGGGTCAACTCGGTGTTCGCGGAGTACGTCTTCCCGGACGGCGAGTGGACCCAGACGTTCCGCTCGCGCCCCCTGACCAAGGAGCAGTTCGAGGAGGCGCTGGCGGAGGCGGGGCTGACGGTGGACCGGTATCTGACGGAGGACCGGATCTGGGTGAAGGCGGTGCCGATGGGATGAGCGGCCCGGCGGGGGCCGAGAACCCGGCGTGAATTCCGGGCGCGCGGCGATGAGTTCGGGGGAGTGGTCCGGTCTACCTCTGTGACAGCGAACACGGAACCGCTTCACCCAGGAGATCCCATGTCCGAGACCACCGCCCCCGTCACCCGCGCCGCCTCCACCGCCGTCCCCGCTCCCACCGCCGGCCCGGGCCCCACCGCCGTTCCGGCCGCCCGTACGAAGGCCACCGCGCGCGGCAAGGGCGCCCGGATCTCGCTGCGCGCGCTGCAGATCGCGCTCGCGCTGTTCTACGGGCTCGCGAGCGCGCTGCCCAAGCTGATCGCACACCCGTCGGCCGTCGAGTCCTTCGACACGCTCGGCTGGGGCAGCGCGGGGATGTACACCATCGGCCTGCTCGAACTGGCGGGCGCCGTCGGGCTGTTGATCCCCGTGCTGGCCCCGCTCGCGGCGGTGTCGCTGAGCGCGCTGATGGTGGGCGCGTTCATCACGCAGATCACCGCTTTCGACGGGGAGTACGCGGCGACACCGCTCATCCTGATCGTTCCGCTCGCCCTGATCGCCTGGGTGCGGCGGCAGGACGCGGCCGGGCTGACACGGCTCGTGCGCGGCCGCCGGGCGTGACCGTCGCGGCCGGGCATCGCGACGAACGACGACATCTCGGGGGCCGCCGACGGGAGGGATCAGGTGGAGCGGCGGAGCCGATCGGCGTTCGCCGCCTCCGCCAGGCCCCGCAGACGCTCCAAGTCCCGGCGGTCGCGCTTGGTGGGGCGGCCGGCACCCCGGTCACGGATGCCGGCGGGGGCCACGGCCTCGCGAGGCGGGGGCGGCGGCGAGTTGTCGACGTAGCACTCGGCGGCGACGGGCGCGCCGACCCGCTTGCGGATCAGCCGCCGCACGACCACGATCCGCTCGTGGCCCCCGGCCTGGCGCAGCCGCACCTCGTCGCCGACGCGCACCGCGTACGCGGGCTTGACGCGCTCGCCGTTGACGCGGACGTGGCCGCCCCGGCAGGCGGTGGCGCCCATCGAACGGGTCTTGACCAGGCGCACGGACCAGATCCAGCTGTCGATGCGCACGCTCTCGCCGCTCGCCGGACGGGCCGCCTCTGCGGATGCCGCCGCCGGCCCGTCGGAGCCCCCGCTCGTCGCGGCCGGATCGCCCGCCCGCTCCTGCGTACCTTCA
Source organism: Streptomyces sp. NPDC034049 (assembly GCF_055575575.1). Taxonomy (NCBI): domain Bacteria; kingdom Bacillati; phylum Actinomycetota; class Actinomycetes; order Kitasatosporales; family Streptomycetaceae; genus Streptomyces; species Streptomyces sp. NPDC034049. Next base: position 775,075 of record NZ_JBVISJ010000001.1, read on the forward strand.
GAAGCCATACCCCGACCTTAGCCCCCGCCCGGCCGCACGGGGCGGGCGATCACCGGACGTACCGTGGAGAGATGGACGGCGGCAGCGGTGGTGGTGGCGACGTGGGGGCCGACGGCGGAGACGGCGCCGAGGGCACCGGTCTCGCCGCGCTCGACGCGCGGATCACCGGGTGCCGGGCCTGTCCCCGACTGGTCGAGTGGCGGGAAGAGGTGGCGCGCACCCGGCGGGCCGCGTTCGCCGACCAGGAGTACTGGGGGCGGCCGGTACCGGGTTTCGGGCCGCCCGACGCCGCGCTGCTGATCGTCGGCCTCGCGCCCGCCGCGCACGGGGCGAACCGGACAGGGCGGATGTTCACCGGCGACCGCTCGGGCGACGTGCTCTACGCGGCGCTGCACGACGTGGGCCTGGCCTCGCGCGCCACGGCGGTCGCCACGGACGACGGCCTGGAACTGTACGGCGTACGGATCACCTCACCCGTGCACTGCGCGCCGCCCGCCAACAAGCCGACGCCCGAGGAGCGGAACACCTGCCGCCCCTGGCTGGTGCGGGAGTTGGAGCTGCTGCGGCCCACCCTGCGGGCCGTGGTCGTGCTCGGTGCCTTCGGCTGGCAGGCCGCGCTGCCCGCGCTCGCCGAGGCCGGCTGGGACGTGCCCCGGCCCCGGCCCGTCTTCGCCCACGGCACCCGGGTGCCGCTCGACGGTCTCGACCTCTTCGGCTGCTTCCACGTCAGCCAGCGCAACACCTTCACCGGCCGCCTGACCCCCGCGATGCTGCGGGACGTCCTGCGTACGGCGGCGATGTCGGCGGGGCTGGCGGTCGTGCCGTAGCCGAGGGGAGAACTGCGCGGCGGCCCAGCGGAAAACCGGATGCGGACCTCGTCGTACGCCGGTTAGGGTCGCGCAATGCCCCTCTACCCGGAGATCGAACCGTACGACCACGGCATGCTCGACGTCGGGGACGGCAACCGGGTGTACTGGGAGGTCTGCGGGAATCCGCAGGGCAAGCCCGCCGTCGTGCTGCACGGCGGGCCGGGCTCTCGGGCCAACGCCTGGTTCCCCCGGCTCTTCGACCCCGAGGCGTACCGGATCGTGCTGCTCGACCAGCGGGGCTGCGGGCGTTCGACGCCGCCGGCGAGCGCGTACGAGACCGACATGAGCGTCAACACGACGGATCGTCTGATCACCGATCTGGAGCTGCTGCGGCGGCACCTCGGGATCGGACGGTGGCTGGTGTGGGGCGTGTCGTGGGGGTCCGTGCTCGGCCTGCGGTACGCCCAGACGCATCCGGACGCCGTCACGGAGCTGGTCCTCACCGGGGTCGCCACCGGGTCCGACGCCGAAGTCGCCCTGCTGACCAGGGGACTCGGACAGTTCTTCCCGGACGCGTTCGAACGGTTCCTGGCCGAGCTGCCCGAGGACGAGCGGGACGGGAACCTGCCGGCCGCCTACAACCGGTTGCTCGAGTCGCCCGACGAGGCCGTGCGGACGCGGGCCGCGCGGGCCTGGACGGACTGGGAGACGGCCATCGCGGCGCAGCCGCCCCGCTCGGTGCCGCGCTACGAGGATCCGGTCTTCCGCTACGGCTTCGCCCGTACCGTCACCCACTACTGGGGCAACGGCCACTTCCTCGGCGGCGGCGACGGCGACGAGGACGGTGTGGTCCTGCGCGACGCGCCGCTGCTCGAGGGCATCCCGGGCACCCTCGTCCAGGGCAGCCTCGACCCCGGCAACCTCCTCGGCATCGTCTGGCGCCTCCACCACGCCTGGCCCGGCAGCGAGCTGGTCCTCGTCGACGACGTGGGCCACGACGCGGGCGCGCCGGACATGACGGAGGCACTGGTGGCGGCGACGGACCGCTACGCCGCCCACGGCTGAGCGGGCCGGGCGTCGGACGACGCGGGCGCGGGCCGCTGGTCGTCCGCGTGGCGGTGCGGCCGCCGCTGATGTGGCGGAGCGGTGCTCCGGTTGCACCGGGGTTCACGGCCCGCCGGTCCGGCCGTCCTCCCCGGTCCCGCCGCCGTCCCGGGTCTCCCCGGTCCCGGTGTCCTCCCCGTTCTCGCCGAACAGGTGCCGCACAGTCGACCGGTAGTTGGTCCGGACGTGGGTGAGGGCGTGCGCGCGGGCGCGGTCGGGGTCGCCGGAGGCGATGGCCTCGTACAACTCCCGGTGCTCGGTGAGGAGTTGGGGCCACTCGGTGTTCTGGCGGGTCAGCCAGCGCAGTCGGCCGTCGACCGGTTCCATGACGGAGCTGAGCAGGCTGTTGCCGGCCATGGCGAGGACGCGGTCGTGGAAGCGTGTGTTGATGTCGGTGATCGTCTCGGCGTCCCCGGCGCGGGTCGCCTCCGCCGCCCGGTCGAGCAGGGCCGACAGCTCGGCGAGGGACTCCGGGGTGGCGCGGGAGGCGGCGAGCCCGGCCGCGTACACCTCCAGCGCCTCGCGCAGTTCGAAGAGCTCCGCCACGTCCGCCGGGGTGAGCCGGCGCACGACTGTGCGGCGCGGGGTCTCGAAGTGGACGAAGCCCTCGGCGACCAGTGCGCGGATCGCCTCGCGGACCGGGACCCGGGAGACCCCGAAGCGGTCGGCCAGCTCGCGCTCGACGAGCCGGTCGCCCGGGCGCAGACGTCCCGCGATGATGTCCTGCCGCAGGGTGCCGAGGACGCGCTCGCGCACCGCACCCAGGGGTTCGATCTTCGCTCCTTCCGGAGCCAGGGAGCTCATGGAGCAATCTTCGCCGACACGAGTGGTGTTTTACATGGCGTTAACAACTGCGACATCGGTCAGAACGGTTGACGGGAGCAGTATGAGCGCAGTTTGGTATACCAAACAATTCGTGGTGCTCCCCCGTTCCCCCACGCCGGTGCCGCACCCGTCCCCACCACCTACGCTCGTCTCCTCTCGCTCCTGGAGGCCCCGTGTCCCTCGCCGACAGTGTCGAAGCCACCGGCACCACAGCGTTCCTCCCCGACCCCCGCCTCACCAACGAAGACCTCGCCCCCGCCGAGAAGCGGAACTGGAAGGTCTTCGACCTCTTCGCCCTGTGGATGTCCGACGTCCACAACCTGGGCAACTACACGTTCGCCGCGGGCCTGCTCGTCCTCGGCATGAACGTCTGGCAGGTGTTCACCTCGCTGCTCGTCGGCTTCGTGATCATCTACATCGGGATGAACTGGATGGGGAAGATCGGGCAGCGCCACGGTGTGCCCTTCCCCGTGGTCAGCCGCATCAGCTTCGGCGTCTGGGGCGCCAACATCCCGGCCCTCATCCGGGCCGTGATCGCCATCATGTGGTACGGCATCCAGACCTACCTCGCGTCCGTCGCGGTCAACGTCATGCTGCTCGCCGCCTGGCCGGGCCTGGAGTCCTGGACGCACAACTCCTTCCTCGGCCTGCACCAGCTCGGCTGGTGCACCTTCGTCGCCCTCTGGCTCATCCAGGCGCTGATCATCAGCCAGGGCATGGAGTCGGTCCGCAAGTTCCAGGACTTCTGCGGCCCGGCGATCTGGATCGTCATGATCGCGCTCGCAGTCTGGGTCCTCGCCAAGGCCGACTGGACCATCTCCCTCACCTCCACCCCGAACCCGGTCTCCGTCGGCGAGCAGTGGCGGCAGTGGTTCGGAGCGATCGGGCTGGTCCTCGCCACCTACGGCACGCTGATGCTCAACTTCTGCGACTTCTCCCGCTTCGCCCCCGACTACAGGACGGTCAAGCGCGGGAACTTCTGGGGCCTGCCGATCAACTCGACCGCCTTCGTGGTCGTGTCGGTCATCGTCACGGCCGGCTCGCTGGAGGTGTTCGGCGAGGCCATCACCGACCCGGCCGAACTCGTCGCCAAGGTCGGCAACACCTGGGTGCTCGTCCTGGGCGCCCTGACCTTCGCCATCGCCACCATGGGAGTCAACATCGTCGCCAACTTCGTCTCGCCGGCGTACGACCTCGCCAACGTCTGGCCGCAGAAGATCACCTTCAAGGTCGGCGGCATGATCAGCACGGTCGCGGCGCTGGTCGTGACCCCGTGGAACCTGTTCTCCAACCCCACCGTCGTGCAGTACTTCCTCGGCGGCCTGGGCGCCTTCCTCGGCCCGCTGTTCGGGGTGATCATGCTCGACTACTTCTGGGTCAAGCGCGGCCGCATCGACGTCGACGAACTCTTCAACGCCGAGCCCGGCTCCCGCTACTACTACCGCAAGGGCGTCAACCCCAAGGCGCTGTGGGCGTTCCTGCCGGCCGCCGCGGTCTCGGCGGTGCTCGCCCTGGTGACCACCTTCAGCGCGGTCGCCCCGTACTCCTGGTTCATCGGTACGGCGCTGGCCGCGGGCCTGTACGCGGTGCTGTGCCGGGACGAGCGGGCCGCGGCGTCGGCCCCCTCCGCGACGGCTTCGCCCGAGACCCCCTCCGCCGCGTCGAGCTCCGCCGTGGAGGGCTGAGCGTGCGCATCGTCGTCACGAACTGCAACACGACGCAGGGAATGACCGAGGAGATCGTGCGAGGTGCCCGGGCCGCGGCAGGCCCGGGCACCACCGTGACCGGACTGACCCCCGCCTGGGGCCCCGAGTCCGCGGAGGGCTGGCTCGACAGCTACCTCTCCGCCGCCGCCGTCCTCGACGCCCTGCGGACCCACGAGGAGTTGTACGACGCCGTCGTCATGGCCGGCTTCGGGGAGCACGGGCGCGAGGGGGCCCGGGAGCTGCTGGACGCCCCCGTCGTCGACATCACCGAGGCCGCCGCCCACCTCGCCTGCCTGCTCGGACGGCGCTACGGGGTGGTGACCACGCTGGACCGCACCTGCGGGCAGATCGAGGACAGCCTGGAGGCCGCCGGTGTGGGCCGCAACTGCGCCGCGATCGTCGGCACCGGGCTCGGCGTCCTCGACCTCGCCGACACCGACCGCACCACCCGGGCCTTCCTCGCGGCCGGACAGCGCGCCCGCGACGCCGGGGCCGAGGTGCTGGTCCTGGGGTGCGCGGGGATGACCGGGCTGCAACGGACCGTGGGGGAGAAGCTGGGGGTACCGGTCGTCGACGGGGTGGGGGCGGCGGTGAAACTCGCCGAGTCGCTGGTCACGCTGGGCCTGACCACCAGCCGCGCGGGGAGCTACGCGAAGCCGCTGCCGAAGAGGAGGACCTGGGGGGACGGGAACAGGCACGGGAACGGGGCGCGGTAGAGGGCTTGCAGGGCTGCGACCCCCACAGCCCTCGCGGCCCCTACGGTTCCCAAGGCTTTTGCGGCCCCTACGGCCCTCGCGGTTCCTGCCCGACGCCGACCTCCGCCGCTACGGGACCACCGCCGTCGCCGTGATCTCCACCAACTGGCCCGTGTAGCCGAGGCAGGCCACGCCGAGGAGGGTCGAGGAGTGGGGGCCGATGCTCAGGCCGGACGCCTCGACGACGTCCCAGACGGCGGAGAGGACAGCGGGCTCGCTGCTCACGACATACACGTCGGTGTAGGCGACGTGCTCGAAGTCGCTGCCCACCGCCCGCAGTTGCTCCCCGAGGTTGGCCAGCACCTGCTCGGCCTGCCGCACCGGATCGCCCTCCCCGACCAGCTTCCCGTCGGCGTCCAGCGGGACGGAACCGGCGAGGAAGGCGAGCGTGGCCCCGGCCTCGACGACGGACGCGTGCGCGTAGACGGGCGGCGAGAAGAGGCTGGGGGCGTTGGTGCGCCGGATCATCACTGCTCCCGGTGGAGGACGGGGAAGAACGAGGGAGAACGGGGGAGGACAACCTGTCGATCATCCGCTTCCCGCTCCACCCTCCGCATCCGATTTATGGCTGCGGGAGGGAGGAGGAGTGCCGGCGGAGGGGCGGGCGGTTCCGGAACCGCCGGTCCCCACTGCGAACCGGCGAACTGCCGGAGCGCTGGCATTCCGCCCGATTTCCCGAGCCGAGCAGCCCTCGAAATAATCCTTCGAAGTGAGGGGAGTTCCGCTGTTAACGTCATCCGCGTGGCGAAACTCAATCAGATCATCGCAGTGGAGAAGGGCGTCAAGGCCAAGTCCCAGCAGGACCTGACGGCCGCTCATCACGGGCTGCAGAAGCCGGCGTTGCTGGCCGGAATCGCGCGTACCTATCAGCCGAAGGACGAGGAGGGCGAGCAGTTGCCGCCCGAGTCGACCCGGGTGCAGGTGCGGGCGGAGGACGTCTTGCGGGAGACGGCCGGCGTCCTCACGCGACTGTTCGACGTGACCGCCACCAAGGACTGGGCCAACTGCACCGCGCGGGCGGATGTGCAGGTCGAGGGCCGGGTGCTCGTCGCCGATGTGCCCGTGGCCTATCTCCTCTTCCTGGAGAAGCAGCTCGGCGAGATCAACACACTGGTGCGCAAGCTGCCCGTGCTCGACGCCTCCGAGGCGTGGGCCCAGGATCCGTCCACCGACGCCTGGAAGACCGAGGCGGTGCGGACGGTGCGGACCAAGAAGGTGCCGCGCAACCATGTGAAGGCGGAGGCGACCGACAAGCACCCCGCCCAGGTGGAGGTGTACTACGAGGACATTCCGGTCGGCTACTGGACGACCGTGAAGTTCTCCGGAGCCCTGCCCGCCCGCCGTGTGAACGAGATCCTCGACCGCGTCGAGAAGCTGCAGCAGGCCGTTAAGTTCGCGCGGGAGGAAGCGAACGGTGTGGAGGTCGTCGACCAGCGGGTCGGTGACGCCGTATTCGGCTACCTGTTCGGATAGTTCGGGTAGCCTCATGAACTCCCCGGTCGGCCTGTGAGCCGGGCGGGGTGCGCGAGGAGCGCAAGCTGAAGCTGAGGCTTGTCGTGACGGAGCGGTCCGTACCCGCCAAGGATTTCAGGGACGGGCCGTGATCAATCTCAGACTATTGCTCCAGACTCAGTATTCGCCGCCGATCGCCGCAACGACCGGACTCAGGCCCCGGACGTCGAAATGCTGGTTCAAGTCCAGCCCGCGCAGCTCGATGCGTGGTGGTCCAAAGGCAGGACGCGGCGACATGATGACTGACCTGGGTTCTCAACTGTGGCGGCGTGCCCAGGAGGCGGCATATCAGGGCCCGGGGGCCGGCTACGCCCCCGGGTCCACCTCTGTTGCGTTCATAAAGAACATGGCATCTACAGAGATCGTCACATCGCGGTAATACGAGCGTCCCATATTCTCCAGGTCCGAGACCTACGGTGGAACGCACAGCACACGCACCACACTCACGACGCTCACGCCCACCGCCAACGCCCCGGCCACCGTCGCCCGAAGGCACACCCCCGCCCTCACCCGACGACAGGAGCCCCGTGTCCCGCCGCGCCGTCCTCGCCCTGCCGCCCTGGCTCGCCCACGCTCTGCGTGCGCAGCGGGGGCCGGTGCCCTGGAACGCGGTGCTGCGGGGGGCGCTGGCCGGTGGACCGTTGCTGCTGGTCGCCGTGGTGTCGGGACGCCCCTCCGTCGGGGTCCTCGCCGCACTCGGCGCCATGCTCGCCGGAATCAACGACCGCCCCGGCAGCCGGCGCGTCGCCGTGCAGCGCCTCGGTGTGCCCGCGCTCGCCGGAGCCGTGGGGCTCCTCGTCGGGACGTACGCCGGACAGTACGCCGGAGCCGTCGTCCTCACCCTGCTGCTCACCGCGCTCGGACTGCTCGCCGGCGCGATGAGCGCGGTGGGGCCCGTGGCCTCCGGAGCGGGCACCCAGCTGCTGGTCGCCGCCGCCATCGGCGCCGGGATGCCGCTGCCCGAACCGGGATGGCAGCGGGCGCTCGCCTACCTCGCCGGCGCCGGATGGCTGCTCGCGCTGCGCCTCGCCCTGCCCACCCCCGCGGTTCTCACCGCCGGCGACTACCGCTTCGACGGCGAACGGGACGCCGTCGCCGCCGTGTACGACGCGATCGCGGCGTTGCTGGACGCCGTCGGCACCTCCGACGCCATCGCCCGGCGGGCCGCGCTGACCGCCGCCCTCGACCACGCCCAGGACGCCCTCGCCGGACCCCGGCTGCGGCGCTGGGCCAGCTCGTCGGCGGAACGGCGCCTGCACGCCCAGTACACCGCCGCGCTCCCGCTCGCCGAGGCGGCGACCGCGCTGGCCTGGGCCGGGGACGCCGTCGTCGGCCGCGCGTCCGAGGGGCCCCGGCGGCTCGCCGCGGCCGTACGCGGCAACACCGGCACCGGCCGGCTGCCCGCGCCCGCACGCTCCGCGCCCGCGCTGCGCGCCCTCGACGACGCGCTCCTGCGCGCCGCCGAGGCCTTCGACCGGGGCGGCGACCCGTACGACCTGCACACCCGCCGCCGTACCCTCGGCTCGCTCGTCCGGCGCGGCCTCGGCTCCGGCGGGCGCGAGTACGGGCTGCGGGTCGCCCTGTCCTTCGGTACCGCGGCGGCCGTGGCACAGGCGCTGCACCACCAGCACTGGTACTGGCTGCCCGCCACCGCCGTCTTCCTGGTCAAGCCCGACCTCGGGCCGCTCGTGTCCCGGGTGCTGTGCCGGGCGGCCGGGACCGTGCTGGGCGCCGTGCTCTTCGCCGGGTTCGCCGCCGTGCTGCCCCGGCCGGAGGGGCTGATCGCGCTGGTCGCGGTCAGCGGGGCGCTGATCCCCGTCGCCACACGGCACTTCGCCGCCCAGACCGCGGTCGTCACCGTGCTGGTCCTCGCCCTCGTCATGGTCGGCGGAGACCCGCAGGCATCCTGGAGCCGTATCGCCGAGACCCTGCTGGCCTGCGCCATCGTCCTGATCGTCGGTCATCTGCCGATGCCCAAGGGGCAGCGCGGCGGGGGCGTACGCGCCCGGCTCACGGAAGCGGGCACAGCGGCGCACGCCTATCTCGCGCACGTCCTGCGCGAGGCGCGCACGCCGGGTGCCTTCCCGGGAGCGGGCGGAGTGCCCCCGTCGAGCGGCGCGTCCACGCCGTACGGTGTCACCGTGTCCGTCGGGGCCGCCGTACCGGGCGAGGCCGACGAACGGGCCGCCCGCTGGACCCTGCGCCGCGAGGCCTACCGCTCGCTCGCCGCCGCCCGCGCCGCGATCACCCTCTCGGGGGCCGAACTGCCCGCCCTGGCCCGGCACACCGAGGGCACCGACGAGATCGCCGCCCTGCTCGAACGGCTGGTCGACACCACCACCGCCTGCGCCGTGCACCTCGACGACACCGGACGGCTCGGCCGCCACCACGTCGAACGGCTCACCGCACTCCTCGACGAACTCGCCCGCCACCGAGGACGCATCGACATCAGCCTCCCCGCCCCACCGGACACGGCCGCCGATCTCCTGCCGAGGCCGGGCGTGAGGGCGTGACGGCGCCCACGGCGACGGCGTGACCGACCGAGCCCGCGCGCGCCCAGGAAGCGGCCGGATGCCGCCCGCGGGATGTCCGAGTCAACCCCCTCCCAGGCACGCCCCGGTCGTACCGTGACGACATGACGCCGCCCCCGCCCCCCTCGCCCGCCGATCTCGTCATCACCGGCTGCACCGCCCTCGTCCACGACGAGCACGAGGGGATCGCGTTCCTGGAGGACGCCGCGATCGTCGTACGGGAGGGGGTGATCGCCGGTATCGGACCGGCGGAGGAGACGGCCCCCGTGCCCACCGCGGAACGGATCGACGCGCGGGGCCAGGTCGCCATGCCGGGGCTCGTCAACTGCCATACGCACGCGCCCATGGTGGCGCTGCGCGGTATCGCGGAGGACATGCCGGCGGAGGAGTGGTTCAACGACGTCATCTGGCCCGTCGAGTCCAACCTGACGGCTCGGGACGTCGAACTGGGGGCCCGGCTGGCGTGCGCGGAGATGATCCGCGGCGGGGTGACCTGCTTCGCCGACCACTACTTCGCGATGGACACCGTCGCCGCCGTGGTCGAGGAGACCGGTCTGCGCGCCCACCTGGGGCAGGCCTTCTTCTCCTCGCAGGGGCCCGAAGGCCGCGAGAAGTCCCTGGAGTTCGCGCTGCGGCACCGGGGCACGGCCGGCGGGCGCATCACCACCGCCCTCGCCCCGCACGCCCCCTACACCGTCGACGACGCCGACCTCGCCGCGACCGCCACACTCGCCCGCGACCACGGCCTCCCGGTGCACCTGCACGCCGCGGAGAGCCGCGACCAGACCGACAACAGCCTGGCCCGGCACGGTGTCACCCCCGTCGAGGTCCTGGAACGCACCGGACTGCTCGGCGTCCCCGCGGGCGTCCTCATCGCGCACGGCACCGGGATCGTCGAGCGCGACCTGCCGGTCCTGGAGCGGGCGACGGGACCGGTGGCCGTCGCGACCGCGCCGCGCGGCTATCTGAAGTTCGCCTGGCCCACGACCCCGGTCCGCGCCCTGCGCCGCCTCGAGATCCCGGTCGGGCTCGCCACGGACGGGGCCGCCTCCAACAACTCGCTCGACGTGTGGGAGGCCATGGCCCTCACGGCGCTGGTGCAGAAGTCCACCGAGGGCGACCCGCGCTGGCTGACCTCCCGCCAGGCCCTGCACCACGCCACGCTCCAGAGCGCCCGGGCCGTGGGACTGGGGGAGGCCGTCGGCAGCCTCGCCCCCGGCCGGCGGGCCGACATCGTCCTGGTCGACCTCGGCGGCCCGCACACCCAGCCCGTGCACGACCTCGCCGCCACCCTCGTGCACAGCGCCCGCTCCGCCGACGTGACCACCACGATCGTCGACGGCCGCGTCCTCATGCGTGACCGTGAGCTGCTCACCGTCGACGTGCGGGCGACGGCGCGGGAGATGACCGGCCGCCTGGCCGCGCTCACCGACCGCAGTCACGGCGGCCGGATCCAGGACTACGACGAGCCGCCCGCTAGCCGACGCATCCCGCCCGAGTGACAAATAGTGCAAGTGTGGGCACCCGGTGTCACCGGAATGTGTGGTTTCTGAGAGGTGTCTCACGATCCTTCGTTGACCTCGTGTCAACTACGTCTCAGTACCGTCACTTCGCGAGCCGTTCACCCCTTGGTTGGCGTTTAAATCTACGAGCTGACTAGCCGCGGGCTACGGGCTCGCGGGTGCAGCGCGACATGGAGGTGCAGGGTGAACGGGCGAACGGTGCTGGGGCGCTTTCCCGCCGGTGGGCCGCGAGGCTCGTGGCCGGCGGAGGAATTGGCGCACGCGGCCCGCCTCGAGGGGCAGCAGGCCGAGGTCGTGATGGACATCGCGACGGACATGTTCCTGGTCATCGTGCGCGGCGCCGAGACCGCCGCGACCGCGTCGGCCTGACCGTCACCCCGCCTTCGGCGTGGGAACCCTCGCGGCGGCCGTCTGCTCGGCAGGCGCCCGCACCGCGAACTGCTCCGCCTGGAGCGAGTACAGCTCGGCGTAGACCCCGCCCGTGGCCAGCAGCTCGTCCGGGGTGCCGGACTCCACCAGGCGCCCCTGGTCCAGGACGTGCACCAGGTCGGCGTGGCGGACCGAGGCCAGCCGGTGGGTGATCAGGACGACCGTCTGCCCGGTGCCCGCCAGCGCGCGGATCTTCTCGAAGACCTCCAGCTCGGCACGCGCGTCCAGGGCGGCGGTCGGCTCGTCCACGATGAGGATGTGCCCGCGCCGGTACGCGGCCCGCGCGATGCCCAGCCGCTGCCACTGCCCGCCCGACAGCTCGTGCCCGCCGCTGAAGCCCCGGGCCAGCAGTGTGTCGAGGCCGCGCGGCAGGTCCTCCACCACGTCCTGCGCCCCGGCCTCCGCGACGGACGCGGCGAGCCGCTCCTCCGTCAGGGGGACCGACGGACGGCCGATCGCCATGTTCACGCGGGCGGTGAAGGGCCACCGCTTGAAGTCCTGCGCGACCATCGCGATGCGCTCGGCGAGCTGCCGCCGGTCGGCGCCCGCCGCGTCCACGCCGTCCCACATGATCTTGCCCTGGTCCGGTGTGTAGAGCCCGGCGAGCAGCTTGACCAGGGTCGTCTTGCCCGAGCCGTTCTCCCCGACGAGGGCCACGATCTTGCCGAGCGGCACGGTCAGGGTGACGTCCTCGAGCGCCGGCCGCCCGGTTTTCCCCGGGTAGGCGAAGGTCACGTTCTCCACCCGGATCTCCCGCGGGTCCTCGGGCAGCGGATCACCGCCCTCCGGGATCGCGCGCCTGGCGGCCTCCACGTAGAGCCGCTGCATGTCGCCCACGAAGAGGGCCTCCTCGTGCAGGGAGTTCACCTCCAGGACCAGCGTGTCCAGACTCGACGAGCCCGTGCGGATCGCGATGACCGCCGTCCCCGCCACGGACAGCGCCATGGCACCGCCGAGCAGCAGACCGCCCAGCGTCGCGTACGTCGCCACGGTGGCCAGCCCCGTCCAGAGGGCCGCGTACAGGCCCGTACGGGCCGCCAGCCGGGCCAGCCGGGCCTGCTCGGCCTCCGCGGTCTCCGACATCGACCGGTAGTGCCGCAGCAGGAAGGGGCCGACACCGTGCACCCGGATCTCCGGGGCCGCCTCCGGCTCGATCAGCAGCGAACCGATCAGATAACCCGCCCGGGCGTGCTGCACCCAGGCGTGGAACGACGTGTAGCGGCGGCGGGCGATCGTCAGGGAGCTCCAGGCGCTCGGCAGGGTCATCGTGACCAGCAGCGGGAGCAGGGCGGGGTGCAGCACGGTCAGCACACCGGCCGCCGCGACCAGCGAGATCAGCGCGTTGACCACCCGTGCCGAGTAGCTGATCATCCGGCGGGCCGACTGGGCGCCGTACTTCGCGGTGTCCAGCAACTTGTGGAAACCGTCGTCCTCGATCGCGGACAGCTCCACCGCCGCCGCCCGCTCCAGGTACAGCTCGGTCGCGACCCGCTCCACCTTCGGTTCCAGCCGGCCCGTGGCGTACGTCGACGCGGCCCGCAGCAGCGTCGCCACCAGCGTGACGGCGGCGATGGTGACGAGCGCGGGGACCGCTTCCCGCAGCCGCTCCTCGACCGTGCCGTCGGCCATCAGCCGGGCCAGGATCGTGTTCACCGCGAGCAGGCTCACCGCCTGGGCGAGGCCGCGGCCCGCCTCGGCGGCCAGCACGGTCCGGGCGGCCCGCCGGTCCGCCTGCCAGGCCAACCGGAAGCTCGACGCGAGCAGCGCCGGCAGCCGGCGCACCATCGCGCGGAAGTTCAGCTCCAGAAAGGCGTTGGCGTGCTGCGACCAGCCCATGTCGTACCGCAGCGGCCCCCCGAAGAGCAGTGTCTCCGACTCGGACGTCTCCGGCTTGCCCCCGTCACGTGCCTTCCCCACTCACGGCCTCCCCCGAGTCGTCGCAGACGGCCACTATCCCGGTGTCCTCCGCTCCCGACCAGGGCGCACGACGGTGCCACCACGACCCACCCGGAGCACAAGGGGCGCGCGAAGAAGCTCTCGAAAGCCCCGGAGCCCCCGCTCCTGAAGGGCCGCCGGGCTCTCTCAGGGGCGCGGGGCACTGCGCGACCGGCAGGGGCGCCACCCCTGCCGGAAACGGCCCGACCGGCGGAGCCCTACGCGGTCATCCGCGACCACGTGGGCGTCGTCCCCGTCACCCGGCACAGCGCCAGATACAGCGGTATCGGCGGCGTATAGGGAATCGTCCCCTCGGGCCTGAGGATCAGCCCGGGAGCGGCCGCACCGTCGGAGACGAGCGCGCCGGTGGTGTAGCGCACCGGCGACGGCCAATCCAGCGCGTAGTCGGAGTCGGACGGCACGATCCACCACCAGTGCGCCCGGTCGGCGTAGACACAGCCCACCCGGGGCAGCCGGGGCAGGACCATCGGCCCGAAGCGCGCGGGGACGGCGACCGCGTCGCATCCCATGGGCGCGGTCATGCCCTCGGGCAGGGGGATGGGGCGGGGCGGCGCGGCGTAACGCTGGGCGCGGCGCAGTCGGGTCAGGGTGTCGAGGCTCACCACGCGGGCCACTCTGCCCCCACCAGGGGGCCGAGGGGGACCGATCGACGCGCTCACACCCATTCGGCCCCCGTCCGCCGGCTGTCCTGCGGCCGGACTCCGACTTCCGTACGACATTCGAAACCCGTGCGGTACCCGCCATCGGCCCCGGCGCGGCGGCCGTCGACGCCCTTGAGGCTCTCGACGTTCGTGAGGCCCTGGACGCTCGCGAGGCTCTCGATACCCGCGAGGCCCTGGACGCTCGTGAGGCCCTGGACGCTTGTGAGGCGGAAGGCCTCCACCTCACCGTCCCGGTCCTCCGACGGCGGCTTCTTCGCACCCCAGCCCAGATCGGACCGGGCCGCCGTGTCCGTACCCCTGCCCGTGCCTGTGCCCGCTGCGGGGTCCACGCCCAAGGTGCGGTTCGAGCCCAGGGTGCGGTCCGGGCCCGAGGCGCGGGTCGAGCCCACGGCGAGGTCCGCGACGGTCTCGGGCGCGTCGGCCGCGACGGTCTGCGACGGGATCGCCGGGGCCGCGGAGGCGAGGAGGCCGCGCGGCACGTCCGCCCACACCAGGAGGCCCGGACCGACCGGCTGCGCACCCCAGGAACGGCAGAGGGACTCTATGAGGAGCAGCCCCCGGCCGTGTTCCTCCTCGGGCCGCTGCGATGAGGGCTGCGGCTCGCCGGGAGCACACCCCTCGTCCCGTACCGCTATCCGCACCAGGTCGTCGCCGTCGTGCAGCTCGCAGACGATCTGGGTGCTCGCGGTGTGCACGATCGCGTTGGTCACCAGCTCGGACACGACGAGGGCGGCCGTGTCGCAGGTGTCCTCGCACAGGGCCCAGCCGGTGAGCTGGTCACGGGTCACACGCCGGGCCTGGGCCACGGCACCCGGGTGCGCGGCCAGCTCGAACCGGAACCGGCGCTCGGCGACTGTCTCGGGGCGCGCCCCGGCGGCCGTCCCGGGACCGACACGGTCACCGGCGGCGTCTGTTCCTAACGGCGCAGGGGGCGGAATCACGCTTGCCACTATCGCCCCGCCGTGAACACTTGGCAAGTGTCACTCTGAAAATTGCAGAGTGCCGTATGACTCTCTGAACGGTCGTGGCACACTGCACGCAACAGCACGTGTAGCGGCGCCAGTTGGAAATCCCTCGCACAACGTTCGTATGCACGCACAGTGTTCGTATGCGTACACCGGCAGGAGTGGCGAGCGAGGCCTCCGAACGGCGCCGCAAGGCTGTCGGCACCGGGACGGGCCGTACATCGACGCAGGTCAGCGCAGGGTCACAGGGAAGAGGGGCGAGATGAGCGAGCCGCGGTCCGCGCCGACGGTCGGGCAGGTCGTGCTCGGTCGGCGTCTGCTGGACCTGCGCGAGCGCGCGGGCATCAGACGCGAGGACGCCGCACGTGTCCTGCACGTCACCGCCGCCACGGTCCGCCGTATGGAGACCGCCGAGGTCGCCCTCAAGATTCCCTATCTCCAGCTCCTGTTGAAGGAGTACGGGGTCGGCGACGAGGAGGCGGAGACCTTCGTCCGGCTCGCCGAGGAGGCCAACAAACCCGGCTGGTGGCAGCGCTACCACGACATCCTGCCGGGCTGGTTCTCCATGTACGTCAGCCTGGAGGGCGCGGCCTCCCTGATCCGCGGCTACGACCCCCACTTCGTCCCCGGCCTGCTGCAGACCGAGGACTACGCGCGTTCCGTCATGACCTCGGGCGCCATCGGCCAGACCAAGCCCGCGGACATAGAGCGCCATGTCGACCTGCGCATGCAACGACAGGAACTGCTCACCCGAGAGGGTGCGCCCTGGTTGTGGTTCGTGATGGACGAGACCGCCCTGCGCCGCCCCGTCGGCGGACCGGCGGTCATGCGCGCCCAGATCGACCGACTGCTGGAGGCGATGGAGCTGTCCCATGTGACGCTGCAGGTCGCCACGTTCGACACAGGACCGCACCCCGGTACGTACGGGCCGTTCGTCCTGTTCCGTTTCGCCATGCCGGAGCTTCCGGACATGGTCTACAGCGAGTACCTGACCGGCGCCGTCTACCTGGACGACCGCTCAGAGGTGGCGACCCACCTCGAGGTCATGGACCGCATGGCGGCGCAGGCCGCCACGGCACAACGCACGAAGGGGATCCTCTGGGATCTCCGCGAGGAGCTCTGAAGACACCGAATGGACCTCATCAAGTCGCAGGCGCAGGCGCAGGCGCGCGCACGCACGCAGTCGCACCTACGCGTCTACAACGGCATGCCCGCCCGGGAACTGGGCAGCGAGGGCTGGCACAAGCCCTGGAGCGGAGGCAACGGAGGGAACTGCCTGGAGGCCATGAAGCTCGCCGACGGCCGGATCGCCGTACGGCAGTCCACCGACCCCGACGGGCCGGCGCTGATCTACACGCCCGACGAGATGAACGCCTTCATCCAGGGCGCCAAGGCGGGGGTGGCCGACTTCCTGCTCTCCTGAGGCCTGTTGCGCCCTCCCTGTTGCTCAGCCGATCCCCCTATGTTGGCCCTGAATTGATCACTTACTGCTGCGGAACCTTATGGAGTACGTCATGAACGGGCGTCCCCCCGTCGAGATCGACACGAGTAGACCCCATCCCGCACGGATGTACGACTGGTACCTCGGTGGCAAGGACAACTACCCCGTCGACGAGGCCATGGGCCGGCAGATGCTGGCCCTCGACCCCCGCGTGCCGGTGATGGCCCAGGTCAACCGTGCCTTCATGCACCGCTCCACCCGCTGGCTCGCGGAGCACGGCGTCCGTCAGTTCCTCGACATCGGCACCGGTATCCCGACCGAGCCGAACCTGCACCAGATCGCCCAGCGGGTCGCCCCCGACACGAGCGTCGTCTACTGCGACAACGATCCGATCGTGCTGGCCCACGCGGCGGCCCTGCTGCGCGGTACGCCGGAGGGGCGCACCGAGTATCTGCAGGCCGACGTGCGCGACCCGCACGCCGTCGTCGAGGGCGCCAAGAAGGTCCTGGACTTCGACCGGCCCGTGGCGCTCTCGCTGATCGCGCTGCTGCACTTCGTCTCCGACGAGGACGGTGCGCACGCCCTGGTCCAGCGGCTGATGTCCGAGCTGCCCTCCGGCAGCTACCTGGTCGTCACCCACGCCACCGCCGACTTCACGCCGGAGGAGTCGAAGGCGGCGACGGAGAAGCTCAGGGCCGCGGGCGTCACCCTGGCCCTGCGCTCCCGCGAGGAGTTCACCCGCTTCTTCGACGGCCTCGAACTGGTCGACCCCGGCGTCGAGGTGCCCCACCACTGGCACCCCGAACTCGGCGACCCGGTCCCCGGCCAGGACGACGGGGTCATCCCGGGGTACGGGGCGGTGGCACGCAAGCCGTAGGGTCCGCGTCGAGGCCCGACACCGACGACTGCGCGGCGCGGGCCTCCTGGCCCGCGCCGCGCGGTCGTCTTCCGTGGTGTGCGGTGCGCGTCTACAGGCATCCGCGCCTACAGGCATCTACAGCCGCCTTCAGTCGCCTTCAGCCGTTCGAGCCGCCTACAGGTACGACCAGATCCGGCGCGGCGCGTCGACGACACGGCTCACCGCGACCACCGGCAGCGGCGGCTGCGCGGTCTCCCGCTCGCGCTCCAGCGTCAGCCCGTAGTAGATCTGCTCGATCGACGGCGGCCCGACCGACAGGTTGCGCCAGACCGCGCCGGGCGAGTCCTTCTGCCCGGTCTTCACCAGGTAGGCCGCGGCCATCGTCCCCGTACGGCCGACGCCGGCGCCGCAGTGCACGAACACCGGTCCGGAGCTCTCGGAGACGGTGTCCAGCAGGCGCCGCACCTGTTCGGGCGTCGGGGTCTGCCCGTCACGCATCGGCACCCGTACGACGTCGAGGCCGGCCTCGCGCGGCAGGGCGAGCTGGGCGGCGCTCAGCTTCTCGGCGCGCAGGTCGACGACCGTGGTGAAACCGAGGTCGGCGAGCGCGCGGTAACCGGCGGGGGAGGGGGCGGCCCCGCGCCACAGTTCGCCGTCGGTGCCGACGGGCTGGAAGTTGTGGATGCCCTTGAGCGAGCGCGTCCCCTCGGGCGCCGAGGTGGTCTCACGTGCCACGTACGACATGGCCAGGATGCCGAGGGAGCCCGTGGCCCAGAGGGCGAGGTAGCCCAGCAGTACGCCGATCAACACGCGCACCGCCTTGCGACGCAGCGAGAGGGGGCTGGCGGAGGGGGTGGGGCGCTGATCCGGGCGTACGGGCGGAGGGGCGAGGACGACAGACATGGATGACCCGGGGGTTGGGGACGGGGGGTCTGTCCGGCATCGTAGCCTGCCCGGGATAAGCGTTCTGTCTGGTTGTGTGCTACCTCACGCCGTTTGTGGCACTTGCGGTGATCTTGTCGAACGCTTGACCTGCGGAGTCTCACTGCTCGTCCGCGTCGCCGATGCCGACCACCGTGAGATGGGCGCGGTCCACGTCGGCGTCCTCCAGGCAGCCCCGCAAACGCAGACGGTCGTGATCGGTCAGGGACGGGCGGACGACGCCCGCGAACAGTCCGTCGCCGAGTTCGCCGAGTGTGGTCCGCCGCAGCGGCACGGACGTGGAGTTCCGGCACCGCTCCCAGGCCTGCGACGCGGCCATCGACTGCCGCTCGGCGCTCGTGGGCACCCCCCGCATGTCCACCTTGACCAGCACGGACGTCGCCTCGGCCCCGTTCCGCTCCTCCTTCCTGGTCTGGGTGAGGTCGGCGAGCCCGACCACCAGCGAGACCAACAGGCCGACCCCGACGCCCACGGTGATCAAGCGCGCCGCCCGCCCCCGTCGCCGGCCGATCCCGGGCGGAGCCGTGTCCTCCAGATCGGCGTCCGGCGCCGGATCGGGCGAGGTGAGCACCGCCAGCCGCCCGGCGAGGTGCCGCTCCGCCGTCGGCCGCGCCGTGGCCGACGCGATCCGCTGCACCAGCCACGCGACCCCGGACAGCACCACACTGGTGATCAACAGCACGGGGACGAAGACATACGTACGACTCGCCGGATCCTCCAGCCAGCGGAACCGGTCGCCGCGCTCCTGCGTGTGCGTCTGCCGGAGCCGGGCCAGCGCGTCCTGCTGCCGCCGGTCGCTCTCCCGGATCCGCTCCTCGATCCGCGCCAGCCGCCCCAGCAGCACCAGCCCGAGCAGCAGCACCCCGACGATCAGGAGCAGCACCCCGCTGAGAATGGCCCGCTGCCACTGCCATCGGTAGAGATAGACGACGAAGTAGAAGCCCGCGCCGACCGCGGCCGTGCCCCCGAAGAGGTAGGCGAGGCGTCTCATCACGAACCCTCCGCCCGTACGTCGCCACAGCCGCCGTCGACCGTCACCCGGGTGCCCGGCGAGAAGCGGCGCACCGCGTCGTCGACGCCCACCACCGTCGGCACACCGAACTCCCGGGCCAATACCGCGAGATGGGACAACGGGCTACCCGTCTGCGCCACCAGCCCCGTGAGGTGCGGCAGCAGCGGTGCCAGCGCCGGATCGAGCGTCCGGACCACCAGCACGGCCTCCGGCGGCGCGGTCCCCACTCCGTCCCACACCGTGCCGAAACCCCGGCCTCCGGACACGCCCCGGCCTCCGGTTCCGTCCTCCGTACCGGCCGGCCCGGCGGCGCGTTCGGCGACGACCACACCGCCCTCCGCGAGCCGGAACCGGTCCGGCAGCGGTGCGGACACCGCCCGGGGCAGCCGTTCCTCGAAGTCCCCCGGCAGCCCACCGGTCTCCAGCGCGGTCACGAACTCCTTCCAGCGCAGCAGCCCCACTCGCCGTGCCTCACCCAGCACACCCCGCACGAGCAACCTGCGCGCCGCCTCCCGCACCAGCCTGACCTGCAGCTCCTGCACCCAACGGATCCGCAGGCGCAGGGCTTCGCGTGGCGGGAGGGCGCCGGGGAAGAGGGGGGAGGCCGATGCGGCGGTTGTCGTCGTGGCGGATGCGGCAGTGGTCGTCGCACGGGAGGTGACGGTGGTCGTCGTGGCGGCGGTCGCGGAGGCGCCGTTGTGGTGGACGGGCTCGGGTGGCGGCAGGCGCAGCTCGCCCCACAGGCTGGGAGCCGTCAGGGCGAGGACCACGGGCTCGGCGCCCACCACCTGGTGGTCCGACAGGTTCCGGTCCCGGTACCTCGACTCGGTGAGCGTGGCGAGCGCGGTCCCCGCTGCCGTGACGTGGGCCTCCGGGAGGAGGGCACCCGCCAGGGCCTCCTGCGCGTGCAGGGAGACCAGGACGGAACGCGTCCAGCGCAGGGTCGAGATCAGCTCGACGGTCGGCAGCTCACCGGTCGGCGGGGTCTCGACCAGCCGCCGGTCGACATCGGCCACCAGGTCCGTCGCCAGGCCGGGCAGCGTCGAGGTCAGCCGCCCCACCCGCCAGGCGGCACCCAGCCGCCGGGCACCGGGCGCCGGGTTGAGCCACGCCAGCGCGGGGTGTCGCGGCGGGACGGCGCCCAGCAGCCGCAGGTCCGCCGCGGCCCGGCCGCCGACCGCGGTGACCACCGGCGCCGACCGCAGCCGCCGCCGTGACGCGCTCCCACCGAGGTCGAGCGCGCAGGCGAGCCCCCGGTCCATCGGCGCCACCCACAGATCCTCCTCCAGCGGCTCCAACTGCCCCGGGAGGGTCTCCGCCACCGGCCCCGGACCGAGCAGCCGGGCGCCACGCTGCGGACGGGGCCCCATCGCCGTGATCGGTCGGCTCTGGAGCAACCACAGCCGCCCGTCCTCGTCGAAGGCGAACTCGATGTCCTGGGGCCCGCCGAACACCCGCTCGGCCCGCCGCGCGAGCCGCGCCAGACGACGGGACTCGGCGCCGGTGAGCAACGCCCCACCGCCGGCCGCCCGCGGGGCACCGGACGATCGCGCCGCTTCCACTCCGGGGGACTCCGCTTCCACTCCGGGGGACTCCACTTCGGATCCGGGGGACTCCACTTCGGAAAAATGCAGTTCGGATGATTCCGTCCGCAGCAGCCGCCCCCACCTGCTCAACCAGTGGCTCGTCCCCGGCCGCTCCCCGCTCACCAATGTGTCGGGCCCGCCCCGCACCACGCTGACCAGCATCCGATCGGTCCGCCCGGCCACGGGGTCCGCGCCGAACAACACACCCCCGACCCGGGCCCTGAGCATCGGCTGGACGAGCACGGCCATGGGCGCGCTGTCACCGTCGGGCTGCCGCGCCGAGCCGAGCACCGTGCGCACCGCCGCCCGGAACTCCTCCCACCCCCGCACATCGAGCACCGAGTCGAACCGTCCCGCCAGAGAGGACTCCTCCGTGTCCTCCTGCGGCGAGGACGACCGTACGACCAGGGACCGCGAACCGTTCCGGGACAGCTCGGCCCAGGCACGCGACAGATCCCGCGGGTCATCGGGCTCCCGCCGCTCGTCACCCGCGTCCCGAGGGTCGTACGGGATCACGAACCCGGGCAGCACGGCCAAACCGGCGCGGGCCGCTCGCGCGAGGTGGGCCGCCTTGGAACCGGTGAGGAGGGGGAGCGAGGCCGCCGACTGGTGCAGGGAGACGACGTGGGAACCCGGTGTGCGGCCGCTCCGGGGCGGAGCCCCGCCGTGCGCACCTTCTCCGTGTTCTCCGTGACGTTCGTCGAGCGTCGTCATCGAGCACCCTCCCGGACCGACCGCCAACAGGGGGGACGCGAGGGAGGGGCCCTACGCCTGACGACGGAACGAAGGATGGGGGCAGGCCACCACCGATGTGTGGGGTGCCCGCGACGACAGCGGTGACGTACCTCCTGACCTCAATGTTCCCACCGCCCCGCTTTTCCTGTCGACCGGGAACGCTCTCTCCCCGACCGCCAGACCCACACCCCCGTACGGCCGCTCACTCGGGCGGGAGCACCCCGCACAACGCCTCCACCGCCGCCCCGTACGCGTGCTCCGGCGGCGTCGCGTACCCCACGACCAGCCCGTCCGGGGCGTCCCCCCGCGCCTCGGGATGCCGGAACGCCGACAGCCCGTCCAGCGCCACACCCCGCCAGGCCGCCGCCTTCACCGCGGACCGCTCGGTACCGGGCGGCAACCGCAGCACGGCGTGCAGCCCGGCGGCGATCCCGGTGACCTCGATGTGCGGCGCGTGCGCGGCCAGGGCCGCGACCAGCCGGTCCCGACGCGCCCGGTAGCGCTGCCGCATGCGCCGCACATGACGGTCGTACGCCCCTGACACCATGAAGTCCGCCAGCGCCAGCTGATCCGGCACGCTCGCCCAGGCCTCCCGCTCGCCCTTGGCCTCCAGCACGGCGTCCACGAACCGCTCCGGCAGCACCATCCACCCCAGCCGCAGCGCGGGCGACAGGCTCTTGCTGACCGAGCCGAGGAGGAGGACCCGGTCGGGATCCAGACCCTGTACGGCCCCGACGGGCCTACGGTCGTAGCGGAACTCCCCGTCGTAGTCGTCCTCCAGGACCAGCCCGCCACGCGCGCGTGCCCAGTCCACCACGGCGGCCCGCCGCTCGGGATGCAGCGGTCCACCGGTGGGGAACTGGTGTGCGGGCGTGAGCAGCACCGCCCTCTCGCGGTCCAGCCCGTCCACCTGGGCACCGTCCCCGTCCAGCGAGAGCGGAACGGTCCGCACGGCGGCCGCCGCCAGCAGCTCCCGATGGAAGCCCAGCCCGTACGACTCCACGGCCAGCGGCCCCCGCAGCACCCGGCCGTGGAACAGCAGCCGCAACGCGTGCGCGAAACCGGAGCAGACCACGATGCGCGAGGGCTCGGTCCGCACGCCCCGCGCGCGTGCCAGGTACTCGGCGAGCGCCTCCCGCAGCTCCACCCGGCCCGCCGGATCACCCGGCCCGAACGCCTCGTTGGGCGCCCGCGTCAGCGCCCTGCGGTACGACGCCGCCCAGGCCGTCCGCGGGAACGCCGACGCGTCCGGCGTGCCCTGCCGCAGATCGTGCCGCGGCCCACGCGCGCGTGGCGGCGCCCTCCGAGGTCCGCGCGCGGTGCCGCCCAGGGGTTCGACCCGCTCCGCGACCCGCGTCCCCGACCCCTGCCGGGCGGTCAGCCAGCCCTCCGCGACCAGCTCCGCGTACGCGTCGGCGACCGTGTTGCGCGCCACGCCCAGGTCCGCGGCGAGCGAGCGGTACGGGGGCAGCCGGGTCCCGGGCGCCAGCCGGCCGCCCCGCACCGCGTCCCGCAACGCCCGGATCAGCGCCGCCCGACGCCCGCCGCCACCGGACAGTTCGAGATGCAGATCGGCCCCGATCGACTCCGCCGAATTGACCCATGAATCCGCCATGGAAATGCACCCTACGACAGGTCTTTCCGCCTCATAGATTCATGGTCATGACGACGAACACGACAACAGCCGAGAAGAGCGTGAGCGCCACCGTGACGCCGAACCCGGCGGCGGTCGCCGTCCCCCGTCTCGACTTCGCGAAGTCGGCGCGGAACGCCTTCCGCGCCCTCATCGGCTTCGACGCGGCGGCCCGCGAGGGCATCGACCCGGCCCTGGTCGAACTGATCCAGATCCGCGCCTCCCACCTCAACCACTGCGCCTACTGCCTCCACATGCACACCAACGACGCCCGCAAGGCCGGTGAGAGCGAGGACCGGCTGCACATGATCCCGGTCTGGCGCGAGGCACGGCACTTCTTCACCGACCGTGAACAGGCCGCGCTCGCCCTCACCGAAGCGGTCACCCTCGTCGCCGACGGAGGGGTCCCCGACGCCGTGTACGCCGAAGCCGCCGCCCACTTCGACGACACCGAACTGGCCCACGTCCTGGCCCTGATCCTCACCATCAACACGTGGAACCGCATCGCCCTGGCCACCGCGAAACAAGCCGGCACGGACAGCCGGTAGCACCCGGCTGGCCGGACGGCTGGCGGGCCGGGCGCGGCCGGCCGAGCGAGGGACGGACCGACGCCGACCGCCGTCGCCCCCGCCCGCACCCCGCCGCGTGGCCGGTGGCTACGCCGTCATCGGGCGGTCGTACGGTCCTATCGGTGAAGGCAGGCTGTCCGCCCCGGTCAGCCCCCGGTCGACCGCGGCAGCCACGGCCCGCCCCTCGGCGATCGCCCACACGATCAGCGACTGGCCCCGGGCGGCGTCCCCCGCGGCGTACACACCGGGCACGTTCGTCGCGAAGTCCGGCCCCCGCGTGATCGTCCCGCGCGGATCGAGGGCCAGCCCGAGCTGGTCCACGAGCCCGTCGTGCCGGTCAGGACCGGAGAACCCGAGCGCGAGCAGGACCAGATCGGCGGGCAGCGTCCGCTCGGTGCCCGGCCTGGCCTGCCGCACCTGGTCCACCTCGACCAGGTGCAACTCCCGCACCCGCCCCGACCCGTCCCCGGTGAAGCGGAGCGTGGACGCCGCGAAGAGCCGCGCGTCCGCGTCCGCCGCGGGCGCGGACCGAAGGTCTCGCGCCTCCTCGTGCGCCGCCGAGAGCCGGTACACCTTCGGATACGTCGGCCAGGGTTCGAGGTCCTCGTCACGCTCCGCCTCCGGCAGCGGATAGATGTCCAGCTGGGTCACCGACGCGGCCCCCTCCCGCACCGCCGTCCCCAGACAGTCCGCCCCCGTGTCACCACCCCCGACGATCACGACATGCTTCCCGGCCGCCGACAACGGCGACACCTCCAGATCCCCCTCGCACACGCGGTCCGCCAACGGCAGATACTCCATCGCCTGATGAACGCCCGCCAACTCCCGCCCCGGCACGTGCAGTTCCCGCCACGCCGTGGCCCCCGTCGCGATCACCACCGCGTCGTACCGGGCCCGCAACTCGGCCGCCCCGACGTCCACCCCCACCGCCGTCGACGTCCGGAACTTCGTGCCCTCCGCCCGCATCTGCTCCAACCGCCGGTCCAGATGGCGCCGCTCCATCTTGAACGCCGGGATCCCGTACCGCAGCAACCCCCCGATCCGGTCGGCCCTTTCGTACACCGCGACCGTGTGCCCGGCCCGCGTCAGCTGCTGTGCCGCCGCCAGACCGGTGGGCCCGGAGCCGACGACGGCGACCGTCCTCCCGGACAGCCGGTCGGGCGGACGCGGCGGGGTGAAACCGTCCTCCCAGGCCCGGTCCGCGATGGCCACCTCCACGTTCTTGATGGTCACCGCGGGCTGGTTGATCGCCAGCACACACCCCGCCTCACAGGGCGCGGGACACAACCGCCCCGTGAACTCGGGGAAGTTGTTCGTGGCGTGCAGCCGGTCGCTCGCCGCCCGCCAGTCCTCCCGCGACACGAGATCGTTCCACTCGGGGATCAGATTCCCCAGCGGACAGGCGTCGTGACAGAACGGGATCCCGCAGTCCATACAGCGGTCGGCCTGCTTGCTGATGATCGGCAGCAGGGCCCCGGGAACATACACCTCGTCCCAGTCCCGGACCCGCTCCTCCACGGGGCGACGGGGCCAGTCCTCGCGTGGTGTGGTCAGAAAACCCTTGGGATCGGCCATGGCCGTCTCCCTCACGGAGAGGTACGCGTACGGGCCACGATACGACGCGCCCGCCGCCCCCGCCTCAGGCGAGCGCCAGCAGGTACGACAGGGCCGCGGCGGCCGCGGCGACCGCCCGCACGTGGTTCCACGTCGTCCACCGGCTCACGTAGTCGCGCCAGTACGTCGCCGCCTCCCGCGTGCCCGCGTCCAGCTTGGCGAGCGTCTCGTTGCGCGGCACGTTCGCCACCATCGTGACCCCGAAGCAGCCGAACAGATACAGCGCGCTACCCAGCAGCAGTTCCACCCTGCCGTCGTCCGGCCACAGCACGAACGTCACGACGGCCAGCACGGCACACAGCACCGCCGTCCCCGCGAACAGGAGCATGAACGCCGGCGTCAGCGCGCTCACATTGATCGCCTGCATCGCCGCCACGCCCTGCGCGGGCGGCAACGACGCCAGCCCCTTCATCACGAACGTCGAGAACCCGCAGAACACGCCCGCCACGACCGCCGTGCCGAGCAGGCCCAGCACCGTCAGCACGAAGTACGGCCCATCGATCATGTCCGCTCCCACCTCGATTCCCCGAAATCCCTTCCCACCTCACGCCCTCCCCACAAGTGAACCTCCGCACAACCCCCGTCCCCCAGCCACGCACTTACCTACGCACGGGCCCGGGCCAGCCCCGCTGCTCCGGGGGGCCTCCCCCCTCCCCCCTCCCCCTCCCAACCCCTCACCCAGCTCCCCGCCACCTCCGCAGCGTCGCGTCCACGGTGAGTGTGATCCGGCGGCGTGCTTCGTGCCGGGGCACGCCGGTCATCAGCAGGTGGTCGTACGGCGTGTCCACGTGCCGTACGGACGCGATGACCGCCGAGGTCACCGCGACCTCCGTCAGCGCGCGGCCCGCCGCGCTGCGGCCGACGCGGCCGCTGCCGCGCACCGACGCGTGGGCGGCGATCTCCCGGGCCCGCTCGGGCGGACAGCCGGGGAACAGCCGTCGTATCTCCGTGGCGAACGCGTCCGTGAAGCGCACGTCCTCCGCCGCCCGCCGCCGCGCGTCCCGTACCCGGCGGCGGCGTCGCACCTCCGCGTCCGCCAGGCACCGCTCCTCGGCACGTCCGAGCGCAGCCTCCTCGACCAGGACGCCCTGCCGCTCGTACCGGCCGCGGCGCCGGTTGAACCGTACGACCACGGCCGACAGCGAACTCTCCTCCCGCGCCCTCCGGGTGAGCGCGGTGTCGCCCCGGGGCAGGAACACCAGGTGCCCGAGGTCCGCGCAGTCCAGGCAGCGCGGCGCCCCCTCCTCCAGCACCAGCAGCGCCACCGGCCCGCTCCGGCACTCGGCGCAGTGCTTCCTCCGGAGCGCCTGCACGACGACGAGTCCGGTACGGGGCGGGGGAGTAGCGAGCGCTGCCATACGCGGTTCATTCCCCCTGGTGACCGCACGGTCACGCCCTCCTCGGACCGGCGGCCGGGCGGGCACCGCGTACGGAGCGCGGCATCATGGGCCGTGTGCGATTCGAAGCGATCACCTGGGAGCGGCTCGGCGACCTTCTCGCCGACCGCCTCCTCGACCTGAAGCCGGACGACGGCTCGCCCTGGCCGCGGATCGCCTTCGACGGCGCCCCGGCGGCCCGCCCCGGCGACCTCGCCGCCCTGGTCTCCGAGGCGCTGCGCATACGCGGCCGGTCCTCCCTCGTCGTGGGAACCGAGGGCTTCCTGCGGCCGGCGTCGCTGCGGTTCGAGTACGGCCACGAGGACGTGGAGGCGTACTACGACGGCTGGTTCGACACCGCCGCCCTGTGGCGCGAGGTCTTCGGCCCGCTCGATCCCGGCGGCACGGGGCGGGTCCTTCCCGACCTCTGGGACCCCACCACCGACCGCGCGACCCGCAGCCCCTACGTCGCGCTCCCGCCCGGCGCGATCCTGCTGACGCACGGCCCCCTCCTCCTGAAGCACTGGTTCCCCTTCGACCTGGCCGTCCATGTCCTCCTCTCCCCGGGCGCCCTGCGCCGCCGCACGCCGGAACGCGAGCACTGGACCCTCCCCGCCTTCGAGCGTTACGAGAGCGAGACCGACCCGGCAGCCACGGCCGATGTCCTGGTGCGCGCCGACGACCCACGACACCCCGCCTGGAACGGGTGACCGGCGAGGAATCCGTCCGCCGCGTCGAGCGGACGCCCATCCGCGGCCGGTGGCGACACCGCACGACGCTCCACGTGCGCCCCGGCCCGGACGCGGCAAGAATGTAGGGCGCCGGGACTAGCGGTGCGTCCTGCGCCGCGCCGGCCGTCCGGCAACGGGAGGTACTACATGACCACCGCCGGAGACATCATGCATCGCGGAGCCCAGTGGATCCCCGCCCATGAGACCCTCGACCGCGCCGCCCAGCTGATGCGCCAGCTGAATGTCGGGGCACTGCCCATCAGCGACCAGAACGAACGGCTCTGCGGCATCCTCACCGACCGCGACATCGTCGTCGGTTGTGTCGCCCTGGGCCACGACCCGTCGACGATCACGGCCGGCGAAATGGCCAAGGGCACACCGCGCTGGATCGACGCGGACGCCGACGTCAGCGAGGTGCTCCAGGAGATGAAGGGGCACCAGATCCGTCGGCTCCCGGTGATCGAGAACAAGCGTCTCGTCGGCATGATCAGCGAGGCCGACCTGGCCCATCATCTGTCGGACGACCAGATCGCCTCCTGGGTCGAGAGCGTCTACGCGAAGAGCGCGACGCACTGACCCGTCACAGCCACCCGTTGCGCTTGAAGCCCCGGTAGAGGGTGGCGCAGGCGACGGCTATGACTCCCAGGACCAGCGGATAGCCGAACTTCCAGTGCAGCTCCGGCATGTACTGGAAGTTCATGCCGTAGACCCCGCACACCATGGTCGGCACGGCGATCAGCGCGGCCCACGCCGTGATTCTCCGCATGTCCTCGTTCTGCGCGACGCTGACCTGCGCGAGATGCGCCTGCAGAATCGAGTTGAGCAGTTCGTCGAACGCGGCGATCTGTTCCGTCGCCCGCAGCAAGTGGTCGGAGACGTCGCGGAAGTAGGCCTGTATCTCCGGGTCGACCACCCGGATCGGTCGCGAGGTCAGCTCCAGGAGCGGGCGGGCGAGCGGGGCCACCGCCCGCTTCAGTTCGAGCAGTTCGCGCTTGAGCTGGTAGATGCGGCCCGGGTCGACCCGCGCGCCGTTCGCGGCGAACACGTCGCTCTCGACCTGGTCGATGTCGGTCTGGACCGAGTCCGTGACGCTCAGGTAGTCGTCGACGACATGGTCCGCGATCGCGTGCAGCACCGCGGCCGGACCCTTGGTCAACTGCTCGGGATTCGCCTCCAGTTCCTCCCGCAGCGGACCGAGGGAACCGTGCCGTCCGTGGCGGACGGTGATCACGAAGTCGGCGCCGACGAAGACCATGATCTCGCCGGTGTGCACCACCTCGCTGGTCGCGGTCAGTTCGGAGTGCTCGACGTAGCAGACGGTCTTGAACACCGCGAACAGCGTGTCGTCGTAGCGCTCCAGCTTCGGGCGCTGATGGGCCTCGATCGCGTCCTCCACCGCGAGCGGGTGCAGGTCGAAGAGTTCGGCGATGCCGGCGAACTCCCGCTGTGTGGGCTCGTGCAGCCCCAGCCAGACGAAGCCGTGGTCGTGCCTGCGGACCTGCTTGACGGCCTCGACGACATCGCGCACCGCGGGGGATCGCACGCCTTTGTGGTAGGTCACGCAGTTCACCACCGAGGTGCCCAGCGGGGAGCGGGCCGGATGGCTGAGGTCGACGCGGGGACGCCGTCGGGCCAGCCGTGCCATCGTGCGCAGGCCGACAACCCTGTCGAGGCCGGTGACCTTCCGCAGATTCCCTGCCATGGACATCTGGACTCTCCTTGCGTGGATCTCCTCGCACCGCACTCCGTGCCTTGTGGCGCCAGTTTGCCAGGGCCGAACGAGAGCCGGGTAAGGCTGTGGGAACGGAACGTTCCGCTTCACTTGTAGACGTTCGAGCCGGTGGGGCCGTTCCGGATTTCCGGCCCGTCCCGCGGACGGGCTTGCGGCTGTGGGAGCGTCGCCGTCAAGGGCAAGTCGGTCAAATGGGATGATCGGGGCATGATGCGAACCGACGGGTATCTCCTCGACCACCGGCGGGCCGATACGGGGCAGGGCCCCGACGCCTTCGCCACGCTCTTCGACCCCACGACGTTCCGGCACATGGAGGCCTTCGGTGTGGGGTCCGGCTGGCGCTGCTGGGAGGTCGGCGCGGGCGGCGCCTCGGTGGTCTCCTGGCTGGCGAAGAAGGTCGGGCCGACGGGCAAGGTCATCGCGACGGACACCGACATCTCCTGGGCCGTGCCCTCGGTCACCCGCCCGCCGGTCGAGGCCCTCGTCCACCACGTGGGCGTCGACCAGCCCCCGGGCGACGGCTTCGACCTCGTGCACGCCCGGCTCGCCCTGGCTCACGCACCGGACCACGAGCGGGCGTTGGCGTCGATGATCAAGGCTCTGCGTCCCGGTGGCCGACTCCTGATCGAGGACCTCGACCTCGCCCTCCAGCCGCTGGCCTGCCTGGAGGAGTCCGGCCCCGAGCACCAGTCGGCCAACCGGCTTCGCCGGGCCGTGGGCGAGCTGCTCGCCGAACGCGGGACCGACCCGGCGCACGGCCGCCGACTCCCGCGCCTGCTGCGGGCCGCCGGCCTGTGCCGGGTGGAGGCCGACGCGTACTTCCCCGTCGCCTCACCGGACTGCGCCGCCCTGGAAGCGACGACCGTCGACCGGTTCCGCGAAGCGCTCGTCACGGCGAACCTCGCCACGGCGGAGGAGATCGACCGGCATCGGTCGGCCGTGGCCTCCGGCGCGCTGGACATCGCCGCCCCACCCCTGATCTCGGCCTGGGGTCGGAAGGCGTAGGGGGCGGGCCGGTCCAACGGCGGACCCGGATCCGTCGACGGGCACGGGAGAACCGGCGATGGAAGGGATTCCCGCAGCGTGAGGGGCGATCCGACGGCGGGAGGGAGGATCCGGCGACAGGAGGCACGATCCGGCGACGGGACGGATGATCCGGCGACGCGAGGGGTGCGGCCCAGCCGCCCGGTCACGGCGCCCGTTCGGCCCCCGGCGGTCTCCCGCCCACCTTCTCCACCGCTCGCGCTCCCGCCCCGCACCCCTCGGCCGCAGCCTCCTCGGCATCCGCGCCCGCGAGCAGCGCCGCCAGGAACGCCCCCGTGAAGGCATCGCCCGCGCCGGTGGTGTCGCAGGGGGTGGCGGGCGCCGCCGGGATCCGGGCCACGACACCGCCCCCGCGCGCCACGAGCGCGCCCTCGGCCCCCTGCTTGGCCACCACCAGGGGCACGAGTCGGCTCAACTTGGCCGCCGCGTCGGCCGGATCGGGCAGCCCGGTCAGCAGGTGGGCCTCGTCGCGGCTGGGCAGCAGCACATCGACCCCTTCGACGAGCGCGAGGAAACGGTCCACGCCGAACCGCGCGAGGAAGCCCGCCGACGCGGGATCCACACTCACCGGCACGCCACGCGCGCGTGCCGACTCCAGGGCCACGGCGACCAGTGCGCGACTCGATTCGGCGAAGAACAGATAGCCCGAGAGGTGGAGCCGCGCGACCCCGTCGAGCAACGACGGCGCCCAGTCGTCCGGATCGAGGCGCAGCGCGGCACCGCTGTCCGTGAGGAACGTGCGCTCGGCCGCGGCGCCCGTGTCCACCAGGCAGATCACCGTCCCCGTGGCCGCCTCCGGGTCGACCACCAGACGGGGGCGCACGCCCGAGGCCCGCAGCTCCCGCTCGTGCCAGGCGGCACTGTCCGTGCCCACACGTCCGAGCAGCCGCACGTCCGCGCAGCCGTGATGAGCCGCCCAGCAGGCCACGTTGGCGCCCGCCCCGCCCGGTAGCGTCCGGATCGCGGAGGTCGTGTCGGTGCCGACCGTGAGCGGCCCGCGGTGCCGGGCGACGACATCCGTGACGACGTCCCCGACGACGAGCAGCGCCCCGCCCCCACCACCGGACCCGCCCCCAGCACCACCGAACCCGCTCACCGCGCCACCGGGTTCGCTCACGCCGCGCCGGGTCACCTCACGCTCCGGCCCAGGCCGCCGCGATCCGTGACGCGAGCCGTACGTTGCCGCGTACGGCCGCCAGGTTGGCGCTCAGGGAGGCGCCGTCGGTGTGCCGTACGAGGTAGCTCAGCAGGAACGGTGTGACCGCCTGGCCCGTGACGCCCTCCGCCTCGCACGCCGCCAGAGCCTCCGCGAGCACACGCGCGTGCAGCTCGGGATCGAGCTGCTTCTCCTCCGGCACGGGGTTGGCGACGATCAGCGCCGACTCGGGGCCGCCGAGCGCGTCCTGCGCCCGCATGACGTCCGCGACCTCGCCCGGAGACCCGAGTGTCCACTCCACCGGGTGGCCCGAGTCGGACAGATAGAAGCCGGGGAAGCGGTCCGTGCCGTACCCGGCGACCGCGACACCCAGCGTCTCCAGCCGCTGCAGGGTCGCCGGCACATCGAGGATCGACTTCACGCCCGCGCACACCACCGTGATCCGGGTACGCGCGAGGAGCCCCAGGTCGGCGGACTCGTCCTGGGTCACCGTCCACTCCCGGTGCACGCCCCCGAGCCCACCCGTCGCGAACACCCGTACGCCCGCGACTGCCGCCAGCTGGGCGGTCGCCGACACGGTGGTCGCCCCGCTCACGCCCGCGGCCACCGCCGGCGGCAGATCGCGATGCCCGAGCTTGCGGATGCCGTCCTCGTTCGCGACGCGCTCCAACTGCTGCTTGTCGAGGCCGATATGGGGCCGCCCGTCCAGCACGGCGATC
Source organism: Streptomyces sp. NPDC034049 (assembly GCF_055575575.1). NCBI lineage: Bacteria > Bacillati > Actinomycetota > Actinomycetes > Kitasatosporales > Streptomycetaceae > Streptomyces > Streptomyces sp. NPDC034049. The sequence goes on from NZ_JBVISJ010000001.1 coordinate 807,001, forward strand.
GTCGCCGGTACGGCGCCCTCACTCCGTACGACCTCTTCCAGCTCCAGCGCCACCTGCAGATTGCGGGGGCGGGGCAGCCCGTGCGCGATGATCGTCGACTCCAGCGCCACCACGGGTCGACGCGCGTCAACCGCTTCCCGCACCTCTTCGGACACCACCAGCACGCGCTTGCCTCCTGTCTGACGTTCTTCCCTCATCCCTGGCGGACGGCGCGCCCGGCCAAACCCTTGCGCGCTGTGGTGCAGGACACCAGCCTGAGGTGCATGAAGGAGAACACGACACGACTCGACCATGTCGTCCTCTGGGTGCGGGAGCCGATCGCCGCGGCCGGCTTCTACGAGAAGGCCGTGGGCCTGGAACCCGTGAGGGTCACCGAGTACACGGCGGGACAGGCGCCCTTCCCTTCCGTCCGTGTCAACGACGAGACCATCCTCGACCTCATGCCGCTGGCCATGGCCCCGAAGATGCGGATGGTGCCGGGTGCCGCCGCCGGTTCCGGGCACCCCGTCAACCACGTCTGCCTCGCCATGCCCGGCCCCGACTTCGACGAGCTGCGCGGCCGGCTGGAGGAACAGGAGGTCCCGGTCTCCGACGTCTCCCACGACTCCTTCGGCGCCCGCGGACCGGCCCGGCGAAGCTTCTACTTCCGGGACCCGGACGGCAACATCTTCGAGGCGCGGCACTACGAATAGCGCCGCCCCGGCCGCCGTCGCGAGCGGTTTCCGGCCGGCCTCCGCGCACAGGCCACGCACCGACGCGCACAGGTTACGCACGGAGACGCGCACAGGCCGTCCACGGGATCCTCAGAACAACGGCTCCGGCAGCACCCCTTCCAGCGCCAGCAGTCTCCGCTTGGTCTCCAGGCCGCCGCCGAACCCGCCGATGCCGCCGTCGCTCTCCACCACCCGGTGGCACGGCACCACCACGGGCAGCGGGTTCGACCCCATCGCGACACCGACCGCCTGGGCCGCGCCGGGCTGTCCCACGCGCCGCGCGAGATCGCCGTAGCCCACGACCGAGCCGTAGGGGACGCCCGACGCCAGTTCGCGCAGCACCTGACGGTGGAACCCCGAGATCAGCGACCAGTCGAGCGGCAGCGCGAAGTCGTGCAGCTCGCCCGCGAAGTAGGCCTCGAACTGACGTATGGCCTCGGCCAGCCGAGGCGCGCCGGGAGCCTCCACCGGAGTGGTGCCGAGGCGGGAGGCGAGCCGGTCGAGAGCCCGGTCGCGCACCGGGTCCGTGGCGTGGAACACGACGTTGACCAGGCCCTCGTCCGTCGCGGCCAGCAGCAGCGGGCCGATGTCCGAGCCGACGACGGCCCACGCCACGTGCTGCTCGTCCTGCGCATGGCTGTTCATGGGACCACCGTAGGGGTCGCCACTGACAACGACCGCGGTGTGCGTTCCGCCGGAACGCACACCGCCGGCCGCGTCAGCCCTGGGTGGCGTCCCTGACCACGTCCGGTTTGTTGGTGATGATGCCGTCCACGCCGTAGTCGGCCACCCGGCGGGCGTTGGCGGCGTCGTTCACGGTCCAGGTGAGGATCTCCAGCGGTTTGCCGTGCGGACCTCCGAGCGCGTGGATCGTGGCGACATAGGACTCGGAGATGGTCGTGTACGAGGAGTTGATCTGGTCGCTGAACGTCGCGTACTCGGGCAGGTCGGCGATGTCCGGTGTGCCGAGCAGAGCGGTCTTCACCGCCGGGCTCAGTTCGTGGACCCGGCGGACGGTGTCGGCGCTGAAGCTCTGGATCACCAGCTTCTCCAGGTGGGCCGGGCCGAGCCAGCCCTCGTTGCCGAGGACCTTCAGGGTCTGTTGCTCGATCCCCGGGTAGAGCTGCGGGTTCTTGATCTCCAGGACGAGCTTCTGGTGGTTGCGTGAGACCCGCCGCATGTACTGCTCCAGTGTGGGCACGCGCGCGCCCGCGTACGCGTCGCCGAACCAGCTGCCCGCGTCCAGGTGCCCGATCTCCGCGGCGGTGAAGTCCGCCACGTTCCAGGGGGCGCGCTCGGGATAGAGGTCCTCGACGTTGGTCGTCCGTGCCAGCGTCGCGTCGTGGAGGACGACGAGTCTGCCGTCACTGGTGCGCTGGACGTCGTTCTCGACCCAGTCGAAGCCCATCTCGTGGGCCTTGTCGACAGCGGCCAGGGTGTTCTCGGGCGCATAGGCGGAGGCTCCGCGATGCGCGATCACCAGTGGATTGCCGGCGTCGGCGGCCGCGTGGGCGGCGGAAGTGGGGAGCAGGAGGACGGTGGCCCCCAAGAACGCTGTGGTCGCGGCGGCAACTGCGCGCACGTGCATGCGTACTCCTCTCGTCGATCGATCACGGTCAGCTCAAGAGTGACAGCAGAGGGTCAACGGCAGAGGGGTGCAGGATGGCCATGAATTGAATGGAGTTGCCCAAGTCCGCTCACGGGCACCGCACAAGTGGGGCAAGGCCGTGTTTCTTTGCCGGAAAATCGTTCGACCATTCCGGTGGGGGTCATACTCTCTGCGACAACCCTGACCGTCGTGGCGGTGCCGGGGCTGGGGGCATTGCACGAAATCCAGGGACGCGACAGGGCGGGAAAGGCAGCCGCGAATGCAGGGCACGGTCGACGGCTTCAGCTACGGACTCGTCACACCGGTGGTGGCCTATCTCATGGCCTGCCTCGGAGGCGCGCTCGGCCTGCGCTGCACCACCAGATCGATGCTCGTGGACGGCCGCTGGCGGGTCGGCTGGCTCGCGCTGGGCTCGGCGGCCATCGGCTCCGGCATCTGGACCATGCACTTCGTCGCGATGATGGGGTTCAAGGTCCTGCAGACCCCGATCCAGTACGACCCGCTGACCACGTTCGCGAGCCTGGCCGTTGCGATCGTGATGGTCGGCATCGGGATCTTCATGGTCGCCTCCAAGGGGGCCACCGGCGCCGCGCTGTTCACCGGCGGCACCATCACCGGCCTCGGCATCGCCTCCATGCACTACCTGGGCATGGCCGGCATGCGGCTCAACGGCACGTTCGAGTACAACACCGTCACCGTGGCCGCTTCGGTCGTCATCGCCGTGGTGGCCGCGATCGCCGCCCTGTGGGCCGCCGGACAGGTCCGCGGCTTCCTGTGGAGCGTGGGCGCGAGCCTCGTCATGGGGATCGCCGTCAGCGGCATGCACTACACCGGCATGGCCGCCCTCAGCGTCCACCTCCACAGCGCCGCCGGCTCGGCCCCGGCCGACGGCTCCTCCTCCGCCGCCCTGCTCGCCCCGCTGATGATCGGCCCCCTGGTGTTCCTGCTCCTCGCGGGCGTCGTCGTCATGTTCGACCCGTTCATGATCATGGGCAGGTTCTACACGGCCCCGGTCGAGCGCCGGCCCGGGATCCCGGCCCAGGCGACCGCCCACACCTGCCGGCACCCGGACTCCCGCACCGATCAGGAGCACCGCGAGCGACGTTCCCGCACACCGCAGAATCGCTGATCGGAGCCCGTTGTCAGTGCGGGGTCGTACGGTGGATTGCATGCGGCCCGTTTCCAAGATCGAACGCACGGTGGCGCCCTTCGAGGTCGTCAGTCCCTACCAGCCGAGCGGCGACCAGCCCACGGCCATCGCCGACCTCGCCCGGCGCATCGGATCAGGTGAGAAGGACGTCGTGCTGCTCGGCGCGACCGGCACCGGCAAGTCCGCCACCACCGCGTGGATGATCGAGAAGCTCCAGCGCCCGACCCTGGTGATGGCGCCGAACAAGACACTGGCCGCCCAGCTGGCCAACGAGTTCCGCGAGCTGCTGCCGAACAACGCGGTCGAATACTTCGTCTCGTACTACGACTACTACCAGCCCGAGGCCTACGTCCCGCAGTCGGACACCTACATCGAGAAGGACTCCTCGATCAACGAGGAGGTGGAACGCCTGCGGCACTCCGCGACCAATTCGCTGCTCACCCGCCGCGACGTCGTCGTGGTCGCCTCCGTCTCCTGTATTTATGGTCTCGGCACCCCACAGGAGTACGTGGACCGCATGGTCCCCCTCAAGGTCGGCGAGGAGTTCGACCGGGACGCGCTGCTGCGCCGCTTCGTGGACATCCAGTACACCCGCAACGACCTGGCGTTCAGCCGCGGCACCTTCCGCGTCCGCGGCGACACCATCGAGATCTTCCCCGTCTACGAGGAGCTCGCCGTCCGCATCGAGATGTTCGGCGACGAGATCGAGGCCCTCTCCACCCTCCACCCGCTCACCGGCGAGATCATCAGCGACGACCAGCAGCTGTACGTCTTCCCGGCCTCCCACTACGTCGCCGGCCCCGAGCGCCTGGAGCGCGCCGCCAACGACATCGAGAAGGAGCTGGGGGAGCGTCTCGCCGAGCTGGAGAAGCAGGGCAAGCTCCTGGAGGCCCAGCGGCTGCGCATGCGCACGACCTACGACCTGGAGATGCTCCGCCAGATCGGCTCCTGCTCCGGCGTGGAGAACTACTCGATGCACTTCGACGGCCGCGAGCCCGGCTCCCCGCCGAACACCCTGCTGGACTACTTCCCGGACGACTTCCTCCTCGTCATCGACGAGTCCCACGTGACCGTGCCCCAGATCGGCGCGATGTACGAGGGCGACGCCTCCCGCAAGCGCACCCTCGTCGACCACGGCTTCCGGCTGCCGTCCGCCCTGGACAACCGCCCCCTGAAATGGGAGGAGTTCCAGGAACGCGTCGGCCAGACGGTGTACCTCTCGGCCACCCCCGGCCAGTACGAGCTGTCCCGCTCCGACGGCCACGTCGAGCAGATCATCCGCCCCACCGGCCTGGTCGACCCCGAGGTCGTCGTCAAGCCCACCGAGGGCCAGATCGACGACCTGGTGCACGAGATCCGCAAACGCACCGAGAAGGACGAGCGCGTCCTCGTCACCACCCTCACCAAGAAGATGGCCGAGGACCTCACCGACTACTTCCTGGAACTCGGCATCCAGGTCCGCTACCTCCACAGCGACGTCGACACCCTGCGCCGCGTCGAACTGCTGCGCGAGCTGCGCGCCGGTGAGTACGACGTCCTGGTCGGCATCAACCTCCTTCGGGAGGGCCTCGACCTCCCCGAGGTCTCCCTGGTGGCGATCCTCGACGCGGACAAGGAGGGCTTCCTGCGCTCCGGGACCTCACTGATCCAGACCATCGGCCGCGCGGCGCGCAATGTGTCGGGCCAGGTCCATATGTACGCCGACAAGATCACCCCGGCGATGGAGAAGGCCATCGACGAGACCAACCGGCGCCGGGAGAAGCAGGTCGCGTACAACAAGGCCCGCGGCATCGACCCCCAGCCGCTCCGCAAGAAGATCAACGACATCGTCGCGCAGATCGCCCGCGAGGACGTCGACACCGAGCAGCTGCTCGGCTCGGGCTATCGCCAGGGCAAGGAGGGCAAGGGTGCCAAGGCCCCCGTGCCCTCCCTCGGCGGCAAGGCGGCCAAGTCCGCCAAGGGCAGGGCCAAGGCCGGAGAGACCGTCCCGACCGACCGCCCCGCGGCCGATCTCGCCCGGCAGATCGAGGACATGACCGAGCGCATGCGCGCGGCCGCAGCGGAGCTGCAGTTCGAGATCGCCGCCCGGTTGCGCGACGAGGTCTCCGAGATGAAGAAGGAACTGCGGCAGATGAAGGAGGCGGGCCTGGCCTGACCTCCCCACGGACGCCGGGGGAGGGGCCCTCCTCCGGCGTCGGCGCGCTGTGTTGCAAGACCGACACAAAGTGCGACACAGGCTGCGGCAATGTCAGCGCCGCTGCGTAAGGTGCTGCACATCCGCGGACTCCGCGGGAACAGGGGACAGTCGAGAGGGGAATCAGCGCGTGACCGTCAACATGACCAAGGGTCAGGCCATCAGTCTGCAGAAGAACGACGGAGGCAGCCTGACCGCGGTGCGCATGGGTCTCGGCTGGCAGGCTGCCCCCAGGCGCGGCCTGTTCGGATCCCGCACCCGTGAGATCGACCTCGACGCCTCCGCCGTGCTGTTCGCGGACAAGCAGCCCGTCGACGTCGTCTTCTTCCGCCACCTGGTGAGCGACGACGGCTCCGTCCGCCACACCGGCGACAACCTGGTCGGCGGCGTCGGCCAGGGCGGCGACGACGAGGCGATCCTCGTCGACCTGGCCCGGGTCCCGGTCCACATCGACCAGATCGTCTTCACCGTGAACTCCTTCACGGGCCAGACCTTCCAGGAAGTGCAGAACGCGTTCTGCCGCCTGGTCGACGAGACCAACGGCCAGGAGCTGGCGCGCTACACCCTCGCGGGCGGCGGCCAGTACACCGCCCAGATCATGGCCAAGGTGCACCGCGCGGGCGCGGGCTGGCAGATGACCGCCATCGGCTCTCCCGCCAACGGCCGCACCTTCCAGGACCTGATGCCGGCGATCCTGCCGGTCCTGTAGGCACGCACCGACTACACAGAGCACGCGACACAGGGGGACGAAGTCGATGACGGCCGAGCTGGTCCGGGGGCAGAACCATCCGCTGCCCGAGGTCCGACTGGAGATCCGCGTCTCGGCCGGCACGCCGATCGTGGCCGGGGCCACCCTCGGCGACGAGCAGGGCCGCGTGCACGGTGTCGAGTGGGTCGCCCACCCGGGCGCGCCCACCCTCCCGGGCATCGAGGTGCCGAGGCAGGCGGCGGCCGACCACCGCCTCGCCGTGGACCTCGACGCCCTGGCACCGTCCGTGCACCGGGTCACCGTGCTGCTCGCCCTCCCCATGGGAACCGGCGGCCCGGCGCGCTTCGGCGCCGTGGCCGCCCCCTTCGTCGCCGTCACCGGACTCGACGGCACCGAGGTCGCCAGCTACACCATCACCGACCTCGAACCGGAGTCGGCCGTCGTCGCCCTGGAGTTGTACCGCAGGCAGGGCGCCTGGAAGGTCCGCGCGGTCGGCCAGGGGTACGCGGGCGGCCTCGCGGCGCTGCTCGCCGACCAGGGCCTGCCGCAGGCCCAGCAGCTGGCCGGCAGCATCAACGAGGCGGTGGCCCAGGGCCTCGCCCGCTCGGTGGCCGCCCCTCCACCCCGGCTGCCGGACGCCGACCGCCCGCGCCGGACGACCGCACCCGCACAGGGCCCCGACGAGACCCACGGCGGCGCGACACCCCAGGGCGCGACCCCCCAGGGCATGACGGGCAACCCCGCGCCGTCCCAGGGTCACCAGCCCACCTCGCCGTACGGCACGACACCCCCGTACGGCTCCCCGCACGACGGCACGCTGCCCGATCACACCGCGGCCGCGCAGCACGGCGGCCCCACCCCGGCCGACCCGGCCACCGGCCAGCCCGGCCCGGCCACCGCGGGCGGCCCGGTCAACTACACCCACCCCGGCCGCCAGACCACCGCGCCGCCACCGCCCGCGCCGACCGCGCCCCCGGCCGAGCCGGGACAGCCCGCGCGGCCCGTCGCCGGGGACGCGACCGGCTGGTCCATGGAGGAGCGGCTCTACAACCAGGTGTGGGGCATGTTCGAGGACCTCGCCCGCACCACGGCCGCCTACCGCAGCGCCGTCGACTTCGCCGAGTCGCGGATGGAACAGGAGCTGGACAAGGTCCTGTCCGACCCGCGCAGCCGCATCAGCGGCCAGGGCGACGCCGCGCGCGAGGCGGCCCGCGCCAAGCACGCCCAGCTCGTCGACCAGGCCAGGGCCGCTCTCGACCGGGACCTGGCGCAGCTCGGGGCCGAGGCGGACGTCGTCGAGCCCGCCCTGCCCCCGGCGTACGCGAGCTGGGACAACCCGGTCTGGCACGGCTACCGGGTGCCGATGGAGATCCCGATGGCCCTGCGTCTGGGAGATCTCCATCTGCCGGAGAGCGAGGACGTGCGTATCCCGATGCTGGTCCGGCTGCCGCTGGAGCGCGGCCTGTGGATCGACAGCGGCCGTTCCGGCTCCCGTGACTCGTTCGCCGACTCCGACGAGCTCCGCCGCCTGGCGCTGGACATGGCGGTGGCGCTGGCCGCCCGACTCCTCGCGGTCTACCCGCCGGGCGAGTTCGCCGTGCACGTCGTCGACGCGGCCGGAGCGGGCTCGTCCGCGCTGGCGCCCCTGACGCAGGCCGGTGTGCTCGCCGGGCCGCCCGTCGCCGGAGCGGCGGGTGTCTCGGAGGTGCTGGGGCGGCTCACCCAGCGCGTGGACCTCGTGCAGATGGCCGTGCGCGGTGGCGCGGCCGACGCGCTGCCCCCCGGCTTCGACACCGCCGAACAACTGCTGATCGTCAACGACTTCCCGCACGGCTTCGACGACCGCGCCGTCACCCAGCTCCGCTATCTCGCGGACGAGGGCCCCGCTGTCGGGGTCCATCTGATGATGGTCGCCGACCGGCAGGAGGCCGCCGCCTACGGGCCGTTGCTCGACCCGCTGTGGCGTTCGCTGATGCGACTCACCCCCACCCCCGACGATCACCTCGCCGACCCTTGGGTCGGGCACGCGTGGACGTACGAGCCGTCGAGCATCCCGCCGGGCAGCAGGGTCATGCACGACGTGCTCGCCCGGGTCGCCGAGGCCCGCCGCTCCTGGAACCGCTGAGCACCACCGGGAACGCCCCTGCCCAGGGCCCGTACCAAGCACTCGTAAAGGCCGTTGACCTGCGGTTTTGATTCTTTCTTTGCTTCGCCCTTTACCTATTCTTGGTGATTGGGTACTCTTTTCGTGCGGAGGGGAGTACTCCCTACATGCTGCGGCGTACCCGTCAATACGGATCGATCCAGATCCCGGGGCGTCGGCCCGGCGGCACCAGGCGTTGTGGAACGCCCTGGAGGACCGGGTGGAAGAGACCTCCGGTAGCGACGACGCTGAAATTTGCCGTTACGTACTGCCGGAGGCGCAGTGGATGTTTCCGTGACCCTTTGGGTCCTCACAGTGGTGGGCCTTGCCGCCCTCATCGCGGTCGACTTCTTCATCGGCCGCAAGCCCCATGACGTGTCCATCAAGGAAGCCGGGATCTGGACGGTCGTCTGGATCGTCCTGGCCGCCCTCTTCGGACTCGGGCTGCTCGTCTTCGGCGGCGGTCAGCCGGCCGGAGAGTTCTTCGCGGGCTTCATCACCGAGAAGTCCCTGAGCGTCGACAACCTCTTCGTCTTCGTGCTGATCATGGCGAAGTTCTCGGTGCCCTCGCAGTACCAGCAGCGGGTGCTGCTGATCGGTGTGCTGATAGCCCTGGTGCTCCGCGCGATCTTCATCGCCGCGGGCGCGGCCATCCTGGCCAGCTTCGCCTGGGTCTTCTACATCTTCGGCGCTTTCCTGATCTACACCGCCTGGAAGTTGATCCAGGAGGCCAGGGCCGACGAGGCGGACGAGGAGTACGAGGAGAACAAGCTCCTCAAGGCCGCCGAGAAGCGCTTCGGCGTCGCCGACCGGTACCACGGCACCAAGCTGTGGATCGAGGAGAACGGCAAGCGCGTCATGACGCCGATGCTCGTCGTGATGCTCGCCATCGGCACCACGGACGTGCTCTTCGCGCTGGACTCCATCCCCGCGATCTTCGGCCTGACCCAGGACCCGTACATCGTCTTCACGGCCAACGCGTTCGCGCTCATGGGCCTGCGACAGCTGTACTTCCTCATCGGTGGCCTGCTGAAGAAGCTGGTCCACCTGTCCTACGGTCTGTCGGTCATCCTCGGCTTCATCGGTGTGAAGCTGGTGCTGCACGCATTGCACGAGTCCGGAGTACACGTCCCTGAGATCTCCATCCCGGTGTCTCTCGGCGTGATCTGCGCGGTGCTGATCATCACCACGATCACCAGCCTGATCGCGTCCAAGAAGCAGGCGCAGGCCGAGGCCCAGGCCGATCAGGACCAGGCCGAAGGCGCGGACAAGGACAGTGTCGAGGCCTGACGGAGGCCGACACCGCACCTGATACACGGATGGGGCCCCGCACCATGGAGACGCAGTTCCACGCGTCGACCGGAGTGCGGGGCCCCTTCACGTCTGAAAGGATCACCGTATGCTCGCTCGGCTCCGGTCGCTCACGACGCGATGGACTGCTGTCGTCCCGGTGGCCGCGGTCGTCCTGCTTGCTCTCACCTGGGGACGTGATCTGCCCCCTGGGGCCGTCGCCCTGGTGACCCTGGTGCTCGCGGGCGCCGTCCTCGCCGCCGTGCACCACGCCGAGGTCGTCGCGCACCGGGTCGGTGAACCCTTCGGCTCCCTCGTCCTCGCGGTCGCCGTCACGATCATCGAGGTCGCCCTGATCGTGACGCTGATGGCCGACGGCGGGGACAAGGGCGCGACCCTCGCCCGGGACACCGTCTTCGCCGCCGTGATGATCACCTGCAACGGCATCGTCGGCATCTGCCTGCTCGTCGCCTCACTGCGCCACGGACTCGCGGTCTTCAACCCGGAGGGCACCGGCGCCGCCCTCGCCACGGTCGCCACACTGGCCACGCTCAGCCTGGTGCTCCCCACCTTCACCACCAGCAAGCCGGGCCCCGAGTTCTCCACGGCCCAGCTCACCTTCGCGGCACTGTCCTCACTGGCTCTGTACGGGCTGTTCGTCGCGACGCAGACCGTGCGGCACCGGGACTACTTCCTGCCGATCACCAGGATGGGCGAGGTGATCACGCAGGACGACCACGCCGAGGCGCCGTCGGCCCGCACCGCCGGCATCAGCCTCGGACTGCTCGGCCTGGCGCTCATCGGCGTGGTCGGCCTCGCCAAGGGCGTCTCGCCCACCGTCGAGTCCGGTGTCGAAGGGGCGGGGCTGCCGCACGCGGTGGTCGGTGTGATCATCGCGCTGCTGGTGCTGCTGCCGGAGACGATCGCCGCGCTGCGCGCCGCCCGCCGCGACCGCGTCCAGACCAGCCTCAACCTGGCCCTCGGCTCCGCCATGGCCAGCATCGGCCTCACCATCCCGGCCGTCGCCCTCGCCTCGATCTGGCTCTCCGGACCGCTCGTCCTCGGCCTCGGTGCCACCCATATGGTGCTGCTCGCCCTGACCGTCGTGGTGGCCTCGCTGACCGTGGTGCCGGGACGCGCGACACCGCTGCAGGGCGGAGTGCACCTGGTGCTGTTCGCGGCGTATCTGGAGCTGGCGGTGAACCCGTAGGACCTGGGGCTCATCCCGTCGCGGGCTCCGCCTCCGCCGACGCCGTCAGGGGTACCGGCCGGGTCTCCGGCAGCAGGGCGAAGCAGCCGAGGCTCAGCAGGGCGATCCCGGTGAGATAGGCGCCCACACCCCAAGGCACCCGCCCGCCCTGCGCCACGGCGGTGGCCACGATCGGGGTGAGGGCGCCGCCGAGCACCCCGCCGAGGTTGTAGCCGACGGCGGCCCCCGTGCAGCGCACCCGGGGCTCGTACAGCTCGGGCAGGTACGCGGCGATGACGGCGAACATGGTGACGAAGCCGAGCATCGCCACGAGGAACCCGAAGAAGATCAGCAGGGGTTCGCCGGTCGCCAGGAGCGCGACCATGGGGAACATCCACAGCACGGTGACGCCGCAGCCGATCAGGCACATCGGGCGCCGTCCGTATCGGTCGCCGAGCACCGCCGCCACGGGTGTCAGGGCGCCCTTCACCACCACGGCGCCCATGACGCAGGTCAGCATGACCGTGCGGCTCACCCCGAGCCGCTCCGTGCCGTAGGCGAGGGACCAGGTCGTCACCGAGTAGAACACCGCGTACCCGACGGCGAGCGCGCCCGCCGTCAGCAGGACCAGGCGCCAGTGGTCGCGCACCACCTCGGCGAGCGGCACCCGCGCGGGTTCGGCGATCTCCAGGAACCTCGGGCTCTCCGTGAGCGACGACCGCAGCCACAGCCCCGCGAGGGCGAGCACGCCCGCCGCCCAGAACGGCACCCGCCACCCCCAGGCGGCGAACTGGGCCTCCGTCAGGGTGGCCGAGAGCGCCAGCATCACCCCGTTGGCCAGCAGGAAGCCCACCGCCGGCCCGACCTGGGGGAAGCTCGACCACAGTCCGCGCCGGTCGGCCGGCGCGTGCTCCGCCGTCAGCAGCACCGCGCCGCCCCACTCCCCGCCGAGCCCGAGCCCTTGCAGGAAGCGCAGCACGAGCAGGAGGAAGGGGGCGGTGACACCGATCGAGTCGAAGGTGGGGACGCAGCCGACGGCCACGGTCGCGCCCCCGGTCAGCAGCAGCGAACCGACGAGGACCGGTCGGCGCCCGTGCCGGTCCCCGATGTGCCCGAACAGCACCGAGCCGAGCGGACGCGCCACGAACCCGACCCCGAACGTCGCGAAGGCCGCGAGGGTCCCGGCCAGGGGCGAGAACGTCGGGAAGAACAGCGGCCCCAGGACGAGGGCCGCCGCCGTCCCGTAGACGAAGAAGTCGTAGAACTCGATGGCCGTCCCGGCGAGCGAGGCGGACGCCAGCCGCAGCATGGAGGGCGGTTTCACGGTGCGTGCAGGTTGCATGCCGCCTCAACTACCCACGGTGACGGGCGGTTACGGGGGCGTGCGGAGGCCCGTGCGAGGCCAAGGTGGTCCAGGAGGCGTCAACGGCTCTCAGTAGGTCACCGTGATGCGCCGGGCGGGCCCGTCCACCCGGATCACGCCCCCGTAGGGGACGACGAACTGCGGATCGGTGTGCCCGAGATCCACGTCGAAGACGATCGTGGCGTCGGGGGCGTACGCCCGCATGGCGCGCAGGACGGCCTCCCGCTGCCCGGCCGCGTAACCGGCCGCCTCCTCCGGGGTGTTGGGGCGATCGAAGGACCAGGTCTTGGGACGGCCCATCAGCAGCGCGGAGAAGCGGCGGAGCAGACCCCGCTCGCCCATGTTGCGCAGGGTGCGGAAGACCTCCTCGCCACCGGGCAGTTCCTCCGAGGTCTCCAGGAAGAGCACCCCGCCGTCGAACACGGACAGATCGCGCGGCACCTCGCGGTCGGCCATCAGCAGCCAGCCGAGGATCTCCAGACAGCCGCCCCAACTGCGGCCCTCCACCACGCGGTCGGCGTTCACCCAGGTCCAACCGGCGCCCGGCACCGTCGTCGGCTCCGCGTCGAAGGTCGCCGGGTCGGCCCAGTCGCGGTCGATGTCGTTGAAGCGCTCGGCGGGCCGCAGTTCGTACGGCCCCGAGGTGAACAGGGCCGCGCGCAGGGAGTCGGCCGTCAGCGGCGCCATGGCGCCGGACCTGCCGAGCGCGGTCATCACGGTGCCGCCGTGGTAGCCGACGATCCCGGTGTTGTACAGGTACGCCAGCAGGTTGGTGTTGTCGCTCAGTCCGAAGAACGGCTTGGGGTTGGCCCGCAGCAACTCCCGGTCCAGGAAGGGCAGCACGGTGATCTGGTCGTCGCCGCCGATCGACGTCAGCACCGCCTTGACGTCCGGGTCGGCGAAGGCCGCGTGCAGGTCGTCCGCCCGCTCCTTCGGCGTCGTGCCCATCTTCCGTGTCGTCGGATACTCGACCGGCTCGAGCCCGAACTCCTCGCGCAGCCGCTCCAGGCCCAGTTCGAAGGGGCGCGGGAAGAGTTCCGGCAGGCCGGCGCCGGGCGAGACGACGGCGACCCGGTCGCCGGGGGAGGGCTTGGGAGGGTACGAGGGTGTGGTCATGCGGGGAGGGTACGGCCTCCTGCCCTGCGGTTTCACCGTGATAAACCGGGGGCGAGCGGCGGTCCCGACGGGCCGCCCACCCCGAACGGACCGGAGGAACCGTGCCCCGCAGCCTGGCCCACGCCCCGATCATGATTCTCAACGGCCCCAACCTGAACCTCCTGGGGCAGCGCCAGCCCGAGATCTACGGCTCGGACACCCTCGCCGACGTGGAGACGATGTGTGCCGAGGCGGCGGCCGCGCACGGCGGCACGGTGGACTTCCGGCAGTCCAACCACGAGGGCGAACTGGTCGACTGGATCCACGAGGCCCGGCTCCACCACAGCGGGATCGTCATCAACCCGGGCGCCTACTCGCACACCTCCGTGGCGATCCTGGACGCCCTCAACACCTGCGACGGACTGCCGGTGCTGGAGGTGCACATCTCCAACATCCACCAGCGCGAGACGTTCCGGCACCACTCGTACGTCTCCCTGCGCGCCGACGGGGTGATCGCCGGGTGCGGGGTGCAGGGCTATGTGTTCGGCGTGGAGCGCGTCGCCGCGCTCGCGGGGGCGGGCCGGGCGGACGCGTGAGCCCCGCGCCCGATCCCGTCCGGTAACGCCCGATCTCCAGGCGGGCGCCCCTTACAAGCGGCCCGCGTCGACGATCCGGCGCAGGAACTGACGCGTACGTTCCCGTCGCGGGTCGCCGAAGACCTGGTCCGCGGTGCCGCGTTCGAGCACGACACCTCCGTCCAGGAAACAGACCTGGTCGGCGACATCGCGGGCGAAGCTCATCTCGTGCGTGGCCAGGACCATGGTCATGCCGTCGGCCTTCAGATCACGGACGACGTTCAGGACCTCGCCGACCAGCTCCGGATCGAGGGCCGCGGTGATCTCGTCGAGGAGCAGCAGCCGGGGGCGTACGGCCAGGGCGCGCACGATCGCCACGCGCTGCTGCTGACCGCCGCTGAGCCGGTCGGGATAGGCGCCCGCCTTCCCGCTCAGCCCCAGCCGGTCCAACAGCTCCCGCGCCCGCTCCTCGGCCTCCGCGCGGGGAACGCCGTGCACCCGGCGCGGGGCGAGGGTGATGTTGTCCAGCACCGTCATGTGCGGGAACAGGTTGTACGACTGGAAGACCACGCCGATGCGCCGCCGGACCGCGTCCTGGTCGACGCGCGGGTCGGTGATCTCCTCGCCGTCCAGCCAGATCGCCCCGTCGTCGATGTCCTCCAGGAGGTTGGCGCAGCGCAGCAGCGTCGACTTGCCGGATCCGGAGGCGCCGATCAGCGCGGTCACGGTGTGCGGGGCGACCTCCAGATCGACGTCCCGCAGCACGACGGAGCCGCCGAAGGTCTTGCGCACGGACTCCATCCGCAGCACGGGGGCAGCCTCGGAGGCGCGCCCGGCCTGCCCGGCCTCCACGGTGTCTCGGCTGTCGCTCATGTCGTCCCTCCCTGCGCCCGCTGCCGATCCATGCGGGCCGTGACCCAGTCGGTGAAGCGGGTCATCGGGATGGTCAGGGCGACGAAGACCAGTCCCGCGACGATGTAGGGCGTGTAGTTGAGGCTGCGGCCCACGATGATGTCGGCGGCGCGCACCGCGTCGATCGCACCGCCGATCGAGACCAGGCCGGTGTCCTTCTGCAGCGACACGAGGTCGTTGAGCAGGGGCGGCACCTGACGGCGTACCGCCTGGGGGAGCACGACGTGCCGCAGGGCCTGCCGGTTGGTCAGGCCCAGCGAGCGGGCCGCCGCGCGCTGCGAGGGGTGCACGGACTCGATGCCGGCGCGGAACACCTCGGCCACGTACGCCGAGTACGTGAGCGTCAGCGCGGTGCCGCCGAGGAGGACCGGGTCGACGGTCACCCCCTGGAGCCGGAGCGCGGGCACGCCCAGGACCACGATCATCAGGTTGATGATCAGCGGCAGTCCGCGGAAGAAGTCGGTGTACGCGGCCGCCAGCGCCCGCAGCGGGAAGAACACCGGGCCGCGCAGGGTCCGCGCGACGGCGATGAGCATGCCGAGGACGAGCACGGCGACGCCGCAGACCAGCAGCAGCCGTACGTTGAGCCAGAGCCCTTCGAGGACCTTGGGGAGCGCCTCGCGCGCGTACTCCGCGCTGAAGAACGTCTCCTTGGTGCGCGGCCAGCCGGGGGCGTTGACGACGACCAGGTAGAGGACGACAGCCGTGACCAGGGTCGACAGGGCGGCGACGGCGGTGGCGCGGCGGGCCCGGTCACGCCTGTGGCGCTCCCGGTCCAGCCGCCGGCGCGAGGGGACGTAGCCGTCGTCCGCGCCGGGCGGGTCACCGTGGTCGTCCGCGCCCTCCGGGCCGGGCTCCTGCTTCACGACCGTCACTTGAGGACCGGGGCGTCGACGGCGTCGGAGAGCCACTCCTGCTCGATCTTCGCCAGCGTGCCGTCCTCGCGCAGGGCGTCCACGGCGCTCGTCACGCAGGACGTGAGGGCACTGCCCTTGTCGAGGACGAGCCCGAACTGCTCGGGCGTGCCGCCCTGGTTCTCGAACTGGCCGACGATCCTCGCGTCCGTCACCTCGGCCGAGGTGATGTAGAACGCGGTCGGCAGATCGACCACGATCGCGTCGACCTGGCCGTTCTTCAGCGCGGACTTGGCCTGGTCGTTCTTGGCGTACGCGGCGGCCTCCCGGGTCGGCTTCACCACGTCCTGGATGTAGTTCAGGCTGGTGGTGCCGACCTGGGCGCCCAGATGCAGCTTCCTCAGGTCCGCGACGCTCGTCGCCTTCGCGGCGGCGGAGCCCTTGAGGGCGACGACGGCCTGGCGCACGTCGTAGTAGCCCGACGAGAAGTCGACGGCCTTCTTGCGCTCGTCGCTGATCGAGACCTGGTTGATGTCGAAGTCGAAGGTCTTCGCCCCCGGCGCGAAGGCCTTGTTGAAGGGCACGCTCTGCCAGACGACGTCCGCCTTGTCGTAGCCGAGCTGCTTCGCCACGGCGTAGGCGACCGCCGACTCGAAGCCCTCGCCGTTCTTCGGGTCGTCCTTGAACCAGGGTTCGTACGCCGGTTCGTCGGTGGCGACGGTCAGCTTGCCGGACGTCTTCGTGCTCAAGTCGCCCTTGGCGCAGGAGGATCCGGACGCCGCGGAGGAGGCCGAGCCGGAGGCGTCCTCCTCCGGCTGCGGGGCGCAGCCCACCGCGACGACGGCGAGCAGGGCGGCTATGGCGGCGGAGGCGGCACGGCGCGGGGAGCGCGCGGTTCGCGGGACAGGACGCATGGCGTGAGATTGACAGCGCGACGTGCCGTCTGTCGAGGTCACACGGGTGTTTGTCCGCATTCTGGGAACGGGTGTTGCGGCTGAGTGAACGCGTGCGAACGCGAGGGCGGGGCCGCCGGCCGAGGGCGGGGTCGGTGAGGCCGGCGGCCCATCCGCGCGGGAGCCGTCATCCCGTGCGGACCTGCTTCCAGTGGACTACGCCACGGCGTACGCCGGGAGCGCGCGCGGGACACCGGCGTGTGCGTTCGATTCACACGGGGCGCGTGCGGGAGCGGTCGCGCGCCCGTCCGGGCTTTCCGCCAACTGCCCTACGGCACACGGGAGTTCACCAGCCCCGCGCGCGCCACTCCGGCAGGTGCGGGCGCTCCGCGCCGAGCGTCGTGTCGTTGCCGTGGCCCGGGTAGACCCAGGTCTCGTCGGGCAGCACGTCGAAGATCTTGGTCTCGACGTCGTGGATCAGGCTGGCGAACGCCTCGGGGTCCTTGCGGGTGTTGCCGACGCCGCCCGGGAAGAGGCAGTCGCCTGTGAAGACGTGCGGATGCCCGTGCGGGTCGTCGTAGACCAGGGCGATCGAACCCGGCGTGTGACCCACCAGGTGGCGCGCGGTGAGCTGCACGCGCCCCACCCGGATCGTGTCCCCGTCGCCGACGGGCACGTCGGTCGGCACCGGGATGCCCTCGACGTCGTCCCGGCCGGCGTACGTACGGGCGCCGGTGGCCGCCACGACCTCGGCGAGCGCCTGCCAGTGGTCGCCGTGCTGGTGCGTGGTGACGACGGACGCGATCCCGTCGTCACCGATCAGGGTGAGCAGGGTGCGGGCGTCGTTCGCGGCGTCGATCAGCAGCTGCTCGTCGGTGGCCCGGCAGCGCAGCAGATACGCGTTGTTGTCCATCGGGCCCACCGCGACCTTGGAGATCATCAGGTCCGGCAGCTCGTGCACATCCGCAGGACCGCCGACCTTCACCGCTCCGCTGTACGTCATGAGGGCAGCCTATAGCGGGGGCAGTGGGGGGAGCGCGCCTCCTTCGACGCGCAGGTCGGCGCCGTCGCGGCGGCCGGCGAGCCAGCCGACGAGGGCCGCCGCGGCACCGGTCACCGTCACTCCCGATCCGGAAGCGGTGCTACCGGTGGTCCACGCGCGCGTGCCGTCCGTGAGGCGGGTGTGCGGCACCGCCGGATGTCCGGCGAACCGGTCGGCGAGGAAGTCGATCTCCCGCTCCGTGAACTCCTCCGGCAGAGCCTCCAGCTCGTACCCGATCCCCAGATCCACGTGATGCAGCTCCACCTCGATCCACCGCCGGAACGGCAGCCGGGCCGCGGTGTCGAGGACCCCGCCCCGCAGCTCGACCGTGCGGGACCAGTCCTGGGACACCGACGCGGCGTCCTGGAAGCGGTGCGCGCTGTCGCGTACGTCGGCGAGCTGGGCCTTCAGCGGTCGCGGCGCGTCCCGCTCGATGTCGGCGTCCCGGGCGTCGCCGGAGACGTACATGGGACGCCCTTCGAGGACGTTCACGAGGGCGTCCGCGTTGCGGGCGAGGTGGGCGAGGACATGACCACGGGTCCAGCCGGGCAGCCGTGACGGCTCGGTCACAGCCGCGTTGTCCAGGGCGGCGACCGCGCTGAGTAGCCGGTCCGTCGCTTCACACACAGAGGCCAGGTCACGCGCGTGATCCATCATGGCGCCGACCCTAGCCCCGGCCACACCTTCGGGTGAAGGTGGCCGACCAGCGCCGTAAATCGAATGCACGTGCTATATGGTCGGTCGTGGCGTCGGGCATGCTGGAAGGCCCGGGTTTGTTGTCGGAACGGGGAAACAGAACCGGCGCTGTCAGTGGCTCCCCCTAGTCTGTGGAAGACGGGGGCTCTGGCCCCTGTCATTCACTCAAGAAAGGTGCGGACCGGCGTGGCCGACCGTCTCATCGTCCGTGGCGCGCGCGAGCACAACCTGAAGAACGTCTCGCTCGACCTGCCACGCGACTCGCTCATCGTCTTCACGGGCCTGTCGGGGTCGGGCAAGTCCTCGCTGGCCTTCGACACGATCTTCGCCGAGGGGCAGCGCCGGTACGTCGAGTCGCTCTCCTCCTACGCCCGCCAGTTCCTCGGGCAGATGGACAAGCCGGACGTCGACTTCATCGAGGGTCTGTCCCCGGCGGTCTCCATCGACCAGAAGTCGACCTCGCGCAACCCGCGCTCGACGGTCGGCACCATCACCGAGGTCTACGACTATCTGCGCCTGCTCTTCGCGCGCATCGGCAAGCCGCACTGTCCGCAGTGCAGCCGCCCGATCTCCCGCCAGTCGCCGCAGGCGATCGTCGACCGGGTGCTGGAGCTGCCGGAGGGCAGCCGCTTCCAGGTGCTGTCCCCGCTCGTGCGGGAGCGCAAGGGCGAGTTCGTCGACCTCTTCGCCGACCTCCAGACCAAGGGGTACAGCCGTGCCCGGGTGGACGGCGAGACCGTCCAGCTCTCCAGCCCGCCCACCCTGAAGAAGCAGGAGAAGCACACCATCGAGGTGGTCGTCGACCGCCTCACGGTGAAGGACACCGCCAAGCGCCGCCTCACCGACTCCGTGGAGACCGCCCTCGGTCTCTCCGGCGGCATGGTCGTGCTCGACTTCGTCGACCTCCCCGAGGACGACCCCGAGCGCGAGCGCATGTTCTCGGAGCACCTGTACTGCCCGTACGACGACCTGTCCTTCGAGGAGCTGGAGCCCCGCTCCTTCTCCTTCAACTCGCCCTTCGGCGCCTGCCCCGACTGCTCCGGCATCGGTACGCGCATGGAGGTCGACCCCGAGCTGATCGTCCCCGACGAGGACAAGTCGCTCGACGAGGGCGCCATCCACCCCTGGTCGCACGGCCACACCAAGGACTACTTCGGCCGCCTCGTCGGAGCCCTCGCGGACGCCCTGGGCTTCCGGACCGACATCCCCTTCGCCGGTCTCCCGCAGCGCGCGAAGAAGGCCCTGCTGCAGGGCCACAAGACCCAGATCGAGGTCCGCTACCGCAACCGGTACGGCCGCGAGCGGGTGTACACGACGGCCTTCGAGGGCGCCGTCCCCTTCGTGAAGCGGCGGCACAGCGAGGCCGAGAGCGACGCCAGCCGTGAGCGCTTCGAGGGCTATATGCGCGAGGTGCCCTGCCCCACCTGTGAGGGCACGCGCCTGAAGCCGATCGTCCTCGCGGTCACGATCATGGAGAAGTCCATCGCCGAGGTCTCCGCCATGTCGATCAGCGACTGCGCGGACTTCCTGGGCGAGCTGAAGCTGAGCGCCCGCGACAAGAAGATCGCCGAGCGGGTGCTGAAGGAGGTCAACGAACGGCTGCGGTTCCTGGTCGACGTCGGCCTGGACTACCTCTCGCTGAACCGCGCGGCCGGCACGCTCTCCGGCGGCGAGGCCCAGCGCATCCGCCTGGCCACCCAGATCGGCTCCGGCCTCGTCGGCGTGCTCTACGTCCTCGACGAGCCCTCCATCGGTCTGCACCAGCGCGACAACCACCGGCTCATCGAGACCCTGGTCCGGCTGCGCGACATGGGCAACACGCTCATCGTCGTCGAGCACGACGAGGACACCATCAAGATGGCCGACTGGATCGTCGACATCGGCCCCGGCGCCGGCGAGCACGGCGGCAAGGTCGTGCACAGCGGCTCGCTGAAGGAGCTGCTCGGCAACACCGAGTCGCAGACCGGGCAGTACCTCTCGGGCCGCAAGGCCATCCCGCTGCCCGACATCCGCCGCCCGCTCGACCCGACCCGGCAGCTCACGGTGCACGGCGCCCGCGAGAACAACCTCCAGGACATCGACGTCGCGTTCCCCCTGGGTGTCTTCACGGCGGTCACCGGCGTCTCCGGATCCGGCAAGTCGACGCTGGTCAACGACATCCTGTACACGCACCTGGCCCGCGAGCTGAACGGCGCCAGGGGCGTCCCGGGACGGCACACGCGCGTGGACGGCGACGACCTCGTCGACAAGGTCGTGCACGTCGACCAGTCGCCGATCGGCCGGACGCCCCGGTCCAACCCGGCGACGTACACCGGCGTCTTCGACCACGTCCGCAAGCTGTTCGCCGAGACCACCGAGGCGAAGGTCCGCGGCTATCTGCCCGGCCGCTTCTCGTTCAACGTCAAGGGCGGCCGCTGCGAGAACTGCGCGGGCGACGGCACCATCAAGATCGAGATGAACTTCCTCCCGGACGTCTACGTCCCGTGCGAGGTCTGCCACGGCGCCCGGTACAACCGGGAGACCCTGGAGGTCCACTACAAGGGCAAGTCCATCGCCGACGTGCTGAACATGCCGATCGAGGAGGCGACCGACTTCTTCGAGGCCGTCCCCGCGATCGCCCGCCACCTCAGGACGCTCAAGGACGTCGGCCTCGGCTACGTCCGGCTCGGCCAGGCCGCGACCACCCTGTCCGGCGGCGAGGCACAGCGCGTGAAGCTCGCCAGCGAGCTGCAGAAGCGCTCCACCGGCCGCACGGTCTACGTCCTGGACGAGCCGACCACCGGTCTGCACTTCGAGGACATCAGCAAGCTCCTCAAGGTGCTCTCCGGCCTGGTCGACAAGGGCAACACGGTCATCGTCATCGAGCACAACCTCGACGTCATCAAGACCGCCGACTGGGTCGTGGACATGGGGCCCGAGGGCGGCGCCGGCGGTGGCCTCGTCATCGCGGAGGGCACGCCCGAGCAGGTCGCCGGGGTTCCGGCCAGCCACACGGGCAAGTTCCTGCGGGAGATCCTCGGCGCCGACCGGATCAGCGACGCGGCCCCGGTGAAGGCCCCGCGCAGGACCGCGGCGAAGAAGACCGTCGCCGCCGGCTCGACCGCTCGGAAGACGGCGACGGCCCGGACCACCACGGCGGCCAAGACGTCGGCGGCCAAGACCGCGACGGGCAGGACCACCGCAGCCGGGACCACGGCCGCCAAGAAGGCCGCCTCGACCGCGAAGAAGGCCGCTCCCGCGAAGAAGACCACGCGGGCGCCCAAGGCCTGAGGCGTCCGCGCGGCGAGCGCTGTCGCACCTGGAAGAACACGGCGGCCCGTGGGAACCTCCCCACGGGCCGCCGCCCGTTCACTCGCCGGCCGCACCGGCTCGGCGAGGGCGGACCTCGCGTTCAGCCTTCCCGTACCGCGGGGGAGTGGGGCGGCTCGCCCACCTCCGCCGCGTACGGGGGTTCCGCGCCCGCGCGGGAGCAGGTGATCGCCGCCGCGCGGGCCGCGAAGCGCAGCAGCCGGGTCCAGTCCTCGGCGCCCAGGGCGGCGAGGGCCGCGTCGGAGAGCGCGTCCCGGGCCGCCAGGGCGTGCAGGAGGGCCGCGTTGACGGTGTCACCGGCGCCGATGGTGTCGACGACGTCGACCTTCTCGCCCGGTACGGAGTGCTCCCCGCCGACCCGGGTGTGGACGGTCAGCCCGTCGCCGCCGTGGGTGACGACGACGGCGGCCGGACCGGAGTCCAGCCACAGACGCGGGGTGCCGCCCAGCCACCGCGCGTCCTCCTCGGAGAGCTTGAGCAGCGACACCGAGGGCAACCAGCTCCAAAAACGCGCCCGATAGACGTCCGCGTCCGGGATCAGACCCGGCCGGACATTGGGGTCGAGGGCGGTGAACACCCCCTGGGCGGCGGTCGTGTGCAGCAGTTTCTCGTACGCGCTCGCACCGGGCTCCAGGACCAGCGAGCAGGTGCCGAAGGAGACGGCCCGGGTGCCCTCCGGAAGCCGGCCGGGCGTCTCGAACAGGCGGTCGGCGCTGCCCTCGACGTAGAAGGAGTACCGGGCCGAGCCGTCCGTGCCGATCGAGGCCAGGGCGAGGGTCGTGGGCTCGGAGCCCCGCTGCACGGCGGCCACGTCCACCCCGGCCTCGCGCAGACCGGTCAGCAGGGCCTCCCCGTAGACGTCGTACGACACCCGGGAGCAGAAGGCGGTGGGGGAGCCGAGACGGCCGAGCGCCACCGCCGTGTTGTAGGGGCCGCCGCCGCGAGCCGGCCGCAGATCCACGAGCGCGCCCGCACCCTGCGGCACGAGGTCGATCAGGGCTTCACCGGCGACGACGATCACGGGACGGATCCTTTCTGGGGGCTCTCGGCCCGGAACGTACCGCAGAGGCGTGCGCCCCGCGACGGGCGCCCGCCCCGGAGCCGACCCCGCCGCCGGCCGTGCTCCCCGGCAGCTCAGACCCCGGCGGCTCAGACCCCGGCCCGGCCGCTCACTCCCACTCCCAGTCGATCCCCACGATCCCCGTCCGCACCCGGGGTTCGACGAGGTGCACCGTGCGGTGCAGGCCGCTCAGGGCGAGGGTCTGCCGGCCGCCGCGCGGGGCCGCGGCGGAGTGCTGGCTGAAGCGGTGGCAGCGCAGGGGCAGGGCACGTTCGTCGAAGCGGACCTGGAGGGCGTACTGGCCGCCGGTGGAGCGGAAGGCGCGGACGTACTCGGTGCAGACACCGCCCGTGCCGTCGTCGAAGCCGTAGCGGAAGAGGTGGGTGTCGCCGCTGCGCAGCCGCGTGTCGAAGAGCAGCTCGGCGACCAGGACACCGGTGTCCCGGTCCCAGCGCACGCGCCCGCTGCGGCAGTTCTCCAGGGCACGGACGGCCGTCCGCTCCGGCGCGCAGCCCGGATCGCCGTGGTGGACGGCCACATAGCGGTCCACCCCGTCCCTGTGGGCGCGCACGATCTGCTGGGACTCGCGGCCGAGCAGCTCGCGACGGGCCCCGATCCGGACGCGCTCGTGGTGGCCGACGGAGTGCACCCCGCCGTCGAGCGGCACGTCCAGCTCGGCGAGGAGCCGCCGCAGGACGCCGGAGGCCTCCACGACGGAGCGGTACGAGCGGCCGGCGGGGCGCTGCGGACCGGACTGCTCGTCGGCCCGCGCGAGCAGCCGGATCAGCGACTCGTCCGGCAGTTGCAGGATCTCCTCAAGGGCCCGCACCGCTCGCAGCGACTCGGGACGCTGCGGACGCCGGGCGCCCTGCTGCCAGTAACTGAGGCTGGTGACACCGACCTTGACCCCGTGGCGCGTCAGATGGTGCTGCACGCGCTGCAGCGGCAGCCCGCGGGCGGCGATCGCGGCGCGCAGGGCGACATGGAAGGGGCCGCCCCGCAGGACCGACTCCAGCTCCGCCGTGGCGACGTCCGCGACGGCTGCGACGTCCGTGACCGCCGCGACGTCCGCGTGCTCTGTGGCGTGCCGCATGCAGGGACCTTTCCGTAGACGATGACGAGTGCGCGACGCGTGCTCGGGACCGCGCGTGCCGATCGGGCGCCCGGCGGATGCTCGGGGCTCCAGGAACCCTGGGCGGCCATCCGTCTTCACATCCGTACGACCGCGTTCCTCGCTCCGAGTTCCTCCGCATTGAAGCGTGTCGGTCAGGTCCCGACAACACCTGCCGCGTGACATGGCCGGACACCGTCGCCGGGTTCCTCAATGCTCCGACGCCCCGCGATCGGGCCCCGACAGGGCCCGCAAAGCCTGTCCCGAGAGTTTCGACTTGTGCAGAAAACCCCGGGCGGGAGTGGCGGCCACGAGTTCCTGGACGTCGTCCGGCGCGTGCGTGGAGATCAGCACGATGACGGGGGCAGCCGTGCGCGCGAGCCTCGGCGCGAGCTCCAGTCCGCTCTCGCCGGCGAGGTCGATGTCCAGCAGGACCAGATCCGGGGCCAGTTCCCCGGCCCGTGCCAGCGCCTCGGCGCCCGTGGACGCCACACCGACGACGTGCACGCCGTCGTGCTCCAGCAGCGTACGGGCGGCCTCCAGGAACCGGGCACTGTCATCGACGATGAGACAGCGCATGGACATGGGCTCAGCCTCCCAAGGGGGTCAGGGGCATACATTCCGGCTAGCCGGAAAGTGTCGTCGCCGCCGGACACCCGTCAGCGGGAATGTGCTGAAGTCCCGTGCCGGATCGAGGGGTTCGCTCTCACTCAGGGAATCGCGTGCGACACGAGGAGTAGCATGTCGTCGCCCTGGGGGCCGTGCCGTCCGGTCGAGTGGGGGGTGTGCGATGAACACGCAATGCCGGGACCTCGGAAAACGTCCTGTCCGCCGTGCCCTGATGTCGGGCGTGGCGGCTGTCGCGCTGCTCCTGGCCGGATGCGGCGCCGGCGACGGCGACGGCCGGGTGGACGAGGAGAACAAGGCGGCGGGCGACACGACCTGCGACGGCAGGATCGACGGAACCGCCCACATCACGATGTGGTTCCACGCGGGCCAGAGCGGCGAGCAGACCACGCTCGAGCGCCAGGTCGAGGAGTTCAACAGAGCCCAGGAGCAGGT
Organism: Streptomyces sp. NPDC034049; assembly: GCF_055575575.1. Classification (NCBI taxonomy): domain Bacteria; kingdom Bacillati; phylum Actinomycetota; class Actinomycetes; order Kitasatosporales; family Streptomycetaceae; genus Streptomyces; species Streptomyces sp. NPDC034049. Next base: position 831,970 of record NZ_JBVISJ010000001.1, read on the forward strand.
ACAGGTCGAACTGGTCACCCTGCCCGAGCAGCGCCCGTACACCGAGCTGGTGCTGTCCGCGGCGGCCAGCGGCGATCTGCCGGACCTGCTCGACTTCGACGGCCCGAACCTCTACAGCTACGCCTGGTCCGGCACGCTCAGGCCGATCGACTCCTGCGTTCCCGAGAGGACCAGGAAGGACCTGCTGCCCTCCGTCCGGCAACAGGGCACGTACGACGGCCGGCTGTGGGGGGTCGGCACGTTCGACTCCGGACTCGGCCTGTACGTACGGCCGTCGGTGCTGAAGGACGCGGGCGTACGCATCCCGAAGGGCGTCGACGACGCCTGGACCGCCGACGAGCTGACCGGGATCCTGCGCACCCTGCGCGAGGCGGGCTACGAGGCACCGCTCGACCTGAACTTCATCGACTCCCAGACCGCCGACGAGTGGAACACCTACGCCTTCGCGCCGGCCGTGTGGTCCGCCGGCGGCGACCTCATCGACCCCGTGGAGTTCCGCACGGCCCACGGGTTCCTCAATAGCCCCGAGTCCGTCGAGGCGCTCACCACCATGCAGCGCTGGGTGGAGGAGGGCTACGTCGACAGGGACCGGAAGAAGGACAAGAGCGCCTTCGTGAAGGGCCGCACACCCATCTCCTGGATGGGGCACTGGAAGTACGGGGAGTTCAGCGAGGCGCACCCCGGCGACGTGGCGATCGTGCCGCTGCCCGACTTCGGCACGGGCACCGTCACCGGCATGGGCTCCTGGCAGTGGGGCATCCCCTCCGGGGACGCCGACGGCGACGCGGTGTGGCGCTTCCTGGAGTACCTGCTGCGACCCGGGCAGGTGGCCAGGATGAGCGAGGCCAACGGCGCGATCCCCGGCACCGAGGGAGCCGTGGAGCTCTCCCCGCTGTACGACGAGGACGGCGCGGAGCGGCTGTTCATCGAGCAGCTGCGCGGCGGTGTCGCCCGGCCCAGGCCGCAGACCCCGGCGTACCCGGCGGTCACCGTCGCCTTCTCGCACGCCGTCGCCGACATCGTCTTCTCCGGAGCACCCGTCGAGAAGACGCTGGACGACGCGGTCGAGGCCATCGACCAGGATCTCGCCGCCCACGACGGTTACCCGAAGAGCGGTCCGTGACCCGCGCCGCCCGGCCCCCGCGGAGCACTCCTCGGACGACCGGACGCCTCCGCGCCCGGCGGACGTCCCGTCGTGCCCGGGCGGCGCTCGTGCTCTGCATGACCCTGCTGCTCGGGGGCTGCGAAGCGGGCGGGGACGACGGCGAGCGGCCCCGGCGGGCCGCCGACGCGACCTGCGACGGGCGGATCGACGCCCCCGCGCAGATCACGATGTGGTTCCACGAACCCTCCGCGCGCGGTGAACTGGCGGCCGTACGCGCCCAGGTCGAGGCGTTCAACACCGCCCAGGACGAGGTGACGGTCCGTCTGGTCGACGTCCCGGAGGGCGACTACGAGGACCTGGTCCGCGCGGCCGCCGCCGACGGGGAACTGCCCGACCTGCTCGACTTCGACGCCCCGAAGCTGTTCAGCCACGCCTGGGCAGGCCACCTCCGACCCATCGACTCCTGCGTCCCGGAGGCCCTGCGCGCGGACCTGCTCCCCTCCGTCCTCGAACAGGGCACCTACCGCGGCCGGCTGTGGGGCCTCGGCACGTTCGACTCCGGACTCGGCCTGTACGTACGGCCGTCGGTGCTGAAGGACGCGGGCGTGCGCATCCCGAAGGGCGTCGACGACGCCTGGACCGCCGACGAGTTCACCGGCATCCTGAAGAAACTGCGCACCCTGGGCTACGACAGGCCCCTCGACCTCCAGCTGCAGTGGGCCGGCACGGAATGGGGGACGTACGGCTTCGCGCCGGCCGTCTGGTCGGCGGGCGGCGACCTGATCGAACGCTCCACCTACCGGACGGCCGACGGAGTGCTCAACGGGCCGCGGACGGTCGAGGCGCTGACGACGCTGCAGGGCTGGGTGAAGGCGGGATACGTGGACGAGAACAAGGACGCCGAGGCCTTCCAGAAGGACCGGAGCCCCGTCTCCTGGACCGGCCACTGGTGGTACGGGCGCTACACCGAGGCCCACCCCGGCGACGTGGCGATCGTGCCGCTGCCCGACTTCGGCACGGGCAGCGTCACCGGGATGGGTTCCTGGCAGTGGGGCGTGCCCGCGGGCACGGCCGACGGCGACGCGGTCTGGCGTTTCCTGTCCTTCCTGCTGCGCCCCGAGGAAGTCCTGCGGATGACGGACGTCAACGGCGGCATCCCCGCCACCGGCACCGCCGTCGAACGCACCGACGCGTTCGCCGAGGGCGGGCCCGCGCGCCTCTACATAGAGCAGCTGCGGGGCGGCGCCGCCCGCCCCCGGCCGCAGACCCCCGCCTACCCGGCGATCACCGACGCCTTCGCCGAGGCGTTCGCGAAGATCATGAAGGGAGCGGCGGTACGGCCCGCCCTCGACGAGGCGGTGCGCGCCGTCGACAAGGACCTGGCGGACCACGGTCACTACCCCCCGACCGGTCCGTGAGGCCTCGCCGTGCTCCGCCCACCGCCCAGCCGACCGGCCCCCGCGCCGCGCCCCGCGACGAAGCCGGCGCCCCGCCGCGCCGCGGCCGTGGACACCGTCCCGTTCCTGTCCCGGCTGCGCGTCGGCCCCAAGCTGACGCTGCTCGTCCTGCTGCCGGTCACCGTCCTGCTGGCCGTCACGGCGTTCGCCGCCGTCGACCAGGGGCGTGAGGCCCGCACCCTGCGCGACTTCGACACCGCGATCGAGGTGTCCTTCGAGATCAGCGAGGTCTCCGACGCCGTCGCCCGGGAGCGGATCGCCGCGGTGGAAGCCCGGCTGAGCGCCGCACCGGACGCCCTGCGCGAGCGGACCGAGGCCCAGCGGACCACCGACCACGCGCTGCGCCGGGCCTTCGAGGAGACCGTCGGCCGGACGGAGTCCGACGACGCCGGGATCCTCGACTCCGTACGCCGCCAGCTGCACGCCGTCAGGGTCCAGACGGGCACCGGGTCGCTGGAGGCGCCGACCGTCGCCCAGCGGTACGAGGCGATCGAGAACAAGGTGCTCGACATCGTCGCCGACCTCGAATCCGGGCGGCCCACCCGGGCCGCGGGCCGGGCGGCGGACGCCCACATCGCGATGCTGCGGGCCGTCGCCGCCGCCGAGAGCGAGCGCGCGGAGCTCGCCATCCTCTTCCACGCGCCCGGCGACGGACACGCCACCGCCGCCGCGGGCCGCTGGACCGAACTGGAGAAGGCCCAGCTCAGGGCGTTCCAGCAGACCGCGTCGGACGAGCTGAAGGCCGAACTGCACGCCGCGAGGTTCCAGGCCCCAGGACGCGCGGTCCGCGCGGCCCGCGACCTGGTCGCCGACCCCGATCCCCAGCCCGCCGACTGGCCCTCGTACGCCGACTGGCTCGGCGAGTCCGAGGACTACGCCGACGCCCTGCGCGGCATCCGCGACCGGGCCGCCAGGCAACTGGACGACACCGCGCACCGGGACCTGCGCACCACCAGCACCCGCACCTTCATCGAACTGACGATCTGCCTCGTCGTCCTGGCCCTCGTCACCTTCCTCGCGCTCGCCCTGTGCCGCTCGATCACCCGTCCCCTCGGCGAGGTCTCCGAGGGCGCCCGCGCCCTCTCGGACGGCGATCTCTCGTACGACATCCGCTACGCGGGACGCGACGAACTCGGCGACGTCGCCGACACGTTCCGCGAGCTGCGGGTGACCAGCGAGCGGCTGGCGGGCGAGATCCGGGACATGAACACCGCGATCGACGCGGGCCGGCTCGGACACCGCGCCGACGTCGACTCCTTCGACGGCACCTGGGCCCAGCTGCTGGGCGGCATGAACGGCACGATGGCGTCCTTCGCCGCGGCCCACGGTCGGCGCCGGCGGGCGGAACGGGAACTGGAGGGCATCTTCAACCTCTCCCTGGACCTGCTCTGCATCAGCGGCGTCGACGGCTACTTCAAGCGCGTCAACCCGGCCTTCGAACGCACCCTGGGCTATCCGGTCCGGACCCTGACCTCCCGGCCGTTCCTCGACTTCGTCCACGAGGACGACCGGGAGAGCACCCGGGCGGCCGTCGCGCTGCTGGCGAGCGGCGCCGAGGTCGCCGAGTTCGAGAACCGCTACCTCCGGCCCGACGGCACCGAACGCTGGCTCCAGTGGAGCGCCCGGGCGGTCCACGAGGAGGGCCTCATCTACGCCGCCGCCCGCGACGTGACCGAGAGCCGTCGGGCCGCGCTCGAACAGGCCGCGCTGCGCCGGGTCGCCACCGCGGTCGCGCGCGGGGTGCCGCCGTCCGAGGTGTTCGCGACGGTGGCGGAGGAGGTCGCCTCGCTGCTGGGCACGGCCTCGGCCGTCATCCGGTACGAGCCCGACGGCGGCGTCAAGGTCCTCGGGATCGCGCACGCGCGCGTGGACGAGGTCGAGGCCGCCTGCCTGACCCGCCGGGAGGCGGCCGCGCACACCATCGACGAGGTGGCCCGGACCCGGTGCGCGGCCCGGTCGGAGACCTCCGTGGGCGCCCCCATCGTCGTCGACGGCCGGATCTGGGGGCTGGTCGTGGCGGCGTCGCTGGCCGATCCGCTGCCCGGCGGCGCCGAGTCCCGGCTCGCCGACTTCACCGCGCTGATCGCCACCGCGATCGCCAACGCCGACAGCCGCGACCAGCTGACCGCCTCACGCGCGCGCGTGGTCGCCGCCGGGGACGCCTCGCGGCGCCGCATCGAACGCGATCTGCACGACGGCGTCCAGCAGCGCCTGGTCTCCCTCCAGCTGGAGCTGCGGATGACGGAGACCCTGGTGGACGACCCCTCCTCGGAACTCGCCCGGCAGCTGGACCATCTGGCCAAGGGCCTCGACGACGCCTTCCAGGACCTGCTCCAGGTCGCCCGGGGCATCCACCCGTCCATCCTCTCCAAGGGCGGCCTGGGCCCCGCCCTGCGCGCCCTGGCCCGCCGCGCCGCCGTCCCCGTGGAGCTCGACCTCGGGTTCGCCCGCACCCGCTTCCCGGAACAGGTCGAGGTGGCCGCGTACTACGTCACCTCCGAGAGCCTCACCAACGCCGTCAAGCACGCGCGCGCGAGCGTGGTGACGGTCGCGGCGGAGGAACGCTCGGGCGTGCTGGAGCTGCTCATCCGGGACGACGGCGTCGGGGGAGCCGAACCGGACAAGGGATCGGGACTGATCGGGCTCATCGACCGGGTGGAAGCGATCGGCGGCAGGTTGACGGTCACCAGCCCGCCCGGCGGCGGGACGACGCTGAGCGTGCGGCTGCCGCTGACCCCGCCCGAGGAGGCCGCGACGGCCGTCGCGACGCGCGTGTGACCGCCCGAAGCGTACGCGGTGAGGCCCGTTCAAAGGGGGGAGTCCGGGACTCGGTACGGGCGTACGTTCCGGGCGGTCGAATCGGACGGCGGAGACGGCCGTCCGGCTCTCGGGCATGCGGATGCCTCGCCGTCTCTCGTCAGAGTCGCCGGTGCCGTCCGCGGCTGCGCTTTTTCGAGCATGGCGGGCAAACGTTCAGGTGTCTTCACGGCCCGCCCCCAACTAGGCTTCCGGCTAGCCGTAAGACCGTGTTCAGGCAGGCTGTTGGGACGAACGGGACAGGTCGGGCAAGGGGGAGACCGAGACCATGGAGGCCGATGCGCACCCGGTGCGCGGACGAGTGGTGCTCGCGGACGACGACGTGCTGCTGCGGGAGGGCCTGGCGAGCCTCTGCGAGCGCGTCGGCTACGAGGTGACCGGTCAGGCCGGTGACGCCGCGGGACTCATGGAGCTGGTGGAGAACGAGCTTCCGGACATCGCCATCGTCGACATCCGGATGCCGCCGACGCAGTCCACGGAGGGGCTGAAGGCCGCGCGGGAGATCCGGGAGCGGTACCCGTCGGTCGGGATCCTCGTGCTGTCGGCGTTCGTCGAGGTCGAGGACGCGCTGGAGCTGCTGGCCGGCGGGCGCAGCATCGGGTATCTGCTCAAGAGCCGGATCACCGTCGTGGACGAGTTCCTGGAGACGCTGGACCGGATCCGGCGCGGCGGGTCGGTGGTGGACCCGTCGCTGGTGCAGGAGCTGGTCGCCGCGCAGCGACGTGACGACCCGCTGTCGATGCTCAGCAACCGGGAGCGGGAGGTCCTCGGCCTGATGGCCGAGGGACGCTCCAACGCGGGGATCGGCCGACGGCTGTGGGTCACCGAGGGGACGGTGGAGAAACATGTGCGGAGCATCCTGGGGAAGCTGAGACTGCCCGAGGAACCGGACGACCACCGCCGGGTGCTGGCCGTGCTGACGTTCCTGGAGACGCGCTAGCACCAGGGGCATCGGCCCTTGTCCACAGGGCCCCCGGGTTGTCACTCCCCGCCAGTAGGGTGTGGAGCATGGCCGATCCCTCCAGCTACCGCCCCAGTCCGGGACAGATCCCGGACTCCCCCGGGGTGTACAAGTTCCGTGACGAGCACCGCCGGGTGATCTACGTCGGGAAGGCGAAGAGCCTGCGCCAGCGCCTGGCCAACTACTTCCAGGACCTGGCCGGCCTCCACCCGCGCACCCGCTCGATGGTCACCACGGCCGCCTCCGTGGAGTGGACCGTGGTGTCCACGGAGGTCGAGGCGCTTCAGCTGGAGTACTCCTGGATCAAGGAGTTCGACCCCCGGTTCAACGTCAAGTACCGCGACGACAAGAGCTACCCCTACCTCGCGGTCACGATGAACGAGCAGTACCCGCGCGTGCAGGTGATGCGCGGTCACAAGAAGAAGGGCGTGCGGTACTTCGGGCCGTACGCGCACGCGTGGGCGATCCGGGACACCGTCGACCTGCTGCTGCGCGTCTTCCCCGTGCGCACCTGCTCGGCCGGGGTGTTCAAGAACGCGGCCCGCACCGGCCGCCCCTGTCTCCTCGGCTACATCGGCAAGTGCTCGGCCCCCTGCGTCGACCGGATCTCCGCCGAGGACCACCGCGAACTGGCCGAGGAGTTCAGCGACTTCATGGCCGGGCGCACGGGCACGTACATCCGTCGTCTGGAGAAGCGGATGACGGACGCCGCCGAGGAGATGGAGTACGAGCGGGCCGCCCGCCTGCGGGACGACATCGAGGCCCTGAAGAAGGCCATGGAGAAGAACGCGGTCGTGCTCGCCGACGCGACCGACGCCGACCTGATCGCCGTCGCCGAGGACGAGCTGGAGGCGGCCGTCCAGATCTTCCACGTCCGCGGCGGACGGGTGCGCGGCCAGCGCGGCTGGGTCACCGACAAGGTCGAGGCCGTCACCACCGGTGACCTCGTCGAACACGCGCTCCAGCAGCTGTACGGCGAGGAGACGGGCGACTCCGTGCCCAAGGAGGTCCTCGTCCCGGCACTGCCCGACCCCGTGGGCCCCGTGCAGGAGTGGCTCACCGAGCGCCGGGGGGCCATGGTCTCCCTGCGCATCCCGCAGCGCGGGGACAAGAAGGCGCTCATGGAGACGGTCGCGCGCAACGCCCAGCAGTCGCTCGTGCTGCACAAGACCAAGCGCGCCTCCGACCTCACCACCCGCTCCCGCGCCCTGGAGGAGATCGCCGAGGCCCTCGACCTGGACAGCGCCCCGCTCAGGATCGAGTGCTACGACATCTCCCACCTCCAGGGCGACGACGTCGTGGCCTCCATGGTCGTCTTCGAGGACGGACTGGCCCGCAAGAGCGAGTACCGCCGCTTCCAGATCAAGGGCCGCGTCGGCGACACCCAGGTCTGGCACGGCGAGGGCCAGGACGACGTCCGCTCCATGCACGAGGTCATCGCCCGCCGCTTCCGGCGCTACCTCGCGGAGAAGGAGAAGACCGGCGAGTGGGTCGAGGAGGACGCCGCGGCATCCGGAGACGGGGCCGAGGGCCCGGCGGGCGGTCTCAAGGACGACGACGGCCGCCCCAAGCGGTTCGCCTACCCGCCCCAGCTCGTCGTCGTCGACGGCGGGCAGCCGCAGGTGGCCGCCGCCCGCCGGGCCCTCGACGAACTGGGCATCGACGACATCGCCGTCTGCGGCCTCGCCAAGCGGCTGGAGGAGGTCTGGGTGCCCGGCGAGGACGACCCGGTGGTCCTGCCCCGCACCAGCGAGGGCCTCTATCTCCTGCAGCGCGTGCGCGACGAGGCCCACCGCTTCGCCATCACCTATCAGCGGACCAAACGCTCCAAGCGATTCCGGGCGAGCCCCTTGGACGACGTGCCCGGCCTCGGGGAGGCTCGCAAGCAGGCCCTGCTGAAGCACTTCGGCTCGCTGAAGAAGCTGCGGTCCGCGACGATCGAGCAGATCTGCGAGGTTCCCGGCATAGGGCGCAAGACCGCCGAGACGATCGCCGTGGCCCTCGCCGAGGCGGCTCCGGCCGCACCCGCCGTGAACACGGCGACCGGAGAGATCATGGAGGAAGAGGAGCCCGGTACGACGGCGGACCCCTCTGGGGAGCCCGTGGCCGCGGGCCCCCCGGACCGGCGGCGAGGGCAGGAGACATGACCGAGCACGAAGAGAACCCGGGTCGGGAACACACAGAACCCCCGGAGCGCTCCAAGCGTCCAGGACAACAGCACCACGAGCACACAGCGGAGCGCGGGGCGGCCCACAGCGCGGTGGGCGACGACACGCCCCGGCCCCCAGCGCCACAGGAAGACGGAGCACACGTGAGTACGGGCATCGAAACAGCCGGGGTCCCCGAGGCGGCCATCCCCGAGCTGGTCATCATCTCCGGCATGTCCGGCGCCGGACGGTCCACGGCCGCCAAGTGTCTGGAGGACCTCGGCTGGTTCGTCGTCGACAACCTGCCGCCCGCGCTGATCCCCACCATGGTGGAGCTCGGCGCCCGCTCCCAGGGGAACGTGGCCCGGATCGCGGTCGTCGTCGACGTCCGCGGCCGCCGCTTCTTCGACAACCTCCGCGACTCCCTCGCCGACCTGGAGACCAAGCACGTCACCCGGCGCATCGTCTTCCTGGAGTCCTCCGACGACGCCCTGGTGCGCCGCTTCGAGTCGGTGCGCCGCCCGCACCCCCTCCAGGGCGACGGCCGCATCACCGACGGGATCGCCGCCGAGCGGGAGCTGCTGCGCGAGCTGCGCGGCGACGCCGACCTGGTCATCGACACCTCCAGCCTGAACGTGCACGAGCTGCGGGCCAAGATGGACGCCCAGTTCGCCGGCGAGGAGGAGCCCGAGCTGCGGGCGACCGTCATGTCCTTCGGCTTCAAGTACGGCCTCCCGGTCGACGCCGACCTGGTCGTCGACATGCGCTTCCTGCCCAACCCGCACTGGGTCCCGGAGCTGCGCCCGTTCACCGGCCTCAACGAGGAGGTCTCCGCGTACGTCTTCAACCAGCCCGGCGCCAAGGAGTTCCTCGACCGCTACACCGAGCTGCTCCAGATGATCGCCGCCGGCTACCGCCGCGAGGGCAAGCGGTACGTGACCATCGCGGTCGGCTGCACCGGCGGCAAGCACCGCTCGGTCGCCACCTCCGAGAAGCTCGCCGCCCGCCTCGCCTCCCAGGGCGTCGAGACCGTGGTCGTGCACCGGGACATGGGGCGCGAGTGACCGGACCCACCTCGTCCCGGCTGAGCAGGCTGAGCAGACTGCGCCGGGTCGCCCCGGAGGGCCGTGCGGACAGGCCCGCCGAGGCCCGCGGGGCCAGGCCGCGCCGCCGGGGCGCCCAGCCCAAGGTCGTCGCGCTCGGCGGCGGCATGGGGCTGTCCGCCTCGCTCGCCGCGCTGCGCCGGATCACCGGCGACCTCACCGCCGTCGTCACGGTGGCCGACGACGGCGGCTCCAGCGGACGCCTCCGTGACGAGCTGGGCGTCCTGCCGCCCGGCGATCTGCGCAAGGCGCTGGCCGCGCTCTGCGGCGACGACGACTGGGGCCAGACCTGGGCGCGCGTCATCCAGCACCGCTTCCAGTCCAAGGGCGACCTGCACGAGCACGCGGTCGGCAATCTGCTGATCGTCGCCCTGTGGGAACAGCTCGGCGACCACGTCCAGGCCCTCGACCTGGTCGGCAGGCTGCTCGGCGCCCAGGGCCGGGTGCTGCCCATGTCCGCGGTTCCGCTGGAGCTCCAGGCGCTGGTCAAGGGGCACGACCCGGCCCGCCCGGACGACGTCGACACCGTGCGGGGGCAGGCGACCGTCGCCCTCACCCCGGGCGAGGTCCAGTCCGTGCACGTCGTGCCGCACGACCCGCCCGCCGTCCCCGAGGCCGTGGCGGCGGTCCGCGACGCCGACTGGGTGGTCCTCGGCCCCGGCTCCTGGTTCTCCTCGGTCATCCCGCACCTGCTCGTGCCCGAGCTGCTCGACGCCCTCACCGAGACCAAGGCCCGACTGGTGCTGTCGCTGAACCTCGCCCCGCAGCCGGGAGAAACCGATGGCTTCTCCCCGCAGCGTCATTTGGAGGTTTTGGCACGACACGCCCCTAAACTCGCCCTGGACGTGGTGCTGGCCGACGAGGCCGCCGTGCCCGACCGCGACTTGCTGACCGACGCCGCCAAACGGTTCGGCGCCGCGGTCGAGCTGGCGCCGGTGGCCCGGACCGACGGATCTCCGCGGCATGACCCGGAGCTGTTGGCCGCCGCGTACGACCGTATTTTTCGGATGCATGGAAGGATCGGCCCATGGCGATGACGGCAGCGGTGAAGGACGAGATCTCCCGGCTACCCGTCACCCGGACCTGCTGCAGAAAGGCGGAGGTCTCGGCGATCCTGCGGTTCGCGGGCGGGCTGCACCTGGTGAGCGGCCGCATCGTGATCGAGGCGGAGCTGGACACCGCGATGGCGGCCCGCCGCCTCAAGCGGGACATCGCGGAGATCTTCGGACACGGGTCCGAACTGATCGTGATGGCCCCCGGCGGTCTGCGCCGCGGTTCCCGTTACGTCGTCCGGGTGGTCGCCGGCGGTGACCAGCTGGCCCGGCAGACCGGCCTGGTGGACGGCCGGGGCCGCCCGATCCGCGGTCTGCCGCCCCAGGTGGTCTCCGGGGCCACCTGCGACGCCGAGGCGGCCTGGCGCGGCGCCTTCCTGGCCCACGGCTCGCTCACCGAACCCGGCCGTTCGTCCTCCCTGGAGGTGACCTGCCCGGGCCCCGAGGCCGCTCTCGCGCTGGTCGGCGCCGCCCGCCGGCTCTCGATCGGGGCGAAGGCGCGCGAGGTGCGGGGCGTGGACCGGGTCGTCGTACGGGACGGGGACGCCATCGGCGCGCTCCTGACCCGCCTCGGCGCCCACGAGTCCGTGCTGGCGTGGGAGGAGCGGCGGATGCGCCGCGAGGTCCGGGCCACGGCGAACCGGCTCGCCAACTTCGACGACGCCAATCTGCGCCGCTCGGCGCGTGCCGCCGTCGCGGCCGGCGCCCGCGTGGGCCGCGCCCTGGAGATCCTCGCCGACGACGTCCCCGAGCACCTCGCGGCCGCCGGACGGCTGCGCATGGAGCACAAGCAGGCCTCCCTGGAGGAGCTGGGCGCGCTCGCCGACCCCCCGCTGACCAAGGACGCCGTCGCGGGCCGGATCCGGCGGCTGCTCGCCATGGCCGACAAGCGCGCGTCGGACCTCGGCATCCCGGGGACCGAGGCCAGCCTGACCGAGGAGATGGCCGAGAATCTCGTGGGGTGAAGAAACCCCCGGACATCTCAACTCGCCGGTGCCGACGCTCATTTGGGGCTGTCGGCACCGGCTTCCGGCTTATCGCGTGAATTCCGGGACTGGCCTGTGAGGCCTCCTTGACTTGGCCCAGATCTGACATGAGCCTGGCGTCTGTTCGCTACTGGGGCGAACCACTGCAAGGGGGGCTCATGAGACGAAGAGCGAGATCGATCCTCGCTGCCGGCGCGCTCCTGCTGGGCGGTGGTGCGGGACTCGCACCGCTCGCCCAGGCTGCCGAGAACGACGGCTCGGACACGGAGGAGGTCAAGGTCTTCCGCGCCGAGGTGACGAAGAAGCAGATACCGCTGCTGCTCGCGGCCGGGCAGGACGGTCACGAACTCAGCGAGCAGGCGCCGGAGAAGGGCACCGCTTCGGTCGAGGTCTACCTCACCGACAAGCAGGCGGACGCCCTGGAGAAGCAGGGCGTCGAGCTGAGGGAACACCGCCTCACCAGCAAGGCCGAGGCCCGCGTGGACGCCGCCGGCGACGGGGTCTACCGCCCCTACAGCGGCGCCGGCAACCTCAAGGAGGAGATCCTGCGGACCGGTCAGGAGCACCCCTCCCTGACCAAGGTGGTCTCCCTCGGCAAGACCCTGCGGGGCCAGGACATTCTCGCGGTCAAGCTGACCAAGAACGCGAAGAAGACCAAGGACGGCGCCAAGCCGTCGGTGCTGTACCTGTCCAACCAGCACGCCCGTGAGTGGATCACGCCGGAGATGACCCGGCGCCTGATGCACCACTACCTGGACAACTACCGGACGGACAAGCGGATCAAGAAGATCGTCGACTCCACCGAACTGTGGTTCGTGATCTCCGCCAACCCCGACGGCTACGACTTCACGCACCAGGCCGACGGCAACCGCCAGTGGCGCAAGAACCTGCGGGACGTCAACGGCGACAACGCCATCACCGTCGGCGACGGCGTCGACCTCAACCGCAACTTCGCCTACAAGTGGGGCTACGACAACGAGGGCTCCTCCCCGTTCCCCACCAGCGAGACCTACCGCGGCGACGGCCCGAACTCGGAGCCGGAGACCAAGGTCCTGGACGCCTTCGAGAAGCGCATCGGCTTCGAGTACGGCATCAACTACCACTCGGCCGCCGAGCTGATCCTCTACGGCGTCGGCTGGCAGGTGGCCAGCCCCAGCCCGGACGACGTGCTCTACAAGTCGCTGGCCGGCACCCCGGAGAACCCCGCGATCCCCGGGTACCGCCCCCAGCTCTCCTCCGAGCTGTACACGACGAACGGTGAGGCGAACGGCCACGCCTCCAACGTCAACGGCGCGGCGTTCTTCACCCCCGAGATGTCGACCTGCCAGACCGCGTCGAACATCGACCCGGCCGACGCCTGGAAGCCCGAGGACTGCGCCTCGGTCTTCACGTTCCCGGACGACGAGAAGCTGATCCAGCAGGAGTTCGAGAAGAACATCCCCTTCGCGCTCTCCGTCGCCGAGTCCGCCGTCAAGCCCGACCAGCCGAAGTCCTCGGTCGGCATCGACGCCCCCGACTTCACCCCGGCCGCCTTCACCACGTCGTACTCGCGCGGCGCCGACCAGACGATCTCCGTCGTCGCCCGCAGGTCCGTGCGCGACAAGGAACTGAAGTACCGGATCAACGGCCGCGGCCCCACGTACGACCAGACGCTCAAGGCCTGGAAGGGCGGCGAGACCTTCGGCGGCGCGGACAACCTGTACTTCGACGAGTACCGGGCCAAGGTGCAGGACGGCGAGCCGGGCGACAAGGTCGAGGTCTGGTTCACCGGTGAGACGAAGAGCGGCAAGCCCACCAGGAGCGAGCGCTTCACCTACACGATCGCCGAACGCCCCAAGGCCGACACGCTCGTCGTCGCCGAGGAGGGCGCGACCGCGACCCAGACCCAGGTCTACGTCGACGCGCTGAAGGCCAACGGCAAGAAGGCGCTCGTCTGGGACGTCGCCACCCAGGGCGCGCCCGACGCGCTCGGCGTACTGAAGCACTTCCAGCAGGTCGTGCACTACACGGGCGCCGTCCGGCCGGGCGTCGCCACCCAGCTCGCCCTGCGCGCCTACCTCAACGAGGGCGGCAAGCTGATCGAGTCGGGCGAGAGCGCCGGCGGCTCCGTCGACCTCGGCGACGGCACGCTGTCGAACGATTTCAGCCAGTACTACCTGGGCGCCTACAGCCGTACCTCCCTGCCGAACGCCACCGCCTTCGCGGGGCTCGCCAAGCTCGACGGCTTCTCGGGAGCCCTCGGCGACGCGCCCGGGAACCCGCTGAACACCGCCGGATCCTTCGGGGTCACCTCCGACGCCCTGCCCGTGGGGACCTTCCCGCAGTTCGCGAGCGCGGGCGCCGGCCAGTACCCGGGCACCGTCAACCCGTACGGCCCCTACGAGGGCGCGTCCATGGCGGCCGCCACGCACACCGACTACGCCTGGAACCGGCTCACCCGCACCATCGACCTCACCTCGGTGACCGCGGCGGACCGGCCCACCCTGCGCACCCAGCTGCTGTGGAGCACGGAGGAGGGGTACGACCACGCCCTCCTGGAGGCGCACACGGCCGGCGCGGACGACTGGACCACGCTGCCGGACACCGGCGGTGCCACCTCCTCCGCCGTGCCCACCGAGTGCGAGGCCGGGTTCTTCGTCCAGGGCCACCCGGCCCTGAAGCGGTACCTGACCGTGGGCTCCGGGGGCTGCACGCCCAGCGGCACCAGCGGCGCCTGGAACAGCTTCACCGGGGCCTCCGACGGCTGGCAGCAGGTCGAGTTCGACCTGTCCGCGTACGCCGGCAAGAAGGTCGAGGTGTCGCTCAGCTATGTCACCGACCCCGGCAGCGGCGGTCGCGGTCTCCTCGCCGACAACGCAGCCGTCGTCATCGGCGGCACGCCCGGCGCGGTGGACGGATTCGAGACCTCGCTCGGCGCGTGGAGCACCCCCGGCCCGCCCGCGGGCAGCCCCGCGGTCGTGAAGGACTGGGGACTCTCGGGTGAACTGTTCAAGACCTTCGGCGCGGTCACCACGGACGACACGGTGCTGCTGGGCTTCGGTCTGGAGCAGGTCGTCTCGGCGGCCGACCGCAAGGCACTGCTCGGCAAGGCGCTGGCGGCACTGAAGAACTGAGTGCCGACTGAGCCGAACGAATGAGGAAAGGCCTCGTGGGCGGCCCTCCGGACGTCTGAAATCAGATGATCGGGGGGCCGCTCAAAAGGTAATCACCTTGTAAAGCCAGGGCGGTCCGTACCCCTACTGGCGAGTACGGACCGCACCGGCATGTATAGGGCATCTCGATGTCACTCGACGGCCCCCGGGGCTGTAGGGTCGTAGGCGGTCGGGGACATCCCATACAGCTCGCCGGCACTGAGCCGGCGTACCAACGAGGAGATCGGTTCGTGACGATCCGCGTAGGCATCAACGGCTTTGGCCGCATCGGTCGTAACTACTTCCGCGCGCTGCTGGAGCAGGGTGCAGACATCGAGATCGTGGCTGTCAACGACCTGGGTGACACCGCGACCACCGCTCACCTGCTGAAGTACGACACCATCCTGGGCCGCCTCAAGGCCGAGGTGTCGCACACCGCCGACACGATCACCGTGGACGGCCACACCATCAAGGTCCTCTCCGAGCGCAACCCCGCCGACATCCCGTGGGGCGAGCTGGGCGTCGACATCGTCATCGAGTCCACCGGCATCTTCACGAAGAAGGCCGACGCCGCCAAGCACCTCGCGGGCGGCGCCAAGAAGGTCCTCATCTCGGCTCCGGCCAAGGACGAGGACATCACCATCGTGATGGGCGTCAACCAGGACAAGTACGACGCGGCCAACCACCACGTCATCTCCAACGCCTCCTGCACCACCAACTGTGTGGCGCCGATGGCCAAGGTCCTCGACGAGAACTTCGGCATCGTCAAGGGTCTGATGACGACGGTCCACGCGTACACCAACGACCAGCGCATCCTGGACTTCCCGCACTCGGACCTGCGCCGCGCCCGCGCCGCCGCCGAGAACATCATCCCGACCACCACGGGTGCCGCGAAGGCCACCGCGCTGGTCCTCCCGCAGCTCAAGGGCAAGCTCGACGGCATCGCGATGCGCGTCCCGGTCCCGACCGGCTCGGCCACCGACCTGGTCGTCACGCTGCAGCGCGAGGTCACCAAGGACGAGGTCAACGCCGCGTTCAAGAAGGCCTCCGAGGACGGCGACCTCAAGGGCTACCTGGCCTACACCGAGGACCCGATCGTCTCCTCGGACATCGTCAGCGACCCCGCCTCCTGCACCTTCGACTCCTCCCTGACCATGGTCCAGGAGGGCAACTCGGTGAAGATCCTCGGCTGGTACGACAACGAGTGGGGCTACTCCAACCGCCTCGTCGACCTCACGGTCTTCGTCGGCGGCCAGCTCTGATCGGCAGAGCGGGCACTTCCGTGTGAGAGCAGGGCTCGGGCGGCGCAGGGACGCGTCGCCCGAGCCCTGCCGCACGTACAAAAGCGGTTCCTCCTACGATCACGAGCACCACAAGTCCTCCTCGGGAGCCCTCTTCATGAAGACGATCGACGAACTCCTCGCCGAGCCAGTCGCCGGCCGGCGGGTCTTCGTCCGCGCCGACCTCAACGTGCCGCTCGACGGCACCACCATCACCGACGACGGCCGTATCCGCGCCGTCCTGCCCACCGTGAAGGCGCTGGCCGAGGCGGGCGCGCGCGTCGTCGTCGCCTCCCACCTGGGCCGCCCCAAGGGCGCTCCGGACCCGGCCTTCTCGCTCGCCCCGGCCGCCGCCCGCCTCGGTGAACTCCTCGGCGCCGACGTGGCGTTCGCGACGGACACGGTCGGCGAGTCCGCCACCGCCACGGTCGCGGGCCTGACCGACGGCCAGGTCGCCGTCGTCGAGAACCTGCGCTTCAACGCCGGCGAGACGAGCAAGGACGACGCCGAGCGCGGCGCCTTCGCCGATCAGCTGGCCGCCCTCGCGGACGTCTACGTGGGCGACGGCTTCGGCGCGGTGCACCGTAAGCACGCCTCGGTCTTCGACCTCCCCGCCCGGCTGCCGCACTACGCCGGGTACCTCATCGCCACCGAGGTCGGCGTCCTCAAGAAGCTCACCGACGACGTCCAGCGGCCCTATGTGGTCGCGCTCGGTGGCGCCAAGGTCTCCGACAAGCTCGCCGTCATCGACCAGCTGCTCGGCAAGGCCGACCGCATCCTCATCGGCGGCGGCATGGCGTACACCTTCCTCAAGGCCAAGGGGTACGAGGTCGGCGGCTCCCTCCTCCAGGAGGACCAGCTCGGCGCGGTCACCGAGTACCTGGAGCGCGCGGAGCGCACCGGCGTCGAGATCGTCCTGCCCGTGGACGCCGTCGTCGCCCCCGCCTTCCCGGACCTGAAGAGCAAGGCCCCGGCCGACGCCACCGCGGTCGCCGCGGACGCCATGCCGACCGGGCAGATGGGCCTGGACATCGGTCCGGAGTCCGCCACGCTGTACGCCTCGAAGATCGCCGACGCCGCCACCGTCTTCTGGAACGGCCCCATGGGCGTCTTCGAGCACCCCGATTTCGCCGAGGGCACCAAGGCGGTCGCCCAGGCACTCCTCGATTCCAAGGCCTTCACGGTCGTCGGCGGCGGCGACTCCGCCGCCGCCGTACGGATCCTGGGCTTCGACGAGAACGCATTCGGCCACATCTCGACCGGTGGCGGCGCCTCCCTCGAATACCTCGAGGGCAAGACGCTCCCCGGCCTCGCCGCACTGGAGGACTGACCCTCAATGAGCACGCGTACGCCCCTGATGGCGGGCAACTGGAAGATGAACCTCAATCACCTGGAGGCCATCGCCCACGTCCAGAAGCTCGCCTTCGCCCTCGCCGACAAGGACTACGAGGCCTGTGAGGTCGCGGTCCTGCCGCCCTTCACCGACCTGCGCTCGGTCCAGACCCTGGTCGACGGCGACAAGCTCAAGATCAAGTACGGCGCCCAGGACCTCTCGGCCCACGACTCCGGCGCCTACACCGGCGAGATCTCCGGCCCGATGCTGGCCAAGCTCAAGTGCACGTTCGTGGCGATCGGCCACTCCGAGCGCCGCCAGTACCACGACGAGACCGACGAGATCGTCAACGCCAAGGTCAAGGCCGCCTACAAGCACGGCCTCACCCCCATCCTGTGCGTCGGCGAGGAGCTGGAGGTCCGCGAGGCGGGCAACCACGTCTCCCACACCCTCGCCCAGGTCGAGGGCGGCCTCAGGGACGTCCCCGCAGAGCACGCCGAGACCGTCGTCATCGCCTACGAGCCCGTCTGGGCCATCGGCACCGGCAAGGTCTGCGGCGCCGAGGACGCCCAGGAGGTCTGCGCCGCCATCCGCGCCAAGCTCGCCGAGCTGTACGGCCAGGAGCTGGCCGACAAGGTCCGCATCCAGTACGGCGGCTCGGTCAAGGCCGGCAACGTCGCCGAGATCATGGCCCAGGCCGACATCGACGGCGCCCTCGTCGGCGGTGCCTCGCTGGACGCCGACGAGTTCGTCAAGATCGTGCGCTTCCGCGACCAGTGAGTAGGCGGTAGCAGCGAGACGTCGTACTCTTGCGGGGACCGGCCGCCGAGGCCGGTCCCCGCAGTCCATCAGAATCCGAGGAAGTTGGTCCAGCCGTGGTTATGGGGTTCTCGATCGCCCTGATCGTCTTCAGCCTGCTGATGATGCTGCTGGTGCTGATGCACAAGGGCAAGGGCGGCGGCCTCTCCGACATGTTCGGTGGCGGTATGCAGTCCTCCGTCGGCGGCTCCTCGGTCGCCGAGCGCAACCTCGACCGGATCACCGTCGTGGTCGGTCTGCTGTGGTTCGCGTGCATTGTCGTACTCGGCATCCTGATGAAGGTCAACAACTGACCCTCAGGCCGACACCGGCGAACAACGCGTCACGGACGCACCATTCCGCACGTAAAGCCCCATGCCGGGTACGCGACTTCGAGCGCGGCCTATCATGGGGCTTGCGTCTGTGGGCGGGATGTAACTCCAATCACTGGACGCGCGTTGGGCCTTACGTAGACTGAGGCGCTCGCAGCGAAGCGAAACGCCGACTCGCTTCGCCGCACCATCACGCAGGGAGTTACGACCGTGGCAAGTGGCAACGCGATCCGAGGAAGCCGGGTCGGGGCGGGGCCGATGGGCGAAGCCGAGCGCGGCGAGTCCGCACCCCGGCTGCGCATCTCCTTCTGGTGCTCCAACGGACACGAGACCCAGCCGAGCTTCGCCAGCGACGCGCAGGTCCCCGACACCTGGGACTGCCCGCGCTGCGGCTTCCCGGCCGGACAGGACCGGGACAACCCGCCGGACCCACCGCGCACCGAGCCCTACAAGACGCACCTCGCCTACGTCCGCGAGCGGCGCAGCGACGCGGACGGCGAGGCGATCCTCGCCGAGGCGCTCGCCAAACTGCGGGGCGAGATCTGACGAACGACACCGGCCGGGTACCCAGGGTGCCCGGCCGGAGCTGTTCGGGGGCGTGCGCCGTCCTCCGGCCCTGAACAGGGCGACCGGCGTGCCGCCGGCCTGCTCGGCGCCTTCTTCGTGCCGTTCCTCGCCCGTGCTGACACCGGCGCTCGGGGCAGACGTATCTGTTGTCGTGTCGGACGACCCGGGGACGACGGCTCGTGTTCCGTCGTGATCAATTAGGTTGGAACGGCAGCGGGGCAAGGTACGCAGGCAGGACCAGGTAGGAAAGAAGGCTGAAGTCCGAGATGAACGCAGAAAGCCGTACCAGGCTCAACCAGACGCCGGAGTGGACCGCGCTGGCCGAGCACCGGGAGCAGCAGGGCGACGTCCGGCTGCGCGAGTTGTTCGCGGCCGACCCGGGGCGCGGCACCGGGTACACGCTGGAGGTCGGCGATCTGCACGTCGACTACTCCAAGCATCTGGTCACCGACGAGACACTGCGGCTGCTGCGCGAGCTGGCCGCCGCCACCGACGTGTTCGGGCTGCGGGACGCCATGTTCCGCGGCGAGAAGATCAACACCACCGAGGACCGTGCCGTCCTGCACACCGCGCTGCGCGCCCCGCGCGACGCGGTGATCGAGGTCGACGGCGAGAACGTGGTACCCGGTGTGCACGCCGTGCTCGACAGGATGGCCGGCTTCGCCGAGCGGATCCGCTCCGGCGAGTGGACCGGCCACACGGGCCGGCGCATCAAGAACGTCGTCAACATCGGCATCGGCGGCTCCGACCTCGGCCCGGCGATGGCGTACGAGGTGCTGCGCTCCTACACCGACCGCGATCTGACCGTCCGTTTCGTGTCCAACGTGGACGGGGCCGATCTGCACGAGGCGGTCCGGGACCTGGACGCGGCGGAGACGCTGTTCATCATCGCCTCCAAGACGTTCACCACGATCGAGACGATCACCAACGCGACCTCCGCGCGCGACTGGCTGCTCACCGAGCTGAAGGCCGGCTCCGAGGCCGTCGCCAAGCACTTCGTGGCGCTGTCGACGAACGCCGAGAAGGTGTCGGACTTCGGCATCGACACGGCCAACATGTTCGAGTTCTGGGACTGGGTCGGCGGTCGGTACTCCTACGACTCGGCCATCGGGCTGTCCCTGATGATCGCGATCGGGCCCGACCGCTTCCGGGAGATGCTCGACGGGTTCCACATCGTCGACGAGCACTTCCGTACGGCACCGGCCGAGTCCAATGTGCCGCTGCTGCTGGGCCTGTTGGGGATCTGGTACGGCAACTTCCACGACGCCCAGTCGCACGCGGTGCTGCCCTACAGCCACTACCTGTCCAAGTTCACCGCCTACCTCCAGCAGCTGGACATGGAGTCCAACGGCAAGTACGTGGGCCGGGACGGGGTGCCCGTGGAGTGGCAGACCGGGCCGGTGGTCTGGGGCACGCCGGGGACCAACGGGCAGCACGCGTACTACCAGTTGATCCACCAGGGCACGAAGCTGATCCCGGCGGACTTCATCGGCTTCGCCGAGCCGGTCGCCGAGCTCAGCGACACGCTCAAGGCCCAGCACGACCTGCTGATGGCCAACTTCTTCGCCCAGACCCAGGCGCTGGCCTTCGGCAAGACGCCCGACGAGGTGCGGGCGGAGGGCGTGCCGGAGGAGCTGGTGCCGCACAAGACCTTTGAGGGGAACCACCCGACGACCACGATCCTGGCGAAGGAGCTGACCCCGTCGGTCCTCGGCCAGCTGATCGCACTGTACGAGCACAAGGTGTTCGTCCAGGGAGCCGTCTGGAACATCGACTCCTTCGACCAGTGGGGTGTCGAGCTGGGCAAGGTCCTCGCCAAGCGCGTGGAGCCGGCGCTCACGGAAGGGGCCGAGGTGCCGGGCCTGGACGAGTCCACGAAGGCCCTGGTCGCCACGTACCGGACGCTGCGCGGGCGGAGCTAGCCCTCGACGGGGCCCGTACGACGGGTGGGGAGACGAACGGCCGCGCGACGTCCGTTTCCCCACCCGGGTCCGGGGGTGCCCTCAGTGCCCCAGTCCGGCGCCTCCGTCGACCGGGATCACGGCGCCGCGTACGTAGCCCGCGCCGACCAGGAAGGCCACCGCGTCGGCGACCTCCTCCGGGGTGCCCGGGCGGCCGGCGGGGGTGGTGCTCAGCAGTGCGCGGCGCTGTTCCGGGGTGAGGGCGCGGCTCATGTCCGTCTCGGTGAGCCCGGGGGCGACGACGTTGCAGGTGATGTCGCGGGAACCGAGCTCCTGGGTCAGGGAACGGGCGAAGCCGACGAGGCCGGCCTTCGCCGCCGCGTAGTTGGTCTGGCCCAGGGAGCCGTGCAGGGCCGCCGTGGAGGAGAGCAGGACGATCCGGCCGTGGCCCGCCCGCAGCATGCCGCGCACCGCGCGCCGCGCGACACGGAAGGCGCCGGTGAGGTTGGTGTCGACGACGGAGGTGAAGTCCTCCTCCGACATGCGCACCAGCAGCCGGTCCCGGGTGGCGCCCGCGTTGGCGACCAGGACGCCGACCGGGCCGTGGGCGGTCTCGGCCTCCTTGAAGGCCTGGTCGACCTGGGCGCTGTCCGTCACATCGCAGCGCACGGCGAGGAAGCCCTCGGAGGCGGGGGGTGCCTCGTTCCGGTAGGTCACGGTGACGCGGTCTCCGGACGCCACGAACCGGCGGGCTATGGCCAGTCCGATGCCTCTGTTCCCTCCGGTGACGAGGACCGAGCGGGCTGCGGGTGCCGAGGGATCGGCGGTCGGGACAGCCGCCGGGGCGGTCGCCGGGACAGCCGCCGGGGCGGTCGCCGTGGCCGGGGTCGGTGCGGGAGCCGCCTCCGCGGTCGTCGGCTGGGTCATCGTGCGTTTCCTCTCGGTGCCGGGTCCGACGGCTGGGCGGGCTCCTGCGATGGGGTCCGGTCCTGGGGGCGGGCCGGGCCCCGCGGTCGGGTGGAGGGCACCTCCGGCCGGGGGAGATCCCGGGACCCGGCGGGTTCTCGGTCCTCGGGTGCCGGGCGGTCGCGCAGGCCCGTCACCGCGACCGCGCAGCCGACGAGAGCGAGGGCGGCGACGGAGAGCGTGGCGGCGTACATGGCGTCGAGGAAGGCGCGGTCGGCCGCGGTCGCCAGGCCGGGCAGGTTCAGCGAGTCGGCCAGGGAGCGGGCGGCCTCGGCGGAGGCGCGCGCCTGCTCCGCCGAGGCCGCCGGCAGACCCTGTGCGGGGCCGGGCAGTTCGGCGTCGGCCATCCGGTCCCGGTAGACCGCCGAGAGGATCGACCCGGCCATGGCCACCCCCAGCGTGCCGCCGACCTGCCGGGTGACACTGTTGACGGCGGAACCGGCGCCCGCGAGCTGCGGCGGCACCTCGCGCATCATCACGGCCGTGACCGGCGTGCCGACCAGGCCCATGCCGAAGCCCTGGATCCACAGCAATGTGGCGACCACCCACAGCGGGGTCCCCCCGTCGAGCCAGGCGTACGCGACGTAGGTGGCGGCGGTGGCGAGGACTCCGGCCGCGACGGTCCAGCGGGCCGACAGCCGACGGCTCAGCGCCGGAGAGGCCTGGCTGCCCAGGACGATGCCGATCGCGGCGGCGATCATGACGGTTCCGGCGTCGGCGGGGGAGAGGCCCCGGGGTCCCTGGAGATAGAAGGCCGCGTAGAACAGGTGACCGGCCAGCGCCATGAAGGCGATCAGCAGCACCACGCTGCCGGCCGTGAAGCCTGGCTGCCGGAAGAGTCGCAGATCCAGACTGGGCGCCGTGGACCTGCGCTGACCGGCGACGAAGACGGCCAGCACGACACCGCCCAGCACCAGGGGCAGCAGCACGTGCGGCCCGTACCAGGCGCTGCCGCCGCCGAGTTCGATGATGCCGTAGACCACCCCGCCCAGGCCCAGCACCGACAGCACGAGGCCGGGCAGGTCGAGCACCCGGCGCCGGGAGCCGCCGAGGTCGGGGACGAAGGCCAGGACCGCCGGCAGACACAGCGCGACGATCGGCACATTGACCAGGAACACCGAGCCCCACCAGAAGTGGCTGAGCAGCGCCCCGCCCGCGACCGGGCCGATGGCCACGCCGATTCCGCTCGACGAGCTCCAGATCGCGATCGCTCGGGTGCGTCTCTCCTCCGGGGTGCTCTGCACGATGACCGTCAGCGTGGCCGGCATCAACAGGCCGGCGCCCGCGCCCATGACGACACGGGCCACGATCAACCACTCCGGGCCGCCCGCGAACGCGCCCGCCCCGGAGGCCACGCCGATCAGCGCGAGCCCGGCGACGAGCGTGTTCCGGGGACCGAAACGGTCGGCGAGCGCGCCGCCCGCGAAGAGGGTGCCGGCGACGACCAGGGTGTAGGCGCTCGCCACCCACTCCAGTTCGCCGGGGGTGGCGCCCAGGCCCTCGACCGGGTCGGCGAGCGTGGTGACGGCGACGTTGAGGATCGAGGTGTCCAGCCAGATCAGCATCTGCGCGCAGACCACGACGAGGAGGACGAGCCGACCCCGGGCCGGGCCGGCCGAGGCGTTCCCAGCCGCCCGGCTCGTGGGGCTCATCGGGTGCCTCCGTCTCTCGCGCGGTCGCGTCCGGTCGTGCGGCGGCCGGTCACGGCGCGGCGGCCGGTCACAGGGGTGCGCGCGCTCCCGCCGACGGCGAGGGCGTCATCGGCGCGGGTCACTCCCGGCCCAGCCCGTCGCGCCAGCTCGGTCTGGCCGGTTTCCAGCCCAGGGCCGTACGGGCCCGGTCATTGGCGGCGCCGTGCGCCGAGGTGAGCTGGTGGGTCATGAACCAACCGAGGAGCCGGGGCGCGAGGGCCGCCGGGACCGTACGCGGGGAGGGCGCGGCGAGCATCCGGGCGAAGTGCGGCAGCCACTGCGCGGCGGGCGCCGGATCGTCGTCCGTCACATGGAAGACCCCGCCCGCGTCGGACTCGACGGCGGTCACGGCCGCTCCCACCGCGTCCTCGACGTGCAGGAACGACATGATCCCCGCCCCGCTGCCCGGCAGCGGCAGCCGGCCGGCCCGCACGGACAGCGCGGTCGCGCCGGTACGGGCGTACGCCGTGCGGGGTCCGTACAGCGTGCCGTAGCGCAGCACCACGCCCTCCGGGCCGCTGCCCGTCACCTGCCGTTCCAGCTCGGCGACGGCCCGTACGGTCGAGGCCCAGCCGGGGTCGGGGGCGTCGACGTACAGCGGCGCGTCCTCGTCGAGGACCGGGGCGTCGGCCGGGGCGGCGGCGAAGGCGATGGACTGGGCGACCAGCCGGCGCGTGCCGGCCGCGCGGGCCGCCTCGACCAGATGGGCCGTGCCCTCGACGCGCAGGCGCGCGGTGCGGGCGAAGGCCTCCGGCGGGTCGTCCCGCAGCAGCCGCAGCGCGGACATCTGGTGGACGACCACCTCGGGCCGGGCGGCGGACACCGCCGACAGCACGGCCTCACGGTCCAGGGCATCGGCGACCAGCACCTCGTCCGCCTCCGGGGCCCGGGCGCGCGAGCCCTGCCGCACCAGGACGCCGACGTGGTGGCCCCGCGCCCGCAACGCGCCCACCAGCGGATGTCCGACCACGCCGGTGGCCCCGGCGACGAGTACGCGCATGGCTCAGGCCTCCGATCCGGGGACGACGGCGGTGGGTGCGACGGCCGGAGCGACCCGTAGGAGGAGGCGGCACGCCTTGTCGCCGTCGCGCAGACACGTCTCGGCCCGGTTCTCCGTGAGCGTCACACCGAGGCCCTCGGACCAGCCGGCGTGGACGGCGGTGCACGGGCAGCGGTAGCCCTCCAGCGAACCGGCCATCCGGACCATGGTGATCGCGAAGTTCCGCCGGAGGGTGAGGACGATCAGGTCGTCGTCCTCGACCTCGGTGGAGGCGTTGCGCAGCTCCGGCGGGAACATCCGGTCGCCGCAGTCGTCGTACCGGCGGCGCAGCTCCTCCAGGTCCTTGCGGCCGTCGCCGGTGTCGGGCAGGGGCCCGTGCAGCCGGGCGACCCGCTGTCCGACGTGCAGGGCGACCTTCCCCATCGCCTCCGCGTTGATCTCGTTCGCGACCTCCTGCCCGAACCGGGCGGCCACCCCCTGGTACCAGTTGGCGTCGTGCTGCCACCACAGCCGGTACGCCTCCCCGGCCCGGGCGCGGTGGTTGACGCCCTCGGCGTCGGTGTGCGTGCTCATACGTGCTGCTCCTCGGCGGCGACCGCGGCGGCCGTGTCGGCGGCGAACCGGTCGCGCATCACTCGTTTGAGAACCTTGCCGGTGGCGCCCTTGGCCACATCACCGGCCTCCATCCGCAGGGCCCGGGTCACCGGCGGGAACCCGGCGGCCGTCAGCACCGCGTTGACCCGCCCGGTCCACTCCTCGTCGACCGCCGGCCCGGTCCGCTGCTCGTCGTCCCGCGGCCCGGTCCGCTGCCGGCCGTCCCGCGGCCCGCTCCGCTCCTCGTCGGCTCCGCCGGCGTCGGCGAGCTGGAGCAGCGCGTACGCCTGCGCCTCGCCGTCGCCGTCCCAGTCCGCGCGCACGCCGTCGGGGGCGACCCCGACCACCGTGCAGTCGCTGAGCTCCGGCAGCGCGGCCAGGAGCAGTTCCTCGGTGCGGGTGCTGAAGACGATGCCCGCCGGGGTGCGGATGGCGTCCGGGGCCCGGTCGAGGTGGTAGAAGTTGCCCTGCTCGTCCTGGTGGGCGAGGTCGCCGGTGAGCCAGTAGCCGCCGAGCCGCATCCGGTTCCAGGTCAGCGAGTCGTTCCAGTAACCGGGCGTCAGCGTGGGCGACTTGAGGCCCAGTCGGCCGATCCGCCCGGGCGGCAGCGGGGTGCCGTCCTCGGCGAGCACGGCGGCCTCGGCGAAGCTGATCGGCTTGCCGACACAGCGGGAGTAGGCGGAGGTGTCCTTGGTGTGCCGGTTGTGGAAGACCGAGTAGCCGGCCTCCGAGGAACCGAGCCCGTCCACGAAGACCGATCCCTCGACCCGGACACGGCTGAGGTCGCGCCGGATCTCGACCCGGCTCCCGTGCTGGACGAGCGCCCGGATGTGCGCCTCGTGCGCCGCGTCCCCCGTGTTGAACCACACCTGCACGCTGGACAGATCGCGCGCCGTCAGATCCTCCGCCGCCATCTCGCCGAACGTTCCGGCGAAGGCCAGCACGGTCGTCGGCCGGAACGCCTCGATCGCGTCCAGCACGTCCGTGCCGCGCTGACTGGAGAGCAGCTTGAGGTCGGTGCGCAGCAGCAGGCAGTACAACAGGGTCGCCACCATCGCGTTGTGCGCGCCCGGCAGCCCCACCAGCGTGCGCTCCATGTCGGCGCCGGTCGAGAACCGCAGCCGGTGCACCTGGGCGTACATCAGCGTGCGATGGGTGTGCGGCACCCCTTTCGGCAGGCCGGTCGTCCCGGAGGAGTGGGAGATGAGCACCGGGTCGGTGGGGTCGTGCCGGTAGGGGTACGACGACGGAAGCGACGCGCGGTGCTCCGGCCGGACATCGGCGGCGGTCAGCCGGAAACGGAGCCCGAGACCGTGCCCCCCGGAGCCGCGCGCACCGTCCGGGCCTTCCGGGCCTCCCGTGCCGCCCGCTGCTTTCGCGTCGCCTTCCCCGGCCGCGTTCTCGGCCAGCACCTCGCGGTGTGCCTCGTCCGTGAAGGCGCCCACCGCGCCCTGGCGGCGGACGTACTCCCGCGCGATCTCCGGCGAGAGGTTGCCGTTGACGAACGACGGCACGGCCCCGATCGACGTCAGCGCCAGGAAGTTCACGGCGAACTCGGCGGCGGAGGAGGAGTGGATGGCCACCGGGTCGCGGGGGCGCACCCCGTGGGCCGCGTACCAGCCCGCGTAGGCCTCGACCACCTCGTACAACTGCCCGAGTGTCAGCACGTCGGGTCGGCTGCCGTCCGGTGCGCGCCAGGTGCCGTCGGTGTGCAACACCGGTTCGTCGAGGGGGCGTTCGTAGGCGGCCAGGCGTTGCAGGACGTTGCCGGCGCCGAGTTCCGTGTCGGAGCAGATCCGCGCCCGCTCCTGCCTACCGATGAGCATGGCTCTCCGTCTCGTCTCGTTCGGTGTCCCGCAGCAGCCGCCGGTGCGCGTCTGCCAGGTCGAACAGGCCCTGGACGCTGCCGGCGTGCGGAGCCGTCGCCGGGCGCTCCCCGGCGTACGTCTCCGTCGGACCGATGGTCATGGGGGCGCCGGACCCGGGGTGCGCGCCGGGGCCAGGACGGCCGAGCAGGACGGCCACCGCCAGGGCGGCGGACGCGGGCAGGTCCGGGACCGGGCGGCCGTCCTCGGCGGACAGCTCCCGGTGCACGGCGGCCCACCGCTCGCCGCCGCCCAGTTCCACGCCCACCACCAGCACCTGGTCCAGCTCCGGGTCCTCCAGGAGGAGGTCGGCCATGTCCAGCAGTTCGGTCACCGGATCGTCGAACGTCGACAGGCTGAACATCTGTCCGGTGATCCCGAACTCGCGGCTGAGGTGCCCCAGCACGGAGTTGGGGGTGGCCTGCATGAACAGCAGCGGATTGTGGACCCGGCCCGAGACCACGCGCCGGCTCGCCAGATCGGCCGTGGTGGTGTCGCCCATCAGGCTCGCGAGCGCGACGGCCGTACGCGAACCTCTCCCACTCTCGGCTTCGCTCGAGCGGGAGGTGCCCCCGTCCGGCCGCTCGGTCAGACACCGCGCGGCGACCTCGTACGCCAGCGGGCTGAACGCCGACTCCACGAACCCCGGCAGGCGCGGCAACGGAATGTCGCCGTCCCGCCCGGTGCCGTGGGTGGCGGTGGCGGCGGCCAGCACCACGAGCGGCGAACGCGGTACCCCCCTTGTGCCGGTCGGCACCACCCTCCTGTCGGTCGGCCCGGCCTCCCTCGCGTCGGCCGACGCAGGCGCGCCCGCGTCCACCGCCCCGGGCTCGTTCCCCCTCGTCGATGTGGGTTTCGTGCCCCTGTCCGTCGTCGTCACGGTCGCTCCAGGACGAGTGCGGTGTTGGCGCCCCCGAAGGCGGCGTTGATGGTGAGGGCCCGGCGGAGGTCGGTCTGCCGGGGCCGGTTCGGCACGTAGTCCAGGTCGCACTCCGGGTCCGCCCGCGTGAAGTTGGCGGTCGGCGGCAGCACGCCCTCCGTCAGAGCCAGCATCGTGATCACGAACTCCACGACTCCGGCGGCCTCCAGGAGATGGCCCGTGGTGCTCTTGGTGGAGCTGACCGGGATCGACTCGGCCCGCTCCCGCAGCGCGGCACGCAGCCCCCGGGTCTCGGCGCCGTCGTTGTACTTGGTGCCGGTGCCGTGGGCGTTGACATAGCCGAGGCCCGATCCGTCGGGGTCCCCGGCCAGCCGCAGCGCCTGCCGGGTCGCGCGGGCCAGGCCGACCCCGTCCGGATGCGGCTGCGCGATGTGGTGGGCGTCGGTCGCCGCGCCCCAGCCGACGACACCCGCCAGCGGCCGGGCCCCGCGCCACCGCGCGTGCTCGGCGGACTCCAGCACGACCGCCGCGACCCCGTCGCCGAGCAGCAGCCCGGTGCGGTCGGCGCTGAACGGCCGTACCGCGCCGTCACGCGACAGCGCCCGCCCCGAGTCGAACTTCCCGAAGGTCTCCTCCTCCACGAGGTAGCCGCCGGCGCACACCGCGACCTCGGTCCGCCCGGAGGAGATCAGCCGGCAGGCGTGGATGATCGCGGCGGCGGAGGCCACACAGGCGTTGGTGAAGGTGAGCCGGGGCCCGGTCAGCGCGAGGCCCCGGGCCAGTGACTCGGCGAGATGCGCGGGGACGGCGTCGGCCGGCGTGGCGGCCCCCGCCGCGACCGCTGTCCTCGTCGCCTCGGGCGCCCCGTCGCCGGGACCGCCGTGCCCGGTGTCGGCCCCCGGCGCGGCCGCCTCCCGCCAGTACCGCGTGATGCTCGTGCAGTCGCCCGCGATGCCCAACAGGACCGCCGCCTCGGTGCCCCTGGGCAGCCCCGCCATGTCGAGGGCCTCCGCCCCGCAGTGCGCGAGGGCGGGACGCAGGGCCCAGTGCTCCACCGCGTCGGGGCCGTCGGGGGCGGCGCCGGCCATCGGGGTGCGGTACGGGCCGGTGTCGAACCGGGTGGTGGGGGCGAAGGAGGGGACACCGGCGAAGACACCGCGCCGCAGGGCGTCCGCGCCCACCCCGAACGCCGTCCGCACGCCGAACCCGGTCACCGTCACCTCACCGGTCACCGCGCTCACCCCCGTCCGGCGCACCCGACTCACCCGACGCACCCGGTTTCCCGGCCGCATCCGCTGTCCCGACCGCTTCCCGTGTTCCGGCCGTGCCCAGGAACTCCGTGAGCCGCCGCAGCGAGGTCAGGCCCGCGATGTCCTCGTCACCGGGCTCCACGACCAGGCCGTACCGTTCCTCCACCACATGCAGCAGCCACACCAACCCCAGGGAGTCCAGGACCAGTTCGGCGTCCTCGTCGAGGTCGTCCGGGACACCGGGGAAGATCTTGCGGTCGGACAGCAGCTCCCGGACGAGCCCGGTGGTGAGGACGGCCGGCGCGGCGCCGTCCGGCACGACGGGCTCCGTGACGGTCGGCGGGGAGGTCTTCGCCCTCATGCCTTCGCCCCGCGCCCGACGACCTCGGCGACGAGCCCGCCGAGGGTCAGCGAGGCCAGCGGCTCGATGTCGGTGTCCGGGATCTCCACGCCGAACCGCGATTCCAGCCGCAACGTCAGCTCGATCAGACTCAGGGAGTCCAGCTCCAGGCCGCCGACGGTCACCGGACTCTCGTCGGTGATGCCGTCACGGCTCAGCAGGATGTTCATCTCGTCGATGACCGTGGTCAGGACGAACTCGCGGATCTCGTTGTCCAGGGTGGACGTGCTCATGATCGCCATCTCCAGAGGGGGAATGTCGTGAGAGGGTCGTGCGAAACGTCGTATGCGGGAAGCTCGCGGAAGACTCGGGACGAGCCGTCACGCGCCGCCCGCCGCCGCCTGGAGCGTCGCCGCCCGACGGACCAGCTTCCCGTTCGACGTGCGGGGCAGGGTCTCCAGCAGCCGGATCACCCGGGGCAGCTTGTAGTCGGCCAGCCGCTCCCGGCACCAGCGCAGCAGCTCCTCCGCCGACGGGGTCTCGGCCCCGGCGGCGACGGCCACGTACGCCTCGGTGACGTCCTCGTGGACCAGGACCGCCTGTTCGACGGCCGGGTGCGCGCGCAGTACGTGCTCGACCTCGGTGAGGTCGACCTTGAGGCCGCCGATCACGACGAGGGAGTCGGCGCGGCCGCCCACGGTGACCGTTCCGTCGGCGCCGACCGCGGCCCGGTCCCGGGTGTGCAGCCAGCCGTCGGTGTACTGGGTGCCGCCGGAGTCGAAGAGGTACGGCGACTCGGCCAGCGCGACGTCCAGTTCGCCCTTGTGCTGCCGGACCACCACACCCGGGGCCGGCCGGCCGACGGACGGCCGGAGCGTGCCGCCGACGTCGACGGCGACGATGCCGGTCTCGGTGGTGCCGTACGCCTCGCCGACCGTGACGCCGTACCGTTCGGCGAACCGCGCGGCGACCTCGGGGGGCATCAGCTCGCCTCCCGAGACGGCCGTCCGCAGCGCGGGCAGCGTGGGGGGATCGAGAGCGGCCGCGAGCAGCTCGTAGTGCATCGGCACCCCGAAGAGGGTGGTGATCCGGTGGTCGAGGGAGGTCCGCAGGATGTCGCGGGCCGAGACCCGGGGCGCGAAGACGACGGAGACCCCGGCCGCCAGCGCGTGCAGCAGCCCGCCGATCAGCCCGAAGCTGTGCGCGGTGGAGCTGAGCAGCAGCAGCCGGTCGCCCTCGGCCGGCATGCCGGGGACCGCCGCGAACGACTCGATCTCGGCGGCGATGGAGGAGGCGGTCCGGCCGATCACCTTCGGCCGCCCGGTCGACCCCGAGCTGAACTGGACCAGCCGGTGGTCGCCGTCGGCCGCCCGTCCCGCCCTGCGGCACTCGGTGGCGACCTCGTACTCGGAGCGGAAGCCGAACGTGGCCCGGACGTTGGCGCCGGCCCGGACCATGAACTGCGGCCGGCAGACCGCGCACAGGGCGTCGACCTCGGCGGGCTTCAGCCGGAAGTCGAACAGCATCACCTGCGCGCCCAGCCGCCACAGCGCGAGCAGGACCTCGACCTGGGTGAAACTGGGCGGCGTCCGCAGCCCCACCGTGCTGCCGGGCCCGATGTCGTAACCGGCGAACACGGCGGCCTGCTTGGCCACCCGCTCCCGTAACTCCCCGCGCGCGACGGTCTCCGTCTGGTGTGTCAGATACGGCAGACCGTCGTCCCGCGCGTCGAACAGCCGTTGGACGAGGACACCCATCCCGTCCTCGCCGGCCGCGGCCGCCACGAGTTCGCCCATGGGGCCTCAGACCTCCTTGCAGAACTCGCCGATGGGCAGGCCCACATGGCGCTTGTCCTGGGCCAGATAACCGAGCAGCTCGTCGCCGGTCCGCAGTTCGGTGACGTTGAGGACCTTCCCGCCCGGTCCGAGGACCCGTACGTGCCAGTCGTCCTGCACGGTCAGGCTCACCAGCCGTCCGTCCTCCGCGTGGGTGCGGATCTCCAGCAGCGGCCGGGACTCCAGCTTGGCCCGCCCGACCACCACCCGCCGGGTGCGGCCGTCGGCGCCGACCGCCAGCAGGGCGCTGCCGGAACCGACCTCGCTGAGGTAGTTGGTGCGGTTGTCGGGGCCCAGCGTGTACGAGTGCAGGGCACCGGCGTTGACCCGGAACGGCCGGGTCGGCATGTACGGCAGCGGGTGCGTCTCGCTGCAGCAGAGCACGAAACCGGAGGAGTACGAGCCGACGAGGATGCCCTCGTCCTCCTCGAAGTGCGAGCAGGTGTCCACACAGACCCGGTCGCCGAGCCCGACGTGCCGGATGCTCTCGACGGTGAGCGTGGACAGCTCCAGCTGCGGGGTCGTCGCCTCCAGCAGCCGGGCCAGCGCGAACACGTCGTCCGCGCTCCGGGGGGTGAACAGGATGCCGTCGGAACCCCGTTCGAGCACGTCGAAGACGATGGCCGCCTCCTCCAGGTCCCCGACGACGGTCACCAGCTTCCCCTCGGCCGACTCGGCCGCCGCGAGCACGATCTCCAGCGGGATCTTCGTCGGATCGGCGAAGTGGATCACCGTGTACGGCAGTGCCATCGCGCCCTCGCAGGACAGCTGGAGGGTGCGGTCGTCCCGTACGTCGACGAAGCCGGCGATCGGCGCGCCGGTCGCGGCCCGGTTCTCCGCGGCGAGGGCGTCCAGCTCCTCCCGGGTGGCGAACCTCCGCAGCAGCAGGTCGAAGCCGGCGCCGGCCGGGGCCCGGCCCTCGGGTTGGGACCCGGGTTTGGCGTCGGCCGCGGCCCGGGCCTCCTTGTCGCCCTTGTCGGCGGACTTCTTCGGGGGAGCGGCGGCCGGTGCCGTGCCTGCCAGCACCCGGGTCACCGTCGGCGGCAGCGTTCCCAGCAGCTCGGCGTCGGCTGAGACGACCCCGGCCATCCGGGCGTGGACGGCCGCGTCCACCACCGCCTGGAGCTGCGGACGGGGGACTTCACGGAGATCGATCCACGCGAACCTCATGCGACACCTGCCACGATCGTCGAGTAGGGGGACGGATTGGACATGCTCATGTCATCGGTGAACTCGCCGCTGTGCACCACGGCGGCGAGCCGGGAGACCAGGGCGGCGGGGGAGGGGGAGGAGAAGATCCGGCGGCCGACGGCCAGTCCGTGGCAGCCGGCGGCCATCACGGCGGTGCCGTACTCGATGAGGTCGGAGCCGTCGGGCGGGCCCCCGGCTGCGAGGACGGGGATGGGGCTGTGGGCCACCACCTCGGCCATCCGGGCGAGCGGCAGGGCCACGGAGGTCTTCACCATGTCGGCGCCGAGGTCGGCGGCGACGTTCACGATGTGCGCGAGGAGCGCGGGATCGTGCGGGTTCTCGATCCGGGGGCCCCTCGGGTAGACCATCGCGATCAGCGGCATGCCCCAGGTGTCGCAGGACCGGGCCACCGCGCCCAGGTCGGCGAGCTGGCGCCCCTCGGTGTCCGAGCCGATGTTCACATGGACGCTGACCGCGTCGGCGCCGAGGGCCACCGCCTCCTCGACATCGCCGACGAGTACCTTGGCGTCGACATCGGCGGAGCAGGCCGTGCTGGCGCTCAGGTGCACCACCAGCGCGCAGTTCCGGAGGAGGGCCGGGGCGAGCGTGCGGGCCCGCCCCTTGTGGACGATGATCCCGTCGGCGCCGCCGGCCACCAGCGCCTTCAACAGCTCTTCCCACCGACCCGGAGGAGCGACCGGACCGTCCGAGACACTGTGGTCGAGCGGTATCAGCAAATGCCGGTCGTCGCCGGTCAGGGAAAGTCTTCTCCAACGTAATGGCTTGCCACTTTTCAGCATGGGAAAAGAGCCTTCCGTCCATGTCCGAAAAACGATGGTCGTAGAACTTTCAAGTTCAGCCGGACGTCAGCATTCCGTGCGTGATCGGCAGTTGGCAAGGCGTGACCGAGGGCAAATTTTTATGCAGGGGATCACATGAATATTGACAGCGACTTGACAGGATCCGCAGGGTTGACGGGGTCCGGGAGTCGTGTTCGTGGCATACTCTGCCGATCTGTCCGCACGCAAAGCGGGATCACATGCTTTACCTGCCGTTGTCTCGTGTAATCGGCACGTATTCTTCGTCGAAAACATTCGACGAACTCGGCAGGCGCTCTTTTCCGAGGGTTCCTTGTGGGATTCGAATTTCCCGGCCTAGGGTGACAGCCGCACTCCGGTTCGTGTTTCATGCGTGGCCGTCCCCCTCTGGTTCCGGACCATTCGTGTCCGGGCGTACCGGAAGTGAGCCCCCATGCCCGAATCCCCGTCCAGGACCGTCGCCGAGGCCGCGGAGCCCAGATCCGTCCCGTTACCGGTCTCCCCGCCGGCCGGGTCGAGCAAGGCCTCCAAGGTCGCCGCCGCGAGCCTCATCGGCACGACCGTCGAGTACTACGACTTCGCCGTCTACGGCACGGCCTCCGCGCTCGTCCTCGGCCCCGCGTTCTTCCCCTCCGGCAACCCGACCGTCTCCTCCCTCGCCGCGTTCCTCACCTTCGCCGCGGCCTTCCTCTCCCGCCCGCTCGGCGTCGTGCTCTTCGGCACGATCGGCGACCGGCTGGGCCGGCGGCGCGCACTCGTCGCCTCCCTGCTGCTCATGGGTCTCGCGACGGTCGGCGTCGGCCTGCTCCCGACCTACGAGACCGCCGGACTCCTCGCCCCCGTCCTCCTGGTGACCCTCCGTCTGCTGCAGGGGGTCAGCATGGGCGGCGAGTGGGGCGGCGCGGTCCTGCTGGCCGCCGAGCACGCCCCACCCGGTCGGCGGGCGCTGTACGCCGCCGTCCCGAACGTCGGCCCCTCCCTCGGGTTCCTGCTCTCCAGCGCCGTCATCCTCCCGACCCTGAACATCGTGGGCCGCGACGGCTTCACCGACTGGGCCTGGCGCGTGCCGTTCCTGCTCAGCGCGGTGCTCGTGATGGTCGGGCTGTGGGTGCGGACGACGGTGTCGGAGTCGCCGGTCTTCCAGGACCGGCCCGCGGCCAAGACGCCCGGGACCACCCCGAAGTCCTCGGCGCCTTCGGCGGACTCGGTGTCTTCGGCGGACTCGGTGTCGCGCTTCCCGCTCGGCACGCTCGTCGCGCGGTACCCCGGCCGGCTGCTGCTCGGCACCGGCGCGGCGATCGGCGGGTCCGCCGTCTACTACCTGACGATCGTCTACAGCCTGTCCTACGGGCCGAAGGCGCTCGGCATCCCTCAGAACACGATGCTCACCGCGGCGAGTGTGGGGGCGGCGGCCGGGATCGCGATCACCCTGCCCGTCGCACGGCTGGCCGACCGGGTCGGACGGCGTCCGCTGATGCTGGCGGGCGCGGTCGGGTGCGTCGTGTGGGCCGTGCCGATGTACGGGTCGCTCAGTACGGGCAACGGGTTCGTCATCACCGGTGCGTACACGGTGGGTCTCATGCTGCTCGCCCTGATGTTCTCGCCGGTGGCGGCGTTCCTGGCGGAGCTGTTCCCGGCGAGGCTGCGCTACACCGGGGCGTCGGCGGCGTTCATCCTGGCCAACACGCTCGGGGGCGGATTCGCTCCGCTCGTGGCGACGTGGCTGAACAGCCAGTGGTCGTCGCCGTTGGTGCTGGGGTTCTACACGGGCGGGTTGTGCCTGGTCAGCCTGGTGTGCCTGTGGGCGCTGCCGGAAACCAGGGAGGACGACTTCACCGCCTGAGTTCTCCTGCCCCCGTCGAAGACTCGGGGCTCCGCCCCGGACCCCGTTCGCGCAGTTCCCCGCGCCCCTTCAGGGGCGCGGGGAACTGCGCGAGAAGCCCCATCGGGCGGACGACCGGGGGTCGAAGGGGCGCAGCCCCTGGGGATGGGACGGGTAGGGGCGGCGGGGGCGAGTCAACCCTTCACGGTGAGGCCGGTGGGTACAGGGCGCGCGGCAGGCGGGACGCCGCCGCCGCGTCCAGCAGCCACAGGGTTCGCGACCTCCCGGTCGCCCCCGCCGCCGGGGCCTGGATCTCGCCCGCACCGGACAGTGCGATCGCCGCCGCCCCGGCCTTGTCCTCCCCGGCCGCGAGCAACCACACCTCACGCGCCGCCCGAATCGCCGGCAGCGTCAGCGTGACCCGCGTCGGCGGCGGCTTCGGCGCTCCCCGCACTCCCACCACCGTCCGCTCGGTCTCCCGCACGGCGGGCAACTCCGGGAAGAGCGAGGCCACATGGGTGTCCGGCCCGACGCCCAGCATCAGCACGTCGAACGTCGGCACCGAACCGTGGTTCTCCGGCCCCGCCGCCCGCGCCAACTCCTCCGCGTACGACGCGGCCGCCGCGTCCACATCGGCACCCCACGGCCCGTCCGAGGCGGGCATGGCGTGCACCCGCTTCGGGTCCAGCGGCACCGAGTCCAGCAGCGCCTCCCGGGCCTGGGTGACATTGCGCTCGGCGTCGCCCTCGGGCAGGAACCGCTCGTCGCCCCACCACAGATCCAGCCGGCCCCAGTCGATCGCGTCCCGGGCGGGCGCCGCCGCCAGCGCGGCGAGCAGCCCGTTGCCGTTGCGACCGCCGGTGAGGACGACCGAGGCGTAGCCGCGCGAGGCCTGCGCGTCCACGATTTTGGTGATCAGCCGGGCCGCAGCGGCCCGCGCCATCAGCTCCTTGTCGCGGTGCACGACCAACTGCGGTGTGCTCATGACGAGTTCGCCTTCTTCACGGGCGGCATCTGCGCCGGAGTCGGCCGCTCGGAGTCACCGTCACCGGCGGACCCCGCCGCCCCCGACGCCCCCGAAGGAGCAGCCGGAGGCAACGCCGCGGCCGCCCGCGCGGCGGACGCCGCGGACGCCACAGCCGCCCCGAGCCCCGGCCCGGAGCCGGAAACCGAACCCGGCACGGACCCGGGCACGGAACCCGGCACGGACCCGGGCACGGAACCCGGCACCGATCCCGCGACGGACGCAGACGCGTCCCCCGCCCCACCGGACGAGGTCCCCGACCCGGCACCTACGGACCCCGCACCCACGGACCCCGCACCGCCGGCGCCCGCCGAGGTCGCCGCGGCGGGCGCACCGCCCGCCGCACCGCTCAGCCCGCCGCCCAACCGGTCCACCCCGAACCGCAGCGCGGAGGCGTACGTGTCGTCGGGGTCCAGCCTGCGCAGCTCCTCCGCCAGCAGCTCGGACGTCTCGCGGCGCTTCAACGCCACCGCCCGGTCCGGCTGGTCCTCCAGCGTGAGCAGGGCGAGCCCTCCGGCCGGACGGTACAGCCGGATGGGCCCGGTGCTGGTCAGCATCCGCACCTCGTTGAGGCCCGGCCCGGCCGACACCCCACGCCGTACGTGCACATGGAGCCGGTCCGCCAGCCACATGGCCAGCAGTTCCACGCTCGGGTTGAACTGCTCGCCCTGCACCTCCGCGGAGATGACCTCGCAGTCCACCTGGTCGAGCGCGGCGGCCAGCATGGAGCGCCAGGGCGTGATCCGGGTCCAGGCCAGATCCGTGTCGCCGGGCTCGTAGTTGTCCGCGCGGGCCCGCAGCTCCTCGATGGGCTTCTCGGCGGCGTAGCTGTCGGTGACCCGGCGCTGGGCGAGCGCGCCCAGCGGGTCACGGGCCGGGTCGAGCGGCGCGTTCACCGGCCACCAGACGACCACCGGCGCGTCCGGCAGCAGCAGCGGGAGCACCACCGACTGGGCGTGGTCCGCGACCTCGCCGTACAGCCGGAGCACGACCGTCTCACCGGTGCCCGCGTCCGCGCCCACCCGTACCTCGGCGTCGAGGCGGGACTTCGTACGGTCGCGAGGGGAGCGGGAGACGCGCTTGATCACCACGATCGTGCGCGAGGGGTGCTCGCGGGAGGCGTCGTTGGCGGACTTGAGCGCGTCGTACGCGTTCTCCTCGTCCGTCACGATGACCAGCGTGAGCACCATGCCGACGGCGGGGGTGCCTATCGCCCGCCGGGCTTTCACCAGCGCCTTGTTGATCTTGCTGGCCGTGGTGTCCGTGAGGTCCGTCTTCATGGCCGGCGCCAGCTCCGTCCGTCTCGCTCCAGCATCTCGTCCGCCTCGACGGGACCCCAGGTGCCCGCCTGGTACTGCGCGGGCCTGCCGTGCTTGTCCCAGTACTCCTCGATCGGGTCGAGGATCTTCCAGGACAGCTCGACCTCCTCGGTGCGCGGGAAGAGGTTGGAGTCGCCGAGGAGGACGTCGAGGATGAGGCGCTCGTACGCCTCGGGCGACGACTCGGTGAAGGACTCGCCGTACGCGAAGTCCATCGACACGTCCCGGATCTCCATGGAGGTGCCCGGCACCTTGGAACCGAAGCGGACCGTCACGCCCTCGTCCGGCTGGACGCGGATGACGATCGCGTTCTGGCCCAGCTCCTCGGTGGCGGTGGAGTCGAAGGGGGAGTGCGGGGCGCGCTGGAAGACGACCGCGATCTCGGTGACCCGGCGGCCGAGCCGCTTGCCGGTGCGCAGATAGAAGGGGACGCCCGCCCAGCGGCGGTTGTCGATCTGTACCTTGATCGCCGCGTACGTGTCGGTCTTCGACTTGCGGTCGATGCCGTCCTCTTCGAGGTAGCCGATGACCTTCTCGCCGCCCTGCCAGCCGGCCGCGTACTGCGCGAACACGGTGTCCCGGCCCAGGTCCTTCGGCAGCTTCACCGCGCCGAGCACCTTGGTCTTCTCGGCGGCGAGCGCGTCCGCGTCGAAGGAGGCGGGCTCCTCCATCGCGGTCAGCGCCATCAGCTGGAGCAGGTGGTTCTGGATGACGTCACGGGCGGCGCCGATACCGTCGTAGTAGCCCGCCCGGCCGCCGATGCCGATGTCCTCGGCCATCGTGATCTGCACGTGGTCGACGAAGGACCGGTTCCAGATCGGCTCGAACATCGTGTTGGCGAAGCGGAGCGCCAGGATGTTCTGGACGGTCTCCTTGCCCAGGTAGTGGTCGATCCGGAAGACCTGGTCCGGGGCGAAGACCTCCTCCACGGTCGTGTTGAGGTCCTCGGCCGACTTCAGGTCGTGGCCGAACGGCTTCTCGATGACCGCGCGCCGCCACGAGCCACCGCTCTGGTCCGCCAGACCGTGCTTCTTCAGCTGCTGGATGACGACCGGGAACGCGGACGGCGGAACGGAGAGGTAGAAGGCGAAGTTGCCGCCCGTCCCCTGCGCCTTGTCCAGTTCCTCGATGGTGTCGCGCAGCCGCTCGAAGGACTCGTCGTCGTCGAAGGTGCCCTGCACGAACCGCATGCCCTGGATGAGCTGCTGCCAGACCTCCTCGCGGAAGGGCGTCCGCGCGTGCTCCTTGACCGCGTCGTGCACCTCCTGCGCGAAGTCCTCGTTGGCCCACTCCCGGCGCGCGAAGCCGACGAGCGAGAAGCCCGGCGGCAGCAGTCCGCGGTTGGCGAGGTCGTACACGGCAGGCATCAGCTTTTTACGTGACAAATCGCCTGTGACGCCGAAGATGACCAGGCCCGACGGCCCCGCGATACGCGGGAGCCGTCGGTCCGCGGCGTCACGCAGCGGATTGCTGCTCGACAAGGTGTTCAGCCCTCCGAGGGTGCGAGGCGCTGGAGCTCCGCCTCGGTCGACTTGAGCAGGTCGTTCCAGGACGCCTCGAACTTCTCGACGCCCTCGTCCTCCAGCAGCTGCACGATCTCGTCGTACGAGATCCCGAGCTTCTCCACCGCGTCCAGCTCGGCACGCGACTGCTCGTACGTCCCGGCGATCGCGTTGCCGCGGATCTCACCGCTCTCGGCGGTGGCCTCCAGCGTGGCCTCCGGCATGGTGTTCACCGTGTTCGGCGCGACCAGCTCGTCGACGTACAGGGTGCTCTTGTAGGCCGGGTCCTTGACGCCGGTCGAGGCCCACAGCGGACGCTGCTTGTTGGCGCCCGCGCTCTCCAGCGCGGCCCAGCGGCCGTCCGAGAAGACCTCCTCGTACGCCTGGTACGCGAGACGGGCGTTGGCGACACCGGCCTTGCCGCGCGCGGCCTTGGCCTCGTCGGTGCCGAGCGCGTCGAGGCGCTTGTCGATCTCGGTGTCCACACGGGACACGAAGAAGGACGCCACCGAGTGAATCTTGGAGAGGTCCAGGCCGCGCTCCTTGGCCTTCTCCAGACCCGCCAGGTACGCGTCCATGACCGCGCGGTAGCGCTCCAGCGAGAAGATCAGCGTGACGTTGACGCTGATGCCGAGACCGATGGTCTCGGTGATCGCGGGCAGGCCCGCCTTCGTCGCCGGGATCTTGATCAGGGTGTTGGGGCGGTCCACCAGCCAGGCCAGCTGCTTGGCCTCGGCGACGGTCGCCTTGGTGTTGTGGGCGAGACGCGGGTCGACCTCGATGGAGACCCGGCCGTCCTGGCCGCCGGTCGCGTCGAAGACCGGGCGCAGGATGTCGGCGGCGTCGCGGACGTCCGCCGTCGTGATCATGCGGATGGCCTCTTCGACGGTGACCTTGCGGGCGGCGAGGTCGGAGACCTGCTGCTCGTAGCCGTCACCGCTGCTGATCGCCTTCTGGAAGATCGACGGGTTGGTGGTGACGCCCACGACGTGCTGCTGGTCGAGCAGCTCGGCGAGGTTGCCGGACGTGATGCGCTTGCGCGACAGGTCGTCCAGCCAGATCGCCACGCCTTCTTCGGAGAGGCGCTTGAGTGCGTCTGTCATGGATTACATCTCCTACGTGTCGTGTGTAAGCGTCAGCGCTGAGCGGCGGCGAGGGATTCCTGCGCGACCGCGGCCACGTTCTCGGCAGTGAAGCCGAACTCGCGGAAGAGGACCTTGCCGTCGGCCGAAGCGCCGAAGTGCTCCAGCGAAACGATGCGACCGGCGTCGCCGACGTACTTGTGCCAGGTCAGCCCGATCCCGGCCTCGACCGCGACACGCGCCTTGACGGACGGCGGCAGAACGCTGTCCCGGTACCCCTGGTCCTGCTCCTCGAACCACTCCACGGACGGCATGGACACCACCCGCGTGGGCACGCCCTGCGCCTGCAGCCGCTCACGGGCCTCCACGGCCACGTGCACCTCGGAGCCGGTGGCGATGAGGATGACCTGCGCGTCGCCGTCCTCGGCGTCGAACAGGACGTAACCGCCCTTGGCGGCATCCTCGTTGGCCTCGTACGTCGGCACGCCCTGACGAGTCAGCGCCAGACCGTGCGGGGCGCCCTTGCCGAACTCCTTGGTCCAGCGCCTGAGGATCTCGCGCCAGGCGATCGCCGTCTCGTTGGCGTCGGCCGGGCGGACCACGTTCAGGCCGGGGATCGCGCGCAGCGAGGCGAGGTGCTCGACCGGCTGGTGCGTCGGGCCGTCCTCACCGAGACCGATGGAGTCGTGCGTCCACACGTACGTCACCGGCAGGTGCATCAGCGCGGACAGGCGCACGGCGTTGCGCATGTAGTCGGAGAACACGAGGAACGTGCCGCCGTAGATACGGGTGTTGCCGTGCAGCGCGATGCCGTTCATCTCCGCGGCCATGGAGTGCTCGCGGATGCCGAAGTGGATCGTGCGGCCGTAGGGGTCCGCCTCCGGCAGCGGGTTGTCCGCCGGGAGGAACGAACTGTTCTTGTCGATCGTGGTGTTGTTCGACCCGGCGAGGTCGGCGGAGCCGCCCCACAGCTCGGGGATCACCGCGCCCAGCGCCTGGAGGATTTTGCCGGACGCGGCACGCGTCGCGACGCCCTTGCCCGTCTCGAACTCCGGCAGGTGCGACTCCCAGCCCTCGGGCAGCTCGCCCGCGCTGATCCGGTCGAACTCGGCGGCCCGCTCGGCGTTGCCGTCGCGCCACTCCTGGAGCTGCTTCTCCCAGACGGCACGGGCCTCACGGCCACGCTCACCGAGGGCACGCGTGTGCGCGATGACCTCGTCCGCGACGTCGAAGCTCTTCTCGGGGTCGAAGCCGAGGACCCGCTTGGTGGCCGCGACCTCGTCCGCGCCGAGCGCCGAGCCGTGCGCGGCCTCGGTGTTCTGCGCGTTCGGGGCGGGCCAGGCGATGATCGAACGCATCGCGATGAACGACGGCTTGTCGGTGACCGCCTTCGCGGCCTCGATCGCCGCGAACAGCGCGACCGGGTCGAGGTCGCCGTTCTCCTTGGGCTCGACACGCTGCACGTGCCAGCCGTAGGCCTCGTACCGCTTGGTGACGTCCTCGGAGACGGCCGTCTCGGTGTCGCCCTCGATCGAGATGTGGTTGTCGTCCCACAGCAGGACCAGGTTGCCGAGCTTCTGGTGCCCGGCCAGCGAGGACGCCTCGGCGGAGATGCCCTCCTGGAGGCAGCCGTCACCGGCGATGGCGAAGATGTGGTGGTCGAACGGCGACTCGCCCTGCGGGGTCTCGGGGTCGAACAGACCGCGCTCGTAGCGGGCGGCCATCGCCATGCCCACGGCGTTGGCGACACCCTGGCCGAGCGGCCCGGTGGTCGTCTCGACGCCCTTGGTGTGGCCGTACTCGGGGTGGCCCGGGGTCTTGGAACCCCAGGTGCGGAAGGCCTCCAGATCGGCCAGCTCCAGGCCGAAGCCACCCAGGTACAGCTGGATGTAGAGGGTCAGGGAGGAGTGGCCGGCGGACAGGACGAACCGGTCACGGCCCACCCAGTCGGGGTCGGCGGGGTCGTGGCGCATCACCTTCTGGAAGAGGGTGTACGCGGCGGGCGCGAGGCTCATCGCCGTACCCGGATGGCCGTTGCCGACCTTCTGGACGGCGTCGGCGGCCAGGATCCGGGCGGTGTCGACGGCCCGCTGGTCCAATTCGGTCCACGCGAGGTCTGTAGTGGTCGGCTTGGTGCTCACCCTGGGTCAGGGCTCCTCTCCACATGTCTCGTGCCGGTGTTCTTCACGGCACCGGCCGTTCTCGAGCCTACCCCCGTAGGAACGCGCATTTTTTCGAGTCATTCCAGACTGACGGGACTGGGTCCGGTCCGCCTCCCGACCCGTGTTCCGCATGGTGAGACCTGGGGGTTCCGCTGTTCGACATCTGAATACGGAGCCGCTCATCCGACTGCTCAACCGAAGTGTGTGCGCCTCCCCGGCGGGCGCCTGCCAACACGACCCGACCCCCTTGAAAGGCTGGCTCTGGGCAACGTCTACAGTGGCGTGGTACGCGCGAGCCGTCACGGGGAGTTCACATCCGGAGGCTTGCTGAGGAGTCTCTGTCAGGGGTGTGCGTGACGGCCGTCGAATCCCGTCCACCGGGCGTGCTTGGCGCGAGCAGCACGAGCAGCAGCCGGGGTCAGCGGCCGATCGGGGCCCGAGTCAAGGCGTTCGTGGCGCTCACGAAGCCGCGGATCATCGAGTTGCTGCTGATCACCACGGTTCCGGTGATGTTCCTGGCGGAACAGGGCGTCCCGGACCTCTGGCTGGTGCTCGCCACCTGCGTCGGCGGCTACCTCTCGGCGGGCGGCGCCAACGCGCTCAACATGTACATCGACCGGGACATCGACGCGCTCATGGAGCGCACGTCGCAGCGCCCGCTGGTCACCGGCATGGTCACCCCGCGTGAGGGCCTGCTCTTCGGCATCACCCTCGCGGTCGTCTCCACCGCCTGGTTCGGCGTCCTCGTCAACTGGCTGTCCGCCTGGCTGTCGCTCGGGGCGCTCCTCTTCTACGTCGTCGTCTACACGATGATCCTCAAACGGCGTACGTCGCAGAACATCGTCTGGGGCGGCATCGCCGGCTGCATGCCCGTCCTCATCGGCTGGTCCGCGGTGACGAACTCGATGTCGTGGGCCGCGGTCATCCTCTTCCTCGTCATCTTC
This sequence comes from Streptomyces sp. NPDC034049, assembly GCF_055575575.1. NCBI lineage: Bacteria > Bacillati > Actinomycetota > Actinomycetes > Kitasatosporales > Streptomycetaceae > Streptomyces > Streptomyces sp. NPDC034049. The sequence continues at coordinate 875,225 of NZ_JBVISJ010000001.1, forward strand.
TTCTGGACCCCGCCGCACTACTGGCCCCTGTCCATGAAGGTGAAGGACGACTACGCCCGCGTCGGCGTCCCGATGCTCCCCGTGGTCGCCTCCAACAAGGTGGTCGCCAAGCAGATCGTCATCTACAGCTGGGTCATGGTCGCCGTCTCGCTGATGCTGACCCCCCTCGGCTACACCGGCTGGTTCTACACGGCGGTCGCCCTGGTCACGGGCGGTTGGTGGCTCTGGGAGGCGCACGCCCTCCAGACCCGGGCGAAGAACGGCACGACCGGCGCCAAGCTCAAGGAAATGCGCCTGTTCCACTGGTCGATCACCTACGTGTCCCTGCTTTTCGTGGCGGTGGCGGTGGACCCCTTCCTGCGCTGAGGGCCCCGTAAGGGGCGCGGGGAACTGCGCGAGCAACCACGCACAACCCGCACGCGCCCACTCGCGGCAAGACACAACGGCGAGTGGCCAACCCCACTCACCTCACCGTCGCCGCCCGCTCTACCCATCGGTAGCATCCTGACCATGGCAGACACCAAGCAGGCAGACGAGGCCAAGGACGCCAAGGCCACCGCGAAGGCCGACCGCAGGGCGGCCAAGCTGGCCAAGCAGATCGGCACCTTCGCCAAGGCCCACGGAGGCGCCGAGGCCCAGGTCGCCTACATCGGCCAGCTCGGCGCACGCATCGTCCTGGTCGGTGAGGACGGCGGCTGGGGCGACCTCGTGGCCCCGACGTACGCGATCGCCGAGGCGGCCGTCGCCCAGTCCGGCGTCACCGTCCACGAGGACTTCGACGGAGAGTTCGCCGCCAAGGTCCGCACCGGACCGTACGAGTGGTCGCGGATGGCCGGAATCCAGGTCGGCGGCCCCGGCAACAGCAACACCTGAGCCCGGCTCACCCGTTAGGACCTGTGGGAGTTCACAGGTCCAGCCTCGGGGAGCCCGATGATCGACACGCCGTCCCTCGTGGACCAGTACTGCCACGGCGTACTGCGCACGGAGCTGGGCCTCGGCACCTTCGAGGCCCACCTCGCCCGCAGCGAGGGCCCACCGGCCCCCGGCACCACCTTCTTCGACACCCAGACGGGCTTCGCCGTACGCCGCTGGTGCCCGCCCCTGCTGGGCCTGGAACCGCACTGCCCACCGGCCCGCTATCTCGCCCGGCGCCGCGAACTGGGCGTACTGGAGGCCGGCCGCAGACTCCTGCGCGGCAGCGGTGTCACCACCTACCTCGTCGACACGGGCCTGCCCGGCGACCTCACCGGCCCCCGCGAGATGGCCTCCACCTCAAACGCGGACGCCCACGAGATCGTCCGCCTCGAACTCCTCGCCGAACAGGTCGCCGACACCTCCGGCACCGTCGAGTCGTTCCTGGCCAATCTCGCCGAGTCGGTGCACGCGGCCGCCGCGAACGCCGTCGCCTTCGCGTCCGTCGCGGGCGTACGGCACGGCCTGGCGATCGCGCCCGAGCCACCCGGCGCCGGGGAGGTGCGCGGCGCGGCGGGGCGCTGGCTCGCCCACCGGCCGGTCGGCGGGGCGCTCACCGACCCGGTCCTCCTGCGCCACCTGCTGTGGATCGCCGTCGCCTCGGGCCGCCCCCTGCAACTCCACGCGGGCCTCGGCGAACCGGGCCTGCGGATCGACGCCACCGACCCCGTGCTGCTCACCGGCTTCGCCCGCGCCACGGCGGGCCTCGGCACCGACCTGATCCTGCTGCACGGCTACCCGTACCACCGCCACGCCGCCCACCTCGCCGTCGTCTTCCCGCACGTCTACGCCGACCTGGGCGCCGAACTGGTCCGCACCGGCGCACGGGCCGCCGCCGTGCTCGCCGAGGTCCTGGAACTCGCCCCCTTCGGCAAGCTCCTCTTCTCCAGCGGTGCCCACGGCCTGCCCGAGCTGCACGTCGTCGGCGCCCGGCTGTTCCGCGAGGCACTCGCACGGGTGCTCGGCACCTGGGTGGCGGAGGGCGCCTGGTCACTGACGGACGCCCAGCGCGTGGCGGGACTCATCGCGGCCGGCAACGCACGCCGGGTGTACGGGCTGGAGTGAGCCGTCGGGTGTACGGCGCCCGCCCGGGCTGTCCAGACTGGGCGCATGACACGCAGCGACCCGACCACCGGCTTACCCGGCCCGCTCACCGACACCGACACGGCGGCCCTGCTCGGACACTTCCTCGACGAACTGGGCGCCCTCGCCCCGCTCGCCGTCTGGGCCCACGGCTCCCTCGGCGGGGGCGACTACCGGGAGGGCCGCAGCGACCTCGACCTGATCGCCGTCCTGGACGGCCCGGTCACCGCCCGCACCGCCTGGACGGTCGGACGGCTGCACGCCCGGCTGCGCCACGACCGCCTCGCCGGCCAGCTGCACTGCACCTATCTGACGCCGGCCACGGCGGCCGACACCGACCGCCCGCACCTCACCTGGGCGCACCGGCACCTGTTCCGGCGGACGGTCACCCCGGTCACCCGGCGCGAACTGCACACCTTCGGCCTGGTCCTGCACGGCGAACCGCCCGGGGCGCTGGTGCCGCCCGTCTCCGACATCGAGCTGGACGCCTTCGTCGTCCGCGACCAGCGGGAGTTCTGGCGCCCGGCCGTGGACAAGGCCCCTCTCTGGGAGCGGGACGTCTGGGTCGACCTCGGGCTGCTCACCTTCGCCCGCGCCACCGCCACCCTGCGCGACGGCCGCCTGCTCTCCAAGCGCGAGGCCCTGGACCTGCTGCCCGCGCTGGGTGCGCCCGCCGAGGTGGTCGAGGACGTCCGGCGGCGCCGATACGGCGAACCGACCGAGGAGGTGCCGTACCGGGCCGAACTGACCCGGCTGTTCCTCGGCCCCGCGATCGACGACCTCGTGGCGGCGTACGGCTGACTCAGCCGCGCGCCGCGACCGGCGTCTGCGCCGCCGCGGCGGACACGTCGACCTCGTCCGCCGGCCGCTCCCGCAGCGACAGCAGCACCCGCAGGGTCGCGATCCACACCAGGCAGGAGCCGAACATATGGGCGCCGACCAGGAGCTCGGGGAGGTCGGTGAAGTACTGCACGTAGCCGATGAGGCCCTGGGCGAGGAGGATCAGGAACAGGTCGCGGGTGCGGCGCAGCGGACCGGCCGGAGCGTCCACGGCCTTGAGGACGAACCACAGCGCGAAGGTCAGCGTCACCACGATCCAGGCCAGCACGGCGTGCAGCTTGGTGACGTTCTCCCAGTTCAGCGGGATGCGATACACCTCGCTCGAGTCACCGGCGTGCGGACCGGCGCCGGTGACGACCGTGCCCACCGCGATCAGCAGCAGCGTCACGCCGACCAGGACCCACACCAGCTGCCGCACCGCCTGGCCGACCAGCGGACGCGGGGCCGTGTCGCTCTCGCCGGTGCGGTGCCACATCACGGCGGCGACGGCGATCAGCGCGGTCGAGAGCATGAAGTGCGCAGCCACCGTGTACGGGTTGAGGCCGACCAGCACGACGATGCCGCCGAGCACCGCGTTGCTCATGACGACCCAGAACTGCGCCCAGCCCAGCCGGGTCAGATCGCGCCGGTAGGGCTTCTGGGAGCGTGCCGCGATGATGGCCCAGCCGACCGCCGCGCACAGCACGTACGTCAGCATGCGGTTGCCGAACTCGATGACGCCGTGCACGCCCATCTCACGGGTGGCGGTGAGCGAGTCGTCGGTGCACTTGGGCCAGGTCGGGCAGCCGAGGCCCGAGCCGGTGAGCCGCACGGCGCCGCCGGTCACCACGATCACCACCGCCATGACGAGGGCGGCGAGGGCCGCCCGCCGGACCGTTCTGGGGTCCGGGGTCCAGCGTTCGGCGATGAAGGCGAGCGGGTTGCGCGCGGCGGAGACGAGGTCGTCACGGGTCACTTTCGGCACGCCCCCATCGTAGGCCGCCGCTTGTGCACACATTCACGAGGGGTACAGGCCCCTGTCACGCCCCCTGCGACCTGCGGCTGCTCCCGGCGTCGGCCTGCGCTCACTCCCAGCGGAAGAAGCGTGCCGCCGCGCCCAGCCCGAGCACCGCCCAGCCGGCGAGGATCCCGAGGTCGCCCCACGGCACCCCGGCGCCGTGCTGGAGGACGTCCCGCAGCCCGTCCGACAGGGCCGCGATCGGCAGCAGCCCGAGCACGCTCTGCGCCGCGTCCGGGAACTTCTCCAGCGGGACCACCACACCGCCGCCGACCAGGAGCAGCAGGAAGACGAGGTTCGCCGCCGCCAGTGTCGCCTCCGCCTTCAGCGTGCCCGCCATCAGCAGACCGAGGCCGGAGAAGGCCGCCGTGCCGAGGACCAGCAGGAGCAGCACGGCCAGGGGGTTCCCGTGCGGGTCCCAGCCCATCGCGAAGGCGATCACCGTGAGCAGGACGACCTGGAGGACCTCCGTGACCAGCACGGACAGGGTCTTCGCCGTCATCAGCCCCCAGCGGGGGAGCGGCGAGACCGCCAGCCGCTTCAGCACGCCGTAGCGGCGCTCGAAGCCGGTGGCGATGGCCTGCCCGGTGAACGCCGTCGACATCACGGCCAGCGCCAGGATGCCGGGCGTCAGGAAGTCGACCGCCTCGCCCTCGCCCGTGTCGACGATGTCCACCGAGCCGAACAGCACCAGCAGCAGCGTCGGGATGACGACCGTCAGCAGCAGTTGCTCGCCGTTGCGCAGCAGCATCCTCGTCTCCAGCGCCGCCTGTGCCGCGATCATGCGGGTCAGCGGGGCGGCCCCCGGCATCGGTGTGTAGGACCCCGTGCCCGTACGCGCGCTCATGAACGCAGCTCCTTGCCCGTGAGCTCCAGGAAGACGTCTTCGAGGGTGTGCCGTTCCACCGAGATCCGGTCCGGCATCACCCCGTGCTGGGCGCACCAGGAGGTGACCGTCGCGAGCAGCTGGGGGTCGATCTTGCCGGTCACCCGGTACACGCCGGGCGTCAGTTCGACTGCGGTGGAGTCCGCCGGCAGGGCCTTCAGCAGGGAGCCGACGTCGAGGGCGGGCCGTCCGGTGAAGCGCAGGGTGTTCTCGGCGCCGCCCCGGCACAGCTCCTCGGGCGAGCCCTGGGCCCTGACCCTGCCGCCGTCGATGATCGCGACGTCGTCCGCGAGCTGTTCGGCCTCGTCCATGTAGTGCGTGGTGAGGATGACCGAGACCCCGTCCGCGCGCAGGTCGCGCACCAGCTCCCAGGTGGCCCGGCGGGCCTGCGGGTCGAGACCGGCGGTCGGCTCGTCGAGGAAGACCAGCTCGGGCCGGCCGACGACGGCCATCGCCAGGGCGAGCCGCTGCTGCTGACCGCCGGAGAGCCGTCGGTACGTCGTCCGGCCGCAGCTGCCGAGGCCCAGGCGCTCGATCAGGGCGTCCACGTCGAGCGGGTGGGCGTGCAGCTTCGCCACGTGCCGGAGCATCTCCTCCGCGCGGGCGCCGGAGTAGACGCCGCCGGACTGGAGCATCACGCCGATCCGGGGGCGCAGCGCGGCCGCCTCGCGGACCGGGTCGAGGCCGAGGACGGACACCGAGCCGGAGTCCGGCCTCCGGTAGCCCTCGCAGGTCTCGATCGTGGTCGTCTTGCCGGCGCCGTTCGGGCCGAGCACGGCGGTCACGCCCACCCCGGCCACCAGGTCCAGGCCGTCCACCGCGGTCTTGTCGCCGTACCGCTTCACCAGGGACCGGACCTGGACCACGGGGTCACTTCGCATGGGCCCGAGTCTAGGTACGCGGCCGGGTGCCGAGGCGGGCGGGTCCGGAGATCTCCTCCTCACGGGGGCGGTGCACGGGGAGCCAGCGCTCGGCGTACGCCACCGCGTCCGCCACTGGGAACAGACGTACGTCCGCCCCGCCCACCCTGGTCCGGCGGATGCCCCGGTCGCGCTCGAAGTCGTGGCCCAGCTCGTCGAAGCGGTCCGAGTCGATGGACACCTCGGTCACCACCTCCCAGCCGTCCGGGCCGGGCCGCCCGACCTCCACCAGCGGTGCGGGGATCCGGTACTCGGCCAGGTGGAAGCAGGTGCAGGCGTCGTAGCCCGCGCCGAGCAGCAGGACCCGGGCGCCCGCCGCCTCCAGCCGGGCCAGGGGGCTGCGCTCGCCCAGGCGGCAGTCGGTGGCGTGGTCCGCGAGGAGCGCCGCCGCGCCCGGGCCGATCGCCGCGAAGGAGGTCTGGGGGTGGGCGCTGCGCAGCGCTCCCGGCCAGGTCCGCACCGTCTCCGGGATCACCCCGATGCCGCGGGTGGGGGTGGTCGCCGGGTCGTATCCGGGCATGGTGGCGCGAATGGTCTCCCACCACTCCTCGGGCACCGGCGGATTCGCCCAGAGCGCGGGATCCGAGAGGTCGCCGGACTGGCTGGGCACGACCAGGGTGCCCTCCGGACCGAGCGCGTCGAGCAGCGCGCGCACGACCGTCACGGCGCCTCCGCAGACCCAGCCGAGCGAGCTGAGCGAGGAGTGCACGAGGAGGGTCTCGCCGGCCTCGACCCCGGCGGCGCGCAGGTCCGCCGCCAGGCCGGCGCGGGTGACAAGTGGGCCGGTGGGAGGGGTTGTCGACATGGTGTGGCAGTCTTCCGGAGCGCTCCGCGCGACGCCACCGGTTTGATCGATCAGTGATCGTTTCCCCAGGTCAGCTTAGGTATGCCTAAGTGATGCACGGCACCGCCCGCCCGGCCGGGCGCGGCTTGCCCAGCTCTGAGGAATTACGCAACAATGGCGTTGTGAAAAACGTCGGTGAGGCTCCGCAGGAGGAACTCGCGACCGGTGAGCGGTCCACCCGCAACCGGGTCGCGCGGTCCATCCTGTCCCATGGCCCGTCCACCGTCGCCGACCTCGCCGGGCGTCTGGGGCTGACCCAGGCGGCCGTCCGCCGCCACCTCGACGCCCTGGTCTCCGACGATGTCGTGCAACCCCGCGAGCAGCGCGTCTACGGCACGCGTACGCGCGGGCGCCCGGCCAAGGTCTTCGCCCTGACGGACTGCGGACGGGACGCCTTCGACCAGTCGTACGACAAGCTCGCGACCGACGCGCTGCGCTGGATCGCCGACCAGGAGGGCGGGGAGCAGGCGGTCGCCGCCTTCGCCCGCGCCCGGGTCGCCGCCCAGGCCAGGGCCTACCGCGAGGCGGTCGAGGCCGCGGACCCCGACGAGAAGGCCGAAGCCCTGGCCAAGGCCTTGAGCGCCGACGGGTACGCTGCTGCGGCACGCAGTGCCCCTCACCCCCACCAGGGCGAGCAGCTCTGCCAGCACCACTGCCCGGTGGCCCATGTGGCCGAGCAGTTCCCGCAGCTCTGTGAGGCCGAGACCGAGCTCTTCGCCGAACTGCTCGGTACACACGTCCAGCGGCTGGCCACCATCGCCCACGGCGACGGCGTCTGCACGACGTTCATCCCCAGAATTTCCAAGACAGCCACCAACGCATCCGCAAGCACGGCCGGGAGGAACCCCGCATGACTCTCCCCATCGAGGAGACAGCCCACCCCGAGCTCGAGGGCCTGGGTAAGTACGAATACGGCTGGGCGGACTCCGACGAGGCCGGCGCCTCTGCCAAGCGTGGCATCAACGAGGACGTCGTCCGGGACATCTCCGCCAAGAAGAACGAGCCGGAGTGGATGACCAAGCTCCGTCTCAAGGGTCTGCGCCTGTTCGAGAAGAAGCCCATGCCGAACTGGGGCTCGGACCTCTCCGGCATCGACTTCGACAACATCAAGTACTTCGTGCGTTCCACGGAGAAGCAGGCGGAGTCCTGGGAGGACCTGCCCGAGGACATCAAGAACACCTACGACAAGCTCGGCATCCCCGAGGCGGAGAAGCAGCGCCTCGTCGCCGGTGTCGCCGCCCAGTACGAGTCCGAGGTCGTCTACCACCAGATCCGCGAGGACCTGGAGGAGCAGGGCGTCATCTTCCTCGACACCGACACCGCCCTGAAGGAGCACCCCGAGCTCTTCAAGGAGTACTTCGGCACCGTCATCCCGGTCGGCGACAACAAGTTCGCGTCGCTGAACACCGCGGTGTGGTCCGGCGGTTCCTTCATCTACGTGCCGAAGGGCGTGCACGTGGAGATCCCGCTCCAGGCCTACTTCCGTATCAACACGGAGAACATGGGCCAGTTCGAGCGGACGCTGATCATCGTCGACGAGGACGCCTACGTCCACTACGTCGAGGGTTGTACGGCCCCGATCTACAAGTCGGACTCCCTGCACTCCGCGGTCGTCGAGATCATCGTCAAGAAGGGCGCCCGCTGCCGCTACACGACCATCCAGAACTGGTCGAACAACGTCTACAACCTGGTCACCAAGCGCGCCGTGGCCTACGAGGGCGCGACCATGGAGTGGGTCGACGGCAACATCGGCTCCAAGGTGACGATGAAGTACCCCGCCGTCTACCTGATGGGCGAGCACGCCAAGGGCGAGACCCTCTCCATCGCCTTCGCGGGCGAGGGCCAGCACCAGGACGCCGGCGCCAAGATGGTCCACATGGCCCCGAACACCTCCTCGAACATCGTGTCGAAGTCGGTGGCGCGCGGCGGTGGCCGCACCTCCTACCGCGGCCTGATCGAGATCGGCGAGGGCGCCCCGGGCTCGAAGTCGAACGTCCTGTGTGACGCGCTGCTCGTCGACACCATCTCCCGCTCCGACACCTACCCCTATGTGGACGTCCGCGAGGACGACGTCTCCATGGGCCACGAGGCGACCGTCTCCAAGGTCTCCGAGGACCAGCTCTTCTACCTGATGAGCCGCGGCCTCAGCGAGTTCGAGGCGATGGCGATGATCGTGCGCGGCTTCGTCGAGCCGATCGCCAAGGAGCTGCCGATGGAGTACGCGCTGGAGCTCAACCGGCTGATCGAGCTGCAGATGGAAGGCGCGGTCGGCTAAGCACCGCCCTCCGGTCCAGCAGCAGGCGGCCCGCCTCTCCGGGGCGGGCCGAAGATCGAAAAACGTAGGAAGAGAGCAGACCGACAGCCATGGCTGAGGCTCAGAACATCCCGGTGGGGAGCACCACCGCCGGCTCGATCGCGGTGGCCGCCGAGTCGACCGTCGCCACGCGCATGAGCGCGCCCCCGTCCTTCGACGTGGCGGACTTCCCCGTGCCGCACGGCCGCGAGGAGGAGTGGCGGTTCACCCCGCTGGAGCGCCTGCGCGGGCTGCACGACGGCACCGCCGTCGCCACCGGCGACGGCCTGAAGGTCGACGTCCAGGCCCCCGAGGGCGTCACCGTCGAGGCCGTCGGCCGCGACGACGCCCGCCTCGGCAGGGCCGGCACCCCGGTGGACCGCGTCGCCGCCCAGGCCTACTCGGCGTTCGAGAAGGCCGGCGTGATCACCGTCCCCAAGGAGACGGTCCTCGCCGAGCCGATCCGGATCGCCGTGCACGGCGAGGGCGGCACCGCCTTCGCCCACCAGGTGATCGAGCTGGGCGCCTTCGCCGAGGCCGTCGTCGTCATCGACCACACCGGTGACGCGGTGCTCGCCGCCAACGTCGACTACGTCCTGGGCGACGGCGCCAAGCTGACCGTCGTCTCCGTCCAGGACTGGGACGACAAGGCCGTCCACGTGGCCCAGCACAACGCCCTGGTCGGCCGGGACGCGTCCTTCAAGTCGATCGTCGTCACCTTCGGCGGCGACGTCGTCCGCCTCCACCCCCGCGTCGCCTACGCCGGGACCGGCGGCGAGGCCGAGCTGTTCGGGCTCTACTTCACCGACAAGGGGCAGCACCAGGAGCACCGCCTCCTGGTCGACCACAACACCCCGCACTGCAAGTCGAACGTGGTCTACAAGGGCGCGCTCCAGGGCGACGGCGCCCACGCGGTCTGGATCGGCGACGTGCTGATCGAGGCCAAGGCCGAGGGCACCGACACCTACGAGATGAACCGGAACCTGGTCCTCACGGACGGCGCCCGGGTCGACTCCGTGCCGAACCTGGAGATCGAGACCGGCGAGATCGTCGGCGCCGGCCACGCCTCGGCGACCGGCCGCTTCGACGACGAGCAGCTCTTCTACCTGATGGCCCGCGGCATCCCGGCCGAGGAGGCCCGCCGCCTCGTGGTCCGTGGCTTCTTCGCCGAGCTGGTCCAGCAGATCGGTGTGGACGACATCCAGGAACGCCTTCTCGTGAAGATCGACGAGGAGCTGGAGGCGTCGGTCTGATGTCGACCTATGTACGAGCCTGTGGGCTGAGCGAGCTGGAGGAGGACACCCCCAAGCGGGTGGAACTCGACGGCACGCCGGTCTCGGTCGTGCAGACCGAGGGGGAGGTGTTCGCCATCCACGACATCTGCTCCCATGCGAACGTCTCGCTCTCCGAGGGCGAGGTGGAGGACTGTCAGATCGAGTGCTGGCTGCACGGCTCCGCGTTCGACCTCAGAACCGGCAAGCCGTCCGGCCTACCCGCGACGCGCCCCGTCCCCGTATACCCCGTAAAGATCGAAGGGGACGACGTGCTCGTCTCCCTCACCCAGGAGTCCTGAGGCACCCATGGCAACGCTTGAAATCCGAGACCTGCACGTCACCGTCGAGGCCGACAACGCCACGAAGGAGATCCTCAAGGGCGTCGACCTCACCGTGAAGCAGGGCGAGACGCACGCCATCATGGGCCCCAACGGCTCCGGCAAGTCGACCCTCGCCTACTCCCTCGCGGGTCACCCGAAGTACACGATCACCGGCGGCACCGTGCTGCTCGACGGCGAGGACGTCCTGGAGATGTCCGTCGACGAGCGCGCCCGCGCGGGCCTGTTCCTGGCGATGCAGTACCCGGTCGAGGTCCCCGGCGTCTCGGTCTCCAACTTCCTGCGGACCTCCGCCACCGCCATCCGCGGCGAGGCCCCCAAGCTGCGCACCTGGGTGAAGGAGGTCAAGGAGGCCATGCAGCGCCTCAACATGGACCCCGCCTTCGCCGAGCGCAACGTCAACGAGGGCTTCTCCGGCGGTGAGAAGAAGCGCCACGAGATCCTCCAGCTGGAGCTGCTGAGGCCCAAGGTCGCGATCCTCGACGAGACGGACTCCGGTCTGGACGTCGACGCGCTGCGCATCGTCTCCGAGGGCGTCAACCGCGTCCGCGAGACCGGCGAGGTCGGCACCCTGCTGATCACCCACTACACGCGCATCCTGCGCTACATCAAGCCCGACTTCGTCCACGTCTTCTCCGGCGGGCGCATCGTCGAGTCCGGCGGCGCCGAGCTCGCCGACAAGCTGGAGAACGAGGGCTACGAGGTATACACGAAGGGTGGCGCATCCGCGTGACACAGCTGCCGGGCCTCCTCGACACCGAGGCGATCCGCAAGGACTTCCCCATCCTGGACCGCCAGGTCCACGACGGTAAGAAGCTCGTGTACCTGGACAACGCGGCGACCTCGCAGAAGCCGCGCCAGGTGCTGGACGCCCTGAGCGAGTACTACGAGCGCTACAACGCCAACGTCCACCGCGGTGTGCATGTGCTCGCCGAGGAGGCCACGGCGCTGTACGAGGGAGCGCGCGACAAGGTCGCAGCCTTCATCAACGCGCCCTCGCGCGACGAGGTGATCTTCACCAAGAACGCCTCCGAGTCGCTCAACCTCGTGGCGAACATGCTGGGCTGGGCCGACGAGCCCTACCGCGTGGACGCCGAGACCGAGATCGTCATCACGGAGATGGAGCACCACTCCAACATCGTGCCGTGGCAGCTGCTCTCGCAGCGCACGGGGGCGAAGCTGAAGTGGTTCGGGCTGACCGACGACGGCCGACTCGACCTCTCCAACATCGAGGAGATCATCACCGAGAAGACGAAGATCGTCTCCTTCGTGCTGGTGTCCAACATCCTCGGCACGGTCAACCCCGTCGAGGCGATAGTGCGCCGGGCGCAGGAGGTCGGTGCGCTGGTCTGCATCGACGCCTCGCAGGCCGCGCCGCACATGCCGCTGGACGTGCAGGCGCTCCAGGCCGACTTCGTGGCCTTCACCGGCCACAAGATGTGCGGTCCGACGGGCATCGGCGTGCTCTGGGGCCGCCAGGAGCTCCTGGAGGACCTGCCTCCGTTCCTCGGCGGCGGCGAGATGATCGAGACGGTGTCGATGCACTCGTCGACGTACGCCCCCGCCCCGCACAAGTTCGAGGCGGGCACCCCGCCGATCGCGCAGGCGGTCGGCCTCGGCGCGGCGATCGACTACCTGAACTCCATCGGCATGGACAAGATCCTCGCCCATGAGCACGCGATCACCGAGTACGCGGTGAAGCGGCTCACGGAGGTCCCGGACCTCAGGATCATCGGCCCCGCCACGGCCGAGGACCGGGGCGCGGCGATCTCCTTCACCCTCGGCGACATCCACCCGCACGACGTGGGCCAGGTCCTCGACGAGCAGGGCATCGCGGTCCGGGTCGGCCACCACTGCGCCCGTCCCGTCTGCCTGCGGTACGGAATTCCCGCGACCACCCGAGCGTCGTTCTATCTGTACTCCACGCCGGCCGAGATCGATGCCCTGGTCGAAGGCCTGGAGCACGTACGGAACTTCTTCGGCTGAGGGGACGAGCGATCGCATGAAGCTGGATTCGATGTACCAGGAAGTCATCCTGGACCACTACAAGCACCCGCACGGCCGGGGCTTGCGGGACGGTGACGCCGAGGTACACCACGTGAACCCGACGTGCGGCGACGAGATCACCCTGCGAGTGAAGTACGACGGCACGACCATCGCGGACGTGTCGTACGAGGGCCAGGGCTGCTCGATCAGCCAGGCCTCGGCCTCCGTGCTGAACGACCTTCTCGTCGGCAAGGACCTCGCGGACGCGCGGAAGATCCAGGAGACCTTCCTGGAGCTGATGCAGTCCAAGGGGAAGATCGAGCCGGACGACGCGATGGAGGAGGTGCTGGAGGACGCGGTCGCGTTCGCCGGTGTCTCCAAGTACCCCGCCCGGGTCAAGTGCGCCCTCCTCAGCTGGATGGCGTGGAAGGACGCGACGGCCCAGGCGCTGGGCGCCGACGCCGACGTCGAAAGGAAGACGGCATGAGCGAGACCCTGGAGATGAAGCCGGCCTCCGAGGAGGAGGTCCGCGAGGCCCTGTACGACGTCGTCGACCCCGAACTGGGCATCGATGTCGTCAACCTGGGCCTGATCTACGGCATCCACATCGACGACGCGAACATCGCGACGATCGACATGACCCTGACCTCGGCGGCCTGCCCGCTGACGGACGTCATCGAGGACCAGGCCAAGTCCGCCACGGACGGCCTCGTCAACGAACTCCGTATCAACTGGGTCTGGATGCCCCCGTGGGGCCCCGACAAGATCACCGACGACGGCCGTGAGCAGCTTCGGGCGCTCGGGTTCAACGTCTGAGAGCTGTGACATGGGTGTGGCCCCCGGCGGATCGCCGGGGGCCACACCCATGTCCGCGGTGGTGGCGTCCGGTCAGGAGAAGCCCTTCACCAGGCTGTACGTGGCGTCCGCGTAGAAGTAGCCGCTGTGTTCGGCGCGTTCCAGGCGGAGCTGGAAATCGCGGTGGCGGACGAAGTAGCCGGGATAGTTCACCGACTCCAGCATGACCGAGCCCGAATAGCCCGAGCGGGGGCAGAAGGTGGCGTCCTGCATGAAGAGGCGGGAGCCGTCGTGGCCGGACGCGCGGAGCACGAAGTTCTGGTGGCGCACGTAGCGGCCGTCCGCCATGCGGAAGGAGTAGCAGGAGGAGTTCGCGAGACCGGAGACGACCTTGAAGGAGGAGTCCTCCCTGGTCTCGCTGCCGCTGCGGGAGCTCACCTGGTCCAGCTGGATCACCCCGTCACGCAGATGCCAGTAGCGGTCCGGGTGGTTGACGGACCGTACGGACTTGCGCGTCGTCGAGGTGGACGGCGGCTTCTTGGTGGGCGCGGGGGCCTTCGACGGCTCGCTGGTCGGGTTCGCACCGCCCTGCTGCTTGTCGTCGGACGAGTTTGCGTCCTTTGAGCCGGTGTCCTCGTCCTTCTTGCCGTCGTCGCCGTTCTTCGAGTCGACCTCGGAGCCCTGGGGCTCCGACAGACCGCTCTTGCCGTCCGGTGCCGAGGTCGCGGGGGGCGACGCGGGCGGGAGGGAGAGGGAGGGCAGGACGCGGTCCTCACCGGCGGTGGTGGTGCGCCCGTTCTTCGACGACGAGTCGTCAGGTCCGCTGCCCTGGAGGGTGATCGCGGTGACACACGACGACACGACGGCGAGGGCCAGGGCGCCGGCGAGCCAGAGGCGGCGCGTGCCCGGTATTCGAGTGTCGTTCGGGGCGACACCGGTCTCCCACACCTTCGCGGATCTGAGCACCGGAAGGTTGGGCGTGGTCTCGGCCGGATCAGGTCCGGGCTTCTTTGGCGGCATGCGCGGTTCCTTCGGCGTCGGCCCAAGGCGGACGTGAATCGTCATGCGGGTCAGGGAGGGTGGTACGTGTCACCCGTGTGTGCAAACCCTGGCGGTCGTCACACAATCGGGAGATTGACCGTTGAAACAGTAGTGGACCAAGGGGTGTGCGTGGAGCCCATTCGGAGAGCGCTTCCATAACGGAACGGCCCCGAATGCAGGGCCTCTTGGCCGTCTGTGCTGGTCAATTCCGCCCATAAGCGCGCCTGTGTCCCGCGATGTGTACAGGCGTACGCATCATGTGTACGATCGTACACATGGGATATCTGTTGCTCGCCGCGGCCATAGCCGCCGAAGTGGCCGCCACCACCGCGATGAAGTACAGCGAGGGCTTCAGCAAGCTGTGGCCGTCGCTGGTCACCGGGGTGGGGTACGTCATCTCCTTCGTCCTGCTCGCCCAGGCACTGAAGTCGATGTCGATCGGCACGGCGTACGCGATCTGGTCCGGCGTCGGTACCGCGACGGTCGCCGCCCTCGGACTGGTGCTGTTCGGGGAGGGGTTGAGCGTGGCCAAGATCGCCGGGATCGTGCTGATCGTCGCGGGGGTCGTGGTGCTGAACCTGGGAGGCGCCCACTGATGGCCCGGCGTTACGACCCCGAGCGGCGGCAGCGGATCATCGACGCGGCGATCCGGGTGGTGCGGGAGAAGGGCATCGCCGGGTTGAGCCACCGCGCCGTGGCCGCCGAGGCGGACGTCCCGCTCGGCTCGACGACGTACCACTTCAAGACCCTCGACGACCTCATGGTCGCCGCGCTGCGGCAGGCCAACGAGCGTTCCGCGAAGACCGTCGCAGCCCGCGAGGCCCTGCGCGACCCCGGCACCGACCTCGCCGCCGAACTGGCCGCGCTGGGCGGCGAATGGTTCGCCGACGACCGTACGGGCCTGGAGGTCGAGTACGAGCTCTATCTCGCCGCCCTGCGCCGCCCCGCCCTGAGGCCGGTCGCCGACGAGTGGGGCCGGGGCTTCGCCGACTGCCTCGCCGAACGCACCGACCCCGTGACCGCGCGCACCCTGGTCGCCCTCATCGACGGCATCTGCCTCCAGGTCCTGCTGACCGGGGCGCCCTACGACGAGGAGTACGCACGGGAGGCCCTGGCGCGCGCGATCCCCTGAGCCGCGGCCCGTGTCCGTACCGTCGGGCCGGCCGGCGTCGCGGGCCCGTACGGTATGTCCGCAACGTGCCCGGCCGCTGAGACGCCCGCGCCGCGGGTTGGCCTGCGTGCCCCCCTCCTGGTTAGGTTGCCCTCATGACCGACACGACTGCTCCTCGTACCACCGGCGCCGTGGCCGCCGGCCTCGCCACGATCGCCGCCGACGGCACCGTTCTCGACACCTGGTTCCCCGCGCCCGAGCTCGTCGCCGAGCCGGGCCCCTCCGGCACCGAGCGGCTGACCGCCGAGCGCGCCGCGGAGCTGCTGGGCGGTGGCGCGACGGCCGCCATCGGTCACGACACGCGCCGGGGCGTCGAGGTCGTCGCGGTCCGCACGGTCATCTCCTCGCTCGACGAGAAGCCGATCGACACGCACGACGCCTACCTCCGCCTCCACCTGCTCTCCCACCGCCTGGTCGAGCCGCACGGCCAGAGCCTGGACGGCATCTTCGGCCTGCTCGCCAACGTCGCCTGGACCTCGCTCGGCCCGGTCGCCGTCGACGAGCTGGAGAAGGTGCGCCTGAACGCGCGTGCCGAGGGTCTGCATCTCCAGGTCACGTCCGTCGACAAGTTCCCGCGGATGACGGACTACGTGGCCCCCAAGGGCGTCCGGATCGCCGACGCCGACCGGGTCCGGCTGGGCGCGCACCTCGCCGAGGGCACCACGGTCATGCACGAGGGCTTCGTCAACTTCAACGCCGGCACGCTCGGTACGTCGATGGTCGAGGGCCGGATCTCCGCCGGTGTCGTCGTCGGCGACGGCTCGGACATCGGCGGCGGCGCCTCCACGATGGGCACGCTCTCCGGCGGCGGCAACGTCATCATCTCGATCGGCGAGCGCTGCCTGATCGGCGCCGAGGCGGGCGTCGGCATCGCGCTGGGCGACGAGTGCGTCGTCGAGGCCGGCCTCTACGTCACCGCCGGCACCCGCGTCACCATGCCCGACGGCCAGGTCGTCAAGGCCCGCGAACTCTCCGGCGCCTCGAACATCCTCTTCCGCCGCAACTCGGTCACCGGCACGGTCGAGGCCCGCCCGAACAACGCGGTCTGGGGCGGCCTGAACGAGATCCTGCACAGCCACAACTGATCATCGGCGGCCGTGACCTGCGGCCACCTAATCGATCACTGCTCTGACCTGCTGCTGAGCTGTCGGCAGTTGTCGACGTTGGTCACCATTGAGCGCCCTTCCACGGCCCGAGGACGGCCCGGGAGGGCGCTCTTGCATGTAGAGCTGTACGCGTGACGAGTTCGCGGCGTCAGACCTCCTCGTCCTGTGCGCCTACCGCTTTTGGCACTTCTAAGCGTGTGCGTTAGTGACAGCACCTATCATGCAGAGTGCATAGATGCGTATTGCCCGACTTTGGAGGGGACTTGTCTGACAAAGGTGTGGACTACGAAGAAGTCACTGAACCGTTGCGAAATTTTGCACCTGCATTGGAATCCCTCTTGAGAGAGTTGCTTATCTCGAAGGAGATTCAGTTCCACTACATCCGGTCGCGAGTTAAGACGAAAGTCAGCACCGTTCGTAAGTTGGCAAATCCGTCGAAGAGATACACGGGGATCACGGATCTGACAGACATGTTGGGTGTGCGCATTGTTACGTACTTCCCTGACGATGTAGATCGTGTAGCCAAAGTGATCCGAGATGAATTTACGATCGACGAGAAGAATTCTACGGATAAAAGGGCATTGCTTGACGCGGATCGATTCGGCTACTTGTCTCTGCATTACATCGCGCGCCTCGGAGGGCGCAGGTCGCAGCTAGCCGAGTATGGAAGATTCAGTGATGTTACCTTCGAGATTCAAATCAGGTCGATCCTTCAGCATGCCTGGGCTGAGATCGAGCACGATCTTGGATATAAGAGCTCCAATGCGATTCCCGTGGAGATTCGGCGGCGGTTCTCGCGCGTTGCGGGCCTCCTGGAGGTTGCCGACAACGAATTCCAGGAGATTAGGAAGTACTTGGATCGGCACCAGCGGAGACTTGAGGGTGCCAGCAGTCGACAGTGGAAGGGGGTGAGGATCGATCAGGACTCGGTCCACGCCTTCACGAGGCGGGAGCCCGCATCTAAGGCGCTTGATCGACGGATTGCTAAATCTGTGGGCCTGTCTCTCGTGCACTCGGATCGTGAATATTCCGAAGCTCGTCGAAGGGAACTTGAAATTGCCGGATTTGCGAATCTCCTTGATGTGAAGCGGGAGATTGAACGGGATTTGGAATTGATCGCCAGATTTGCGCATTCTTGGATTTCCGATGAGAAGGTAGGGGGTGTCTGGGCGGCGAATGTGAATGTCGCCGATTCTGATGTGGAATGGAAATTCGATGAATCGGAGGGTCCGGATGACGAATTTGACGTGCTTCCGTCGGGTGTCGGGCTATTCTATTTGTGGCTCTATAAGTGCGCCAAGGGTGATGTTGCGGATCCACCTTTTGGGGAGGTGACGATCGGGCAATTGCGGATGAAGTACGAAGAAGTTGCAGCCGAGTGAATGATATCGGCATATTTGCTTCTCTAGGTGTCGGAGTGTTGCTGGTGCAATGCGAGGTCGGTGGAGCGGCTTTGGGCTGGAGCTGCTTTGGGGCGAGTGATCATGGCCCCGTAAGCTCATGGCGAGTCGGGCAGTCAGTGGACCTGCCCGTAAAGCACGACGTTGGGGCCATGATCTTAGAGGCTCGCCCCAAAGTGGCTGCCTAAAGCCGTGGAGCCGACCGCCCCAGCCATAGAGGGTGTCTTCCACTTCATGCCCGCAGCCGCCGAGCGCGCCGCCGGGCGCGGCCAGCCGGGGCGCAGACAGGAGGCAGGCCGCGCCGCAGAGGCGGCGCGCGCCCGCGCCGTGCGCGGGCTCTTGATGAAGTAGGGAAAGTATGACCGCGCCATGATCCGCAATGGGCTGTCGGCTTCCAGCCCGACTCGGCTACCGTGCGTACATGCCTTCTGCACTGGACGCACCCCAGGGTGCGGCCGAACTCGCTGAGTCCCTGTTGCCCCCGCTCGGGAACCGCTGGCTTCACACTCAGGCCGTGGCCGCCCGTGCACGCGAGGCTTCCGCGGCTGTGTCCGAAGGTGATCGGGACCTCCTCATCGCCGCTGCCTGGCTGCATGACCTCGGCTACGCCCCGGAGCTCCGGGAGACCGGCTTTCACCCCCTCGATGGTGCTCGCCACCTGGAGCGGCTCGGTGCGTCGGCACGTCTCGTCCGGCTGGTCGCGCATCACTCGGGTGCCGTCTACGAGGCCGAGCAACGCGGGCTTACCGCTGAGCTGGCCGTGTACGAGCGCGAGGATTCCGAGGTACTGGACGCGCTGATCTACGCCGACATGACGACCGGTCCCGCTGGGCAGTCCTTCGGCTTCGATCACCGCATAGACGAGATCCTGGAGCGGTACGAGCCCGGCAGCGAAGTACACAACGCGATCACCAAGGCTCGGCCGTACCTCAGCGCAGCGATTCAGCGGGTCGAAGCACGCTTGGGATGATGTGCGGGTGTCTGTACGTGGCTCGTAGACGGTCTACCGCAGATGGATCTAGTGCTCTACCGTCCTCAGCATGGGTGGCCTGGGGGAATTCTTAAAGAAGCGTTGGGGCGTAGTGATCCTCTTGCTGGGGATCTTGGCGTGGGCATCCGACCTCATCGGACCGGGGATCTTGATCCTCGTGGCTGCCGCAGCCGTCCTGTACTTCCTCCTCCAGGCGCCGCTCAGGTGCATCGCCTTGGGACGGCAGGGAAGGTGCCGAAACAACGCTCAGGGTCTCTTGCGGGGGTGCTGGATTCGCGAGCACAAGTGGCAAGGCTTCAAGGCATTGCGGGGAGCTGGAGGCGAGGCACAAGGCCCTCGCGCTGCGCTCATGGCGGACCGCCAGCAGATGAGTGCAACCCTCGGAGTCGCGGTGGGTGTGATCTCTGCGATCGTGGCTTGCGCGGACTTTATCTTCAAGTAGTCGCCTGGGAAGCGGCGTCACCCGAGGTGCGGCTCCGTTCGCGCTTCGAGTCCGTGATCGATGCGCATCCGCATGGACGGGTGGATGTTCAGCTCATCGAGCCTGCTCGGGGCCACGAACGCGACTTCCTTGCTCTCGCTGCTCGTCCGCAGCTCGCCCCCGGTGATGCGCGCCCGGAAGCAGATCGAGAACTGTTGACGGACCTCGCCGTCGTCGTAGGCCATGACGTGGGCCGGATTCGTGTAGAGGCCGACCAGGCCGGTCACCTCGACATCGAACCCGGTCTCCTCCTTCGTCTCCCGGACGGCCGCATCGGGCGCGGACTCGCCCACATCGACTCCGCCGCCGGGCAGCGCCCATAGGTCGTTGTCCGTCTTGTGGATCAACAGGACTTCCCCGGCCTCGTTCAGCGCCACGGCGGTGACTGACGGGACGATGCTGTTCGCCTTCGGTGCGTTCGGGTCGTTGAAGTAGTCGATGCGAGCCATGTCCCCAGCGTCGCACGACGGACCGTCGCATGACGGGGCGGTTATGCCGGCCGACCGCGCTCCCACGCGTAGTCGAAGCTCCGCATGTAGTGCCGGAACGTCCGGGCTCCCGGAAGGTACCGGAAGTGCAGCACCGGGTTCTGACCGGCGGGTGCTCCGAGGACGTGCGGGTTCACCAACACGTCA
The DNA here is from genome assembly GCF_055575575.1 of Streptomyces sp. NPDC034049. NCBI lineage: Bacteria > Bacillati > Actinomycetota > Actinomycetes > Kitasatosporales > Streptomycetaceae > Streptomyces > Streptomyces sp. NPDC034049. Next base: position 895,278 of record NZ_JBVISJ010000001.1, read on the forward strand.
TCGTCGAAGCGGTACAGCGAGTTGTACAGGATCGTGTCGTGCAGCCGGACCTCAACGCCGGGAGTGATCATCGCCGGTTCGAGGTAGCGCCGGGTGCTCCGGGCCCGCGCGGCAAGGTCGTCACCGATGCCCTCCTCTTCGCCGCGCTGGTGGACCGTCTCGGAGTCTGGGTCGCCCAGCAGGATGCGAACCTGTGCTCCGGCCTTCGCCTTCTCGGCGAGCTGGTCCGGCAGGTCCGGGTGGCTGTCGAAGAGGAACAGGCCTGCGTACACGAGGATTCCCACCTGGTCCGTCGCCTTGTCGATCAGCGATGACCATAGCGACGCCGGGACCGCGCCCCGGTGCGGGTAGTACGTGATCAGTTCGGAAGTGCTCGCCGTCTCGGCCTGCTTCTCGACTGTGGGCCAGAGGTAGACCTCATCGACTCCGAGGAAGCTCGCAGCCTTCCAGCGGTGTCCCCGGTGCGGCGTCCGGTTGGTCGTGATCCAGCGCTCCACGCTCTTTGGGTCGACTCCGACGTGATCAGCGACGGACTGGATGGTCTCGCCCTTCGCCGAAATCGCCGCGCGCAGACGCTCGTTCGCCATGACGTTCCCTCCTGGGACGTTTCAGGGACGTTTTGACGATAGCTCAGACGTCCCCAACCGTCCATACGGACCGTGATGTGTCCACCACCTTTCGCGGTCTCCTGATCTCACCGCCGAACGGGCGGATGCAACTCCTCCCGAGATCAGGAGAACCGACGATGCGTCAGATTCCCGTCGACACCACCAACGCCACCGTGATGGTCGCCAAGGCTCCGCAGCCGAAGATCAAGGACCGCCGTACCGGTGAGATCGCCACCGACAAGGACGGCGTCACCCTGATGACCGTTGAGGTCATGTTCTCCACCCCGGACGAGGTCGAGATCCTCAAGCTCACCGTTCCGCAGCCGGGCGTCTCCGAGGACCTGGCCATGGGTACCCCGGTCGCCCTGACGGGTCTGGTCGCCTCGGCGTGGGAGAACGAGTTCAACGGCCAGAAGCGGCACGGCATCGCCTTCCGCGCGGTCGCGGTCACCTCGCTCGCCGCCGCTGCCTCGAAGCCGAAGGTTGCCTGATCATGACCGGCTTCACGGTCGCTCTGGTGCTGGTCGTCGCCGCTGCGGGTCTCCTGCGGTGGCGGCGCCCCGCCTGGTACTGGCTGACTTTCGGGGTCATCCTCGCCGCGCTGCGGGTCCTGGTCCGGTACGCCTCCGTGATGGACGCCTGCGGGCTGACCGTTCCGCCCTCGCGCTGGCGGCTCACCCTGGCCCGGATGACCAACCGGCCGGTGCCCGATTCCCGCGTCCCGCGCATCCTGCGGATACGGCCCACCCGGACCGGCCTGGTCCTCCGGCTCAAGCTCCAGCCGGGACAGGACGCCTTCGACGTTGCGGCTGCCACGGACCGGCTGCGTCACTCCTTCGGGATGTACGGCGTGACCTCCCGTGAACTGCGGTCCGGCGTCGTCGAGTTGCGGATGACCGGCTACGACGTGCTCAACCGGGTGCAGATGCCTGCCAAGACCGACCGCGCCCCGATGCGGGTCCCGGTCGCCCTGCGGGAGGACGGCTCGGTGCACTACCGCGACTGCCGGACCGTCCCGCACGGCCTGACCCTCGGCGCCACCGAGTCCGGCAAGTCCGTCTACCAGCGCAACCTGGTAGCCGGTCTGGCTCCGCACGACGTGGCCCTGGTCGGCATCGACTGCAAACAGGGCGTGGAACTCTTTCCGCTGGCGCGCCGGTTCTCCGCTCTCGCCGACAACCCCGACACCGCGCTTGACATGCTCGAAGCGCTCGTGACCCACATGGAGGAGGTCTACCAGCTCATCCGCGCCGAACAGCGCATCAGCGTCGCCGTTCCGGATGCGGAGATCGCCGCCGACATCTGGGACCTGCCCGAAAACCTGCGCCCGGTCCCGGTCGTGGTCCTGGTCGACGAGGTCGCCGAACTCGCCCTGTTCGCCACCAAGGACGAGGAGAAGCGGCGGGACCGGATCATCACCGCGCTCGTCCGGCTCGCCCAGCTCGGCCGCGCCGCCGGGATCTACCTGGAGATCTGCGGGCAGCGCTTCGGCTCCGAACTCGGCAAAGGCATCACCATGCTCCGCGCCCAGCTCACCGGCCGCACCGCCCACCGCGTCAACGACGAGTCCTCGGCGAACATGGCCTTCGGTGACATCGCGCCGGACGCCGTCCTCGCCGCGATCCAGATCTCCACCGACACCCCCGGCATCGCCGTCACGGGCGATTCCTCCGGCGGCTGGGCCCGCATCCGCGCCCCGCACACCTCGCTGCGCGAGGCCGTGAACATCTGCAACAAGCACGCTGAGCGCACCCCGGACCTGCCCGCCCTGGCGGCCTTCCGACCCGCCGTCGCCCCGGTGCCCTCGGCCCGCGTGCCGCTGTCCAAGACAGCTCCCGCTACGGCCTGACGCCTCCCTCGCTTCCTCGGTCGGCGTGACCGCCTTCGAGCCAGGTCCCTACCCGAGCCATGCCCGAAACGGAGTGATCCCCGTGAGCCTGAACCCGTGCCCCGTGCACTCCCCGCACCCGTGCCCGGTGGATCCGCTGGAATCCGCCCTGCTGTCCGCCTGGAACAACTCCCCGGACGTCATGGACGACTACCGCGACGAGGAATCCGAAGACGCCTCCGACTCCGGCCGGGACCGGTGACGTGATGTCCTCGCGACTGCGTATCGACGCCGTCCTGGTCCAGGCCGTCATCGCCGGAGCGTTGTCCTTCGCTCACCTGCACGACCTGGCCGCCGCTGCCGGACAGGACGGCTGGAAGGCCTGGGCCTACCCGGTCTCCGTCGACCTGCTCCTGGTCGCCGCCTGGCGACGCCTCCGTACCGACGGACCATCCCGGCTGGCCTGGTGCTGGTTCGTCATCGCCCTGGTCGCCTCGCTCGGCGCCAATGTGGCCACCGCCGGGCTCCTCGACCTGAACCAGGTCCCGGCCTGGCTGCGCATTCTCGTCGCCGCCTGGCCCGCCCTGGCCTTCATGGGCGGCACCCTCCTCGCCCACTCCGCCGAGGACCGGGCGCCGGATCCGCCGGCACTCGCGCCCGACCTCGACCCCGAACCGATCGCCGAAGCACCGGAGTTGGACGCCTCCCCGGCCCCTGCCGTCGAGGAAGCTCCCGCACTGCCTGCCCCTGAACCGGTTACTGCTCCGGCTGTGCCGGTCCCGGCCGCGCTCGTCGACCACGCCCGCAAGGTCGCCGACGACCACCACGCCCGAACCGGCTCGCCGATCGACAGCGACACCCTGCGCGCCCGCCTCGGCGTCCCGCCCCAGCTCGCCCACGCCATTGCCGCCCAACTCACCTGACCGGAAGGGAGAACCACCGTCATGCCTGCCCGCGACAACTTTCACTCCGTCATGAGGATCGGCCCCGTGCAGATCGGCACCCACCGCAACCGCCACGGCCAGACCAAGCACGCCGCGGTGTGCACCGCCGACCGCTGCGGCTGGTCCGCCGACTACTCCAGCTCTTCCGCCGCCCAGCTCGCCGCCCGCACCCACCGCTGCAAGGTCCGCTAGGAGGCCCCCAGCCATGGACGTCCCACTCTGGCTCGCCCTGATCGTCATCGGCTGGCTCGGCGTCAAGCTCATCCGCCCGCCCTGGTGGCTCGTGATCGTGCTCCTCCTCGGCGGCTACCTCATCGCCGACAGCGTCTTCGCCCTGCTCATCGACTCCACCGTCAAGTAACCCGGCCAGGAAGGAACACCCGCCATGCTCCGCCCCAAGGTCCCGACCAACCCGATGCCGACCGGACGGGTCACCCCGCCCGCCGTCGTCGAGCCGACCACCGTCATTCAGCACCCGACGCCCCCCGCGCCCGCCCAGGTCGCCCCGGCGCCCGCCCGGCCCACCGTCCAGCTCACCCCCGGCACCGCGCTCGCCCTGGTGGGCGGCGGTACGGCCGTGGTCCTGGTCGTGGGCGCCGTCCTCGTCTCCATGCTCCTGGCGGTCGCCATCACCGGCGCCTCGCTCGCCATCTGCGCCTTGGTGATCCGCTCGCTCGTCAACGACCAGCGCCGCTGACCGGCCCCCGGGCGACCTCGATACCGCCAAGCATCCGCCGCCCGGGAGCCGTGCCCCTATCCGATCGCAACCGGAAGGAACCCCCAGCATGACCGACCGCACCACACCCGCGTCCCGCATCTGCCCGAACTGCGACGGCTTCGCCTCCGCCGCCATCACCACCGGCGGCCGTGACAGCAGCGGTCACCTGCGCACCGCCACCGCCGACTGCCCGGCCTGTAAGGGCACCGGCACCCGCACCGTCCGCGTCCGGGAGGGTGCCCGTGCCTGACCTGCTGCTCGACCCGACCACCCTCGGCGACCTGCTGAGGGTGGCTTCCGCCGCTGACTACGACCGCTGGCACGAGCAGATCCGCCGCACCGGCGGCTGCGCCGACCCCATCCACCTCACCGGCTGGACACTCGCCAAGGACAAGACCACCGGCGAGACGCTGCACCACTACTCCACCGAGAACGAGCCGGGCGGACGCCTCCGCCTCGCCTGCGGCAATCGCCGCGCCTCCCGCTGCCCGTCCTGTGCCTGGACCTACGCAGGCGACACCTACCACGTGATCAGAGCTGGCCTGGCCGGTGACGACCGCCGCGACATCCCCGCCACGGTCCGCGATCACCCCCGTGTCTTCGCCACCCTCACCGCCCCCTCCTTCGGCCGCGTCCACAACCGTCCCGACCATGGCGTCTGCCGCTGCGGCACCCACCACGCCGCCGACGATCCCGCCCTCGGCACCGCCCTCGACCCGGCCAGCTACGACTACGAGGGCGCCGTCCTCTTCAACAACCACGCGGGCAACCTGTGGCAGCGCTTCACCAACCGGCTCCGCCGCGAGATTGCCGCCCGCGCTGGCCTGACACAGCGAGAGCTGAAAGAGCGTGCCCGGCTGTCGTACGGCAAGGTCGCCGAGTTCCAGAAACGCGGCGCCCTGCACTTCCACGCCGTGATCCGCATCGACGGACCGGACGGCCCCGACACCCCGCCGCCGTCCTGGGCGACCGTCGATCTCCTCGCCGACGCGATCCGCGCCGCCGCCACGCACTCGTACACCTCGGTCTCGGTCCCCGCCGCCGACGACCAGCCTGCCCGCACCTTCCGCTGGGGCACCCAGCTCGACGTCCGCCCCGTCAAAGCCTTCGGCTACGGCTCCGACATCACCGAACAGGCCGTGGCCTCCTACGTCGCCAAGTACGCCACCAAAGCCGCTGAGAACACCGGCACCCTGGACCGCCGCATCGGCGAACTCTCCGAACTCGACCGCCACCAGGTCCCCGACCACACCCGCCGCCTCATCGAAGCGTGCAAACGGCTCGACCCGCTGTACCCCGACCGCCGCCTGTGGGCTTGGGCTCACATGCTTGGCTTCCGCGGCCACTTCTCCTCCAAATCCCGCCGCTACTCCACCACCCTCGGCGCCCTCCGCCAGACACGCGCCGACTACCGCGCCGCCCAAGAGCGCAAAGCCCTCGACCTGGACGACCGCGAGCCGGACACCGTCCTCGTCCTCGCCGACTGGCAGTACGCCGGACACGGCCACACCCCCGGCGAATCCGCCCTCGCCGCCACCATCGCGCGAGACCTCCGGCTCAACCGCGAAACCGCCCGCGAAGCCCTCGCCGAGCTGCCGGACGAGGGGGAGTGGTGACCGTGGCGATACGTCTGCCCGACCGGTACCTGACGCCTGAGGACCTGGTCGAGATGTTCGAACTGCCCAGCGTGCAGACGGTCTACCAGTGGCGCCGCAAGCGAACCGGCCCCCGCGGCTTCCGCGTCGGCCGGCACGTCCGCTACGACCCCGAAGACGTTCGCGCCTGGGTCAAGTCCTGCAAGGAAGGAACCGCTGTCTGATGGCCGGACACATTCAAGACCGTTGGTACAAGAGCGCTCTCGCTCCGGATGGCAAGACCGTCCGGGCCAGAACCGACCGCTTCGGTATCGGGCATCGCTACCGTGCTCGGTACATCGCGCCGGACGGCTCCGAGAAGTCCAAGAGCTTCCCGGACAAGCAGAAGCGCAAGGCCGAAGCCTGGTTGGCCAACATCGAAGCCGACATGTCGCAAGGGCGCTACATCGACCCTGCTGCGGGCTCGATCACCTTCGGCCAGTACGCCAAGGACTGGATGGCGGCGCTCACCATCGACCCGGTGACCCGCGAGAGCGTAGAGATTCGGCTGCGGGTTCACGCGCTTCCGTACCTCGGCGATCGGCCCATGGCGTCCTTCCGGCCCTCGCATCTGCGCGTGTGGATGCGACAGCTGGAGGAGACGGGACGCGCGGCCTCCTACCGGCGGTCGATCTTCGCCAACGTGTCGGCTGTGTTCACGGCTGCCGTGGAAGACCGGATCATCGCTGAGAACCCTTGCCGGGCTCGCTCGGTTCGGGCTCCGTCCCTCGACGGGCGCAAGGTCAAGCCGTGGTCCTTCGACCGCGTCATGGCCATGCATGAGGCGGTGCCGGACGCCTACCAGGAGATGGTGTCTCTCGGGGCGGGCTGCGGCCTCCGACAGGGCGAGATCTTTGGCCTGGCCCTCGAAGACATCGATTTCCTCGGCGGTACGGTGCGCGTCGTCCGGCAGGTCAAGCTCATCCGGGGCGTTCAGGCGATCTTCGGCCCGCCCAAGGGTGGCAAGGAACGTCACGTGCCGCTCCCCGAGACCGTCTCGTTCGCACTGGCGGCCCACATCACGAAGCACCCGCCGGTAGAGGTCACCCTGCCCTGGAAGACCCCGGACGGCCCGCCGGTCACGGCCTCGCTGCTGTTCGTCAGCGCCCGGAAGCAATGGCTACATCGGTTCCGCTTCAACCGGTCCGTGTGGCGTCCGGCCCTCGCTTCCGCCGGCATACCTCTCGGACGTGAGAACGGCATGCACGCCCTCCGCCACTTCTACGCCTCCGTGCTCCTGGACGCGGGGGAGAGCATCAAGGCGCTGAGCGAATACCTCGGCCACCACGACCCGAGCTTCACCATCCGCACGTACACGCACCTGATGCCGAACAGCGAAGCGCGCACCAGGGCCGCCGTGGATCGGGTCTTCCGGAACCCGGGTGACACCGACGACGGCCCTGATGTGGCCCACGAGGCAACATGAGGCCGTGACCTGCACGTTCCACAGGGAGGTATTTCTAGATTCGACGCACACTTGACGGCGTCAGGTCATGAGATGGCCGGACGCCGCCGTTCCGCATGAGTGTTCTGCGTCGCGGACTTCCGTCACTCGGATCGCTGGCTGCTGCTTCGCTCGAAGATCACAAGGAATGGAGAGATGTAACCGGAAGCCTCGACCGGTGTGGTGTGACCCACGAGGACTAGCAGAACGCCTGCGGCCAGCGCACCTCCGTAGATGCTGGCACGTACCAGTACGGCTGTTCGTGTCGCGTTACCTTCGGACATACTTGTCTCGCTCCTGTTCCGTAAGAGGGATGTGAGTAACGGGCCACCCGCATCGTTTCCAGGCGCCGCGGGTGGCCTGCTCTTTTGGTGCGTCGGGCTGCTGCGTGGGGCGTCTTCGCGCCCCGCCTCCTCTTCGCCGTGCGACGAGTGCGGACCGCGGGGCCGTGTGCCTTGGCCCGTCGCCCGCTCGGGAGGTCTGTCTACAGCCCCCTGTGGCTTGCGGATCTCCAGCGAGATGAAATCCCTGGAGCGCAAATCTCTGGGTGGGCAAATTGATTCGTTCAATCCGCGCTTTCAAAGCGTCGAAACTAAGGCCTTTTCTATAGTTAGGCTAACTAACTTGTTTTGGAGCGCAGGCTCCCCCTTAGGCGTTTAAGGAACTCGGGTGCACAAATGCTCCTGTCGGCACCTTTGAGGGGTGGAAGGCTCACTCGTTTCCCCGAGATGGTTCTAGTATTGCCGTACCTGGCGGGGTGTCAACTCCCTCTTGAATAGGTGTAGATCGCACGATCAATGCGTCCGCCGCTGGAACACCCCTTGGCCGGGAGACAGGCAGGCGCGTGCTCCGTCACTTGTCCTACGCCTCCGTGCTTCTGGGCTCGGGGGAAAGCGTCAAGGCGCTGAACGAGTACCTGATCCGTCACGCTCCCGTTGGGCACGTACACGCACCTGATGCCGAACAGCGAAGCGCGCACCAGGGCCGCCGTGGATCAAGTCTTCCGGAACTCGGGTGACACCCACGACGGCCCCGATACGGCCCATGAGGCAACATGAGCCCATGACCTGCACGGGGTTCAGAACAGCCACAACTGACCCCGTAAGGGTTGCTCGGCGTGACCTTGTCGTGGGGTGGGGCGATGAACTGGGCGGACGCAGTGTCCGATCAGTGGTCGAAACGATGAGATGAGGGACCGAGGGATGAGGAACGACGGGGTGGGGGCCGTGCCGCGCGTGGTCGTGGCGGGGCTGGCCGCGGGGCTGCTGTGCGGGGTGTCGGCCGGGGCCGCGCACGCCGACGAGACCAACAGGGCCTCGCACAACGGTCCCCGGATCGGACTCGTCAACGTCGGGCAGGTCGACGACCCGATGGAGGACGTGCTGGAGCACACCCTGCTGTTCGGTGACGGCTACCGCTGGGGCTGACCAGGCACGGCGGCAGGGCCGCCGCACGGTCCGGGGCCCGCACGCGTGGACACGCGTGCGGGCCCCGGACCCGTTCACCGACACTTTCCTCCGTCGACTTCGTCGACTTCTTTCGTCGACCTGGCATAGCGGTGCCCGGGGCGACGCGTCTCAAGAAGCACAGGGCGGACACAGGGACCGCCGGGGGAAGAGAAGGTGACGATGGATGCCGCGGGGCAGGAGAGTTTCCGGGAGTTCGTGGCCGGGCGGTCGTCGGCACTGCTGAAGACGGCCGTACTGCTGAGCGGCGGGGACCGGCACGCAGCCGAGGATCTGCTGCAGAACGCGCTGATCAAGGCAGCCGGGCGCTGGCAGCGGATCGACGAGCCGGAGGCGTACGTACGGCAGATCCTCTACCGGCAGCAGGTCAGCCGGTGGCGGCTGAAGTGGCGGCGGCGCGAGCTGACCGTCGCCGAGCCGCCCGAGAGCGGCGGTGTCGTCGACGGAGTGGCCGGTGTGGAGCTGCGGCTGGTGATGCGCGGGGCGCTGGCCCGGCTGACCGCCCGGCAGCGGAGCGTGCTCGTGCTCCGCTACTTCGAGGACCTGCCGGAGGGCGAGGTGGCCCGGATCCTCGGGTGCTCCGTCGGGACCGTGCGGTCCACGACCCACCGCTCGCTCGCCCGGCTGCGCGAACTCGCGCCCGAACTCGCCGCGCTCGGCCCCGCGACGGCCGAGCAACAGCCGTCCCGTGACTTCTCGCCCGTGGAGGTGCGTCCGTGAACGTCGATGAACTGGTGCGCGACTCCCTGCGCGAGCAGGCCGCCGAACAGCCGCCCCTGGCAGCGGACTTCGCCGAACGGGTGCTGACCGTCCGGCGGCGCCGCCGGACCCGCGCGATCGCGGGCACCGCCGCCGCCACGGCCGCGGTCGTGGCCGTCTCGGTGGGTGTGCCCATGCTGATGACCGGGGGCGGGGACGAGGTGCGGCCCGCCAGCGAGATGAACAAGAGCGACATCATCGGTCATCCCGAGCAGTCGCCGCCGCGGAACATGATCGCGGCGGGCGACACCGCGCTCTCCGCGTTCTATGTGCGCCAGGCGGTCAAGCAGCCGGGCGGGGACATCGTCAACACCCGCGTGTACGGCCTCCTCGACCAGAAGACGGCCGAGTACCGCAAGACCAAGTGGGCCTTCCTGGACGTCGCGCCCGGTATGCGCACCGCGGCCGTACTGGAGGGCGAACTGCCCGCCAGGAGGATCGGGCTGCTCGACATGATCACAGGCAAGGTGGACCGCTGGATCCCCGTGGGCCACGGCGTCGCGTCCGTCGAGTTCTCCCCGGACGGCACCAAGCTTGTCGCGACGACCTACTCCAAGAACCCCGACCGCAACTTCGCCGACCACCCGCAGAACGTCAACGGCAAGGAAGTGCCGGGCCCTGTCGCCAGCCGTACCGGGTTCTCCGTCGTGGACGTGGGCTCGGGTGAGGAGACCTGGCACAAGGCACCGCAGTGGAAGGACGAGTGGGGCTTCTTCTACAACAGCCGGGACGACTTCGAGTGGAGCCACGACGGCCGGTCCGTCTTCTCGGACATCGGGGAGAAGCCGTTCCGGCAGTACTACGACCTGAAGGGCGACAAGATCGACGTGCCCGCCGTCGAGAAGTACGTGAACTACGCGGAGGCGGGTCTGTCGCCCAACGGGAAGCTGATCGGGGGCGAGTTCGCCGGAGAGGGGGAGAAGATCTCCTCCGCGATCGTCGACTCGCGCACCGGCAAGAGGGTCACGACGGTGCCGGGCCAGCAACTCCTGGCCTGGGCGGACGACGAGCGGATCATCGCCTGGGGCTGCGACCCCAAGAGGTGCAGCGGCAAGGGCGAGTTCCGCAACCAGCTCATCCTCCTCACGATCGGCAGTGACAAGGTCGTGCAGCTCAGCGGGTTCCGCAAGGCGTCCGACGACTACCCCGGCCGCTGGGTCCCGGTCTTCACCGAACGCTGGGCCGACTGACCTTCCCGCCTTCCTACCGGGCGCCGGAGCCGACCAGTTCCTCGTAAGCCGCCAGCAGCCCGTCGGTCACCTCCTGGCCGGCGGGCCGCAGCGGTGCGCGGACCGGGCCCGACGGGAGACCGAGCCGGCCCAGGAGCGCCTTCGCCGTGACCGAGCCGGGCAGGCCACGGGCCATCATCGCCTCGGTGAGCGGGACGGCCAGCCGCTGGAGGCGGGCCGCCTCGTCGCTGTCGCCGGCGTCGTAGGCGTCGAGGATCGAACGGAAGTGCCGGGGCACCGCGTTGGCGACCGTCCCCACGTAACCGGAACCGCCGATCGCGTACAGCGCGAGGACGTACTCGTCGCAGCCCGTGTAGTACGCCAGCTCCGTCTCCGCCAGTACCTTCTGGGTGCCGAGGAGGTCGTACGCGCAGTCCTTCACCGCCACGATCCGGGGGTGGCCGGCGAGCCGGACCATGGTCTCCGGTTCGATACGGGTGCCGGTGCGGCCGGGGATGTCGTACAGGGCGACGGGCAGCCCGCAGGCGTCGGCCAACTCGCGGAAGTGGGCCTCCACGGCGTCCTGCGGAGGCCGACTGTAGTACGGCGTGACCGCCAGCAGGCCGTCCGCGCCCGCCTTCTCGGCCGCCAGCGCCAGTTCCACGGTGTGCCGGGTGTCGGCGGTGCCCACGCCGGCCACGATCGCGGCCCGCCCGCCGACCGCCGCGCGCACCGCGCGGATCAGCTCCGTCTTCTCCGCGTCCGTCGTCGTCGGCGACTCGCCCGTCGTGCCGGACAGCACCAGCCCGTCGCACCCCTCCCGCACCAGCCGGTCGGCCAGCCGCTGCGCGCCGTCGAGGTCGAGCGCGCCGGACGCGGTGAAGGGCGTGATCATCGCGCAGAGGGCGCGGCCGAAGGGGGCGGGGCGGTGGATGCGTGTCATGGGGGTAGTCTCGGCGGGCTCATTGTGAAGCTCCACTTAATTCTTCTACGAGATATTGCGAAGTGTTGCTACCACCTTGCGCGGCGTTTGCCTGGTCACGGCGGGACGCGCTGGTGACCGAGGGGCGGACCGATGGACAGACCGGTGGATATGCCGAGGGGTAGCGCGGGCCGGTGCGGGTACTCGTGGCGTCCCGATGTGTGAGGAGGCGACACCGTGACCGGGACCACCGAGACCAGGCCCACGCGATTCGTGCGCTCTGTGCGATCCGCGCGTCCGGGGCCGGCGGAACACGACCATCACTCCGTGGGCGAGCTGGTGGGGCAGGCCACCGAACAGCTCTCCCTGCTCGTACGACAGGAGGTCGCCCTCGCGAAGGAGGAGCTGGCCGAGAAGGGGCGGCGCGCGGGGCGCGGCGGTGGGCTCCTCGGAGCGGCCGGCGCCGTCGCCTATGTGGGGTTCATGACCCTCGCCGGGGCCGGGGTCGCCGCGCTGTCGCTGGTGCTGGACGTGTGGGCCGCAGCGCTCATCGTCATGGCCGTGCTGTTCGTGATCGCCGGAGTGCTGGCCGCCCTGGGGCGCGCGCAGCTGCGGCGGGCCACGCCTCCGCGTCCGGAACTGGCGCTCGACAGCGTCAAGGCCGACATGGACGAGATCAAGGGGAGGGCTCGGCGATGACGCACACCTCCGGTACGGCCGGCGCGTCCGGCGGCGCGAGCAACGGTTCGGTCGGCGCCAAGGGGCCCGATGAACTCCGGCGGCAGATCGAGCAGACCCGGGCGCAGCTCGGCGACACGGTCGAGGAGCTGGCCGCCAAGGCCGATGTGAAGGCGCGGGTGCACTCCGCGTGGGAGCGGGTGCCGCGAGTGCCGCGGGAGGCGGTGGTCGTGGGCGGTGCGACTGTTGCCGTGGCGGCGGCGGGAGTACTGGCCTGGCGCCACTACCACGAATGACCGCCGGTGGGTGCGCCGAATGTTTTTGCCCACCCACCCACCCGACTCGCTTCTCTGACAAGTCCAGCTCGATGGGGCGGCCGATGCCGGCCCGATGCCGACGCCGGTCGCCGACTGGGTGAGGCTGGTGCGCCGTGCGCCGCGCGGACCGTGCGTCGCCTTGCGGGTCGTGCGTCGCCGTGCTGGTAGTTCGTCGTGGTGCAGGCCGTACGCTCCGTCCCCGCCATGCGCGCCGCGCTGGGATTCGTCGCTGTGCAGGTCATGCGTCGCGTCGCAGGCCATGCGCGCCGTGCGGCGCCCTGCGGCTCGTGCCTCGCCATGAGGGTCGTGCCTCGCCGTGCTGGTCGTGCCTCGCCGTGCAGGTCGTGCGTCGTGGTGCAGGCCATGTGCGCCCTCTCGGCATGCGCGCTGCGCAGGGATTCGTCGCCGTACTGGTCGTACGTCGTGGTGCAGGCCATGCGCGCCGTGCGTCGCGAGCCCGGATGCGCCGCCCGCGAGCTTGGCTCGCGAGCCTGCGCCCGGGCTCGTCGCCCCGCAGGCCGCGCGTCGCCCCGCAGGCCGCGCGTCGCCCCGCAGGCCGCGCGTCGCCCCGCAGGCCGCGCGTCGCCGTGCTGGTCGCGCGTCGCTCTGCGGGTCGTGCGTCGTGGTGCAGGCCATGCGCGCCACCCCCGCCATGCGCGCCGCCCCCGCCATCATTGCCGTTCGGACCACGCGCGCGTGGAGCTGCTGCGTGTCTGGAGCGCGCTGAGTGCTTGGAGCGTGCCGACGGTGTGGTCTGCGTTGAAGGGGGCGCGTGCCTGAGCGCGCCGGGGATGTCCACTGCGCCGAGTGCATCGGTGGCGGTTCGCGGGGGGCGGTGTCTGCGTCCGGCGTCAGCGGATCGGGGAAGCGTGGCGGCGCGCCAATGCCGCCGCCATGCCTCGCGCGTCCCGGTAGTCCGGTGCGGCGCTCTCCCCTTGGTTTTCCGCGCCTTCGCGCGCTCGGCCCGAGCGCGCACTTGACCTGAATCTTGGTTGAGGTTGAAAGGTGGTCGGTGCATTCATCGCGTACCGATCTTGGGAGAGTGGCATGACCCGTCGTACGGACCTCCACCCCGTCCTCGACCGCCCGGACGTCGGGGCGTCCCTCTTCAGCACCTGGGAGGTCGGCACCCCCGAGCGGCAGCGCCGGACAGTCGAGGCCGTCGCCGACACCTGGGAGCGACGGCCGTGGCCGGCGGCCGGGCTGTTGGGGTACTTCGTCTACACCGCCGAGGACGGCTCCGGCCTGCTGCACCACTCGCAGTGGGCCGACGAGCAGGCCTACGACGCCTTCGTCGAGACGCACCGGCAGGAGCGCAACAACGCCATCGACACCGCCGTACCCGGGATCGAGCGGGTGGACCTGGCGCGCTATCGGCGGTACCGCAGCCTCACGGGCGGCGAGGGGCGGCCCGCGCGCGTGCCGGGGTGCGTCGTGATCGTCGACGTCCGGTTCGACGGGCCGGACCCAGCGCGGCAGCGGGCCTGGGTGGACGCCGTGGAGGAGGCGCTCGCCGCCGAACCGGACGCGCACCCCGGCGGCATCTCCGCCCACTTCCACCTCGGCACCGACGGCACCCGCGTCCTCAACTACGCCGAATGGGAGACGGCGCAACACCACATGGACGCCCTCGCCGCACCGGGCGACGGCATCGGCTCGTCCTCGCCGCTCTGGCAGCGCGTGCAGAACTGGCCCGGACTGCTGGGGACCGGCTCGGTCAAGCGGTACGAGTACGCCCTCGGCCTCGTTCCCGACTGAGCCCGGCGGCTCCTCTCGTCCATGGGCGACCCCCGGTCCCACCCCACCCCGCCCCACCCGCACACACCCGTTCACCGAAAATTCCAACCGTCTGGACAAAAAAAGTTTTCGGTGAGACCTTGGAGTCATGTGGGACGTCACCGTGATCGAGGACCCCGAGGCAGCGGCCGTGTCGCTGGACCCCGTGCGTGCCCGGCTGCTCGCCGAACTGGCGGCCGGGCCCGCCTCGGCGGCCATGCTGGCCGGGAAGGTCGGACTGCCGCGCCAGAAGGTGAACTACCACCTCAAGGCGCTGGAGCGGCACGGCCTGGTCGAGCTGGCGGGGGAGCGCCGCAAGGGCAACGTCACCGAGCGGCTGATGCGGGCCACCGCCGCGTCGTACGTGATCTCACCGCTCGCGCTCGCCGCCGTGCAGCCGGATCCGGACCGCTTCCGGGACCAGCTCTCCGCGCGGTGGCTGCTGGCGCTCGGCGCCCGGCTGGTCCGGGACGTCGGATCGCTGATCACCGGCGCGGCCAAGGCCCGCAAACGCCTGGCGACCTTCGCGCTCGACGGCGAGGTCGCCTTCGCCTCGGCCGCCGACCGGGCCGCGTTCGTCCAGGAGCTGACGGCCGGGGTGAGCGCGCTCATCCGCAAGTACGACGCCCCCGACGCCCAGGGCGGCCGGGGTCACCGCATCGTCGTGGCCGTCCACCCGACGGTCAGGCCGCAGCCCGCCGACGGCCCCGAGCCGTCCGTACTTCCCGTCCCGCCCGAACCGCCCGCCCGGTAGGACCCGTTGAGGAGCGCATCATGCCCAAGGAATTCGAGATCGCCCGTGAGTTCGAGGTCGACGCCACGCCCGAGGAGGTGTGGGAGGCCGTCACCGCCGGGACCGGGGGGTGGCTGTGGCCGATGGAGGCACCCGAGCCGCGGGTCGGCGGCAAGGGGCCGTTCGGCTCCGACGTCACCGCGTGGGACCCGCCGCACCGCTACACCAACCGCGTCGAGGACGTGGAGGGGATCTCCGAGCAGACGCTCAACCAGCTCGACTACACGATCGAGCCGCGCGACGACGGCCGCCGCGCCTGGGTGCGGTACGTGCACAGCGGCGTCTTCGTCGACGACTGGGACAACCAGTACGACGGTGCCGCCAAGCACACCGGCTTCTATCTGCACACCCTGCGCCAGTACCTGACGCGCTTCGCCGGCCGGAAGATCACCGCGTTCGCCACCTTCGACGGCCCCGAGGCGTCCGGTGGCGCCGACGCGCTCTCCGTCGTCGGACGGGCGCTCGGCCTCGCGGACGACACCGCCGAAGGCGCCCGGGTCCAGGTCGAGGGGCCCGGCGGGCAGCGCTTCGAGGCCGTCGTCGACTATCGCGACGCGTACTTCATCGGTCTGCGCACCGACGACGCCCTCCTCCGCTTCTTCGGCCGCAACCACTGGGGCCATGTCGTCGGCATGAGCGTCCACGACTTCGCGCCGGGCGCCGACTCCGAGGCCGACGAGACCGCGTGGAAGGGCTGGCTGAACGGGGTGTTCAGCCAGCCCTGAGAAAACCACTGCCCACCGCGCCCGTTACGGCTCGAAGCGCAGCACCTGCGGGTCGTGGTCGCTGATCTGGTCGTGGAACTCCGCGTTGGTGTGCACGCTGTCGTACGTGAAATCGCACGAGCGCCGGATCGAGGGGCTGATCAGGATCTGGTCGAGGACCTGCGTGTTGCCCTGGAAGACGTACGAGTAACGCTCGCTCCCCGGCAGCGACTTGACCGCCGACCACAGGGCGCCGTCGTCCTCCAGCAGTTCGGCGGTCTTCGAGAACTCGAAGTCGTTGATGTCGCCGAGGGCTATGACGTCCGCGTTCCTCTCCTTCGCCAGGATCTCCTTGACGAAGGTGTTCACGGCGGTCGCCTGGAGATGGCGCTGGGTCTCCGAACTCCGCTTCGGCGGCTGGAACTCCGAGTGCAGCGACTGGTCGCCGCCCTTGGACGCGAAGTGGTTCGCGATCACGAAGACGGACTTGCCGCGGAAGGAGAACTCGCCGACGAGCGGCTTGCGGCTGTTGGTCCAGGCGGCGTTCGCCGGGTCGATACGGCCGGGGGAGACCGTCAGCCGCGCCTTGCCGTACGCCTTCGTCACCCCGACGGCGGTCGTGGCGTCGCCGCCCGCGCGGTCGGTGAAGGAGACCCGCTCGGGGTTGAACAGGAAGACCTGGCGGATGTTGCCGCCCGGCTCGCCGCCGTCCGCGAGGTTCACCGGGTCGATGGAGCGCCAGTCGTACGTCGGGCCGCCGGCCGCCGCGATGGCCTCGATCAGCTTCTTCACCGTCTGGTCGGCGGCGACCGTACCGTCGTTGGTGGCGCCGTTGTTGTCCTGGATCTCCTCCAGGGTCACGATGTCGGGCGACTGGAGGTGGTGCACGATCGCCGCCGCGTGGTCCGCGAAGGAGGCGTCCGAGGGGTCCAGGTTCTCGACGTTGTACGTGGCCACCGCCAGCTCGCCGCGCCCCTGCTTGCGCGTCGTCTCGCGCTCCAGCCCGCCCTGCTCAAGGGTGCCGAGGTGGTTGGCGACGAGCGTGTAGCCGCCGAACTGGTTGTAGTCCAGCGGGCCGGCCGTCGTGCCCTTCAGGGCGTCGCCGACGTTCGCCTTCGGGAAGTCGGCGACCGCGCCGAGCGACTGGATCTGGAGCCGGCCGGTGTTCTGCGAGGTGTAGGAGCCGTACACCGTGCCGCCGCGGCGGTTGGCGTTCTCCCGGGGCTTCACGGTGACCCACAGCTCGGTGAACGGGTCGGTGGCGCCCACCACCCGGGCATCGGCGACCTGGACGTTCATGCCCTCCAGGGACTCGTAGTAGTCCAGGGCGTACGTGGCCGGGGCGAGCGTGAGGCCGTTGACCGAACCGCCGACGGCGGTGTCGCCGGTCGGGGCGTACCGGCTCGGCACCGACCGGGCGTTCACGACGGTCGCGGCCGGGACGGCGTTGCCGGTGGAGACCACCGTGATCGTCGGGCGGGTGATCTGTGTCACGGACTGGTTTCCGGACGAAGTGCCGCCCGGTACGAACTCGGAGACCGTGCCCGCGACCGTCACCGCGTCACCGACGGAGACGGTCGGCCGGGAGCTGGTGAAGACGAAGACGCCCTCGCTCGTGGCCGGGTCGGCGTCCGCCTTGGTGTCCTGGATCCAGAAGCCGCGCGAACCGTAGGTGCGGACGCCCGTGACGATCCCCTCGACCCCGGTCACCTGCTGACCGGCGAGCGGGGACGTCCGGGTCGTGCCCTGGATGTCGTGGATGCGTACGGCGTCCGCCACGGCGGGCGAGGTCAGGACCACGGCGGAGACCGTGGAGCAGATGGTGGCGACGGTCAGCGCGCCGATGCGCGCGGTTCTCTTGCTCGGCAAGGGGATCCCTCCGGGGACGTACGTGAGCGCCGGGACGAGAGTGGACGGGGGTGGCCTGCGACCGGTGGGGCGGTGCGACGCGCGTAGAACTCCGATGGGCGGCGGCGGGGTTCGGTGGGCCCGGACGGTCGCCCCTGTGGGCGGCCCTGGAATCCGCCCAGAGCTACCCGTGAGTTTCTACGCGCGTCAATCTCCTGCCTGGTCAGGTCAGTTGTCAAGGTTTCAGCCACACCCGACTCCTGGCAGGTACATGAACCGGGCGGCATGGGCTCAAATCCGTCTAGGCTGAGCGGCTGCGCACTCGTACGCGTATCGCTCACGGGCGCCGTCCGCACAGCGGCCCTGAACCGCTCGGCCGTCGTACGTCACCATCTGTTCCGAGGAGACCCCCACCGATGTCAGACAGCTCGCCACTGCCGCCGGTGCGGCTTCTCTCCGAAGCGGAGCTGGCGCGGGAGGCGCTCGCCACGCCGCTGCTCTCGCGCGCCGCGCGGCTCGCCCGCTGGGCCGGGCCGGACACGCGCGTGGGCGCCGGGGGCGAACTCGTGGAGGAGCAACTGCCCGCGGCCGCCGAGGCGCTGGGGCTCACCGGCGGGGGCGGGGCCGGAAGCGGGGAAACCGCCGGGGGCGGCTCGGGCGGTGTGGGCACCGACCCGCTCGCCCTTCTCGGCGGTGACGACGCGGCGGCCCTGGCGAGCGAGGCCTGGCGGGTGGCCATGGACACCGGGCTCGTCGAGATCGTGGACGAGGAGGCCGGGACGGTCGCGGCGGGCGAGGACCTCGCGCTCCTCACCTCGGGCGGACCGCAGGACGTGCTCGGCATCTGGCTCACCGCCCTGGAGACCACCCTCGCCGACGCGAGCGTGCCCGACCTCGACGGCCTGGTCGAGGCCATGGACTCCGGCGGCGAGATCGACTTCTCCGAGCTGGACTGGGACCCCGAGGCCGAGGCGGACTTCCTCGACGGAGTGCTCGGCAACCTCTACCTCCTCACCGTCAGCGAGGACGGCCCCGAGGGGCCGGTTCCGCTGCCCGCCCTCGCCGCGTCGATGATCGTTCCCGACGACATGGGGGAGCCCACCAACGACGTCCTGGAACAGGTCTCGGACGCCATGATGCGGCTCGACGACCAGTTCCGGGTGCTGGAGCCGGTCGGGCTGGTGGAGTACCAGCCGGTGGACGAGGCGCTGATGACGGACGCGGAGGAGGCCGCGGCCGCCGCCGAGGGGTCGGGGGCGCCCGTCGTCGACGACACCGATGTCACCCGCTACGGCATGGTCCGGCTCACCCCGCTGGGGCTGTACGGGGTGCGGGCGCGGCTCCAGGAGGCCGGCGTGGCCGCGCCCGCCGTGGGGGACCTCGTCGACAAGGGGGCGGACGTGCTCCTCGACGGCACCGCCGGGTTCCCGCCGGCGGCGGCCCAGGCCGAGACCGAGCAGTGGCTCGCCCGCCGTGAGGCGCTGGCCGCGGCGCGGGAACTGCTGGCCGCGGCGCGCGGCTCCGACGCGGGGGCTCCGCTGCGGCGGCTGCGCTGTCAGCAGGCGCTGTCCCTGGTGGGGGCGGTGGCCGAGCCGGCGCTCCGGGAGGTGCTGGACGATCCCGAGCTGGGTGGGCTCGCCCGGGTGTGGCTGACCGAGCGCGGGGCGGGGGACGTGCCCGCGCCGTCCGAGGCGATGGTCTTCTGGCTCACCATCGACACGGTGGCCGCGCAGTTGGCGGCGGAGGGGAATTCGGCGGAGCTGAGGGCGCTGGTGGAGGGGCTGGCCGCGCAGCACGGGTCGTTCTTCGCGGCGGCGTGGCGGGTGGATCATCCGGCGACGCCGGATGTGCTGGAGGCGATGGGGAGGATCCACCCCGACAAGAAGGTGGCGAAGGAGGCGCGGAAGGCGGCGTTCAAGGCACGTTCGCAGATGGGGCCGGGGGTTTGACGGGGTGGGGCGTCTGAAGGGTGGGGCGCCTAGTGGGGTGGGGGTGCCTGTTTCGTCGGCGGGTGCGGGTGAGTGGGGGTTCTCGCGCAGTTCCCCGCGCCCCTGAAAAGCAGGGGCTGCGCCCCGTGCTTTTCAGGCCCGCAGGGCCGTGGTCTTTCAGGCCCGCAGGGGCCTGAAGCTTTTAAAGGCGCGGGGAACTGCGCGAGAAGTCCCACGCACCCGCGGACGAAGACCGGACCCGCACCCGCCCATGACACACGCACCCCCCTGACCACGGCGCACCCAAGCTGGAGGGCATGTGGTGGGGGCGACGGCGGCGCGTACCTCGTCTCCTCGTACGCCCGGGCCGAGAGCCCCGGCGCCGCGCACGACGGCCAGGTCTGGTTCTACGACCCCAAGCGCCGCACCCTCACCCTGAAGGTCCTCCTCGGCGTCGACCCGGACCCGTCCGCCGACGGCGCCCTCGACCGGCCCGACAACATCACCGTCTCTCCGTACGGCGGCATCGTCCTCCTCGCCGAGGACGGCGAGGGGATCTCGCATCTGTTCGGCGCCACCGACAGCGGCCGTACCTACCCGATCGCCCGCAACGACCTGAACATCGGCACCGAGGAGGAGCCCGAGTACAGCGAGTTCGCCGGCGTCACCTTCTCACCCGACGGAAAGACCCTCTACGCCGACATCCAGACGCCGGGAATCCTGCTCGCGATCACCGGGCCGTGGAAGCGGCAGAAGCGGTGGTGAGAAACGGTGGTGAGAAGCGGTGATTAATTCGCTGGCCCGTCCCGCGGTGCGCCTCCTAGAGTGATGCCTGTCCAGGTGCGAAGGCAGGACCTACTTCCACTCATAATGGGGCGGCCGCGGGTTCGAGTCCCGCCACCGGTACCAACACGCCGGTGTAGCTCAGGGGTTAGAGCACCTACGTCGGTTCCGCCGAATTCGATCTCTGGACACCCAAAGCTTTACGCACCTCCCGGTGCGACGCGATCTCGGGAGGCGCGGCAGATGGTGGGTGCCCGGTGCGCAGGCAGCGGATACTTCGGGAACTGGTGGGGAGGAATCCCCGTGCGGGTTCGAATCCCGTCATCGACTCCGGTCGGTGTGGCGGAACGGAAGACGCGCCTGTTGATAAGCACCGCCGCCGAATTCGATCTCGGTCACCTTCCTTCTGCCGTGCCTCCCTCCGAAATACCCATGTATTCGGGGGAATTCATCATGGCGCGGTTCAACACGAAGGCCGGAAAGGCGCAGCCCACCTCGCGGGTCACCTCGACGGGGCAGGTGCTCCGTACGTACGAGGGCGGCAGGGGCCGTGAGCGGGACGAGCGCTCCGAGCTGTTCCTGCTGTCGATCGCCAACTTCGTCGCGCAGAAGACCTTCTACGAGAGCGGTGAGGACCGCGACGACCGGTTCGCCGCGCTCGTCCGCCGCCTCGCCGTCACCGACCCGGTGTGGACGGCCGGCCTGCTCGGCTGGCTGCGCGGCGAGGGCAACCTCCGTACGGCCTCGATCGTGGGAGCCGCCGAGTACGTGAAGGCACGGCTCGACGCGGGCGTCACCGACGGGCCCGCCAACCGCCAGGTCGTCGACTCGGTGCTGCGGCGCCCGGACGAGCCCGGCGAGCTGCTCGCCTACTGGACCTCGCGGTACGGGCGCGCCGTCCCCAAGCCCGTGAAGCGGGGCGTCGCCGACGCCGTACGACGGCTCTACAGCCCCAAGTCGCTGCTGAAGTACGACACCGCGTCCAAGGGGTACCGCTTCGGCGACATCCTGAACCTGGTGCACGCGGCGCCGGACCCGGCCAAGCCGTGGCAGGGGGACCTGTTCCAGTACGCCCTCGACCGGCGCCACCACCCGGACACGGCGGTCGTGCCCCGGTCGCTGCCGATGCTCGCCGCGCACCGTGACCTGATGGAGCTGCGGCCCGCCAAGCGGCGCCGGGTCGTGACCGGCTCGGGCGGCGCCCAGCGGCTCGCGGACGCGGGGATCACCTGGGAGGCGCTGGCCGGTTGGCTGCAGGGGCCGATGGACAAGGCGGCCTGGGAGGCCGTCATTCCGTCCATGGGCGCCATGGCCCTCGTGCGCAACCTGCGGAACTTCGACGAGGCGGGTGTCTCCGACGAGGTCGCGGCGCGGGTGGCGGCGCGGATCAGCGACCCGGCGGAGGTCGCGCGGTCGCGGCAGTTCCCGTTCCGCTACCTCTCGGCGTTCCGGCACGCGCCCTCGCTGCGCTGGGCGTACCCGCTGGAGCAGGCGCTCGGTCACTCGCTGGCCAACGTGCCCGCGCTGCCCGGCCGGACCCTGGTCCTGGTCGACCGCTCGGGCTCGATGTTCTCCTCGCGGCTGACCGACCGCTCCTCGCTGACGTACGCGGACGCGGCGGCGATCTTCGGCACGGCGCTCGCGCTGCGGGCGGCGCACGCGGATCTCGTCGAGTTCGGCAGCACGAGCCGGGTGGTGAAGTTCGGTGCGGGCGAGTCCGTGCTGAAGATCATCGGCCGGTTCGGCGACCTGGGCGGCACCGACACCACCGAGGCCGTCCGCCGGCACTACCGCAAGCACGACCGGGTCCTGATCGTCACCGACGAGCAGGCCACGTACAGCCACTACGGCGACCCGACCGCGCAGATCCCGGCCGACGTCCCCGTCTACACCTGGAACCTCGCCGGGTACCGGGCGGGCCACGGCCCCTCCGGCCGGGCGAACCGGCACACGTTCGGGGGGCTCTCGGACGCGGCTTTCCGGATGGTCCCGCTGCTGGAGGCGGCCCGGGACGCCGACTGGCCGTGGGCGGCCGAGTGACTTCGGTCCCTCGGTCGACCGGGGGGTGAGTGTGGCCCGTATCCCAGTGGGGGTGCGGGCCACACTCTTGTTCGCGTCCCGTACTGACATCTAACATTTCAGTCCATGGAGGCCATACGACCGGTCGGGCGCACCCTTCTCAGGGACCGTGCCTACCAAGCCATCCGGGACGCCATCGTGGCCGGGGAGATCGAGCCCGGCGCGGTGGTGCGTGACGCCGAGTTCGCGGAGTTGCTGGGGCTGTCCCGGGCGCCGGTGCGGGAGGCCTTCTCGCGTCTGGTCGACGAAGGGCTGCTGGAGAGCAAGCCGCAGAGCTACACACGGGTCACGGCCGTCGTGGCCGCCGATGTGCGGGACGCGGCGGCCGTGGTCGGCGCCATGCACGAACTGGCCACCCGGGCCGCCGTGCCCCGGCTGTTCGCGGCGGACGTCGAGACGATGCGCTCGGCCAACGAGCGGTTCGCGGCGGCCGTCCGCACCGGCGACGTGGACGCCGCCCTCGTCGCCGACGACGAACTCCACGACGTCCTCGTCCGGGTCAGCGGCAACCGCGCGGCCGCCGCCACCATCGCCCGCTACACCCCGCTCATCCGCCGCCTGGAGCGCCGGCGCTTCGGCGAGGGCGGCAACTGCCGCTCGGCCGGCCTGCACGACCAGCTCATCGAGGCCTGCGCGGGCGGCGACACGGACGAGGCGGTCCGTGTGACGGCGGAGATCTGGCACGGCCTGGCGGCACTCGTCGACGAGTCGGCGGACGGTCCGGCGGACGGGCCGGCCGTCCTCGAAGCGGACGACTGACCCGCCGCCACCGCCCGCCGTACACACGCGAGCCCCACCACGCCTCGTCCCGCACCATCCCGCCCCGCACCGCTCCACTCCAGACCGGGAGGACCCGTGTCCCTTTCTTCCTTCGCGCGCTATCCGCTCCTCTTCGGGCCCTCGCCGGTCCACCCGCTGGAGCGGCTGACCGCGCATCTCGGTGGTGCCTCCGTCTGGGCCAAGCGGGAGGACTGCAACTCCGGTATCGCGTACGGCGGCAACAAGACGCGCAAGCTGGAGTACCTGGTCGCCGACGCGCTCGCGCAGGGCTGCGACACCCTCGTCTCCATCGGCGGTGTGCAGTCCAACCACACCCGCCAGGTCGCCGCCGTCGCCGCCCGCGCCGGGCTCAAGTGCGTGCTCGTGCAGGAGAGTTGGGTCGACTGGCCGGACGCCGTCTACGACAAGGTCGGCAACATCCTGATCAGCCGGCTGGCCGGCGCCGACGTACGGCTCGTCCGGGCCGGCTTCGGTATCGGCTTCAAGGAGAGCTGGGAGCTGGCGCTCAGGGAGGTCGAGGAGAACGGCGGCAAGCCGTACGCCATCCCGGCGGGCGCCTCCGACCACCCGCTCGGTGGCCTGGGCTTCGCCGGCTGGGCGTACGAAGTCGCCGAGCAGGAGCGGGAGCTGGGCGTCTTCTTCGACACGGTGGTCGTGTGCTCGGTGACCGGCTCGACGCAGGCCGGCATGGTCGCCGGCTTCGCCGCGCTGGAGGAGGCGGGCGCACGGGCGCGCCGGGTGATCGGCATCGACGCCTCGGCCAAGCCGGCCACCACCCGTGAGCAGGTCGCCCGGATCGCCCACAACACCGGGCAACTCATTGGTCTCAAAAGGGAGTTGACCGTCGCGGACGTGGAGCTGGACGAGCGGTACCACGCCGGGACCTATGGCGTCCCGGACGACGCCACCCTCGTCGCCATGCAGCTCGCGGCACGCACCGAGGGCATGGTCACCGACCCCGTCTACGAGGGCAAGTCGATGGCCGGGATGGTCGACCTGATCGAGCGCGGCGAGATCGGTCCGGACTCCACCGTGCTCTACGCGCACCTCGGCGGGCAGCCGGCGCTGAACGCGTACAGCGGAGTGATCCAGTGAGCCGGGCGCCCTCCTGAGCAGTACGCGCTCGTCAGCCGGGCGCCCTCCTGAGCGGGGCGCCCGGCGTTGTTTGCCTCAGAGGGCCTGGGCGGCCGGCTTCACCATCCCCCTGACCGTGCGGGACTTGACGAAGTCGCCCATCGCGGTCATCTCCCACTCGCCGGAGAACTGCTTGATCAGCTTGGCCATCATCACGCCGGTCTGGGCCTCGGCGTTGGTGAGGTCGAAGCGGACCAGCTCCTCGCCGGTCGCGGCGTCGAGCAGACGGCAGTAGGCCTTGGCGACCTCGGTGAACTTCTGCCCGGAGAAGGAGTTGACGGTGAAGACCAGACCGGTGACGTCCTGGGGGAGCCGGCCGAGGTCCACGACGATGACCTCGTCGTCGCCGCCGCCCTCACCGGTGAGGTTGTCGCCCGAGTGCTTGATCGCGCCGTTGACGATGGACAGCTTGCCGAAGTAGCAGCTGTCGATGTGGTTGCGCTGGGGGCCGTACGCGATGACCGACGCGTCCAGGTCGATGTCCTTGCCCCGGTACGCGGGCTCCCAGCCGAGGCCCATCTTGACCTGGGAGAGCAGCGGGCGGCCTCCCTTGACCAGGGAGACCGTCTGGTTCTTCTGGAGGCTGACGCGGCCCTTGTCCAGGTTGATCTTCCCGGCGCCGGGCGCGGGCGGGGCCGGAGGGGCGGGGGGTGCCGGGGGCGCGGCGACGCGGGGGTCCATGGGCGGGGCCGGCGGGGCGGCCGGGGGCTGGGTGGCGGGGGCGGGCGGGGCGACGGGCTGCGCCGGTGCCGGGGCGGGCTCCTCCACGGTGACGCCGAAGTCCGTCGCGATGCCCGCGAGGCCGTTGGCGTATCCCTGGCCGACCGCGCGCGCCTTCCACGCGCCGTTGCGCAGATAGACCTCCACGATCACCAGGGCCGTCTCCGTGCCCAGCTGGGGCGGGGTGAACGTGGCGATCACCGAGCCGTTCGCCGCGTCGCGGATCGTGGCCGTCGGTTCGACGCCCTGGAAGGTCTGGCCGGCCGCGTCGGGGCTGGCCGTGACGACGATCTTCTCGATGCCCGGGGGGACGGCCGTCGTGTCCACGGTGATCGAGTCGGGGGTCGTGCCGCCGCCGGAGCGGTAGGTCACGCCCGGGCCGCTCGGCTGGTTGTAGAAGATGAAGTCGTCGTCCGAGCGGACCTTGCCGTCGGCGGTGAGCAGCAGGCCCGAGACGTCGAGCCGCACGGGCGCGGCGACGTCCACCGCGACACGGGTGACGGGCAGCGGGATGTTCGAGCCGGGGGTCATAGCGGTCATGCCGGGAGAACGATTCGAGCCGCTTTACCGTTCCCTTACCGTCCGGGTTGGGGCCGTGTGGGTGGGGTCGGCCGGGCGGAGGCGCGGGGCGCTCCGGTCCGCTCCTCGCGTGTGTACCTTCCGTGAGGGACGAACACCCACCGTGACGCCTGGACGGGAGCCGATCATGGCCATGCTGCTGATCAGAGGAAGGTTCAAGGTGGAGGGGGGTGCCAAGCCGGACGGGGACACCCTTCCCTTCATCCCTGACGACGTGGACGACTGGAAACTGGTCCCGGGGGACACGCGGATCGTGCCCAGGGCCGACGGGCGCGCGAGTGTCCGGCTCGAAGGGATCGACGCCCTGGAGACCCACTACGGCGAGGAGCCGCACGTGGAGCACCAGCCGCGGGGTCTCGCCCACGAGGCCGCCGACGAACTGCTGAAGTTCCTCGACTTCAAGACCGTTCTCAGGGACGACGACGAGACCGTCGCCACCGTGCCGGACAGCGTGCCCGGCTGGATCCTCACCCGGGGCGCCGACGCCTACGGCCGCTGCGTGGCCTTCGCCGGCAAGGGCACCCCGCCCGTCCACAGCGGCTACTGGACGGACGTCGACGAGGACCTGCTGAAGCGCACCGCCAACCACCGTCTGCTCCTGCTCGGTCTGGCCTACCCGACGTTCTACTCGGGCCTCCCCTTCCACCTGCGCGAACTGCTCGCCGAGGCCGCGGAGAAGGCGAAGGCGTCCGCGAAGGGCGTGTGGAAGGTGGACAAGACCCTCGACGGCGTGAAGGTCATGGGCATGGCCTCGCTGACGGACGACAAGACCGGCGTGGTGATCCTGCCGAAGCTGTTCCGGCGGCTGAAGGACTACCTGGACTTCACGGGCACGGCCCCCTCGCTGGCCTGCTTCCGCGCCTTCCTGGCCGGAGCCCAGGACGAGTACCGCCTCCCGGACTCCGCAAGGATCCACCGGGGCCTGCACCACATCGTCGAGGTCACGACCGACAACACGGTGAAGATGACCCGCCCGTGCAAGGACATCGTCTTCGTGGAGAAGTGAGCCGCCGGCCGGTGCGGGGCGCGGTCAGGGGATCACCACGATCTTGCGGCCGACGCCCGAGGCGAACTGTTCCAGGGCCTGCGGATACTGGTCCAGGGGGAGGCGGTCGCTGATGAGGACGTCCGGGTCCAGGACGCCGCTCGCGAAGAGTTCCGCCGCGCGTTCGAAGCTGTGCAGGACGGCCATGGAGCCCGTGATGGTGATCTCCTGGTTGTAGATGCGGTACGGGTCGATCGTGACCCGTGTCGCGTAGTCGGCCACTCCGAACTGGAGGAAGGTCCCGGCCCTGGCCACCCGGTCCAGGCCGTCCTGGATGGCGGCGGCGTTGCCCGTCGCGTCGATCACCACGTCCCAGCCCTGGGGCCGGTCGAGTTCGTCGGCGCCCGCGGCGGCCGCCGAGACGCCCAGTCGGCGGGCGGTCTCCAGGCGGGAGGGGTTCACGTCGACCACGTCCACACTCGCCGCGCCCGTCCGCTTCGCGAGCTCCAGCATCATCAGACCCATCGTGCCCGAGCCGTAGACGAGGACATGGGCGCCGAGACGGGCCCGCAGGACGTCGTAGCCCCGTACCGCGCAGGACAGCGGTTCCACCAGTGCCGCGTCCTCGGTGCGGACGTGCTCCGGGAGCCGGACGCAGTTCGCCACCGGCGCCACCGCGTACTGCGCCGCGCCTCCGGCCGTGGTGACGCCGATCGCGGCCCACCGCTCGCAGAGGTTGTTGTGGCCGGTGCGGCAGTAGCGGCACTCGTGGCAGTACAGGGACGGGTCGACGGCCACCCGGTCGCCCACGGAGAGTTCGGTGACCCGGCCGCCCACGCCCACCACCTCGCCCGCGAACTCGTGTCCGGGCACGATCGGCAGCTTCGGGGCGAACTCGCCCTGGAGGATGTGCAGATCGGTGCCGCACAGACCGCACGCGGCGACCTCGACGACGACCTCTCGGGGGCCCGGTGCCGGGTGGGGGACCTCGGCGACGACGGCCCTGCCCACGGACTCGATGACGGCGGCCTTCATTTGACGGCTCCCAGGGAGAGGCCCTGGACCAGCTTGTCCTGGGCGGCGAACCCCGCGGCGAGCACCGGCAGGGAGATGACGAGCGACGCGGCGCACACCTTGGCCAGGAACAGGCCCTGGCTGGTGATGAAGCCGGTGAGGAAGACGGGGGCGGTCTCGGCGACGACACCGGTCAGCACCCTCGCGAAGAGCAGCTCGTTCCAGCTGAAGATGAAGCAGATCAGGGCGGTCGCGGCGATGCCGGGGGCCGCGATCGGCGCCACCACCCGGGACAGCACCGTGGGGAGCCGGGCACCGTCGAGTTGCGCGGCCTCGATCACCGCCACCGGGACCTCCGCCAGGAAGGACTGCATCATCCAGACGGCGATCGGCAGGTTCATGGAGGTGTACAGCAGGACGAGGAGCCAGATGTTGTCCAGCAGGCCCGTGTTCCTGGCGAAGAGGTAGAGGGGGAGCAGGCCCGCCACCACCGGCAGCATCTTCGTGGAGAGGAAGAAGAACAGGACGTCCGTCCACTTCCTCACCGGGCGGATCGACAGCGCGTACGCCGCCGGGAAGGCGAGGAGGAGGACGAGCAGGGTCGACGCCAGGGACGCCACCGCCGAGTTGATCAGGGCGGGCCAGGGGCCGGCCCCGCCGTCCACGCCGAAGAACTCGCGGTAGCCGTCGAGGGTCAGGGAGGCCGCCCAGGACGGGGGGTTGGTCGCCGCGTCCGGTTCCGAGTGGAGCGACGTCAGCGCCATCCAGGCGATGGGCAGGAAGAACAGGACACCGAGCGCCCAGGCCGCCAGCCCCAGGCCGAGTCCTTTGCTTCTTTGGGCAGTTGGCCTCATGACCGGCCCGCCTCCTCACGGAACAGCGACGACACCACACGCAGGGCGAACGTCGCGATGATGATCGAGCCGATGACGACCAGGACGCCCGCGGCCGAGGCGAGGCCGTTCTCGTGGGCCTGGTAGAAGGTCTGGTAGACGGTGTACGGCAGGTTCGCCGTACCCAGGCCGCCCGAGGTGATCGTGAAGACCGCGTCGAAGTTCTGGACGATGTGGATCGAGCCCAGCAACGCGCCCAGTTCGAGATAGCGGCGCAGATGCGGGAGCGTCAGATGGCGGAAGATCTGCCAGTCGCTCGCGCCGTCGACCCGGGCCGCCTCGATCTGCTGCTGGTCCCGGGACTGTAGTCCCGCCAGCAGGATCAGCATCATGAACGGTGTCCACTGCCACACCAGGGCGGCCTCGACCGCGAGCAGCGGGGTGTCCGAGATCCAGTCGGGCTGGGGGCCGCCGACATAGTGCAACAGCCCGTTGAACAGGCCGTATTCGGGGTTGTAGAGGACGTGTTTCCAGAGCAGGGCCGCCGCCACCGGGACCACCAGGAAGGGGGCGATGAGCAGGGTGCGGACGATGCCCCGGCCCCGGAACCTCCGGTCGAGCAGCAGGGCGAGCAGCAGACCGAGGACCAGACTGGCGAGGACCACGGCGACCGTCAGCAGGATCGTCGTCCACACCGAGCGGCGCAGGTCGGGGTCGGTGAGGACCTCGCCGTAGTTGGCGAGGCCGGCGAAGCGGCGGGCGTCCGGGTAGAGGGAGTTCCAGTCGAGGAAGGAGATCACCAGCGTGGCCACGAACGGGAGTTGGGTCACGGCGATCATGAAGATCAGGGCGGGCAGGAGCGGGGCTCGGGTGGCCCAGGCGCGCAGCCGGGCGTTCGGTGTGCCGCGGGTGCGTACGGCGGCCGCCGCCGTCGGCGCTGTCGTGGTCGCGGTCATCGTCCCTCGTACTCCTCGGAGATCTGCTCGGCGAGCGCCTGCGATTTCTTCAGGGCCGACGCGACGGACTGGCGTCCGGCGACGGCCGCGCTGATCTCCAGGGAGACCTTGGTGCCGAGGTCGGTGAACTCGGGGATGCCGACGAACTGGATGCCGGGCGCGGGGCGCGGCTGGATGCCGGGGTCGGTGGGCCGGGCGCTCTCGATGGCCTCGCGGGTCGTCTCCTGGAAGGCGGCGGCCTCCTCGCGGTAGTCCGGGTTCGCGTACGTCGACTCCCGTTTGCCGGCGGGCACGTTCGACCAGCCGATCTCGTCGCCGACCAGTTCCTCGTACTCCTTGCTCGACGCCCAGGAGACGAACTTCCAGGCCCTGTCCGGGTTCCGGGAGGCCTGTTGGATGCCCCAGGCCCAGGTGTAGAGCCAGCCGGAGGACCGGGTCTTCTCGACGGGCGCCGGTACATAGCCGACCTTGCCCTGCACCGGGGAGTCGTCCGCCTCCAGGGAGCCGGCCGCGGACGTGGCGTCGTACCACATGGCGACCTTGCCCTGGGTCATGTTGTTGAGGCACTCGGCGAAGCCGGCCTGGGCGGCGCCGGACTCGCCGTGCTCGCGCACGAGGTCCACGTAGAACCTGGTCGCCCGCTCGAACTCGGGGGAGTCGAGCCGGGCCTTCCAGTCCTTGTCGAACCAGGTGCCGCCGAAGGTGTTCACGACGGTGGTGAGCGGCGCCATGATCTCGCCCCAGCCGGGCAGTCCGCGCAGACAGATGCCCTTCATGCCGTCCTCGGCCCCGTCGGCCTCGGCGGCGAGGTCGGCGACCTGCCGCCAGGTGGGGTGCTCGGGCATGGTGAGCCCGTGCTCGGCGAAGACGTCCTTGCGGTACATCAGGAAGGACGACTCGCCGTAGAACGGCTCGCCGTAGAGCTTGCCGTCGTCGCCGGTCAGGGACTGGCGCATCGGCTTCAGGATGTCCTGCTGGTCGAAGCCCGGGTCCTTCGCGACGTACGGGTCCAGCTCCTCCAGCCAGCCGTTGCGGGCGTAGACGGGTATCTCGTAGTTGCTGAGGGTGGCCACGTCGTACTGGCCCGCCTGGTTGGCGAAGTCCTGGCTGATCTTGTCGCGGACGTCGTTCTCCGGCAGCACGGTGAAGTTGACCCGGATGCCGGTCTTCTTGGTGAAGTGCGCGGCGGTGAGCTTCTGTAGCTCCTGCATCTGGGGGTTGTTGACCATGAGGACGTTGATGGCGTCGCCGCCGGATCCCGCCCCGCCCGCCCCGGTCCAGCAGCCGGAGAGAAGCGGGGCGAGCAGCGTCCCCGCGGCGACCGCGGCGAGTGCGCGCGACCTCCGTCGGCTCGGGATTCGCATGGATCGCTCCTGGACGTATCGGGAGAAAAGGGGTTCCGTGGGGCGCGGTGCTCCAGCGCGTGGTGCTTCGTGGCGGGGGAGGGAAGGGGGGAGGGAGGGGGCGGGGAGTCGGGTCGGTGGGGGCTCAGACGCGGATGACCTGGGGGCCCCGCAGTGCGTAGCGGTGGGCCTCGGCCGTCGGCAGCAGCGTGCTGGTGACGATCGCGTCCAGGTCGCCCACCTCGGCGAACCGGCAGAAGCTGACCGCGCCGAACTTGGTGTGGACGCCCGCGAAAACCGTGCGCCGGGAGGCGCGGATCGCCTGGGCCTTGACCTCGCTGACGGCCGGGTCGGGGGTGGTGAGGCCGTGCTCACGGGTGATGCCGTTGGCGCCGATGTACGCGAGGTCGATGACGAAGCCGGCCAGCATCCTCGTCGTCCAGTGGTCGACGGTGGCGAGGGTGCCGGGGCGCACCCGGCCGCCGAGCAGCAGCACGGTGGTGCTGCCCGTCTCGGCGAGGGCGCCCGCCGTGGCGAGCGAGGCGGTGACCACGGTCAGCGGCCGGTCCCGGGGCAGCGCCTCGGCGATGAGCTGCGGGGTGAAGCCCTCGTCGACGAAGACCGTCTCCGCGTCGCCCAGCAGTTCGGCCGCCGCGGCGGCGATCCGGCGTTTCTCGGGCACATGGCTGGTGGCGCGGAAGGCGAGTGTCGTCTCGAAGCCGGCGCTCTCTACGGGATACGCCCCGCCGTGCGTCCGGCGGACCAGGCCGTGGTCCTCCAGGGCGCGCAGATCACGCCGTACGGTCTCCTTGGCGACGCCCAGGGCGACCGCGAGTTCGGCGACGTCGACCGCGCCCGTGCGGCGGGCGGCCCTGACGATCTCGCGCTGCCTCTCCTCCGCGCTCATGGCCGACACCAGCTCTCCCTCGCCCTCGCAGCCCTCGCCGTGCTGCTGCCCGTTCGGGCCCGCTGCGGGCCCTGGGGGAAGTTCTACAGCGGGTGCGCGGCGCCGACCAGGCCTGTTGCGCGTCCGATGCTGCCCGTCCCTGACCGTTTCGCGCGGCCGGTGCCCGTCGCGGACCTGGGGCGGAGGAGGGATCGGGCAGCGGGCGTGCCCGAATACGGGAGCGGGCGGGCCCGTTCGGTGCCCGCCCGCTCCTTCCGCACGCCGTACGGCCCTCGTTTCCCGTACGACGCGCGAACCCTTGGGTCCGCTCCGGCGCGGTCAGTACGGCCAGATCGGCGGGTCGCTCACGAAGTGGCCGCCGAGGTTGGCGTGGGCCTCGTTCGCGGGGTCCAGCTCGCCCTGCTCGGCGATGAGTTTCTCGGCGTACGGCTCGGAGTCGTCCTGGGGGTCGTAGCCGAGGGCGCGGGCGCTGGAGAGGTCCCACCACAGGCGGGTGTTGGCGGAGGAGCCGTAGACGACGGTGTGGCCGACGTGCTCGGCGGTCAGGGCCGCGTGGAAGAGGCGGGCGCCGTCGGCCGGGCTCATCCACAGGGAGAGCATGCGGACGCTGGTGGGCTCGGGGAAGCAGGAGCCGATGCGCACCGACACGGTCTCCAGGCCGTGCTTGTCCCAGTAGAGCTGGGCGAGGTCCTCGCCGAAGGACTTGGACAGGCCGTAGAAGGTGTCGGGGCGGTGCGGGGTGTCGACCGGGATCAGCGGGTCCCCGTCCCCGGGGCGGGGGGTGAAGCCCACCGCGTGGTTGGAGGACGCGAAGACGACACGCGGCACGCCCTCCGCGCGGGCGGCCTCGTACAGGTTGTAGGTTCCCTCGATGTTCGCCCGGAGGATCTTCTCGAAGGAGGCTTCCAGTGAGATGCCCGCGAGGTGGATGATCGCGTCGACGCCCCGTACGGCCTCGCGCACGGCGTCCTTGTCGGCGAGGTCGGCCGTGATCGCGTCCGGCGCGCCCTCGACGGGCAGCAGGTCCATCAGGCGCAGCTCGTAGCCGTGGGCCGGGAGCAGGTCCCGCATCAGGGTGCCGAGTCCACCGGCGGCGCCGGTGAGCAGAACCGTGCGGGGAGCGGGCATCCGGGGGTCTCCTTGTATCGCCAGCCGTGCACATGGGCGTCCGACATTCACATTCATGGACACGCTAAGGAGTGGGGTCGCGCGCGTCAAGTGGCGCGCACGGGGGCGGAAATCGCTGGTGCGGTGGGGTTGCCCGGCTTGACCCGCCCCGCAGGGGCGCCTTAGCGTGCTCTTGTTCAGAAATGTAAACACTGATCAGTGACATGGACCTGCGCGTCGACGTCGCCCCGGACGGTCGACCTCGGCCCGGACTTGGGAGCGCCCGTGACGTCAGCCCCTCTCACCGCCCGGCTCAGGGTCCCCAGCGGACCGCTGTTCTTCCCCGTCACGGCGTACGGCCCGGACGGCGCCGTCGATCTCGACGCCTGCCGCGCGCACGTCCGCCAGGGCGTCGACGCCGGGGCGGCCGCCGTCTTCGTCGCCTGCGGCACCGGCGAGTTCCACGCGCTCACGCCCGAGGAGTTCCAGAGCTGCGTCCGGGCCGCCGTCGCGGAGACGGCCGGCCGGGTGCCCGTGGTGGCCGGTGCGGGCTACGGCACCGCCCTCGCCGTGCGCTACGCGCGCCTCGCCGAGGAGGCGGGCGCCGACGGTCTGCTCGCCCTGCCGCCGTACCTCGTCGTGGCCGCGCAGGAGGGACTGCTGCGCCACTACCGGGAACTGGCCGCCGCCACCTCCCTCCCGGTCGTCGTCTACCAGCGCGACAACGCGGTCCTCACCCCGGAGACCGTCGTCGAACTGGCCCGCACGGAAGGCATCGTCGGCCTCAAGGACGGCGTCGGCGACCTGGACCTGATGACGCGGATCGTCAGCGCGGTACGCGCCGAGGTTCCGGCCGCCGGTGACTTCCTCTACTTCAACGGCCTGCCGACCGCCGAGCTGACCCAGCCCGCGTACCGGGGCGTCGGCGTCCCGCTGTACTCCTCGGCCGTCTTCTGTTTCGTCCCGGAGATCGCCCTCGCCTTCCACCGGGCGCTCGAAGCCGGTGACCGTGCGATCGTGGAACAGCTGCTCGACGGGTTCTACCGGCCCTTCGTCGAACTCCGCGCCAAGGGCCGGGGCTATGCCGTGTCACTGGTCAAGGCCGGGGTACGGCTACGGGGACTGGACGTGGGCGGGGTACGGCCGCCGCTGCACGAGCCGGCCGAGGAACACGTCAAGCAGCTGGGCCAGTTGATCGAGCGCGGACACGCGCTGCTGGAAGAGTGCCAGGAGGACTAGTGAAGGCGTCGACGTTCGTCTACCCGTGGGACGTCAACGGCGACCCGGCCGCCGCGGAGCGCATCGCGGGGCTGGGCGTGGGGCAGGTGACGCTCGCCTCCGCGTACCACTCCACCCGCGCGCTCACCCCCCGCCACCCCCGCCGGCGCATCGTCACCGCCGAGCACGCGGCCGTCCTGTACCCGCCGGGGGCGCGCTGGGAGGGCCGTACGCTGCGGCCGTACCCGGCGGGGCAGTGGGCGCCGGGAGACGCGTTCGGCGAGGCGGCGACGGCACTCGCGCACGCCGGCCTGGAGGTGCACACCTGGGTCGTCCTCGCCCACAACTCCCGGCTCGGCGCCGAGCACCCCTCGACCTCCGTGGTCAACGCCTACGGCGACCGGTATCCGTGGGCCCCCTGTGTGGCGCAGGAGGCGACCCGGGAGTACCTCGTCGACCTGGCCGTGGAGGCGGCGGTCCGGCCGGGCGCGCACGGCACGGAACTGGAGTCGCTCGGCTGGTACGGCATCTCCCACCTGCACGCCCACGACAAGACGGGCGGCGTCGGACTCGGGGACGCCGGGCAGTACCTGATGTCGCTCTGCTTCTGCGGGACCTGCCGCGCCGGCTACACCGAGGCCGGGCAGGACCCCGAGGCACTGGCGGCGGCCGTGCGTGAGGCGCTGGAACCGCTGTGGCGGGGGGAGGCCGTCGACGAGGGCTGGCCGGCCGTGGAGAAGCTGCTCGGCGCGGAGCGGGCGGAGGCCACGCGCGCATGGCGCGACGGGATCGCCCGCTCCCTCCAGGAGACGGCCGTCGAGGCGGTGCGGGCCGCCGCGCCCGCCGGGTTCCGGATCCTGCTGCACGCGGACCCGGTGACGTACCACTGCGGCGCCAACCCCGGGGTCGACCCCGCGCACATCCTCGGCGTGGCGGACGGTGTGGTCGTCCCGTGCGCGGGCGGCCCGGGCCTGCTGCCGGCCTTCGCCGAGGTCGGCGCGGAGGGCGCCGTCCTGGCCGCCAACTTCGGCATCGTGTCGGGCATGGGCGGCAGCCCCGTCACCCTGGCCGAGGACGCGGGCCGCGCGGCGGAACTGGGCGCCACCGAACTCCGCCTCTACCACGCGGGGTTGGCCTCCGACCAGGACCTGGCGGCGGTACGGGAGGCGCTGACGGCGGTGGTGTGAGCCGTCTGCGTCCATACGTTCAGGCGCACAGTGGATCGCGTCGTGCCGGCTCGATCGAGCTGCCGCATTCGATCCACTGGACGTCGCCGCCCTCGGCCGGGTAAGCCACCCAGTCCTGCTCAGGGTTCTTCGGAAGGGCTTCGGTCCGGAACGGCCGGCCGCCGTTCTTCACGGTCCGGGTGTGGACCCCTGACAGATCGGCATAGGTCAACTCGATCTCCCAGTCGCAGCTCTCCTTCTCCACCATGCTTTCGACGCGGAAATTCCCGGGGTCCTCGCCGTTCCCGAGATTGACGACGTGGTCACGGAAGAAGGGTTTTCCGTAGTCCTTGGTCGGTTCGCTGATGCGCGCGACAGGATCGCGTTCGGTCAGGTCGAGGAAGATTCCCAGATACCCGCCCCCTCCCTGGGGCGGCACCCGGACGACCGAGACCGCCCGCGACGGAGCGCAGCGGAGAACGTCGGCCCGAAGGCCGGTCACCGTCAAGGGCGCTTGCCTGTCGCTCTGCAGGTGGAGATTGAACACATGGGAACGCGCCTCCCCCGAGCCGCCGGCGGGGTACTCGACCATACGGCCTCCGATGGAGGCGAGATAGGCCCACAGTTCGTCCACCTTGACGGCCGAGAACTCCTGCATCCGCTTCTCCTGCGCAGGAGTCAGCGCGTGGTCGAAAACGAAGTCGAACGGTGTCACCGTGGGGTCGAAAACCGGCTGGGTCGTCTGGGCGGTGAACGGCTCTCCTTCCATGTCCAGCTTCTTCTGGGCGTCGTCCTCCCGGCGGACCGACGGTTCGGAGAACAGCAGGCCGAAGTAGTTCTCGGCGAACAGGGCGCCGAGGAAAGTCAGGATCGTCAGCCCCGTCACGATGGCGAGAAGAACCCTTCGCTTCTTCTTCGGCAGATCGCGGGAGTCCGGGAAGTAGTGGTCGGCGAGTACGGAGACCATCTTCGGGTCGTCCTGTGCGGGAGGATCGGGCGGCGCACTGGTTCCGCCGGAACTGGTTGACAACGGGCCCCCTTGGAGTTGAGTTCTGGGTCGTAAGACCACGTCCTTCGTCCGGCTCAGGACAGCACGCGGTACGTGACGCGTGTGACCTGCCGATCGGCGCCCCACCAGCCGTTCCGCCGCCAGCCTCGGTCTGGTGGTGTCCCGCCGAGAAGCCGTCGAGCGAGATCGTGATGTCACAGCTCACCTTGCCCATGCGTACAGGGTCCCCCACGGCTCAGGGACGGCGCAGCAGCGCGGCCGCCGGCAGGAGGGCGGCGGCACCCACCGCCACCGACAGCACCGGGAGGTCGACCGGTCCCACCAGGGCGGCGCCGAGTGCCATGCCCACCGTTGTCGGGGCGAACAGCAGGGTCTGGGCGGTTGCCGTGGCGCGGCCCAGCAGGTGAGGTGGGGTCGCGTGCTGCACCGCGGTGAGCGTGGCCACGAGGACGCACGGCAGCCCGGTGCCGGTCGCCGCGCCGCACACGAGGGCCACCGTGTCGTCGGGCACGGCGCGCAGCGCCATCGCCACCCCGGTCAGGGCGATCCCGTACGCGGCGAACCGGCGTTCGCCCAGGCGGCGCAGGAGGACGCCCGTGGCCAGGCCGACGGCGACGGAACCGGCGCCCTGGGCCACGTGGAGCAGGCCGGCGTACGCGGGGGAGCGGCCGAGGGAGTCGACCACCGCGAAGATCAGGGAGCCGTTCACGCCGGAGAGCAGCATGGTCGTGCCGCCGGCCAGGACCAGGGGGCGCAGGCGCCGGTCCGTGAGGAGGTGGCGGGCGCCTTCCGCCGTGCGGGTGCGGAGGCCCTGGGTGGGGCGGTCGATGGGGACGGGGTGTGGCTCCCGGGTGCGCACCAGCCCGTACAGCCCCGCGGCCGCCGCGAACGTCACCGCGTCCAGCAGGGCCACCGTCGCCCCGCCGTACGCCGTGTACAGGCCCGCCCCCGCCAACGGAGCCAGCAGCTTCATGCCCTCGTTCGCCGTCATGCGCAGACCGTTGAAGTCGCCGAGGAGGGAGGGGGCGACGGTGGTGGCGACGAGGGCCGACTCCGCCGCGTCGTGGACGACACCCGCCGTGCCGTAGACGAGGAGGACCGCGTAGAGGAGCCACAGGTCGCCCGGGGCGTCGACGGTGAAGAGGGTGAGGATGAGGGCGGCCAGGGCGAGGTCGGTGGTGATGAGGAGCGCGCGGCGGCGGGCGCGGTCCGCGAGGGTGCCCAGAACGGGCCCGGCGAGCAGCGGGGCCCACAGCACGAACGCGCACAGCGCCGCCAGCGTGTCCGAGCCGGTGAGGTCCTTGACCCAGACGCCCGCGACCAGCCACATCGCCGACGAACCGAGGCCCGAGACCACCACCCCGGCCAGATACAGCCCCGCGTCGCGGTCCTGGAGCACGCGCCGCACCGCCCATGTCGTGGATGTCATGTCCGGTGAGCGTGGCGCTAAGACCCCGGCCGGGGGATCGGGCGGATGCCCTAGGAATCGTCACCGGGACAGGTGGGCGGCGCGCGGGCGATGAGTTCCGGGGGCGCCGGCGGTCTACCCAACACGAAGGACGAAGACCGGCGAAGGAGTACCGCATGACCGACCACGGCCCGATCCCCCTCGACCTGGGCCGGCAGACCCGGACCGTCGCCCGGCTCGTCGCCGCCGTCCGGGACGACCAGCTCTCCGGCCCCACCCCGTGTCCCGAGTACGCGGTGCGCCACCTCCTCGGGCATCTGCTCGGGCTCGCCACCGCCTTCCGGGACGCGGGCCGCAAGGAGCTGGGGGCCACGACGGACACCGCCCCGCAGGCGACGCTGCCCGACATCGGGCCCGGCTGGCGCGAGGCGTTGCCGCGGGTGCTCGACGAGCTGGCGGAGGTCTGGCGGAGCAGGCCGCGTGGACCGGCGAGACCCGGGCGGGCGGGGTGCCGCTGCCGGGGGCCGTCGCCGGAGCCGTGGCGGCGGACGAACTCGTCGTGCACGGCTGGGACCTCGCACGGGCGACCGGTCAGCCGTACGAGGCCGATCCGCCGGCCCTCACCGCGACGCACTCCTTCCTCGAAGCGTCGGTCGACGACCCTTCGCGCGGCGAGATCTTCGGTCCCGTGGTGCCCGTGCCGGACGACGCGCCGCTGCTCGACCGGGTGATCGGACTGAGCGGACGTGATCCCCGGTGGAAGCCATGACGGCCACCCCGCGAGCAACACCATGAGCAACCCGCGAAAGAACGCACAAACGCGGCACGCGCCCCCGCTCGCGTCCGTACGCTCCCGAGCATGCCCCTGAGTCTCACCGTCCTCGGCACCGCCTCCCCGCACCCCGGACCCGGCCGCCCCGCCTCCGGATATCTGCTGCGCGGTGGGGGCGCCGAGGTGTGGGTGGACGCGGGCTTCGGCACGTTCGCCGAGTTGCAGCGGCACACGGACCCCACCCGGCTCACGGCGATCTGGATCTCCCATCTCCACGCGGACCACAGCGCGGATCTGGCGGCCGCCCACTACGGGTTCGCCTACGGCGGCCTCACCCTGCCGGCGCCGCTGCCGGTCTATGCGCCCGGCGACTGCGCGGCCCGGCTCGCGGCGTTCTTCGGGAGGCCGGACAGCACCTTCCTGAACGAGGTGTTCGACTTCCGCCCCCTGTACGACGGCCACACCGTCCGGCACTGGAACCTCACCCTCACCGCCCGCGCCGTCGTCCACGACGTGGAGGCGTACGGGCTGCGGGCCGAGTGTCAGGGGCGGGTGCTCGCCTACTCCGGGGACAGCGGGCCGTGCGAGGAACTGGGCACGCTCGCGGGCAGCGCGGACCTGTTCCTGTGCGAGGCGGACATCGACGCGCATCGCGAAGGCGAACCCCGGGTGCATCTCACCCCGGAGGAGGCCGGGAGGTACGCCAAGGGCGCGGGCCGGCTGCTGATCACCCATGTGGGCCCCACGCTCACCCCGGAGGGGGCGACCGGGAGGGCGGCGGTGGTCTTCGGCGGTCCGACGGACAGCGCGCGGGTGGGGGACACCCACACCGTGTGACGTCCGACGCACCAAGATCATGTGACCGCGCGCACATCTTCTTCTGTCAGAAGCATTGACGAAACACGGGAGCCCTCCCTACCTTCAACGCGTCGTACTTCGTACGTCATATATGAGACGCGATATGGGAGATCTCATACGTGAGATCGCATACGTGAGATCCGAGAGGCGCGCATGACCGCTGTGCCCACGCCGATCCCGTCCCGCACGCAGTTCGTGCTGGAGGGGATCAAGCACCGCATCCTCACCGGGCAGTTGACGCCCGGGCAGGCCCTGGTCGAGACCGAACTGGCCGCGCAGTTCGGGGTGTCCAAGACCCCCGTGCGCGAGGCCCTGAAGACGCTGGCCGGGACCGGGCTCGTCGTGATGAGCCAGTACAAGGGCGTCACGGTGCGCATGGTGGACGCGGACATGGCGCGCGAGGTCTATGACGTACGGCTGCTCCTGGAGCCGGAGGCGTTGCGCCGCTCGGTACGGCGCGGTGCCCCGTGGGACGCGGCGAGCGACGCGCTGACCAGGGCCGACGAGGCCACGGACACCGCCGAACGCTCGCTGGCCAACCGGGAGTTCCACCGCGCGCTGTACGTACCGTGCGGCAATCCGCTGCTCGGCCGGATGCTCGACGAGGTGCGCGACCAGGCCGCCCTGGTCTCGGCCGTCGCCTGGGCCGCCGACCCCTCCTGGGAGAGGGAGGCCACCGAGCACCGGGAGATCCTGCGGCTCGCCCTCGACGGCGACGCCGACGGTGCCGCCGCCGCCCTGTACGCGCACATCGCGTCGTTCGTCGAGCGGGCCTTCCCGGGGTCCCGCGAGGAACAGCAGGACCAGTAAGCCCCCGAGTCCACGAGGGACGGCGGAGCCGCGCGACGCGGCGGCACCGCCGGGCCTCCGCAGTCCTCCAAGAGCTCCTTGCAGAGGAAGGTCATCCATGAGCAGCGTGACGTTCGAGACCCAACGGACGGCTCTGGCCGACGTGGTGGCGATCCCGGTGACTCCGTTCGCCGAGGACGGCACCGTCGACCAGGGCGCCCACCGGGCCCTGCTGCGTCGGCTGCTCGACGGCGGGATCACCACCCTCACGCCGAACGGCAACACCGGTGAGTTCTACGCCCTCACCCCCGAGGAGCGTCGCCTGGTCACCGAGCTGACCATGGACGAGGCCGGCGACCGGGCCGTCGTCCTGGTCGGGGTCGGGCACGACGTGCCGACCGCCGTCGCCTCCGCCGAGCACGCCCGCGAGGTCGGCGCCCAGATGGTGATGGTCCATCAGCCGGTCCACCCCTACGTCTCGCAGAGCGGCTGGGTCGACTACCACCGCGCGATCGCGGAGGCCGTGCCCGAACTCGGCGTCGTGCCCTACATCCGCAACGCCCAGCTCACCGGCGAACGCCTCGCCGAACTCGCCGACGCCTGCCCGAACGTGATCGGCGTCAAGTACGCGGTGCCGGACGCCGCGCGCTTCGCCGCCTTCGCCCGCGACGCCGGTCTGGAGCGCTTCGTCTGGGTGGCCGGACTCGCCGAGCCGTACGCCCCCTCCTACTTCTCGGCCGGCGCCACCGGCTTCACCTCGGGCCTGGTGAACGTCGCCCCGGCCGTCTCGCTGAACATGATCGAGGCGCTGCGGTCGGGTGACTTCCCGGCCGCCATGAAGGTCTGGGAGCAGATCCGCCGCTTCGAGGAGCTGCGCGCCGCCAACGGCTCCGCCAACAACGTCACCGTCGTCAAGGAGGCCCTCGCCGCCCTCGGCCTCTGCCGCCGCGACGTCCGGGCCCCCAGCAGGCACCTGCCCGAGGACGAACGCGCCGAGGTCGCCGCCATCGCCGCGGGGTGGTCGATATGAGCGAGCCGGTCGCCGTGAAGAAGCCCGAAGACCTCCGCAGCCACCAGTGGTACGGCACCGACGGACTGCGTTCCTTCAGCCACCGGGCCCGTACCCGCCAGCTCGGCTATCTCCCCGAGGAGCACCTCGGCAAGCCGGTCATCGCGATTCTCAACACCTGGTCGGACATCAACCCCTGTCATGTGCACCTCCGGGATCGCGCGCAGGCGGTCAAGCGGGGTGTCTGGCAGGCGGGCGGTTTCCCGCTGGAGTTCCCGGTGTCGACCCTCTCCGAGACCTTCCAGAAGCCGACCCCCATGCTCTACCGCAACATGCTCGCGATGGAGACCGAGGAGCTGCTGCGCTCCTACCCCGTCGACGGGGCCGTGCTGATGGGCGGCTGCGACAAGTCGACGCCCGCGCTGCTCATGGGCGCCGCCTCCGTCGACCTGCCGGCCGTGTTCGTGCCCGCCGGGCCCATGCTGCCGGGGCACTGGCGCAACGAGGTCCTCGGCTCCGGCACCGACATGTGGAAGTACTGGGACGACAAGCGCGCCGGGCTGATCGGCGACTGCGAGATGACCGAGCTGGAGTCCGGTCTCGCGCGGTCGCCGGGGCACTGCATGACCATGGGGACGGCGTCCACGCTGACCGCCGCCGCCGAGGCCCTCGGGGTCACCGTCCCGGGCGCGTCCAGCATCCCGGCCGTCGACTCCGGCCATGACCGCATGGCGGCCGCCGCCGGTCTCCGTATCGTCGAACTGGTCCACCGGGACCGGAAGTTGAGCGACATCCTCACCGCCGACGCCTTCGAGGACGCCGTCACCACCGTCCTCGGACTCGGGGGCTCCACCAACGCGGTCATCCACCTCATCGCGATGGCCGGCCGCGCGGGCGTCGAGCTCACCCTCGACGACTTCGACCGCATCGCCCGTACGGTCCCGGTGCTCGCCAACGTCCGGCCCGGCGGCCAGACGTACCTGATGGAGGACTTCCACTTCGCGGGAGGCCTGCCCGGGTTCCTGTCCCGGATCACCGACCTGCTGCACCTGGACCGGCCGACCGTCTCGTACGACACGATGCGCGAACAGCTCGACGGCGCGCTCGTCCACAACGACGACGTGATCCGGACCCGGGGCAACCCGGTCGCCACCGAGGGCGGGGTCGCCGTCCTGCGCGGCAACCTGTGCCCGGACGGCGCGGTCATCAAGCACATCTCCGCCGAGCCGCACCTGCTGAAGCACACCGGCCCCGCGGTCGTCTTCGACGACTACCGAACCATGCAGCGGACCATCAACGACCCGTCCCTCGGCATCACCGCCGACAGCGTGCTGGTGCTGCGCAACTCCGGCCCCAAGGGCGGCCCGGGCATGCCCGAGTACGGGATGCTGCCCATCCCCGACCACCTGCTGAAGCAGGGCGTACGGGACATGGTGCGGATCTCCGACGCAAGGATGAGCGGCACGAGTTACGGCGCCTGCGTGCTGCACATCGCGCCGGAGTCGTACATCGGCGGCCCGCTCGCCCTGGTCCGCACCGGCGACCCGATCACCCTCGACGTCGAGGCGCGCACCCTCCACCTCCATGTGGACGACGAGGAGCTGGAGCGCCGCCGAGCGGAGTGGACCCCGCCGCCCACCCGCTACGAACGCGGCTACGGCGCCCTCTACAACGACCAGATCACCCAGGCCGACACCGGCTGCGACTTCGAGTTCCTGGCCAGACCGGGCAAGGTCCCGGACCCGTACGCGGGCTGAGCGCCCCATAGGGGCGCGGGGAACTGCGCGATCAGCCCCCACGCACCCGCACCCGCGACGCAACCGCGAGAGGCACCCCCTACCGCGCGATCAAGCACACCCATGCACAGCGAGAAAGCGCTTCCTGCACCACGACGCACCACACCGCACCACGACAGACCCAGAAACGGAGCCCCAGTCATGGCCCAAGCCGCAGCCGTGGCGAAGCCGCCCGCGCCACCCCGGCGGAGCCGTGCGCGCCGTGCCTCCGCGACCCCGCGCAGGCTGCCGTACCTGCTGATCGCCCCGGCCGCCCTGCTCATGCTGGGCTTCATCGCCTACCCGGTCGTCAGCGTCTTCTATTACAGCCTGCAGCACTACAACCCCACGAAGCCCTGGCGGAACGGCTTCGCCGGCTTCGACAACTTCGTCCACGCCTTCACCGAGGACCCCCTCTTCTGGGACACCCTCGTCTTCAGCGCCAAGTGGGTGATCGTCGAGGTCTCGCTGCAACTGCTCTTCGGTCTCGCCCTCGCGCTCATCGTCAACCAGACCTTCGTCGGCCGGGCCGTCGGCCGCGCCCTGGTCTTCTCCCCGTGGGCCGTCTCCGGCGTGCTGACCTCCGCGATCTGGGTGCTGCTCTACAACTCCCAGACCGGCATCACCCGCTACCTCGCGGACATGGGCATCGGCGAGTACGGCACCAGCTGGCTCTCCGACACCTCCACCGTCTTCTCGGCGGCGGTCGTCGCCGACCTGTGGCGCGGTGTCCCCTTCTTCGCGATCCTCATCCTCGCCGACCTCCAGTCCGTCTCGAAGGACCTGTACGAGGCCGCCGAGGTCGACGGCGCCAGCCGTGTCCGGCAGTTCCTGCACATCACGCTGCCGCACCTGAAGGACGCGATCATCCTCTCCACGCTGCTGCGCGCGGTGTGGGAGTTCAACAACGTCGACCTGCTGTACACCCTGACGGGCGGCGGACCGGCCGGAGTGACCACGACACTCCCGCTGTACATCGCCAACACCTCCGTCGACGCCCACAACTTCGGCTACGCGTCCGCCCTGACCACGGTCGCGTTCGTGATCCTGCTCTTCTGCTCGATGGTCTATCTGCGGCTGAGCAAGTTCGGAGGCGAGTCCAAGTGATCACCAAGGACGCCGAGAGGACCGTACCGGTGACGTCCGCGCCCGCGGCCGAGGAGCCCCCGCAGCGGCCCGGAAAGGTCCGCAGGTCCTGGGACGAGGTACCGCGCTGGCAGATCTACCTGCCGCTGGGGATCTACCTGGTCTTCACCCTCGTCCCCTTCTACTGGATCCTGCTCTTCGCGCTGCGCAAGCCCGGCTCGACCTCGCTCGTGCCCTGGCCGATGACGTTCGAGCACTTCGAGAAGGTGTGGAACGAGCGGTCGTTCGGCATCTACTTCCAGAACAGCGTGCTCGTCGGCGTGGTCACCCTGGTGATGACCACCCTGGTCGCCCTGGCCGGCGGCTACGCCCTCGCCCGCTTCGACTTCAAGATCAAGCGCGGGTTCATGCTGGCGCTGCTGTGCTCCCAGTTCGTGCCGGGCGCACTGCTCCTCGTGCCGCTGTTCCAGATCTTTGCCGAACTGCGGATGATCAACTCGCTCGGCAGCGTCATCCTCGCCGAGACGGTCTTCCAGCTGCCGCTGTCGATCATCCTGATCAGCAACTTCATCAAGAACGTGCCGTACACGCTGGAGGAAGCGGCCTGGGTGGACGGCTGCAACCGCTTCACCGC
The DNA here is from genome assembly GCF_055575575.1 of Streptomyces sp. NPDC034049. NCBI lineage: Bacteria > Bacillati > Actinomycetota > Actinomycetes > Kitasatosporales > Streptomycetaceae > Streptomyces > Streptomyces sp. NPDC034049. The sequence goes on from NZ_JBVISJ010000001.1 coordinate 939,758, forward strand.
GTTCCGGGTGGTCGTGCTGCCGCTGCTGCGGCCCGGCCTGATCGCCGTCGGCTCCTTCGCCTTCGTGCACTCCTGGAACCACTTCCTCTTCGCCCTGATGTTCCTCAACAACCAGGCCAAGCAGACCATCCCGGTCGGCCTCAACACCCTGCTCAGCGCCGACAGCGTCGACCTGGGCGCGCTGGCCGCGGGCGGCATCATCGCCGCCGTCCCGGTGGTCATCGTCTTCGCCTTCATCCAGAAGTGGCTGATCACGGGCTTCAGCGCGGGGGCGGTGAAGGGATGACCGGACGCAGGAGGAGCCTGCAACTCCTCGCCCTGGCGGGGGTGCTGGGCTGCGCGCTCACCACCCCGGCCGGGGCGGAGTCCCGGGACATCGGCCGGGACACGCTCGCGGCGGACGACGGCTGGGCCGCGGCCGACGGTGGTACCACGGGGGGTTCCACCGCCGACGACGCCCATGTCCTCACCGTCCGCACCCGCGCCGAACTGGTGCGCGCGCTCGACGGAGGCAGCGCCACCCCGAAGATCATCCGGATCGCCGGGACCATCGACGCCAACACCTCCGACGACGGCGAGCGGCTCGACTGCGCCGACTACGCGACCGACGGCTACGACCTGCGGAAGTACCTGGCCGCCTACGACCCGCGCACCTGGGGCTCCGCCAAGCCCAGCGGCCCCCAGGAGCAGGCCCGCCAGGCGTCGGCGGCCCGCCAGGCCGAGCGGATCGAGCTGGCCGTCGGCTCCAACACCACGATCGTCGGCCTGCGGGGCGCGGTGCTCAAGGGCGCCAGCCTCCAGCTCAGGGGCGCGGACAACGTCATCGTCCGCGACCTCGAACTGCGCGACGCCTACGACTGCTTCCCCGTCTGGCAGCCCAACACCGGCGGCCTCGGCGACTGGAAGACGGCGTACGACAACATCTGGGTGCGCGGCTCCAGCCACGTCTGGATCGACCACGTCACGATCTCCGACCAGGGGCACCCCGACGAGGACGAGCCGACGTACTTCGGCCGCACCTACCTCCGCCACGACGGCCTGCTCGACATCACCAACGCCTCCGACCTGGTCACCGTCTCCTGGAGCCGCTTCGCCGACCACGACAAGGGCCTCCTGATCGGCAACGGCGACACGGCCACCGGCGACCGGGGCAGGCTGCGGGTGACGCTGCACCACAACCAGTTCGAGAACGTCGTGCAGCGCGCGCCGCGCGTCCGCTTCGGACAGGTGCACCTGTACAACAACCGCTACGTCGTCCCGGCCGACGCCCACGACCACCGCTACTCCCTCGGCGTCTCCACCGAGTCCGCCGTGTACGCCGAGAACAACGCGTTCACCACACCCGGCCACATCGAGGCCGCCGACCTGGTCAAGAGCTGGAACGGCACCGCCCTGCACCAGACGGGCACCCTCTTCAACGGCTATCCGGTGGATCTCCTGGCCATCCACAACGCCTACAACTCCGGCAGCGAGCGTGATCTCACGGCCGACGTGGGCTGGACGCCTACCCTGCACCAAAAGATCGACAGCGCCGGTAAGGCCGACCGAGAGGTGGCACGCGGCGCGGGCGCAGGGAGGATCCGATGAACACCACGACGTACGAGAGCCCGCTTCCGCTCGTCCTCGCGGGCGCCCGCGGCCACGGCCGCTGGCACCTGGAGAACATCCGGCGCCTCGCGGACAAGGGGATCGTCCGGCTCGCCGGGATCTGCGAACTGACCCCGCTGGGCGCGGACGAGATCCCCGACGGCCTCGGCACGCCCGAGCAGTCCGCCGACTTCGGGGCGCTCCTCGACTCCACGGGCGCGGCGATCGCCGTGATCTGCACGCCCATCCCCACCCACACCGACCTGGCGCTGACGGCCGCCGAGCGGGGCGTCCACGTCCTGCTGGAGAAGCCGCCGGCCCCGTCGTACGCCGAGTTCCGCCGGATGGCCGACGGGGTCGCGGCGGCCGGGACGGTCTGCCAGATCGGCTTCCAGTCGCTGGGCTCGCACGCCCTGCCCGCGATCCGCAGGATGGTCGCGGAGGGCCTGATCGGCGAGGTCGTCGGCATCGGCGGCGCCGGTGCCTGGGCCCGCGCCGAGGCCTACTACCGGCGCGCGCCCTGGGCCGGGAAGCGGCGCATGAACGGCGTGGACGTGATCGACGGGGCGCTCACCAACCCCCTCGCGCACGCCGTCGCCACCGGGCTGGCACTCGCCGACGCGGGCCGGGCCGAGGACGTCGCCGGCATCGAGACCGAGCTGCTGCGCGCCAACGACATCGAGTCCGACGACACCTCCTGCGTCCGGATCACCACCACCGGCGGCGGCCGGGTCGCCGTCGCCGCCACGCTGTGCGCCGAGGACCCGGACGACCCGTACAACGTCGTCCACGGCACCAGCGGCCGGATCACCTTCTGGTACAAGCAGGACCGGGTGCTCGTCCAGCGCGCCGGACACGGCCCGGAGGAGATCGAGTACGGCCGCACGGACCTGCTGGAGAACCTCGTCGACCATCTCGTCGACGGCACCGAGCTGCTGGTCCCGCCGGAGGTGACCGGCGCGTTCATGAAGGTCGTCGAGGCGATCCGGGTCGCCCCCGACCCGATCGCGCTCCCGGCGGGCGCCTGGCACCGGCTGCCCGACGAGGACCGCCGGGTCGTCGACGGCATCGACGGTCTCGTCGCGGCCGCCGCCGACGACCTCGCCCTCTACTCCGAACTCGGCGCCCCCTGGGCGCTGCCCGAAGCTCAGGCGAAAGAGGTGAGCACATGACGATCACCGACAACTCCCTGGTCCTGCGCGTGGCGGGCCGCCCGGTGGGCCGCTACCTCACCCGGCCCGAACTGCCGGAACGGCTCTCCCCGCGCCCCTGTCTGCATCCCGTCACCACCCTGTCCGGTACGGCGGTCACCGAGCTGAGTCCCGCCGACCACCTCCACCACCTCGGCGTCGGTGTCGCCGTTCCCGACGTCGAGGGGCACAACTTCTGGGGCGGACGGACCTATGTCCGCGACCGGGGCCCGACCGAGCTCGACAACCACGGCACCCAGCGCCACACCGCCTTCCAACTGCGCGACCCCGACGGGTTCGTCGAGGAGCTGCGCTGGGTGGCGGCCGGCCGGGAACTGCTGCGCGAACGCCGTACCGTCGCGGCCACCGAACTCACCGACTCCGCCTGGGCGCTGGACTTCACCTTCTCCCTCACCAACATCACCGACGCCCCGGTGTCGATCGGCAGCCCCGCCACCAACGGCCGCCCCGGCGCCGCGTACGGCGGCTTCTTCTGGCGGGCCCGCAAGGAGGCCGCGGCACCCCGGGTCTTCACCGCCGAGGCGGAGGGGGAGGCCGAGGTGCACGGCAGCCGCGCCGACTGGGTCGCCCTGGCCGGCGAGACCTGGACGCTCGTCTTCGCCGGGGCCACCGGGACCACCCGGCGCGACCCCTGGTTCGTCCGCGCCGACGAGTACCCGGGCGTCGGCTCCTCCCTCGCCCACACCGACCGTCTCCCCATCGAGCCGGGCGGGACGGCCGTACGCCGGGTCGTCACCGTCGTCGCCGACGGCACCCTCGGCCGGGGCGAGGCGGCGGCCCTCGTCCGCAAGGCGGTGAGCCCGTGACCACCTCGGTGAGCGCACCCGCCTTCTCCGCCGACCTGGGCGACGGCACCTACCGCAACCCGGTCCTCGACGCCGACTGGTCCGACCCCGACGTCCTGCGCGTGGCCGACGACTTCTACATGACGGCCTCCAGCTTCGGCCGGGCCCCGGGCCTTCCCCTGCTCCACTCCCGGGACCTGGTCAACTGGACGCTCGTCGGCCACGCGCTGCACCTGCTCGAACCCGCCGCCGAGTTCAGGGCCCCGCGCCACGACTGCGGGGTGTGGGCGCCCTCGCTGCGCCACTTCGACGACCGCTTCTGGATCTTCTGGGGCGACCCCGACCAGGGCATCTTCCAGGTCAACGCCCCCGGGATCAGGGGCCCTTGGACCCGGCCGCATCTGGTCAAGGAGGGCAAGGGACTCATCGACCCCTGTCCGCTGTGGGACGAGGAGACCGGCGAGGCGTACCTGGTGCACGCCTGGGCCAAGTCCCGCTCCGGCGTCAAGAACCGGCTCACCGGCCACCGGATGCGACCCGACGGGACGGGGCTGCTCGACGAGGGCAAGGTGATCGTCGACGCGGACCGGCTCCCCGGCTGGTTCACGCTGGAGGGGCCCAAGCTCTACCGGCACGACGGCTGGTACTGGATCTTCGCCCCCGCCGGCGGTGTGGAGACCGGCTGGCAGGGCGCCTTACGCTCCCGCGACTTCTTCGGCCCGTACGAGGAGCGGATCGTCCTGGAGCAGAAGGACACCGACGTCAACGGGCCGCACCAGGGCGGCTGGGTGCGCACGGCGGCCGGCGAGGACTGGTTCCTGCACTTCCAGCAGCGGGGCGCCTACGGCAGGGTCGTCCACCTCCAGCCGATGCGCTGGGGGCCGGACGGCTGGCCCGTGCTCGGCGACGACGGCGCCCCCGTCGCGGTCCACCGCAAGCCGGAGCTGCCGGCGCAGCCGCCGGCCGCGCCCGCGCTCGACGACGACTTCCCCGGCGGCCGCTTCGGACGCCAATGGCAGTGGACCGCGAACCCGCAGGACGGCTGGGCCACCCAGCACTCCGGCGACGGGCTGCGGCTCACGTGCGTGCGCTCCGTGCACGCGCACGACCTGCGGAAACTGGCGAATGTGCTCACACAGCGGCTGCCGGGGATCCCCGCCGTCGTCGAGGTGGACCTGAGGCTCGACAGCGAGGAACCGGGGGCGCGTGCCGGGCTCACCGTGCTCGGGGACGCGTTCCGCTGGATCGGGCTCCAGCGGGGTGCCGACGGGACCGTGCACCTGGTCCACCGGTTCGCCGAGACCGTCGCCGAGCGGGAACGGGACGCCGATCACGCCCGCCCGGCGCCCGGGGGACGGGCCCGGCTGCGGATCGAGACCTCGGCCGGGGCACGCTGCCGGTTCTCCTACGACGTGGGGGAGGGGTGGCAGTCCTCGGGACAGGTCTTCGCCGCCACCCCCTGGCGCTGGGTCGGCGCCCTGCTCGGCCTCTTCGCGGTCGCGCCCACCGGTGGGGGCCACGCCGGGGCGGCCACGTTCACCCAGTTCCGGATCACCGCCGCGCGGGACACCACCGCCTGACCGCAGTCCTCGTACGCCTGTTGGGAGCCGCAATGACGCACCTCCGTAGCAAGCGCTTGCCGCACAAGGGGAGAGCCCTCGCCGCCGTCACCGCACTGATCGCCTCGTTCGTCGTCGGCGCGTTCACCCCGGCGGAGGCCGCAGAGCCCGCGACGGCCGCCGACGCCGCCGCCGGGTACGGCGCGGCACCCCGCTGGACCGACCGCCCCCACGGGTTCGCCTCCCTCGACGGCGGCACCACCGGCGGCGCGGGCGGCAAGGTCGTGACCGTCACCGACCAGGCCGCACTGGTGCGGTACGCATCCGCCGAGGAGCCGTACGTCATCCGGGTCGAGGGGACCGTCGACGTCGAACCCTTCGGCTCCGACGTGGTCGTGACCTCGAACAAGACGATCATCGGCGTCGGCGACACCGCCGAGATCGTCCACGGCGAACTGCACCTCAACCCCGGGACCAGCAACGTCATCATCCGCAATCTGACGATCCGGGACTCCTACGTGGAGGGCGACTGGGACGGCAAGACCACCGACTTCGACGCGATCCAGATGGACACCGTCGACCACGTCTGGATCGACCACAACCGCTTCGAGCACATGGGCGACGGGCTGCTCGACATCCGCAAGGACAGCCGGTACGTCACCGTCTCCCACAACCAGTTCAGGAACCACAACAAGGCCCTCGGCATCGGCTGGACCAGCAATGTCCTGACCGAGATCACCATCGACCACAACTGGTTCACCGGCACCAAACAGCGCAACCCCTCCGCCGACAACTGCGCCTACGCCCACCTCTACAACAACTACCTCTCGGCGCAGGTGGCCGACGGCGACCCCGTGTGGACGTACGGGAACTGGGCGCGCGGCCGGACCAGGATGGTCATCGAGAACAGCTACTACGACGGCGTCCAGCACCCTTACCAGGCCGACGCCACGGCCGAGCTGGTGCAGCGCGGGTCGATCCTGAAGAACGTCTCCGGACGCCGGGAGGCGTGGGGCACGGCCTTCGATCCCCGGGACTTCTACGCCTACCGGCTCGACCCGGCCGCCGCCGTCCCCGCGCTGGTCACCCGGTTCTCCGGCCCGCAGAAGACGCTCGGCACGAACACCGTGCTGAACGTGCCCGGCGACCACCCGACCGTGCAGGCCGCCGTGGACGCCGTGCCCGCCGGCAACGACGGCACCGTCACGATCCGCATCGCGCCCGGCACCTACCGGGCCAAGGTCCTGATCCCCGCGAACAAGCCGAACCTGGTGCTGCAGGGGACTGGACAAGATCGCTCGGACACCGTCATCGTCTTCGACACACCCGCCGCGAACGGCGGCTCCAACGGCAGCGCCACCGTGCGGATCCTCGCCAGTGACGTCACCGCCCGCAATCTCACCTTCAGCAACGACTTCGACGAGGCCGCGCACGAGGTGAACGGCGAGCAGGCGCTCGCGATGAAGACCACCGGCGACCGGATCGTCTTCGAGAACACGGCCTTCCTGGGCAACCAGGACACCCTGATGACGGACAGCCCCAAGCTCGACGTCGTCAGCCGGGTCTACATCCGCGACTCCTACATCGAGGGCGATGTCGACTTCATCTACGGCCGGGCCACGACCGTCATCGAGCGTTCCCTGATCAAGGCGCTCAGCCGGGGCTCGGACAGCAACAACGGCTACATCACGGCCGCCTCGACCTGGAAGCAGAACCCCTACGGGTTCCTGATCACCCGGTCGAAGGTCGTCAGCGACGCGCCCGCCGGGACGTACCACCTCGGCCGGCCCTGGCACCCGGGCGGTGAGCCGGACGCCGTCGCCCAGGTGCTCTTCCGGGAGACCGAACTGCCCGCCGCGATCAAGTCGTCGCCGTGGACGGACATGAGCGGCTTCTCCTGGAAGGACGCGCGGTTCACGGAGTACCGGACGTACGGGCCCGGGGCCGTCGTCACCGCCGACCGGCCGCAGCTCGACGGCGTCGGCGCATCGACCCACACGGTCACCACCTACCTCGCGGGGACGGACGGCTGGGCGCCGCATCGCGGTCGCGCCGGCCACTGAGTCCGCCCCGGGGACAGCACAGACCCCCCACAACTTCATAACCCTCGTATCCAGAAGAAGAGAGCCGTTCAATGAAGATCAGCAATCGCAGAAGCAGGCGTGCCGCCGCGGCCGTCGCCCTGGGTTCCGTTCTCGCGCTGACCGCCACCGCCTGCGGTGACGACGGCAGCGGCGCGGGCGGGGACAAGGGCTCCGAAGGCAGCGGCAAGGGCAAGGTTCTCTTCTGGGACAACAACGGCGGTGTCCGCACCGAGATCTGGAAGGAGATCATCGCCGACTTCGAGAAGGCCAACCCGGACATCAAGGTCGAGTACGTCGGGATCGCCTCCACCGAGTACCAGTCCAAGGTCGACACCGCCATCCAGGGCGGCGGCCTGCCCGACGTCGGCGGTGTCGGCGCGGCCATGGCCGCCGGGTTCGCCGCGCAGGGCGCGCTGGAGCCCCTCGACAACCGGCTCTCCAAGTCCTCCCTCAGCGGCAAGCTCAACGAGGCGATGGTCGAGTCGCTGAAGTCCGCCGGCGGCGGCGACTCCCTCTACTCGATCCCGACCTCCGCCAACAACGGTGTCCTCTACTACCGCACCGACCTGTTCAAGGCGGCGGGCCTGGCCGCGCCGACCGACTGGGACAAGTTCTACGAGGCCGCCGAGAAGCTCACCGACAAGGGTAAGAACAAGTTCGGCTACACCATCCGCGGCGGCGCCGGCTCCATCGCGCAGGCGCTGGACGCGATGTACGGGCAGTCCGGGATCACCTCGTTCTGGGACGCGAGCGGTGAGAAGACCACCGTCAACGACCCGAAGAACGTCGCCGCCCTGGAGAAGTACGTCGGCCTCTACAAGAAGGTCACGCCCGCGGCCGACCTCAACAACGACTTCACCAAGATGGTCGCGCAGTTCGACTCCGGCACGATCGGGATGCTCAACCACAACCTGGGCTCCTACCAGGACCATGTGAAGGCGTTCGGCGACAAGTTCCGGGGCATCCCGCAGCCGACCGGGCCCGACGGCAAGCGGGTTCAGGTGTCCAACCCGGTCGACGGGCTCGGCATGTTCAAGAGCTCGAAGAACAAGGAAGCCGCCTGGAAGTTCATCGAGTTCGCGACCTCGCACGAGGAGAACTCCAAGTTCAACAAGTCGGCCGGACAGGTGCCGTCGAACAACGACGCCGCGAAGGACACCTGGATCTCCGAGGCGGAGCCGACGAAGCTGGCCGCCGCCGCGCTGACCGACGGCTCGACCACGATCGTGCAGCTGCCGTACTACCTGCCGGACTGGAACACGATCTCCAAGGCCGACAACGAGCCCGCCTTCCAGAAGGTGATGGACGGGCAGAGCACGGCGAAGGAGTTCCTGGACACGCTGGCCGACCAGCTGAACACGGCGCAGGCGGAGTGGAAGGAACAGAAGGGCTAAGAGCTCGGTCCGGTTCGTCGGCGGCCGGCTGCGGGTTGGTTGTGGCTGGTCGCGCAGTTCCCCGCGCCCCCGACAAACGGGGCGCGGGGCCCTCCTGGAAAGGCACCCGCACGTGTCGCTCACTCGTAGACAAGTCGCCGGCGCGGCTCTCGCCGCTGTTCCGCTCGCTGCCGCCGCCACCGGGACCGCCTCCGCCGCGTCGGCGCGGCGGCAGCGCACCCTCTACATCGCCGGCGATTCCACCGCCGCCCAGAAGTACGCCGACGCCGCGCCCGAGACGGGCTGGGGCATGGCGCTCCCGTTCTTCCTCGGGAAGGGGCTGGCGGTCTCCAACCACGCCGTGAACGGGCGGAGTTCGAAGAGCTTCATCGACGAGGGGCGGCTCGACGTCATCCTCGGGGCGATCCGGCCCGGGGACTTCCTCGTCATCCAGTTCGGGCACAACGACTCCAAGATCGCCGATCCCACGCGGTACACCGAGCCGTGGACGACGTACCAGGACCACCTGCGCCAGTACGTCGACGGTGCGCGGGCGCGGGGCGCCCGGCCGGTGCTCGCCACCTCCGTCGAGCGCAGAAAGTTCGACGCGAACGGCAACGCCGTACCGACCCACGGCGACTATCCGGCAGCGGCGATCGCTCTCGCCGCGGAGGAGGGTGTCGCCCTCCTCGACATCCAGGCGCTGTCCATCGCGTTGTGGCAGCGGCTCGGGGTCGAGGAGACCAAGAAGTACTTCAACTGGACCGCGACGGAGCAGGACAACACGCACTTCAACCCGCCGGGGGCGATCGCCGTGGCCCGGCTGGTCGCGGGTGAGTTGCTGCGCAGGCGGGTTCTTTCTCCGAGGGACGTTCGTCGTCTCGACGAGGAGGTCCCCGACTCCTGGATCACGTGGCCCCAGGCGTAGCGCTCCGCTCGTAGGTCGGTTTTCGGCTGCGGGGCCGTTGTGGCCGGTCGCGCAGTTCCCCGCGCCCCTTGCAGGGGCTCGACATCCCCCTTTGCTTTGAAAGGAACCGCACACATGCGTTCTCGTATCTGGCATGCCCATGTCATGACATCCGTCGTCGGCTGCACCGCGCTCGTGCTCGGGGTCGCCGGCACCGGCGTCGCCCAGGCCCAGGGCCGTGATCTCGGCCGACAGGTCATCGGGGCCGGTGACGGATGGGGATCGGCGGAAGGCGGCACCACCGGCGGCTCGGCGGCCGACGCCGAGCACGTCTACACGGTCACCACCTGGGCCGAGTTCAAGAGCGCGCTGGCGACCGGCGGAAACGCCCCGAAGATCATCAAGGTGAAGGGGATGATCGACGCCGTCGCCGAGGGCTGCGAGGCCTTCGTCGCCGGCGGGTACGACCTCCAGCAGTACCTCAAGGACTACGACCCGGCCGTCTACGGCAACGACCAGGTCGCCAAGGGGCCCCAGGAGGACGCGCGGGTCGCCTCCATGGCCAACCAGGACTCGGCGATCAAGGCCAACATCCCCAGCAACACCACCATCGTCGGCGTCGGCAAGAACTCCGGCATCCTCGGCGGCAGCCTCCAGATCAAGGGTGTCTCCAACGTCATCCTGCGCAACCTCACCATCGAGGCGCCGCTCGACTGCTTCCCCAAGTGGGACCCCACCGACGACAACAACACCGGCAACTGGAACTCCGAGTACGACGCCGTCGTCGTCTTCGGCACCGACCACGTCTGGCTCGACCACAACACGTTCACCGACGGGCGCCACCCCGACAGCGAGCGGCCGGTCTACTTCGGCAAGGTCTTCCAGCAACACGACGGCCTGACCGACATCGTGCGCGGCTCCAACTACGTGACCGTCTCCTGGAACCGCTTCGAGAACCACGACAAGAACATGCTGATCGGCAACAGCGACGGCACCGCCGCCCTGGACGCCGGCAAGCTCAAGGTCACCATGCACCACAACCGCTTCGACGGGATCCTCCAGCGCTCCCCGCGCGTGCGGTTCGGCCAGGTCGACGTCTACAACAACCACTACCTGGTGACCGAGGAGCAGAAGGACGACTACTACATCTTCGGTGTCGGCATCTCCTCGCAGCTCCACGCCAGTGACAACGCGATCACGCTGCCGGCGGGCGCGAGCGTCGGCAAGGCCCTGAAGAGGTGGAACGACTCCCCGCTCACCGCCGAGAACAACTACGTCAACGGCAGGCTGACGGACCTCATCGCCGTCCACAACGCCGAGATCCCCGCCGAGTTCCTCCGCTCCGGCGCCGGGTGGACGCCCACCCTGCGGACGAAGGTCGACTCGCCGCGCGCCGTGCCCGGCATCGTCGCCAACCGCGCGGGCGCCGGGAAGGTCTGCTGATGGCGGGGCGCCACCCGGCACCGAGCAGACGGTCGTTCGTGGCCGCCGGGGTCGGGACCGCCCTCGCGCTCGCCGTCGCGCCCCGGGCCCAGGCGGCCCCGGCGGCCGGCGGCGACCGCGCCGCCCGTGGCCGCCGGGTCTTCGGGCGGTACGGATCGCCGGCCGCCCGCCTCGACGCCCTGACCCTGTACGTGGACGCGGGCGGCGCCGGTGACTTCACCACCGTCCAGGCCGCCGTCACCGCCGCCGACGGCACCGGGTACACCCTGGTCGTCGCGCCGGGCGTGTACCGGGAGACGGTCGCGGTCGGCGCGACCCGCACCGAGATGACCTGGATCGGGGCCTCAGGCGACGCCCGGGACGTCGTGGTCGTCCACGACAACGCGGCCGGCACCCCGAAGCCCGGCGGCGGCACCCACGGCACCACCGGGTCCGCCACGACCCTGGTGCAGGGCGCCGGGTTCACCGCACGGGACATCACCTTCGCCAACGACTGGCTGCGCGCCGACCACCCCGACATCACCGGCACCCAGGCCGTCGCCCTCAAGGTGCAGGGCGACCGGTCGGCGTTCTTCCGATGCCGGTTCCTCGGCCACCAGGACACGCTGTACGCCGACTCGATGGCGCTCGGCGCCTTCGCCCGGCAGTACTTCCGCGACTGCTACGCCGAGGGGGACGTGGACTTCGTCTTCGGACGGGCCACCGCCGTCTTCGAGCACTGCCGGTTCCACACCCTGACCAGGACCGATCTGGCCTCCGCCCCCTACGGGTTCGTTTTCGCGCCCTCCACGGCCGGCGCCAACCCGCGCGGCTATCTGGTGACCCGGAGCCGCATCACCAGCGAGGCCCCGGACGCCCACTACAAGCTGGCCCGCCCCTGGGTGCCCAGCTCGGACACCACCGCCCGGCCCATGCTCACCGTGCGCGAGACCCGCCTCGGTGCCGGGATCGACGCGGTCGCGCCCTACGCCAACATGTCGGCCGGCTTCCCCTGGCAGGACCAGCGGTTCGCCGAGTACCGGAACACCGGGCCCGGCGCCGTCGTCTCCGTCCCGGAGAACCGGCCCCAGCTCACGGCCGCGGAAGCCGCCTCGGCCACCCGTGAGGCGTACCTCGGCGACTGGACCCCGTCGGAGAGGTGCTGAGATGCGCCGACGCACCCTCCTCGGCGGGATCGCCGGCGGCCTGGTGGCCGCCGGCGCGGCCCCCGCCCTCGCCCACGGCCGCCGGGTCCTGCACGTCCGGCCCGGAGGTTCGGTCCAGGCCGCGGTGGACGCCGTCACCGGCCCCGGGTGGACGATCGTCGTCCATCCGGGGACCTACCGCGAGGTCGTCCACATCCCCGCGAGCAAGGCGGAACTGACGGTGCGCGGCGCGTCCCGCGACCCCCGCGCCGCCGTGGTCGTCTTCGCCCGCGCCAACGGCACCCCCAGGCCCGAGGGCGGCACGTACGGCACCGCGGGATCCGCCACCTTCACCTCGGCGGCACCCGGCCTGACCGTGCGCGACCTGACCCTCGCCAACGACTGGCTGCGCGCGGACCACCCGGACTACACCGGAACGCAGGCGGTCGCCGCGTACATCACCGGGGACCGCTCGCACTTCGACAACGTCCGGTTCCTCGCCCATCAGGACACGCTCTTCGCGGACACCACCGCGCTCGAAGCCTTCGACCGGCAGTACTACCGGAACTGCTACATCGAGGGCGACGTCGACTTCGTGTTCGGGCGGGCCCGGGCCGTCTTCGACTCGTGCCATTTCCGCACCCTCCAGCGGGACGTGCCCTTCACCCCCAAGGGCATGGTCTTCGCCCCCGCCACCGCCCGCGCCAACCCCTACGGCTTCCTCGCCGTGGGCGGCCGGATCACCTCCGGCGCCGAGGACGCCGCGTACAAGATCGCCCGGCCCTGGGTGCCGTCGTACGAGACGACCGCCTGGCCCTCGCTGGTCGTGCGGGACACCTGGATCGGCCCCGGCATCGACGCGGTCGCGCCCTACACCAACATGCGCGACGCCTACCCCTGGCAGACCATGCGCTTTCGGGAGTACGCCAACTCCGGCCCGGGCGCGGTCGTCTCCGTGCCGGAGAACCGGCCGCAGTTGACGACGGCCGAGGCGGGGGAGCACACACGGCGGACGTATCTCGGGGACTGGAGGCCGTATGCCGGCCGGTGAACCGGCGGGCGACCCCGGCCCGCCCGGCACCCGCCGGTCCGTGGGGCGCCGTGCCTTCGTCGTGGGCGCGGGGGCGGCGGCGCTCCTCACGGGGACGGGAACGCCGGCGGCCGGGGCGGCACGCGTGGACCCCGCCGGGGCCGCCCCGGCCGGTGCACTTCCCGACTTCCACCCCCTGCTCAAGGAGGAGCTGCGCTTCCCGCTCGCCTGGGGCACCTCACCGATCCGGGACTTCCGCACCTGGCGGCGCGTGGCCCGGGCCACGGTCGAGGAGCACCTGTTCGTCGCCCCGGACGACACCGCGTACGAGCCCGAGTTCGGCGGGCATCGCGGCGAGGGAGACGGCTTCACCCGAGAGACGGTGACCTTCTCCCTCACCCGGTACGGCCGTGTCCGGGGCGCCCTGCTCACCCCGCACGGCACCGGCCCGTTCCCGGCCGTGCTCCTCCTGCACGACCACGGCGCCACGTTCGACATCGGCAAGGAGAAGCTGGTCCGGCCGTGGTTCGACGAGAGCCGGCTGGCCTCCGCGCAGGCCTGGGCCGACCGGTACTTCAGCGGCCGTTTCGTCGGCGACGAACTGGCCCGGCGCGGCTATGTCGTCCTCGCCGTGGACGCGCTCGGCTGGGGCGACCGGGGCCCGACGACCTACGAGGAGCAGCAGGCCCTCGCCAGCAACCTCTACAACCTGGGCTCGTCGCTCGCCGGGCTCATGGCCCGGGAGGACGTGCGCGCGGCCGGCTTCCTGGCCGGTCTGGACCGGGTGGACCGCCGCCGCGTCGCCGCCCTCGGGTTCTCCATGGGCGCCTTCCGGGCCTGGCAGACGGCCGCGCTCAGCGACGACATCGCGGCCGCCGCGAGCGTGTGCTGGATGACCGGCCTCAAGGAGGTCATGGTCCCGGGCAACAACATCCTGCGCGGCCAGTCCTCCTACTACATGCTCCACCCCGGGCTCGCCCGGCACCTCGACTTCCCCGACGTGGCGAGCATCGGCGCCCCCAAGCCGATGCTCTTCCTCCACGGCGGCCAGGACCCCCTCTTCACCGAGGAGGGCGTCCGGGTCGCGCACGAGAAGCTGCGCGCCGTCTGGCGCTCACGCCACGCCGGGGAGCGGTTGGACCTGCGTATCCGGCCGGACCTCGGCCATGTGTTCACCGCACCCCAGCAGGACGAGGTCGTCGACTGGTTCGACTCCGTCCTGTGAACGACCCCACCCGCACGAGAAAGGAACCGCTCTCCATGTCTCGTCGTACCACTCTCGCCCTGGGCACCGCCCTCGCCCTCGGCGCCGGTCTGGCCGTGCTCCCCACCCAGGCGCACGCCGCGACCGTGGTCGTGAGCAACTCCACCGACCTGGCCAACGCCATCAAGAACGCCACCGCCGGCACCGTCATCCAGGTGCGCGGCGGCACGTACTACCCGACGGCGACCCTCCAGTCCACGGCGAACGGCAGCTCCTCCAGCCGGATATACCTCCAGCCGTACGGCTCGGAGACGGTGAAGATCGACGGCTCGAACCTTCCCGACGGCGACTGGATCTTCAAGCTGACCGCCGACTACTGGACCGTCTCCGGGATCACCTTCCAGAACTCCCCGGACAGCGCGGTCGTCTGCCAGTCCTGCGCCTCCACGGTCTGGGACAACATCAAGACCATCAACGGCGGCGACTCCGGCTTCACGCTCACCGGCGACAGCACCACCAACAACACCGTCCGCAACATCGACTCCTACGGCCACTACGACCCGGCCAACCACGGCGAGAACGCCGACGGCATCGCCGTGAAGTTCGGCTCCGGCTCGGGCAACCTCATCACCGGGGCCCGCCTCTACAACAACTCGGACGACGGCCTGGACTTCTGGTCCTTCTCCTCGCCCGTCACCGTCGAGCACACCTGGGCGATGGGCAACGGCAAGAACCGCTGGGGCGACTCCGCGTTCGCGGGCGACGGCAACGGCTACAAGCTCGGCGGCGACGGCGAGACCGTCGCCCATGTCATCAACAACTCGGCGGCCTGGGACAACGCGGGCAACGGCTTCACCGAGAACAGCAACAAGGGCGCCATCGTCATCAACCGCACCACCGCCTACGCCAACGCCAAGTGGGGCTACTACTTCGCCACCGGCGCGGCCCGCCTCGGCAAGAACCTGGCGGTGAGCAACAGCGGCGGCTCGGTCAACAAGGGCTCGTCGGTGGTGTCGTCCGGCAACAACTGGGACTCCGGCATCGCGACCCCGTCGTTCCGCTCCACCGACGCCTCCTCGACGTACAACGCCCGTTCGTCGAGCGGCACCCTGCCCGCGACCACCTTCCTGACCACCGGCAGTACGACGATCGGCTCCACGATGAACTGACCGGCGCGAAGCTCGTCCGGCACGCCGGGCAAAACGATTCTGTCGACCCGGAGGCGAGGCGACCCCACACAGTGTTGCGCGACGAACAGCACCTGCGCATCTGAGTGGAGTGGTCCAAGTGGTCGGTAGTCCTCGCCCGCTGATCCTGATTCGCGGATTCGGCGGCCCCGGTGTGTCGGACGAGCGGCGTGACGCCTATCAGGGATTCAACAACGGCAGCGTCTACGGAGAGCGCTACGGCGAGAACTACATCTACGAGGGATTCGTCCTGCGCGCCCTCAAGTCGACGCTGCACCCCTACCGGGACGCCACCAACGTGGTCGGCTACTACGAGAAGGAGCAGAAGCCCAGACCGGGTGAGCACGACGGATGGCCCGAGCACCTGCTCACCGGCACCATGGTGGTGGACGTCCCCATGGCGCGCGAGGTGCTGGGCCAGGGCGCCCGGGGAACCCTCTGGATCTACCGCTACTACGACCTGCTGCCCCGGAAGATCGACCGCTTCGGGGAGGGGCTGGTCCGGCTCATCGAGATCATCCGGCACGGCATGCGGCCGGACGAGGAGTTCACCGGCGTGGACATCGTCGCCCACAGCATGGGAGGCCTCGTCACCCGGGCCGCCCTGAGCCGGCTGGGGGACAGGAGCGCGGACCTCGTCCACCGCATCGTCACCCTGGGCACACCGCACCGGGGCATCGCGTTCCAGTACCTGCCCGACACCCTGGTCAAGTGCCTGCCCGACGCGGTCGCGGACGAGATCGCCGCCTTCGACCCGGACCGCACGGACATCCGGGCCATCCCGTTCCCCGTCAGGAGGATCCTCACGGTGGTCGGCACGGACCACCGCTCCTACAGCAACAAGTTCGCCACCCTCGGCAATCGCATCGCCGGCCTGATCGACGAGGGCACGCTCACCTACAACCGCAGCGACGGCCTGGTCAAGCAGTCCTCCGCCCAGATCCCGGGCGCCCCGAGGACCTTCGTCCACAAGTGCCACGGCGGCGACGACTCCCTGGTGACCTCACGCGAGGCGTACGAGATCGCCATGCGCTTCTTCCACGGCACCCACCACGTCCAGCTGCGCCTGGACCGGGCCGAGGTGACCCGGGGCCGGGACCTCTTCGGCCGCAGCGAGTTCTACTTCGGGGTGTCCGTCAAACCCCGGTTCGTCGACTTCGACCTGTGCCATCAGAGCAGCGAGGCCGAGAACTATTACGGCCCCTTCCGCAAGAACGACTTCAGCGACGAACTGCCCGATCTCGCAGAGGAGTTGAGCAAGCCGCTCGCGACACCGGGCGACGCCACCACCGGGTGGGCCGACGCCGACCGGCTGATCTGGGAGGGCTGGCTCGACGCCGCCGCCAAACCCGAGGGGGCGGTGGACCGGAGCGTGGTGCTCCGCCTGGACGTCCATGTCTGCGAGCGGGACAGTCTCGGCATCGGATTCTCCGACAACATCGTCTTCCGCAAGCAGTACTACGTCCAGGCGGTGCCCGACGGCGAGGGCGGGTGGTCGCTGTACCTCCACACCGGCGAGCGCTTCCTGGCGCCGGGAGTGAGCACCGAGGAAGGGCAGACCGCCGCGGAGGACGAGCAGGTGCCCGAGGTGCTGCCGATGAGGCCCACCGGCGAGGGCACCTGGGCCTTCGAGGTCGGTGGGACCGGCTTCACGGCGGACCTGCTGCTGACGGTGACCGACGAACGGACCAGCGGCGCCGCACCGGCCTGACCGACGGCACGGCCACTTCACGGATCCGGGCGCCGGGCGGGTCGCGCCCGGTGGAGCGGCCAGGAGGCCGAGCGAAACTTTCGGGCGATTTCGCGGGGGCGCGGCAACCCTTTCCCGGCGGGTGGCGACCAGTGATCAGAAGCGGGCCGGGGCGGCCCCTCCGGCCCGCTTCGTTCCTCGTCTTCCCGAAGACGCCTCCCCTGCGAAAGGAACACCCGTGCGTCAGACCATCGGACGCCACCGGAGAACCCGGACCCTGTCGATCGCCGCCGCCGTGTCCGTCGCCGCGGGGGCGGGTGGCGTCTACCTCGGTCTCGCGCACGACGGCGCCCAGGCCGCCGCCGCCACCGTCACCGTCTCCAGCACCGCGTCGCTGGAGTCGGCCGTCGCGAACGCCGTCGCGGGGACGACCATCCAGGTCCGCGGCGGCACCTACCGGCCCACGCGGACGCTGAAGTCCACGGCGAACGGCACCCCCTCCGCCCGGATCACGCTCACCGCCCACCGGGGCGAGAAGGTCCGCATCGACGGGTCCGCGCTGCCCGCCGGCTCCTGGCTCGCCGGGATCTACGGCGACCACTGGACGGTCTCCGGCCTCACCTTCCAGAACTCCCCGGCGCAGGGCCTCGTCGTCACGTCCTCGGTCGCGGGGATCTTCGAGAACCTCGTCACCGCGAACAACGGCGACTCCGGCTTCACCCTGCGGGGCGACGGCACGACGGACAACCTCGTGCGCAACCTGGACAGTCACGGCAACTACGACGCCGCGAACCACGGCCAGAACGCCGACGGCATCGCCGTGAAGTTCGGCTCCGGCACCGGCAACAGGATCACCGGCGCACGCCTGTACGACAACGCCGACGACGGCCTCGACCTCTGGCAGTTCTCCTCGCCCGTCACCGTCGACCACTCCTGGGCCTTCGGCAACGGCAGGAACCGCTGGAAGGACCCCGCCTTCGAGGGCAACGGCAACGGGTTCAAGCTGGGCGGCGGCGGGGCCTCGGTCGCGCACTCCGTCAACAACAACGCGGCCTGGGACAACACGCTGCACGGGTTCACCGAGAACTCCAACACCGGCGCGATCCTGCTGAACCGGAACACGGCGTACGCCAACAAGGAGAGCGGCTTCTACTTCGCCACCGGCAAGGCCCGGTTGGCGCGGAACCTCGCGGTGGGCAACGGCACGGGCAAGGCGAAGCTGGGTTCCCGCACGGTCTCGGCCGCCAACAACTGGGACGCAGGCACCGCCACGCCGGCCTTCCGCTCCACGGACGCGGCCCCCGCCCACGCCGCTCGGCGCACGGACGGGTCCCTGCCGATCACGACGTTCCTCACCACCGGCTCCAAGGCCATCGGCGCGACGATGAACTGACCCGCCCCCAGGGCGAGAAGAAGGCGCCCCCCGCCGGTCGTCACCGGCGGGGGGCGCTTCTCGTGCCGACCCCGAGGGGGGCTCCGGTCGGCACCTGCTGCCGGCCGAGGGGGGCTCAGGCCGGCAGGTCCACGCAGTCGAACGAGCTGCCCGGACCGAGGAAGCCCGTGCCGCTCGAACCACTGACGACACCGACGATGTCGAGTGTCAGAACGTCGCCCTCACTGGTGTTCGAGTTCCACGCACTTGCAGGGACGCATGGGAGGAAGGTGTGGTTGTTCCCCCGGTACGAACCCGTGGTGAGCGAACGGCTGGACGGCTGTCTCGGGGCCACCGGGACCGGCGAGCCCCACTCGTTGATGGATACCCGCGCCCGCCCGCACCCGAACGCGTCCCTGGCCCCGATCCGCAGCAGCCGCCCTCGCAGCGCACCCCGTCCGCCCCCGGCACACCGATGAACACGGCCCGCCGGCCGGTGACCCGGCGGCGGTGCCGGACGCGCTGTCGAGCAGGTGCGGTCATGGAGCCGATTCCTCGCTGGTGGTGACTCTTGCGCCTACTGGTCGCCACCGGTGGAGAAAGGGTTGCCGCGCCCGCGGATCTTTTTCACGGGATCCTCGCCGCGGATCCCGCGGATCCGGCGGGCGGGGCGGCCGTCACGAATCGCCCTCGTCCGAGGAGTCGCCGTCGTCGTGGCCCTCGAAGCCGCCGCCCACCGTGAGGTTCTCACCGCCCGCCCGCGCGGTCATCGTGTAGCGGTCCTTCGCCGCGTCACGGCCACCGCGCTCGTGGTTGTACTGCCCCGCGAAGACGAACTCGCCCTTCGGGACGGTGCGTCCGTCCTTGAGCACCCAGGTGTAGACCAGGAACCCGCCGTCGGCCTCGACCGTGAGGTCGAAGTCCTGCTCGGGCAGCGACCGCCAGGCACCGGCCGAGGAGACCCCGCCGGTCTGGGCGATCGTCAGCTGGACGGTCAGTTCGGTGAGCTGCTCGCTCGTCTTCAGGGTGAGGTTGCTCTGCGCCCAGAAGTCGTTGCTGTGCGGGTCGACCGAGCCGTCCGACCAGAGCGGGCCGTCCTCCTCGTCGCCCGAGACGGGCAGCTTCGGCACCGTCGTCTCCTTGGGCGACGGGCTCTTCGACGGCGTCGAACGGGGCTTGTCCTCCCGCTCGCCGCCGTCGCTCGGGCTCGGGCGGTCCGGCCGGACCGGGGCCCGGCTGGTCGCGGCGGGGGAGTCGACCGGGGTCGGGGAGACCACGACCGTCCGATCGGCCGGCGGTGTCTGCTCGCCCTTGACCGCGGAGGCGACCGCGTACCCGCCGACCGCGAGCACACCCGCGACACCGGCGGTGGCGGTGACCACCCGCACCCAGCCCCACAGCGGCGGCCGGGTCACCCGGCGGCTCCGGCGCTCCTCGGGGGCGGCCATACCGCGCTCGATCCGGGCCAGGATGCGGGCGCGGTCGGGCTCGTGCGCCTCGGCCGACTCGCGCAGCCGGGCGCGCAGCTCCTCGTGCACGTCCCTCATCGGTCCCTTCCTCCGGTGCCGGTCACGCCCGCGCGGGTCACGCGCGGTTTCGTGACGCCCCCGCCCGCGATGCCCGCGTGCATCCGCTGCGGCGTGTCCTCGGTGCCGAGCAGTTTCTGCAACTCGGCCATCCCCTTGGACGTCTGGCTCTTCACCGTACCGACCGAGACGCCGAGGGCGAGCGCCGTGTCCTTCTCCGAGAGGTCGAAGGCATGGCGCAGGACCACACAGGCCCGTTTGCGGAACGGCAGCCGGCGCAGCGCCGACTGCACGTCGACCACGCCGGGCACATCGGGATTCTCGGTCTTCTCCTCGCGCTGCGACCAGAACAGCGTGATCCTGCGGCGCTCACGGACCGCGCTGCGGATCCGGGTACGGGCCAGATTGGCGACGACGCCACGGGCGTAGGCCACCGGATGGTCCGCCGCCCGGACCCGGTCCCAGCGGTGCCACAGGGCGAGCAGCGCGTCCGCGGCCAGATCGTCGGCGGCGTCCGCCTCGCCCGTCAACAGGTGTGCCAGACGCGACAGTTCGGCATAGTGCCGTTCGAAGAAGGCGTGGAACTCCACGGAGGCTGCGTCGTCGACGACAGTGCCCACGGGGACCTCTCTTCTCGCTGCGGCCACAGCAGCCGAGCCGGCTGACTGTGCGTGTCATGTGAATGACATGTGGTCGTCAGGGGTCGACCCCCGACGAGATCCGGAAGAGTAGCAGTGATCGTGAAGGGGGTTCGTACGCGGCTTCGAACGCCCTCTTGCAGGGAGAACTCCGATTCCGTAACACGGTGAAAACCTGAACCAGGTTCAACACGGGCACAATCCAGCCAGCATCCGCGCGTAGTCCACGCATGTCACTAGGAGCACCGCTCATGTCCGACGCACAGAAGGTGGCCGACCGGCCCGCAGCCGAGCCACCCGGGGCGAACAGCGTCGATCGCTTCTTCAAGATCAGCGCCCGGGGGTCCACCTTCGCCCGTGAGATACGCGGCGGCTTCGCCACGTTCTTCACGATGGCGTACATCCTTGTCCTGAATCCCATCATCCTCGGCAGCGCGAAGGACAAGTACGGCCACACCCTCGACGGCGCCGAACTCGTCACCGCCACCGCCCTCGTGGCCGCCGTGATGACGATCATCATGGGCGTCGGAGGAAACCTTCCGCTGGCGCTCGCCGCCGGCCTCGGTCTCAACGCGGTCGTCGCCTTCCAGATAGCCCCGCTGATGAGCTGGTCCGACGCGATGGGCCTGGTCGTCCTCGAAGGACTGCTGATCTGCGTCCTGGTGGTCACCGGCCTGCGCGAGGCCGTCATGCACGCCATACCGCAGCCGTTGAAGCAGGCGATCAGCGTCGGCATCGGCCTGTTCATCGCCTTCATCGGCTTCGTCGACGCCGGGTTCGTCAGCCGCATACCGGACATCGCCCACACCACGGTCCCGGTGCAGCTCGGCGCGACCGGCGCACTGTCCGGCTGGCCGATCCTGGTCTTCTGTCTCGGTGTCCTGCTGACCATCGGCCTGCTCGCCCGCAAGGTGAAGGGCGCGATCCTCATCAGCATCCTGACGATGACGGTCGTTGCGATCGTGATCAACTCGGTGGCCGACATCAAGAGCTGGGGCCTGACCACCCCGAAGGTCCCCGACGACATCGTCGCCGCCCCCGAGTTCGGACTGATCGGCGACTTCAGCCTCTTCGGCTCGTTCGGCGAGACCACCGTCATCACGGTCGTCCTGCTGATCTTCACCCTGCTGCTCTCGGACTTCTTCGACACCATGGGCACCGTCGTCGGCATCACGGCCGAGGCGGGCCTGCTCGACGAGGAGGGCAAGGTCCCGAACCTCGGCCGGGTCCTGCTCATCGACGGCGCGGCGGCCGTCGCGGGCGGCGCGGCCTCCTCGTCCTCCGCGACCTCCTACATCGAGTCCGCGGCCGGCGTCGGCGAGGGCGCCCGCACCGGCTTCTCCAACCTGATCACCGGCGGCCTCTTCGCGGTGGCGCTCTTCCTCACCCCGCTGCTGACCATCGTGCCCATGCAGGCCGCAGCGCCCGCGCTCGTCGCCGTCGGCTTCCTGATGATGACCCAGGTCAAGAACATCGACTGGGACCGGTACGACATCGCCATCCCGGCGTTCCTCACCATCGCCGTCATGCCGTTCACCTACTCCATCACCAACGGCATCGGCGCCGGCTTCCTCGCCTTCGTCCTGATCAAGACGGTCCTCGGCAGGGCGAAGGAGATCCACTGGCTGCTGTGGGCCACCTCGGCGCTGTTCCTGGTGTACTTCGCGATCAACCCGATCCAGCAGCTGTTCGGGGTCAGGTAGGACCTCACGGACCTCACGGACGAAGGGCCGCCCTCCGGGGGGAGTGAGGGCGGCCCTTCTCATTCAGGTGGTCCAGGGGTTCTTCAGTCTTTCAGCGCGGCCTCCATGACCGCCTTGGCCACCGGCGCCGCCAGCCCGTTGCCGCTGACCTCCGAGCGCGCCGCGTTCGACTGCTCGACGACGACCGCGACGGCGACCTCCTTGCCGTCTGCCTTCGCGAACGACGTGAACCAGGCGTACGGCGTCTTGCTGTTGTTCTCGCCGTGCTGGGCCGTACCGGTCTTGCCGCCCACCGTCGCCCCGCTGATCCGCGCGTTGGTGCCGGTGCCGTCCTCCACGACCGTCCGCATCGCCGACTGGAGCTGCTCGGCCGTGTCGGAGCTCATGATCTCCTCGGTGCCCGCCTCCGCGTCGTAGTCCTCCAGCACGTCACCACCGCCGTCGGTGATCTGCGCCACCATGTGCGGCGAGACCAGCTTGCCGCCGTTGGCTATCGCCGCCGACACCATCGCCATCTGGAGCGGCGTCGCGGTGACGTCGTACTGGCCGATGCCCGTCAGAGCCGTGGAGGACTTGTTCATGTCCGACGGATAGACACTCTCGTACGCCCGCACCGGCACGTCCTGCGAGGTGTCGTTGAAGCCGAACTTCTCGGCCGTCGCCCGCACCTTGTCCTGCCCGAGGTCGAAGGCCATCTTCGCGAAGACGTTGTTGCACGAGTACTGCAGCGCCGTACGGATCGTGGCGTTCTCGCAGGGCGCGTTCGGGTTCTCGTTGGACAGCTCGGTCTCGGTCTCCGGCAGCGTGTACGGGTCCGGGCTGACGGTCTTCTCGTCCACCGAGTCGTACAGCCCGTCCTCCAGCGCGGCCGCCGCCACGACCAGCTTGAACGTCGAGCCCGGCGGCAGCGGCTGGCGCAGCGCCCGGTTGGTCAGCGGCTTGTCCGCGTCCGCGTTGAGCTTCTTCCAGGCATCGCCGGCGGTGTTGGCGCCGGTGAGCGAGGACGGGTCGTACGACGGCGTCGACACCACCGCGAGGATCTTCCCCGTCGCCGGGTCGATCGCGACGGCCGCGCCCTTGTTGTCGCCCAGCGCGTCGTACGCGGCCTTCTGCACGGCTGGATCGATCGTGGTGATCACGTTGCCCGGATCGGCCCGCTGCCCGGTGACCGTGTCCGTCACGGACTTCAGCCGCAGGTCCGTGCCGTCGAGCAGGCTCTGGTAGATGCCTTCCAGTTGCGTGGGCGCGTAGGACTGCGAGGCGTAGCCGGTGACGGCCGCGTACAGCTCGCCGTTCGTGTACGTGCGCCGGTACGCCAGGTCGCTGTCCTCGGTACGGGCCGAGCCGGTGATCGACTTGCCGGCCACGATGATGTTCCCGAGCGGGTCGGCGTAGGTCCGAATCGCGTTGCGTCGGTTGTCCTGGTCGTCCGCGAGCGCCGTGCCCTCGTAGAACTGCACCCATGTCGCCCTGACCAGCAGGGCGAGCACGAGCAGCAGGGTGAAGACGGCGGTGCGCCTGATCGTCTTGTTCATCGCACCCGGAAGGACGAGCGGGAGGCGATCACGCGTTCCCTCCGGCCGGATTTCTCATGGGGTCTTCATGAAGCCGGGGTTGTCACGAGGCCGGTTCGGAGTCTGCGGGTCGCCGAGGCCGGTTCAGAGTCTGCGGGTCGCCAGGGTCAGCCGGTCGCGGGCGTCGAAGAGGGCGTCCTTGACGAGCTGCTCGTGGGCCGGGGTCAGCCGGGCCACGGGGACGGAGCAGCTGATCGCGTCGCGGGCCGGGGTGCGGTAGGGGATCGCCACCCCGAAGCAGCGCAGCCCGAGGGTGTTCTCCTCGCGGTCCACCGAGAACCCCTGCTCGCGGATCTGGCGCAGCTCCTCGATGAGCCGCTCCCGGTCGGTGATCGTGTGCTCCGTCAGCGCCGGGAGGGTCTCCGGGAGCATCTTGCGGACCTGCTCGTCGGTGTGGGTGGCCAGCAGCGCCTTGCCGAGCGAGGTGGAGTGCGCGGGCAGCCGGCGGCCGACGCGGGTGAAGGGGCGCAGATAGTGCTGCGACTGGCGGGTGGCCAGATAGACGACGTTGGTGCCGTCGAGCCGGGCCAGGTGGATCGTCTCCGTGGTGTCGTCCGACAGCCGGTCCAGCGTCGGCCGGGCCAGCGCCACCACCTCGTCGCCGTCGATGTAGGACGTGCCCACGAGCAGTGCTCGCACGCCGATGCCGTACCGCGTGCCCGTCGCGTCGGTCTCCACCCAGCCCAGTTCCACCAGGGTGCGCAGCAACATGTAGAGACTCGACTTGGGATATCCGACGGCTTCCTGGACCGCGGCCAGGGAATGCATACCGGGGCGTCCGGCGAAGTATTCGAGCAGCTCAACGGTCCTTACCGCCGATTTGACCTGTGCTCCGCCGCCCGTCTCCACTGCCGACATCGCCCGTGACCCCTTCGTTCGGCGAGAAGCTGAAGATATAGTCTCCGACAGAATATTCATCATCAGAGACGGCGTTCAGCATATCGAACGACGCTGGTGAATGACCCAGATATACCCCTGGGAATCGATCCAGAAATACGTGGAGGAACCCGCGGTGGCAGCAGCACCAGTCTGGAGTGTCGACCCCCGTACCGGGAAGCAGCGCGAGCAGGTTGCGGTGGAGGCCACAGCCCAGGAGGTGGACGCCGCCGTCCGCGCGGCGCACGCCGCCCGCGGCTCCCTGGCCGACCGCACCGTCCGCGCGGCCTTCCTGCGCACCGCCGCCGACCAGCTCCAGGCGGCCAAGGACCAACTCGTCGAGGTCGCCGACGCCGAGACGGCGCTCGGCCCGGTCCGCCTCACCGGCGAACTCGCCCGCACCTGCTACCAGCTGCGGGCCTTCGCCGACATCGTCGACGAGGGCGCGTTCCTCGACGTGGTGATCAATCACCCCGACGACACCGCCACCCCGCCCATCCCGGACCTGCGCCGCTACAAGGTCCCCCTCGGCGTCGTGGCCGTCTACTCGGCCTCCAACTTCCCCTTCGCCTTCTCCGTCCCCGGCGGTGACACGGCGAGCGCGCTTGCCGCCGGCTGCCCGGTCGTCGTCAAGGCCCACCCCGACCACCCGGCGCTGTCCGAGCTGGTCGCGATCGTGCTGCGCCGGGCCGCCGCCGAGCACGGCCTCCCCGAGGGCGTCCTCGGCCTCGTGCACGGCTTCGAGGCGGGCGTCGAGCTGGTCAAGCACCCGCTGGTCACCGCCGCCGGCTTCACCGGTTCGGTGCGCGGCGGCCGTGCCCTCTTCGACGCGGCGGCCGCGCGCCCCGTGCCGATCCCGTTCCACGGCGAGCTGGGCTCCCTGAACCCCGTCCTGATCACCGAGGCCGCCGCCGCCGAGCGCGCCGAGGCCATCGGCACGGGCCTCGCCGGGTCGATGACCCTCGGTGTCGGCCAGTTCTGTGTGAAGCCCGGCCTGGTGCTGGCGCCCGCCGGTGACGCCGGTGACCGCCTGCTGAAGTCGCTCACCGAGGCGGTCAGCGACGTCGGCTCCGGCGTGCTGCTGGACCACCGGATGCGGGACAACTTCCTCGCCGGTGTCGCCGAGCGCGCCGAGCTGCCGGACGTGGAGTCGCCGGTGACCGCCGGCGCGGGCGGCGAGCACACGGTCAGCCCCGGCTTCCTGACCGTCCCCGCCGGCAAGCTGGCCGTCGAGGGCGAGCACGACCTGCTCCTGGAGGAGTGCTTCGGCCCGCTCACGGTCGTGGCCCGCTACGAGGACGAGGACGAGGCCAAGTCGGTGCTGTCCCGGCTGCCGGGCAACCTCACCGCCACGGTGCACGTGTCGGGCGAGGAGGCCGCCGAGGGCGGGCGCGGACCGGAGCTGCTGGCCGAGCTGACGCCGCTGGCCGGGCGCGTCCTCGTCAACG
The DNA here is from genome assembly GCF_055575575.1 of Streptomyces sp. NPDC034049. Classification (NCBI taxonomy): domain Bacteria; kingdom Bacillati; phylum Actinomycetota; class Actinomycetes; order Kitasatosporales; family Streptomycetaceae; genus Streptomyces; species Streptomyces sp. NPDC034049. Next base: position 966,079 of record NZ_JBVISJ010000001.1, read on the forward strand.
GCTGGCCGACGGGTGTGGCCGTGGCCGCGGCCCAGCACCACGGTGGGCCGTACCCGGCGACGACCTCCACGTCCACCTCGGTGGGCGGCACCGCGATCGAGCGGTGGCTGCGGCCGGTGGCGTACCAGGGGGCGCCGGAGGGGCTGCTCCCGCCGGAGCTGCGGGACGAGAACCCGCTGGGGCTGCCGCGGCGGTTCAACGGGGTGCTGGAGCGCTAGCCCTCCGGGGAGCGCCGTAGGGGTTCGGTTTCGGGCTGCGCGTGCGTTCGTGGTTGCTCGCGCAGTTCCCCGCGCCCCCTTCGGGGCGCGGGGAACTGCAAGAATCCCCTCATGGACGTCAAGATCCCCGAACTCCCCTTCCCGCTTCGTACGTACGGCCCCGATGGGCACTGGTCCTACGAGGACGGGGTGCTCACCGGGTGGGCCGGTGCCCGGCAGGACCGCTTCGTGCCGCCCACGGACGAAGGGCTGGACCCGAAGTCGGACGCGCCCCGGCTGCTGGGGGCGCCGGAGGGGGACTTCCAGCTGATAGCCCGCGTCACCGTCGGCTTCGCCGCCGGGTTCGACGCGGGCGTGCTGTACGTGCACGTGGGGGAGCGGGCCTGGGCGAAGCTCTGCCTGGAGAACTCGCCCGACGTGCCGACCGTCTGCACGGTGGTCACCCGCGGCCATTCGGACGACGCCAACTCCTTCACCGTCGAGGGCAGTTCGGTCTGGCTGCGGGTCAGCCGCACCGGCCGTGCCTTCGCCTTCCACGCCTCCCGCGACGGCGAGCGGTGGACCTTCGTCCGCCTCTTCACCCTCGCCGGCGAGCGGGAGAGCGGCGCCGCGCTGGTCGGCTTCATGACGCAGTCCCCGATGGGCGAGGGCTGCGTCGTCACCTACGACGAGATCGAGTTCCGGCCGAACTGGCCGAAAGATCTGAGGAACGGCAGCTGAGCGGGGAATGGGACGCACTGCTTGAACGTTCATCCATCGTGAGGGCGGAGGGCGTCTCCGTATCCGTACGACCTGGAGAGAGCTGACACCATGCGCGTCGAGATCTGGAGCGACATCGCCTGCCCCTGGTGCTACGTGGGCAAGGCCCGCTTCGAGAAGGCGCTCGCGGCCTTCCCGCACCGCGACGGCGTCGAGGTGGTCCACCGCTCCTTCGAGCTCGACCCGGGCCGCGCCAAGGACGACGTCCAGCCCGTGCTCACCATGCTGACCAAGAAGTACGGGATGAGCCACGCGCAGGCCCAGGCCGGTGAGTACAACCTCCGGGACCAGGCGGCGGCCGAGGGCCTCGCCTACCGGGCCGAGGGCCGTGACCACGGCAGCACCTTCGACATGCACCGCCTGATCCACTTCGCCAAGGACCAGGGACGGCAGAGCGAACTGCTCCAGGCCTTCTACCGGGCGAACTTCGCGGAGGAGCGGTCCGTGTACGTCGACGCGGACGACTACCTCGTCGAGCTGGCCGTCGAGGCCGGGCTCGACGAGGCGGCCGCGCGCACGGTGCTCGCCGACCCCGAGGCGTACGCGGACGCCGTCCGCGCGGACGAGCGGGAGGCGGCGGAGCTGGGGGCGAACGGGGTGCCGTTCTTCGTGCTCGACCGGAAGTACGGCGTCTCCGGGGCCCAGCCCGCGGAGGTCTTCGAACAGGCACTCACCCAGGCCTGGGGCGAGCGGCCCGCGCCGCTGAAGGTCGTGGCGTCGGACGGCGCGGAGGCCTGCGGGCCGGACGGATGCGCCGTGCCGCAGTAGGAGCGGTGGTGCGGGGACGGCCCCGCGCCGGGAAGCCGCGCGCCGCCCGCCACCTGCGCACCACGCGAACGGACGTCGGCCGGCTTCCGGTCGTCCTCTCCGGCTGACTTTCCCGACTCACTGGCGCGGACCGCGCCAGGACGCTAGGAAGGCATCACGAGGTGGTGGTGCCGGTGGAGCCGACGCTCGAACAGCCGTCCATCGATGTGGAGTTGCATCGGCGGCTGGTGTACGGGGACGAGTCCGCGCTGCGTGAGGCGTACGCGGCGTACGGAGGGCTCGTCCGGCGGGTGGCCGTCCGGGTCACCCGCAGCCCGGCGGCCGCCGAGGACGTGGCGCAGGAGGTCTTCGCCCAGCTGTGGAGCAGGCCGTACGGCTTCGACGCGCGCCGGGGCTCGCTGCGCACCTGGCTGTCCATGGTCGCCCACCGGCGGGCCGTGGACTGGGTGCGCGGGGAGGCCCGGCACCGCAAGGACGTCCGCGCGGACGACTCGGCGCTGCACGCCATCCCCGACGCGGGCCCCGACCCGGCCGAGGCGCTCGTCGACCGCGAGCGTTCCCTCCTGCTGCACACCGCCCTCGCCGAACTCCCGCGCCCCCAGCGGGAGGTGGTCCACCTCGCCTACTTCGCCGGCCGCACCTACCGCCAGGCCGCCGTCGAACTCGGCATACCCGAGGGCACCGCGAAGACCCGCCTCCGCTCGGCGCTGCGCAAGCTGGCGGAGTCCCTCGCGGACCCGCCGGACCCGGCAGCGGCAAGGGGCGCGTGATGGGGGCGCACGGGACCGTCCGGAGCGCGCGGCACCTGCGTATCGTGGACGCGGCAGGGCGAAAGGGCGGCGCGCGATGACCAACGACCACGACGGCGTACGGGAGCTGCTGGCCGCCTGGGCCGTCGGCGCGCTCCCGCCCGGCGAGCGGCGGAGAGTCGCCCCGCACCTGGCCGTCTGCACCTCGTGCGCGGCGGAGGCGGAACGGCTCCGCGCCACGGTACGGCTGCTGGACGGCACACCGGAGCCTTACCCGGCGCCCCCCGAGCAGCCGGGGCCGGGACCGATCGCCGAGCGGGACCACGGGGTGAACGGGCGGCCCGGCCACGGGGCGAACGGCCACCCGGACGACGCCCCGCCCAGGCGCGCCGACGGCGTCCTCGCGCTCGCGCTCCGCTCCCGCCGCCCCCGTGCCGCCGAACTCGCCCACCACGCGGCGCCCTACGCCGCGGCCGTGGCCGGACTCCAGGCGCTGGTACCGGAGGTGGAGGGCCGCTGGGGCACCCCGGTCGTGCACGACTGGGACGCCCACGCCACCGTCGCCCACCTCGTCGCCGCCGACGAACACCTCGCCGTACGCCTCGGCGTCGACACCCCGCTGCCCCTCTCGCACATCCCGGAGGGGACCCCCGCCCCGGACGCCTGGGCCCGGCGCACCGCCGACGTCATCGCCCACGAACACCGGCGCACACCCGCGCAGACGGTCGCCACCTGGGCCGCGCAGGCCGCCGCGCTGCTCGCCACCCCCGAGGCCGCCGACCCCGAACTCGCCGCCCGCCCCGTCACGGTGATGGGCCTCAGGCTGCCGGTCGCCGACCACTTCGTGATCCGCGCCTTCGAGGCCTGGATCCACACGGACGACATCGGCCGGGCCCTCGGTCTGCCCGTGCCGCCGCCCCCCGACGAACACCTGTGGTCCCTGGTCCGGCTGGCCGTCCGCATCCTCGGCCTGGCCCTCCACGACGCGCCGCCCGTCCTGTTCGAGGTCACCGGGCCCACCGACACCAGCTGGATCCTCGGCGACGACACCGGCCCCGTGCACGCCGAACTCAGCCTGGACCCGGTCGACTTCTGCCTCCTGGTCGGCGGCCGCCACGCCCCGGACGAGGTACCGAGGGGCATCACCGGCGACGAGAGCGCGGCCCGCACCGTACTGGAACGGGCGGCCTCGCTGGCCTGGCTGTAGGAATGCCGCGCGGGCGGACCCCGTGGGCACGCGAAAGGGGCCGGACGGTCGCTCAGGAGTGGCGATCGCCCGGCCCCCGTCAGGGGGACGGTGAGGTCACCGCACCGGGGTGAAGTCCCGTGCGCCGATGAACTCCGGCCGCCGCACCGGCGCCGCGAACGGCTCCACGGCCGCGTTCTCCACGCTGTTGAAGACGATGAAGACGTTGCTGCGCGGGAACGGGGTGATGTTGTCACCGGACCCGTGCATGCAGTTGCAGTCGAACCAGGTCGCCGAACCGGCCTTGCCCGTGAACAGCTTGATGCCGTACTCGGACGCCATGGCCGTCAGCGCCTCGTCGGACGGGGTGCCGGCGTCCTGCATCTGCAGCGACTTCTTGTAGTTGTCCTTCGGGGTGGCTCCCGCGCAGCCGAGGAACGTCCGGTGCGACCCCGGCATGATCATCAGACCGCCGTTGGTGTCGTAGTTCTCGGTCAGGGCGATCGAGACGGAGACGGTCCGCATGTTCGGCAGCCCGTCCTCGGCGTGCCAGGTCTCGAAGTCGGAGTGCCAGTAGAACCCGGACGCGCCGAAGCCCGGCTTCACGTTGATCCGCGACTGGTGGACGTACACGTCCGAGCCGAGGATCTGCCGGGCCCGCCCGACGACCCGCTCGTCCCGCACCAGTTGCGCGAACAGCTCACTGATCCGGTGCACCTCGAAGACCGAACGGATCTCCTGCGACTTCGGCTCCACGATCGAGCGCTCGTCGGCGCGGATCGCCGGATCGGCGACCAGCCGCTCCAGTTCCCCCCGGTAGACGGCGACCTCGTCCGGCTCGATCAGCTGCTCGACGGGGAGGAACCCGTCGCGCTCGTACGCCTGGAGCTCGGCGAGGGAGACCGGGCCGGGCGTGGCGGGGGAGCCCCAGACGACCGGGTCCTGACGCGGGACCGACACCTCGGTGGCCCCACGGCTGGGGTAGAGGTCGGGGACGGTGGTGGCAGTGTTCATCGTGGTGGTCGTGGTCATGGTGATGTCACACCTCCTCGGGCTCGGTGAGCAGCGGGTAGACGCCGTTCTCGTCGTGGTCCTCCCGGCCGGTCACGGGCGGGTTGAAGACACAGATGCAGCGGAAGTCCTCCTTCACCCGCAGTGTGTGCCGCTCGTGCCCGTCGAGGAGGTACATGGTTCCGGGCGTGATCGTGTAACTCCGCCCGGTCTCCTGGTCGGTGAGCTCGGCCTCGCCCTCGACGCACACGACGGCCTCGACGTGGTTCGCGTACCACATGGACGTCTCCGTACCCGCGTACAGAGTCGTCTCGTGGAGGGAGAAGCCGACCCGCTCCCGGGCGAGCACGATGCGCTTGCTCTCCCAGGTGCCGGACGCCGACTTCACATGCCGGTCGGTTCCTTCGATGTCCTTGAACGAACGGACGATCACGGTGGTGCGATGCCTCCTAGTTAGATGGTTCGCCGTACGGCGCCGGACGGTCTCCCGTACGGCGTCAGACGGTCTCCCGTACGGCGCGGGCGAGGACGCGCAGGCCCTCGTCCAGCTCGTCGGGGGTGATGGTGAGGGCCGGCAGCAGCTTGACGACCTCGCTCTCCGGGCCGGACGTCTCGATCAGCAGCCCGAGCTCGAAGGCCCGCTTGGCCACCCGTCCCGCGCGCTCCTTGTCGTGGAACTCCATGCCCCACACCAGGCCGCGGCCCCGGTACTCCTTCACGTCGGCGAGGTTCTCCTCCGTGATGGAGATGAACGCCTGCTCGACCTGCTCACCCCGCTTGCGGGTCTGCTTCTCCATGACGGAGCCGTCGGCCCAGTACGCCTCCAGGGCGGCCGTCGCCGTCACGAAGGCGGGGTTGTTGCCGCGGAAGGTGCCGTTGTGCTCGCCCGGCTCCCAGATGTCCAGCTCCGGCTTGAACAGGCAGAGCGACATCGGCAGCCCGTAGCCGCTGATGGACTTCGAGACGGTCACGATGTCGGGCGTGATGCCGGCCTCCTCGAACGAGAAGAAGGCGCCCGTACGGCCACAGCCCATCTGGATGTCGTCGACGATGAGCAGCATGTCCTGCCGTTCGCACAGATCGGCGAGCGCACGCAGCCACTCCGGGCGGGCGACGTTGATGCCGCCCTCGCCCTGCACGGTCTCCACGATCACCGCGGCGGGCTTGTTCAGCCCCGAGCCCTGGTCCTCCAGCAGCCGCTCGAACCACAGGAAGTCCTCGACGGTGCCGTCGAAGTAGTTGTCGAACGGCATCGGGGTGCCGTGGACCAGCGGGATCCCCGCCCCGGCCCGCTTGAAGGCGTTGCCGGTGACGGCGAGCGAGCCGAGCGACATGCCGTGGAAGGCGTTGGTGAACGACACGACCGATTCCCGGCCCTTCACCTTCCGCGCCAGTTTCAGCGCCGACTCCACCGCGTTGGTGCCGGTCGGCCCCGGGAACATGACCTTGTACGGCAGATCGCGCGGCCGCAGCACCAGGTTCTGGAAGGACTCCAGGAACGCCCGCTTGGCGGTCGTCGACATGTCGAGCCCGTGGGTGACGCCGTCCCGTTCGAGATAGTCGATGAGGGCGCGTTTGAGCACGGGGTTGTTGTGGCCGTAGTTGAGTGACCCGGCGCCGGCGAAGAAGTCCAGGTAGGTGTGGCCGTCCTCGTCGAACATCCGGCTGCCCTGCGCGCGGTCGAAGACGGTGGGCCAGCCGCGGCAGTAGCTGCGCACCTCGGACTCCAGGGTCTCGAAGACGCTCAGGTCGGGCTGGGTGATGGTCACGTCGAATCGCTCCTCGGTGCGTGGGGGTGAGGGGAGGGAGGGGGAGTGGGGGAGTGCGGAAGGGGGCGGGTCCGCCGGCGGGCGGAGACCCGGACGCGCGGCGGCCTCAGGGGGACAGCGGGCCGATGCGGTGGAGCACCTCGGGCTGGTGCGGGCCGTCCGGGAAGTCCCCCGCCTCGAACAGGACCGTGCGCTCGACGCTCGCGCCGTGCCGTTCGGCGTACGCGGCGAACAGCCGCTCGGACGCGGTGTTGCCGGGCGTGATGGTGGTCTCCAGGCAGGTCAGGGGGTGCTGTCGCGCGACCCGGGCGGTGAGCCCGTCCAGCAGCGCGCCCGCGAGCCCGAGCCCCCGGTGCGCCTCGTCGACGGCCACCTGCCACACCAGCAGGGTGTCCGGCCGTTCCGGGCGCACATACCCGGTCACGAAGCCCACCGGTTCCCCGGACTCGTCCCGCGCCACCGCCGAGGTGTCCGCGAAGTCCCGGCACCACAGCAGATAGCTGTACGAGGAGTTCAGGTCCAGCGCTTTGGAGTCCCCGGCGATGCGCCACAGCGACGCGCCGTCCGACACGTCCGGGCGGTCGATCCGAATCCCTTCCGCGATTTCCGTCAGTGGTTCTGCTTGTGCGGCAGTCATGGGGCTTGAATTTACCCATGGGAATTTCGAATTGCATCGCCGCGCGGGGTTACGCATGAGCCGCTCACGTGTTATCACGCGGGCGTGAGGGGCCTGCGGATACATGGTCGGTATGGTGGGTTTCGCCCGTAAATTACCGCACAAAACGGGCGCGTTGTGGAGTCGGTCACATGTGCGCAACCCTCACGAGTCCTGCTCGAATCGGCCCCGTCGGCGTTCGCGAAACCTTTGCGTTTAGGCGGGGGAAGAGCGGGCAGAAGAATACGGGATTCTATTCTGTGAATTCCACTTCATTTCTGCCGGAAAGCCGTTGGCAATTCCCCCGCCGAAAGCGGCCCGCTATGCGCGGGCCGCCGCCGTCGCCGCCCGCCGGGCCCCCTCCAGGTCGACGCGCGCGCCGAACTCCGCCAGGGCCGCGCCCAGCCCCGCGAGGGCGGAGTGCACCACCCCCGAGGTGGCGTCGGGGCCGTAGTGGTTCACGCGGACCATCTCCGAGGCGAGGGCACCGCCGCCGGCGGCCAGCGGGAGCGCCGGATCCGTGGCCAGCGCCTTGGCGACCAGCTCCGAGGCGTCGACCCCGGCGGGTGTCCGCAGGGTCGTGGCGACGGGTGCCGCGTCGGCCGCCTCACGCACATAGGGCTCCAGGCCTCCGCCCAGCGCGAGCGCCCCGGCCCGGGTCGCCGCGGCGGCGGACGCGTGCCGGGACATCACCGTCCCGAGCCCCTCCGCCTCGATGCGCTCCAGACAGGCCTCCAGGGCGAGCATCTCCAGCTGGGCGGGCGCGTGCAGCAGCGTCCGGCGACCGCCGTCGATCCAGCGCTCCTTCCAGTCCAGCAGGGAGAGGTACGAGCGGCGCGGCGCCCGCGGGTTGGCCGCCATCCGCGCCCACGCCCGCTCGCTCACGGAGATCGCCGACACCCCGGCCGGCCCGCCCATCGCCTTCTGCGCCCCGATGACGCACAGGTCGACACCCCACGCGTCCGGCAGGACCGGCTCCGCCCCGACGGAGGCCACCGCGTCCAGGTAGAACAGGGCGCCGTGCTCGCGGACGACCTCGCCGATCTCCGCCACCGGGTTGGTGTTGCCGGTGGCGGCCTCCGCGTGGACCAGTGACACGAAGTCGATCGCCGGGTGCTCGGCGAAGGCGTCGCGGATCTGTCCGGCCGTCACCGCCGTGTGGAAGGGCACCGCCAGGTCGACGACCGTCGCCCCGCAGTCCCGCAGCCAGTTCCCGAAGGTCTGCCCGTACGGCCCGGTGATCACGTTCAGCGCGGTCGTGCCGGGCCCGGCGGCCCCGCGGATCGCGCCCTCCAGCGGCAGCAGCGCCTCGCCCTGGGTGATCACGACGTCCTGCTCGGTGAAGAGCAGCCGGGCGACCCGGTCCTCGATCGAGGCGAAGTGCGACGCGCTCAGCGGGGCCAGATCCAGAAACGGGTGTGTCACGGGGTGCTCTCTTCACCGACGGGGTAGATGGTGTCGAGGGTACCGACGGCATCCGTGCGGCCCTCATCGCCAACATCGGAGGTCAGACGGCCCGATAGCCATCGGAATAGTTTGAGCGAGCCAAACATTTCCTTATCATCGGTTGTCTCAGTTTCCCCACAGGAGGTCTCCCCGTGAACTCGGTCCCCGGACGCCGGACCCGCATCCTCGCCGCCACCACCGCCGCGGCCGGACTGCTGCTCGTGGCCGGCTGTTCGTCGGACGACGGCGGCAGCAGCGGCACCAAGACCGCGGCCGGCGGGGTCGAGTTGGTGAAGGCCGGTCAGCTGACGACCTGCACGCACCTCCCGTACCCGCCGTTCCAGTCCGAGATCGACGGCAAGGTCCAGGGCTTCGACGTGTCCCTGATCGACCTCGTCGCCGAGGACCTGGGGGTGAAGCAGGACATCCTGGACACCCCCTTCGAGAACTTCAAGACGGGCGCCTTCCTGAACTCCGGCGAGTGCGACCTCGCCGCGGCCGGTATGACGATCACCGACGAGCGCAAGAAGAACGTCGACTTCTCCGACCCGTACTTCGAGGCCACCCAGGCCGTCCTCGCCGACAAGAGCGCCGGCATCGGTTCCTTCGCGGACCTCAAGGGCAAGAAGGTCGGCACCCAGGCGCAGACCACCGGTGAGGACTACGTCAAGAGCCAGGGCCTCGACCCGGTCTCCTTCGAGTCCTCCGACGCCGTCCTCAACGGCCTGCGGACCAAGCAGGTCGACGCCGTGATCATCGACTACCCGGTCGTCCAGGGCTGGCTGAAGGACAAGGCGAACGCCGCCGCGTTCGAGGTCGCCGAGCAGATCAACACCGGTGAGGAGTACGGCTTCACGGTCAAGAAGGGCAACACCAAGCTCCTCGCGGCCATCAACAAGGCGCTGGCCGAGGCCAGGTCCGACGGCACGTACAAGGACCTGTACGAGCAGTGGATCGGCCCGTACGACGAGAGCGCCGCCTCGGCCTCCCCGTCGGCCTCATGAGCGGGACCGACACGGACACAGCGCTCCAGCCGAAGAAGAAGGGCCTGAGCCGGAGCCAGAAGCGCACCCTCTCCCGGGGCGCGCAGTACGCGCTGTTCGTCGCCGCCGTCGTCGCCTTCGCGGTGTCGGCGGACTGGGCCCGGCTGAAGAACCAGTTCGCCCAGTGGGACATCGCCGAGCAGATGTTCCCCGACGTGATCACGCTGGCACTGAAGAACACCGTCCTCTACACGCTGTCCGGCTTCGTGTTCGGGCTCGTCCTCGGCATGGTCATCGCGCTGATGCGGCTGTCGTCGGTGGGCCCGTACCGCTGGTTCGCCGGCGTGTACATCGAGATCTTCCGGGGTCTGCCCGCGCTGCTGATCTTCATCTTCATCGGCGTCGCCGTGCCGCTGGCCTTCCCCGGCACGGAGATCCCCGGCGGCACGTACGGCAAGGTCGCGCTCGCGCTCGGTCTGGTGGCCGCCGCGTACATGGCGGAGACGATCCGCGCGGGCATCCAGGCGGTGCCGAAGGGCCAGCTGGAAGCGGCCCGTTCGCTGGGGTTCTCGCCCGCCCGCGCGATGGTGTCGATCATCATTCCGCAGGCGTTCCGGATCATCCTGCCGCCGCTCACCAACGAACTGGTCCTGCTGTTCAAGGACTCCTCGCTCGTCCTCTTCCTCGGCGTCACGCTGGAGGAGCGCGAGCTGTCCAAGTACGGCCGTGACCTGGCCAGCACCACCGCCAACTCCACGCCGATCCTGGTCGCCGGCCTGTGCTACCTGCTGGTGACCGTTCCGCTCGGCTTCGTCGTACGCCGCATGGAGGCGAAGGCCCAGGAGGCCGTGAAATGAGTACCAGGGCGGAGATCGAGGTCCGGGGCCTGCACAAGTCCTTCGGCGCCAACGACGTGCTGAAGGGCATCGATCTGGAGATCGGGCGGGGCGAGGTGGTGTGCGTCATCGGCCCGTCGGGCTCCGGCAAGTCGACGCTGCTGCGCTGTGTGAACCTCCTGGAGGAGCCGACGAAGGGCCAGGTCTTCGTCGGCGGTACGGAACTGACGGACCCCGACGTCGACATCGACGCCGTACGCCGCCGTATCGGCATGGTCTTCCAGCAGTTCAACCTCTTCCCGCACCTCACGGTGACCGAGAACCTCACACTGCCGCAGCGCCGGGTCCTCAAGCGGGACAAGGCGACGGCGGCGAAGGTGGCGGTAGAGAACCTGTCCCGGGTGGGCCTGTCGGAGAAGGCGAGCGCCTACCCCGCCTCCCTCTCCGGCGGCCAGCAGCAGCGCGTGGCGATCGCCCGCGCGCTGTCGATGGGCCCCGAGGTGATGCTCTTCGACGAGCCGACGTCGGCGCTCGACCCGGAACTGGTGGGTGACGTCCTGGCGGTGATGCGCATGCTCGCCCAGGACGGCATGACCATGATGGTGGTGACCCACGAGATGACCTTCGCGAGGGAGGTCGCCGACCGCGTGGTCTTCATGGACGACGGCTTGATCGTCGAGGACGGCACCCCGGCCCAGGTCATCGGGGATCCGCAGCACGAGCGAACCCGCCACTTCCTCTCCCGCCTGCTGGACCCGGCGATGGCGAACGTGGAGGAGGACGACAGCGCCCCGTAGGGGGCTCGGGGCGATGACATGTGCGGCTCCGCCGCGTGGGCGCGACCGGCCACGACGGACCCGTGCCCGAAGAACTATCGTGCGTGGCATGAACGATCTGCCGGTGCTGCATGTGAAGGGCCGGATCCTCGTGGGTCCGCAGGACGTCCGCGACGAACTCTGGATCATCGACGGCCGCATCTCCTACGACCGCCCAGCCGCCGCCGACGACGTCCGTACCGTCGACGGCTGGGCCCTCCCCGGCCTGGTCGACGCGCACTGTCACGTCGGCCTCGGCCCCCACGGCCCGGTCCCGGAGGACGTCGCGGAGAAGCAGGCCCTCACCGACCGCGACGCGGGCACCCTCCTGATCCGCGACGCGGGCTCCCCCTCCGACACCCGGTGGATCGACGACCGCGACGACCTGCCGAACATCATCCGCGCCGGCCGCCACATCGCCCGTACCCGCCGCTACATCCGCGGCTTCGCCCACGAGATCGAGCCGGAGGACCTGGTCGCGTACGTCGCCCGGGAGGCCCGGCGCGGCGACGGCTGGGTCAAGCTCGTGGGCGACTGGATCGACCGGGGCGTCGGCGACCTCACCGCCTGCTGGCCCCGCGAGGCCGTCGAGGCGGCCATCTCGGAGGCCCACCTGCTCGGCGCCCGCGTCACCGCCCACTGCTTCGCGGAGGACTCCCTCCGGGACCTCGTCGAGGCGGGCATCGACTGCGTCGAGCACGCGACGGGCCTGACGGACGACCTGATCCCCCTCTTCGCCTCCCGAGGCGTCGCGATCGTCCCGACCCTGGTGAACATCGCCACGTTCCCGTCCATGGCGGACGGCGGCGAGGCCAAGTTCCCGCACTGGGCCGCGCACATGCGCCGCCTCCACGCACGCCGCTACGACACCGTCCGCAACGCCCACGACGCGGGCATCCCGGTGTACGTCGGCACCGACGCCGGCGGCTCCCTCGCCCACGGTCTGGTCGCCGCCGAGGTCGCCGAACTGGTCACCGCCGGCATCCCCCCGGCCGAGGCCCTCGCGGCGACCACCTGGCACGCCCGCGCCTGGCTCGGCCGCCCCGGCCTGACCGAGGGCGCCCCGGCGGACCTCGTGGTCTACGCCGAGGACCCCCGCGCGGACGTACGGGTGCTGGGGGCGCCGTCGAGGGTGGTGCTGAACGGGCGGGTCGTGGGCTGAGCCGAGCCAACTCCCTTCTGTGTCGGAACTGTTGACCGGTTACTGAAAACGTTTTAACTTTCCCTCACTCCGACTTCGAGACGTGAGGGGGACCCGTGGCCGCTGTACTACGGGAACGCACAGGTACAGAGGAGGTCGGGTCGGCGCACCGTAGGGCGGACGGTGCGCCACCGCGACGAAAAGGTTTACAGAGCAAGGGCAGAATCCGGGGCACCCGCACCCTCGTCCTGCTCATGCTCCCCGGCCTCGGCTACTTCCTGCTGTTCCACTACGGCGCCCTGGCCGGCAACCTCATCGCGTTCAAGGAGTACGTGCCGTTCGACGGCATCTGGGGCAGCCCCTGGGTCGGCACCGGCAACTTCCAGCGCATGTTCGAGGACGGGGCGTTCTGGGCGGCCGTCCTCAACACCCTCTGGATCGCCGTCCTCCAGCTCGTCTTCTACTTCCCGGTGCCGCTCGGCCTCGCCCTGCTGCTGCACAGCCTCACCTTCAGCACCGTCCGCCGCGTCGTGCAGTCGGTGGCGTACCTGCCGCACTTCATCTCCTGGGTGATCGTCGTCGCCCTGTTCCAACAGGTGCTCGGCGACACCGGACTGCTCAACTCCTCCCTCGACGGCATGGGGTTGAGCACCGTCGACATCATCGGCAACCCCGACGCCTTCCGGCCGCTCACCGTCGCCCAGGTCATCTGGAAGGACGCCGGCTGGGGCACGATCATCTTCCTCGCCGCCCTAGCCCAGGTAGACGAGCAGCAGTACGAGGCAGCCGCGATCGACGGGGCGGGCCCCTGGCGGCGCTTCTGGCACGTCACACTGCCCGCCATCCGCCCGGTGATCGTGCTGCTGCTCATCATGCGGCTCGGCGACATCCTCTCCGTCGGCTTCGAGCAGATGCTGCTCCAGCGCGACGCGGTCGGCCCGGAGGCCGCCGAGATCATCGACACCTTCGTCTACTACCAGGGCATCGTCGGCGGCGACTACGGATTCGCCGCCGCCGCAGGCCTCTTCAAGGGCCTCGTCGGCGCGCTGCTCGTGTACGCCGCCAACAAGGTCGCCCACCGTCTCGGCGAACAGGGGGTCTACAAGTGAGCGCCCGCTCCCGCACCGCCGTACGCTCCCGCACCGCCGTCCGCACCCGCACCGCCGTCCGCACCCGCACCGCCGTCCGGCCCGGCTGGCTGGAGAAGCCGAAGCCGGTGACCCAGGCGGCCAAGGCCGTCGCCCTCGCCGCCGTCGTGCTCCTGGTCTGTGTGCCGTTCCTCGTCATCGTCTCGACATCCCTCGCCTCCACCGACGAGGTCGTGGCGAACGGCGGCTGGGTCCTCTGGCCCACCGAACCCAGCCTCGACGCCTACCGCGACATCCTCGACGGCGGCATCGTCACCCACGCCCTCGGCGTCAGCGCGGGCGTGACGATCGTCGGCACCCTCCTCAGCCTCGCCTGCACCGTCACCCTCGCCTACGCGCTCTCCCGGCCGGGGGTCTTCGGCGGCCGGCCGGCGCTGCTGCTCATCCTGTTCACCTTCCTCTTCCCGCCCGGCATGATCCCGAGCTTCCTGCTGGTCAAGGAGCTGGGCCTGCTGGACAGCTACGCCTCACTGGTGCTGCCCGTCCTCGTCAACGTCTTCAACCTCGTCGTGCTGCGCGGCTTCTTCCAGGGCATCCCCGAGGAGCTGTACGAGGCCGCGCGCCTGGACGGGGCGGGGGACTGGCGGGTGCTGTTCTCCGTCGTCCTGCCGCTGTCCAAGGCCGCGCTCGCCGTCGTCGGACTGTTCTACGCGGTGGCGTACTGGAACTCCTGGTTCTACGCCTCGCTGTACCTGGAGAGCGACCACTGGCCCCTCCAACAGGTCCTGCGCACCTATGTGGTGGCCGGTTCCGGGCTCACCGACGCGACGACCGGCGAGGGCACGGTCACCGCGCCCCAGACCGTGCAGATGGCGGTGCTGGTGATCGCCACCGTCCCGATCCTGCTCGTCTACCCCTTCCTCCAGAAGTACTTCACCAAGGGCGTGCTCACCGGCGCCATCAAGAGCTGACCCCCGCCGATTCCAGCCGACACGAGGGATTCACCCATGCCCCGCATGTCCCGACGTACTCTGCTCGGTTCCCTGGCCGCCGCCTCCGTCCCGGGCGTGCTGACCGCCTGTTCCTCCTCCGGCAGCCGTGACAGCGACGTCTCCAACGCCGGCAAGAAGCTGGCCCCCTGGCCCACGTACCGGCCCACGGCCAAGGCCCCGAAGCCGGACCTCGCCGCCACCGCGGAAGGGGTCCAGGCCGGATACACCTCCTACCCGGCCGAGCTGACACAGTCCGTGTCCCGCACCCCGGGCGACGGGTCCACGATCAAGGTCATGACGGTGTCCTTCGGCACACCGCCCAAACCGGCCTCGTCCAACAGATTCTGGGCGGCCGTCGAGAAGGCACTCGGCGTGAAGATCGACTACACGATCATTTCCCAGGCCGACTACCAGAAGAAGATGGCCACGGTCATGGCGGGCGACGCCGACAGCCTTCCCGACATCATCAACATGTTCACCGGGCTGACCGTGCCCCGCGAGGCCCAGTTCGTGCGGACCCGCGGCGAGGACCTCACCCCGTACCTGTCGGGCGACGCCGTCACCGACTACCCCAACCTCGCCAACATCCCCGGCCACGCCTGGCGGGACATGGGCCGTATCGGCGGCCGGATCTACGGCATCCCCCTGGAACGCCCGCTGCCCGGCTCCACGCTCTGGCTCAACCAGGCCATGTTCGCGGGCGCGGGCATGGAGGAGGGCTGGACCGCGGAGGACTTCGCCGCCGTCGCCCGGCAGGCCACCCGCGGCAGGACGTACGCCCTCGGTGCCGCCCAGGGGTCCGGCTTCGGCAACGGCTTCCACTCCGCCGCCCACAACGCGCCCCAGGACTGGTCCGTCACCAAGGACGGCGTCTTCGTGCCGGGGTACGCGGACGAGCGCTACAAGGCGTCGATCGCCTTCCGCGCCCGGCTGCGCGAGAACGGCTCCTACTACCCGGACGCGACCTCGGTCTCCCAGATCGACCTGAGCAGCCTCTTCCTCAACGGCACCGTCGGCTCCATGCAGGACGGCTTCGGCGCCTATCTGCCCAAGTACCAGGACTCCAAGGGCAAGTTCACCCCGGCCGCCGCATTGCCGTACAGCGTCGACGGCACGCCCGGCGGAGTCGTCGCCGCCCGTCGCTCCTTCGGCTACACCATCCTGAAGAAGGCGAAGAAGGAGCGCGTCGAGCTGATGCTGCGCGTCCTCGACTTCCTCGCCGCGCCCTTCGGTACCAAGGAGTGGGAACTCGTCCACCACGGCGTCGAGGGCGTCCACTTCACCCGGGGCAGCGACGGCTCGCCCGAGACCACGAAGCTCGGCGAGGTCGAGAACAACACCAACCTGCCGCTGAAGTACCTCGCCGAAGGCCCCCAGGTGCTCTTCGTGCCGGGCATGCCCGACGCCGTACGGGCCCTGCACGCCTGGCAGCGGAAGGTCGTGCCGCACGCCGTCCGCAACGCCTCCTACGGGCTGCAGTCCGCCACCTTCAACGCCCAGGGCGCCACCCTCAAGGCCCTCGTCGACGACACGGTCACCGGCATCGTCGCCGGGCGCCTCCCGCTCTCGGAATGGGACACGACCGTGAAGACGTGGCGGCAGCGGGGCGGCGACAGAATGGCCGAGGAGTTCGCGAAGGACTACGCGGCCAACACATGAGCGACGGCCTGCGGCCGGCGGCGGCGGAACAGGAGACGCGGGGGATGGGGAACGACATGGCGCCCGAGGAGACCGAACTCAAGGCCCCGGCACGGCGGAAGCCGGACCCCGGAACCCGGGGCGCCGAGGAGAGCGAGCCCAAGGACCCGGCGGCCAGGGGCCGGATCACGATCCGTGAGGTCGCCGTGCGGGCGGGCGTGTCGACGGCCACCGCCTCCCGCGCCCTCAGCGGCAACCATCCGGTGCCCGCCGCCACCCGGGCCCGCGTCCTGCGCGCCGCCCGCGAACTCGACTACGTCGCCAACGCGCACGCCCGTGCCCTCGTCGGCGGCGGCCGCAAGATGGCCGCCGTCGTCGTCCGCCAGGTCACCAGCCCCTTCTACGCCCAGGTCGCCGAGGGCGTGGAGGCGGAGGCCGCCGACCGGGGCTGGCTGTGCGTGGTCGGCGCGACCGGCGGAGACCCGCAGCGCGAGATGGACTTCGTCCGGCTGATGCGGGAGGAGGGGGCACGGCTGGTGATCCTCGTCGGCGGGGTCGTCGAGGACGACGCGTACCGCTCCCGCGTCGCCCAGTACGCGCAGGCCCTGGACGCCTCCGGCGCCCGGCTCGTGCTGTGCGGACGCCCGGCTCCCGACCCGGGGATACCGGCACTCGTCGTCGAGTTCGACAACGAGGCGGGGGCGCGGGCGATCACCGGGCACCTGCTGTCCGCCGGGCACCGCCGGATCGTCTTCCTCGGCGGACTGCCCGGGAACACGGCGCTCGACGCCCGCGTCGCCGGATACCGGGCCGCGCTCGCGGAGCACGGGCTGCCGCCCGAGGCCGCGCGGGTGGTGAACTGCGGCCTCGGCCGCCCGGCCGGGCTGCGGGCGATGACCGAACTGCTGGAGGAGACACGGGAGTTCACGGCCGTCTTCGCGGGGGACGACATGGTCGCGGCGGGCGCGCTCCGCGCCATCGCCACGGCCGGGCTGCGCGTTCCCGACGACATCTCGGTGGTCGGGTACAACGACATCCCGCTGGCCGAGGACTTCGATCCGCCGCTCACGACGGTGCGTACCCCGGCGGAGGAGTTGGGGCGGGCGGCGGTGCGGATCGCTCTGCGGGATCCGGAGGGGGCGGCGGGGAGCCACCATCTGCTGGGCACGCACATCGTCGTGCGGCGGAGTGTGGCTCCGCCGATGGCTCCGCCGATGGCTCCGCCGATGGCTCCGCCGGTCCGGCCGTAGGTCGCGTGCGGGTCCGTCGTGGCTGGTCGCGCAGTTCCCCGCGCCCCTGAAGGGGCGCGCTGCCCTGCTCTCTGCCCACAACTCACCGGAGGTTTCGACCCCGTATGACCGCGCCGCACATGTCACCCGCCGACAGCTCGACGCTTGCGCCCACCGACTCTCTTCTCTCCCCCCTCACCGGCTGGACCCGAGCCCACTGGGAGGCGCTCGCCGATCGGCTGCTCGACGGGATCGAGCCGTTCGCCTCGCCGGGCCTCGCGCAGTACCGGCTGCCGGGGCGGGCCAGTCATTCGGGGGCGTTGTCCGACGGCCTCGAAGGGTTCGCGCGGTCCTTCCTGCTCGCCGCCTTTCGGATCGCGGGCTCGCGGGGGCGGGTCGGGCCCGCGTTGATCGAGCGGTACGCGGCGGGGCTCGCCGCCGGGACCGATCCGGCCGGCGGTGACGAGCGCTGGCCGGCGATCACGGACCGGGCGCAGCCCATGGTGGAGGCCGCGTCGATCGCGATCGCCCTGCACGAGACGCGCCCCTGGCTGTGGGACCGGCTCGACGACGGGGTGCGCGCCCGGGTCGCCGACTGGCTGGGTGGGTTCGTCGGCGCGGACGTCAACGACTCCAACTGGCGCCTCTTCCAGGTGATCACCGAGGAGTTCCTCGCCTCGGTCGGCGCCCCGCACAGCCGCGCCGAGATCGACGCGGGCCTCGCCCGGCTGGAGGACTGGTACCGGGGCGGCGGCTGGTACACCGACGGCGACGGGCGGAAGTTCGACTACTACAACGGCTGGGCGCTGCACCTGTATCCGGTGCTGTGGGCGCGGATCGCGGGCCCCCGGGCGGATACGGCGGCGGTGGCCCGGCACCGGGCGCGGCTGCGTGAGTTCCTCGCAGCGCACCAGCACTTCTTCGGCGCCGACGGCGGCCCGCTCCACCAGGGCCGCTCCCTCACCTACCGTTTCGCGACCACCGCCCCGCTGTGGGCGGGCGCCCTCGCCGACGCCACGCCCCTGCCGCCGGGCCGCACCCGCCGGCTCGCCTCCGGTGCCCTGCGGCACTTCGCGGAACGGGGGGTGCCCGACGAGCGGGGCCTGCTCACCCTGGGCTGGTACCGGCCCTTCCTCCCCGTCACCCAGCGCTACTCGGGCCCCGCCTCCCCGTACTGGGCGAGCAAGGCCTTCCTCGGCCTGCTCCTGCCCGAGAGCCACCCCGTGTGGACCGCGCCGGAGGAGCCCGCGCCGATCGACACCGACGACACCACGCTCGCCCTGCCCGGCCCCGGCTGGCTGCTGCACACCACCGCCGCCGACGGCCTCGTACGCCTCGTCAACCACGGCAGCGACCGGTTGCCGCCCCCGCCCGCCACCGCCGACGACAGCCCGCACTACGCCCGGCTCGCCTACTCCAGCGCCACGGCACCGGAGACCCCGGCGGGCCCCGACAACCACCTCGCCCTGCTCGCACCCGACGGCACCCCCTCCCCACGGGGCCGGATCCGTCCCCTGGGCGCCGAGGGCCGCCGCGCCGCGTCCCGGTACGGCGGCGCGGACGGCGAAGGGATCGAGACCGTGAGCGTGGTGCACGGCCCGTGGGAGGTGCGGGTGCACCGCGTCCACGCCCCGGCCGGCACGCCCGTACGGGAAGGGGGCTGGGCCGTGGCCGACGACGGGCCGCCCGAGGGGACGTCCGGGCCGGGCTGGGCACTGGCCCGTCGCGCGGACGGCCTGACCAGCGCGCTCGTGGGCCTGCACGGCTGGGGCGACGGCCCCGGCACGGTCGTGTCGGCAGCCGGGACGAACGCCTACGGACACCACTCGGCGACGCCCGTCCTCGAAGGCCGCACGGCGCCCGGCGGTCAGTCGCTCCTGGTCACCCTGGTCCTGCTCAGCGGCGACCCGCACACCCCGCACACCGGCGCGAGCGCCGGGGTCGACGCCGACGGAGACGTGGACATCCGCTTCCCGGACGGCACCCGTGAGTCCGTCCGGAAGGATGAGACGCCGTACGGGCGGCCCCGCTGAGGCTCCCCGACGGGCAGTGCCCGAAGTGACAATGTCGGGGGATCAGCGAACTCCCTAGCTTGGTGACGCACCACACGTCCGTCCCAGACGTCCGTCCGACACCAGGGAGACCAGTGTTCACCCGTTCCCCCCTCCTCCGCACCCTCTCGAACCTGGCGGTCGCGGGGGCCGCCATGCTCGCGGTCCTCGCCCCCGCCGGCGCGGCGTCCGCCCAAGGCGGCTCCGCCGTCGCCAGGAAGGCCCCGGCGGCGGTCGCCGAGAAGGACACCGGGGCCGCGGCCGCCGTGAAGCTCCGCAAGCTCTACGACTGGCGCTTCCACGTGAAGCCCAACAACGCCAAGTACATCGGCCGCCCCTGGAAGGCCAGTGAGCCGATGCAGGAGCTGAAGAGGTGCTTCAACTGCACCTTCCCGGTGAAGAACGCGCCGAAGAAGTACCCCAAGGAAGGTCAGCTGATCAACCTGAAGGCCTGCGCGGCCGGGCCCTTCGGCTGTCGGAACGCGCCGGTGAAGTTCTACACGAAGGGCATGAAGAACGGCTGGTACTTCATCGCGCAGAAGGGCCACTTCGACGGCGCCGGCTCCCGGGTCAACTTCCAGTTCTACAACGAAAAGAAGACCGGCTACCTGATGCTCCACGTCTGGGCCCACGTCGCCAAGCCCTCCGTCCCGGACAGCGTCAACAGGTCGTTCGCGCGCGGCAAGTGGCAGGACTTCAACCACAAGATGGGCGTCAAGATGCACTGCAAGCACAGCTCGCAGTGCTGACCCGCGCGGTGCCCGCCCCGACCGGCCCGAGGCCGTGACACACCCGAGCCGTCCGACCGGTTCGGCCGGCGGACCGCTGAGCCCCTCCGCTCAGCGGTCCGCCAGCGTCATCGCCCGGTCCAGCGCCTGGAGGAAGCCGTTGACCGTGGTCCGGTCGCGGACCGCCAGGCGCAGCCACGCGTCGTCCAGCCCCGGGAAGGTGTCCCCGCGGCGGACGGCGAAGCCGAGGCTGCGCAGATGCCGTCGTACGGCGGTCGCGCGGGGCAGCCGGATCAGCACGAACGGGCCCTCGGCGGGCTCGACCACGGCCAGCCCGTCGGGGGCGAACTCCCGCAGTCCGGCGACCAGATGGGCCCGGTCGGCGACGACGCGCGCGGCCGCCTCGGCGGCCTCCGCCAGCGCCCGCTCCGAGACGCACGCCTCGGCCGCCGCGAGGGCCGGCGTCGACACCGGCCACAGCGGCTGGGCGCGCTCCAGCTCGGTGATCGTCCCGGGCGCGGCGAGGACGTAACCGATCCGCAGCCCGGCCAGCCCCCAGGTCTTGGTGAGGCTGCGCAGGACGACGAGGCCGGGCACGTCCGTCCGCCCGGCCAGCGCCTCGCGCTCACCCGGCACCGCGTCCATGAACGCCTCGTCGACCACCAGCGTCCGCCCCGGCCGGGCGAGCCGGGCGAGGGACTCCGCCGGGTGCAGCACCGACGTCGGATTGGTCGGGTTGCCCACGACCACCAGGTCCGCGTCCTCCGGCACGGCCGCCGGGTCCAGCCGGAAGCCGTCCGACTCCCGCAGCAGCACCCGGTCCACGGTGTGCCCGGCGTCCCGCAGCGCGGCCTCGGGCTCGGTGAACTGCGGGTGCACGACCACCGGATGACGAACCCTCAGGGCGCGCGCGAGCAGCACGAACGCCTCGGCGGCGCCCGCCGTGAGCAGGACCCGCTCGGCCGGCAGTCCGTGCCGGGCCGCCACCGCCGCCCGGGCGGCCCGTCCGTCGGGGTAGGCGGCCAGCCCGGTCAGCGACCCGGCTATGCGCTCCCGCAGCCAGGCGGGCGGTGTGTCGGACCGGACGTTCACGGCGAGGTCGGTGAGCCTCGCCCCGTCGTCCCGCACCTCGGCGTCGCCGTGGTGCCGCAGGTCATGGCCCGGGTCGGTCAGGTCGTGTCCCGTGTTCCGCAGGCCGTGCCCGCTCCCGGAGTCGGATTCAGTGTGCATGGGAGTGCGTGTGTCCCCAGAGGTGATGATCGTGACCGTGGTGGCCGTCGTCGTCCGGACGGGTCTGCGGCTGCCGTGGCAGCCCCGGGCTGTTCCCGCCGCCGTGCGGAGTGCCGCCGGCGACGGAGGAGTCGGTGGGATCGGGGGAGCCGGGGGAATCGCGGTGCGGGTGCGGGCCGCCCTCCAGCGCCTCCCGGTACCGCCCCACGATCAGATCGAGCAGCTCCGGCTCCGGTCCGACGACATCGGCCGACCGTACCCCGATCTCCGGACGCGCGGCAGCCCAGCCCTCGGTCTGCTGCCGCACCCGGTCCGCGAGGGCGCCGTCGAGCGGGAAGTACGGCAGGACGACGATGCGCCGCGCGCCCAGCCGCACACACCGGTCGAGACCGCTCGGCACGTCCGGCGCCGCCATCGACACGAACGCCGTCTCCACCCCCGCGTACCCGCGCCCCTCCCACAGCAGCCGGGCCGCCCGGTGCACCTCGGCGTTGGCGGCGGGGTCCGTGGAGCCGTACCCGACGAGCAGGACGGTCACATCGGCCCGGTCGCCCGGGGTCCGCGGCGCGGGCGACCCCAGCGCCTCCTCCACCCGCCGCTCCAGCAGGCCCAGCAGCGCGGGACGCGGGCCCGGGGGACGGCCGTGCCCGTACGACACCTCCGGGTGCCGCTCCCGTACGCGGTCCAGCGCCGCCCGCACATCCGCCTCGGCGCGCCCGGCGGCCTCCGGGGCCAGCGGGACCACGACGAACCGCCGTACCCCGTGCTCCACCAGCGCGGTCACGGCCTCACCCAGCGGCGGCCGGAACGGCTCGGCGAAGCCGCCCCCGACGGGCAGCCCGGGGTGGCGGCGCCGCAGCTCGCGCAGTAAGTCGCGGAACGCCTCGGCCCCGGCCTCGTCCCGGGTTCCATGACCGGTGATGAGCAGGGCGGGCGGCGGGGTGGTCACGGTGTCTCCTCGGAGGCGGAAGGGGTGGTGCGGGAGCGGTCGGGACGCGGGGGCGTTCGGGGCGGGTCGGCGGCGGTCACCGTCATCGGGTCCCTCGACGACCGCGGTCACGGTCACCGCCACCACGATCATCATGCCGACCGCCGTCGGGGGCGGCACAGCCAGGGTTGGCTGTCGCGACGGCACACGTCACCCGCCCCGGCCGCCCGTCCACCGGCTCCGACTTCCGCTTCGGCACAAGGAGTTCACCCCCGCCGACGAGCGCGGCGGCCTCCGCGACGGACGGGGTACCGACGGAGGCGAGGGCGACGTCGGAGGGGTTGGGCACCGCCACGGCGGCCAACTCCGCCGCGGAGTGGGCGACCAGGGGGACCCCGAGCCGCTCGGCGGCCTGGACGAGGCCGGGTTCACCGGCTTTGGCGTCGACGGTGACGAGCGCGGAAACGGCCCCGAGGGAGAGCCCGGCATCCCGCAGCACCCCTACCACCAGCCCGAGAACCTCCACCACCGACACCCCGGCAGAGGCGCCCACACCGACAACGAGTGCCCCGAACCCACGGTCAGCCACAGCCGCGCCGGTTTTCTGGGGGCGCGGGGCGGTGACATATGCGGCTCCGCCGCGTGGGCGCGACCAGCCCCCACGAACCCGCACCCGAAATCCGACCTCCCCACTCCACACCACCCCGGGGCGCCGCAACCGACACCGCCCACTCTTCCGGTAGCAAGGACCCATGGCGGTCTTCGTGGCACTCGGCGCGTTCCTGATGACGCTGCTCGGCGGGTGGACGGCACAACGTGTGACGGACCGCCGTCACCTGGTGCTGGGTCTGGCCGGCGGCCTGATGCTGGGCGTGGTCGGCCTCGATCTGCTCCCCGAGGCACTGGAGGCCGCGGGCGAGGAGGTCTTCGGCGTACCGGCGGCGCTGCTGCTGTTCGTCGCCGGGTTTCTCCTGGCCCACCTGGTGGAACGCCTGCTGGCCGCCCGCCAGGCGGCGCACGGCGCGGAGGAGCACAACGGCCGTACGCCCCAGGTGGGTCTGACCGCCGCGGCCGCGATGGTCGGACACAGCGCCATGGACGGCGTCGCGATCGGCGCGGCCTTCCAGATCGGCGAGGGCATGGGCATCGCGGTCGCGCTCGCGGTGATCGCCCACGACTTCGCGGACGGCTTCAACACGTACACGCTCACCAGCGTCTACGGCAACGCCCGCCGCCGTGCGCTGGCGATGCTGTTCGCGGACGCGGCGGCGCCGGTGGTGGGAGCCGCCTCCACGCTGCTGTTCACGATCCCGGAGGGCCCGCTCGGCTGCTACCTCGGCTTCTTCGGCGGCGCCCTGCTTTATCTCGCCGCTGCCGAGATCCTCCCCGAGGCCCACCATGCGCACCCGGCCCGCTCCACCCTGCTGTGCACGGTCGCCGGGGCGGCCTTCATCTGGCTGGTGGTGGGCGTGGCGGAGTGAGCGGCACACCCCACCGGTCGACGTACCGCTCATGACGCCCGGCATCTCTCCACGAACCGCCGTGCGACACCGGGCTCCGACGCCCAGTGGGTGTGCAGATAGCTCGCGTGCACCCCTCCCTGCACGAACCCCTCGACCCGAGGCCGGGGGGACCGTATCCCCCAGGCGGGCGCGGGCCCGGCCCCCGGCTCGACGACGGTCCGGTGGAACTCGTGGGCCCGCATCCGGGTCCCGGCCGGCGCGAGCGCGCTGTCGCCCACGGCCACGGCGTCGCGGTACCCGAGGGTCAGCCGCTCGTCCATCCGCGCCGTCGCGTCGAGCACCCCGCACATGGGCCGCCCGTCCAGCTCCCGGCACAGATAGAGCAGGCCCGCGCACTCGGCCGCCACCGGAGCACCGTCGAACGCCAGCTCCGCGACGGCCTTGCGCAGCGGCTCGTTCGCCGACAGCTCGGCGGCGTACATCTCGGGGAACCCGCCGCCGATCACCAACCCGCGCGTCCCGTCCGGCAGACGCTCGTCGCGCAGCGGATCGAAGACGACCACCTCGGCACCCGCCGCGGTCAGCAGCTCGGCGTGCTCGGCGTAGGAGAAGGTGAACGCGGGCCCACCGGCCACGGCGACCACCTCCCGCCCGGCCGACGCCACGACCGGCGGCTCCCACGCCGCCCCCGACAGCGCACCCGCGCTCCGGGCGAGCGCGACCAGCGCCTCCAGATCGCACCCGGCCCGCACCTGCGCGGCCATCGCCGCCACGGCCTCCAGCGCCGCCGCCCGCCGTTCGGCGACCGGGACCAGTCCCAGATGCCGGGACGGGGTGTCCACCTGAGGAGCCCGCCGCAGCACGCCCAGCACGGGGACACCGGTCGACTCCAGGGCATCCCGCAGCAGTTCCTCGTGCCGGTCCGAGGCGACCTTGTTGAGGATCACGCCCCCGATCCGCACCTCGGGATCCCAGGAGGCGAACCCGTGCACCAGCGCCGCCACCGACCGCGACTGCGACGACGCGTCCACGACCAGCACCACCGGCGCCCGCAGCAGCTTCGCCACATGCGCGGTGGACGCCAGCTCCCCCTGACCCGAGGCCCCGTCGAACATCCCCATCACACCCTCGACGACGGCGATGTCGCATCCGCGCGCGCCGTGCGCGAAGAGCGGCGCGACCAGCTCGGGCCCGCACAGGTACGCGTCGAGGTTCCGCCCCACCCGCCCGCTGGCGAGCGCGTGGTACCCGGGGTCGATGTAGTCCGGCCCCACCTTGTGCGGGGACACGGCGAGGCCCCGCTCGGTGAGCGCGGCCATCAGGCCCGTGGCGACGGTGGTCTTGCCGCTGCGCGACGAGGGCGCGGCGATCACCAGCCGGGGGACGGAAGGCAGGGGAGGGGAAGCGGAGGAAGCGGTCACGTCGTCACCACTCGATGCCCCGCTGGCCCTTCTGGCCCGCGTCCATGGGGTGCTTGACCTTCGACATGTCGGTCACGAGGTCCGCGAAGTCCACCAGTTTCTCGGGCGCGTTCCGTCCGGTGATCACCACATGCTGGGTCCCGGGCCGGTTCCGCAGCACGTCGATCACCTCGTCGGTGTCGATCCACCCCCAGTGCAGCGGGTACGCGAACTCGTCCAGCACATACAGCTTGTACGTCTCGGCCGCCAGGTCCCGCTTGACCTGCTCCCAGCCCTCGCGGGCCTTGTCCTCGTTGTCCATCTGGCCGTCCCGCTGCACCCAGGACCAGCCCTCGCCCATCTTGTGCCAGTCGACGGACCCGCCCTCACCGGACGCCCCCAGCACCCGCAGCGCGTTCTCCTCGCCGACCTTCCACTTCGCCGACTTGACGAACTGGAACACCCCGATCGGCCACCCCTGGTTCCAGGCGCGCAGCGCGAGCCCGAACGCGGCGGTGGACTTCCCCTTGCCGATACCCGTGTGCACGAAGACCAGCGGACGGTTCCTGCGCTGACGAGTCGTCAGCCCGTCGTCCGGTACGACACTCGGCTGTCCCTGAGGCATCTACGCCGCCTTCCTCGAAGTCCTCTGCGTACCCTGCACGTCCCGGACGAGCCCGGCGATGGAGTCCGCCCGCAGCTCGTCCAACGTCACCGCCGTACCGCCCAGTTCACCCGCCAGCTGCCCGGCGAGCCCCAGCCGGACATGGCCCGACTCGCAGTCGACCACCACCGAGGCGTGGCCCTCGGCCGCGAACAACCGGGCCGCCCGCCCGGCGAGCGCGACGGGCTCCGGCCCACCGGTCGCCCGGCCGTCGGTGACCACCACGACCAGCGGGCGGCGCGCGGGGTCCCGCAGCCGCTCCACCCGCAGCACGTCGTGCGCCTTGAGCAGTCCGGCCGCGAGCGGGGTGCGCCCGCCCGTCGGCAACGACTCCAGCCGGGCCGCCGCCGCGTCCACCGACGAGGTCGGCGGCAGCGCCACCTCGGCGGCCGACCCCCGGAACGTCACCAGGCCCACCTTGTCCCGCCGCTGGTAGGCGTCGAGCAGCAGCGACAGCACCGCGCCCTTCACGGCACCCATCCGCTGCCGCGCCGCCATCGAACCGGAGGCGTCGACCACGAACAGCACGAGGTTGCCCTCCCGCCCCTCCCGGGTCGCCTGCCGCAGATCGTCACGCCGTACGACCAGCCCCGGCCCGGACCGCCCCCGCGTCCGCTGATGCGGCGCGGCGGCCTGCACCGTCGCCGCCAGATGCAGCTTGGTCAGCGTGCCACGCGGCCTGCGCGCCCCGGTCGTGCGCCCGTGCTCGGTCCGCGCGCGCGAACGCCGCCCGGCGGCGCCCTCCCCGAGCCCCGGCACACTGAGCACCTTCGTACGGAACGGCTCGGCGGCCCGGACGGCCGACTGCTCCCCGGCGGCCGGAGCCTGCGCCGGCACGCCCTCGCCGGACTCGGGCCGGGCGCCGTCGTCGCCGCCCTGGGGCCCGTCGTACTCGGGAGCCGGCGGCCGCCCACCGCCACCGGGGCCGTCGGGACCGGGATCCGGATCGTCGTCGTCCTGCGGGTCCTGGGGGTTCTGGGGGTTCTGCGGCGGCTCCGCGAACTCCTCCAGCGTCTCGTCGAGCTTGTCCTCGTCGAGGCCGGGCGCGTCGAAGGGATTCCGCCGCCTCCGGTGGGGCAGCGCGAGCAGCGCCGCCCGGCGCACGTCCTCCGCGAGCACCTCGGTCCGCCCGGCCCACGCGGCCAGCGCGGTCGCGGTCCGGGCCATCACGATGTCGGCCCGCATCCCGTCCACCTCGAACGCCGCGCAGGTCGCCGCGATCTGCCGCAGCGCCGCGTCGCCCAGCACCACGGACGGCAGCAACTCCCGTGCGGCGACGACCCGTTGCCGTACGTCGGCCTCCTCGTGCGCCCAACTGGCCGCGAAACCGGCCGGGTCGTCGTCGTAGGCGAGCCGCCGCCGGACGACCTCCACCCGCTGGTCCGGCTCCCGCGAGGCCGCGACCTCCACGGTCAGCCCGAACCGGTCGAGCAACTGCGGCCGCAGCTCGCCCTCCTCGGGGTTCATCGTCCCGACCAGCAGGAACCGCGCGGCATGCCGTACGGAGACGCCCTCGCGCTCCACGTACGAGGCGCCCATCGCCGCCGCGTCGAGCAGCAGGTCGACGAGGTGGTCGTGGAGCAGGTTCACCTCGTCGACGTAGAGGATGCCCCGGTGCGCGTCCGCGAGCAGGCCCGGCTCGAACGCCTTCACGCCCTCCGACAGCGCCCGTTCGATGTCGAGAGCGCCGACGAGCCGGTCCTCGGAGGCACCGACGGGCAGCTCGACCATGCGCGAGGGCCGGGTCTCGAACGCCGGCTCGTGCGGGCCGTCCGGACACGCCGGGTCCGGCTTCACGGGGTCGCAGGAGAACCGGCAGCCGACGACGACCTCCACCGGCGGCAGCAGCGCCGCGAGCGCCCGCACGGCGGTGCTCTTGGCGGTGCCCTTCTCGCCGCGCACCAGCACCCCACCGATCCTCGGGGAGATGGCGTTGAGGAGCAGGGCGAGTTGCAGGTCGCCCTGCCCGACGACGGCGGTGAAGGGGAAGTGCGTGCTCACGCGGTGGTCCCTCCTGGAGGTGAATGAATGAGACGAGTGCCGACCGGCGGGATGAGAGGCGCGGCGCGCAGCCCCTGCTTCTCAGGGACGCGGGGAACCGCGCGGGAAGCCCCACCGGCCGGCGGACGACGCTCCCTCCCCCGGCTCTCCCGGCGGAACCGACCCGGCGCCCTCATCCCGGCACCCCCGGCGCCCCCGGCGGCACGAACGGCAACCCCGTCGGCGCGCCCGACTCGATGAGTCGCCACAGCGCGTCCGTGTCCGCGTGCTCCTCGATCAGATCGCCGAGCCGGTCGAGCTGCTCCTCGCGCAGCGCGGCGAACGACGTGTCCGGGGCCGGCACGAACCGCCGCCCCGAAGCCGCCGCCACCTCGCGCAGAAAGGCACGCCGGAAGCCGTCCGACTCCAGCGACCCGTGCCAGTGCGTGCCCCAGGTCTGCCCCACCCGGCACCCGTCCAGGAAGGGCTCGCCCCCCAGGACCTCGGCGACCCCGTGGTGGATCTCGTACCCCTCGACCCGCTCACCGAGGGCCTCACCCACGGGCCGGGTCAGGGTCTTCTCAGGGTCGAAGCGGACCCGCACGGGAAGCACCCCGAGCCCGTCCACCCGCCCGAGCCGGCTCTCGACCTCGTCCTCGATACGCTCCCCGAGCACCTGGAACCCACCGCAGATCCCGAGCACCGGCCGCCCCTCGGCGGCACGTCGCACGAGCGCGTCGGCCAGCCCCCGCTCCCGCAGCCACTCCAGCGCCCGCACCGTCCCCCGGGTCCCCGGCACGACGACCAGGTCCGCGTCGGCCAGCTCCTCGGCCCGGTCCACGAACCGCACCACGACACCGGGTTCGGCGGCGAGCGCGTCCACGTCGGTGAAGTTGGACATCAGCGGCACCGCGCACACGGCGACCCGCAGCACGTCCTCCCCTACGGGCGGCGCGACGTTCGACTCGCGGACCGTCCCGCGCAGCGAGACCCGCAGCCCGTCCTCCTCGTCGATCCCGAGCCCGTGCCGGAACGGCAGCACCCCGTACGTCCGCCGCCCGGTGAGCCCATGCAGCATGTCGAGCCCAGGCTCCAGCAGGGAGACGTCCCCCCGGAACTTGTTGACGAGGAACCCGGCGACGAGCGCCTGGTCCTCGGGGGAGAGCAGCGCGACGGTCCCGAAGAACGACGCGAAGACCCCACCGCGGTCGATGTCGCCGACGACGAGCACGGGCAGCCCGGCGTTGCGGGCGATCCCCATGTTGACGATGTCGGTCCGCCGCAGATTGATCTCGGCCGGAGAGCCGGCCCCCTCGCAGATCACCGCGTCATACGTGCCCCGCAGCTCGGTGAGGCACTCCAACACGGTCCCGAGCAGCCGCTGTTGCCGTCCGCCGTGATAGCCGCGCGCGCTCATCTCGCCCACGGGCTTCCCGAGCAGCACGACCTGACTGCTGCGCTCACCCCCGGGCTTGAGCAGCACCGGGTTCATGAGCGCGCTGGGCTCGACCCGGCACGCCTGCGCCTGCATGGCCTGCGCCCGCCCGATCTCGGCGCCCTCCTTCGTCACGAAGGAGTTGAGCGACATGTTCTGCGCCTTGAACGGCGCGACCTTGACCCCCTGCCGCACCAGCCACCGGCAGATCCCGGCGGTCACCACGCTCTTCCCGGCGTCGGAGGTCGTCCCGGCGACCAGCAGCCCGCCACTCATCCCTGCCTCCTCGACCGCAGCAGCGACACACCCGCACCGATCCCCAACGCCAGCCATCCCACCCGCCGGGACAACCGCACGGCCCGCTCGATGTCACCCACTTCGACGGCGCGCCCCTCCCCGTTCAGCACCGGCCGGTGCTCGACCCGCCCCCCGTACGACAACGTGCCCCCCAACCGCACTCCGAGCGCCCCCGCGAACGACGCCTCCACGGGCCCCGCGTTGGGGCTCGGGTGCCTGCCCGCGTCCGCGCGCCAGGCCCGTACGGCCCCCCGCGCGTCCCCACCGGAGGCGGCGGCCAGCACCGCCGTGAGCCGGGCCCCCGGCCACCCCGCCACGTCGTCCAGCCGCGCGGAGGCCCAGCCGAACCGCCGGTACCGCTCCGACCGGTGGCCGACCATGGCGTCCAGCGTGTTGACGGCCCGGAACCCCACGAGCCCGGGCACACCCGCCACGGCTCCCCACACGAGCGCCCCCACCACCGCGTCGGAGGTGTTCTCGGCGACGGACTCCACGACCGCCCGCGCGATCCCGTCCCGGTCGAGCGCCTGCGGGTCCCGCCCGCACAGATGGGGCAACCTGGCCCGCGCGCCCTCGAGGTCCCCCGCGTCGAGGGACCGCCCGATCGTCCGGGCCTCCCGCGCGAGCGAAGTCCCCCCGACGACGGCCCAGGTGGCGGCGGCGGTCAACGCGACGGAGGCCGCGCGCGACGGCCGCACGGCGGTCGAGGCGACGGCCCCGAGCGCCACGGCGCCTCCCGCGCACACGGCGGTGTGCAGCGCGCCCCACCCTCGGTGGTCCCGCCACAGCACCCGCTCCACGGCACCGGCCGCCCGCCCGAACGCGGCGACCGGATGCCCCCGGCGAGGATCACCGAGCAGCAGATCACCGAGGAGTCCGGCGGCGGCGCCGTACGCGAAGACGCGATCGGCACGCACGGGCTCAGCCGGTCGCGAGGTCGGACGGGGATCCGGTGCTGGGACTCAAGTGGCAGCCGCACATGGCGATATGTCCTCACTCAGGGTGTCCACGCCCTGGTTCGACGAGACCGACGGCGAGAGTTCCTGGCTCCCGGGAGGTTCTTCCCCGGTGACAGTGGCGGGACCGCGCCGGACTTCCACCGGCTTCCTCTCCTGCCGTCGTACATGGCCCCGGCAGTCCACCACGCCCCCGGAAGACCCGTCAACTTGCTGTTGACCTGCGGCGCAGGGGTGTGCTCAGCCCCACATCGCTGAAATATCGCCAGACGCCCGAATCGGCTCTTTCTGCGCTCATTTCCACGGCGTCGGACGGGAACACTTGAGGGAACGGCAGTACGAAGACTGAGCGCCGACGAGCGGCAGCGGCTGGGCACGGCGCTCGGGTCGTCGCGGTGGACGCGTGTCGGCGCGCTGACTTGTGAGGTGGAGGTCAGGGTGTCCGACAGGGAGTCCGCGGCGCGGAGTTGGATCAAGAGCAGTCGTTCGGGTGACACCAGTATGTGCGTGGAGGCGTCGTTCGACGAGGACCGAGTTCTGGTGCGTGACTCGAACTCGAAGAAGAGCGCTGTGCTCTCCTTCCGTCACAGCGCGTGGTGTGGTTTTCTGGCGGGGCTTGTGGACCCGGGAGCGGACGGCTCCTGAAGAACCGTTCGGGGGACGGGAGGTACACGCGATGGACGATCGGACCAAGGGATCCGCCTCGGCGCGCGCGCGGGCATCGAGGGACCGGCGGACGCTGTTGTCCGCCGCCGCTCCGCTGGTGCTCTTCAGCACGGTCGCCGGAGTCCTGGCCGTGGGGGTGGGAGCTCTCGCCGCCCTGCTGGTGCCGGGGACGGAGGCGCGGGGTGCCGTCTGGCTGGTGGTGACCGCCCTGATCGCGACGGGGGCGGGCCTGTGGTGGGGGCTCACCCCGGTCACGGAGCGGCTGAGGGCCCTGGACCGGGCTCTGGTCGGGGCTCGGCCGCGGGGGCCGGAGGAACGCTGAGGCCGCCGGGCCGCCCGGCGTCGGCTCGGGCGCGCAGCACCCTGCCGATGCCCGCCGCGAGCGAGGTGAGCAGAGCGGCGGCGATCGCGCCGGTGATCGCCGTGGTGAGCGGTGCGGTGGCGTCGAACCGGGTCGTGGGGACGACCCGACCGGCCACGGCGATGCTCAGCAGCAGGACGCTGGCGCAGAACGTGCCCAGTAACAGGCGGGTGGACAGGAGCCGTATCTCGCCGTCGACCCGGGCGCTCTCCACCCGGATGAGCGCCTCCGCCCACTCCGCCTCCTGCATGGCGTACGCCTTCAGCGTGCAGTCGTCCAGCCGGGCCGGGCCGCCGGTCTCCGGGGGATCGCCCGGAGGAGGGGCGTCCGGGTCCCCGCCGCCCGGAACGGTACGGCGCGCCGTCAGCCGCCTCCACCACTCGTGCCATCCGAAGACCGCCATGGGCCCTCCCCCCGATTCCGCCGGGCGTCCCGGCCCGGTGCTCAGTCGTTGTCCAGGCTCTCCCGGACCGTGTCGAGGAACTCGATCATCCGGTCGCCTTCGTACGCGAGGTCGCTGATGTCCGCGAAGCACTCCTGGTGGCGGACCGTGAGATCGAGATCCTCACGGTTGGACAACCCGCCGTTGGGGCCCTCCAGGTAGAGCAGGTCGTCGTCGTCCCTGAACCCGAGCAGGATGAACGGGCTGAGGGTGCTGAAGTGCGCCCCCGCCGTGAACGGCAGGAGCCGGATGCCCATGCGGGGGCGCCCGGCCAGCGCCTTCACGTGGTCCAGCTGTTGGCGCATGACGCGAGGGCCGCCGATCACCCGTCGTACGGCGGCCTCGTCCAGGACGATGTCGATGCGCGGGCCGGAGTCGGAGTGGATCAGCCGTTCCTGCCGGGCGAGCCGGAGCTCCACCGAGCGGCGCACGTCGGTGGGCTCCGACGTGGGGGAGAGCAGGGCGGTGGCGTAGTCCTCGGTGTGCAGGAGGCCGGGGAGCACGATGGGGTTGTACATGCGGAGGGAGGTCGCCGCCCCCTCGTAGCCCAGGTACTGGGCGAACGGCTGGGAGACCAGGTTGCCCCAGGGGGCCCACCACGACGGGCCCTTCGAGCCCCGTGCGGCCTCTTCCAGCTCGTTCACCAGCGCCGGATCCGTGATCCCGTACTGCTGGATGAGTGCCCGGACGTCGGTGACGCTGACCCCGACCGTGCCGGCCTCGATGCGCATGATCTTCGACAGTGACCATTCCAGGGCGTCCGCCGTCTGCTGCTTGGTCAGCCCTGACGTGTAGCGGGCTTTGCGCAGTTCGACTCTGAGCCTGCGTCGATTCAGGCTCGGATCGATGTCCCTGGGCATGGCGCTCCCCTGTTCAACTGTCGGGTGGCCATCGTCGAATCGGCATGTATCTGATAGCTTACGCCGATTGGATATCGTCGTACAGACACCTCCTCAATGACATATGTCATTTCGACGAGGGTCACGGCTTTGGGTGGACAATAGACAAACCCCTCGTACCGGGTCAAACGGTACGAGGGGTTTGTCTGTATGTGTCGTGCGAGGTGGGAGGGGGTGCCGGGGCCTCAGGCCATGATCAGGTAGATCCCGTAACCCACCGCCGCCGTGCAGGCCGCGAAGCAGGCGTACGCCGCTGTCGTGGCGAGCGCGGGCGAGGTGCCCGCGGTGGTCGCGGCCTCCCGCTTGGAGAGACCGACGATCCCCAGGGTGAAGAGGCCGACGAGGGCCACGGTGACCACGAGGCTGACTCCGAAGACGGAGCCCAGGGCTGCCCAGTCGATGTGCATGGTGATCTTCCTCAGGAGGTCGCGGGGCTCAGACGGCGGGCGTGGGCGCGGACGAGGTCGCCGGGGCCGGGGTCTCGGCGGCGGCCGCGGCCGCCGCGGGGATGGTCGCCGTGAGCTCCTCGGCCACGGCGGCGGTGGGCGGCGGGGTCACGGCGGCCATCGCCGTGGTCACCACACCGGGCGGCTCCTCGGTGTCGTTGACGTTCGTGTGGTCGACGACCTCGCGGCGCGAGATCACCCAGATCGCGGCGCTGGAGGCGATGAGGAAGGCCGCGACGACGGCCGTGCCCCAGCTGCCGAAGCTCGTCACCCACTCGGCGAGCGCGGCGACCAGCGCGGCGGCCGGCAGGGTCAGACCCCAGGCGACGAACATCCGGGTCGCGGTGGACCAGCGGACCACCCCGCCCTTGCGGCCGAGGCCCGCGCCCATCACCGCACCGGAGACCGAGTGCGTGGTGGAGAGCGAGAAGCCGAGGTGCGAGGAGGCCAGGATGACCGTGGCCGCGCTGGTCTGGGCGGCGAAGCCCTGCTGCGGCTGGAGGTCGGTCAGGCCCTTGCCCATCGTGCGGATGATGCGCCAGCCGCCCAGGTAGGTGCCGAGTGCGATGGCGAGACCGGCGGAGACGATGACCCACACCGGCGGGTCGGAGTCGGGCGCGAGGACGCCGCCGGCCACCAGGGCGAGGGTGATGATGCCCATGGTCTTCTGGGCGTCGTTCGTGCCGTGGGCCAGCGAGACCAGGCCCGCGGAGGCGATCTGGCCGACGCGGTAGCCCTTGCCGGACGCCTTCTCGCTCGTGTGCTCTCCGAGCTTGTACGTCAGCCGGGTGGCGAGCATCGCCGCGATGCCGGCGACCAGCGGGGCCGCGACGGCGGGGATCAGCACCTTGGTGACGAGCACGTCGCCGTGCACACCGGCGACGCCGACCGAGGCGATGGTGGCGCCGACGAGGCCGCCCATCAGAGCGTGCGAGGAGCTGGACGGGAGCCCGACCAGCCAGGTCAGCAGGTTCCAGAGGATGGCGCCGACGAGCGCCGCGAATATGACCTCTGGCTGGATCCCGGACTCGTCGACGAGTCCCTTGGAGATGGTGTTGGCGACCTCGATGGACAGGAACGCGCCGACAAGGTTGAGCACGGCGGACATGGCCACCGCGACCTTGGGCTTCATTGCGCCGGTCGAGATGGTGGTGGCCATCGCGTTGGCGGTGTCGTGGAAACCGTTCGTAAAATCGAACGCGAGCGCGGTGATGACCACGATCGCGAGGATCAGCGAGAAGTTTTCCATTTACCCGGGCTTCTTTCGGACGTCAGTGGCATGTGGACCGTAGGCAACCTGGGTGAACGGAAGATGAACTGGGGCAGGCGCGCGGGTGTAATGAACAAGGTGTCGCCGCTCCGCTTTTCGGCCGCCGGGCGGCCCCGGGCCGCACAGGGCGGCCGTCCGGCCTTCGAACGGAGGCGGAACGCGAAGATCCGCCACCCCCGGGCGAACCGCTTCAGCCGGTCCACCGACCCGTTGAACAGGTTCTGGTCGCCCGCCGGACTCCCGCTGCCGTTGCCGTACGCACCGGGCGGCGGCCCGCGGGGCGCCCGACCTCGTCGCTGAACGACGTGATCCAGCCGACCGTCACGGCGTCGCTCAGGCCGTGGCGCTTCCGCTTCCGGTCGTACGGGTTGTATGCGATGTCGAGCGTATGCGGACATGGGACCTTGCGCGGGCCCGCCATCCGCCCGCCGTGCCCGCGCCGGGGCCCGCCACCGCCGGCCGCCTGGCAGGATCGCGGCATGGTCGAACAACAGGGGAACGCCCGGGGCGAGCGGGACGCGCGGCGGCGCGGTGCGCCGGGTGTGCCGGACGACGTGGCGCGGGCGTGGGACGAGCTCGTCGCGACGGCCCGCCGGACGGTGGCCGACGGTCTGGTCGTGGGCACCTCGGGGAACGTGTCCGTGCGCGTCGGGGACACCGTCCTGGTCACGCCGACGGGAGTGCCGTACGACCGCCTGACCCCGGACGACGTGACGGGTGTGGACCTCACCGGCCGGCAGGTCCTCGGCACGCTCCGCCCGACGAGCGAACTCCCGATGCACCTGGCGATCCACGGCACGACCGACGCCCGTGCCGTCGTCCACACCCACGCGGTCCACGCGACGGCCGTCTCCACCCTGGTGAGCGAGCTGCCGCTGATCCACTACATGTCCGCCGCCCTCGGCGGACCGGTCCGGGTCGCCCCCTACGCGACCTACGGCACCGCCGAGTTGGCCGAGAACATGCTCCGCGCTCTGACGGGGCGCAGTGGCTGCCTCCTCCAGAACCACGGCACGATCACCTACGGGAGCACCCTCGCCGAGGCCTACGACCGCACGGCCCAGCTCGAATGGATGTGCAGAGTCTGGCTGACGGCGTCCTCGCTCCCGGGCCGCACCCCCCACCTCCTCACCCCCGCCCAACTGACGACCGTGGCCGCCCACCTGCGCGAGTACGGCCAGCCGACCTAGAAACCCGGCTGCGCGCCGCTTCCGCCCGAGCTTCTCCGTCGTGGCGCCGACCGCCTCGTGCGGCTCTCTTCGCCGTCCTCGTCCCTCCGGTCACTCCTCGGTCGGTGCCCACTGGCCGGAGGCCGGGTCCCCCGGGACACTGGAGGGGTGGGTGCAGTCAAAGCGGCGGTCGCCGCGGTCGGGGTCGCGTTCGCGGCCGGTGCGGCCAGTGTCGCAGCGGGCCGGTTGGCCAGCGATGTCGCGCTGAAGGCGCCGCCGGGCGAACCGCTGCCCACCGAACCCCGGCTGACCGTGCACTCCACCGCCGCCGGCCGTATCGCCCTGACCCGCGCCTTCGCCTCCCAGCGCCCCGGCACCTACGGCCTCACCGGCCACGGCGCCCACGCGGTCGTCGGCGGCGTCCTGGACGCCGCCCCGCACGCCCCCGACGCGGTCGTCCGCCGCCTGGAGCGCGTCACCCACGGCACCCTGGAGCCCGGCGACAAGGTGCGGTTCACCCCCACCCTCCACCTCGGCGACCCGCGCACCGCGCTCGGCCTCGACCACGAGGACATCGAGATCCCCGGTGAACTCGGCACCCTGCCCGCCTGGTTCACCCCCGCGGACCGCGACATCTGGGTGATCGCCGTGCACGGCCTGGGCACCACCCGCGAACACCCCATGAACGTCATGGAGTTCCTGCACCGCCACCGCTTCCCGGTGCTCACCCTCGCCTACCGCGGCGACCCGGGCGCCCCCCGCTCCCCGGACGGCCTGAACCACCTCGGCGAGACCGAGTGGCGCGACGTGGACGCCGCCGTCCGGCACGCCGTCAGGTTCGGCGCCGAACGCGTCGTCCTGCTCGGCTGGTCCACCGGCGCCACCATGGCCCTGCGCGCCGCCACCCGCTCCGCGCTGCGCGACCGCGTCGCCGGACTCGTCCTGGACTCACCGGTGCTCGACTGGACCGCCACCCTGCGTGCCCTCGCCGCCGCCCGCCGCACCCCCGGCGCCCTGTTGCCCCTCGCGGTCCGCGCCGCCCAGGGCCGCACCGGACTGGGCGCCGCCTCCGCCGACCAGGACAGCGACCCCGCGGGGCTCAGGACGCCGACCCTGATCCTCCACGGCCCCGACGACACCGTCGCCCCCTGGGGCTCCTCCCGGCGCCTCGCCGCCCGCCGCCCCGACCGGGTCACCCTCCGCACGGTCCGTCACGCGCCGCACGGCGCCATGTGGAACGCCGACCCCAAGACCTACGAAGAGGCCCTCCGCCGCTTCCTCACCCCGTTGATCTAGGGGCCCGCGCCCGGCCGGAGGAAGAGCGGGGGAGGGGTCGCGCACCGCCCTGCCGGAGAGAGGTACGCCACATTCCGTTTCGTGTCGAACCAAGGCGATCCTCCTCGGTGCGGACCCCTGGGAAAACCCGTGCGTTGGCCACCCCTGTCGCCCGCTGTGACATTCCGTTTGGGTTTTCGGACCGTCAACCGGAAGACTGCCCCCGTGACGTCCCGTAATCCGCGCGACTCCAGGCTCCGACTCGTCAGCCCGCGAACCCTGGCCGCCGCTCCCCGAGCAGCAGTGACCCAGCGCCGCCGACCGGCTCCCCGGCCCCCGGAGGGCACCCCGCCGCCCGTGGAACTCGCCCGCATGGCCCGCGCCGTCCTGGCGGACGCGGCCCGCGTCGCCCGCTGGGCCGATGCCGTCCTGCGCCCGGGCCGCGAGGGCGCGAGCCCCGACGGCAAGGGCACCCTCTCCGCCGCGACCGCCGAACGGGCCGCCGCCGAACTCGGGCTGACCCCGGCTCAGGTCCGCCACGACTGGGACACGGCACGCCTGGCCGGCCTGATCGAGGTGCACGGCGACAGTGCGCGCCCCGGCTGGCGCCTGCGCGCCTGGAACCGCGACGACAGCGCCGTCCTGCGCGGCTGGGTCGCGTTCTTCGACGCCTGGTCCATCGCCTATCCGGAGCCCGAGGACCGGGAACCCGCGGCGGTCGCCGAGGTC
This sequence comes from Streptomyces sp. NPDC034049, assembly GCF_055575575.1. Lineage (NCBI taxonomy): Bacteria > Bacillati > Actinomycetota > Actinomycetes > Kitasatosporales > Streptomycetaceae > Streptomyces > Streptomyces sp. NPDC034049. The sequence continues at coordinate 1,003,751 of NZ_JBVISJ010000001.1, forward strand.
GTCTCGGCCATGCCCCAGGTCCTCTCCTTCCTCCAGCTCTCCGCCGGGCCCGTCCCCGTGGAACAGCTCCTCGACCTCCTGGAGCAGCGCGTCACCGAACTGCGCACCGAGCGCTGCGAGGTCCCCTACGGCCCGCAGCCCGGACCCGGGCCCGGCGCGGAGCCCACGGCCGAGGACACCCCCCTCGCCCCGCTCCTCGACTGGTCCCTGCGCGCCCTCGCCTCCGTCGGCGCCCTCACCTACGGCGACGGCCAGGCCACCCTCACCCCGCTCGGCAGCTGGGCGGTCTGGGTCAAGCTCGAACAGATCTGTGTCGCCGCGCAGAGCCCCGCCGGCAACATCGAGGTCTCCGCCGAGGACATGCTCAGAGGCTGCGCCCAGCTCCGCCCGAACGCGGCCCGCGCCGAGTACCGCGCCTGGCTCGCAGCCCGCCCCGTCGGCGGCGCCGTCACCGAACTCATCGCCGCCGCCCGCGGCGAGGACGCCCTCATCCGCGGCCTCGCCTTCGAGGCCCTGCGGGTCGTCGGCGCCCCCGCGGAGCCCGACGTCCGCACCGTCGCCGACGAGACCCCGCTGCGCCCCTACGCCCTGCTGTGGCTCGCCGAGCACGACGGCGCCGACCCCGAGGACGCGCACGAGGTCCTCACCCGGGAGGAGTCCACCTGGCTCTGGGTCGACACGGCCGCGGCCGTCGCCGACCACGGCGAGGCACCCCTGCTCGTACGGCATCTGGAGTCCGCCGTGCAGGCCACCGTCCCCGCGCTGCTCGACGAGGTCCGCGCGGTGGGCCACCCCCGCACCGTCCAGGTCCTGGTCGCCCTCGCGGCGGCCCACCCCGACCCGGCCCTCGCCAAGGCCGTGCGCCGCGCCGCCTTCCAGGTGCACACCGGAGGCAGCTGACGGGGGCATCAGGATCTCCACACCGTGCTCCACGGCCCGCCGGTGGTGGGCGTCCATGTCGTCCACGACGACGTACACCCCGGCGGGCCCCGCGCCGGCTCGGCGTGCCGCACGACGCCGTCCTCGCCCTCGTGCACCGACAGCTCGGTGAAGCCCAGCGCCTCCGTCCTCCGTCCTCCGTCCTCCGTCCTCCGTTCCTCGTGAGCCGGTGACCGAGACCACGTGATCCCTTGTCATACGGGCGGAAAACCGCTTGCCGGCCCCAGTTAGAATCGGCCCATGGCCATTCTCCTCGCGCATTAGACGGCGGGAACGTCCTCAGCCGCCCACACCCGCCACCCCCATCCGCCCTGGAGTCTGTCCGTGATCTCCGCCTCCGGTATCGAGCTGCGTGCCGGTGCCCGCGTCCTCATCGAGTCCGCCACCTTCCGTGTCGCCAAGGGCGACCGCATCGGCCTGGTCGGCCGCAACGGCGCCGGCAAGACCACCCTCACCAAGTGCCTGGCCGGCGAGGGCATCCCGGCCGGCGGCACCATCACCCGCTCCGGCGAGGTCGGCTACCTCCCGCAGGACCCCCGCACCGGCGACCTCGACGTCCTCGCCCGCGACCGCATCCTCTCCGCGCGTGGCCTCGACGTACTGATCCGCAAGATGCGCGACAACGAACAGCGGATCGCGAACGGCCAGGGCGCGACCCGGGAGAAGGCGCTCAAGCAGTACGAGCGCCAGGAGACGGAGTTCCTCACCAAGGGCGGGTACGCCGCCGAGGCCGAGGCCGCCACCATCGCCGCCGCGCTCAATCTGCCCGACCGGGTGCTCGGCCAGCCGCTGCACACCCTCTCCGGCGGTCAGCGCCGCCGTATCGAGCTGGCCCGCATCCTGTTCTCCGACGCGGACACGCTGCTCCTCGACGAGCCGACCAACCACCTCGACGCCGACTCGATCGTGTGGCTGCGGGACTACCTGAAGACCTACCGCGGCGGCTTCATCGTGATCTCCCACGACGTCGACCTGGTCGAGACGGTCGTCAACAAGGTGTTCTACCTGGACGCCAACCGCGCCCAGATCGACGTCTACAACATGGGCTGGAAGCTCTACCAGCAGCAGCGCGAGGCCGACGAGAAGCGCAGGAAGCGCGAGCGGCAGAACGCCGAGAAGAAGGCCGCCGCACTGCACTCGCAGGCCGACAAGATGCGCGCCAAGGCCACCAAGACCGTCGCCGCGCAGAACATGGCCAAGCGTGCCGACCGGCTGCTGGCCGGCCTGGAGGCCGCCCGGGTCTCCGACAAGGTCGCCAAGCTGCGCTTCCCGGAGCCCGCGCCCTGCGGCAAGACCCCGCTCACCGCCGAGGGCCTGTCGAAGTCGTACGGCTCGCTGGAGATCTTCACCGACGTCGACCTGGCCATCGACAAGGGCTCCCGCGTCGTCATCCTCGGCCTCAACGGCGCCGGCAAGACCACCCTGCTCCGCCTCCTCGGCGGCGTCGAGAAGCCCGACACCGGCGAGGTGATCGAGGGCCACGGCCTCAAGCTCGGCTACTACGCGCAGGAGCACGAGACCCTCGACCCGGAGCGCACGGTCCTGGAGAACATGCGCTCCGCCTCCCCGGATCTCGACCTGGTCGAGATCCGCAAGACGCTCGGCTCGTTCCTCTTCTCCGGCGACGACGTCGACAAGCCGGCCGGCGTCCTCTCCGGCGGTGAGAAGACCCGCCTCGCGCTGGCCACCCTGGTGGTCTCCTCGGCGAACGTCCTCCTCCTCGACGAACCGACCAACAACCTCGACCCCGCCAGCCGCGAGGAGATCCTCGGGGCCCTGCGCACCTACAAGGGCGCGGTCGTCCTCGTCACCCACGACGAGGGCGCGGTCGAGGCGCTCCAGCCCGAGCGGATCATCCTGCTGCCGGACGGCGTCGAGGACCTGTGGGGCGCGGACTACGCGGACCTCGTCGCGCTCGCTTGATCGAATCGGTTGATCAACTGCCGCTGGATCATTCGGCCCATCGGTGATCCATCATCTGTGTGAGATCTCCTCGTACCGAGGTGTGTCCTACATCGATTTCACGGCCGAGCCCTTCCGCGCGAAGGGCTCGGCCGTCGTGCGTCTCTGACCTGGGACTTCACGGAACAACCCGTTCGGCCGTACGGACACGACCGGGCGGAATCACAGGTTCCGCTTGTGGGGACGCGCTCCTGTCGTCACAACCTTGTCGCACGGACCTTGCCGAATGGGTGGCCAACCCGCGCCGGAGGGGTGATCATGAGGAGACCAGAGCGCACTTCCCATGAGGAGGACCGGGTGGCCGAGACTCTGAAGAAGGGCAGCCGGGTAACCGGCGCCGCGCGCGACAAGCTCGCGGCAGACCTGAAGAAGAAGTACGACTCCGGTGCGAGCATTCGGGCGCTGGCCGAGGAAACCGGCCGCTCGTATGGCTTCGTACACCGGATGCTCAGCGAGTCGGGCGTCACGCTCCGAGGGCGTGGCGGCGCGACGCGGGGCAAGAAAGCCGCCTCGGCCTGACGCCGGGCGGCCCATCGGCTTCGATGGTGGCCACCCGGTCGGTCGAATGATCGACCGGGTGGTTACTGTGCAGTCACTTGGCGATGTTCCCTCGCTCTGCTGACCGCACCCATCGGAGGCGCAACCATGGCTTCGCTCGAACCACTGCTCGACAAGGACGGCGTACGGCTCACCGTCGACGACGCCATCGCCACGGTGACGCTGACCAATCCGGCCAAGCGCAACGCGCAGAGTCCCGCCCTGTGGCGGGCCCTCGCCGAGGCCGGGCGGTCGGTGCCGGGCTCCGTCCGTGTGGTCGTGCTGCGGGCCGAGGGCAAATCGTTCTCCGCCGGACTCAACCGGCAGATGTTCACGCCCGAAGGCATCGAAGGGGAGCCGTCGTTCGTCGATCTCGCGCGCCGTGACGACGCCGGGCTCGACGCGACCATCGCCGAGTACCAGGAGGCGTTCACCTGGTGGCGGCGCAACGACATCGTGTCCGTCGCCGCCGTGCAGGGGCACGCCGTCGGCGCGGGCTTCCAGCTCGCCCTCGCCTGTGATCTGCGCGTCGTCGCCGACGACGTGCAGTTCGCCATGCTCGAGACCAGCCTCGGACTCGTGCCCGACCTCACCGGGACACACCCCCTGGTGAGCCTCGTCGGGTACGCCCGCGCGCTGGAGATCTGCCTCACCGGACGGTTCGTCCAGGCGGACGAGGCCCAGCGGATCGGGCTCGCGAACCTCGCGGTACCCACCGACCAGCTCGACGACACGGTGCGCGACCTCGCCGGTGCGCTGGTCACCGCGCCCCGGGACGCCGTCGTCGAGACCAAGGCGTTGCTGCGCGGTGCCCAGGACCGCGGGTACGACGAGCAGCGGGCGGCCGAGCGTCAGGCCCAGGCCCGGCGTCTGCGGGACCTCGCGGGCATCGGCGAGTAAGCCGGCCGGTCCTTACGGTCGGCTGCGGGGTCAGGTGCCGATCGCTGTGATGAGCACCGCCACCGAAGGGTGGTCCGGCAGGCAGACGGTCACCGCCCCGCGTACCTCGCGGGCCACGTCCAGCGCACGCCGTTCCTCCGTCACCGCCAGCTCCACGCGGACATGGCGGCGGGGGAGGGCCGACCCCGCGGCGATGTCGACCGCGCGGCCGAGACCGCCGACGCCCCCGAGACCTCCGAGCGCACCGGTCAGACGGGCGACGCCGGGGACGGAGAGCGCCGCCGCGGCCACGCGGGACTCCTCGTCGTCGCCGGCCGGGGCTGTCGGAGCGGGGGCGGAGGGCGGCGGTGCGGGCGCCGGACCGGGCCCCGCGTCGGCCTCCAGCAGCCGCGTCACCTGGAGGTCCACCTCGGCCACCGTCAGTCCGAGGCGCTCCCCGGCGGCGGTGAACAGGGCCGCGCGCAGACGGGCCGCCGTGGCCGGGAGCGGCTCGGCGGCCGGGCCCGCCATGGCCGCGAGATCGGCCGTGATCCGGAGCGGACCGGGCGGCAGGGCACTCGGGGGCGGGGGCACGGCCGTGTCGTGACCGTACCCGTGCGCGTCCTCGCCCTCCTCACCCTCCTTCGCACCGGCGCCGACCGGCTCGATACGGAGCCGGTCGAGGCTGAGCCCCCGCAGGGCCGCCGCCGTGCGGCGCAGGGCCGCCCCGGCCGCGCTCTCCGTGATCCACGTGCCGTCGTGCGGGTCGCCCAGGGGGAGCACGCGGCCGAGCCCGAGCTGCTGGCGTACCGCCTTCGTCCAACCGTCCGCCGTCATTCCTCCAGCCTGCCCCATCCCCGGCGCGCGGCGCCGCAACCGCGCTTACTGTGGGCTTGAGGGGGGACGACCGGAAGGGACTGACGGCATGACTGACATGACGGAGCGGAACCGGACGGAAGGACCCGACACCACCAAGGAGTCGACGCAGGTCGGGCGCGGGACAACCCGGCGCGGCGGCGGCGATCCGGCGGCCCGCGGGCGTACGACCATCGCCGACGGCGTCGTGGAGAAGATCGCCGGACTCGCCGCGCGGGAAGTGGTGGGTGTGCACGCCATGGGCAGTGGGCTGTCCCGGACCTTCGGGGCCGTGCGCGACCGGGTCCCCGGCGGGGCCAAGTCCGTGACCCGGGGTGTGAAGGTCGAGGTCGGCGAGGTGCAGACCGCGCTGGACCTGGAGATCGTCGTCGACTACGGGGTGTCCATCGGCGACGTGGCCCGTGATGTGCGCGAGAACGTCATCGCGGCCGTCGAGCGGATGACCGGCCTGGAGGTCGTCGAGGTCAACATCGCCGTCAGCGATGTGAAGCTGCCGGACGAGGAGGACGAAGAGCCGGAGTCCCGGCTGCAGTGAGCGGGGCTCGAGTCGCTAGGAGCGCAGCATGAGCTTGGCCGTGATCGGCATGGTCGCCGGGATGGCGCTGGGCTTCGCCGGATACTTCGGCGGATTCGGGGCCTTCCTGCTGGTGGCGGCGCTGGGAGCCGTCGGCTTCGTCGTCGGCCGGTTCCTGGAGGGGGACCTGGAACTGGGCGACTTCTTCCGCCCGCGTGACGACCGACGCCGATGAATCCGGCGGACAGCGGCCGTCCCCCTCAGACGCAGGAGACGCGGGCGACGCGACCGACGCAGCCGGCGCAGGCCGTGGCGCCCGGTGGACGAGGGGCGACGCGGATCGCCGACCGGGTGGTCGCGAAGATCGCCGCCCAGGCGGCGCGCGAGGCACTGGTGGCGTCGGCGCCCGCCTCCGCGCCCCCGAACGCCACCGTCGTCGTCGTTCACGAGACGGCGCGCGTCCGTGTCACGCTCGGGCTCCTCTACCCCTCGGACATCGGTGGCCAGTGCGCTGCGGTGCGTCGTCATGTCACCGAGCGGGTAGGGACGTTGGCGGGAATGCGCGTGACGGAGGTGGCCGTCCAGGTGGAACGGCTGCACCTGGCACACGCCCACGACGTGGCACAGGGGAGGACGCGATGAGCGAACCCCACGGCACCGAAGGCACCACGCGACGCCTACCCGTCATCGAGAAGGCCGCCGCCGGGACGGCGTCGGACGACGCGGCCGCCGGCGGCGAGGCGGCCGGCCGCGATCCGGACCAGTCCGCGTCCGCCTCCGCCTACCTCCCGCCCCCCGCCCCGGAAGGCGGGAGGGGCGAGAGCGGCGGCGAGCGGCGCTTCTGGTCCGCGCGCAGAGTCCCCGCGGCCGTCCTCGCGGTGCTCCTCCTCGCGGGCGTGGGCCTCTTCCTCTACGACGTCGTCGCCGTCCGCGCCGACCGGCCCGCCATGGCATGGCGCCGCTCGCTGGCCCGGGAACTCGCCGAGCGGCCCCTCGACGACATCTGGGTCCTCGTCGGCGCCGCGGTCGCCGTCCTCCTCGGCCTCTGGCTGCTGGTGCTGGCCGCGACCCCCGGGCTGCGCGACGTCCTGCCCATGCGGCGCGTCCACCCGCACGTCCGGGCCGGACTGCACCGGGACGCCGCCGCCCTGGCCCTGCGGGACCGGGCCATGGAGGTGCCCGGCGTGCGGTCCGTACGGGTCCGGGCGGGACGCAAGCGGGTCGACGTCCGCGCGGTCTCCCACTTCCGGGAACTCGACGACGTCCGGGCCGACCTGGACGTCGCACTCGCCGAGGGCATCCGGGGACTGGGCCTGGCCCGGCCCCCCGCCCTCTCGGTGCATGTCCGCCGCCCCGGCCGGAAAGGGTGACCCGCGATGCTGAGGATCGTCAACCGCGTGCTGCTCGGAGTCGTCGGGCTCGTCCTGGTGGTGGTCGGCGGCACCGTCCTCGCCGTCGGGCTCGGCGTGCACCCGCCCTCCTGGTGGCCCTACGACGGCCGGCGGGACGTGCTGCTCAGCGACGCCGACCGGACCCGCTGGCGCGACTCGGGCTGGTGGTGGCCCACCGTGCTCGCCGTGCTCGCCGTCCTCGTCCTGCTCGCGCTGTGGTGGCTGACCGCCGTGCTGCGCCGCCACCGCCTCGCCGAGGTGCTCGTCGACACCGGCGACGGCGAGGGCGCGCTGCTCCGGGGGCGGGCGCTGGAGGGCGTGCTCACCGCCGAGGCGGCCGGCTCCGACGGCGTCGAACGCGCCCACGCCCGGCTGACCGGCCGCCGCAACGCCCCCGAGGCCCGGGTCCGCCTCCTCCTCCAGCCCCATGTGCACCCGGGGGACGCCCTGCACACGCTGACCACCGAGGCACTGGCTCACGCCAGGGAGTCGGCTGGACTGGCCGCGCTGCCGGCGGAGGTCCGGCTGCGAGGAGCCGGACACCGCGCGGAGAGGGTCAGTTGACGATCGCCGACGACCGTCAGAACCCGTGCCTCATCCCACCGTCGACCGGCAGCATGATCCCCGTCAGATAGGACGCGGCCGGAGACAGCAGGAAGGCCCCCGCGCGCCCGAACTCCTCCGGCCGCCCGTACCGACGCAACGGGATCCGCGATTCGTGGGCCGCCCGCGTCGCCTCCGGGTCCGCCGACATCCCGTCCAGCTCCCGCACCCGGTCCGTGTCGATACGGGCCGGGAGCAGGCCGACCACCCGGATGCCGCGCGGCCCCAACTCGTCGGACAGCGACTTGGCGAACCCGGCGAGTCCGGGCCGCAGCCCGTTGGAGATGGTCAGCCCGGGGATCGGCTCGTGCACCGACCCCGACAGCACGAAGCCGATGACCCCGCCCTCGCCCAGCTCCTCGGCCGCGGCCCGCGCCAGGCGCACCGCCCCCAGGAACACCGATTCGAACGCGGTGGTCCACTGCTCGTCGGTGTTGTCGGCGACGAAGCCCGGCGCCGGTCCGCCCACGCTGACCAGGATGCCGTCGAAGCCGCCGAAGTGCTCACGGGCGGCGGCGATCAGCCGTGCCGCGGCCCCGGCGTCCGCGTTGTCGGCGGCGACACCCACCGCGTTCGCCCCGAGCGCCGCGGCCGCCGCGGCCACTGTCTCCTCCTCGCGGCCCGTGACGACCACCTTCGCGCCGTCGGCGACGAGTTCCCGCGCGACCGCGTTGCCCAGTCCGCGGGTCGCCCCGGTGACGATGTAGACACGGTCCTTCAGCCCAAGATCCATGGCCCCTATCCTGCCTTCTTGCCGTCGAAGAGGGCGAGGGCGGTGCCGACGAGACCGACGTGGCTGAACGCCTGCGGAAAGTTTCCCAGCTGACGGCCCGCCACCGGGTCGTACTCCTCCGCGAGCAGACCCACGTCGTTGACCAGCCCCACCAGCCGTTCGAACAGGTCGCGGGCCTCCTGGGTGCGGCCGGTCAGATGCAGTGCGTCGGCCAGCCAGAACGAGCAGACGAGGAACGTGGCCTCGCCGCCCGGCAGCCCGTCGACGGAGCCGGTCGCCGCCGTGAGGCGGTCGGCGCCGTAGCGGCGGACGAACCCCTCGTGGCACAGCTCCTCGCGGATCGCGTCGACCGTGCCGACAACCCGGGGGTCGTCCGGCGGCAGGAAGCCCATCAGCGGGATGAGCAGCAGCGCGGCGTCGAGTTCGCGGGAGCCGTAGGACTGGGTGAACGTGCCCCGGTCGGCGTCGAAGCCGCGTTCGCAGACCTCGCGGTGGATCTCGTCGCGCAGGGCCCGCCAGCCCTCGAGGTCGCCGCCGGTGAGGGTCGGGTCGTCCTCCAGCGTGCGGACGGCCCGGTCGGCGGCCACCCAGCACATCACCTTGGAGTGCGTGAAGTGGCGACGCGGACCGCGCACCTCCCACAGCCCCTCGTCCGGCTTCCGCCAGGCCGTCCGCAGGTACTCCAACAGCGCGCACTGCATCCGCCACATGTCGGGCTTGTCGGGGAGGCCCGAACGCCGGGACACGAAGAGGGAGTCCATGACCTCGCCGTACACGTCCAGCTGCAACTGCCGTACGGCGTCGTTGCCGACCCGGACCGGGCGCGAGTCCTCGTAGCCGGACAGCCACGGCAGCTCGTACTCGGGGATGCGGCGCTCACCGGCGAGGCCGTACATGATCTGCAGGTCGGCCGGGTCACCCGCGACCGCGCGGAGCAGCCAGTCGCGCCAGGCCTCGGCCTCCTCCTGGTAGCCGCAGGACAGCAGCGCGCCGAGGGCGAGGGTGGAGTCGCGCAGCCAGCAGTGCCGGTAGTCCCAGTTGCGGACGCCGCCGATCTCCTCCGGCAGGGAGGTGGTGGCCGCCGCGACGATGCCGCCGGTGGGGGCGTAGGTGAGGGCCTTGAGGGTGATCAGCGAGCGGACCACGGTGTCCCGGTGCGGGCCGTCGTAGCGGCAGCGCGCCGCCCAGGCCCGCCAGTCGTGGAGGCTCGACCGCAGCGCCTCGTACGGGTCGACGAGGCGGGGGCGCGGCTCGTGCGAGGGGTGCCAGGTCAGCACGAACGCGACCTTCTCACCCGGCTCCACCGTGAACTCCGCGTACGTGGCCCGGTCCTCGCTCCACGACCGCACCCGGGGCTCGCTGCGCAGCCAGACCGCGTCGGGGCCGGCGACCGCCACACGATGGCCGTCCGACCGGCGCATCCAGGGGACCGCCGAGCCGTAGTCGAACCGCAGACGCAGGGTGCTGCGCATCGTGACCCGGCCGGACAGGCCCTCCACGATCCGTACGACGTCGGGGGCGCGGTCGCGTTGCGGCATCAGGTCGGTGACGCGTACCGCGCCGTCGTCGGTCTCCCATTCGGTGTCGAGCACGAGCGAGTCGTGCCGGTAGGAGCGCCGCGTACAGGTGCCGCCCTCGTCGGGCGCGATCCTCCAGTGGCCGTTCTCCTCGTCACCGAGCAGCGCGGCGAAGCACGCGGCCGAGTCGAAGCGCGGCAGGCAGAGCCAGTCGATGGAACCGTGGCGACTCACCAGCGCGGCCGTCTGGTGGTCGCCGATCAGGGCGTAGTCCTCGATGTGGGGATGCACGGGGGTCGGGTTCCCGGGGCCGGGGGTGATCAGTCCGGCGGGATCCGGAGGGCGTGGCCCCGGCAGCGGTCCCGTCAGCCCGGTCCCGTCAGCCCGGTCCCGTCGGACCGGTTCTGTCAGCCCGGTCCCGTCCCCGCCGTGGTCCCTCCCACCCCCGAGAAGATCACCCCGGAGCCGGACGGGGCCTGGTTGAGCACCCAGAGGCCGATCAAGGTGGCGACGGCGAAGACCACCAGCATCAGGACGGCCAGCACCAGCCGCCGCCGGCGCTCACGGCGGAGCCAGTCCCCCCGTGCCGTCCGGTACGCGTCCGGCGCGGCGTGCACGCCGCCCGCCAGCGCGGCGAGCGCCGCGGCCAGTTCCCGCTCGGTGCGGTCCTGGCCGGTGTCGTTTCCGGTGGTGTCGTTCATCGCCGGGCCTCCATCGCCTGGGTGAGGGCGGCGAGGCCGCGTGCGGTGTGGGTCTTGACCGAGCCGCAGGAGATGCCCATCGCGGCCGCGATCTCGCTCTCCTTCAGCCCGAGCCAGTGGCGCAGCACCAGCGCCTCCCGCTGCCGGGCGGGCAGCTGCTGGAGCGCGCCGATCAGCACCCGCTGGTCGTCGTGGAGGAGCGCGGTGCTCTCGGCGGAGGCCACCGGCTCCTCCACCACGGGGAGTTCCACATGCCGGCGGGCGACCTGGAGGTGCCGTATCCGCATCCGGGTCAGATTGCAGACGGTGGAGCGGAGGTACGCCTCCGCCGCCTCGGCGTCCCTGAGCCGCCGCCACTTGCGGTAGATCTGGTAGTACGCCTCGGCCACCACGTTCTCGGGGTCGTCCGCGCCCAGCAGCACCGCGAGCCGCAGCATCGAGGAGTAGTGCAGCTCGAACAGCCGGGCGACCCCGGCCTCGCGCTCCACGTCGGAGGGGTCCCCGAGGGCACCCGGCGGCAGCGCGGGGTTCGGGACCGGCGGGGAGTCCGGTGCCGGCGCGGGGCCGGGGAGCAGGGGTTCGGCGGCCGGAGCCGGTACCTGTCCCAGCGGCTCGGTGGCCGTCAGGGGCGCGGAGGCCGCCGGGGAAACCGGTATACGCATGTGCGTTCTGCGTCTCACGGGTTGCTCGCTCCCGTCTCGGGGCGCCGCCTGACGGTCAGGCGGGACGGTAGGTCGGTCGCGTCGGCGCCGCGCGGGACACCGAGCCGTTCGAGGACCGCGGTGCCGGCGACGGCGACGGTCAGATTGAGCAGGAGGGCGAGCAGTCCGGCGTAGATCTCCAGCGAGCCGCCGCCCAGCAGCACGATGGAGGAGAACCCCTCGCGCACCACCAGGAAGGTGCCGGTCACCATGCCCACGCCCCACCCCGCCAGCAGCGCCCGGGGATGCAGCCGCCCGGTGAACAGGCCGACCGCCACCGCCGGGAAGATCTGTAGGATCCACACCCCGCCGAGCAGCTGGAGGTTGATGGCGTCCTGGTCGCGCAGGCCGAACACGAACGCCACCGCCCCCACCTTCGCCGTCAGCGACACCACCTTGGCGATGCGCACCTGACGCTTGGGCGTGGCGGTGGGCTGGAAGTACTCGACGTACACATTGCGGACGAAGCCCGTGGCGGCCGCGATCGACATCACCGCCGCCGGGACCAGCGCGCCCACGGTGATCGCGCCGAACACCAGTCCGGCCAGTGGGCCCGGCATCAGCCGGTCCACCAGCATCGGCACCGCCGCCTCGGCACCGCCCTCGGGGGCCCGCACGCCCGACGCGAGCGCCGCGACCCCGAGGAAGCCGAAGAGAGCCAGCAGCCCCGTCCAGGCGGGCAGCGCCACGGCGACCTTGCGGACCGTGCGCGGCCCGTCGGCGGCGAACCCGGCGGTCAGCACGTGCGGGTACATCAGCAGGGCCAGCGCCGAGCCGAGCGCGAGAGTGGCGTAGGCGGGCTGCTGCTCGGGCGCCAGGAGGAGCGCGGACTCCTCGACACCGGCGCCGCCGAGCCGCCGGGCCGCCCCCTCGAAGACCGCGCCCGGGCCGCCGAACCGTTCCAGCACCAGCCAGCACACGGCGGTCAGCGACACGAAGACGGCCACCGCCTTCAGCGCCGAGATCACGGCGGGCGCCCGCAGCCCGTGCCGGTACGTCGCCACCGCGAGGCCCGCGAACAGCGCGACCATCACCAGGTCACCGGCCGCGCCCTTCGGATAGACACCCCCGGCCGTCAGCACCGCCCTGATGCCGAGCAACTGCAACGCCAGGTACGGCATCGTCGCGAGGATCCCGGTCAGCGCCACCACCAGCGCGAGCGGCGCCGAACCGTACCGGCCGCGCACGAAGTCCCCGGCCGTCACGTACCCGTGCCGCCGGGCCACCTCCCACAGCCGGGTCAGCAGGACGAAGGCCAGCGGGCAGACGATCACCGTGTACGGCACCGCGAAGAACGCCGGCGCCCCGTTCCCGTACGCGAGGCCGGGGACGGCGGTGAAGGTGTACGCGGTGAAGATCGTGCCGCCGAGCAGCAGCCAGGTCCACACCGGGCCGAGGCCGCGGTCGGCCAGCGCCCAGCCCTCCAGCGAGGGCAGCCGGTCGCTGGGCCGCAGCCGGCGCGCGGTGACGGCGAGCAGCGACGCTCCGCCGATCACGGCGAGGAACGTCGCGGTCATGGCAGCGTCCGCCATGGGTCACCGTCCTTGGTGTGCCTGGGCCCTCGCCTGTTGGTTGCGGGGACGGCCGATCCGGATGACACGGAATCGGCGGGAAATCTTCTGGAAATTCGCTGTCAACCGATCCCGGCGAGTGGGCAACTCTTGCACAGACCCCCAGGAAGCGGGAGAGGAGAGCAGGTCATGGCACAGACCGGTCACCCCCGGCTACGGCGCGTCGCGATCGCCGTACTGCTCCTCGCGCCCGCCGCGGGCCTGCTGTGGGTCCCCTGGTACGCCGGTGCCGCACCACGGCTCGCGGGCACGCCCTTCTTCTACTGGTACCAGCTCGCCTGGGTGCCGGGCTGCGGCCTCTGCCTGCTCGCCGCGTACGCGCTGACGGAGCGGCGACGCTCCGCCGGGCACCGCGACCGACATCGCTGAGTCGCAGCCGCACCCTCCCCCTTTCTTCCCTTCTCTGCCGTACCCCCGTTGAGGTCAGGAGCCGCCATGTCTACGTCAGTCATGCCCGAACCCGGTCGCGAGGCGCCGGAAAAGCCGCGTATGTCACCGAGATCGATCGCGCTGTGGATCGGCGTCGCCCTCGTCGGAGCGGTCGGCTGGGCCGTGCTCGCCCTCTCCCGGGGCGAGGAGATCTCGGCCGTCTGGCTGCTCATGGCGGCCCTCGGCTCGTACGCGATCGGCTACCGCTTCTACTCCCGGTTCATCGCCCGCCGGGTCCTCCAGGTCGACGACACCCGGGCCACCCCCGCCGAACGGCTGGAGGACGGCGTCGACTACCACCCGACCGACAAGCGGGTGCTGTTCGGCCACCACTTCGCCGCCATCGCCGGCGCGGGCCCGCTGGTCGGACCGGTGCTGTCGGCCCAGATGGGCTATCTGCCGGGCACCATCTGGATCATCGCGGGCGTGATCTTCGCCGGTGCGGTGCAGGACATGATCGTCCTGTTCCTCTCCATGCGCCGGGACGGCAAGAGCCTCGGCCAGATGGCCCGCGACGAGATAGGGAAGGTCGGCGGCGCCGCCGCGCTGATCGGTGTCTTCGCCATCATGATCATCCTGCTCGCGGTCCTCGCGATGGTCGTCGTCAACGCCCTCGCCGAATCCGCCTGGGGCACCTTCTCGGTCACCATGACCATCCCGATCGCCCTCTTCATGGGCTTCTACCTGCGCTATCTGCGCCCCGGCCGGGTCGTCGAGACCAGCTTCATCGGCGTCGCCCTGCTCCTGCTCGCCATCCTCGGCGGCGGCTGGATCCAGGACTCCTCGCTCGCCGAGTACTTCGTCTGGAGCCCCGAGACGCTGGTCTTCTGCCTGGTCGGCTACGGCTTCGTCGCCTCCGTGCTGCCCGTGTGGATGCTGTTGGCCCCGCGTGACTACCTCTCCACCTTCATGAAGGTCGGCACCATCGCACTGATGGCCGTCGGTGTCGTCATCGCCGCCCCGAACCTGCGCGCCGAGTCGGTCACCGAGTTCGCCCACACCGGCGCCGGGCCGGTCTTCGCCGGCTCCCTCTTCCCCTTCCTCTTCATCACCATCGCCTGCGGCGCCCTGTCCGGCTTCCACGCCCTGGTCTCCTCCGGTACCACGCCGAAGCTGATCCAGAAGGAGTCCCAGGTCCGGCTGATCGGCTACGGCTCCATGCTCACGGAGTCCTTCGTCGCCGTGATGGCCCTGATCGCCGCCTGTGTGCTGGAGCCCGGCCTCTTCTACGCCATGAACTCCCCGGCCGCGCTGCTCGGCCCGACCGTCGACACCGCCGCCGAGGCGGTCAAGAACCTCGGCTTCACCATCACCCCGGAACAGCTCACCGCGGCGGCCAAGGCCGTCGAGGAGGAGACCCTCGTCGGCCGCTCCGGCGGCGCGCCCACGCTCGCCGTCGGCATGTCGGAGATCTTCGCCGGGGTCTTCGGCGGCGCCGGGATGAAGGCCTTCTGGTACCACTTCGCGATCATGTTCGAGGCCCTGTTCATCCTCACCACTGTGGACGCCGGCACCCGCGTCGGGCGCTTCATGCTCCAGGACATGCTCGGCAACGTCTGGAAGCCGATCGGCCGCGTCACCTGGAAGCCGGGCATCTGGATCACCAGCGCCCTGGTCGTCGGCGCCTGGGGCTACTTCCTCTACGCCGGGGTCACCGACCCCCTCGGCGGAATCAAGCAGCTGTTCCCCCTGTTCGGCATCGCCAACCAGCTGCTCGCCGCCGTCGCCCTGGCCGTCACCACCACCGTCCTGATCAAGTCCGGCAAGCTGCGCTGGGCCTGGGTCACCGGCATCCCGCTGGCCTGGGACGTGGCCGTCACCTTCACCGCCGGCTGGCAGAAGATCTTCTCCGACCACCCCGCGATCGGCTTCTTCGCCCTGCGGGACAAGTACGCGGCGGCCATCGACAAGGGCGAACTGCTGCCGGGCGCCACGACCATGGACGACATGCACACCATCGTCACCAACAACACGGTCGACGGCGTGATCATGGCGATCTTCCTGCTCCTGGTGCTCACGGTCCTGGTCAACTGCGCCGTGGTCTGCGTGCACGCCGTACGGTCCCCGGTGCCCCTGCCGTCGACCGAGGCCCCGTACGTCGAGTCCCGCATCGACGACGACACCGAGAAGCAGTTGGTGGGGGCACGCCGATGACTGTCCGGAGCTGGGCGCGAGGGGTCCGCTGGTACCTCCGGGAACTCACCGGAGAGGCCGAGTACGACCGTTACTGCGAACGCCGGCGCCGCCACCACCCGGCAGCGCCGGTCCCGACCCGCCGGGAGTACGACGCCCAGCGGACGTCCTACAGGGAACAGCACCCGGAGGGCCGCTGCTGCTGAGAGCGACGGCCATCTGCTGAGCCGGCACGGGGCGCGTTGTCGGGTGCGGGAGCGCAGGGCCTGCTCCTTGCGCCCCTGAAAAGCACGGGGCGCCCCCTGCTTTTCAGGGGCGCGGGGAACTGCGCGAGAAGCCCCACCGGACCCGCACCCGGCAACGCACCCGCAACGCACCCGAACCCACCCCCCTCCCACCCCCGGATCCAGAGATGCTGAGACGCCGACCCTCCCTGCTGATCCGCCCCGAACTCGACGACGCCCCCCTCCACACGACCCTGGCCGACCTCCGCCCCACCCCTCAGCTCCACGGCCTCGGCGCCGGCCGCACCCGCCCCGTGTGGGAACCCGTGGCCGACCTCCTGCGCGCCACCGGCCGCGACTGGGACCGCCGGGCGCACCGCGTCGCCGTACTGGCCCAGCGACTCCCCGCCGCCGTTCCGCAACGCTGGACGGCCGACCGCCCGGAGGACGGCGACGCCCTCACGTTGCGCGCCTTCGTCGAGTCGTACCGCGCCCCGGCCGCCGACCGGGCCGCCGTCCGCCGCGCCGAACACTCCTGCCTCCGCGCCGCCGAGGCCTGCCCGGAGGACCCCACGCCCTGGCTCGCGCTGCTGTCGCTGATGGACACCTGCGCCGTACCGGTCAGGGACGCCGTGCCCGTGTGGACGGAGGCCGTCGACCGGGCCCCCTGGCTCCGGACGTCCTACCACCGGTTGCTGCGCTATCTCTCCCCGCGCGGCCACGGGACGGTCCCCGACATGATGGACTTCGCCTGGCAGGCCGCCGCCCGCGCGCCCCACGGCTCACCGCTGGCCCTGCTCCCGGTGGCGGCCCGCGTCGAACTCATGGCCCACCGTCAGGGGTCGACACCCGTCGACGCCCTCGGCTCGGGCGGCGGCAACTGGAACGAGCCCCGGTCCGTCCACGAGATCGACCTGGCCCTCACGGGCTGGTTCGACGTCGGCACCGCACCCCACGCCGAGGCCGTCACCGACCTCAACACCCTCGCCTTCGCCCTGACCCGCGCCCACCGCCCGGCCGAGGCCGCCCCCGTCTTCGCCCGCCTGGGCCGCCATATGACGACCCACCCGTGGGACCTGCTCCCCGAGCCGCGACGCACGTTCGTGTACTGGCGGGAGCGCTCGGTGGAGAGCCGCGACCGTGCCTGAACCGGCCGGCACCTGAACCGGCCGGCCCCCTACACCGGCGCCGGCGCCGTCTCCTTGTCGTCCTCGGCCTCCGCGGCGGCCGCCGCCTCCACGCGGTCGCGGCGCTCCCGGCGGGCGAGGACGACATAGCCGACGGGAACGCCGAGGGCGAAGAGCCACCATTGCAGGGCGTAGGCGTAGTTCAGCGCGGCGTTCTCGTCGCCGGGGCTGCCGAGCTGCTCCGGGGTGTCGCCCTTGGGGTCGGGCGAGGTCTGCGCGAGATAACCGCCGAGGACCTGCACGCCGAGGCGCTTCGCCTCCCGCTCGCTGTCGATCAGCATGATCTGCCGGTCCGGCAGACCCTGGAGATCCTTGATACCGCTCGCCTCGGTCGTCTCGTCGGGCATCAGCCGCCCGGTGACGGTGACCTCGCCGGCCGGCGGCGCGGGAACCTCGGGGAACGCGGTCTGACTCGGGGCGTCCGCGGGGATCCAGCCCCGGTTGACGAGCAGCACCCTGCCGTCGTCGAGCACGAACGGGGTCAGGACGTGGAAGCCGACCTCGTCATCGGCGTTGACCCGCCGACGGACGACGACCTCGTCATCGGTGTCGAACCGGCCCTTCGCGGTCACCGTGCGGTAGCGCTCGGCGCTGGTGACGGTGTGCCCGGGGGAGGTCAGCCGCTCCACGGGCACCGGCTTCGCGGCCAGCGCCTCGGCGACGAGCCGGTTCCGCGCGCTGCGCTCCTCGTAGCGATGCATCTGCCAAATACCCAGCCTGACCATGGTCGGGACCAGGACGAGGGCGAGCAGCGCGAGGATCACCCACTGCCGGGACAACAGGAAGCGGTACACCCACTGACCGTACCTCGCGCAATTCGGCCCTCGGCGGGAGGGTCCCGCCGAGGGCCGTCACCTCCGCAGATGCGGAGAGCACCCAACCGATTTGCAGGGGCGTGGGGTCTACCGCGGGCCCCCCCGCACTGGCGGGGACAAGGGTCCTCACACTGGCGGGGACAAGGGTCCTCACACTGCCACGGCTGACAAGGGGAACGATGGTCGGCTCAGGCGGTCACGCGTCAGCTCAGACTTTGTCGACGATGCCCGCCTTCCCCTCGGCGCGCGCGCAGTGGGCGCCGCAGTACCAGTGGCCGTCGACGTCGACGCCCTGGCCGATGATCTGCACCCGGCAGTGCTCGCAGATGGGGGCCATGCGGTGGATCGCACAGGAGAAGCAGTCGAAGACGTGCACCGCGCCCTGGGCGTGGACCTCGAAGGTCATTCCGTAGTCATTGCCGCAAACTTCGCATCTCGCCATGCGCCACAGGGTGAGCCGTCGCCGCCGCGCGGGCGAGCGGGCGCCGGGCGAGTCGCCCGGCAATCACCCGTCCGTACGGGTCACTCGTCGGCGGGCGCCACATCGCGCAGCAACTGCCCGAACGCGGCCTCGTCCACCACCGGCGTCCCGTACTGCCGGGCCTTGACGACCTTCGACGTGTTCGAGTCGGGGTCGTTGGTGACGAGCAGACTGGTCACCCGGGACAGACTCGTCGCCACATGCAGCCCCGCCTCGATCGCGCGGTCCTCCAGCAGATCGCGTTCGATCGAGGTGTCCCCGGAGAAGGCGACCCGCATGCCCTGCTTGAGCGGTTTGCCGTCCTCGAAGCGCCCGGGGTTGGGATAGGGGCACGCGGGCCGCTTCCGCGAAGGGCGCCAACTGGTGGGCTGATAACCGCCGTAACCCCCACCCTGACCGCCGCCGTGACCCGCCTGCTGCCCGATGCGGGGCGCGGCCGGGCTGTCCCGCCACTCGGTCAGCGGTCGGCACTCGTGCAGCGGCAGCCGTACACCCCCCGCGGCGGCGGCCCGCAGACTCGGCCGGAACGCCTCCGCCAGCACCCGCGCGTCGTCCAGCGCGTGGTGCGCCCGCTGCTGCACCACCCCGAAGTGCGCCGCCAGCGACTCCAGTTTGTGGTTGGGCAGCGGCAGCGCCAGCTCCTTCGACAGCGCGATCGTGCACAGCCGCTGCCGCACCGGCGCCTCGCTCTCCGCGCGCGCGTACTCCCGGGCGATCATCGACCAGTCGAACACCGCGTTGTGCGCGACGAGCACCCGGTCCGCGAGCCGCGACGAGAACTCCTCCGCGATCTCCTTGAACAGCGGCGCCCCTTCGAGCACATCACTCGTCAGCCCGTGGATCCACACCGGCCCCGGATCCCGCTCCGGGTTGACCAACGTGTACCAGTGGTCCTCGACCTCGCCCCGCGCGTCCAGTCTGTACACAGCCGCGGAGATTATCCGGTCGTCCCGGGCCAGCCCGGTCGTCTCCACGTCCACGACCGCGTACCCCTGGGGATACGCGGCCGGCCAAGGCGCTTGCGACGCTGCGGTCGTGTGGTCTTCGAGCATGGTCCCTGAGGATACGGGCCGGGACTGACAGCTCGTTACCCGGCGGTGGCACCGCACAAGTGACGGGGCGACAGCTCTTCCCTCGCCCCCCGCTTTGGCGAGGAGCGCCAAGAAGCAAGCGCGTACCGCCGGAAATACTTGTCAGTAACAACGTCTAGCCCCCGTCGACCAGCGGATCTACCGTGCCCCCATGCCGAACCTGCCCGATGTCGTGCTGTGGTCGATACCCGCCTTCGTGCTGCTCACCGTGATCGAGGTGATCAGTGTCCGGATCCATCCGGACGACGATGCCGCGGGGTACGAGACGAAGGACGCCGCGACGAGCGTCGGCATGGGGCTCGGGAGTCTCGTCTTCGACTTCCTCTGGAAGATCCCGATCGTCGCGATCTACACGGCCGTCCACGAACTGACCCCGCTGCGCGTCCCGGTCCTGTGGTGGACGGTCCCGCTGATGCTGCTCGCGCAGGACTTCTTCTACTACTGGTCGCACCGCGGCCACCACGTGATCCGCATCCTCTGGGCCTGTCACGTCGTCCATCACTCCAGCCGGAAGTTCAACCTCACCACCGCCCTCCGGCAGCCCTGGACGACCTGGACGGTGTGGCCCTTCTACGTCCCGCTCATCGCCCTCGGCGTGCACCCGGCCGCGCTCGCCTTCTGCTCCTCCGCCAACCTCGTCTACCAGTTCTGGATCCACACCGAGCGCATCGGGAAGCTGCCCCGCGCCTTTGAGTTCGTCTTCAACACGCCCTCGCACCACCGGGTCCACCACGCCTCCCAGGGCGGCTATCTGGACCGCAACTTCGGCGGCATCCTCATCGTCTGGGACCGGCTCTTCGGCTCGTTCGTCGAGGAGACCGAGCGGCCGGTGTACGGCCTGACGAAGAACATCGACACATACAACCCGCTGCGGGTCGCCACCCACGAGTACGTCGCCATCGCCAAGGACCTGAAGAAGGCGAGCGGTTGGGGCGAGCGGGCCGGGCGGGTCTTCGGCGGCCCCGGCTGGAAACCCGCGCAGCCGTCCCCGGCCGACTCCTCCGGTTCGGCCGGGCGCGACGCGGCGGGCGACGGGCCCCCGGCCCCGACCTCGACCACCACCCCGTCCCCGGCTTCGCCCCCATCCCCGCCCCAGGCATCGCTCTCGGCCCCGCCCTCGAAGACCGTCGCGTGAAGCGAGACACAGGGGCCGCCCTCCTCGTCGCCTTCGGGGTCGCCGCCGGCGTCGACCTCGCCTCCCTGACCATCGGGTTCGACGCGGGGCACCTCGCCGCCAAGCCCCTGCTGATGCCCCTGCTCGCGGCGTACGCGTACACCCGCGGCGCGCCCCGACCGCTGCTCGCCGCCCTGCTGTTCGGCTGGGGCGGCGACGTGCTGCTCCTCTCCGACGCCGAACCGGCCTTCCTCGCCGGGATGGGCTCCTTCGCGGCGGGACACGTCTCCTACCTCGTGCTGTTCGCCGGCCTCGGCAGGCGCGACAGGTTGGGGGAGCCGGCGTCCGGTGTCGCGTACGGCCTGGCGTACGGCCTGGCCCTGGTCGTCGCCGTCGTGAGTCTGTGGCCCGGTCTGCCGGCGGAACTGCGCATCCCCGTCGCCTGCTACAGCGCCCTGTTGACCACGATGGCGTGGGCCGCCGCCCGGTTCGGGTCCGTCGCGGGGCTCGGCGGCGCGCTCTTCGTGGTGTCGGACATGCTCATCGCGACCGGCGTCGCCGAGTGGCCGCAGCCGCCCCGCCCCGACCTGTGGATCATGCTCACCTATCTGGCGGCGCAGTACCTGCTCACCCGAGGGGCCCTCAACACCCTCGGTACGCGCCCCTCGTCCACCCCGGCCGAGGGTGGGGCGTCCCGGCACACGGTCTGACCGGGCCACGCGGCGCACCTCCGCTCCGTCGCCGCCTCACCAGCGGATCGGCAGCGGCAGCGCTGTGAGCAGCGCCGACACCGCGACGACCGCGCCCAGTACGACCACCTCCGCCCGCGCGGGAGCGCAGGCGCCGAGGGGATCGTCGGCCGCGCGGCGCAGCCGGAGCCGTGCCCAGAGGGCCAGCACGGTGACGGCGGCCACCAGCACCACCTTGGCGAACAGGGCGCGCCCGTACGCCGTCTCCGTCAGCTGGTCGAGCACCGTGCCCGGCGGCATCCGGCGCAGTGTGCTGCACACCCCGCTGGCGGTGACGGCGGCGAGCAGTATCGCGGCCACGCGCGCGTAGAGGCCCAGCAACGCGGTGCCCCGCCCCGACGAGCGCCACGCGCGCGTGCGAAGGGTCCGCAGCACGTGCAGCAGTCCGCCCGCCCACAGGGCCGCGCATGTCAGGTGCACCAGGGTCAGACCGGTGCCGACCAGCGGGTCGTGGTGGTCGGTGCTCGGGTGGGCGCGCAGCGCCTCCGCGACGACGACGGCGGCCAGGGGCAGCGCCTGGGCGGCGGGCCGCCGGCACAGCGCCGGCAGACCGGCCGCCGCGAAGGCGTTGACCTCCACGAGGGCGAGCGTGCCGTCCCGGGTCTCGTAGAGGCCGCCCACGTCCATGTCGGCGGGGGAGTCCGGCACCAGATTGCCGGTGGCCACGACCGAGGCCAGCCCCAGCGAGGCCACGAGGCCGGCCCCCGCCGCCCAGGGCGCCCAACTGCGCGGCGCCTGCCCGGGCGCGCCGGGCACCCGTCGCACCAGCCGGGCCACGAACAGCTCGCCCACCGGCACACACAGCGCCGCCAGCAGCACCGTCCGCAGCAGGGCGATCCCGCCGGCGCCGGGCGCCCCGGCCTCACCCGTGCCGTCGAGCGCCACCCGCGGGCCGAACAGGGGTATCAGCGCCGCCACGGCCACCAGGACGAGCACGACGACGGCCCGCCCGGCCCCGCCCCCGGCCCGCCCCTCAGGCCCGGCGGCTTCCATCCCCGCCACTCCCGCCGCGTCCGTCGTCCGTCTCGTCAGGCTCACCCCGGAAAGTTCACCAGTCGCACCAGATCAGGGCAAGTGCCGGAAATCGACTGGCAGTTCGACATTCCGCCCATCCATACGGCCCGGAGGCCGCGGTGATTCAACGCCAGCGCGCCTCGTCCGCACCCCAACGCCCCGGAGGCCGAGCCCAGTCGCCCGGCCCGCCCTCGAAGGACACCGGCGACAGCGCGTACCGCAGCCGCCCGAGGGGGCTGTCCCGCTCGGCGAGCCAGGCGTCCGGCGCGCCGAGGGCCCCGCCCTCACCAGGGGCCCGCTCGATCCCGTCCGTCAACCAGGCCGCCGTACGTGCGAGGGCCAGCCGGACGACTCGGCTGTACCCCTGCTCCGCCTGTTCGGTGAGCGCCCGCAGCACGGCCGCCGCCAGCAGATAGCCCGTCCCGTGGTCGAGTGCCTGCGCGGGCAGCGCGCCCGGCCGCTCCGCCGTACCCTCGACCGCCGCGATCCCCGTCGCCACCTGCACCAGACTGTCGAACCCCCGCCGCCCGGCCCACGGCCCGTACGCGCCCCAGGCCGAGAGCTGCGCCACGATCAGCCCGGGACGCCGGTCGACCAGTGCCTCGGCCGACAGCCCGAACCGGTCCAGCGCACCCGGCCGGTACCCGGTGACGACGACGTCGGCCTCGGCGAGCAGCGCCTCGAACGCCCTCGGGTCTGCGGTCAGATCGAGCGTCGCCGACCGCTTCCCGAAGCCCGTGTCGGCGTGCTGGTCGAGGATCTCGGGCATCCCCGGCGGATCGATCCGCAGCACGTCCGCGCCCAGCAGGGCGAGTGTCCGGGTGGCCACGGGGCCCGCGATGACCCGGGTCAGGTCCAGGACCCGTACCCCGGCGGCGGGCGACAGCGGCGCCTCGGCCGAAGGCAGGGGCGGGAGCACGCGCGCGTAGGCCGTGTCCAGCCGCTCGTGCTGGACCAGCGGCCGGGCCGCCACCGCCCGCGCCTGCTCGTGCGCGGCCCACTCCCCGGGCGTCCGCAGCGCCACCGCCAGGCCCCCGGCCGCGTACACCGCCTCCTCGACCTCCCGCGCGGACCGCTCGGCGAGCGCCGCCTCGACCGCGGGCACCTCGGCGCCGGGCACCCCCAGCGCGGACAGCAGCCGCTCCCGGTGATGCGGATAGTTCGCGTGCGTCCGCACCCACCCGTCCGCCGTCCGCCAGAACCGCGACAGCGGCGCGAAGTTGACCGGGGCCCGCCCGTCGACCAGCAGATGACGTTCGCTCACGAAGGCGGTGCCGACCGCCCCGTCGTCCACCCGTACCCGGGGGACCTCGGCGAGCCCGGCCCGGCTGGCCCCCAGTTCGGCCGCCGCCAGCGCGCACACCCCGACGCAGGTCCGCGCCAGCTCCCGTACCGGCAGCCGGGCGTCGAGCACCCCGTCCCGTACGACGGTCGAGATCCGCCGCGGCAGGACGGGATCGCCGCCGAGTGCCGCCCACACCTTTTCCATGTCTGTCATGACCGCACTATGCAGCCGAAGGGCCGGGCGGTGTGACACCGCCCGGCCCGACGACCCGCCGCTACGACGAGAACGACCCGCCGCTACGACGAGAACCTCTACCTGGTCACCGCGTCCAGCGCGTCCGCGGTGCCGAAGCCGTAGAAGCCGTTGTGGTTCTTCGGCCCCTCGCAGACCGCGTCGGCCTTGCCGTCCCCGTCGATGTCGTACGGGTCGGTGCAGGGCGTGGCGTCGGCCTGGGCGTACAGCAGTGCCTTGACCAGGGCGGCCGGGGCGTGCGGATGCGTCGACTTGATCAGGGCGGCGACGCCCGCGACGTGCGGCGACGCCATCGACGTACCGGCCATGTAGCCCCATGTGCCGCCGGGCAGCGGGCCCAGGATCAGGCCGCTGGTGGCGGGCGGGGCGGGGGTCTGGAAGCGGGTCGAGTCGCCGCCGGGTGCGGCGATGTCGACGACGCCCAGACCGTGGTTGGAGAAGGACGACTTGATGCCCTTGGCGCCGGTGGAGGCGACCGTGACGACACCCGGCAGCTGGGTCGGGATGTCGAGGCACTCGGACGGGTCGATCACCCGGTCCGTCGGGGTCGAGTCGTTGGGGGAGACCGGGTCGGTGATCTCGTCGGCCGCGAGGTCGTAGTTCTCGTTGCCGGCCGCGGCGACATTGACCGCGCCCTTCTTCTCCGCGTACTTCGTCGCCCGGCCGAGGGCCTCCACCAGCGCCTTCTGGTCCGGGTCGTTCGTGCAGTTGAAGTACCAGGGGTCGGTGTAATAGCTGTTGTTGGTGACGTCCACCCCGTGCTCGGCGGCCCACATGAAGCCGCAGACCACGGCCTCCGTGTAGAAGAAGCCGGCGGTGGTGGACACCTTGATGCCGGACACCCTGACCCCGGGCGCCACACCCGTGACACCGACGCCGTTCTTCGCGGCGGCGATCTCACCGGCCACATGGGTGCCGTGCGCGCTCTCCGTCGGCCCCGGCCGCCAGGCCCCGTCGGTGGTGTCGGGCTTGCCCGTCACACAGTTGACGGAGGCGTCGCGGTCGAAGTTCGGCGCGATGTCCGGGTGCGTGTCGTCGACACCCGTGTCGATGACGGCGACCGTGACGTCCCGGCTGCCGAGCGACACCTCGTGGGCCTTGTCCGCCTTGATGGCGGGCAGGTCCCACTGCAACGGCTCCAGCGGGTCCTGCCCGTCCACAGCCTCGACGTCCGCGATCTCCTCGGCGGTCAGCACCTTCGGGGTGCCCACGTCGGTGGTCGACTGCGCGGGCAGCGGCGCGGTGCGGGTGGCACCGGCCGACCGGACCCCGCGCACCTCACGGATCTCCGCGGCGAAGCCGGGGTTCGTGGAGTGGACGACGACGACACCGATCCGGTCGTACGACGTCACGATCGTGCCGCCGGCCTGAGCGATCGCCTTCTTCACGTGCGCGGAGGGCCCGTGCCCCGCGCGCACGTTGACGACGTAGCTGAGCCCGGTCGCGTCGGTCTGCCCGGCCGACACGGCAGAGCCGGTCGACTCGGCCGCCGAGGCCGTGATGTTCGGTACGACGACCAGTGCGGTCGCCATGGCCATCCCCAGCGGGATCGCGGTCAGACGACGGGAGCGCTTGAGAGGCGCTGTCATGCTGTCTCCAGTTCGTCGTGGCTGCTCGCCGGCCGGGTTACTTGACGGCCTTCAGGGCGTTGACGATGCCGAACCCGTAGAAACCGTTCACGCTGGGGCTGCCTTCGCAAACCGCGTCCTGGACGCCGTCGCCGTTCTGGTCGTACGACGTCGGGCAGGCCTGCTCGTCCGCCTGCGCCTTCAGCAGCTTCTGCAGCTGCTTCGGGGACGCCCACGGGTGCGTGGACTTCAGCAGCGCGGCGACACCGGCGGCGTGCGGCGACGCCATCGAGGTGCCCTGGAGGTAGCCGTAGGCGCCGTTCGGCATGGTGGACAGGATGCGGCCGTTCTTCGACGGCGTGTCCGGGATCTGGTAGCGGGCGTCGCCGCCCGGCGCGGCGATGTCGATGACGCCGTTGCCGTACGTGGAGTAGTACGACTTCTCGTTCTTCACGCCCGTCGCGCTGACGGTGACGACCCCCGGCAGCTGGGTCGGGACGTCGAAGCACTCGCTCGGGTCGATGGTGCGCTCGACCGGGGTCGTGTCGTTGGGGCTGGAGGCGTCCGGGATCGCGTCGGAGGCCAGGTCGTGGTTGGAGTTGCCCGCCGAGGCCAGGTTCAGCGTGCCCTTCTTCTGGGCGTACAGCTGGGCCCGGTTGACGGCGTCGACGATGGCCTTCTGGTCCGGGTCGTCCACGCAGTTGTAGAGCCACGGGTCCACGTAGTAGCTGTTGTTCGTGATCTCCACGCCCTTGTCGGCGGCGAACACGAACGCGCAGACGACGCTCTCGGCGTAGAACAGACCGCTCGTCCGGTCGGTCACGTTGATGCTGGAGACCTTCACGCCCGGAGCGACACCGGCGACGCCGACGCCGTCGCGGGCCGCGGCTATCTCACCGGCGACGTGCGTGCCGTGGTAGTCGTTCACGGTGTACGGCCGCCAGGCGCCCTCGCTGGTGTCCGCGACACCGCCGTCGCAGTTGGCGGACTGGGACCTGGAGAAGTTCGCCGTGAGGTCCGGGTGGGTGTCGTCGACGCCCGTGTCGATCACCGCGACGGTGACCTTCCTGCTGCCGTCGTCGATCTTCGCGGCCTTGTCGGCGCCGATCGCCCGCAGGTCCCACTGGTCGGCCTCGAGGGGCTCGGCGTCGGGGATGTCCGCCGAGGCGGCCTTCACCTTCGCGGCCTCCGCGTCCGTCAGCATGTCGACGGCGCCCACGTCCGTCGTACCGGCGGGGGTGAGCGGCGAGGTCCGGGTGGCACCGGCGGACTGCACCCCACGCACCGCGCGGATCTTCGCACCGAAGGCCGGGTCGGTCGAGTGGACCACGATCACGCCGATCTTGGCGTACGTGACCACCGTCTTGCCGCCGGCCTCGGCTATCGCCTTCTGCACCTTGGCGATCGTGCGCTTGTCCGTCTTGGTGTTCACGACGTACGACAGGTTCGGGCCCTCCGCGGTCGCGGCGGTGGACTCCGCGGACGGGGCCGCCGAGGCGACACCCGGCAGGAAACCGAGCGAGGCGGTCAGCGACAGGACGACCGGCACCGCGAGGGCGAGCCGTCGCCTGGAGCGCAGATGAGCCATGTGATCTCCACATCATTCTCAAAGAAACCGGCCCGAGGCACACGGGTGCCTGGGCAGGTACATGACGTTGGTGGTGCAGCTCGAAGCTATCCCTGGTCGTCGCCGGCCAGCAATGACTTCACGGGCGGGAGGCGGAAGTAGAGGGGTAACCCTCGAAGTCGCCGCATCTCCTGGCCATTTCCGCAACGGGCGCACTTCGGCCACACATCGGACCCCGCGACGGTTTCCGAATCGGTTTTCGAAAGAAACACGCACGGTTGAACCGGTCCTCGCGCCCCGCCGTGACGTTGAGCAGGGAGCCCGAGCACGATCGTGCGCCCGTCACCGAAAGAACAGAACCGCCCCCATGTCCGAACCCAGTCCGTCCCCCGATCCGACGGCGAAGAGGTCACCATCCACCGTCGCGAACGCGGCGGAGACGCGAGGAGACTCCGTGGCAACCGACGCACCGCCCCCAGCGAAGGCCGAGCATCACCTCCCCTCACCCGAGGAGTTCGCCGCGGTCCATGAGAGCGCCGAGTTCGCCGAACTGCGCCGCTCCTACCGCTCGTTCGCCTTCCCGCTGACCGTGGGCTTCATCGCCTGGTACCTGCTGTACGTCCTGCTCTCCAACTACGCGGGCGACTTCATGGGCACCAAGCTCTTCGGCAACATCAACGTCGCCTTCGTCCTGGGCGTCGCACAGTTCGTCACCACGTTCCTCATCGCCTGGTGGTACTCGAAGCACGCCGCCGCGAAGCTCGACCCCAAGGCCGAGGCGATCAAGTCCCGGATGGAGGGCGGCGCATGAGCCCCGCAACGCAGACGATCCTCGCGGCCAACGAGGCCAGCGAGCACCGGCCGCTCATCATCACTCTCTTCGCGCTGTTCGTCCTGGCCACCCTCGGCATCACCATCTGGGCCGGCCGCCAGACCAAGGACGCCGCCGACTTCTACGCGGGCGGCCGCCAGTTCAGCGCCTTCCAGAACGGCCTCGCGGTCTCCGGCGACTACATGTCGGCGGCCTCGTTCCTCGGCATCGCGGGCGCCATCGCCCTCTTCGGCTACGACGGCTTCCTCTACTCCATCGGCTTCCTGGTCGCCTGGCTGGTCGCCCTGCTCCTGGTCGCCGAGCCGCTCAGGAACTCCGGCCGCTACACCATGGGCGACGTGCTCGCGTACCGCATGCGCCAGCGCCCCGTCCGCACCGCCGCCGGCACCTCCACGATCGTCGTGTCGATCTTCTACCTGCTGGCCCAGATGGCGGGCGCGGGCGTCCTCGTCTCGCTGCTCCTCGGCATCACCTCCGACGCGGGCAAGATCCTCATCGTCGCCCTCGTCGGCATCCTGATGATCGTCTACGTCTCCATCGGCGGAATGAAGGGCACCACCTGGGTCCAGATGGTGAAGGCCGTCCTCCTCATCGGCGGCACGATCCTCATCACGTTCCTGGTCCTGCTGAAGTTCAACTTCAACATCTCCGATCTGCTCGGCACCGCCGCCGAGAACAGCGGCAAGGGCGCCGCCTTCCTGGAGCCCGGCCTCCAGTACGGCGCGACCGGCACCTCCAAGCTGGACTTCATCTCCCTCGGCATCGCCCTGGTCCTCGGCACCGCCGGCCTGCCGCACATCCTGATCCGCTTCTACACGGTGCCCAACGCCAAGGCCGCCCGTAAGTCCGTGAACTGGGCCATCGGCATCATCGGCGGCTTCTACCTGATGACCATCGCCCTCGGCTTCGGCGCCGCCGCGCTGATCTCCCAGGACGAGATCATCGCCTCCAACCCGTCGGGCAACACGGCGGCACCGCTGCTCGCCCTGCACCTGGGCGGCGTCGACTCGGCCTGGGGCGCGATCCTGCTCGCCACCATCTCGGCGGTGGCCTTCGCGACGATCCTCGCCGTGGTCGCCGGCCTCACCCTCGCCTCGTCGTCGTCCTTCGCGCACGACATCTACGCCAACGTCATCCGCAAGGGACAGGCCTCCGGCGCCGAGGAGGTCCGCGCGGCCCGCTGGGCGACCGTCTTCATCGGCGTCGTCTCCATCGGCCTCGGCGCCCTCGCCCGCGACCTGAACGTGGCCGGCCTGGTCGCCCTCGCCTTCGCGGTCGCGGCCTCCGCCAACCTGCCCACGATCCTCTACAGCCTCTTCTGGAAGCGGTTCACCACCCAGGGCGCGCT
Source organism: Streptomyces sp. NPDC034049 (assembly GCF_055575575.1). Classification (NCBI taxonomy): domain Bacteria; kingdom Bacillati; phylum Actinomycetota; class Actinomycetes; order Kitasatosporales; family Streptomycetaceae; genus Streptomyces; species Streptomyces sp. NPDC034049. The sequence continues at coordinate 1,032,764 of NZ_JBVISJ010000001.1, forward strand.
GTGGTCGATCTACGGCGGTCTGATCGTCGCCGTCGGCCTGGTGCTGTTCTCGCCCGTGGTCTCCGGCGACCCGAAGGCGATGTTCCCGGACGCCGACTTCGCCTGGTTCCCGCTGAAGAACCCGGGCATCATCTCCATCCCGTTCGGCTTCCTCATGGGCTTCCTCGGCACGGTCCTGTCCAAGGAGAAGCCCGACGAGGCCAAGTACGCGGAGCTCGAGGTCCGCTCCCTCACGGGCACCGGAGCGCACTAGTACTGCAACGGTGCTTAGCTCCGCCGGGGGACGCCGTCGCGAGGGGGCCGTCGTAGATCTCTACGGCGGCCCCTCGCCGCGTCTCGTGCGATCGGGCCGGTGATGTTGTCAGCGCGGTCACGTAGGCTCGCACATGTCGAACGATTGTGATCCGCCGCGAGGGAGGGGGCCCACGTGCTCATCGACACCTACGGCCGAGTGGCCACCGACCTGAGGGTCTCGCTGACCGACCGGTGCAATCTGCGCTGTACGTACTGCATGCCCGAGGAGGGCCTGCAGTGGCTGGCCAAGCCCGACCTGCTGAGCGACGACGAGATCGTCCGTCTCATCGACATAGCCGTCCGGATCCTGGGCATCGAGGAGGTCCGCTTCACCGGCGGTGAGCCGCTCCTGCGCCCCGGCCTGGTCGGCATCGTGGAGCGGGTGGCGGCCCTCGCCCCCCGCCCCCAGATGTCCCTCACCACCAACGGCATCGGCCTCAGGCGCACGGCGACGGCCCTGAAGGCGGCCGGCCTGGACCGGGTGAACGTCTCCCTGGACACCCTGCGCCCGGACGTCTTCAAGACCCTCACCCGCCGCGACCGCCACAAGGACGTCCTCGAAGGACTCGAAGCCGCCCGCGACGCCGGCCTGACCCCGGTCAAGGTCAACTCGGTCCTGATGCCCGGCCTCAACGACGACGAGGCCCCCGACCTCCTCGCCTGGGCCGTCGAGCACGACTACGAGCTGCGCTTCATCGAGCAGATGCCCCTGGACGCCCAGCACGGCTGGAAGCGCGACGGCATGGTCACCGCCGGCGACATCCTGACCTCCCTGCGCACCCGCTTCGACCTCACCCCCGAGGGCCGGGACGAACGCGGCTCGGCCCCGGCGGAGCGCTGGCTGGTCGACGGCGGCCCCCACCGCGTGGGCGTCATCGCCTCCGTCACCCGCCCGTTCTGCTCCGCCTGCGACCGCACCCGCCTCACCGCCGACGGCCAGGTCCGCACCTGCCTCTTCGCCCGTGAGGAGACCGATCTGCGCGCCGCGCTGCGCTCCGGCGCCCCGGACGAGGAGATCGCCCGTATCTGGCGGCTGGCGATGTGGGGCAAGAAGGCGGGCGCGGGTCTGGACGACCCGTCGTTCGTCCAGCCGGACCGGCCGATGTCGGCGATCGGGGGCTGAGCGGTCCTACGGCGCCGGCTCCTCCCAGTCGTCCAGCTTCACCACGTCCTTCAAGAACCCCCGCACCCCCAGGAACTGCGACAGATGCTCCCGGTGCTCGTCGCACGCGAGCCACGTCTTGCGCCGCTCCGGCGTGTGCAGCTTCGGGTTGTTCCAGGCGAGCACCCAGACCGCGTCGGCCCGACACCCCTTGGCCGAACAGATGGGGGAGGAAGGATCGGACCCGGGGACGTTGAGGATGTTCACGACGTCGACCCTAGCCGCAGAAAAGGCGACGCCGAGCAGCCACGGGGGGAGCTGCCCGGCGTCGGTCTGTCGCTCCGACGGGGGATGCGGAGCGCTCTCGAAGTATGTCACGGGTAGCCCTCTGCCCGGCACAGGAACTACATGATTGATCTGAGCTTTTCTTGAGCTTGGCGGGTGGCCGGATTCCGCTTCGCCGGAGTGGCCGGACGGCCCGCGCTCAGGCCCGCTCGCGCGGCTCGCTCCGCCTGTGCCCCGCCGAATCGGCCGCCGCGTCCTCCGCGACGGATTCCGCGGGCGGCGTGATCATCGGTCGCATGGGGGCCCTGACGAACGTGGACGGCAGCGAGGGCGCGTTCTCCCGGCCCGCGTTGGCGATCACCACGGCGACGTACGGCAGCACCGCGCCGAGCACCAGCGCGACGACCGCGACGTGCCGTTCGACGTTCCAGAGGACCGCGGCGGCGATCACCGCGAGGGTGCGCACGGACATCGAGATGATGTAGCGGCGCTGCCGGCCGCGGACGTCGTCGGCGAGGCCCTGCCGGGCACCCGTGATCCGGAAGACCTCGACGTTGTGCTGCTTCCGCATCACGTTCCACCACCCGCCTGTATCGGACGCTCCCCGGCCCGTGCCCGTCCGTGCCCGCCACAGGAACACGGTCCGGACGCATTCCACGTTACGCCGCGTCTGCGCCGCCTACGAGACCGGGTCACCTTCCACGGAGAGTGGAGGAAATGCGCCGCGCCGCGTACGGCCGTGCCCGACATGCGGCGTACCGCGGGCGGGCCGAGACTGGGCGTAATGCTCACGTCGAGCCGTACGAGGAGGCAGCCATGGGCTGGTTGTGGGCGATCATCGTGGGATTCGTGCTGGGCCTGCTGGCCAAGGCGATCCTCCCGGGCAAGCAGCACAGCCCGCTCTGGCTGACGACGATCTTCGGCATGCTGGGCGCCGTCGTCGGCAACGCGCTCGCACGCGGCTTCGGTGTCGAGGAGACCTCCGGCATCGACTGGAGCCGCCACATCTTCCAGCTGGTCGCCGCGATCGTCATCGTGGCCCTCGGCGACATGGCGTACATGGCGACCCTGGGCAAGAGAAAACGGCGGACCTGAGCCCCGCGCCCTGAACGGCGGCGCAGCCGCCATCTGAGGGGCGCGGGGAACTGCGCGAGCAACCACGCCGAAGCGGCACTCGCCAGCGACCCCACGCCCCTACGGCGCCCAGGCCCCGGCAGACTCGATCGCGCCTAGGCCCCGGTCACCTCGACCGCGGCCAGGTTCTTCTTCCCCCGCCGCAGCACCAGCCACCGCCCGTGGATCAGCTCTTCCCGGGACGGAACCGCGTCCTCCGCGGTGACCTTCACGTTGTTCACGTACGCCCCGCCCTCCTTCACGGTCCGCCGCCCCGCGGACTTGCTGGGCACCAGCCCGACCTCGGTGAGCAGGTCGACCACCGGACCCAGCTCGGCGACCTTGACGTGGGGCACCTCGGACAGCGCCGCGGCGAGAGTCCGGTCGTCCAGCTCCGCCAGCTCGCCCTGCCCGAACAGCGCACGGGACGCGGCGATCACCGCAGCCGTCTGGTCGGCCCCGTGCACCAGCGTCGTCAGCTCCTCGGCCAGCGCCCGCTGCGCGGCCCGCGCCTGCGGCCGCTCCTCGGTCTGCTTCTCCAACTCCTCAAGCTCCGCACGGGACTTGAAGGAAAGGATCCGCATGTACCGGGTGATGTCCCGGTCGTCCACGTTCAGCCAGAACTGGTAGAACGCGTACGGCGTGGTCATCTCCGGGTCGAGCCAGACGGCGCCGCCCTCGGTCTTGCCGAACTTGGTGCCGTCCGCCTTGGTCATCAGCGGAGTGGCCAGCGCGTGCGCCTCCACGCCGGGCTCCAGCCGGTGGATCAGGTCCAGGCCGGCCGTGAGGTTGCCCCACTGGTCACTGCCGCCCTGCTGGAGGGTGCAGCCGTACCTCCGGTAGAGCTGGAGGAAGTCCATGCCCTGGAGGATCTGGTAGCTGAACTCGGTGTAGCTGATGCCCTGGTCGGACTCCAGCCGGCGGGCGACGGAGTCCTTCGTCAGCATCTTGTTGACGCGGAAGTGCTTGCCGATGTCCCGCAGGAACTCGATGGCCGACAGGCCCTCGGTCCAGTCGAGGTTGTTGACCATCACGGCCGCGTTCTCGCCCTCGAAGGAGAGGAACGGCTCGATCTGCCCGCGCAGCTTGCCGACCCAGCCGGCCACGGTCTCCGGGTCGTTCAGCGTGCGCTCCGCCGTCGGGCGGGGGTCGCCGATCAGGCCCGTCGCACCGCCGACCAGCGCCAGCGGCCGGTGACCGGCCTGCTGGAGCCGGCGCACGGTGAGCACCTGCACCAGGTGTCCGACGTGCAGGGACGGCGCGGTCGGATCGAACCCGCAATAGAACGTGACAGGACCGTCCGCGAGCGCCTTGCGCAAGGCGTCCTCGTCGGTGGACAGGGCGAACAGTCCCCGCCACTTCAGCTCGTCGACGATGTCCGTCACGGTTCTCGTGTCTCCTCGTTCGGGTCGTAATCAGGTACGAGGTTATACGCCCTGGCTGACAGAACTCATATTGAAATCCGGCACTCGCAGCGCGGGCATCGCGGCCCTGGTGAAGTAGTCGCTCCACTCGCGCGGCAGCGTCTTCTCCGTGCGGCCCGCCTCCGTGGCCCGGCCCAGCAGGTCCACCGGCGACTCGTTGAACCGGAAGTTGTTGACCTCGCCCGTGACCTCGCCGTTCTCCACGAGGTACACCCCGTCGCGGGTCAGGCCGGTCAGCAGCAGCGTGGCCGGGTCGACCTCGCGGATGTACCACAGGCAGGTCAGCAGCAGCCCGCGTTCGGTGTTCGCGACCATCTCCGCCAGGGAGCGGTCCTCGCCGCCGTCCAGGATCAGGTTGCCGATCGTCGGCACCACCGGCAGCCCGGTCAGGCCCGCGCTGTGCCGGGTGGTCGGCAGATGCGCGATCTCGCCCCGGCTGATCCAGTCGGTCGCCGTCAGCGGCAGCCCGTTGTCGAACACCGAGCTGTCACCGCCGGAGGAGTGGGCCAGCACGAAGGGCGCGGACTCCAGGCCCGGCTCGTTCGGGTCGCTGCGCAGGGTCAGCGGCAGCTCGGTCAGCCGCTCGCCGATCCGGGTGCCGCCGCCGGGCTTGCTGAACACCGTCCGGCCCTCGGCCGCGTCCCGCGCCGACGCCGACCACATCTGGTAGATCAGCAGGTCCGCCACGGCCGTCGGCGGCAGCAGCGTCTCGTACCGTCCGGCGGGCAGCGGCACCCGCCGCTCGGCCCAGCCCAGCCGTACGGCCAGCTCCGCGTCCAGGGCCGCCGGGTCGACGTCCTTGAAGTCCCGCGTGGAGCGCCCCGCCCAGGCCGAGCGCTTGCGGTCCGGGGACTTGGCGTTCAGCTCCAGCGTCCCGTTCGGCTGGTCGTGGCGGAGCCGGAGCCCGGTGGACGTACCGACGTAGCTCGACACCATCTCGTGGTTGGCGAAGCCGTACAGCTCGCGGCCGCCCGCACGCGCGCGTGCGAACGACTCGCCGAGGGCCGGCGCGAAGTCGGTGAACACGGCGGAGGACGTCTCGGCGGGCGCGTCCGTGAAGTCGGGGGAGTGCGCCACCCCCGTGACCAGCGGCTGGGCGTCCTCGGCCGGTCCGGCGCCGCGCGCGGCGGCCTCGGCGGCCCGCACCAGCGGCTCCAGCTCCTCGGCGGTGACGGCGGCCCGCGAGACGACCCCGGAGGCGGTGCCCTCCTTGCCGTCGACGGTGGCGACGACCGTCACCGACCGGCCCCGGGTGACCCCGTTCGTGGTGAGCGCGTTGCCCGCCCAGCGCAGGTTCGCCGTCGAGTACTCGTCGGCGATCACCACACAGCCGTCGGCACGGGAGAGTCCGAGGGCCCGCTCGACGATCTCGTGCGGCTTGTGCGCCTTGGTGTTCCGCCCGCTCATCGACCGGCCTCCTGCGTGGTGTTCAGAATGTTGACGCCCTTGAAGAGGGCCGAAGGGCAGCCGTGCGACACCGCGGCGACCTGACCCGGCTGGGCCTTCCCGCAGTTGAACGCGCCGCCCAGGACATAGGTCTGCGGCCCGCCCACGGCCGCCATCGAACCCCAGAAGTCGGTCGTCGTCGCCTGGTAGGCGACGTCCCGCAGCTGCCCGGTGATCCGCCCGTTCTCGATCTTGAAGAACCGCTGGCCGGTGAACTGGAAGTTGTACCGCTGCATGTCGATGGACCAGGACCGGTCCCCGACGACGTAGATCCCCCGGTCGACCCCGCCGATCAGGTCCTCCGTCGACATCCCCGCCGGATCCGGCTTCAGCGACACATTGGCCATGCGCTGCACCGGCACATGCCCGGGGGAGTCGGCGTACGCACAGCCGTTGGAGCGGCCGAGCCCGGTGAGCCTGGCGATACGACGGTCGAGCTGGTAGCCGACCAGTGTGCCGTCCTTCACCAGGTCCCAGGACTGCCCCGCCACGCCCTCGTCGTCGTACCCGATGGTCGCCAGACCGTGCTCGGCGGTGCGGTCACCGGTGACGTTCATCAGCTCGGAGCCGTACTTCAGCTTGTTGAGCTTGTCGAAGGTGGCGAAGGACGTGCCGGCGTACGCGGCCTCGTAGCCGAGGGCGCGGTCCAGTTCGGTGGCGTGGCCGATGGACTCGTGGATGGTCAGCCACAGGTTGGACGGGTCCACGACCAGGTCGTACACGCCCGACTCGACGCTCGGCGCCCGCATCTTCTCCGCGAGCAGCTCGGGGATGCGCGCCAGCTCGTCGTCCCAGTCCCAGCCGGTGCCCGTCAGGTACTCCCAGCCGCGCCCGACCGGCGGCGCCAGCGTCCGCATCGAGTCGAACTCGCCGCTGGACTCGTCGACGGACACGGCGGTCAGCGACGGGTGCAGCCGCACCCGCTGCTGGGTGGTCACGGTCCCGGCGGTGTCCGCGTAGAACTTGTTCTCGTGCACGGTGAGCAGCGAGGCGTCGACGTGGTTGACCCCGTCGGCCGCCAGCAGCCGCGTGCTCCACTCCGTGAGCAGCGCGGTCTTCTCCTCGTCGGGGACGGTGAACGGGTCGATCCCGTACGAGGAGATCCAGGTCTTCTCCGCGTGCACCGGCTCGTCCGCCAGCTCGACCCGCTCGTCCGACCCGGCGGCCTTGATGACCTGCGCGGACAGCTTGGCCATGGCCACGGCCTGCGAGGCGACCTTCGCGGCGGCGTCCATCGTCAGATCCACCCCGGAGGCGAACCCCCAGGTCCCGCCGTGCACGACCCGCACCGCGTACCCGAGGTCGGTGGTGTCCGAGGACCCGGCGGGCTTGGCGTCCCTGAGCCGCCAGGAGGCGCTGCGCACCCGCTCGAACCGGAAGTCGGCGTGCTCGGCGCCGAGGGCCCGCGCGCGGGCGAGCGCGGCGTCGGCCAATGCCCTCAGCGGTAGTGCCGTGAAGGCTTCGTCGATGGAATGAGGCACCGAGGTCTCCCTGTCGCCGAACGGTTGTCGTGGCGTGTCGGATCCGATCATGTCGCGCCCGCGGGCGGCCGGACCACATCTTTCCGGCTGTGGTCGGCGGGCTTTCTGTAGGGACCCCACAGTGACCACCCCGTGCCACTGTCACAGCTCGAATGCCCGCCGGGGGAAGCGGACCGATAGGTTTCGAGGGAAGGCGCCTGCCGTCCAGGCATGCGGGCAGGCGTTCAGACCGCTAAGGAAAGGGTGATCCGTTGAGCCGCTCGGTTCTCGTCACCGGAGGCAACCGGGGCATCGGCCTCGCCATCGCCCGCGCGTTCGCCGACGCCGGCGACAAGGTCGCCATCACCTACCGCTCGGGGGAGCCGCCGGCCGCCCTAACAGAATTGGGCTGCCTGGCCGTCAAGTGCGACATCACCGACCCCGAGCAGGTGGAGCAGGCCTACAAGGAGATCGAGGCCGAGCACGGCCCGGTCGAGGTGCTGATCGCCAACGCCGGCGTCACCAAGGACCAGCTCCTGATGCGCATGTCCGAGGAGGACTTCACCTCGGTCATCGACACCAACCTCACCGGCACCTTCCGCGTGGTCAAGCGCGCCAACCGCGGCATGCTGCGCGCCAAGAAGGGCCGCGTCGTCCTCATTTCCTCGGTCGTGGGCCTCTACGGCTCGCCCGGCCAGGCCAACTACGCCGCCTCCAAGGCCGCCCTGGTCGGCTTCGCGCGCTCCCTCGCCCGTGAGCTGGGCTCGCGCAACATCACCTTCAACGTCGTCGCGCCCGGCTTCGTCGACACCGACATGACCAAGGTGCTCACCGACGAGCAGCGCGCGGGCATCGTGAAGCAGGTGCCGCTCGGCCGGTACGCGCAGCCCGAGGAGATCGCCGCGACGGTGCGGTTCCTCACCTCGGACGACGCCTCGTACATCACTGGAGCCGTCATCCCCGTAGACGGCGGACTGGGAATGGGTCACTGATCACCATGAGCGGAATCCTCGAGGGCAAGCGCGTCCTGATCACCGGTGTGCTGATGGAGTCCTCCATCGCCTTCCACACCGCCAAGCTGGCCCAGGAGCAGGGCGCCGAGATCATCCTCACGGCCTTCCCCCGGCCCACGCTGACCGAGCGCATCGCCAGGAAGCTCCCCAAGCCCACCAAGGTCATCGAGCTCGACGTCACCAACGACGAGCACCTCGGGCGCCTGGCCGACATCGTCGGCGAGGAGCTGGGCGGGCTCGACGGCGTCGTCCACTCCATCGGCTTCGCCCCGCAGGACGCCCTCGGCGGCAACTTCCTGAACACGCCCTTCGAGTCCGTCGCCACCGCGATGCACGTCTCGGCGTACTCCCTGAAGTCGCTGACCATGGCCTGTCTGCCGCTGATGCAGAACGGCGGCTCGGTCGTCGGCCTGACCTTCGACGCGCAGTACGCCTGGCCGCAGTACGACTGGATGGGTCCGGCCAAGGCCGCCCTGGAGGCCACCAGCCGCTACATGGCGCGTGACCTGGGCAAGCAGAACATCCGCTGCAACCTCATCTCCGCCGGTCCCATCGGCTCCATGGCCGCCAAGTCCATCCCGGGCTTCGGCGAGCTGGCCGCCGTGTGGGACGACCGTTCGCCGCTGGAGTGGGACCTCAAGGACCCCGAGCCGGCCGGCCGCGGTGTCGTCGCGCTGCTCAGCGACTGGTTCCCCAAGACCACCGGCGAGATCATCCACGTGGACGGCGGGCTGCACGCGATCGGCGCGTGAGCGTCACCCACAACGCTCTGCCACGGTTCGAGGGCGCGCATCCATTCGGGTGCGCGCCCTCGCCGTACTCCTGTCCGCCGGGATCATCACTCGTTCGGCTCATCCGGCGGGCCGCCGGAGCCCGGTGCCGCGCACGCTGGACGTGCACCGCTCAGCCACTCGGCCGAGGAGGTCCCCCTTGTGCGCATCCTCCGCAGCATCGCCCCAGCTGTCGTCGCCCTGGTTCTCGTCCTCACTCTTCCGTCCGAATCGGCACCGTACGCGCGCGTGGAGACCGCGGAGTCACCCGCGCGCGTAGGGGCGGACGACAAGCCCGTTGCGTTCGGGGCGGCCTGCCGCAGCACCGTCACCGGCTCCCAGGTGGTCGGCTACTGCTTCAACCCCCACGCGGCCGTCGACCGCGTCCGGCTGCACATCGAGTGCGTCCGGTGGTGGGACATCGACAGCGACAGCGCCGCGGTCGAGGCCGGTCCCGCGCGGACGGTACGGCTCACCGGGCGCTGCTGGAAGGAAGTCGGCTCGGTGTGGTTCAGCCACCAGCGGGTGGACGGCTGACCCGGCCGGGACGGCAGTGGAACGGATAGCCGGCGGCCTCCGCCGCGGCGGTCTCCGCGTCGCCCGCGCGGATCGCGTCCACCAGCCGGGCGTGGTCCATGTACGTCTCCGGGGTCAGCTCCTCGCCCACGTCACCGCGCAGCCAGTCCCGCAGGACCTCGCCCAGGTCCGCGTAGACCGTCGTCACGACGTCGTTGTGGGACGCGGCCACGACCGCCATGTGGAAGGTCGCGTCGGCGGTCACGAAGTCCTCCGCGTCGCCCGAGGCCCAGGCCTCCTCGCGGCGCGCCAGCAGCGCGTCCAACTGCCTGAGGTCCTTCTCGGTGCGCCGCTCGGCCGCCAGCTTCGCGGCGCTCGACTCCAGGGCGGAGCGCAGTTCGGCGATGTGGCTCGGGTCGGCGTCGGCGAAGCGGCGGTGCATCACGCCCGCGAGCTCGCTGGTCGCGACGACGTAGGTGCCGGAGCCCTGGCGGATGTCCAGCAGGCCGTTGTGCGCGAGCGCGCGGACGGCCTCACGGACCGTGTTCCGGGCGACGCCCAGCTCCTCGACCAGCTCGGGCTCGGTGGGGATGCGGGAGCCGACCGGCCACTCGCCCGAGGTGATCTGGTTCCGCAGCGCGGCGATGACCTGCTCGGACAGCGCCGATCGACGGGGATGGCTCAACGGCATGGCACACCTTCGCACGAAGTGACCGACCGGGAGTGGTCGGGCCATGGACAACCAATCATCCTATGATTCTATGATGGGTGTCATGGTGAGCCAGGAGACCGCGACGACGACATCCGCACCGGGCCGGGCACCGTCCGAAACACCCGGGTCCGATGCACCCGCGTCCGACCGGGCCGCGTCCGAACCCCCGGCACCCGCCACGCGCGCGTGGACGATCCGTCTCGTGGTCGTCGCCACCGTCCTGACGGCCCTGAACCTCCGTCCCGCCATCACCAGCCTCGGCGCCCTCCTCGAAGAGGTGCGCACCGGACTCGGCATGAGCGGCAGCGTCGCCGGGCTCCTCACCTCCGTCCCGCCGCTCTGCTTCGCCCTCTTCGGCGTCATGGCGCCCCGGCTCGCCCGCCGGTTCGGTCCGGCCGCCGTGGTCTGCGCGGGCATGGCCGCGATCGCCGCCGGCCTGCTGATACGGCCGTACGTCGGCGGCACGGCCGGATTCGTGGCCGCGAGCGCCCTCGCCCTGATGGGCATCGCCGTCAGCAACGTCCTGATGCCGGTCATCGTCAAGCGCTGGTTCCCCGACCGGGTCGGCTCCATGACGGGCCTCTACTCCATGGCCCTGGCGCTCGGCACCTCGACCGCCGCGGCCGTCACCGTGCCCATGACCGAGGCGCTGGGCGGGAGTTGGCGGACCGGACTGGCCGTCTGGGCGCTCCTCGCGACGGCGGCCGTCGTCCCGTGGCTTCCGCTGCTCCGGGACCGGGACGCGCGCTCGACGGAGAACCCCCGGGGAGTGTCGGGGTCGGTACGCGGTGCCGGTGGAGCGTCGGGCCCCGGGCGCGAGGCGGCACCCGCCCTGCGGATCACCCGGAGCCGTACGGCCTGGGCGCTCGCCGTCTTCTTCGGCCTCCAGGCGACCGCCGCCTACATCACCATGGGGTGGATGGCGCAGATCTTCCGGGACGCCGGGGTTCCCGCGGGCACGGCGGGGCTGCTGCTGGCCCTCACCATGGTCATGGGCGTGCCGCTGGCCTTCGTGATCCCCCGGCTCGCCACCCGCCTGCCCCACCAGGGGCCGATCGTCGTCGTCCTGGGCGTCTGCGGCCTCCTCGGGTACGGCGGCCTGCACCTCGCCCCGGCCCAGGGCGCCTGGGCGTGGGCGCTGCTGATCGGTGTCGCCAACTGCTCCTTCCCGCTCGCGCTCACCCTGGTCAGCATGCGGGCCAGGACCGGCGCGGGCGTGGTCCGGCTGTCCGCCTTCGCGCAGAGCACGGGCTATCTGATCTCGATCCCGGGCCCGCTCGTCGTCGGCGTCCTGTACCAGCACAGCGGCGGCTGGGGCCTGCCCCTCGCCCTCATGGCCGCGCTGATGATCCCGCAGATCGCCGCGGGCGTCCTCGCGGGCCGCGACCGGGTCGTGGAGGACGAGGCGACCCGCTGAGGCACACCCCCGGCGGCCCCACCGGGTATCCGGGGTGCGAGACTGGGCGTATGCCAGTGCTCGACCCGAACCCCCAGAACGGCCAGAAGAAGATGCTCCTGGTCTTCGGCTCGTTCCTCGCCATCTTCGTCGTCATCGGGATCATCGCGGCCATCGCCTCACCGTGACCGCCCGGGATGGGGGAAACCCCCCGTCCCCTAGGGGGCGAGTCTCAGGGTGAAGTGGGTGGATCACCGGATGGGTCGGACCGCCCGCGTTCCGTAACGTCGAGATGTGGCCGCAGGGGACCCGCGAGGGCCCACGGAGGACCGGGCCACGAGGACTCGCAGACCACGGAGGCGGCATGTCGGCCCGTACGCACCCCCGACCCCACCCGGCGACCACGAGCGCCGTCGTCGTGCGGCTGCCCTGGTGGGCGATCGCCCTGCCCGCGGTCGGCTTCATCACGCTCCTGCTGCTGATCTCCGACCCCGCGCAGGCCCAGGCCGCGAGCGGCGACCCCGTGATCGCCGACCTCGTGGAGCGCATACGGCACGCCCTGGCGGGCCACACACCGTGACGAGCGCCCGGCACACCGGAAGCACATGTACCGGTCTCGGGTATCCGCACTTCAACTCCCTGCGCCCCGTGGCCTGTTTCGTGCGAAGCTGGGACGCATGAGCGTCGCAGAATCCCGCAGGATTGTCCTCTTCCGGCACGCGAAAGCCGATTGGCCCCAGGTCTCCGACCACGAGCGGCCGCTCGCCGACCGGGGCCGCATGGACGCCGCCGTCGCCGGGCGCAAGCTGGCCGACTCCGGAATCCCCTTCGACCTTGCCCTCTGCTCGACCGCCGTCAGGACCCGCGAGACCTGGAAGCTGGCCGTCCACGAACTGCCCGAGCGACCGAAAACGGTCTACGAGGAGCGGATCTACGAGGCCTCGCCCGGCGAGCTGATCGCCCTGCTCAACGAAACCCCGGACGACGCGCAGAACGTCGTGCTGATCGGCCACAACCCCGGTGTGCAGGGTCTCGCCGACGTCCTCGCCGGCAGTTCCGAGGGCGACGCCCGCGAGCGGATGAACCGCCTCGGCTTCCCGGCCGCCGCCTACGCCGTGCTCACCTTCGAGGGCGCCTGGAAGAGCCTGGAGCCGGGCGTGACCACGCTGTCCGACTACTGGGCGCCCACCGAGTAACTCCACCGCGTAGCCCACCTTCGGCACCCGGCATCCGGCATCCGGCATCCGGCACGAGGAGGGCCCGGCACCTCAGGGTGCCGGGCCCTCGTCATGGCCGGGCTCCGCTACTCGTCGTGCGTGTCCGCCGCCTCGACCTCTTCACGGGTCACCCCGAGCAGGTACAGCACGGTGTCGAGGAAGGGGAAGTTCACCGCGGTGTGGGCGGCCTCGCGCACGACCGGCTTGGCGTTGAAGGCGACGCCCAGACCGGCCGCGTTGAGCATGTCGAGATCGTTCGCGCCGTCGCCGATGGCCACGGTCTGGGCCAGCGGGACCCCTGCCTCGGCGGCGAACCGGCGCAGCAGCCGCGCCTTGCCCGCGCGGTCCACGATCTCGCCCACGACCTTGCCGGTGAGCTTGCCGTCGACGATCTCCAACGTGTTGGCCTGCGCGAAGTCGAGGCCCAGCCGCTCCTTCAGGTCGTCCGTGACCTGGGTGAACCCGCCCGAGACGACACCGACTTGGAAGCCGAGCCGCTTCAGCGTACGGATCAGCGTGCGCGCGCCCGGCGTGAGCCGGACCTCGCTGCGCACCTTCTCCACCACCGAGGCGTCCAGCCCCTCCAGCAGCGCCACACGCGCGTGCAGCGACTGCTCGAAGTCCAGCTCCCCGCGCATGGCGGCCTCGGTGACCTCGGCGACCTCCTTCTCGCACCCGGCGTGCGCGGCGAAGAGCTCGATCACCTCGTCCTGGATGAGCGTGGAGTCGACGTCCATCACCACCAGGCGCTGCGCCCGGCGGTGCAGCCCCGCCGCGACCACGGCGACGTCCACGCCGAGTGCCACCGACTCGGTGACCAGCGCGGTCCGCAGCGTCTCCGGCTCCGTGCCGGACACCGCGAACTCGACGGCCGTCACCGGGTACTTGGCGAGCCGGAAGATACGGTCGATGTTGCCGCCGGTGGCCGTGATGCGGGCGGCGATGCGGGCGGTGGACTCGGCGGTCAGCGGGTGGCCCAGCACGGTGACGTGCGAGCGGCCGAGACCGCGGGGCCGGTTGTCGCCCAGGCCGGAGATGATCTCCGCCTGCATCTTCATCGACTCCGCCCAGCTGTGCACGGTCGCCCGCAGGTCGCCCTCCTGCCCGGCGGGCGGCTCGGTCACGAGCGCGCACAGCACGATCCGGCCACGGGTGACGACCTGCTCGATGTCGACCACGTCGACGGAGTACGCGGCGAGGGTGTCGAACAGCCCGGCGGTGATCCCCGGCCGGTCCTTGCCGAAGATCTTGACGAGGAGGGTGGGGATGTCAGAGGAGGTCTGCGAAGCGCTCATGATGTGCCAACCGTATCCGGCGCCCCGTGCCTTTTGACCCTGAGGTCCGCCCAGCGGACGGAGAACACTGGGTTACCGACGACCGAACCCCACCGGGATGCGGCACGACGCCTCGGAGAGCGTGCGGGGGGAGTTTCCGCCGTCGCGCACGGACCGTGCCCGGAGTTCAGCGCCGCCGTCGTACGCAGTCCGTGCCTGGAGTCCAGCGCCGCCGGCGCGGGGTCGCGCCTGGATGGGCCCGCTGTGGGCCGAGAGCGCCGTTTGGGTGGCCACTCATGGCTCATGGCTCATGGCTCATGGCTCATGGCTCATGGCTCGGGGCTGACCTGGCGCGGCTTCGCCGTAGCATCGATGGGGCCGGTCTGATCGGCCGGGGCAGAGGCCGGCCTGCGGGCTCCAGCACCGGCCCCGTGAGGCCGTCCTCGGGGCTCCATCACCGGGCCCGAGGGACTGCCCACCGGGCCTCACCACCGGCCCTGAGAGGCCTGCCTACGGCGCCCTACGCCCTGGCGGCTGGCGGCCGGCGCGGCTCGCCCGACGTGCCCTCGGAGCCCCTCGGCGCCGCTCACCGCCCTCGCGGCCCCGGTGGCGGCGGAGGCGGTGGCGGTGGCGGTGGCGGGGGTGGCCTCTCCTCCGGTGGCGGCGGCGGTGAGGGCCACGCGCCTGCCCCCGACCCCGACCCTCCCCCTGATCCAGCCCCCGATCCGGAACCTCCCCCCGAGCCCGAGCCCGAGCCCGAGCCCGCCCCCGTTCCCGGCCGTCGCCCCGGTCGCCGAGGCGGCTGTGTGAACCGCCGTACCACCGTCGGCGCCCCATACACATCAGGCACCCCCTGCGCACCTGAGCCGCCCGAGCCACCGGAGCCACCCGAGCCACCGGACGCCCCCGACGTACCCCCACCTCGCCCTGCCCCTCCACCGGACCCGGCCGCTCCAGACCCCCCAGCCTCCCGAGACCCCCCAGCCCCTGCCGCCCCCCGCACCCCCCGCAACTCATCCGCCTCCGGCAGTCGCAGATACGGATTCGTGTCCGGGTTCGGCGGACGGTACGGCGTGTGCGGTGTGTACGGCCCGGTGGACGCCGCCGCGTGGTTCTCGGGGGGCGTCGGCGTCCCGCGGCCACCCCCGTCCCCCCGCGCCGACGGCGACGCCCGTAGCCCGGCCGCCCGTGTCGCGCAGGCCAGCAGTGCCCCGGCCGCCCCCGCCCCCGCGCCCCACAGCGCGCCCAGCAGCGACGCCGTCGCCGCCCGCCCCCGCAGCTCCACCCCCGCGTCGAACGCGTCGATGCCGAACACGGCCAGCGACGCGTCCACCGACACCTCCGTCGCCCAGACGAGCAGCGGCAGTGCCACCGCCGTCGTGAGCCCGAGCCGAAGCGCGCAGCGACCGATGAAGCCGAGCACGCTCCCGCCCCGTACATCCGCACCGGACGCACCCCCGGCAGCGGCGGCAGCCGACCCCCGTACGAACGGCGTACGCACGGCGGTCAGGACCCCCGCGTACAGCATCGTCAGCGCCGCCGCGAGGCCCAGCAGCCAGACCCGCCCGTCCAGTTCGGCGAGGCGGCCGAGGGTGACGGACTCGCCCGCGCCGACGCGCAGCAGTTCGTCGAGCGGGTCGGGCAGGAGGTCGGCCAGCGCCCCGGTGGCCCTGCCGTCCCAGGGGACCAGGAGGCCGAGGGGGACGCCCAGCCAGACCCCGTTCGGCGCGCCGAGCAGGGCCGCGCCGGCGATCCGCCGGGGGTGGGGGTCGCCGACCGCCGCGTACCCGGCCGCCGCCAGCCCGGCCAGGACCGCCACCAGGAGCACGGTGACCACGGCGGACACGGCCGGCCGGACGACCCGGTGCAGCACGTCGAGTCCGGGCGGCAGCGGGGCGCGGCGCGAGGCCAGGAGGGCGATGAGCAGCACGCCGAGGCACCAGGTCAGACCGCCGAGCACGGTCGGCACGGCGTCGACCGTGAAGCCGACCCGGGCGTCGGCGTCGGCGAGGTCGCCCAGCCGGTCCGGCAGCAGACCGCCGCCGAGGTCGCCGAGGTCGCCGAGCCCGGGGATCTCGACGTCCCCGAGGTCGCCGCCGCCCGGCAGCTGGTCGTCGATGCCGAGCCGGCTGCCGTCGAGGGTGATGATGGCGTTCCCGGCCCAGGCCAACCCGCCCATCAGCGCCGCGAACAGCACCAGCACCGAGCCCACGCGCGCGAGGAGTTCCCCGGGCGGGACGACAACTCCCGCGCCCCGCAAGGACCGTAGGAAGAACCAGGCCAGCAGGAGCGCACCCACGAGGCTGACACCCAGTGGCGTGATCTCGATGGCGGTGGTCGCCTCGGCCCCTTCCAGGCCCATCACGGACACATCGCCCGACGGAGTCACCGACCCACCCGCCCCGAGCGCCACGACAGCCGCCGTCATGGGCCCGAGTTCGCCCGCGGTGTCGGCCTCCAGCAGATGCAGACCGAGCGCGGCCACACCCGCCATGCCGATCAACGCCCAGCTCACCGCGGCGATCGCGGAGACCACCACCTCGGCCCACGGCACACGGCCGGCACGGTCGACATTCCGGTCGCTCATGGTCGGACCCCCCGATCCACATCGCGGTGTTGCACCGCTGATGTCCCCCTCGCGTGGGATTACCACTCTCCGGCCCGGTTTCAACCCCGTCAACGGGACGGGGAGATGCCCCCGTACGTTCTCTTCACAAGGCCCGACTTTCGGTCAGGGGGTCGAGCCTGAAATAGTTCCCCCCGATGTTCGACATCCCTAGACTCCCTGTGTTGGGGGTAATTTCGGGGGACAACTCAGTGGGGCATGGAGTGCCGGAACTCGTACTGGAATTGAACGGACAAACCTGGACGCTCGATCCGTCCAGGGCATACACCCTCGGACGTGATCCGCAGGGGGACATCGTGTTCGACGACGCCAGGGTGTCCTGGCGTCACGCCACGATCAGCTTCGGCGGCCGTAGTTGGGTGATCGAGGACCACGGCAGCACCAACGGCACCTTCGTGCAGGGGCAGCGGATCCACCAGTTGGAGATCGGCCCCGGCTCGGCAGTGCACCTCGGCAACGCGACCGACGGACCGAGACTCAGCCTCTCCGGTGCCGCCGCGTCCGTCGCACAGCCCCAGCAGCAGCCGTACGCGGCGCAGGGCGCGAGCGCCGGATACGCCGGCCAGCAGCCTCCGCAGCAGCAGGCCCCGCAGGCGGGCTGGCAGCAGCCGCAGGCTGCCCAGGTCCCGCACCAGCAGGGCTTCCCGCAGCAGGGCCCCGGTGGTGGCGCGGGGGCGCCGCCGGTCTACGGCGACCGCAGCCCGACCACGTTCCACCAGCTGGCCCTCGGCCGGGTGATGCGGATCGGTCGTGCCCTGGAGAACGAACTGGTGGTCTCCGACCTCCAGGTCTCGCGCCACCACGCCGAGTTCCACGCGACGCCCGACGGGCGCTTCGAGATCCGCGACCTCGGCTCGCACAACGGCACGTTCGTCAACGGTATGCCGATCGCCAAGGGCGGCACGGCACTCCTCGGCCCGAACGACATCGTCGGCGTCGGCCACTCGACGTTCCGCCTCGTCGGCGACCGGCTCGAGGAGTTCGTCGACACCGGTGAGGTCTCCTTCTCCGCGCGTCATCTGACGGTCACCGTCGACGGCGGCAAGCAGATCCTCAAGGACGTCTCCTTCGGTGTCCCGGAGAAGTCGCTCATCGCGGTCATCGGCCCCTCGGGCTCCGGCAAGTCGACCCTGCTGAAGGCGCTCACGGGCTACCGCCCGGCCAACCAGGGCGACGTCCTCTACGACAACCGGAACCTGTACAAGCAGTTCGCCGAGCTGCGGCAGCGCATCGGTCTGGTCCCGCAGGACGACATCCTGCACAAGGAGCTGACCGTCAAGAAGGCCCTCAAGTACGCGGCCAAGCTGCGCTTCCCGGCCGACACCACGGCCGCCGAGCGCGACGCCCGCATCGACGAGGTGCTGCGCGAGCTCAAGCTCGACATCCACAAGGACAAGAAGGTCACCTCCCTCTCCGGCGGCCAGCGCAAGCGCGTCTCGGTCGCCCTGGAGCTGCTGACCAAGCCGTCGCTGATCTTCCTGGACGAGCCGACCTCCGGCCTCGACCCGGGCATGGACCGCGACGTGATGCAGCTGCTGCGCGGCCTCGCCGACGACGGCCGCACGGTCCTGGTGGTCACCCACTCCGTGGCCGAGCTGGCGATCTGCGACAAGCTGCTGGTGATGGCCCCGGGCGGCTCGGTGGCGTACTTCGGTCCGCCCGAGGAGGCCCTGAACTTCTTCGGCTACGAGACCTGGGCCGACGTCTTCTCCGCCTTCGAGAACTACCGCGACTACGACTGGGCGGGCCGCTGGAAGGGCTCGCAGCACTACCAGATGTACGCCGCGGACATCGACGCGGTCGCCCCGCAGTCGGTGCACATGCCGCCGCCGCAGTCGATGCGTCCGCCGAAGCCGCAGGGCTGGTTCTCCCAGCTCGGCACCCTGGTCCGGCGCTATGTCTCCGTCATCGCCTCCGACAAGGGCTTCCTGGCGCTGACGGTGATCCTGCCGGCCGTCCTCGGCGCGGTGAGCCTGCTCATCGACCCGGACAAGGACCTGCTGGTCAGGAAGATCAACCCGGCGACCGACCTGCCCATCCCGAACGGCACGGCCACCACGGTGCTGCTGATCCTCGCGGTGGGAGCGTGCTTCGCGGGCGCCGCCAACTCCGTCCGAGAACTGATCAAGGAACGGGTGATCTACGAGCGGGAACGGGCCACCGGCCTGTCACGCTCGGCGTACCTGATGTCCAAGGTGATCGTGCTCGGCGCGGTGACCGTGTTCCAGGGCGCCATGGTCGGCGCGATCGGTTTCTCCAGCCGGACGATCCCGGACGAGGCGCTGATCTTCGGCGAGGGCAAGGTCGCCGTGATGCTGGAACTGTCCATCCCGATCATGGGGCTCGGCTTCACGTCCATGATGTTCGGCCTGGTCATCTCCTCGCTGGTGAAGACCGCCGAGAAGACGATGCCGCTGCTGGTCATGTTCGCGATCGTCCAGGTCGTCTTCACCGGCTGCCTCTTCGCCCTGCACGGCAGCCCCGGCGTCAACGAGTTCTCGTACCTGATGCCGTCGCGCTGGGCGGTCGCCGCCGCCGGTGCCACGCTGGACTTCAACAACATCAGCCCGCCCAAGGAGGCCGGCGACACCGACCCGCTGTGGGACCACACGGTCGGCGCCTACAGTCTCGACATGATCGCCCTGATCGTGCTGGGTGTGATCTGCGGCTTCCTCGTGGCCCGCTTCCTGCGCCGCCACGAGCCGGAGGTCATGCGGAAGTGACCGACAAGCACTGACGAACGAGGGGCGGCACCCGAACCGGGTGCCGCCCTTCCACGTTCTCAGAGGTCCCGCGCGGGCCTCAGTACGCGCTGTTGACGTTGTCGATCGAGCCGTAGCGGTCGGCGGCGTAGTTCGCGGCGGCCGTGAGGTTGGCGACCGGGTCGTACTGGCTCTTCTTCGTGCCCGGGACGTGGTAGGCGTCGAAGGTCGGCTTGATGACCTGCAGCAGACCGATCGACGGGACGCCGTTCTGGGCGTTGATGTCCCAGTCGTTGATCGCGTTCGGGTTGCCCGAGGACTCCCGCATGATGTTCTTGTGCAGGCCGTTGTAGGTGCCCGGGATCTTGTGCTTCTTCATGATGTCGAGCGCCTCGCGGATCCAGCCGTCGAGGTTGTTCGGGTACGACTTCGTGGCGGCGGCCTTGACCTGGGCGGCGCGCTTGGCGGACCGGCTCGCGGCCTCCTTCTTGGCGCGCTCCTGCTCGACCTTCTTCTGCGCGGCAGCGGCGGCGGCCTTCTTCTCGGCGTCGGCGGCCTGGTCGACGACGCTGGCCTTCGCGGCCGGGGCCGGGTTCTGGCTGAACGCCGCCGGAGCCGCGGACACGGTCTGCGTGGTGGTCTGAGCCTCGGCCGGCACCAGCGAGAACGCGAGGGCGGCGGCACCGAAGGCGGCCACACCGGCGAACGAGAGCTTGTGGGTCTTGGTCAGCGCGAGACTGTGGCCGGGGATCTTGGCGTTCTTGAGCATGAGTGATGGACCTCTTCGAATAGCGCGGAGGTCGCTCTGCGTGCCAGGTGGGGGACACAGCTCTTCCAGCACAAACGCCGCGGTTTGACCCGCGGCGTCGAGCGACAGCAGCAATTCTTAGCGGCCGCAAAATCGGGTGGCAAAGGTGTGACGTACGATGCCACTTAGTTGTACGGGAACCGGCAAAATAGGACAGACCGCCCTGTCCTTCCCGCTCATACCGCCCGTATGCATCTCCTAGGCTTCTTCGTACGTGATGTGGGCCCTATGGGGGGCCTCACACCGCCCCGACGTTTTGTTCACAGCTAGTTGCGTCAGCAATGCGCTGCGTGAGGTGCTTCTCCGGCAGCATCAGATGCACGTCCCCGAACTCGTGCCACAGATACCGCCCCGCGATCGCCGCCTCGTACGCACGGTCGATCGCCGCCCGCCCCGCCACCGCCTCCAGCATCAGCAGATGCGAGGCCTCCGGCTCGTGCAGCCCGGTCAGCAGCCCGTCCACCACCCGCACCCCGCGCTCCGGCGTCACCACCAGATCCGTCCAGCCCTCCCGGGCCCGTACGACACCGTCGGACCCGGTCGCCGACTCCACGGCCCGCACCGCCGTCGTCCCCACCGCGACGACCCGCCCGCCACCGGCCCGCGCCGCGTTGATCAGCCGCGCCGAGGCCCCGGGCACCGCGAACCGCTCCGGATACGGCGGCTCGTGCACCTCCGCCGAAGCGACCCCGGTGTGCAGCGAGACCGGCGCGAACTGCACCCCGCGGCTCACCAGCTCCGCCACCAGCCGAGCCGTGAACGGCCGCCCGGCACTCGGCATCTCCGCACTCCCCGCCCCGTCCCGCGACGGCAGCGCGAACACCGTCTGGTACATGGACAGCGGCTGGTCCCGCTCGGTGTACGAGTAACGGATGGGCCGCCCGTGCTCCCGCAGCAGTCCGGCCACGGCCGACGAGGACACCCGGGCCCACCACAGCCGGTCCCCCCGCTCGCTCAGGGGCTCCTCCAGGACCAGCCGTACGTCACCGGGCAGCAGCACCCCCGTCCCCGCCGGGCCGCCCGCACGCGCGCGCGTGGTGCCGCGCCCGTCCGGGTCCCGCAGCTCGACCGCCCACCGCCCGTCGTCACCCCGCGTGGAGAAATGCACCACCACGCGCGCGTCCCCGATCCTGCCGTCCACCGCCGCCGCCAGCGTGGGCGAGGTGTTGACCACCAGCAGATCGCCCGCCGTCAGCAGTCCCGGCAGCGCCGCGAACGCGTGGTGCGACACCGCCGTCCCCCGCGAGACCAGCAGCCGTACGCCGTCCCGGTCGCGCCCCGGCCCGCGCTGCTCGGCGGGCACCCGCGCGTGCAGCTCCCGCGGCACCCGCACCGTCGCCGTCGTCATCGCTGCTCCAGCAGGGACGGCGCCGCGTAGCGGCCACTGGCCGGCCGCTCGTCGAGCAGCCGCAGGAAGGCGGGCACCACGCCGGCCGGCTCCGGCCGCGGATCGTCGTCGTCCGGCACGGCCGCCGCGTACAGGTCCGTGCCCATGTCCCCGGGATCGACGGCCCACACCCGCAGCCCCGGCTCCTCCTCGGCCAGCACCGCCGACAACTGGTCCAGCGCCGCCTTCGACGCCCCGTACCCGCCCCACGTCCCGTACGCCTCGGCCGCCGCGTCCGAACTGACGTTGATCACCGAACCCGCCCCCGAGGCCCGCAGCAGCGGCAGCGCCTCCTGGGCCAGCCCCAGCGCCGCGACCACATTGACCTCCAGGGCCCGCCTCAGCCCCTCCAGCGGCAGCCCCTCCAGCCGTACGAGCGGCTCGGCGCCCAGCGCGCTCGCGTTGTTCACCAGCAGGTCCACCCCGCCCAGTCCCCGCGCGGCCGCCACCAGCTCCGCCCGGTGCCCGGCGTCCGTGACGTCCCCCGCCAGGGCCTCCACCCGCGTCCCGTACGCCGACAGCTCCGCCGCCGCCTCCTTCAGGACCCCGGCGGTCCTGGCGTCGAGCACCAGATCCCACCCGCGCTCCGCCAGCGCCCCGCCGAGCGCCCGGCCCAGCCCCTTCGACGCACCCGTGATGATCGCCACCGACATGACGTCCGTCCCCTCGTCCTCGACCGCCTCCGATCAGGCGGCGACGACCTCAACGTAGGAACCGCACCGCCCCCGCCGCCTCGTCCGCGGGCCGCAGACCGCCGGGTCCCTTCGCCCTAGGCCCCCGGGCCGGTCCCGGGACGGCCGGGGCCCCGGGCCGGCCCCGGACCTAGGTCCGGTCGTAGGCCTCCGGCCTAGGTCCGAGGACCCGGCGGAGCCTCCGGCGGTCCGATCCGCGCTGTCGGACCCCGCCGGTACGGTGAGGTCATGAGTCAAGGTCCACGGTCCGGCCTCGCCGCGGTGAGCAGCGCGCTGCTGGCCATGAGCAGGCACCTGGAGGTGCGCGACGTCCTCAAGACGATCGTCGCCTCCGCGCGTGAACTGCTGGACGCGGAGTACGCCGCGCTCGGCGTCCCCGACGACCACGGCGGCTTCGCCCAGTTCGTCGTCGACGGCGTCAGCGACGCCCAGTGGAAGGCCATCGGCCCGCTCCCGCGCCAACACGGCATCCTTGCCGCGATGCTCCACCAGGCCACCCCCGAGCGCCTGGCCGACGTCCGCAAGGACCCCCGCTTCGAGGGCTGGCCCAGCGCCCACCCGGACCTGATCGACTTCCTGGGCCTGCCCATCCGCGACGGCGACGAGGTCATCGGCGCCCTCTTCCTCGCCAACAAGCGCTGCCCCAAGCCCGACGGCGGCTGCGGCTTCACCGAGGAGGACGAGGACCTGCTGTCGATCCTCGCCCAGCACGCCGCCATCGCCCTCACCAACGCCCGCCTCTACGAGCGCAGCCGCGAGCTGACCATCGCCGAGGAGCGCTCCCGGCTCGCCCACGAGCTCCACGACGCGGTCAGCCAGAAGCTGTTCTCCCTGCGCCTGACCGCCCAGGCGGCCGCCGCCCTCGTCGACCGCGACCCCTCCCGCGCCAAGGGCGAACTCCAGCAGGTCGCCGCCCTCGCCGCCGAAGCGGCGGACGAACTGCGCGCCGCCGTGGTCGAACTGCGCCCCGCCGGACTCGACGAGGACGGCCTCGTCGCCACCCTGCGCACCCAGGTGCACGTCCTGGACCGCGCCCACAGCGCCCGCGTCACCTTCTCCGGCCGCGGCACCCGCGCGTTGCCCGCGGCCCAGGAGGAGGCCATGCTGCGCGTCGCCCAGGAGGCCCTGCACAACGCCCTGCGGCACTCGGGCGCCGAGCGAGTCGACGTCACGCTCGACCGGCACGACGGCGGAGCCGTCCTGCGGGTCACCGACGACGGCGACGGCTTCGACCCCCAGGCCGTACGCCGTGCGGGACGCCACCTCGGCCTGGTCTCCATGCGCGACCGGGCGAGCGGGGTCGGAGGCCGGCTGGCCGTGGAATCGGCGCCCGGCAAGGGCACGACCATCGAGATGGAGGTCCCCGGTGGCTGACGCGATCAAGGTGCTCCTCGTCGACGACCACCAGGTGGTCCGCCGAGGTCTGCGCACCTTCCTGGAGGTGCAGGACGACATCGAGGTCGTGGGCGAGGCCGCCGACGGCGCCGAAGGGGTCGCCCGCGCCGAGGAGTTGCGGCCCGACGTGGTCCTCATGGACGTCAAGATGCCCGGCATGGACGGGGTCGAGGCCCTGCGCAGACTCCGCGAACTCGACAACCCCGCGCGCGTGCTCATCGTCACCAGCTTCACCGAGCAGCGCACGGTCGTCCCCGCCCTGCGCGCCGGGGCCGCCGGATACGTCTACAAGGACGTGGACCCCGACGCCCTGGCCGGCGCCATCCGCTCGGTGCACGCCGGACACATCCTGCTCCAGCCGGAGGTCGCCGACGCCCTGCTGTCCCAGGAGGAGGCCAACTCCGGCCAGGGGAGAGGCGGTTCGCTGACGGAGCGGGAGCGCGAGGTGCTCGGCCTGATCGCCGACGGCCGCTCCAACCGCGAGATAGCCCGGGCACTGGTGCTGTCCGAGAAGACGGTGAAGACCCACGTCTCGAACATCCTGATGAAGCTCGACCTGGCGGACCGGACCCAGGCCGCGCTCTGGGCGGTACGCCATGGTGTGACCGGATGATGTGCGGATTGTCCGGCAACATGGAGGGTTCCCCTCCGGGCTGAGATTCATACTGTCGGGTGTATGTCCCCCGGGTGGCGCATCCTGCCGGGACCCCCGGCGTTCTTCAGTGCGTGCTGCGTGCGACCGCCGCAGTGATCGCAAGGAAGGGCTCAAAGTGAAGAACCTGAAGAAGGCCGCCGCTGTCACGATGGTGGCCGGTGGCCTCGTCGCCGCCGGTGCCGGTATGGCCTCCGCCACCGACGGCGGGGCGCACGCCGACGGCAAGGCCATCGGCTCGCCGGGCGTCGTCTCGGGCAACGTCATCCAGGCCCCGGTCCACATCCCCGTGAACGCGGTCGGCAACAGCGTGAACGTCGTCGGCATCCTGAACCCGGCCTTCGGCAACCTGGGCGTCAACCACTGACGTTCCCGCCCCGGAGCACGAGTGACCACCGGCCTTCCAGGCGCCTCCTGGAAGGCCGGTCAGGTTTCGTCCTGTGGTCGTTCCATCGCCTCAATGCGCCGAAGGGACCGTTCCCGCCGGCGGCGCGTGCCGCCGCGGAGCCGCCGGGCGTTGTCAGCGCACGGCCCGCGGCTGGGCCGGACACGTACGACGCAGGAGGAGCGCAGCTCATGAACTTCGCCAAGAAGGCCGCCCTGACCGTCACGGCCGCCGGTCTCGCCGCGGGCGCCTCGTCCGGTGCCGCCGTCGCCGACTCGGTCGCCGACAGCGCCGCCGTGAGCTCCCCGGGCGTCGCCCCCGGCCTCGACGTCCAGGTCCCCGTCGACGTCCCCGTCACCGTCACGGGCCTCAGCGCCAACCTCATCGCCGCACTCAACCCGACCTTCGGCAACATCACCGCCAACCACTGAGCACGGCCGCGCCGGCCATCCAGCTGTCCCAGCTGCGGGCAGTCGTGCCGCTGGGGCGATGGGGGCACCTCCTGCTCGAGCGAAGCCGAGAGTGGGGGAGGGTGGGCGCAGCGGCACCCGGCAAGCGCCGGTGAGCGAAACCCCGCCCAGCCGCAGCCGCCGGGCAACACACAGCCGAGGGCCCAGCCCGCCCCCGCCCGGCACCACCGCCAAGCAACGACGCACCCGGGCCGGACGCGCCCACGGCCCCCTACCGCCCCCGCTCCCGCTCCTCCACGAACGCGTTGTACGCCGCCACCTGCGCCCGCCGGGCCGTCCGCTCCACCGGCCGCAGCGCGGCCGTCCGCGAGGCCATCTCCGAGGCGCTCACCGCCCCGCCGTGCCCGTTCTCGAACGCCACGGAGATCAGCAGCCCGATGCGCTGCGCCAGCTCCAGCACCCGTACCGCACGCGGCGGATACCCGGGCGCCAGCATCTCCCGTCCCCGCTCCGCCCGAGCCCGGTACGCGTCGATCGCCGCCTCCGCCACCGGCCCCGACGCCGCCACGTCCAGCCGCGACAACACCTCCGTCGCCTCCCGGAGCCCCTCCGCCAACTCCCGCTCGGCCTCCCCGAGCGACGGCACATCGGCCGGCGGCGCCTCGCGCACCTCCAGGCAGTGCCAGACGACCTCCACGTGCTCGTCGCCCGCCGGCCCGATCGAGGACACCTCCGGGACCAGCCCCAGCGCACCCCCGTGGCAGACGACCGCCTCCTCCGCCTCCAGCGCCCGCTTGTTGAACTCCGGCGGCCCGCTCAGCCCCAGCGGATGCCCCGGCGCCGGCAGCGCGACCCGCAACCCGGTCACCCCGAGCGCCCGCAACCGACCCAGCCCGAGCGTCAGTCCCACGGGCCCCGACTCACCGGGCAGTCCCTCCACCCGGTGCACCGCGTCCTCCCCGACGATCGCGAGCACCGCGTCATCCGGCGAGACAAGTCCGGCAAGAAGGGCATTTCCCCATGAGACGAGGCGTCCTGAGCGTGGTTCCGAGAGCATGCCCCCACCCTAAGGACGACCGAGGCGATGGGTGGCCCGACCGGTGGCGTAGATTTCCCCATGGGCTGCGCCCACCCGGCGGTGGCTCCAACCACAGGCGTACGCGACAGCCGAGACAGGCCGACACTGCAAGGGGAGACAGCGCGCTCATGAGCGATGTTCTGGAGCTGGAGGACGTATCCGTGGTCCGCGAGGGCCGGGCTCTGGTGGACCAGGTCTCCTGGTCGGTCAAGGAGGGCGAGCGCTGGGCCATCCTCGGCCCGAACGGCGCCGGCAAGACCACCCTCCTGAACATTGCGTCCAGCTACGTCTACCCCAGCAGGGGCACCGCCACGATCCTCGGCGACACCCTCGGCAAGGTCGACGTCTTCGATCTGCGCCCCCGCATCGGCATGGCCGGCATCGCCATGGCGGAGAAGCTTCCCCGGCGCCAGACCGTCCTGCAGACCGTGCTGACCGCCGCCTACGGCATGACGGCCACCTGGAACGAGGACTACGAGGAGGTCGACGAGCTGCGCGCCCGCGCCTTCCTCGACCGCCTCGGCATGAGCGAGTACGTCGACCGCAAGTTCGGCACCCTCTCCGAGGGCGAGCGCAAGCGCACCCTCATCGCCCGCGCCCTCATGGCGGACCCCGAGCTGCTGCTCCTCGACGAGCCCGCCGCCGGCCTCGACCTCGGCGGCCGCGAGGACCTCGTACGCCGCCTCGGCCGCCTCGCCCGCGACCCGATCGCCCCCTCCATGATCATGGTCACGCACCATGTCGAGGAGATCCCCCCGGGCTTCACCCACGTCCTGATGATCCGTCAGGGCAAGGTCCTCGCCGCGGGCCCGCTGGAGCTGGAACTGACCTCCCGCAACCTCTCGCTCTGCTTCGGCCTCCCGCTCGTCGTCGAGCAGCTCGACGACCGCTGGACCGCCCGCGGCCTGCCGCTCACCTGACCTCCAACTCCTGTCGATCTCCCGTCCGTCGGGCGCGCCGGGGCCACAACACGGCCCGAGCGCACCCGACTTGGGAGCCCCCTGTACGCGATCACTGACCGGGCGCTCTGTTCGGCGGCCCGATCGCGGTTCTACCATGGCCGATGTGGACAGCATCGACGCATGGGTGTGGTGGCTGATCGGCGCGGCCGGGCTCGGGATCGCCCTCGTCGTGACCGCGATGCCCGAGTTGGGAATGCTCGCCCTGGGCGCGGTCGCCGGCGCCGTGGTCGCGGGGCTGGGCGGTGGTGTCGTACTCCAGGTCGTCGTCTTCGCGATCGTCTCCGTCGCCCTCATCGCCGTCGTCCGGCCCATCGCGGCCCGGCACAGAGCGCAGCGGCCGCAACTCGCCACCGGCATCGATGCGTTGCGGGGCAAACACGCCGTCGTCCTCGAACGGGTCGACGGCGCGGGCGGCCGCATCAAACTGGGCGGCGAGGTGTGGTCGGCCCGGGCGCTCGACACCGGCCAGGCTTTCGAGGTGGGTCAGGAAGTGGACGTGGTGGAGATCGAGGGGGCCACGGCGATCGTCATGTGACCTCGCACGACGTGGTCACGAGGCGATGACGCAATGGCCTGAACGACCCACCCGGCAGGCGGTGTTCTGCCAGACTCGACCAGCAAGATCTTCAACAGTCCGAACAGGCATAAGATCTTCAGGAAGCGCCACGGCGGAGAAGGGCACGGGGAGCAAACGATGGAACCGATCATCATCGTCCTGATCATTCTGGTGGTGTTGGTCTTCATCGCCCTGATCAAGACCATCCAGGTGATCCCACAGGCCAGCGCGGCCATCGTCGAGCGGTTCGGCCGCTACACGCGCACACTCAACGCGGGCCTCAACATCGTGGTCCCGTTCATCGACTCCATCCGCAACCGCATCGACCTCCGCGAACAGGTCGTGCCATTCCCGCCGCAGCCGGTGATCACCCAGGACAACCTGGTCGTGAACATCGACACGGTCATCTACTACCAGGTCACCGACGCCCGCGCCGCGACCTACGAGGTCGCCAGCTACATCCAGGCCATCGAGCAGCTCACCGTCACCACGCTGCGCAACATCATCGGTGGCATGGACCTGGAGCGGACCCTGACCTCCCGCGAGGAGATCAACGCCGCCCTGCGCGGCGTCCTCGACGAGGCGACCGGCAAGTGGGGCATCCGCGTCAACCGCGTCGAGCTGAAGGCGATCGAGCCGCCCACCTCCATCCAGGACTCGATGGAGAAGCAGATGCGCGCCGACCGTGACAAGCGCGCCGCGATCCTCACCGCCGAAGGTACGCGCCAGGCGGCCATCCTCACCGCCGAGGGCGAGAAGCAGTCCCAGATCCTGCGCGCCGAGGGTGAGGCCAAGGCCGCCGCCCTGCGCGCCGAGGGTGAGGCCCAGGCCGTGCGTACGGTCTTCGAGGCCATCCACGCCGGTGACCCGGACCAGAAGCTGCTGTCCTACCAGTACCTCCAGATGCTCCCGAAGATCGCCGAGGGCGACGCCAACAAGCTCTGGATCGTCCCCAGCGAGATCGGCGACGCCCTCAAGGGCCTCTCCGGAGCCATGGGCAACTTCGGCAACCTGGGCGGCGGCCCGACCGTCCCCCGCCCCGCCGACGGCAACGGCGAACGCCGAGAGAAGCCGGCGATCGACTGAGGGCAGACACGACGATGGGCCCGCCTTCCGAAGAAGGGCGGGCCCAGACATGTCTGGGGGTGCGGGGAAGTGCGCGACAAGCCACGACGCACCCACAGACCGCGAACCACAGCAACCCCGACGGCGTTACGCCGCTCCCTGCGACAGCCAGGCCGGAAGCGCGTCGAAGTCGTCATGCCCCAGCGACAGCAGCATCGCATCGGCCGGCGTCGGCTCGAACGGCTGCCGCAGCAACGGCATACCCGCCTGCTCCGGAGTCCGGTCGGCCTTGCGGTGGTTGTCCTCGGCGCAGGAGGCCACGGTGTTCAGCCAGGTGTCACCACCGCCCCGCGAACGCGGCACCACATGGTCGACGGTCGTCGCCCGACGACCGCAGTACGCGCATCTGTGCCTGTCCCGTACCAGGACCCCCCGCCTCGACCACGGCGCTTGTCTTCGGAACGGCACCCGCACATAGCGGCAGAGCCTGATCACCCGGGGCGCCGGTATGTCGACCGCGGCTCCCCGCATGCGCAGCTCGGGGTGGGTCTGCTCGACGACGGCCTTGTCCTGCAGCACCAGCACGACGGCTCGGTTGAGCGTCACCGTCGACAGCGGCTCGAAGCTCGCGTTCAGTACCAGCGTGTCCCGCATCCCAGCCCACCTCCTGTGCCAGCCCACCCCCCGGCGGGCTTGGATCAACTCTGGCCGGGCACGCCGAGATGGACAACGCAATAAAAAATGCCCGTCTCTGATCACTTCCAAGACCAGAGACGGGCAAACGTTCAATGAACGTCCGGCTTCGTTACTTTTCCGCCACAGCGGCGTACTCACCGATGAGTTGCGCACGGGCCAGCGTGTGGAACCGCAGGTTGAATCCGACCACGGCGGGAGAGGCGTCCGCATCCGGGCCGAGCTTCTCCTGGTCCACGGCGTACACCGTGAACACGTACCGGTGGGCCGGATCGCCGGGCGGCGGGGCGGCCCCACCGAAGTCCTTCGTCCCGTAGTCGTTGCGCGCCTGGACGGCGCCCTCGGGCAGGCCCTCGAACTTCCCCGAGCCGGCACCCGTCGGCAACTCCGTCACCGACGCCGGGATGTCGAACACGACCCAGTGCCAGAATCCGCTCCCCGTGGGGGCGTCCGGGTCGTAGCACGTCACGGCGAAGCTCTTGGTCTCCGGCGGGAAACCCTCCCAGCGCAACTGCGGAGAGGTGTTCCCCTCCGCGTAGACCTGAGCGTCCTTGAGCGTGGAACCCGCCTCGACGTCCTCGCTCGCGACCGTGAAGGACGGCACGACCGGGTGGAAGTCGTGGGGGAGCGGCGGCCTCTTCGGCTCGGTCATCTCGGTACCTCCTGATGGATCCGGGGAAGATGTGGTTCCAGTCGTACCGAGCCTAGAACCAGCTGCGCTTGCTGCCGACCTCGGACAGCCACTGGTTGAGGTACGCCGCCCAGTCCGTGCTCTGGTAGTCGTGCAGACCCACCTTGAAGGAACGGAACGAGTCGCTGCCCTCGCTGAACAGACCCGGCTTCTTGTCCATCTCCAGCACGACGTCCATCTCGCGCTCGTCGGCGACGAAGCTCAACTCGACCTGGTTCAGGCCGTGGTACTGCTGCGGCGGGTAGAACTCGATCTCCTGGTAGAACGGCAGCTTCTGCCGGGTCCCGCGGATGTGGCCGCGCTCCATGTCCGCGTTCTTGAAGCGGAAGCCCAGCTGGATGAAGGCGTCCAGCAGAGCCTGCTGCGCGGGCAGCGGGTGCACGTTGATCGGGTCCAGGTCACCTGAGTCGACCGCGCGCGCGATCTCCAGCTCGGTGGTCACGCCGATGTGCATCCCGGGCAGCGTCTGCCCCTGGATGGTGGTGACGGGCGTCTCCCACGGGATCTCCAGCCCGAACGGCACCACGTGGACGGCCTCGGCCTTCAGCTCGAAGGCACCGCCGAGCCGCTGCTTGGTGAACTCGATGTCCTGCTTGTACTCCGCGTCCTGACCCTCGACCTCGACCTTGGCCTGGAGCCCGACGGACAGCGCCTCGATCTGCTGGTCCACGGAGCCGCCCTGGATCCGCACCTCACCCTGGACGACACCGCCCGGGACGACGTTGACCTCGGTCAGCACCGTCTCGACCGAAGCGCCACCGGCTCCCAGGCTCGCGAGCAGCCGCTTGAACCCCATGTCTGTTCCTCCCGTCAGGCCGAAGCCTGCGCATCTGCGTGGTTCTGTGTTCTCTGTGGTGTGGATCGCTCTGCGTGGCGCGGAGCCTTGATCCCTACAAACGCAAACCGACGGCACCCGGTTCCGCGTCCTCCCGGTTCCTCACCCTTCCAAGGAGGACGCCACCACGCCACCCGTCGGCACGCACCCGTCTGGACTACGCTCGTACGCCATGATCGCGAGCCCCGACCGTACGCCCCTCGCCCGCGAGTTCTTCGACCGCCCCGTACTGGAGGTGGCGCCGGACCTCCTCGGGCGCGTCCTCGTCCGCACCACCCCGGACGGGCCGATCGCACTGCGCCTGACGGAGGTCGAGGCGTACGACGGCGCAAACGACCCCGGCTCGCACGCCTATCGGGGTCGCACCGCCCGCAACGACGTGATGTTCGGTCCACCCGGACACGTGTACGTCTACTTCACCTATGGCATGTGGCACTGCATGAACCTCGTGTGCGGCCCGGAGGGCCGGGCGAGCGCGGTCCTGCTGCGCGCCGGCGAGATCACGGAGGGTGTCGACCTCGCCCGCAAACGTCGAATCTCGGCCCGAAACGACAAAGAACTGGCCAAAGGGCCGGCCCGCCTGGCCACGGCCCTGGACGTGGACCGAGCCCTGGACGGCACGGACGCCTGCGCGTCAGAGGCCTCGCCCCTGACCGTCCTGACCGGCACCCCCGTCAGCCCTGACCAGGTGCTCAACGGTCCCCGTACGGGGGTCGCCGGAGACGGCGGCGTCCACCCCTGGCGTTTCTGGATCGCCAACGACCCGACGGTCAGCCCTTATCGGGCCCACGTCCCCCGTCGGCGCTCAACTTGACTCGCCCCTGGGCGATCCGTAACGTAGCCCGAGCCGCTTGAACCGGTTACGGCGATCAGCCAGCAGCCGAGAGCGGCCAACCCACTACCTACGACATCCCCTCAGCGGGGGCGATTCAGGCATGCCCTGATTCCAGCCCGCACCACTCAATTATGAGTTGCCGAGGGAATCGGCTAACGTAGTGAATGTCGAAAGGCCGCAAGGGAAACCGCGAGGCCAAAAGACAGCCGAAAGGCAAATCCCGCCGACAGGGAATCGGATCGGAAAAGGATCTGATAGAGTCGGAAACGCAAGACCGAAGGGAAACTGCCCGGAGGAAAGCCCGAGAGTAGCTTGGGTGAGTACAAAGGAAGCGTCCGTTCCTTGAGAACTCAACAGCGTGCCAAAAATCAACGCCAGATAT